>NZ_JBNPTM010000004.1:0-879700 GCF_051167655.1 Bradyrhizobium sp. HKCCYLS2038 | reverse complement strand
CCGCTACCACCGCCCGGATGGGCAAATCCAACCGCCCGAACGAACTGAGACCTGGATAAAACTTGGGGGCAAGGTCATTTTGCCTGAGCTGAGATGCAAATTCGTCAGCGGCCCTGCGGTTTTGTGCGGCCAAATTCTTTCCATTTGAACCGAGAATTTTGCCCTGACGTTTCGCCTCGGCTAATGCCGTCTTCGTCCGTTCGGAAATTGGTCGGCGCTCTTCCTGTGCGAGGGCAGCAAAGATGTGCAGCTGGAAGTCCGTAGCGTTGGGCATCTCGGCACAGACGAGGCCGATGCCTTGCTCGAGGATGCTCGCAATAAAGCTGACGCGACGAGAAAAGCGGTCGAGTCGAGCAATCAAAATATTCGCATTCTCGCGCTTAGCCAACTGGATAGCACTACGTAGCTGGGGGCGACAGTCGTTTTTACCTGACTGAACGTCACGAAATTCGCCGATTAGGCATCCAGCGCTGGCCACATATTCGTGTATGATTCTTTGCTGTGCCGCTAATCCTAAACCTGATTTGCTCTGGCGCTCCGTCGAGACGCGATAGTACGCGATGTATCTTGCCATGATGACGTCCTCTCAAACTAGAGGATATATTCCTAGGCCAGAGAAAGAAGACAACAGCATCAACTACTGCGCTGTGTATGATCGGAGCGATCATCAAAGCGTTGGCCATCGAGAGAAGCTGTTCGCGTGACCTCCGACGGCCTCGACGCCGACCTAATAACATGGAGCAAGCAGGCTTCTCGCTGTCATCTTAACCACTCGGAGTGCCATCTCAGAATGAGTGAAGGAACTCAATCCTATACTAATGCCCGAAATAAGATATCGAGTGGGAATGCCACTGCTCGTCGAACAGCTAATCCATTGAGGATCGTCCGGAAGGTCGTGGACGGGATCGAGCCGATGTTTGTGGCCGGGAGTCTGTAGCGAAAAATCTCTGAACCGGAATGCTGCTTGGGCTAACTGGTTCAGGTCTTTTGCGCCACGGCGGGCATGCCCCTGGGGTAAGCAGGTAGGATCATTGGGCCATTCAATCCTTGCGTACATTTAGGTCGTGGTGCAATCTACCGAATATTTTGATCGGTGGGATCAATGGAATTTCCTGAGCTAACGCTGCGTAGTCCCGCTCACCTTTTTGTGGATTTGGGCCAAGACTTACGAGATGATAATTGGGCATTTATTGGAGGCAGGCTTCAGACCCTGCTGGGCTCTCCTATTGTTTCCAAAGTAGATTTGGACTTTTCGACCACTCGTTGGGCCGACCCTCTGCCGCTTTTGTCAATAGCGTGTTTGATTAGCCGGGAGAAAAGTAGAAGACCATCGCTTTCAGTCAGAACGTCGCTCGGATCGATCAAGAACAACGAGCGAGATCGATTTTTGATATTTGCGTCATTGCATGGGTTCACACGCCTATTTTCTTCGTTCTCGGTCTTACGGCTACAAGGGCAGACCTTTTCGACTGACACCCTTCCAGAATTAGATCTGCAGATCCAGAAGAGTAAGATTCTGCCGGCTTACGTAAATGCTGAATGCATCAAGGCAGAGGTACTGCGGATGTCAGGCCAGGCCCGAAGGGGAATTGCGGACACTGTTGATCGGCTGGTCGACGAGGCGGTCATCGGAATTAACCGCTGGATGCCAAATAGTAGCCGTCAGAGACTTTCAATAGTCCACAAATTGCGACAGCTCTTAGCGGAAGCATTAGATAATATAGTTGAGCACGCCTATAACGAGGAAGACGCGCATGGCTACGGAGGTGTATTCGCTAGGATCCGAACAGGGACGCCAGAAGACCGTCTTGAGTTCTTGAAATGGAGTACCGCACGTACCGCGGAGCGCGAACATTGCCCCGCCCTGAATCGCAACAATGCAGCACGTCAGCCGGGGTGGCTTGAGATATTTGTCTGTGATGTTGGATGTGGCTTGACCACCAAGCTTTCAGCAGACGCCAAGGCGCCTCTGTTAGAACTTGGTACAAGGCTGTTTAGTGAAGCGCTCTCCAAAGAAAGAGATAGAGCGGCAGCTGGAAAAACCACGGTCACCGGCCTGCAGCATATTGGACTGTTGCTTCAAAATCGATCGAGCGGTGACCGCGGTGACTTTGTGAGAGTATATAGCTCCGGTGAGTGGCTGGGAGAGCATCTCCCTTGGCCACGCATCGAGCTGAAAGCAGGATATCGCAACTTTCGAGGAGAGGTAGACCAGTGTCTATCTGGAACGGCACTGCACTTCGCACTCGAACCATCGCCAGCTGGACGCGAAGAGCAATTATTGGAATTTCCGAAGTTCTTTCATCGCCCGTCTTACGAAGAGCTCGAGTCTGTCAGAGACAGGCTCGAGACCACGAGCGGCTCCGTATTTCTTAGTCAGTTCTCCATTCTTGATCTAAGAGAAGAAGGCAATAAGTCGTTTGACCGAGGTAAACGCTTCGCTGAGTTCGCAGCAAGCATCTCTGGCACAGTAGTGATAATTCGGCCGTCGCGGTCGCTAAGAAAAGCGGATGTTCTCGAAGAGATAATGGCGATCAGAACCAGCGCTGCGCAAGTCAGAACAATCATATATGCTGATTTATCACCACTACTAGCCATTGATATTGCGCTCGTACTGCAGCATCAGAGTCTGGGCTCACCGAGAGAGTTAACCGTCGTCTGCATAACTCAGGATTGGGTATGCGCTGCGTTCAAAGTGTTAGGGAGCATCGGCAATCTAACGCCGGACAAGGATCTAGCAAGAGCTTTCATTCTTGGTAGCGAATCGCAAATCGCTGCCCCCGAGTTGGCTAGCATCTTGCGCGATGCGGATACTAAACAGTTTTGGGAAACGCTCGGCGATGCATATCTCAACGAGCCGGTGGTGTGGTCAAGTTCTACGGGTGAACCGATCGAGCTCGTCGGTTACATCGATATTCCGATTGCCATGTCGTGGTCGACCGCCTTTGATAGCGCCCGTCGAGCTGCTCGCAGGGCCATCGCCGCGTTCGCAATACACAGAGTTATTACGTCAGACGCGATTACGTCGTCGTATCTCGGCGACGAGTTCGAGACATTTGACGGAATGAAATCAGTCCCTTGGGCGGAAGACTCAAAATCGGTTGGCGTGGGTAGTATTCTTGTCAGTGGAAGCACGTCCCAACGTATTGGACGACGATTTGACGTCAATCTAGTGGGGTGGGTGCACCTTATGAGGCACCCGATGGCAACCTCGGCTGTTCGCTCCCTTGTCGCACTCCTCTGGACGCCACCCACTACGCCACCTCGAGTTCCCCTTCAGCGGTTCGAGCGGATAGCAGGGTCGGCGTTCCTAATTAGAGGAGGTGAATCGTCGATACCTCTTCCTAGGTTTGATACGCCGGCAAGTCGTAAGCTGGGAAAAAGTCTCTATGGTTCAAGTCCAAACGAGATGTACGACTACTGGCAGCGTTTGCAGATCCTTCGTATGGGACATTGGACGTATAGCAGGCACCACGATCTGATCACGGTTGATTTGGCTCAGGCGCTAGAATTCGAAGTCGGAGGGCAGGGGCCGGTCATTCCGTGGATCACTAAGATCCTCACAAGCTGGAGCAAGGAGTTCACAAATAAGGGCATCCTCGTGGTTTATCCACGGAATCGGGTAACCGATAAGCTCAAGCGGCTACTTCAAAGTGGTGCGGGCAATCTACCCGAGATGTTTTCATTGCAAGCAACAAGCTCATCATCGGTATCACCGCTGATGATATCACCTATTGAGCGCGAGAGACTTGGTGGGCGCTTAAGGGCACGGTTCAAGGACGGCGGTTTAATTGTTCAGCTGGACGATGGGGAGATAACAGGTCGGACAATGGAGCAGTTGACGCAGGTCATACAAGGCCTGTGGGAAGCGCTAAAGGAAATCGACGTCATTCCGAAGCGGGCGCTCCTCGAAATTCGAAGTCTCGCACTTGTTGACCGACGTGGCACTCCGAATCAAAGAAGGCTCGTAAAGCTAAAGACAAAGTATCACCCTCGACTCTGGCGCTGGGATGTGCCGACTTTAGGCTACGACGGTCGTTGTCCGTTGTGCTCTACGCTAGACCGATGCAGAGACTTCAAGTCGCGCGTGCCCGAGGGTCTGCATCGTGCAAGGCTACAACAATGGATTGAATCATGGTCGGTCCGACCTGTTGATCAGCTATCGATGGAAAAGGGATTATCACCGAAAGCGATTCCAGACGGCGATTGGACGAGGTTCGGCATGGAGCGCTTGGGCGACGGTACAGTGGTAGAACACCGGGTTCGCCATAACTATTCGACAAGCCGCGCCGCTATTGCAGTGGAAATATGTCGGTCAACTACGCGAAAGGACTATCCGTTACAGAAAGCGAAGGGGGGGCGATTTAGAAATGGGTCCCCAATGGATGTGCAAACAAGAATCGAGATCATCGTTGCACAGACATTCCTCTTTTGGGAGGAGCTGTCATTTATGGATCGCATTGAAAGACTAAATCGCATTGTCGATCTTCTTTGGGAATGTTCCGAGGTCAACAACGCGACATCCCTTGCGGCACTTTGTTTACAACTGGATTCGTCGACTGTATCGACCGTTTGGCAACACATCGTAACGAAGGTCGAGAAGGGCGGGTTTCCTAATGATGACGCGCTGCTCGCCGCAGTAATGATTGATGCATCCAGGGGAACAAATCAGATCAATCAACAGGATCATAAGAGCTGGAGCCTGTTCCAGGTGCTTAGAAGATCGTCCACTCGCCTAAGAGAATCACTCAGTCGCATCTTTCAAGTATTCGGCTGGAGCGAGCTGAGCATCCACGGAGGCGTTTTGATCGATCTGCTAAAGACGGCACCGCCAGTAACTGAGCGCGAGCTGAGCCGAACGATTTTGATGCTAAGGGCACTTGCAAGCGCACTGAACTCTCTTACACCTGAGATGGTCGCAAGAACTAGTCTAGATCCTGCTAAAGACTCGCGACATCTTCTGCAGTTTGTCAATCGGTTGGAGGAAATTAGTCGCAAGCTGGTTAACTCTGGTGAGTTAGCTCCGGATACGAATCCATCACTGGCTGCTGTTGCGTACCTAAGTCGAGATGAAGCGCAAGCGGAGGTGAGCGACGAACTAAAGAGTATTTACGAGTTCCTTTTCGTTGGTAGACCATCTCTACAGCTCAGCTACAATACGGCGTTAACGGTTGAAATTTCGTCCAGAGAGAGAAACGCGAAGCTGGTCGACGACGCAATCTACGAGCTGATCCACAAGTGGAACGACCACGTAAAGTCGAAACAGCCCTACGCGCGAGCATGGCTTGGCCGAATGCCGCCGGACATTGTCCACGTACCGGACCGTGCTCCGGACAAGCCCCTATATGTGTATCGCGATAGCATCGTTTTTCAGGCAATACTTGAGCTTCTCTCAAATGTTGTCCATTCGACTAAACCGATTAGTTGTCCCTGGCCAGGCTCGAGTGGGGGAGTAGCTGATATGTGGACCAAGATTAGTTCAGCTGAGAACGGTACTTCCGTCACTATCGAATTGGCGAATGCGGGCTCAGGCGTCGGCGAGGGCCAGGTAACGGAGTGCGGGATACGCGAAACAGTAAGCTCGTTGCATATCCGAAATCTCGGAGGCGGCGGCGTGTCCTGTAAGACTGATGCGAAAACTGGAATCTTCTACACGTTTATAGAAATACCGACTCTTGCGGGACTCGCTTGGCACGGAGGTCGTGATGAAGTTTAGACTCCTTATAGTTGATGACGAGCTCGAGGAGAGTGCTCGGTCCGGGCCAAGGAAGAGACGAGAGATTTATCAATTGCTTGCCGGAGAGTTCGATCTTCTGTTCTTGGAAAAACCTGGCGATCTAGTCGAGACGTTGAAGACAGCAAATATCCAAGCCGTTTTGATGGACTTTGTCCTTGCTAGATGGTCGGTAGATGCAGGACTGATGCTGCAGATGGTCAATAACCGATGTCCGGTGTTCCTCATAAGTAGTAATTGGGGGCCGAACTTTGACAGACTCCGACAGGCGCTAGGTACCCATACGATCGCGCAGATCTTCACGTGGGAGGAGCTTGAGCAGGCGGAGCGAAGGCACTTGATTCGATTGTGGATCGAGGCCGAGATAAACAAGCGTTACAAGTTTTCGACGATGGATCTGGAAGCTGATGAAGCGATTCGAATTCTTCAACTTTCGGATATGCACTTCGGTTCGAAGGCGCCCGAGGCGTTCGCGGCGGAAACCGAGCGTGCTGCGCAAGCAGTGTTTCGCAGGTGGAACGCTCCGCCCCACTTGATCGCACTTACCGGAGATCTCTCTCATCGGGGGTTACCAAGCGAGTACGATCTCGCCTTAGAGTGGTTAAATGCGTTTGCAAAGAAGCTTGATCCAAATTGGACGGAAGAACGATTCTTGCTCATTCCAGGAAATCACGACGTTTGCTGGCCTTTGGGATGGTCTAGTCATATTGAGATAGGCTCAAGCCCGAGCAACAGTTCCCTCGATGTTACGGGTAAGCTGGGGGCTTCTGAATTGCGTCCTTATGCGTTTGCTCCTTTCAGGCAGTTTGCGCGAGAGCTGCTGAAATCGGATCAATGGTCCGGCAAACATCAGTTTTGGACGTCTGGCGTGTATCGGCATCTTGGACTCGTATTGTTTGGATACAATACTTGCGAGAATCTGAACGAGTGGTCGGTTCCCACCAAGACTGTGAGCGATCGATCGATGGCGTCAATGATCGCAGAGGTGAGAAATCTGAAGAGTGACGCACCGGATGCGATCGTTGTGGGCCTGATGCATCATCCGCTCACGTCCAGCGATCCGACCGAAGTGATCCAAAATCAAGACGTATTTCTCAAGAACCTTGACGAGGGCCTAGGAAGCATCGTGACCCTCAGTGGGCACGTGCATGCCAATCTATGCACGTTGCAGGATCGCAGCGGAGTATCGTTCTTAGAAGTCACGGCGTCGACAACAAGAGAGTTGGCCGTGCATCGCGGGGAAGATACTTTGCGCGGTTTCAACATGATAGAAATTACAAGAAAGAAGGGACGTGTTGTTGGCCTGAATGTTTGCGCCTGCAAGTTCGAGGCACTGAAGCTTTCTATGGTTGAAGAAGCGAGATATGCGCGAAACGCCGCCGGAAGGCTGACTGTCGCAAGGTCAACGGCTTCGAAGAAGTGAAAGAATACCCGACCCGTCAAACGTAAATCAGCGTTTATGTTTGAAGAGACTGCGAATCAGTTCGCATGCCGATGCCTGTCACCCACAATTGTTGGCTTCATGGCGACGCTGCCCACGGCGAACCAGCTACCGGTAACCGCGTGTTGGATATCGCCAGGCTACTCTTGGCTGGTTTTGACAAGCAGAGATGCGGTAACATACACTCGCGCCCTAGTTGAACAGCAGTATTTAGCAGGTGCAAAATGATTTTGGATAGGCGCTATTTCATAGGGGGGGCGCTGAGTTGTTTGTTCGTATCAAGCGGATATCGCTGCGCAAGCGCTCAAGTTCACGGCTTTGATGTCGAATTCACGAAGCTGCTTTCAAACGAAAATCTGCTGGCTAAAACCCAAGAGTTCGGCAGATTGAAAGAAGAAGTTCCTGTCGCTCGGGGGACCGTAAGAAGTCGAGAAAGAAGTGATCGCAAGATATCGCAAAGATCGATAAATCTAATTGTGGCGTTTGAGGTCACCAGCAAGTCTGTTTACGAAAAGAAATACCAGGGTGTTATCAAGCCCGGGGGTGCCTCGGGCATCACAATTGGCATTGGGTATGACGTTGGTTATGTCTCTCCGGAATTCCTCCAGGAAGATTGGAAAGGCTACATACCAGACAGTGACATTAAAACGCTAAGCATGGCCTGCGACGTCATAGGCAACGACGCTAATAACCTTCGCCCCAAGCTTTCAAATATTAGAGTGCCATGGGACGTTGCGAATCGCCAATTTCTCGAAAAGGTTCTTCCAGTCTACGTTGCAGCAACTCTGAACTCTTTGAGCAATGCAAATGAGCTGTCCGATGATTCCTTGGGGGCTCTCGTTTCGCTCGTCTACAATCGAGGGCCCAGTTTCCGTAACGTAGGTCCTCGATATACCGAGATGCGCCGCATTAGCCGATTGATGGCGGACAAGAGTTTTAGTTCTATTCCTGAGCAGTTCCTAGCGATGCGAAGGCTTTGGACGACCCCAGATGTAATTGGCGTGGCAACTCGGCGGCAGCTAGAGGCTCTGCTCTTCAAGGAGGGGTTGAATGCATGAAAGATAGATTGTTAAAGGCGCTACTAATTTTCCTATTTGTGCACTTCGCGACAGAGTCGTCGTATGCGGCAAAGCGAGCACTTATCATCGGCTTTTCAGAATACAGCTGGACAAAATTGCCGGGTGTCAAAACTGACCTAAAACTCATAACGACGCGGCTTCAAGACGACTATATTCTAACAGTCATCGACGACGCCGCTAAAACCCGCAAAGATTTTCGAGATAAATGGGGTCCGTTTGTCAAAAGCATCCAAGATAAGGATGATGTCCTGATCTATTACGCGGGACATGCAATTGACTTCAATGGCCTGAATTACCTTCTTCCGTTAGACGTGCCCGAGCCGAAGGCGGACGATAGCTTACTAGCTCTAAAAGATCAGTTTCTGGTATTGCGAGATATGGTTTCAGAGCTTCATGAAAGGACACCACGTTCTACAATTTTTGTAATAGATGCGTGCCGAACCAATCCCTACTCAACAAAGTTGAGGGGGCCTATTAAGGATGGCGGGCTAGGCCGCGAAGTCATCGAGCGGTACTCCGGTTATACGCTTCTATTTTTTTCGGCCGACTTCAATCAGGCGGCCGCCGACAGCCTTCCAGGCAAGGGCGCTGCCGCTGGTTCGCCATTTGCTCATGTGTTTTACGACCTATATCCAGTAGGAAAAACGCGACCGATATTCGCTTTCACTCAAGCAGTGAGCTTTCGAGTGCAACAATTGGTTGCTCCCCGGGATCAATTGCCGACTTCACAAGGCACCGTACCGCCATCTTATTGTCTCGGGGAGTGCGACAAGAAAGCTGTTGAAGCACTGCAGATAGTGGTCACGAGCGTAGAGGGGCAGAGGGAAGCGATTATTCAGCATCCAAAGGCATTGCCTCAAAAATTACCACAGTCGCCAGAGACACTGGCAAGCTTGAAAACAATCGGCAATGTTGTGTACGTCGGAACGCGCTCTCAAGCGAAGTGCGAGGCCGACACCTACTCAGGCGACATTCCGTTCGGCTGCGAGTTTCTAAAAAAAGCGATATCAGTTGCTAATGCCGATGGCAAAACTCTTCCAAGAGAAATCTCGATTGCCACTTCCAAAGTCAACCTCCGAGTGCGTAGAGGGCCACCGAAGATTGAGCGTGCCAAGGGCATCAATGATTGCGAGATCCGAGTTTTAGAACGCGGGGAATCGATCAAGCTCAAGAGCATTGTGTCGTATCAATACTCAGGAGACACTTATCTATGGGGCGTAATCGACGGTCCCGCAGCTAGCAAGTGCCCTTGATTGCGGTCTAATCATCAATTGGCCTCTTCCAAGAGCCTGCCTGTATGATGTGAAGTGGCCTTTAAACAACCACCACGCTCGCGAGGTGGAAAAAGATCGCGCGCCATATCCGCAACCAACGGACGCATTACCTCAGATCGCCTGAGAGACAGGCCACGCGCTAATTTTCAATGTCCCTAGGCGACGTCTCTCCTGTGAAGAAAGCCAGATAGCCGCTGCCTCCCGTCGATGAGCACCTTCAGTAGAAAAACGTTTCATAGAAAAATTGTTTCCGCTCCCCTTCCAACTACCCGTAACGGTTGTATGATTGAGCTTTCTTTAGGGGATGGGGGCGGCCATGAAGTTGATACTTACTCTCTTCTTCTTTTCCTTTTTCGCGAGTTCAGCGCGGGCTGAATGCACATTCCGTTGGCCGTGCTTTGATCCTAAACCATCGGTCGTCTCGTCGTCCAACTTTCAACAAATGATCTCCCGAAAAAAAGTGGAGAAGTTTGCTACTATCAAAAGTCTCTACTACGCAGACTTGAAAATCGACTGCAAGTCGACTGGACTTCTCCAATTTGCTCGACGTTTTGTCGAGAAGTCCTGGAACATTGGCCTGATCCGCGAGGATCGCGACTTGGCTCTTACGGTCGAAGTGGAAAAGATACTCGGTGCGAACCAAGCACCTGCCGCTATCGCAACGTTTCCCGTACTGCAGGTTACGAAAGCTGCGGGACAACTCACAGAGGTCGCAGGGTGCAATGATTTCGTGGCAACCAATCTCCCGTTCGACGTCGATCTGCGACTCAAGTTCAAGCTTCTTCAATCAAAGCAGGCCAAAATCCCCGATGCCACTTATGCAGCGTTTCGTCTATTCTCGCGCTTCATAGGCTTTGTTGTCGGAGGCGGTCCAGAGGGCGCTGCGCTCGTAACAGCAGCAGCGAACGTCAGTACGAAAGTGTCAGAGAGCAAATCCGACATTGACTTGATCGTGTCATCATTCGATGAAGTACAAACCTCAAAACCGCAGATAGTCTTCGAGAAAGATGTGAAATCGATCACCGTGGAGGTTGACGGCGGAGCTAGCTTCATACTCTCGCGGGTAGGCAAACGTTCTGTATTTTTGGAGTTTGCAGGTGATGTGGTCCAAAATTCTGGGGCCGCCTTTGATGGTATAATATCGCAAAATACGGCGCTGAATCTGTCAAGCTATCTTGATCAGAAAGCTCCTGCTTGGAAATCGCTGCTCCCAAGCTCCGATCTCAAGAACGCTGTTGAAGGTTGTACCAACCTTCGAAATGCGTTGCGTGTTGTTTTTACAGAAGAGGAACGAGCGGTATTGCTTGCCCGCCTCATCAGCGACTTCGGTGCTGGCACTATCAACACGCTCAAGGAGCCATGTCTGCACGCAGCGGAAAGGGCGATGCTAAAGACCTTCAACATCTCCGACCCGTTACCACGTGTTGGCAACGTCGATACAAACTCCTCAGAGCCACGATCTGAAACACGAGACAACACGGATCGTCTCCGCTGGACCGCTATCGAGCGATTTCTGGATGAATTTGGGGCCTTGCTTGCTCGTCTGCCGCAAATGTCGCCCGACCAAAGATCCACGAAATTGGGCTCTTACTTCGATGCACGTATTGCTACTGAAAGCTTTGACTCTCCCGACTTGCTGCCTACGAGCAACGGGGCGCAAAGAGAGAATGTCGCATCAAAGCTGGCATCGTGGCCATTCGGCAAGATGATTAGATTCGGCTGTTTCATGCGACCGCCGAAAGTGCTTTCAGAGAAGTTTTCCGGCCAAATGTTGATCGAGTTTGATTCGGGCGGCGCCGCCCCGAAATTAGTGAATCTGATCGTCGGATTCACTGATCGGGAGACGACCGAGGTAGAAAAGCTTGTAATCGGTAATCTCATGATAGAGGTCGCAATGACCGGCATCATCGGGGAAATTAAGAAAAGCTTTCCAAATGGCTGCGGCGATCGGTCCGATCGGTGGCGCCCCTGGGATGGGAGACTAACCGCTGCGGTGCGTTCGGGATCGAATATGGAGATCGTTCTGCATCAAGACTGACCAAAAGTGGCGCTTGCCAGAGGCGCTGCTATCCGATCCCAAGATGAGCGGGTTCCTCGACCGGGGGCATCACTTGTAAGCTCGCTGCGGCGAGGTTGCATGCGTCGCTAGTAGCTCAGCGGGGCGCGAACATCTTGCGCCTTGCGCCCGTCGACTTGCTCTTGAAAATGGTTTGCTTGGCATTGCTAAGGATAATTGAATGAGAAGTCTTTGATTGCGTCTGACTTCAACAACATACTAAGGAGGGCCGGTTTCGCAACTTGAGCATCCATCCGGATCCGAACCACCAGCTCATTTGCCTTTTGATCCAAACTCGCTCCCTGGAGAGCCGCACGTACGTGATCGACTGGCGGCATAGAGAATCTATAATCTTCGACGATCCTTTTGACCTCGGCAGCGATCAGCGTCGAAGGATCCTTATTCGCGATGAAGCCAACCAATGACCACACCGACGGTACAACCACCTTAATCCGAGCCACGCGGACGCGTAAGGTTGCCCGGTCCACGGCTGGTGCGAATCGCATACTGATTGAGACATTTCCTGGCACGAGCAAGCAGCCGTGCGGCGCAACATGAAAACTTCCTTGAAGGTCACCAGTGTTTCCAACAACGGTAAAGCTTAACGAGGTGGCGCTCTGAATTTCGAATGTGCAAGAATTGAACTGAAATTGCTGGGGCAGAACTTTTCGACTGATTTGGGTCAAGTGATCAGCAGCTTTATCCGCCCGCAGAGATGCGATGATCTCGCCCTTGACGTAAAGCCCTTCCCTTGTCGTCAGCATATCCGCAGATATGTTGACTGTAGGATCAATATTAGCACCGAAGATGCTCATTCGCGACTCGAGCGGGCCAAGGTTCAATGCTTCCGCCAGCACACCAGTAGATAGCAAAGGGGCGCAAGGTAGCGCGGATAGAATCAAGGCGCTAAGCAAGCGGGGATATTTGGTGCAACGAACCGAGTAGCTACGAAGATGTCTGTGCATGCGTACTCGCAAAGAAGCTCAAAAGACGAGTCGATCCTCAAGAATTCTGCGCACCGATAACCCAAGCTATAGCTATATTCTTCGTCGAGGCCGCAAACATCGGAACGAACCCTGACGGCAGAAAGTTCGTCCCAAATTGACAACGTTAGTTCTTGAGGTCTCGCCACAAAGTAGTGGCGGCTTGGTTTTTGATCTCATACGCAAGCTGGTTTGCAGCCGCACTGGCTGCGACGGGATCGTCCTGAATCTCTGGTTTCGGGACGCAATAGCGAAAGCCTCCAAGAATGTTGGTGCATTGCTGGCGAATGACAACGTGAGGGACACCCGATATCGAAATAGATGAGCCCTCAGACACCACCTTCACTTTGTCCTGGGCTCCCGCCGACTTGGCTGTCGCTGCTTTTTGTATGGCACTTAGAACTAAGTCTTGGTCCTCAGCGCTCAGACTGTGGTCGGCACGAACGTTCGCAGCGTTGCCAATCATCCTTATGTTGACGGGATTGCAAATCGAGCCATCTAAGGCGATCCGTTGCTCGAGCATTATCTTCCGAAGCAGGCTCGCCTTCGTCATGAAGCTGTAGCCGGTATATTGCTTATGCTTAGCTTTCAAAATCCCGACGACATTGAAGTCAACGAGTATCGGCCCACCACTCTCACCTTCCTCCGCCGGGGTCGGAGTCAGTAGCACGAGCGGCTTCCATTCCTCTCCATCCATTCCGATTACAACTTCCTTCGGGACAGGATCTTGGAGCCCGCCTGGTATGCCGATTCGAAAGCCGTCAGAGTTGAAGACGTCGTCCATCAGCGTAATAGAACACATTGGACTCGCGAAAGGATCGTCGACAGCCAAGAGCGCGACGTCGTCGGCCGACGCAACAAGCTTTGCAACTCGTGCAATGTTGTTACGTCTAGATTTCAAAACGATAGTTAGCTCGCCGCAGCCCCGATCCACGTCGAATACATGGCCGGCGGACGCTACATATCTTGAGGACAAAAGAAATCCGGTGCCCTCAGATAAGCAGAGGTTCTTTCCGTCCTTTATGATCGGAGTTTGGCTACTGACATCGACCTTAACAATCGCATTCCGGAAAGAAGCTTCGATGATTCGCTTTAGACCATCAGCTTTGCTCGACGAGGCGCCACAGAATATTGTGATTGCCAAAAAGCTCAATCCGACACAATTGCGCCGCCCCATGGGAGTGTCTCATTTCGGACTAACGTACTTCATAAACCGGCTTCCCGGCCCGGTTTGCATCTCAGCGACGGTTATAGCTCCGCCACTTCCGGGATCGCTCTGATTGCCTCCAAGCACTCGTACCCAACCAGAGCGCGGCACGCTGAGGAAAAATGCTACGTGCCCTTGCCCTTGGCAAGCTGGGGTCAAACCGTCGGTGCCCGCATTCTTGAATACAACAATATCGCCACGCTTTGGAGATTGGATGTCTGGCCAGCATCTAAATGATCCCGAGCTGGCGCTGTGCGTACTGAAACTCTTCAAATTGTCGTCACTAAACCGTTTTCCAGAGACTGAGTAGTACCCTGGTGAAGCGCCAATTTCATCCGTACTTTGGGCATGTGACCTAAGTAAGCACCAATTCATGAATGCTGCGCACCAAGCCGTGCTATCTCCTTCGGGCTTGGTGAGGGTTGATGAAAAGAAGTGGGCAATTAACGGATTCGCTCGCACAGGCCATTCTCGTGCAAACGGCCGTAACTCTGCCCCGTAAGCACCCGCACCAACTGCCAAAAAGTACTGGGCAACCTCTATTGGAGGTACCCCGAAGGGAGCCTGGAGCAATATTTCGTACGCTCTGTTCTTTTCAGTGTCGCTCGGCTTAGCTGTACCCACTGGACCGAGATCCGCGTACGGAGCAGCTGGTTCGCCAGATTGCGTCACGAGATCAGCTGGTAGAGGGGGCAGGTCGCTGATCCTTTTTGCATCCATCTCTAGGGCAGATTGGGCGAAGCTGGGCGTACAGAATATGGATGCAGTCGAAATGGCGGAGAAAAGCATCGTTCTTCTATTCATCGAAATCTCCCCTATCAAATCGCGATAGATTACTCAACCCAAGCGGGAGCGCAAGGGGGAGTAGATGCCCTCACAGACTGATGTGAGGGAGGCGAGAAATCCCACAGGGCAACGACGGTCGGCTACCCATCGTTCGCCGTTCCAGCTAGCGAGTGGAAGTTCGGTTTCGGTCTCGTGTGATGGTCAATCCAGCGCGTCAGGAAGCTCGCGGGCGTATGCATGCTAGGTCAATGTTGTTGCATCGCAGAACGGAAGGATCAAAAATCTCGACACCGAAGACAAGGACAGTAGACTTTGCTACGGGCCGATCCCAACTGGTGTCCAGCTCGGCAGCATTTGCGCGGAGCGACTTGGAATGAAGCAGTAGAGGCCAACCTGCGGTCTGCCGTATGCGGCGGCAGGCGAACGATTGTTGCTTGATGTCATTGGTCTGTTTGCGCTCGCGCACAGCGGTAAGTATCCGACCTCGTGGCGGCTTTCGGTGCTAGGCGTGTTCATTCCTACCATGTGAACAATTGCTCGCCGTGGTCCGTGGAGACGACGACTTTGACTGGATCGCATTGCGGTAAAACCGTGATCGCATCGCCCGTCCCGAGCTTCTTTGGAAGCGATGCTATGACGCCGATGCACTCCCGCTTGTTGTTTATTACGACATCCATGACCGTGACATCCTGATCGCCGAGGGACTTAATCTCCAGCGTCGAAAATGCAGGCATCGGCGGATATTCCTGCGGCGGGAAGCGGTCTTTTTTCACCGCTAACAGTGCGGCCGACCGTTGGAACCACGACGCATGATTGCGATGTGCCTTCTCCTTCCTTTGGTCGATCGATAGCCCAGGGCTATCAGCGATCCCTAAGTCGTCCAGCAGCCGATTCGATGCTGCCGCCAGCCCGAGGATGAGACCAACGGTGGCAGCGGCGGCCAATGCGAGTCCGGTGCCCGATGGTGATGAGTGGGGCGGGCGAAAATCCATTGCCATGAGGTCCGTCTGGATTGCAAAGTCAGGATGACGTTTGAGGCTTTAAAGCCGTGGGTTAATAGACCACAACGCGGTTGGCTGGTCTATGGACCTGCGCCAGCTTTTTGCGATCAACTTGCGTCGGATAAGGCACTCCCGAGGGATTTCTCAGGAGCAATTGGCGCACGACGCAGAGATTGACCGGGCCTATCTCAGCCGCGTGGAGCGAGCGATTCCCCATGTCGGGCTAGAAATCATAGGTAAGCTCGCGTCTGTTTTGGACGTCGAGCCCGCCGAATTCTTCCAAAAGCCTACAAAGAGGTCGCCAAAAAGCTGAGCCGAGCCCTTCAGCCCCGTCCTGCCTTCTTGTCCTTGGCCGTCTTGAAGTTTGATCGGACTGCACTCGCACAGGCCGACAGCGCGTCGTCGAGCCCCCCGGCCACGGCAATCGTCTTGAGCTGGTCCAACTGCTCGACGAGGTCGTCGAATGTCGACGCTTTCAGCGTGCTCTTGCCCTTTTCGAGCTCCAGCGGCTGCTTGCCATACCGGAGCTGGAAATAGATTGCGCCGTTCCCATCGACCCAAAACTGTTCGCGAGAGATCCGCTTGCCCTCGCGAAACAGACCGACCTTGACAATCTGCTGCTCGATACTCGACGTGAACTTGTTGCGCCGCTGAAGGACGGGTGTGTTGGCGGTCGGTTTCTGAACGGAAACCAAGGATAGTGTCGATTTTGCCATTGTTGGGCTCCTATTGTTGGTGGAGCCGCCGTCCCGCGAATTGGGGATCTGGGCAACGACCTTTCAGAGAAAAAAAAGCTTCTGCAACCGTTGACCTTTCCGCACCTCTGCCGGGAGAATGCAATATTCGAGGCTTCGCAGCACGAATGCGGCGGCCGAATTTGCCGGGGGACGCATTCCAGCGGATTATCCGCGGGAGCTCTCTTGAGCTGCCGGACCTCCGATGCGTCTGATCAAGATCGACGGTAATCAACGATAACGGCAATCATCGAGACCCGCCGAACCGCCACGGTGAGGGAGGCATCCTCGCCATGCCGGCAATGTTCTCGGTTGCCCGATCGTGCTGTTGAACGCGTTATTGCGGTGGCGGACCGGTTTCCAAGAGGCGCGTGGGGGATCTCGAACACGAAGGGACCGTCATGTTCGTGAAGGTAACGGCGGCAGATTGAACGGAAATCGTGTGCTGGTATCGTTACGCAGAACGATAGGGAGTACGTTGATTGAAAAGATCCGAGACCGCCCAAGAAAGGATCGCCAGAAAGCAAGCGATGCGAATCGAAGCCCGCGAGCAGTCCAATTGCAAGCGCAAAATGATCGCGAAGGCATGCCGGGTCGAGTACTTGGCTTCTGCAATTGAACGGTGGGAAGCAAGAGCTTCGATCGACGATTGTATGCCGATCGATCCCAAGCAGCTCTAGTCCATGAATAACGCTGATCCACTTCTCCTCAAACGACTACGCGGGGAGACCCAATCCTGGGTACAGGGCGAGCTATCCACCTGGTCGGACACTTCTCTTTATTCATTAAACTTCAAGGAAGCGGTCCAAGGCGATAATGGGTGCCGTGTTCGTCTGAGCGAGCAGATAGCACGCCGTGAGGTTGAACTGCTCTGCAAGCGGGTTGACCGGGCTATCTATGGACGTCTCGTCCAACGGTTCAATCGAAGAGTCCGACGTATACCGTTCCTGGAATACGGGCATGACCGAGGATGGCACGCACATATTCTCATGGAGCGCCCAGCACACATGGTGGAGGTCCGGTTCTCGCAGATCGTAAAGAACGCCTGGGCCGAATCGCCCTGGAGCACCAATCTCCACCAACGAACCGCAGACGATGGAGCGTCCTCCTATCTCACTAAGGACCGTTCTAAAGCGGAATTTGAGGCCTGGATTGATACGATCGTGCTAGAGGCGGTCTTCCTCGACACTAAATAGACCCGCATACGCGGAGTAAGTGTTGGTGCGAGATCATCCTCGGAAGAAACGTGTGTCTCATCTCTAGAAAAAGGACCAGAGAAATCTCTTCTGGACCTTATCTAAACTATTGCCAAAAATCATTATGAACTCCAAATAGAGAGTCATCGGTCGGACAATGAAGCCACGTGGACAGCTGATAATTGATGAGTTTGCGATGCTGCTGAGTGTCGCTGGAAGGTCTGGTCTTGAGCTGCCCCCAGAGCTGTTACAGGGACCGCAGGCCGATCAGTTATTCCGCAAGAGGGATCTATTGTTCAAGAAGGTTGGATTGGATCCCAACAATCAGCATCACGTCGCCTTCCTGTGCTCAATCATTTACGACCATTTATATCTCAACAAGAGGTCCGTGGCTGATGTCGTTTACGGTGACGATAAGGACTTCGATCTGCTCCATCGGTTCATGACGTTTCGGAAGACGAGTCGATTGAAGACTCGTAGTGATCTCTATCGATCGTTCCTAAAAAATGATCCTTTGTCGCAGTCAGAATATGGAAGCGACAGGTCGATCGATCGGTTTCGTATGCGTATCGATCGAGCAGCGAAGAAAGCGATTGCCGGAAAGATGAAGCTAACTACCAAGCGTCAAGCTCGGCTTGAATCGATCCTATCCGAGTTAGGTCAGGCCTTCCGGAAGTGATCGGCTTCGGTCGAACACGGTAGACCTCCCGTGTTCGAGAAGTACGGAAGCGCTGATTGAGTTGGTCCCCGCAAGCCCTAGTTCATCGTCATGCAGGCCGATCATGGTTCTGCATTCAATGGACGAGGTAATTCATGAGATCGATTAATAGAGGTAAGGGGCCGCTTGCAGGATGGCGAGGTGGTCTCTCGGAAACGACTGATACATTCGACATCGGTAGATTCTTGACAACGGATGGACCGACGAACGCTGCCGAGGTGGCTGACCTTAAGCGAGCTATCATCGAGGGCGGGACGTTCGGTGACTATCGGTGTGTCGAGGCGCCGAAGGCAGATGGATACAATCTGTTCGTTCAGGGTCCGAACAGCATTCTGTTCATCAACACCAGCGACCGGGACAGAATTCTTCAAGCGTTGTCGGCTGCCTATAGCGATCTTCCGACAGCTACATCGTCCGTGATCGAGCGTAGGGAGTAGATCTAGTGAAGAATAGTAGAAAGCTGTCGGACAAGCTGGTTGATCGTGTCAGGAGACGAATCGATTTTCAGGTGGACGTGGAGGGGCAGCGACACTTCCAAGAATTTCTGAACGAGGGTGAACCACCGGCGACACGTGTCGTCACCGATGTGGTGGACTGGCTGATGGTGAGCGCTCCGCATACACGGTTTGAGCTTTTCTGTATTCGTGCAGCGGTATTGGAGGCACTGGAAAGCGGCCGAGGGCACTACGGAGAGTACGTGGTTTATAGTGGTGGAGGATTTATCGTGATGTGCGGCCGCAGATCTGCGGTGCTGTTGTTGGGTCAAATGTCGATCGAGGAGTTGCTGGCTTATCTTGAGCACGAACGAGATGGGTGCTCACAGAACAAGCTGGACTCCGATGTCATGGAATGGATGAACCCGCAGGGTGCTCAGGCTCCCAAACGAACGAACACGAGTTCCAAAAGAACTGCTGCGCCACCGGCTTCGCCCTCAGATTAGTCAAACAAGCGGGGCCCGCGTACGTATATGCGGGCCCTTTAACTTGCGCTAATCGAGTTCGATGAGGTGGCCACAACCTAAACATCGTGCGCCACTCCAGGGCCCATAGGTGCCACAGTGCGGGCATTGAAACGAGCTATCCACGTCTTCCCGGGAGGGACGATATCCAACCCCGTATTGCCCCCTGAGGATTTGGTAGGAATCGCCCTCATAAATCACGGTCTGGCCTGGAGAGATCCTGAACTCAGCAACGCCGCTTTGATTCGCAGACTGCCGGTAATCGCGGATCAGAGGATCAAGGATGGACAGATCGATCTGTCGAGCATCCAACGCTCGCTCAAGGGTATTTAAGGCCTTCGATATCGCCTGGTTCTGAATAACCCGGTTTGCAGCTGCTTCGGTCTTCGCAGCGTTGGATCTGGCCCGTTCGAGATGGACCAGGACGATCAGTGCTGCCTGAAATACCCGATCACCCTTGGCGACATTGCAGGGTTCGCAGGCCGGTAACCAATTCTCGAACGATTCGATCTCGAAGTTCCGGGGTAGGCCATATTCCGCGAGTATCGTCGAGAGCCGCTCCGGCTGGTTGATCAGCGACCGGGGAAGGACATGATCGACACGCATCGTCTGGAGATCGACGGGCTTACCGCATAGGTAACAATGCGATCCGTGGACCGTGCAGACCGCATACCTCACTGCGGCAGGAAATTTATATCCCGACATCGACACCCATCCACAAAGGTCGGATGGCATCTACATACACCAACATCCGGAGCGCAAAACGACCGGCATTCTTGATGGTTTTAAAAGGCCATCATAGAAACAGATGATGCCCGCCGGCGGCGGCGATCTCGAGCGCGCGCTTGCCGCTCTCCTGGCCTTTGATGTCGCGCAGGTCGAGCAGGCTCGCCGGCGCCTCCTGGATTTTCGGCTGCGGCCGCGACAGCACCTGCGTGCCCTTGAAATGATTGGCGATCTGGATCAGCGACGTCGCCGCGATGATCTCCAGGTCCGGGCTGGCCCACGCCGCTTCGGCGCCGCAGGCCGCCGGACAAATCAGGCCCTCCTCGCGCGCATTGGCCCCGATCGCGGCCGGCAGCACGCCGGCCACTGGGGCAATCGAGCCGTCGAGCCCGAGCTCACCGAGCACGGTGAAGCCACTGAGCGCATCCGGCGGAATGGCGCCGATCGCCGCCATCAGGCCGAGCGCGATCGGCAGGTCATAATGGCTGCCTTCCTTCGGCACGTCGGCCGGGGCGAGGTTGACGGTGATGCGCCGCGCCGGCAGCGCCAGCCCCGAGGCGATCAGCGCCGAGCGCACCCGCTCGCGCGCCTCCGACACCGCCTTGTCCGGCAGGCCAACGATCGCGAACGCCGGCAGTCCCGGCGCGACCTGGACCTGCACGTCGACCGCGCGGGCCTCGATCCCCTCGAAGGCGACGGTGGAAACGCGCTGGACCATGGTGCCCCTCCCGGCAGAGAGGCTAACGGAAGCCTGCGGTGTTCGCAAGAACAATACAGGAACATTGGAGTCGGTGTGGTGCAATCCATTAACGACGGGACGGCGACTACCATGTTCCCAGCATCGGGCTTAACGCCCCTTTAGTCGGGCGTTCGCATTCTGTCGCAAATTGATGAGCGATGCGCGCCCTCCGCACAGCGGCCGGGCGCCACCAGAAAGAGACCTGCGATGCCTCCAGCGCCTCCGGCAGCTGCCTCCGTCAAACCGCAAGCGGGCGAGGTGAGGACGGTCCCCGAGCTCGCCACCGACATGCTGCGCCGGACCACCGGCCTGTTTCTGGCCGGACCGCGGCCGGCGCCCGACGAGCAGCTCGATCTCTACGACCAGATGTTCGCGCGGCTGATGCCGCAGGTCTCGACCGACGTGCTCGCCGAGCTGAGCATGGCGCTGGCCGGCGTCGAGCGCGCGCCGCACGCGACTGCGCGACTGCTCGCCGTGCATCCCGACCTGCGCGTCGCCGGGCCGATGCTGGCGAAGGCGCCGGTGCTGACCGAGCGCGACCTCGCCGAATTCGTTAGGACCCTGAGCCCCGCGCATCTGGTCGCGCTGGCCAGTCGCCGCGGCGTTGGCGACACCATCACCACCCAGCTGATCGCGCGCGGCTTCCCGCCGGTGCGCATGGCGCTGGCGCAGAATCTCACGGCGCGGCTGTCCGAGGACGGCTATCGCAGCCTGTTCAAGATCGCCGAGCGCGACGAGGATCTCGCCGAGAAGCTGGCGCTGCGCACCGACCTGCCGGCCAAGCTGTCACGGGCCTTCGTCACCGCCGCCAGCGAGGGCGCCCGCGCCCGCTTCATCAAGGCGGCGCCGCCGGCCACCCGCGCGACCCTGCAGGCTGCCCCGACCCGGTCCGCCGGCGCGGCGATGCGCGCGATGTGGGACTACGATCAGGTCAAGGCCGAGGTGTCGGCGCTCAACCGCACCGGCAAGCTCGGCGATTCCGCCGTCAACCGGTTCTGCGTCACCAGCGACATTCCGGCGGTCATCGCGGCGCTGGCGCTGCTCTGCGTCGTCTCCATCGAGACGATCGAATCGCTGCTTGAGGACGACCGTCTCACCGATCTGCTGCTGGCGTGCAAGGCGGCGCGGCTGAGCTGGGCCACGACCTCGATGATCCTGCGCGCCCGCCCCGGCGGCAGCGAGATGCCGGCCGACGATGTCGAGGAGGCGCGCAAGCGCTACGAGAAGCTGGTGCTGTCCGAGGCGCAGTGGAAGGTCCGCGGGCTCGAAACCCGCTGATCGCCAGGGGGCGGCCAAGAGGCGGCTAGGGAGCGCCCGGCCGTCAGCCGGGCGGCGTCGCGTAGTTCGTGAAGTCGATCTTGAACATCGCCGGATCGAGCTTCTTGGTGGTGTCGAGATTGTAGACGGCAATCGTCGTGTCGTAGCCCTGCGGATCGGTCACGGTCCACTGCTTGAGCTGGCCGTCCTTGGCGCCGAGCATCAGCATCAGCCGGCTGGTACCGACCAGCGCCTGCTTCTCCTCGATCGTGATCGTGACGTAGAGATCGTCGGCCGCGATCGCGATGACGTTGGTGTCCTTGAGCAGGTCGATGCGATCGGACAGCAGGTAGCGCAGCGGCGTCTGCGACAGCGGATAGACGTCCTGGGTCGCCAGCTTGCGGTCGCGCACCACGACGGCCGAGCCGTCGGCAATGAGGTCGATCGGGCTCGGCGGCTCGTATTCGAACCGCAACCGCCCGGGCTTCTGAATGTAGAAATCGCCCTTGGTCTTGCTGCCGTCGGGGCCGACCTGGACGAAGTTTCCGACCAGCGTCTGCAGCGACGACAGATAGGCACTGACCTTGGCCGCCTGCGCCTTCTGGTTGGCGTCGAACGAGGTGAAGATGCTCGCCGGAACGTTGCGCCGGGGATCGGGAATGATCGGGTTGGGCGGCGTGGTCTGGATGGCTGCCTGGCCGCCGCGCTGCTGCTCGGAGGCGGAGAGCTGGGAGCCCGGCTTCGCGCCCGGCTTGGGAGCCGTCGTGCCCTGAGCGGTGGCATGGCCGGCCGAGCCGGCGATGGCACATGCGGTCACGGCGAAGGCCACCATCCAGGCGGACATGCGACGTCCGCGCGGCGGTTCGGGGAATGAAAATGAGCTGGTCGAGAAGGGGCTTTGCAAAACGGCGTCCTGATGTCTTACGCGTTTCTATCCTGGTTCAGTCGGTCAGCGTGATCGTAATTGCGTGAAGTTACGACCTGGAAACGGCGGATCTGGGACCAAAGCGGGCGGGGATCAGAACCCGCCTTCCTCCTCGGGCACCAGGATCTCGCGCTTGCCGGCATGGTTGGCCTGGCCGACGATGCCTTCCTGTTCCATCCGCTCCATCAACGAGGCGGCCTTGTTATAGCCGATCTGCAGCCGGCGTTGAATGTAGCTGGTGGAGGCCTTGCGGTCGCGTTTGACCACGGCGACCGCCTGGGAGAACAGGTCGTCGCCGCCGCCGCCACCACCCATGCCGGTGGCGTCGAACACGGCGCCGTCCTCCTCGCTCGGCTCCTCGGCGGTGACCGCCTCGAGATATTCCGGCGAGCCCTGCGTCTTGAGGTGGCGCACCACCTTCTCGACTTCCTCGTCGGAGCAGAACGGGCCGTGTACGCGGCTGATGCGGCCGCCGCCGGCCATGTAGAGCATGTCGCCCTGGCCGAGCAGCTGCTCGGCGCCCATCTCGCCGAGGATGGTGCGGCTGTCGATCTTCGACGTCACCTGGAAGGAGATGCGGGTCGGGAAGTTGGCCTTGATGGTGCCGGTGATGACGTCGACCGACGGACGCTGGGTGGCCAGGATCACGTGCAGGCCGGCGGCGCGGGCCATCTGGGCGAGGCGCTGCACCGTGCCTTCGATGTCCTTGCCGGCGACCATCATCAGGTCGGCCATCTCGTCGACGATGATGACGATGTAGGGCAGGGGATCGAGGTCGAGCTTCTCCTCCTCGTAGATCGCCTTGCCGCTCTCCTTGTCGAATCCGGTGTGGACGGTGCGCGTCAGCTCCTCGCCCTTGTTGCGGGCTTCGGCGACGCGGGCGTTGTAGCCGTCGATGTTGCGCACACCGAGCTTGGCCATCTTCTTGTAGCGCTCCTCCATCTCGCGCACCGCCCATTTCAGCGCGACGACGGCCTTCTTCGGGTCGGTCACGACGGGCGTCAGCAGATGCGGGATGCCGTCATAGACGGAGAGCTCGAGCATCTTCGGGTCGACCATGATCAGGCGGCACTGGTCGGGCCGGAGGCGATAGACCAGGCTGAGAATCATGGTGTTGATCGCGACCGACTTGCCCGAGCCGGTGGTGCCGGCGATCAGCATGTGCGGGGTGCGGGCGAGATCGATGATGATGGACTCGCCGCCGATATTCTTGCCGAGGCAGAGCGGCAGCTTGGCGACGCTCTCGGTCGCCTCCTTGGCGACCAGCAGCTCGCGCAGATAGACCTTCTCGCGATGCGCGTTCGGCAGCTCGATGCCGATGGCGTTGCGGCCGGGCACGACGGCGACGCGCGCCGACAGCGCGCTCATCGAGCGGGCGATGTCGTCGGCCAGGCCGATGACGCGCGACGACTTGATGCCGGGCGCGGGCTCCAGCTCGTACAAGGTGACGACCGGGCCCGGATTGGCTTTGACGATCTCGCCGCGCACGCCGAAATCCTGCAGCACGCCTTCCAGCGCGCGCGAATTGGCCTCCAGCTCACTCTTCGACAGCGGCTGGCGGTCGGCGGCCTTGGGCGCCGCGAGCATCGACACCGACGGCAGGTCGTATTTGTCGTTGGACTTCTTGGGCGGCGCCTTGGCGGCCGGCTTCTTGCGGGCGCGCGGAGCGGGCTCCTCCTCCTCTTCCTCCTCGTCCTCGCCGGATTCCTCCTCGTCGCCGTCATCCTCCATCTCCGGGGCGAGCGTCGGCTTGGAGCGGGCGCCGCTCAGGCTCGGCTCCTGGCGGCCGGAGGCCGTGCGCGGTTGCGGGCCGGAGGAGACCAGCGCGCGATAGGCGGTCGAGAGGAACCAGGCGACCTGCGCCTTGGCGCTCATGATGGCGTGGAACACCCAGCCGAGCCGGATCGCCTTGCGGTCGTCGTCGTCCTCGGGATCGGCGAGCGGCGTATCGTCCTCGTCGTCCGCCAGCAGGCTCGGATCGGCTTCCTTGGCGCCCATGCCGCCAGCGACCAGCAGGCAGCCGATCATGGCAATGAGGAGCAGGCTGCCGAGCACCAGCCGGTAGATCGCGCCGGGCGGACCGAACACCACGGCGGGCGCGCGCACCAGGGCGTCGCCGACCACGCCACCGAGGCCGGTCGGCAGCGGCCAGGCATGCGAGCGCGGCCAGCAGCTGGCGAAGCCGGCGGCGATGGCGGCACCGAGCACCCAGGCGCCGAACCGCAGCGCCTCGCGGTCGAACGGCCGGTGCGTCATCATCCGCCAGCCACGGATGGCGAGCGGCAGGATCGCCATGATCGAGCCGAGGCCGAGAATCTGCATCAGGAGGTCGGCGCTGATCGCGCCGGGATAGCCGACGATGTTGCGGATCGCGCGCGAGGTCGCATGCGACAGGCTCGGGTCCTGCACCGACCACGTCATCAGTGCCGCGGCGGCGACACCGCATAGCGCGATCAGGCAGAGGCCGGCGAGCTCGCGCAGCCGCTTCACCAGCGCGTCGCGCAGCGACGTCGGCAGGTGGTTGACCAGGGGAATGACTCGCTCGATCGCCGGCATCCGCATCCGCCCCGCGATTACCCGAGCGTCTCGACCAGCCGGTGCAGCGCCTCGCCGGTCGTTTCAGCGTCGGCCACCAGCGCCAGCCGGATATAGCCCAGCCCCGGATTGAAACCGTCGGCCTGCGGCCGCGCCAGATAGCTGCCGGGCACGACGCGCACGCCGGCCTCGCGAAACAGCCTGGTCGTCACCGACTCGTCGCCGCCGCGATCGGCGACGTCGAGCCAGACGCAGAAGCCGCCGTCGGGCCGCTGATAACCGTAGCGGTTGCCGATGATCTGGTCGGCGAGATCGAACTTGGCGCGGTACAGCCGCCGGTTCTCCTCGACATGCGCCTCGTCGGCATAGGCGGCGACGGCGACGTGCTGTAGCGGCACCGGCACCTGCGGCGCCGCGACGTTGCGCAGCTCGTGGAAGGCGGCGAGAAATTTGCGGTCACCGGCGGCGAAGCCGATCCGCATGCCCGGCACGTTGGAGCGCTTCGACAGCGACTGGAACGCGACGACGTTGGTGTAGTCGGGACCGGCATGCTCCAGCATGCTGCCGGGCGCCTGGCGCGTGTAGATCTCCGAGTAGCATTCGTCGCTGAAGATCAGGAAGCCGAAGCGGTTTGCGAGCTGGACCAGCTTGCGCATGTAGTCCGCCGATGCCACCGAGCCCTGCGGGTTGGCCGGCGTCGCGATGTAGAACGCGATCGTGCGCGCCAACGTCGCTTCGTCGATCGCATCGAGGTCGGGCAGGAAGCCGTTGTCGCGCGTGGTCGGCAGGTAGATGGAATCGCAGCCGGCGGTGCGGGCGCCGACGCCATACACTGGATAGAACGGGTTCGGCATCAGGATCGCAGGCTTGCCGCGGCGTGGGCCGATGTGGCGGAGCGCGGCATGGGCGGCGAAGAACAGTCCCTCGCGGCTGCCGTTCAGTACCAGGATCTCGTGTTCGGGATCAACAGCGCGCGGCAGCACGAATCGGCGCGACAGCCAGGCGCTCGCGGCCTTGCGGAAAGGCTCGATTCCCTTCGCCGCCGGGTAGCGGCCGAAATCGGCGATGTGCTGCGCCAGCACCGGGCCGACGAAGCCCGGAACGGGATGCTGCGGCTCGCCGACGGCGAGCGTGATCATCGGCTTGCCGGGAGAATGGGGCGCGAGCAGCTCGTTCAGCCGCGCAAACGGCGAGCGTTCGCTCTCCGAATGGCTGGCGCCAGCGGGCGCGGGGGATGAAGCGGTCATTGCCATACGTAAAACGCGCGCCAAACCAGTTGAAGCCGCCGATCGCCCATGAACCGGTGCCTTTGCGGTCACCATAGAGGGGGCGAGGTTAAGACGCGATTAACCATCGGCGCTGGCGTCCGTTTTGATCGTTTTTCACAGCCCGATCCAGAGGCAATTTCGCAACAGCGACGGAGATTGTCGTGATTCGGGTCCGAGAGCGGGGAACCGTCGGACGGATGGTCGAGAAAACAGCCGCCGGCGCGCTGCCAGATACAGCGCCCTCGCCCCTTGCGGGAGAGGGCATGTACGGCCCATCCACGCATGCGGTTGGGTGAGGGGTATGTCTCGGCAAGTCGCGCTCGTGGAGAGAACCCCTCACCCAACCGAGCCTGCCGTACCTTCCTACATGCCCTCTCCCACAAGGGGAGAGGGCGCAGTCACGCGCATCGCGTTAACTTGAAAAAACGGGTGGCCCGGTGCGCTGGAATAAGAATGGGAATCTGCGCGCACCGGGCCTTGGCCGAACTACTTGGGGCTTAGCTCGGACGCCCAGCATGTAGCACTGTCGTTTTTCCGGCGTATTGCCGGTATCAGCTATTTTGTAGAATTTGATGTCGGAACACGCCGAATGCCGCTGCCGCCGGCTAATTTCTTAACGGAGATGTCCGGAGACCGCGTGGCTTTCCGGTCCCAGTGCGGACGGTACACTTATTAGTCGCCACCGGTGCCTCGCGGCGGCATCACTTGCCCAACATTTCCATCCGGAAACATCCAGCCACGCTGCGTATCAATCGACAATTCGCGAAACGAGATTGGCGCATCGCGACCATCTTTGACGGGCATCAGCGATTCCATGGGGCGTGCCGACCACCATTGGCGCGCCGAGGACTCTGATGATCGAAAGAGCGTCGATGATGCGCCTGAGACTGCCGGGCATGCTCGCCCTGATGCTGTTGGCCCTGCCGGTGACATCGTTGCCGCGCACGGCACTGGCGGCACCTGCCGCGGCCGCGACCGCGATCACCGTCGAGGGCAACCGGCGCATCGAAGCCGATACCGTCCGCTCCTACTTCAAGACGGGGCCGTCCGGCGCGCTAGATGCCGGCCAGATCGACGACGGCCTCAAGGCCCTGATCGCGACCGGCCTGTTCGCCGACGTGAAGATCGAGCGCCAGGGCGGCCGGCTGATCGTGCGCGTGGTCGAGAATCCCGTGATCGGCCGTGTCGCCTTCGAGGGCAACAAGAAGGTCAAGGACGAGCAGCTGCAGGCCGAGGTGCAGTCGAAGCCGCGAGGCACGCTGTCGCGGCCGATGGTGCAGTCCGATGCGCAGCGCATCGCCGAGATCTACCGCCGCTCGGGGCGCTATGACGTGCGCGTCACGCCTGAGATCATCGAGCAGCCCAACAACCGGGTCGATCTCGTGTTCACCGTCGTCGAGGGCGTCAAGACCAGTGTGAAGTCGATCAGCTTCGTCGGCAACAATTCCTATTCCGCCGCGCGCCTGCGCGACGTTATCAAGACGCACCAGACGAATTGGCTGAGCTTCCTCGCCAGCAACGACATCTACGATCCCGACCGTGTCGAGGCCGACCGCGACCTGATCCGCCGCTTCTACCTGAAGAACGGCTATGCCGACGTCCAGGTGGTCGCTGCGCTGACCGAGTATGATCCGGATCAGAAGGGCTTCCTGGTCACCTTCCAGATCGACGAAGGCCAGCAATATCGTGTCGGCTCGGTGCAGTTCCAGTCGAGCGTCGCCGGCTTCGACGGCAACGCCTTGCGCGGCTATTCACGCGTCAATGCCGGCGCGCTCTACAACGTCGAGCAGCTCGAGAAGTCGGTCGAGGAGATGCAGATCGAGGCCTCGCGCCGCGGCTTCTCCTTCGCGATCGTGCGTCCGCGCGGCGATCGCAACATCGAGGCGCATACGGTTGCGATCGTGTTCTCCGTCGACGAGGGCCCGCGCACCTATATCGAGCGCATCACGCTGCGCGGCAACACGCGGACGCGCGACTACGTCATCCGCCGCGAGTTCGACCTCTCCGAGGGCGATGCCTACAACCGCGCGCTGGTCGACCGCGCCGAGCGCAGGCTCAAGAACCTCGACTTCTTCAAGGACGTGAAGATCACCGCCGAGCCCGGCTCGTCGAGCGATCGCGTGATCCTGATCGTCAGTCTCGAGGAGAAGTCGACCGGTGATTTCTCGGTCTCCGGCGGCTATTCGACCACCGACGGTGCGCTTGCCGAAGTCTCGATCTCCGAGCGCAATTTCCTGGGGCGAGGCCTGTTCGCGAAGGCCGCGGTGACCTATGGCCAGTATGCGCGCGGCGTGTCGCTGTCCTTCGTCGAGCCGTATCTTCTCGACTACCGCGTCGCGCTCGGCCTCGACGTCTCCTATCGCCAGCAGCTCGCCAACAGCACCACCAGCTACGGCACCCGCACGGTCGGCTTCAGCCCGCGGCTCGGCCTCCAGCTGCGCGAGGACCTCTCGCTGCAATTGCGCTATTCGCTGTACCGGCAGGAGGTCACGCTGCCGTCCTACTTGGCGAACTGCAACAACAACGCGGCCAACGGACTGCTCGCCTTCAATCCGACCCCGGCCTATGTCGCCAGCGTGCTCGGCGGCGTCGATCCGACCAATGCGACCACGTCGGGCGTCTACGGCTATGGCTGCTATGGCGACGGCGAATCGTCGCTGCCGGTCCGCAAGGAGCTCAGCGACGGCGCCGCGCTGACCTCGGCGCTCGGCTATACGTTGAACTACAACACGCTCGATAACACCAAGAACCCGACCGATGGCCTGCTGGTCGATTGGCGCCAGGATTTTGCCGGCGTCGGCGGCAATGTCAGCTACCTGAAGTCCGCGGTGGACGCGAAATATTTCAGCCCGCTGGTCTCCGAGATCGTCAGCGTCATCCATCTGCAGGGCGGCGTCATCAACAAGATCGGCGACAAGGACCTGCGCATGCTCGACCACTATCAGATGGGCCCGAACCTGGTCCGGGGCTTCGCCTCCAACGGCATCGGTCCGCGCGACATCACCTATCGCAGCTTCGGCGCGACCGGCGATGCGCTCGGCGGCACGAAATACTGGGGCGCCTCGGCCGAGCTGCAGATGCCGTTCTGGTTCCTGCCCAAGGAGGTCGGCCTGAAAGGTTCGGTCTACGCCGACGCCGGCTCGCTCTGGGGCTACCAGGGCCCGACCTCCTGGGCTGCCACCGGCGAGGTCAACTCCGCCGCCTGCAAATGCGCCCTGCAATACGACGACAGCAAGGTCGTCCGCTCCTCGGTCGGCGTCGGCCTGATCTGGGCCTCGCCCTTCGGCCCGCTGCGCTTCGACTACGCCGTGCCGCTTTCCAAGGGCAAATACGACGTCGTGCAGGAATTCAGGTTCGGCGGCGGCACGTCATTCTGAGAGGGCGTGGCGTAGCTCTCGCTTTGCCGAGAACACCGCCTCTCACCCCCGGGCGCGGTGCACTCCCCTCCCCCTCTTGCGGGGAGGGGTCGGGGGTGGGGGACCACGAGTCCCGCGGTCGATGAGAATCGGCGCTTCAAAGCCGAACATCCGCCATCCGTCTTCGCGCGCTGCTGCTCTGACTGTCCGCACTCACTCAATTCAGCGCCCGCGGACCCCCACCCCCAACCCCTCCCCGCAAGGGGGAGGGGAGCCCACTGCCGACGCGGCCACACGAGGTCACGGTCATCACGCGGCAGAGATCTTGCGACTACTCGTGGCACACTGCCTCCACCCGTCATTGCGAGGAGCGCAGCGACGAAGCAATCCAGGGGCGACACCCAGAGCTTTGGATTGCTCCGCCAACGCCCTGCCGGCTTCGGCGGACACGTCGCCGCGCCGGCAATGACGGTGGATTGAGTCGCTCGTTCAAAAATTCGACGATCATCAGCCCGCGCTCGCAATGACGATGGAGCTATCAGCATCCCTCCCATGCGCAAACTGCCCGTCGTGTTAGTTTGCCGCAGCATTTCCCCTTGCACCGTCGGGCAAATCACCTGCACATTTCCGCGCGTCCCTGCTGCCGCATGAGGGGCGTGTCGCGACCGTCACGAGACGTTGGCAGTGGGATGCGATGGGTGTGTGTCGACGCAGCGTGGTTCAGTCCTCGCCGACGAACGATCGATGCACGCACGGTCAAGTCGCGCGGTCCTGATATCCCGACGCTGATATCAACTCACGACGAGGCTTCGCCTCGCGTGGGGATGGTGGCCAGCAAGCCGGCGCACCAGGGAGAACGCGAAGCAGCCGTTAAAACCGTTGCGCAGGGAGGGCCGGGCGTTCTCGGCCAGACCTGTGGTACCTGCCGCCTGCATTTTTTTCGCAGGCGGGCCACGGGCGCGGCCAGCGCCCGGCCTTCCCTGCGCCCTCTGTTATTCGAGGGCGGTGAGTTTCAGCACAGCTCGGGCGCATCGTGTCGCGAGGACGAAGGCGCACGCCTTGAACTCTGTCCCGGAGGCAACGCCCGCGCGTCAACCTCAACTGTCGTCCCGGACAAGCGCGAAGCGCGCCGATCCGGGACCCATAACCACAGGGTTCAATTGTTTTGCACGGGACTCTCGGCCTGCCTGTTTCAGACATCACGCGGTATGGGTCCCGGCGTTCGCCGGGACGACGCCGGTGGTGTGACACGCGATGGGCCATTGCAAAGGCTGGCGTCATGTGGCGCCAAGTCCCGGAGATCTCAGTCGTTGCAGGCGCGCTCGCCGTTACCGACCTCCAGCTCCGCTCAATCTCTCTTCCCCGGCGTCTGGACGAATCCCCTGTTCCAGGTCGGGCTGATCAGGATCTCGTTGACGCACACCCTTGGCGGCAGGCTCGCCACGAATGCGATGGTGCGGCCGAGGTCCTCGGGCTGCAGCATGCGGGCCTGCTCCTCGGCGCTCGGCACCACCGGGCGCTGCTCCAGGATCGGCGTTGCGACCTCGCCCGGCATCAGGCAGCAGGCGCGCAGGCCGTTCACGCATTCCTCCATGTTGAAGGAGTGGGTCAGCGCCAGCACCGCATGCTTGGTCGAGGTGTAGGCTGGCCCCGGCATCTTCGAGACGTGCCGCCCGGCCCAGGACGAGACATTGATGATGGTGCCGTCCTGCTGCTTGCGCATCGCCGGCAGCACCGCCTTCATACAATACAGCACGCCGTTGAGATTGATCTCGACCAGCTGGTTCCAGCCGTCCAGCGTCATGTCGCTCCAGCTCCGCTTCGGCACGTTCACGCCGGCGGAGTTGACCGCGAGATCGATCCGGCCGTGCCGCGCCAGGATGGCGTCCGCCGCCGCCTGTACGTCGGCGGCCTTGGCGACATCGAGCGGAACGGCCTCGGCCAGCCCGCCATTCGCCGCTACCTTCGTCACCACGGCCTCGAGCGCCGCCTTGCGCCTTCCCGACACGATCACGGTCCAGCCTTCGGCCGCCAGCGCCAGCGCGCCGGCCTCGCCGATGCCGGTGCCGCCGCCGGTGATCCACGCGATCCGTTTCCCCTTGGTCATATCGTTGCGTCTCCCGTTGCCTTCGAAAGGGCGTTTTTGCTAGAGCAGCCTCGATCAGAGACGGCCATCCTGGCGGCGCCGCCGCTGCCATCCGCCGTCCGGCCCTTTTCGTCTTCGTCGAGCCCGATGTTCCGCCGGCTGAAACAGCCGGCCCGGCGGTGCTCTTGAGGGGAATGTTGCATGAACCAAGCCGCCAACGCCAACCTGTTCGCCCGTCTGTTCGACGGCCTCGACGATCCCAGCCGTCTCGCGATCGAGACCCATGACGGCCAGCGCATCAGCTATGGCGACCTCGTCGCGCGGGCCGGGCAGATGGCGAATGTGCTGGTGAGCCGGGGGGTGAAGCCGGGCGATAGGGTCGCGGCGCAGACCGAGAAATCCGTGTCCGGCCTGGTGCTCTATCTGGCGACCGTGCGCGCCGGCGGCGTCTACCTGCCGCTCAACACCGCCTATACGCTCAACGAGCTCGACTATTTCATCGGCGACGCCGAGCCGACGGTTGTGGTCTGCGATCCTGCCAAGGCGGAGGGTATCGGCGCGCTCGCGGCCAAGGTCGGCGCCAAGGTGGAAACGCTCGATGCCTCGGGCAAGGGCTCGCTCACGGACGCGGCGGACAAGGCTGACAGCGCGTTCACGACCGTGCCGCGCGGCGCGGACGATCTCGCCGCCATTCTCTACACCTCGGGTACGACCGGCCGTTCCAAGGGCGCGATGCTGTCCCACGACAACCTCGCCTCGAACTCGCTGACCCTGATCGACTATTGGCGCTTCACCAAGGATGACGTGCTGATCCACGCGCTGCCGATCTATCACACCCACGGCCTGTTCGTGGCCAGCAACGTGACGCTGTTTTCGCGCGCGTCGATGATCTTCCTGCCCAAGCTCGATCCCGACCTGATCATCAACCTGATGGCGCGCGCCACGGTGCTGATGGGCGTGCCGACCTTCTACACGCGGCTGCTGCAGAACCCGCGGCTGTCGAAGGAGACGACCCGCCACATGCGTCTCTTCGTCTCCGGCTCGGCGCCGCTGCTCGCCGATACCCACCGCGAATGGTTCGCGCGCACCGGCCACGCCGTGCTCGAGCGCTACGGCATGACCGAGACCAACATGAACACCTCGAATCCATATGACGGCGAGCGCGTGCCCGGCGCGGTCGGCTTCCCGCTGCCCGGCGTGTCCGTGCGCGTCACCGATCCCGAAACGGCCAAGGAGCTCGCGCGCGACGACATCGGCATGATCGAGGTCAAGGGCCCGAACGTGTTCAAGGGCTATTGGCGGATGCCGGAGAAGACCAAGTCGGAATTTCGCGACGACGGCTTCTTCATCACCGGCGATCTCGGCAAGATCGACAGCCAGGGCTACGTCCACATCGTCGGACGCGGCAAGGACCTGGTGATCTCCGGCGGCTTCAACGTCTATCCGAAGGAGATCGAGAGCGAGATCGACGCCATGCCGGGCGTCGTGGAGTCGGCCGTGATCGGCGTGCCGCATGCCGATTTCGGCGAGGGCGTCACCGCCGTCGTGGTGCGGCAGCCCGGTGCCGACATCAGCGAGGCCGGCGTGCTCAAGGGTCTCGATGGCCGGCTGGCGAAATTCAAGATGCCCAAGCGTGTGTTCGTGGTCGACGAACTGCCGCGCAACACCATGGGCAAGGTGCAGAAGAACGTGCTGCGTGACCAGTACAAGGACATCTACACGAAGTGACGACGGCTCAGCGCCGCCGCCCGATCGCGAGACCCGCAAGCGCGGCCAGCGGCGGCGCGGCGCAGATCAGTACGAATTCGAGCACGGCGAGCCAGGCAATCTCGTGCTGAATCGCCAGCGCGAGGCAGGCGGCGAACAGTCCCGCTGCGGTGAAGCCGAGGATGCAGGTCAAAGGCTCCTCGGCCGGCTCTTGCGACGACACCTTGCGTGCCGGCAGCGCCGCCGGGCGTTCGGGAATAGTCGGTCTGACCGTTGGAAGCGGCATCGGCGTGCTCTGCACCGCGTCGTTTGTTGCGACCTTCCGAGACTAGGCCGCTTCGGCGTCTTCGGACATGCGGCAAAATGGACCCACGCCGCGCGCCTTTCCTTGCGCCGTCGACCAAGAGGAACGCGTGGGCCAGCGGTGATTTGCCGAAGCAGCGGCAGAACCGGGAGCGCCAGTGCGGGCTCGTTGTCCCGCGAATCGCTCCGGTCAGGTTTGCAGATTCACGGGCCTTACGGGCCTCGCGTCTGCAAACCCGATACGGCGAAGACCGTAGTTAAGCGGTGAATCAATGACCTAGGATTGGCGCTATTTTACAGCTCGGACGTGGTCGCCGCGGCTTCAGCGGAGGGATAGAAATGAATCGGAATTCGCAAAGAGGACGGGTTGACGGGGCCTGGTATACCACGGCGGCGATTGATCCTTTTTTCATGGCTGCCGTAGTACTGAATCACTGTTCGGTTTCGAGCCATTTGGCCGTTGCAACACCTGTTCCTTCTCCGTAAATAAAGCCCGCCTTGCCGATCCACACGGCCGCAAGCCCCTTCCGTTCACGGCCCACAAGAAATCATCAAAGCAACCAATGACAGCCAGGATCGAACGACCGCTTTCGCCGCATCTGCAAACCTACCGCTGGACGCTGACGATGATCTTGTCGATCGTCCATCGCGCCACCGGTGTTGCACTTTATTTCGGGACGCTGCTGCTGGCCTGGTGGCTGATCGCCGCCGCGTCCGGTCCAAGCGCCTATTCCTACGTCCAGGGCTTCATGGCGAGCTTCCTCGGCCGCCTGATCGTGTTCGGCTACACCTGGGCGCTGCTGCACCATCTGTTGTCCGGCATCCGCCACTTCGTCTGGGACCTCGGCTACGGCTTCAAACCCAATGAGCGCGAGACGCTCACCTGGGGCGCACTGATCGGCGGCATCTTCCTGACCGTTCTGGTCTGGATCGTGGCTTACGCAGTGGGAGGCGGCCGATGAGCGACGCACGCGCGAAATCGATGCGGACCCCGCTGGGCCGCGTCCGCAACCTCGGTGCGGCGCATTCCGGCACGGGTGATTTCTGGCGCCAGCGCATCACCGCGGTCGCGATGACCCTGCTGATCGTGCCGGTCGTCGTGGTCGTGATCATGCTGCTCGGCCGCAATCAGGCCGGCGCCGCGCAGATCCTCGGCTCGCTGCCGATCGCGCTGATCATGCTGCTGTTCGTGGTCGCGAGCTGCTGGCACATGAAAATCGGCATGCAGGTGATCATCGAGGACTACGTCCATAGCGAGCCGATCAAGCTCGTCGCCGTGATGGCCAATAACTTCTTTGCCGTGACCGTGGCGATCGCCTCGATCTACGCCCTCATCAAACTGTCCACTGGAGTCTAGCGAATGGCCGGCGGAGCAAATGGCAGCGCGAACGGCGCGCCCGCGACGAACGGAAAAGCCTATCCGATCGAGGACCACACCTACGACGTCGTCGTGGTCGGCGCTGGCGGCGCGGGTCTGCGCGCGGTGGTCGGCTGCAGCGAAGCGGGCCTGCGCACGGCCTGCATCACCAAGGTGTTTCCGACCCGCTCGCACACCGTGGCGGCGCAGGGCGGCATCTCGGCCTCGCTCGGCAACATGCACCAGGACGACTGGCGCTGGCACATGTACGACACCGTCAAGGGATCGGACTGGCTCGGCGACCAGGACGCGATCGAATACATGGTGCGCAACGCGCCCGACGCGGTCTACGAGCTCGAGCATTGGGGCGTGCCGTTCTCGCGCACCGAGGACGGCAAGATCTACCAGCGTCCGTTCGGCGGCATGACCATGGACTACGGCAAGGGCCAGGCGCAGCGCACCTGCGCCGCCGCCGACCGCACCGGCCACGCGATGCTGCACACGATGTATGGCCAGTCGCTGCGCCATGCTGCGGAGTTCTTCATCGAGTTCTTCGCCATCGACCTGATCATGGACGACCAGGGCGTCTGCCGCGGCGTCATCGCGATCAAGCTCGACGACGGCACGCTGCACCGCTTCCGCGCCCAGACCACGATCCTGGCGACCGGCGGCTATGGCCGCGCCTATGCCTCCTGCACCTCGGCGCATACCTGCACCGGTGACGGCGGCGGCATGGCGCTGCGCGCCGGCCTGCCGCTGCAGGACATGGAATTCGTCCAGTTCCATCCGACCGGCATCTACGGCTCCGGCTGTCTGGTCACCGAGGGTGCACGCGGCGAGGGCGGCTATCTCGTCAACGCCGAGGGCGAGCGCTTCATGGAGCGCTATGCGCCGTCCGCCAAGGACCTCGCCTCGCGCGACGTCGTCTCGCGCGCGATGACCATCGAGATCCGCGAAGGCCGCGGTGTCGGCAAGAAGAAGGACCACATCTTCCTGCATCTCGACCATCTCGACCCGAAGGTGCTGCAGGAGCGCCTGCCCGGCATTTCGGAGTCGGCCAAGATCTTCGCCAATGTCGACGTCACCCGCGAGCCGATCCCGATCGTGCCGACGGTGCACTACAACATGGGCGGCATCCCGACCAACTATCACGCCGAGGTGCTGACCAAGAAGGACGGCGACGACAACGCCATCGTCCCGGGCCTGATGGCGGTCGGCGAAGCGGCCTGTGTCTCCGTGCACGGCGCCAACCGGCTCGGCTCCAACTCGCTGATCGACCTCGTCGTGTTCGGCCGCGCCGCCGCGCTGCGGCTCGCCGAGAAGCTGACGCCGAACGGCAAGCAGCCGGATCTGCCGAAGGATTCCGCGGATCTCGCGCTCGGCCGTCTCGACCGCTATCGCTACGCCTCCGGCGGCACGCCGACGGCGAAGCTGCGCGAGAGCATGCAGCACGTGATGCAGACCAACTGCGCCGTGTTCCGTACCGGCGAGGTGCTGCAGGAAGGCCACAACCTGATCCACAAGGTCCATGGCGGCATCGGCGACATCGCCGTGTCCGACCGCTCGCTGGTGTGGAACTCAGACCTGATCGAGACGCTGGAGTTCGACAACCTCATCGCGCAGGCGGTGGTGACGATGGACTCGGCCAACAACCGCACCGAGAGCCGCGGCGCCCATGCGCGCGAGGATTTCCCGGATCGCGACGACAAGAACTGGATGAAGCACACGCTGGCGTGGCTCGACAACAAGGACGGCAAGACCACGATCGATTTCCGCCCGGTGCACAACTACACCATGACCAACGACGTGCAGTACATCCCGCCCAAGGCACGCGTGTACTGATCGCGCGTGTGCTGAGCCCCGTCCGTCAAAAGCAAGAAGGCCTCCCGAAATGGCTGAGTTCGCACTTCCGAAGAATTCGCAGATCACCGGCGGCAAGACCTGGCCGAAGCCGGCCGGCGCCACCGAGGTTCGCGAGTTCAAGGTCTATCGCTGGAATCCGGACGACGGCAAGAATCCGAGCGTCGACACCTTCTATGTCGACGTCAATGATTGCGGTCCGATGGTGCTCGACGGCCTGATCTGGATCAAGAACCACATCGATCCGTCGCTGACCTTCCGCCGCTCCTGCCGCGAGGGCGTGTGCGGCTCCTGCGCGATGAACATCGACGGCCAGAACACGCTGGCCTGCACCAGGTCGATGCACGACGTGAAGGACGGCGCGGTCAAGGTCAATCCGCTGCCGCACCAGCCGGTCGTGAAGGACCTGGTGCCTGATCTCACCAACTTCTACGCGCAATACGCCTCGATCGAACCGTGGCTGAAGACGACCTCGCCGACGCCGCAGAAGGAATGGCGGCAGAGCCACGAGGATCGCGAGAAGCTCGACGGCCTGTACGAGTGCATCCTTTGCGCCTGCTGCTCGACCTCGTGCCCGAGCTACTGGTGGAACAGCCAGCGCTATCTCGGACCGGCGGCGCTGCTGCAGGCCAATCGCTGGGTCAAGGACAGCCGCGACGAGGCCACCGGCGAGCGGCTCGACAATCTCGAGGATCCGTTCCGGCTGTATCGCTGCCACACCATCATGAACTGTGCCAAGGCCTGCCCGAAGGGGCTGAACCCGGCCGAGGCGATCGCCGAGCTCAAGCTCAAGCTGGTCGAGCGGCAGATCTAGGCGCCTCAAGGATACCGTCCGCGCCCGGAAACGTCACAAGTTCCGGGCGTGGCTTGTTTGTAGCTGCAGCCGATTGCGTTAAGCTCATGGCCTTTTCGGGCTGGAGCGACCGTGCAGACCGCACAACGAAAATCGCTGAAGATGCTGCGATGGATGATGGTCGCGTCGCTCGCGCTGCCCGTCGCCCTGTTCGCGATCGCCGCCTACGTCTCCCATGGCACCACCTCCGAGGAGGCGGACCGGGAAATCCGCCGGTCGCTCGACGTCGTCCACGAGCACGCGCTGAAGGTGTTCGAGACGCTCGACCGCAGCCTGTCGGAAATCGACGAGGTGGTGCGCGACCTGTCCGATGCCGAGATCAAGGCGCGCGAGCAGATGCTGCATGCTCGCCTGCGCCAGCTGTCGGACGCATTGCCGCAGATGAAATCCGCCTGGGTATTCGACGCCAATGGCCGGGCCCTGGTCAACAGCGCTATCTATCCGGCGCCCGACACCGGGTTTGCCGATCGCGACTATTTCAGCGCTCACGTCAAGGAAAGCCCCGGCACCTTCATCGGTGCGGCCCTGACGCCGCGCTTGCCCTATCAGGGCGCTCCCTTCTTCAGCGTCAGCCGCCGGCGGCCGGGCGAGGATGGAAGCTTCAATGGCGTCATTCAGGTCTCCGTACTGCCCGACTATTTCGAGCACTTCTATGCCCGCATCGGACGCGCCGCAGGCAGCTATTTCGCGCTGCGCCGCTTCGACGGCCTCATCCTGGCGCGCTTCCCGGCAGGGGGCAGAAGCACGGGTCCGTCGCAGAATGACGTCCCGACGAGCGCCGCCGATACCGAGCAGCTGATCACCGAGACCTCGCCGATCGACGGCATCGAGCGCCGTGTCGGCTACCAGCGCCTCGGCGGCTATCCGGTCTATGTGTCGGCCGGACTGGAGACGGCGACGATCCGGGGCCGCTGGCTCGGCACGATCGGCCGGCATCTGATCTTCGGCATTCCGGCCACCGCGCTGCTCGTCATCTTCCTGACGCTGGCGCGGCGGCGCACGGAGCGGTTCTACGTCGAGGCCGCGCGCCGCCTCGAGGCGGAGGACGCGCTCAAGCATGGGCAACGCATGGAGGCGCTCGGCCAGCTCACCGGCGGCGTGGCGCACGACTTCAACAACCTGCTCACGGTGATCCGGGCATCGGCCGACCTGCTGCGCCGCGCCAACCTGCCGGAGGAACGGCGGCTGCGCTACATCGATGCGATCTCGGACACGGTGGCGCGCGCCTCCAAGCTGACGTCGCAGCTGCTCGCCTTCGCCCGGCGCCAGACATTGAAGCCGGAGGTGTTCGACATCGGCCGCAGCGTCATCACCCTGCGCGATATGACCAAGACGCTGGTCGGCTCGCGCATCGAGATCGTGATCTCGGTGCCCGACGAGCCCTGCTACGTCAACGCCGATGCCGGCCAGTTCGAGACCGCGCTGATCAACATGGCCGTCAATGCGCGCGACGCGATGGCCGGCCAGGGGCGGCTCGCGATCACAGTGGCGGCGGTGGCCGATCTGCCGACGCCCGCGGCCCCGCAGGAGCGTCCGCCGCTGGGCTACGTCGCCATTGCCGTCGAGGACACCGGCGTCGGAATCCCGCAGGAGCAGTTCAGCCGCATCTTCGAGCCGTTCTTCACCACCAAGACGATCGGCCACGGCACCGGTCTCGGACTTTCGCAGGTGTTCGGCTTCGCCAAGCAGTCCGGCGGCGAGATCGGCGTGACCAGTGAGCTCGGCAAGGGCGCCATCTTCACGCTCTATCTGCCGCGCGTGGCTCCCGCGCAGCAGCAGCGCTGCGACGACGACGGCCATGCCGTGCCGATCAGCGGGCAGGGCATGTCGGTGCTGGTGGTCGAGGACAACATCGATGTCGGGCGATCGGCCACGGAAGCGCTGGCCGAGCTCGGCTATCTCACGACGCTGGTCGACAATGCCCGCGACGCGCTGGAAGAGTTGATCGGCGGTGCCAGCCGGTTCGACGTCGTCTTCACCGACGTCGTCATGCCGGGCATGACCGGCCTCGAGCTGGCCGAGGAAATCCGCCGCCTCGAGCTCAACGTGCCGGTCGTGCTCGCGAGCGGCTACAGCCACGTCCTGGCGCAGCAGGGCGCCAACGGCTTCGAGCTGTTGCGCAAGCCCTATTCGATCGAGGAATTATCGCGCGTGCTGCACAAGGTCGTGCCGGTGCCGCTGTATCGCGCTCCGCCGGTGGCGCCGAACTCCGAGGTGCGCTGACACCGCGGTGTTTGCAGGGGAACCGGCGCGGGAACCTTCCAACCAGGCTGCTGTTATCGCGGCATGGGACGGGTCCAGGACATCGAGCGGACCGCTGCGGCGGAGCCCGCAAGGACGCCGATCATCGACATTGCCGCCGAGAACGGCGAGCATGTCGAGCCGCCGCCGCCGGAGGTCGTCGAGCCGGATCCGGAGCTGTCGCCGGAAGAGGCCGAGCAGGTCCGCAAGCGCTATCTGCTGACGCGGTTCTGGATCAGCGCCCGCGGCTATTGGGGCAAGAGCGGCGACCGGCTGGCGTGGGCGTTCACGATCGGCCTGGTCGTCCTGATCGTCGGCACCGTGGCGTTTCAATACGGCATCAACGTCTGGAATCGGTCGATCTTCGACGCGATCGAGAAGCGCGACGCCGCGACCGTGTTTCATCTCACGGCGATCTTCTTCCCGCTGGCGATCGGCAGCGTCGTCCTTGCTGTCGCGCAGGTCTATGTGCGGATGGCGATCCAGCGGCGCTGGCGCGCCTGGCTCACGAATAGCGTCATCTCGCGCTGGCTGAGCAGCGGCCGCTACTACCAACTCAACCTCGTCAGCGGCGATCACAAGAATCCAGAGTATCGTATTGCGGAGGATCTGCGCATCGCGACCGATTCGCCGGTCGATTTCGTCGCCGGCGTCACGTCAGCTCTGCTCTCGGCCGTCACCTTCATCGTCGTACTGTGGACGATCGGCGGCGCGCTGACGCTGCGTTGGGGCGGGAGCGAGATCACCATTCCTGGCTTCCTGGTGATCGCCGCCATTGCCTATGCGGCCATCGCATCCGGCTCGATCGTGACGATCGGCCGCCGTTTCGTGCAGACCTCCGAGGACAAGAATCAGGCAGAGGCCGAATTTCGCTACACGCTGACGCGCGTGCGCGAGAACGGCGAGAGCATCGCGCTGCTCGGCGGCGAGACCGAGGAGCGTGCCGGCATCGACAAGACCTTCGGCAACGTCCTGCAGCAATGGGCGCGGCTCGCCGGCCAGCACATGCGTACGACGCTGGTATCGCAGGGATCGAGCCTGATCGCCCCTGTCGTGCCGCTGCTGTTGTGCGCGCCGAAATTTCTCGACGGCAGCATGACGCTCGGCCAGGTGATGCAGGCCGCGAGCGCGTTCACGATCGTGCAGACCGCGTTCGGCTGGCTGGTCGACAATTATCCGCGTCTCGCCGACTGGAACGCCTGCGCGCGCCGCATCGCGTCGCTGATGATGTCGCTCGACGCGCTGGAGCGCGCCGAGCTCGGTGACGGCCTCGGCCGCATCAAGCGCGGTGAGACCACGGGCGAGGCGATGCTCACCCTGAACGACCTTTCGGTCACGCTCGACGACGGCACCGCTGTCGTCGGCGAGACCGAGGTCGTGGTCGATCCCGGCGAGCGGCTGCTCGTCGCCGGCGAATCGGGGACGGGCAAGAGCACGCTGGTGCGTGCGATCGCCGGTCTCTGGCCATGGGGCGGCGGCAGCATCAACTTCCATCCGGACCGCCGGCTGTTCATGCTGCCGCAGCGGCCCTACGTTCCCTCGGGGAGTCTGCGCCGCGCGGTGGCTTATCCGGGAGCCGCCGAGGATTGGAGCGTGGAGAAGGTCGGCGAAGCGCTGCACAAGGTCGGCCTCGATCATCTCAAGGATCGCATCGAGGAAGAAGCGCCGTGGGATCAGACGCTGTCGGGCGGCGAGAAGCAGCGCCTCGCCTTCGCGCGGCTGCTGCTGCACGGCCCCGATATCGTCGTGCTCGACGAGGCGACGTCGGCGCTCGACGAGAAGAGCCAGGACCTGATGATGCAGATGGTGACGAGCGAGTTGCCCAGGGCAACCATCGTCAGCGTGGCGCACCGGGCCGAGCTGGAGGCCTTCCACAGCCGCAAGATCGTGCTGGAGCGGCGCAAGGGCGGCGCCAAGCTGGTCAGCGACATCGACCTGATTCCGCGCAAGGGCAAGCGGCGCCTGATCGGCCGTTTCCTGCGCCAGCGCAAGCGGGCCTGAGCGACCGCACGCGACGCCGTTGCGCCGTCTCGCGATGGCCACAAAGCAGCCACGCGCTCCGCATTGGAGTCCTCGGCAAAACCGGCTATCACACGGCGCCCTCATTCCAGGACCCGACCTTGACGCCCGACAACGACCCGACGCCGCCTCCGTTCGGCGCTTTCGCTCCCAATGCCGCGCAGGCGCTGGTCATCCGCCTGGCACACGGGTCCGGGCTGAAGCGCGGTGCCTTCCGGCCGATGCTCACCCGAATCGTCGACCTGCTGCGGGCCGGGCCGCTCGACGTCGACTACCAGGGCGCCAGCTTCCGCTTCCATCATCAGGTGAGCGCGACCGAGCGCGGCGCGCTGTTCAATCCCGACTACAACCGCGAAGAGCTCGACTTCCTGCGCAGCCACATTCCGCCCGGCGGCGTCGCCGTCGATGTCGGCGCCAATGTCGGGACCTTTGCATTGCCGCTGGCGCGGCACGTCGGGCCAGATGGACTCGTGATCGCGGTCGAGCCCCATCCTGTGACGTTCGCACGGCTGAGCTTCAATCGCGACGCGTCGGCATTGGCTGAGGTCAGGCTGGTCGCTGCGGCCGCGGGCGACAGCGACGGCGAGGTGATGATCGCCACCGATGGCGACAATCTCGGTGCAAGTCACATCGTCACCGGCCAAGCCGGCGGCGAGGCCTTCAAGGTTCCCTCGCTGCGGCTGCAGGCGATCCTCGAGCAGGCCGGAGCTACGCATGTCGACGCCTTGAAGATCGATGTCGAAGGCTTCGAGGACCGCGTTCTGACGTGCTTCCTGCGTGACGCACCCGCCGCCTTGTGGCCGCGCGCGATCGTGATCGAGCATCTGTCGCGCGACGAATGGCAGAACGATTGTCTCGCCGACATGATGGCGCGCGGCTATCGCGAGATCGGCCGCACGCGCAGCAACACGCTGCTGCTGCGCGGCTGACGCCGCCGCCCCGCGGCGCGCTTTCATCAGGCGAATTCCGGAACATCGCGGGACCACGCGGCGTTGTCGTTCCTGAAACTCAGGAGCGAACCATGGGCAACGATGACGCGCGCGATCAGGATCGCGTCTGGGATTTGATGAAGAAGATCGGCTTCGCCATGCTCGTCACCCGCGATGGTGACCGGCTGCGGGCGCGGCCGATGAGCGCGTATCTCGCGCGCGACGAGAACATGGTCTACTTCCTCACCGATGCGCGCCATCACAAGGACGAGGAGATCGCGCGGTCGCCACAGGTCAATCTCTCCTTTGCCGACGCGGGCAGCCAAAAATACGTCTCGCTGACCGGCACCGCCGCGATCTCCAACGATCGCGCCAAGATTCGCGAGCTGTTCACGACCACGGCCAAGGCGTGGTGGGACAGCGCCGAGGATCCCAACATCCGCCTGCTGCAAATCACGCCCGACGACGCCGAGTTCTGGGACTCGCCAGGCACCGTCGTCAGCTACGTCAAGATGGCAGCCGCCGCCGTGACCGGCACGCGGCCCGACGTCGGCGACAACCGCAAGGTCTCGATGTGATGCCGATCGAACCGCCCGAGATTCCGCCGGCGACGCCCGGTCGTCCCACCGAGCCGCCGCCGGAGGACCCGGTCGGCAACCCGGCTCCGGAAGTGCCGCCGCCGGTGCACGAGCCGGATACGCCCGCGCCACCGCGCGAGCTGCCCGGACAAACCCCGGACGAAGTGCCGGGACGAGGACCGCTTGGCCCGACCACGCCAAGTCCGGTCACGGATTGACCGCGATCGGGCCGTGATCATGATAGATGAGAAAGAGGGCCGGTCGGATGCCGGCCTTCTTCTCGCATGTCCTATCAAGCCTTTGAAATTCAACACTGAATGGGACATGAATGGCGGCAGTGAGATGACGGCTTCGCGTCGAAATAAATCCCCTCGCGAATTTGAACTGCGCCACAATCCGGCCTAACGCATAAAGGTTGATCAGTTCGTGCTGACAAAGAACCTTTTCGGGAAACCAAGACACATGAGCAAATTCCGCGTCCTGCTGCTCGCGACCACCGCGCTGTCGGCGATGCAACTGACGGGCTCCGCATCCTACGCGCAGGGCGCGCCGATGATCATGGCCCAAGGCGGACCCGGTGGCGAGGTCGGTCCCGACGGCAAGCCGAAGCAGCATGGTCAGCCGCCGCAAGGCCAGCCGCAACGCCAGGGGCCTGGCGCTCCGCCGCCCGCTGCGGCTCCGCGTCCGGCGCCGCCTCCACCTCCGCCCCCGCCGGCAGCTGCACCGCGTCCAGCACCGCCGCCCCCGCCTCCGCCGCGTGCTGAGCCGCCGCGTCCAGCGCCGCCACCTCCGCCGCCGCCGCGTGCTGAACCGCCGCGTCCGGCGCCGCCACCTCCGCCGCCACCGCGCGCTGAACCGCCGCGTCCGGCGGCGCCGCCTCCGCCGCCACCGCGTGCGGAGCCGCCACGTCCGGCGCCGCCGCCGCCTCCGGTTGTGGCTCCGCCCGCGCATTCGCCGCCTCCGCCGCCGCCGGTGGTGCCGCGTGAGCCTGCGCGCCCAACTCCGCCGCCCCCCGCTGCCGCACCGGTCACGCCTCCGGCACCTCAAGTGCCGCCCGCGGCCACGCCGGCTTCTCCTGCGCAGCCGCCTGGCGCAACTCCGGGCGCGCGCCCCGGATCGCCACCGCCGGCGGGTGCAACGACGCCTCCACCGCCTCCACCCCATTCGCCGCCTCCCGGCGCGACGCCGCCGCCTGCACCGGGGCAGACGCCGCCGCCAAATGCAGGTCAGCCCCCGGCAGGTCGGCCGGGAGCGGGCGGTCCACCGCCCGGTGCCCAGCCGGGAGGTCTGCCGCCGCGTGGAGGGCCGACGCCGCCGCCGGCTGGGGGAACGCCGCCGTCGCCCACACCGCCGTCTCCGACTCCTCCGGCCGCGCAAACCCCTGCGCCGGGAACGCCGCCCGTCGCCGGCAATCCGCCGCCGGGCGGACGTCCTGGCACGCCTCCTGGCGGCCCGGGCGCACCACCGCCGGTCGCGGGTCAGCCGGGTGGGGGTGGTCCCGCACCTGGCGGCGCGCCGCAGGCCGGGCCGGGCGCGGTGCCGCCAGCCGGACCGCCGGCGATGTCCAATCGCCCGCCGCCGCAGGTGACCGCCCCGATTCCGGCTCCGCCGCCGCCGACGGCTCAGCAGCTGACGCCGATCGCGCCGGGTGCGCCGATGCAGGGACCGCAGCGGCTCGACGACTTCCGCGGCCAGCGCCGCGAGGTTCAGGAGGGCGGACGAACGCTGATCTATGAGCCGGGCCGCGTGATCGTGCGTGACCCGAGCGGTCAGGCGTTCGTGCGTCACGACGAGCTCGAGCGCTTCCGCTATGGTGCGCGCGACATTCGCGTGCAGCAGGAGCGCGGCGAGACGCGCACGGTGGTGATCCGTCCCGACGGCAGCCAGATCGTCACGGTCACGGCTCCGGATGGCCGGCTGCTGCGCCGCATCCGCCGCGACATCGGCGGCCGCGAGATCATCATCATCGACAACACCTATCGCGATCCGCAGGCGGTTGGCGGCTTCTACGTCGAACTGCCGCCGCCGGAGATCCGCATCCCCTACAATCGCTACATCGTCGACGCCGAGGAGGCGCCGCCGGATGTCATCTACGACACGCTGATCGCGCCTCCGGTGGAGCGCGTGCAGCGGCGCTACTCGCTCGACGAGGTCCGCTACTCGCCATCGGTGCGTCAGCTGATGCCGTCGATCGATCTCAACACGATCACCTTCGAGACGGGATCGTGGGAGATCGGCCCCGATCAGGTGGCGAAGCTGCAGGTCATCGCCGACGGACTCAACCAGGCGATCCAGCGCAATCCGCGCGAGGTCTTCCTGATCGAGGGCCACACCGACGCGGTCGGCAACGAGACCGACAATCTGTCGCTCTCCGATCGCCGCGCCGAATCGGTCGCGACCTTGATGACGCAGCAGTTCGGCGTGCCCGCCGAGAACCTGACGTCGCAGGGCTATGGCGAGCAGTACCTGAAGGAGCAGACGCAGGGCCCGAGCCGCATCAACCGCCGCGTCACGGTCCGCCGCATCACCCCGCTGCTCAACGGCGGGCAAGCGGCGCTGCCGCCACCGCCCCCGGGCACCGCGCCGCCGCGCTGAGGCGCGCTGCTACGAAATGAAAATGGCCGGGAGCGATCCCGGCCATTTTTGTTGGCGATCAGCCCAAGTCACAGTTCGAACTTGGCGATGATCTCCTCGACCTCACGCGCCTTGCTCTCCAGCCCCATCCTGCGGAATGTCGACGCCGAGCGCTGCAAAATTTCGCGAGCCTCTCCGCAAGTCTCCCCTCTCGCGGCGAGGATCCGGCCCAGCGTCGCGCCGACGACGGCAATCCCGTCGGCTTGGCCGAGGCGGAGGACGATTGCATAGGCTTCAGCCATACCTTGCAGAGCCTCACCGAAGCTTTTCCGGTGAAGATCGATTTGTGCCACCTGCCAGAGCGTTGCAGCGATTCCAGCGGAATTGCCGAGTTGCTGATAGACGGGCAGCACTTCGACTTGCCAGATGCGCAAAGCTTCGTCGAAATCGCCGCGCGCTGCGAGCACGCTGGCGATTCTGCCCATGGTGGCGGCGCGCGCGCGGATATCGCCAAGTCTGTCGAAGACGGGCAGTTCCTCATTCTTTCGGATGCGCAGCGCCTCGTCGAGATCGCCGAGTGCCGCGAGAATGTCGGCGATTTTGCCCATAGTGACGGCGCGCTCGCGGATATCGCCGAGTTTGTCGAAGACAGGCAGAGCTTCCTGTTGGCGGATGCGCAAGGCCTCGTCGAGATCGCCGCGCGCCGTAAGGATGTCGGCAATTTTGCCCATGTTGACAGCGCGGGAGCGGATATCGCCGAGGCGTTCATAGACGGGCAGCTCTTCGTGTTTTCGGATGCGCAAGGCCTCGTCGAGATCGCCGCGTGCCGCAAGGATGTCGGCGATTTTGCCCATGGTGACGGCGCGGGAGCGGATATCGCCGAGGCGTTCATAGACGGGCAGCTCCTCGTCGTTTCTGATGCGCAAGGCCTCGTCGAGATCGCCGCGCGCCACGAGGATGTCGGCGATTCTGCCCATGGTGACAGCGCGCTCGCGGATCTCTCCGAGGCCGTCGAAGACGGGCAGCTGTTCCTGTTGCCGGATGCGCAAGGCCTCGTCGAGATCGCCGCGTGCCGCGAGGATGTCGGCGATTTGGCCCATAGTGACGGCACGCGACCGAATATCGCCGAGGCGATCATAGACCGGCAGCTCTTCTTCATTTCGGATACGGAAGGCTTCGTCGAGATCGCCGCGAGACTCAAGGATGTCGGCGATTTGGCCAATGGTGACGGTACGCGACCGAATATCGCCGAGTCTGTCGAAAACGGGCAGCTGTTCCTCTTTTCGAATACGCAAGGCCTCGTCGAGATCCCCGCGCGCCACGAGAATGTTGGCGATTTGGCCCATAGCGACGGCGCGAGACCGTATGTCGCCGTGTCTATCATAAACGGGTAGCTCGACCTGTTGCCGGATGTGCAAGGCTTCGTCGAGGTCCCCGCGCTCCTCAAGGATATTGGCGATTTCGCCGCGTGCAATTGTTGCGTCCAGCACCTGTCCCGCTGTCTCGGCCAGATCCGCGGCTTGCTCGAACAACGACCTCGCATCATCGAGGTGGCCACGCTGCTTCATCCGTCGCGCGTATTCGAAGACGAGGAGGCCGGCTTCGATCGGATCAATTCGGGCTTCGCTTGCCTCTTGGGCCTTGAGCAAAGCAACCCCGCGTTCGAGCAGCGCATCGGCCGCTGCGCCCTCGCCGACGGTCAGAAATGCCCTGGCTGTTTCGCCGAGGAGCGGCCACGGGACGGGCCGGCTCTGGGCATCGAGCAGGTCGATCGACGCCCGGCCGAGCGCCGCTGCGTTCTTGGCCGCACCCTCTCTTAGGCCGCAAAGGGCCTGAAACCCACAGGCTGTAACAATGTCCCCGTCCTCGGCCGCTAGCCCAAGCTTTGCCAGCTCCAGGTCGCAGGTCAGGGGGCGACCTAGCCGCGCCGCCGCGGCGCTCCAGGCGACAAACAGGTCGCGCGCCGTTGCACGAGCAACTGTTTTACGCCCACCGTCGTCTAGCGGCGGCAGCCGCGCCGCAACCAGCGCATTCACGGCTAGCGCCCGCACGGCACTGTCGACCGCGTCGTCATGCGGATCGACCAAGCCGAGATCGCGCAGGCCATCGAGCGAGGTCCCGGCCGTCCTCGTCACCTTCTCTGCAACTGACTCCGGCACCGGTAAGTGGAACAGCGTCAGCCGTCGCAAGGCCTCGCGCCCGGCAGCGCCAGCCAGATTGATCAGCGTTTCGATCGCGAGGTCTTCTAGCCATTGCCGCACTTCATTGTCCGACGGCAGCCCGCCTTGAGCCAGCCAGGCCTGCATCTGGTCGAGCGCCTGCGTGGCGTGTTCGATGTTCACCGCCGGCGACAGCACCAGCTTGCGGCCGATCAGGTCCTGCAGGCCGGGATTGCCGCGGGCGAGGCCGGGTACCCGGTCCAGCAAGGCGGCGCGCTCGTCGATCAGTGTCGCGCCCCTGTCGCGTTCCTGAGCCGTCCGTCCGCTCAAGGCGGCGGACATCTGGCGCAGCGCCAGCTTCGCCTGCGCGGCCTCCGAGAGCGGCGGCAGCGGCAGGTCGCGGAGATGCTGTTCCAGTCCATCGAGCACGAAGCGGAAGCGGCTGGTGAGCAGCAGGCGGCTGTCGCCGCCGGCGGCGTGGAATGCCGACAGCACCGCGCGCAGCACGGGCGCATGCGCGGCCGTGACGATATGGTGCTGCCGTGTCGCGTCCCATTCCAGGATGCGTTCGAGATCGTCGATCACCAGCAGCACGGCCGCGCCGTGACGGCCGGCCTGCGCACAGGGGCCGGAGAGCAGAAGGACCAGCTCCTGCTCCAGGCAGGACGGGTCCTGGCGCACCCGCTGTGCGGCTCCGCGCATGGCGTCGACGCCGGCGCGGTCTCGCGCCAGCGCCGTGGCGAGTGCGTCCATCACGTCGGGCGCGCTATAGCGCTCGAACATTACCGCTAGCCGCAGATCGCGGCGCCGGTTGGCGACCCGGGCGGCCAGGCTCGACTTGCCGAGCCGGCCCATGCCGTGCAGCAGCACGCCGGCTCGGCCGCCGTCGCGCAGCGCGCGCAAGGCCGCCTGCAGCTCGCGGCGCCGTCCGACGAACATCTCGTGCGACGCCACCGGGACCTGCTGCCGCTCCTTGATCAGGAACTCCTTGGCGCCGTGGGTGGCCGGCAGCAGGCTGCGCTTGGCGGTACCGCCGACGATCGCGCCGCCGCCTTGCGGGCCGCACCACAGCCGCGCCAGATGCCAGTCGCGCCGCCTGATATCATCGGCGGCGGCATTCAGCAGCGTGCGTCGGGCGCCGGCGACCGCGTCGGGTAGCTGCTTGCGGCCGGCGAGCGCGTCATACAGCGTTGCGGCGAAGGCGATCGCGGCGGCATCGCCGACCGAACCGTCCCAGCCGAGCACCGCCGGCACGCCGCTGTCGACCATCGCCTCGGCGAGCGACTGCGCGATTCCCCGGCCGCGCGCCGGTTTGGCCTGCGGCCCCGCCGCAGTGAGGCACGCCGACAGGAAGATGAATTGCGGCCGGTGCGCCTGCAGCGTCTCGATCAGCGTGGCCGGATTGGTCGGCAGCTCCTCGCCGGCATCGTCCTCCAACAGCAGCACCGGATCGGGATCGTTGTCGCCATGGCAGCCGAGATGCAGCGCCTGCATCGCCTCCAGCTCGACCATGCGCTCGGCGAGCCGGTCGGGATTGCCGCTTTCCTCCACCAGCAGGTCGAGCGCGGTGCTGCCGACCGCGCGCATGATGGCGCTCTCCTCGGCTTCGTAGTCGAGCTCATGCTGGCCGCGCGGCGCCGCCGCCATGAACACGAGCCCGAGACGGTGGGGGCCGAGGGGCGGCGGGTCTTGGCGGCGGCCGAGCCGGCGCAGCGGTGAGAAGCCGAGCGGGACGTCGGACGCGAGATAAATGCGATTGCGGGCAAGCAGCTCCCAGGGCGCACGTAGCAGTGCTATGGCGGCCTCCGACGGGCGGAGCGTCTCCGTCGCGATCTCGAAATGCACGGGGCGATGAGCGTGGTCGAGCAGACGACAGAGGTCGCGGCCGGAGCCGTCCAGGAAGGAGAACAGCCCGCCGCCGAGCACCAGCAGCTCCGCGGCCGGATCGTCGCGCTCCAGCAGTTTTGTGTAGTGCTGCGCGAACGCGGTCAGAGCCGCCACCGCGGTGGCATCGAGATGCCGCCGCATGCCGACCCGCTCGCCGTTGCAGATCAGCTCGAAGCCGTCATGATCGATCGCGATCCCGGTGCCGGTCATCCGCTGTCCCGTCGAGGCTATGATCTTGCCGGACGCATACTCGGCTGAAACCTGGCTCCGCAGCAAGCAGGAGTTGTTTGACGGTGCACTGGTTGCTGAGTGTCGCCGCTGCCCGTCGGGCGAATCAGCTGTGCGATTGGCAGATCACCTCCGCCTCTCGGGTCACCTCGACCAACGCAAATGGCTTGCGCCGAAAAATTGATTTCGCGCAGCAGCTCAATGCGATGCCGCCCATGGAATTCGCCAGTCGCAGAATTATGCTTCCGTTTTTCGGAAATATATGGCTTCCTTCACGCATCCCGCCTCACCGAGAGGGGCGTACGCGCGGTCGTCACGATATGCGAGGCGGGGATGCGGTGGCCGTATCGGGTTGCAGCGCGCTCTGTCGCGCGAACGAACAATTCCGGTGCGGACGTGAAGTCGTGTGGTCCTGGCCTCCCGGTGCCGAGGTCAAGCCGATGCGGCGCTGATGCGCGGTGTCGATGACGGGGTCAATCAGCCGGTCCCCGAGGAGAGCACGAAGCAAACGTTAAACCCATCGCGCGGGGAATGCCGGGATGTCTCGGCTGAACCTGTGGTACCTGCCGCCTGCATTTTTTTCCGCAGGCGGGCCATGGGGGCGGCCAGCTCCCGGCATTCCCTGCGCCCTCGACATTTTCGAGGGACCAAGGCGATCATCGCTCGGGCGTCATCACGCCGCGAGAAAGACGGTGCTTGTCTCGTCCCGATGCTGTTTGACATCTGAAGATGACCGCCGGTGCGTCTGAGGCCGGCGATGTCGAAGTGGCGTATCGTGCGCCCGCGCAGTCATCCCTGCCATTTCGCTAGCTGCAATCCCTAGCGTCCCGCTCCAGCGTCGTCCCGGCGAACGCCGGGACCCAGACTCACAGGATTCAGTGTTGCTATGGCTGGAGCTCCAGCCAGCTCTCGCCACATCCGTCGGTGGCTATGGGTCCCGGCGTTCGCCGGGACGACAGCGGTGGATGTGGCCGCGTCTCGGTCTGAGACGCTGAGCTCAGCTCTTGTCGCCCTTGTCGTGGCCGAGCTGGAAGATCTGTGCGCCTTCCGCGCCCGACAGCAGGCCGGTGTCCGAATAGAGCTTCAGCTTGGCGCGGGTGTCGGTGATGTCGAGGTTGCGCATCGTCAGCTGGCCGATGCGATCGGCGGGCGTGAACGCGGCGTCCTCGACCTTCTCCATGCTCAGCCGATCCGGCTGATAGGTCAGGTTGGGGCTCTCGGTGTTGAGGAGCGAGTAGTCGTTGCCCCGCCGCAGCTCCAGCGTAACCTCACCGGTGATGGCGCTCGCCACCCAGCGCTGCGCGGTCTCGCGCAGCATCAAGGCCTGCGAGTCGAACCAGCGGCCCTGATAGAGCAGGCGGCCAAGCTTCATGCCGCTGATGCGGTACTGCTCGATCGTATCCTCGTTGTGGATGCCGGTCAGCAGCCGCTCATAGGCGATGTGCAGCAGCGCCATGCCCGGCGCCTCGTAGATGCCGCGGCTCTTGGCCTCGATGATGCGGTTCTCGATCTGGTCGCACATCCCGAGACCATGACGCCCGCCGATCGCATTGGATTCCAGGAACAGCGCCACCGGATCGGTGAAGGTCTGGCCGTTGAGCGCGACCGGCTGGCCCTCCTCGAAGCGCACCACGACGGTCTCCGGCTTGACCGCGCAGTCCTCGCGCCAGAACGGCACGCCCATGATCGGGTTGACGATCCGGATGCCGCTGGAGAGGCTCTCAAGATCCTTTGCCTCGTGGGTGGCGCCGAGCAGGTTGCTGTCGGTCGAATACGCCTTCTCGGCGCTCATTTTGTAGTTGAAGCCGTTGGCGGTGAGGAACGCCGACATCTCGGCGCGGCCGCCGAGCTCGTCGATGAACTGCTGGTCGAGCCAGGGCTTGTAGATCTTGAGGTTCGGGTTCGTCAGCAGGCCGTAGCGGTAGAACCGCTCGATGTCGTTGCCCTTGTAGGTCGAGCCGTCGCCCCAGATGTTGACGCCGTCCTCCTTCATCGCGGCGACCAGCATCGTGCCGGTGACGGCGCGGCCGAGCGGCGTGGTGTTGAAGTAGGTCGCTCCTCCGGTGGAGATGTGGAAGGCGCCGGACTGGATCGCGGCGATGCCCTCATGCACCAGCTGGGTGCGGCAATCGACCAGGCGCGCCTTCTCGGCGCCGAAGCTCATCGCCTTGCGGGGGATCTCGTCGTAGTCCGACTCGTCGGGCTGGCCGAGATTGGCGGTGTAGGCGAAGCAGCGCGCGCCCTTCTGCTTCATCCACAGCAGTGCGGCGCTGGTGTCGAGACCGCCGGAGAAGGCGATGCCGACTTTCTCGCCCTTGGGAAGGCCTTTGAGGATCGTGGTCATGGGGAGTCCAACCGGGTCGTGATGGCGGTTCGTTGCGAAATTCGGCCGCGAATAACAGATTTCGCCCTGTTCGGCACGCGATTAATGGGTCGTCGTCGGCGCTCAGGCCGCAGAGCCGCCATCCGCTGCGGGACGGCGCGCGCCGGACAGCCGGCGGCGCAGGCGATAGCCGGGCCCGGCGATCCTGGTGAGCGCCGCGTCGATGCCGGCATCGGTCAGGCGCGTCGCCGGCCAGCGGTAGATGTAGCCATGCAGCAGCCAGATCACGACGAAGGTGACGAGGCCGGCTGCGGCAATGTCGGTGAAGAAATGGCCGCCGAACGCCATTCGCAGCACCGAGGTGGCGAGGCCGAACAGCACAGCGGCGCCGTAGGCAACGGGACGGATCGCCGGCGGCGTCAGCGCGGCCGGAGCCAGGGTCCAGAACGCGGTGGCGCCCTCGCCGGAGAAGAACGAGCAGTTGCGGCCGCAGCCGCCGCGCGGATCCCACCACGGCACGAACTGCATGTCGCCGCCGAACTCGGTGACGACGACCGGTCGCGGCCGGCCCCAATAGGACTTGAAGGTCAGATTGGTAATGACGATGGCGGAGAGCGACAGGGTCAGGAGCAGGAAGGCGATGGTGCGGCCCTTCACCAGCAGCGGACGGTCGGGCCGGATGAACTTTGCGATCAGCGCGACCAGCGAGGGCAGTGCGAGGCCCCACGCGACCCACATTGCGGCGTCGCGCGCGAGCGCGGCCGTGCCATCCAGCTTCAGCGGGAAGCTGCGCGTGCCGGGATCGTAGAACAGCGCGGCCAGTTTCAGGTCGAGCTCGGGATAGACGCCGAACAGCACGCCGATGACGAGCGCGAGCGACAATGCGATGAAGAGGCCGGTCCGGTTCATGGCCCGCGGTTTAGCGAAAGCGGATGGCGATGGAAAGGCCAGTGCCTCAGCGCGGCGATCCGGACGGGAGAGGTGGCGGCGGCAATCGCTGCGGTGATTCGCGCCACCGGCCGGCATTGCGGCCGGCGATCAGCCAGTAGACGAGGCCGCCGAGGATGCCGGCGCCGGTCAGGATCTCGAGCTGGCGGTGGTCGATGCCCTCGAAGTGGAACGTCTCGGGGTCGAACGGAATCAGGCCGAGATAGCAGGCGGCGCCGACCACTCCGCCGCCGATCGCGTAGGCGAGCACGCTGCGGATCGAGAACGCCTCGGTGATGAGTGCGACCAGCAGCGCCGGGATCAGCGCAAAGCCGGACACGAAGATGAAGCCGAAGCCGATGACGACCTGCAGGGCACTCTGGTCGATCGGGCCGATGCCGACGTTGGAGAATTCCGGAATCAGGATCGCGGTGACCACGACCAGCCCGGCCACGAAGCTCGCGACGAGAAATGCGAACGCGATGACGATCAGCCGGCCGATCAGTGCCATGGTGAAGTGCCCACGCAAATAATTAGGAGAGCCCGCTTTCTGCGGTCGTCATGGCCGGGCTTGACCCGGCCATCCATCAGTCAAGATCGGCTCTTCGAAGCGGATGGATGGCCGGGTCAAGCCCGGGCATGACGACGTTGCTTGGAGATGCCGGCGCGAACGATCATCAATCCGTCATCGCCATCGCGCGCAGCGCCTGGCGCTCGCGGGCGGAGAGCTTCTCGGTCTCCGACTTCAGCTGGCCGCAGGCGGCGAGGATGTCGCGGCCGCGCGGCGTGCGCACGGGTGAGGAATAGCCAGCGTTGAAGACGTATTCGGAGAATTTTTCGATCTGCTCCCAGTCCGAGCATTCGTAGGCCGAGCCGGGCCACGGATTGAACGGGATCAGGTTGATCTTGGCCGGGATGCCCTTCAGCAGCTTGACCAGCAGGCGGGCATCGTCGAGCGAATCATTGACGCCCTTGAGCATCACATATTCGAACGTGATGCGGCGCGCATTGGAGGCGCCGGGATAGTCGCGGCAGGCCTGCAGCAGCTCCGCGATCGGATACTTCCGGTTCAGCGGCACCAGCTCGTTGCGCAGTTCGTCGCGGACCGCGTGCAGCGAGATCGCCAATGCCACGCCGATCTCTTCACCGGCGCGCTTGATGTTCGGCACCACGCCTGATGTCGACAGCGTGATGCGGCGTCGGGAGATGCCGATGCCCTCGTTGTCCGAGACGATCAGCAGCGCATCACGGACCGCATCGAAATTGTACAGCGGCTCGCCCATGCCCATCATGACGATGTTGGTGATGAGGCGGTTGCCGTGCGGCGTCTCGCGGTCCGCCCAGTCGTTGAGCCGGTCGCGCGCCACCATGATCTGGCCGACGATCTCGCCCGCGGTGAGGTTGCGCACCAGCCGCTGCGTGCCGGTGTGGCAGAACGAACAGTTGAGCGTGCAGCCGACCTGCGATGAAACACAAAGCGTGCCGCGGTCGGTCTCCGGAATGTAGACGCACTCGACCTCGTGGGCCTTCTGCAGGCCATCGCCGCTCGGCAGCCGCAGCAGCCATTTGCGGGTGCCGTCATTGGAGATCTGCTCGGCCACGACCTCGGGGCGGTCGACCGTGAAACGCTCGGCCAGCGCGGTGCGGGTGTCCTTCGACACCGAGCTCATCTCGTCGAACGACGTCGCTCCGCGAAAATACAGCCAGTGCCACAGCTGCTGCACCCGCATCTTCTGCTGGCGCTCCGCGACGCCGAGCTCGCCGAGTTTCGCAGCCAGCTCGGCGCGCGACAGCCCGATCAGCGACGGCTTGGCCGGCGGCACGTAGGTTTCGAGCGGAGTCTTTTCGAGGGGCGCGGCGGTGGCGCGCAGCCCGGCGGTCGTTGCCATGTCCAGGGGCCCAAAATGCTGCCCGGCCGCTGCGGCCGGAGGCGTTCAGCCGCCTTATATAACGATCCGGCCGGCAAATGCGACCCGCACGAGCGGTATCGGCGTAACCGCCGTCCGTTCAGCGCGGACGGGTTTTAGCGACGGCAGTCTTAACGACGGCAATCCTGGGCGACTCGGTCCAGCGCCTGGGCCAATCCCTTCAGCGAGAACACGTCGGTCGTCTCCGTGCCCTTGGCGGAGACGCCCTTGACCACCGCGTCCGGAGCCTTGCGCATGGCGTCGACCATGCGCTCCTCCTCGGCCGCGTTCTTGATCCAGAGGCCGTCACCCTGCGTGTACATCGCGTAGGACGCGCCGCCGACATCCAGCGAGGCGTCGGAGCCCGGCTTCAGCGCGTAGCCGATCATGATCGAGACCTCGTTGAACACCTTCTCGGAGGGCCGGGTCGAGACGAATGCGTAGGCCGGGTCGCGCGGGCGATTGGGCGGGTTGGTCTTCGAAGACGACGGCTTGGCCAATGCGAAGCAGACCTTCTTGCCGCCAGGAGCCGCCGTATAGGCGCCCCACCCGCCGAACTGTCCGATCAACGTCGGTTCCACGCCGCCGATGCTGGGAACGGCGGGCTTGGCATCGGCTTTCGGCGCGGCCTTTGGCTGTGGAGCTGGCGCACCCTTCGGCGGCGCCTTTGGCGCAGCCGTCTGGGCATCTGCCGGGCCCGCAGCTCCGAACAGGAGCGCGCCGGCTGCCAGCGCTGTCGACAATCGCGAAAACAACATGATTAAGCTACGTTCCCCCACGACCTCGTCCACCAATATTGTGACTGGAAAATGGCCCGGAATCGCAGACCGCGCTGCGAGGGATAGCGGCTTAATGCGCCGGTTGCAAAGCCGCATCGACGCGCCCGGCCTCGTTGATGTGAATCCCGCTGCCGTCGAGAAGCGTTGAGAGGCGAGCTCTGGCCGATCGCAGTCCCGTTCCGAGAGGCGGTATTTGGCGCCGATGCCGCCATCGCCGCGTGGTGTTTGGCAATTGTCGCGCGGCTGCAAATCCGGCATGACGTTTGAAAAGCCGGGCACGATCCGGACAACCGCTTGAAGGAGCGTCCATGAAAGCCATTCTCTGCTCGGAATTCTGCCAGCCCGACGATCTCGTCTTCGCGGACGTGCCCGATCCGGTGGCCGCTCCCGGCGAGGCCGTGATCGCGATCAAGGCTGCGGCGCTGAACTTCTTCGACATCCTGATGATCCAGGGCAAGTACCAGATCAAGCCGCCGTTCCCGTTCTCGCCGGGTGCCGAGGTCTCCGGCGTGATCGAAAGCGTCGGCGACGGCGTGACGGATCTGAAGGTCGGCGATCGCGTCGTCGCATCGTGCGGCCACAATGGCGCGCGGCAGAAGATCGCGCTGCCGGCCGCCTCGATCGTGAAGATTCCCGACAATCTCGATTTCGACCGCGCTGCCGGCATCATCATCATCTATGGCACGGCGCTGCATGCGCTGGAGGATCGCGCCAGTCCCAAGCCGGGCGAGACGCTGGCGGTGCTCGGCGCCGCCGGCGGAACCGGGCTCGCGGCTTGCGAGCTCGGCAAGCTGATGGGGCTGAAGGTCATCGCCTGCGCGTCATCCGACGAGAAGCTTGCCTTCGCCAAGCAGCACGGCGCGTCCCTGACCTTGAACTACGCCAAGGAGGATCTGAAGGAAGGCCTGCGCAGGCTGACCGACGGCAAGGGCGCCGACATCATCTTCGATCCGGTCGGCGGGGCCTATGCCGAAGCGGCGCTGCGCTCGATCGCCTGGGAGGGCCGCTTTTTGGTGATCGGCTTCGCCGCCGGCGACATTCCGAAGATGCCGCTCAATCTCGCTCTGCTGAAGGGCTGTGACATCCGCGGCGTGTTCTGGGGCGCCTGGACACGGCTCAACCCGGCCAAGAACCGCGCCAATCTGGAAAAGCTCGTGCAGTGGACGGCCGAAGGCAAGCTGTCGTCGCATGTCGACCGCACCTTCCCGCTGGCGCAGACGGCCGACGCGCTCAAGGTGCTCGCCGGCAGGCAGGCCATGGGCAAGGTGATCCTGCATCCCTGAGGACGCGCGCATCGGACGCACTTTCGTCGCGTCTCGTCGCGGCTTCGCAACGCCGGTCTCGCCAGAGGCCGGCGTTATGCTTTGTGGCGTTCGGGTGGCAAACATCCGGAGCGGACGCATCAAGTGCGGCAACGTGCGACTAACGAACGATGGCGCCGACATCGTAGCTGATGTGCGCCTGTTCCCGGGCGGAACTCGGCACGCCGCGGCGAAAAGCGCAGCCGGCGCATGCAACCTGACGCCGAAAATCAGAAAACGAGCGTGTTGTGGTTAACGCAACCGGCGCCGATTGTGGCATGGTTAATTCCGGATGTTACCCGTTGTTTTGTCGATAGATCCGGAAATGCCGCGCAGCGATATCGCGCCTGCGCCGCCACAATGAGATCAAAATATCTCCAGATTCATGCCGGGTCCCGTCCACTTTTAGTCGGATTCAATTAGTCAATTAGTTGGTGGCAGTGGGGTGCCTCTAACAATCGTAACGGGTCTCGAGCTTCTGACGAGCTTGGGACCACGTGTGTTGCGTGACGTGAGATGGGGAATAAGGCCATGGCTGAGCGGACGAGTCGCGGATGGTTTACGGACAGAAACCAACCTGGTCCTGAATCTGGCCATTTCCCTGACGATCCCGCGCACGACCGTGCGGCGAGCTATCGGTTCGGACGGTCCGCTCAGGACCACGAGAGATCCGGGTCTTATCCTGGTGACGAGTCGATGCCGATGTTCCTCTCGGAGTACGAGGGTGGGCACCAGATCGAGAGCATGGAGTTCGAGGATCAGTGGCCGGCGCGGCCGCGCCGCACGTCGATCTCCACCCGTATCCTTCTCGCCGTGGTGGCGGCGGCCGGAGTCGCCGTGCTGTTCGCGCTGGTGACGTCGGATGCGACACGCGACCTGATCGCCAGCGCCAAGGCCTCGATGATCGGCAGCGCGCCCGACCCGACCGCGCCACCGCAGCCCAGCGGAACGCAGCTCACCGCGCGCGACATGCAGTTGAACGAGCCGGCGCGCGTGCCGTCCGAGCCGGTCGCCTCGGCCTCGCCGGTACAAATGGCGGCGGTCGCGCCCAGCCGCGACGACATCGCCAATGCGTACCAGACCGCCCTGCAGAACCGCGCGGTGACGCCGCCGGCGCCGGTTGCGCCGAGCGCCACGGCCCCGGCTGCGCCGACAGCGATGGCGCCGCCTTCGATCAATTCTCCCGGCGCTGGCGCCGCCATCGTCGCGCCCGGCCTTGGCGCCGTGACGGCCTCACCGCCGCCGGTCCCAACGCGGCGGCTGGACCCGGATGAGCTTGCCGGCATCATGAAGCGTGCCAAGGGTCTGCTCGCGGCCGGCGACATCCCGTCCGCGCGGCTGTTGCTTGAGCGCGCGGCCGAGGCGCAGGAGCCGGCAGCGGCGCTGATGCTGGCGCAGACCTACGATCCCCACGTGCTGGGAACGAAGGACATCCGCAACATCAATGCCGATCCGACCGCCGCGCGCAACTGGTACCGCCGCGCCGCCCAGCTCGGCTCGTCCGAAGCGCAGCGCCGGCTGGATCAGTTGCAGAATTGAACGCGCGGCGGCTTTTGAGGTCGCGCGTTTGGCTTTTTGTTTTTGCGCATGACTCCCGAGCCGTGTCTCTCGGCGCCGCCTGTCGTGTCCAGGCGCCGCCCGCGGACAGGCCCGCGATCATGTACCAGCTTTAAAACCGAGGGGGATACATGCGACGTCTTGTTGGAGCGGCCATCGCCGCAATGATGATAGCGTGCGGCTTTTCGGCCCACGCCGAGGACGGCGAGTTCGATCCCGCCAAGGTCAGCGACAGCCTGAAGGCGATCTTCCAGTTCGGCTCGGTGCAGACCAAGCAGGCTCTGAACGCCAACACGGTGACGCTGATCACCGGCACCATCGGCGGCACCTATGTGCAGTTCGGCGCCGACCTCGCTTCGCTGCTGGACGACGGCAACAGCCTGCGCGTCCTGCCGATCGTCGGTCGCGGCTCGGTGCAGAGCGTCGCCGACATCCTGTTCCTGCAGGGCGTCGATCTCGGCGTCGTGCGCGCCGACACGCTCGACTATCTCGAGCGCAAGGGATTCGCCAAGGACATCAAGAAGCAGTTCACCTACGTCACCAAGCTCTACAATGAGGAGATGCAGGTGATCGCGCCGCGCGCGGTCCGCAACCTGCGTGACCTCGAAGGCCGCCGCGTCAGCGTCGACCTTCCGAACGGCGGCACCTTCGTGACGGCCCTGACGGTGTTCGAGCGTCTCGGCCTGCGGGCGAACTTCCTGTACATCGAGCAGCGCATCGCGATGGAGAAGCTGAAGCGGGGCGAGCTCGACGCCGTCATCGTCGTCGGCGGCAAGCCCTACAAGTCGGTCAGCACCTTCGTGAACGACGGTCGCTTCCATCTCGTCAATGTCGACTACGACCGGCCGCTGCAGAACGACTATCTGCCGGCGGCACTGACGGCGAAGGACTATCCGAACCTGATCGCCGAAGGCGAGAAGGTCGACACGATCGCGGTGCCGGCCGTGCTCGCGGCGTATAATTGGGCGCCGAACACCGACCGCTATCGCAAGCTGGCGACTTTCGTCGACGCCTTCTTCACCAAGTTCCCGGCATTCCAGAACCCGCCCTTCCATCCGAAGTGGAAGGAAGTCTCGCTGTCCGCGCCGCTCGCCGGCTGGCAGCGGCTGCCCTCAGCCAGCAAATGGCTCGAGACCCATGCGATGGAAGGCGCGCAGCGCGACCGCTTCGACGATTTCCTGAAGCAGAGCAGCGCCGGCAGGGGCCTGCAGAGCGAGGCCGACCGCGAAGCCCTGTTCAAGCAGTATCAGGCCTGGGAAGCCGAGAAGACCGGCAATGCCCGCGCCCAGGCACCCCGACAGCGCTGAAGCGCGCGCATCGCATTCACCGGCGATCGAGGCCGCAACAAAAAGCCCTGCTCGCGCAGGGCTTTTTTCGTTTGGCCTCGTTTGCAGAATCGCACTGCGGACCCGCTTCCGGCAGAGCGCATCAGCCGTCCCTGGCTTGGTCCTTGTCGAGATCGGCGTCCACTCCCTCTTCCAGCCGCGCAAGCGCGGCACGGGCGGCGGCATGATGGTCAGGCGTGATGTGCGAGGCCACCAGGCGGATTGCAGTCGCAAGCACGGCGGCATCGTCGGTGAAGCCGAGCACCGGCAGCACGTCGGGCACAAAGTCGAACGGCAGGATGAAATAGGCGATGGCGCCGAGCAGCGCGACCTGGACGTGCCGCGGCGTCTCCTTGTCGAAAGCGCAATAGTAGGCTGCGAGCAGATCCTCGGCGAACGGAATCCTGGCCAGGACCTGCTTGATCTTGACCCAGAAGCGACGGCGAACGCTGGCGCGGTCCTGCGCCAGCTGGTCGGCAGGCTCGAAGCCAACGTTGTAGTCGGTCGCGTCCGAGACCATCTGCCATCTCCCCGTTCCGGATCGCGGTGTCGCGCGATCTGTCAGCGCTGATGTGGGGACGGCCGCCTTGGCTGCAAGGCAGCTAGCCATCTCAAATCAAATCCGCGACGCCGCGATCGCATCCATCGCTTTCGCCAGCTCGATGTCGCGCGTGGTCACGCCGCCAGCGTCATGAGTGGTCAGCACCACGTCGACCGTGCGGTAGACGTTGCGCCATTCCGGATGATGGTCGAGCTTCTCGGCCACCAGGGCGACGCGGGTCATGAAGCCGAACGCTTCGTTGAAATCGCTGAAGCTGAAGCTGCGGGTGATCGCCTCGCGCCCGTCGAGTTCGGACCAGCCGGGCAGCTCCTTCAGGGCACTGGCGCGTGCCTCATTTGCCAATCGCTCCGCCATGTCGACCTCCCATTCAGCTGCGGACGGTCCACGCGCCCGATGGCGATCCGGGTCTCTACGGGGTCCGAAACATTTCCGGCGTCACTCTGCCGCAGCCCCAGCTTACCAGAAAAGGCATCCGGATCAGAGCCTTGTGGCGCCGACGCGGTCGGGCCACGGAACGGCCCCGATCCCCGCTCAGTCGGGGGGTAGTAACCATGACGGAGATGTCACCCCGGCGAGACAAGAAATTTGCTACAGTTTACCCCTAGCGAAGGAGAAGGCGGGACCAAGCCGCGCCTGGCGTTGCTTTCGCGCCATCCGACGACCGGAGGACCGGACCTGGTAGACCCTCAGACCACGCCAGCGCAGCGCTCGCAGATGCGCCCTGCCGTGTTCATCGTCATCGCCGGGATCCTCGCGATCATCGGTGCGCTGGCGGGCGCCTACTATTTCGCGATGCGGCCGGTGACGCTGAAGATCGCCGTCGGGCCGCCGAACAGCGACGATCTCAAGGTGGTCCAGGCCCTGACCCAGGCGTTCTCCCAGTCGCATGCGTCGGTCCGGCTTCGCCCCGTTCCCACCGAAGGCGCGGCGGAGAGCGCGCAAGCGCTGGCGGCGGCCAAGGTCGATCTCGCCATCGTCCGCGGTGACCTCGAAGTGCCGAAGAACGCGCAGGCCGTCGCCACGCTGCGCAAGAACGTTGCCGTTCTCTTCGTGCCTCCGGCCGCGAAGGGCAAGGGGCGCAAGGGCGGCACCAAGATCACCAAGATCTCGCAGCTGGCCGGCCACAAGGTCGGAATCATCGGTCGGACCCCGGCCAATGTGAACCTGCTGAAGGTGGTCCTGCACCAGTATGGCGTCGATGCCAGCAAGGTCGAGTTCGTGCAGTTTCCGATCTCGGAGGCGGCCGAGGCGGTGCGCAGCCAGAAGGCCGACGCCTATCTCGCCGCCGGACCGATCAACAGCAAGATCACCGCCGATGCCATCGCTGCGGCCACCAAGGAGGGCGGCGTGCCGACCTTCCTGGCAATCGACTCGGCCGAGGCCATCGCGCAGAACCACCCGGAATACGAATCCGCTGACATTCCGGCGGGCGCCTTCGGCGGCTCGCCCGATCGCCCCGAGGACGAGGTCAAGACCATCAGCTTCACCCACCATATCGTGGCGCGGAAGGGCTTGTCCGACGCGACGGTCTCGGCGTTCACCCATCAGCTGTTCTCGGTGCGCCAGCAGCTGATGTCGGAATTCCCGCTCGCCGCCAAGATCGAGACCCCGGACACCGACAAGGACGCCGCCATCCCCGCCCATCCCGGCGCGGCCGCCTTCGTGGACGGCGAGGAGAAGACCTTCCTCGATCGCTACAGCGACTACATCTGGTGGGCGCTGATGGCCCTGTCGGCGATGGGCTCGGCGGGCGCCTGGTTCGCCGGCTATCTCAAGCGCGACGAGCGCACGATCAACACGTCGCTGCGCGACCGCCTGCTGGAGATGATCAGCATCGCCCGCAAGAGCGATTCGACCGAGGAGCTCGACCAGCTGCAGAGCGAGGCCGACGAGATCCTGCGCAACACGCTGACCTGTTTCGAGGATGGCGCCATCGAGCATGCCGCGCTGACGGCCTTCAACATCGCGCTCGAACAGTTCCACAATGCGGTTGCCGATCGCAAGCTGATCCTGATGAGCATGCCGGCCAACCTGCAGCGGACCGGGGCGCAGCTGCGCGCCGCCGGCACCTGATACGTCGCCGCGGCGGCGGCCAAGCGGCTGCCGGGGCGCGTCCTGTAATCGCAGCGTCATCAAATTTTTCTAGGTCTGCGGGCGCACACCCGCGCGCGTCGGTGCGCCGTCCGACCTGGAGACCAGCATGACCGTCCATTTTCCACGCCCGCAGCTCCGCACGCTGTCTCGCCGCCGCTTCCTGACGACGGCGGCCGCGGCCGGCGTCACCACGCTGTCGATGCCCTATCTGAGCCGGGCGGCCGACCGGCCCCAGATCACGCATGGCGTCCAGTCGGGCGACGTCGGCATGGACGGCGGCGTCGTCTGGGCGCGTGCCGATCGTCCGTCGCAGATGATGGTCGAGGTGGCGACGACCGAGTCGTTCAAGAACGCGCGCAGCCTGCCGCCGATCGCGGCGCTCCCGGAAAGCGACTTCACCGCCAAGATGCTGCTGGACAATCTGCCGAGCGGCCAGGACATCTTCTACCGCGTCAAATTCCGCGACTTGGCGCATACCGCCGTCGAGAGCGAGGCGGTGGTCGGCCGCTTCCGCACCGCGCCCGGCAACAAGCGCGACGTCTCCTTCGTCTGGGGCGGCGACGTCGCCGGGCAGGGCTGGGGCATCAATCCCGACGATGGCGGCATGTTCACCTTCGCCACCATGAAGAAGCATCGGCCGGATTTCTTCCTGCATTCCGGCGACACCATCTATGCCGACGGCCCGATCAAGTCCGAGGTCAAGCTGCCGGACAACAAGGTCTGGAAGAACCTCACGATCGAAGAGAAGGCCAAGGTCGCCGAGACGCTCGACGAATTCCGCGCCGCTCACAAATACAATTTCCTCGATGCGAATGTCCGCGCCTTCAATGCCGAGGTGCCGATCTTCGTGCAGTGGGACGACCATGAGGTGACCAACAACTGGTCGGCCTCCAAGGAGCTGCCCGCCGTCTACAAGGAGCGCAACATCCAGCTGCTCGCGGCCCGCGCCGCGCGCGCCTTCCACGAGATGTATCCGATGCGCGAGAGCATCGTCGAACCGGGCCGCGTCTACCGCACCATCAACTACGGCCCGCATCTCGACGTGTTCGTGCTCGACGAGCGCAGCTATCGCGGCGCCAACGGCCCCAATCTCGAGGAGACCTATGGTCCGGCGTCCTATTTCATCGGGCCGGAGCAGATGCGCTGGCTGAAGCAGGCGCTGCTGAACTCGCGCGCGACCTGGAAGGTGATCGCGTCCGACATGCCGCTCAGCATCATCGTGTATGACGATGCGGCCAACAAGAAGGGCTCGGAGGCGTTCGCGCAGGGCAACGGTCCGGCGCGCGGCCGCGAGCTCGAGATCGCCGAGATCCTGCGCTTCATCAAGACGGCGCCGATCCAGAACACGGTGTGGCTGACGGCGGACGTGCACTACGCGGCCGCGCACTATTATGATCCGAACAAGGCGCAATTCCAGGACTTCGAACCGTTCTGGGAGTTCGTGTCGGGCCCGCTCCATGCCGGCACGTTCGGTCCGAACGAGCTCGACAACACGTTCGGTCCCGAGGTGCGTTTCATCAAGGCGCCCGGCCTCGACAAGCAGAACCTGCCGCCGTCGGCCGGCATGCAGTTCTTCGGCCACGTCAAGATCGACGGCGAGAGCGGGCAGATGACGGTGACCTTGCGCGACCGCGCCGACGTCGCGCTGTGGTCGACGACGCTCGACCCCAGACTGGGCTGAGAGCTCTCGTCCGGACGCGGCGGCGGAAACTACTCCCGCCGCCGCAGCACGGCCTCCAACGCATCTGTCGGACACGGCTTCGGCAGCCGCGGCCGGTCGGAGAAGGCGGGAGGCACGCGATCGGCGCCATAGCCGGTCGAGAATGCGAAGGGAATGCCGAGCACCATCAGCCGTTCGGCGATCGCGAAGCTCTGCTCGCGAACGAGACCGACGTCGAGCAGCGCGAATTGCGGGACGCGCTGCTCGATCATCGCGAGTGCGGCGGCGACGTTCGCTGCAACCCTCACGATGGCAATGCCGAAATCGGAGATGGTGTCTTCCAGACCGAGCGCGATGATCGGGTCGTCTTCGACGACCAGCACATCCTGATAGAACTCGGGCACGCCTGCTTGCGAGCTGGTCATGATCTGCGGGGTTCCAGGGTGAAGGACGGCCCCGCGGCCGGTGCCTCGTCTTAAGCGCACCGGCGGGTTCCTGGAACCGATCGCAGCATATCCGAGTTCCTGTGTCGGTGCACTTGTGAACACAAGGGGCACGGATCACGCACATGCGTACGGCGCGGGGAGCGACGATGCTGAACCAAGGTGTGACGACACTGACGCGGGAGCGGCCCTACAACAACCTGCTGCGGCGGTTGAGCCCGGCCGACTACGCGTTGATCGCGCCCTACCTCGTGGAGGACGCGGCTGCGCCCAACGAGCTGCTCTATCGCCCTGGCGATGACGTGCAGATCGTGCATTTCCCCTGCGGACCGGCGCTCACCTCCTATCTGGTGCCCAACGAGGACGGCCGCGACGTCGAAACCATCCTGGTCGGCCGCGAAGGGGCGGTCGGCGGCATCGTCAGCGAGGGCTTCCTGCCGGCCTATACGCGGATCGTCGTCAAGTTCGGCGGACCGTTTGCGCGCCTGCCATTGTCGCGGCTTGCCGCCGCCAAGCTGCAGTCGAAGACGCTGCGCAACGTGTTCGCGCGCTACGCCGACTGCATGCTGGCGCAGATGTTCCAGTCGACCGCCTGCAACGCCATCCATTCGATCGAGCAGCGCACGGCGAAATGGATCGTTGCGGCGATGGATCGTACCGACGGTGAACCGATCGTGCCGCTGACCCATGAGCAACTGGGCACGCTGCTGGGCGTCGGCCGCAGCTATGTGAGCCGGGTTGTCCAGACTTTCCGGACCGAAGGCATCCTCGACACGCGGCGCGGCGCCTTCATGGTGCGGGATTTCGAGGCGCTGAAGCGGCGCTCCTGCCTGTGCAACGAGGCGGTCAAGACCCACTTCGAGGAGGTCTTGCGCGGCGTCTATCCAACCGAGCAGGCCGCCGCCAGCTGAGCGCAGCGCGCCATTGCCTTTGCTGCGTGGAACTTGCCATAGTCCGGCTGCAACCGGACGATGGGAGTCATGGACGGGGCCGTTCTCCACGCGATCTTCGATGTTGCCGCCTGGCTGAGCGCCGCTGCCGCCGGCTGGTGGCTCACGCGTGTCGCCCATGTGAGCTTTCCCAAGCAGTCGACCGAATGGTCCTATGTCGCCGCGCTGGTGTTCGGCGCCGGTGTCGGCGCCTATCTGTTCGGCACGCTGAACCTGTGGCTCTCCGGGATGCCGGGACTGGCGCGTTCGGTCGAGGGGGCGCTCGCCGGCGGCATCGTCGCGGTCGAGCTGTACAAATGGCAGCACGGCATCGTCCTGCGCACCGGCGCGCGCTTCGCGCTGCCGCTCGCGATCGGCATCGCGGTCGGCCGCATCGGCTGCTACGCGGCTGGCCTCGACGATTTCACCTACGGCACGCCGACGGCGTTGCCGTGGGGACATGATTTCGGCGACGGGATCCTGCGCCATCCGGTCCAGCTCTATGAAAGCCTGGCGATGGCGGCATTCGCCGTGCTCTATGTCGTGGCGGTGCTCAGGGGCAACGCGGCCATCATCGCCAACGGCTTCTATCTCGCGCTGCTCGTCTACGGCGTGCAGCGCTTCGCCTGGGAATTTCTCAAGCCCTATGGGCCGGTGATCGGCCCGCTCACCCTGTTTCATCTGCTGTCGCTCGCCATTGCGGTCTACGCCGTGGTCATGCTGGCGACCGCGCCCGAACCGAAGGCCCTGCATGAACGCGCCACTGCGTAAATCGCGCTCCTATGTGTTCTGGGGGCAGACGCAATCCCTCTGCGAGACCTGTCTTGAGCTGGTGCCGACCAAGATCCAGATCGTCGACAACGAGGTCTGGTACGAGAAGCGCTGCAAGGAGCATGGCGTGCAGTCGACGCTGGTCTCGGACGACGCGGCGTATTGGCGGCGCTGCAAGTCGTTCATCAAGCCCGGCGACACGCCGCTGAGCTTCCAGCGCCGCACCGAATATGGCTGCCCCTATGATTGCGGCTTGTGCCCGGACCATGAGCAGCATTCCTGCCTGGCGCTGATCGAGATCACCGATCACTGCAACCTGACCTGCCCGGTGTGCTTCGCCGAGTCGTCGCCGCAGCGCGCGCATTTCACGCCGCTGGCCACGGTCGAGCGGATGCTGGACGCGCTGGTGAAAAGCGAAGGTGAGCCGGACCTGGTGCAGATCTCCGGCGGCGAGCCCACCTTGCATCCTGACTTCTTCGATATCCTCGCCGCGGTGCGCGCCCGCCCGATCCGCCACGTCATGATCAACACCAACGGCCTGCGCATCGCGCGCGAGCCGGAGTTCGTGACACGGCTCGCCGAAAACAAGCGCGGCCTCGAGGTCTATCTGCAGTTCGACTCGCTGTCGCGCGCCGGCCTCACCAACATTCGCGGCGCCGATTTGCGCCGCATCCGCCAGCAGGCCCTGGAAAATCTCGAGCGCGCCGGCATCTCGACGACGCTGGTCGCGACCATCAAGCGCGGCGTCAATGACGACGAGATCGGCGACATCGTCCGCCACGCGCTGCAGTGGTCCTGCGTGCGCGGCGTAACCCTGCAGCCGGTGCAGGATGCCGGCCGCAACGCTGATTTCAACAAGCAGACCGACCGCATCATGCTGTCGGAAATCCGCCGCCGCGTGATCGAGACCGGCGTGTTCGGCGACAACGATATGATCCCACTGCCGTGCAATCCCGAGAGCATCTCGATCGGCTACGGCCTGCGCAACGGCACCAATGTGCTGCCCCTGACCTCGATGGTGCCCGAGGCGGAACTGCTGTCGGTCATGCCGAACACGATCAGCCCGGAAAAATATCCGGTGCTGCGGGAAAAATTCGTCGAGCTGTTCTCGCTGTCATCGGGGCCGTTCAACACCGGCGAGCGCGTCGCCGAATTCCTCTGCTGCCTGCCGTCCGTGCAGGTGCCCGACAATCTCGGCTATGAGCACGTCTTCCGCGTCACCATCGTGCAGTTTCTCGACCGCTTCAATTTCTGCGTCGGCAACGTCAAGCGCTCCTGCATTCATTTCGTCACCGAGCGCGGCGAGATCATCCCGTTCGACACCTACAATCTGTTCTACCGCAACGGCGCCATCCACGGCATCCGCGCGCGGCTGGCGAAGGGCGCGGATGAGTGATCGGAGCGCCAACGGTCCCGCACCGCCGACGCCGCCAGAGCAACGCAACGGCTGCGGGATCGCGTTTTTGCTGATATTCGGATGGATCCTGTTTCTGCCGAGTGGATTGTGCGTCGTCACCGCTCCCGCGGGGGCTCCCTGGACCGGGCGGGCCTCGATCGTTGCCGCCATCGGCCTTGCGCTGGTCATCGCGGCGTTCGTTACGATGCGAAAACCAAAGTCATGAGTGAACGTCCCATCCTACCCCCCGAGCTTCCGCCACAGCGGCAACGGTCTGGCTGCCTGGCAGCGCTCGGGCTCTTTGGTGGCCTGATCCTTCTTTTTCCCGCCGCGTGCGTCCTCGTCGTCTTCCCCGGTCAGATCACCCGTAGCGACCTGGTCGATCCGATCGGGCTGCTGTTCATCGGCGCGGCCATTGTCGGAGTCTTGTTGATCGTTCGCGCAGTGCGGCGCTGGCGTGTTGAGCGGAACGACCCGTGACACCGTCGCAGCCGTCTGCCGTTTGGGGCTTCTTCAGGATTTTGCTGTCGATCCTGATGTTGCTAATCGGGCTGGCGCTGCTCGCGCCGGGCTTGCTATGCTTGGTGACAGGGGAGCGTGTACCGAGTTCGGCGACTCCCATCTATGGCGTTCTATTCTTTGCAGCCCTGATCGGCCTGCTCATCGTCTTTGTTGCCATTCGCCTGATGATGCCGCGCCGCCATGGATGATGACCCGTTCAAGCGCCGTCCACCGCTGTCGCCCTTCCTGGAGGAGGTGCGTCGCGTCCACGAGCCGGCAGGCCTCGTAGCGACGGTCGGAGCGATCCTGGGCGGCCTCGCCCTGATGTTTCCGTTCGGCTGCACCATGGCCTTCATGCGCCGCGAGTGGAACGAGTTCGGCGGCTTGTTCGGCCCCGGAGCGATCCTGGCCGGGATGGCCATTGCGGGACTCGTGATCGTCGTGCTGGCGGTGCGCCGCCGCTGGGGCTGAGGCCGTTCGCATGACGTCACCCGAACGTCCCGGGTCGGACGCAAACCGCCCCATTCCGCCGCTGCCGAAGGAGCGTTGGAAGGGCCCGCCGGGCGGCGTTCCGGATGAGCCGGGGCCGACGCGCAATGGCAGCCACACTCTGCTGATCATGGTCGGCAGCCTCGGGCTGATCGCATGGGGACTCTACGCAGCGATCTATTTCGTCTTCTACGTGCGCTGGAACATGGGCGGGTACTTCGGCTTCTTCCTCGATGGGCTGGCCGCTTCGATCATCGGGGCCGGCCTGATTCTTTATGCGCACCATCGCTTGCGCGCCGCTGCGCCAAACCGTCCGGAGCCAGGAACGGCAGCTGCGAGCGGCTGCCTGCCGAGCTTCATGCTGCTCGCCGGATTCGTTCTGCTGCTGCCGGGTGCCTATTCGACGTTTTTCGGATTGGGCGCCCTCGGCGAAATCACGCATATCGGTGACCCGAGTTCGCTGCTGGCAGGATTCGCCCTGGGAGGTTTTGGTGTTGCCGCGCTGTGGTGGGTCCGCGCGAGGCCAGACGGTCTTGCCGGCCTGCTCATGGCGAGCGGGATCGTGCTGCTGATCCCCGGCCTGTTTCTGGTCGTCTACGGCTTCAGCCGGCTGTATTGGATCAACGACATGCCGTCGGTGCTGCTTCCGATCGGGTTGCCAGCCGGGGCGATCGGGATTCTCTGTTTTCGTGCGGCCCGGCAGCGTTGGCTGGCTGAAGCGTCCACGGATCCGGCGAATGGCCCGCCGCCCGGAGCCGCTCCTCATTCCTGAAAGCAGTCATTGTTTTTTGGCATTTTTTGCATATATTGCGCCGCAACGCGTGAGGTCTGCCCGGTCGAATGGCCGGGTTTCCTATTTGGGGCTGCCGGCCCCGGCCGCCGAACCGAGTTTCGCGAGCGCGCGTCGCAAAGCTAAAAGCTTGATTCGACTATCATAAAGCGCGCGCCCCGCCGGGGACAGAGCACGAGCTCCAGAAAGCTTAGAAGACACCGACCATGAATCTTCGCAACATCGCCATCATCGCCCACGTCGACCACGGCAAGACCACCCTGGTCGACCGCCTCCTGCAGCAGTCAGGTACCTTCCGCGAGAACCAGAAGGTCGCCGAGCGCGCCATGGACTCGAACGACCTGGAGCGCGAGCGCGGCATCACCATCCTGGCCAAGGCCGCCTCGGTGCAGTGGAAGGACACCCGCATCAACATCGTCGACACCCCCGGCCACGCCGATTTCGGCGGCGAGGTCGAGCGCATCCTGAATATGGTGGATGGCGCGCTGGTGCTGGTCGACGCCGCCGAGGGCCCGCTGCCGCAGACCAAGTTCGTGGTCTCCAAGGCGCTCAAGGTCGGCCTCAAGCCGATCGTCGTCATCAACAAGGTCGACCGCCCGGACGCCCGTCCGACCGAGGTCATCAACGAGGTGTTCGATCTGTTCGCGGCGCTCGACGCCTCCGAGGAGCAGCTCGACTTCCCGATCCTGTACGGCTCGGCCAAGCAGGGCTGGATGGCCGACAAGCCGGAAGGTCCGCAGGACCGCGGCATGGAGCCGCTGTTCGAACTGGTGCTGCGCCACGTGCCGCCGCCGCGCACCGAGGAGGGGCCGTTCCGCATGATCGGCACTATCATCGAGGCCAACCCCTATCTTGGCCGCATCATCACCGGCCGCATCTCGTCCGGCACCCTGAAGCCGAACCAGCAGATCAAGGTGCTGGCCGCCGACGGCAAGATGATCGAGCAGGGCCGCATCACCAAGATCCTGGCGTTCCGCGGCCTCGAGCGCACGCCGCTCGATGACGCCGAGGCGGGCGACATCGTCGCCATCGCCGGCATGACCAAGGGCACCGTCGCCGACACCTTCTGCGATCCCAGCGTCGACATCCCGCTGCCGGCGCAGCCGATCGATCCGCCGACCGTGTCGATGTCGTTCATCGTCAACAACTCGCCGCTGGCGGGCACGGAGGGTGACAAGGTCACCAGCCGCATGATCCGCGACCGCCTGCTGCGCGAGGCCGAGGGCAACGTCGCGCTGCGCGTCCGCGAGGCCGACGACAAGGACTCGATGGACGTGGCGGGCCGCGGCGAATTGCAACTCGCGATCCTGATCGAGACCATGCGCCGCGAAGGCTTCGAGCTGTCGGTGTCGCGTCCGCGCGTCGTGTTCCAGAAGGACCCGGCGACCGGCCAGACCCTGGAGCCGATCGAGGAGGTCGTGATCGACGTCGACGAGGAGCATTCCGGCGTCGTCGTGCAGAAGATGAGCGAGCGCCGCGCCGAGCTGATCGAAATGAAGCCGTCCGGCGGTCACCGTCTGCGCCTGGTGTTCTACGCGCCGACCCGCGGCCTGATCGGCTATCAGGGCGAGCTGCTGACGGATACCCGCGGCACCGCGATCATGAACCGCCTGTTCCACAACTATGCGCCCTACAAGGGCGAGATCCAGGGCCGCCGCAACGGCGTGCTAATCTCGAACGACCAGGGCGAGGCGGTGGCCTATGCGATGTTCAAGCTGGAGGACCGCGGCCCGATGATGATCGAGCCGGGCTGGAAGGTCTATCGCGGCATGATCGTCGGCGAGCACACCCGCGACAATGATCTCGAGATCAACGTCCTCAAGGGCAAGCAGCTGACCAACATCCGCACCACGTCGAAGGACGAAGCGGTCAGGCTGACGCCCCCGATCAAGATGACGCTCGAAAAGGCGCTCGCCTATATCGAGGACGACGAGCTGGTCGAAGTCACGCCGAAGTCGATCCGTCTGCGCAAGAAGCACCTGGATCCGAACGAGCGCAAGCGCGCGGAGAAGGCCAAGGAAGCGGTGGCGTAATCAATTCCTGGCTCTCGACGACGTCATGGCCGGGCTTGTCCCGGCCATCCACGTTTTAGATGCTTGCAAGGACGAGCTTGGATGCCCGGGCCCTCGCCGCCGAAGTGGCTACGGCCCGCGCGGGCGGGTCAAGCTCGGCCATGACGACGGAGCTGGATGAGCCGATGTCTTTCCCATCCTCCATCGACATCGCCATCATCGGCGCCGGCGCAGCCGGCCTGGGCGCCGCGCATGCGTTGCGCGACAAGGGCGTCTCCTTCATCGTGCTCGAAGCACGAGACCGCATCGGCGGCCGGGCCCACACCGTCATGGCCTCGCCCGACGTGACGTTCGATCTCGGCTGCGGCTGGCTGCATTCCGCCGACCGCAACTCCTTCGTCGCCATCGCCGAGCAACTCTCCTTCTCCATCGACAAATCCCGCCCGCCGTGGCGCGACCAGGCCTACGAAGCCGCATTCCCCCGCGCAGAGCGCGAGGATTTTCTGCGCGCGCTGGAGGCCTTCTTCACGCGCACCGCCGAGGCTGCCGCGAGCGGCCGCGACGCGCCGGCCAGCATCTGCCTCGAGCCCGGCAATCGCTGGAACGGCATGATCGATGCGATCTGCACCTATCTCAACGGCTGCGAGCTCGACCAGATGTCGCTGCTCGATTTCGAGGCCTATGAGGACACCGAGCTGAACTGGCGCGTGCGCCATGGCTACGGCGCGCTGGTCGCTCGCTTCGGCGCCGGCCTGCCGGTCGCGCTGAACTGCAATGTCACGCTGATCGATCACAGCGACAAGCGCGTCCGGCTGACGACGTCACGGGGCACGCTAACAGCCGACAAGGTCATCGTCACCGTGTCGACCAACCTCATCGCCGACGAAGCGCTCCGCTTCACGCCGGCGTTGCCGGCGAAAGTCGAAGCAGCCAGCGGCCTGCCGCTCGGCCTCGACAACAAGGTCACGCTGGCGCTCGACGGCTGGGAGCACCTGCCGCAGGATTCCGGGATGCGCGGCCGCAGCCACACCGCGCGCGTCGGCAGCTTCCAGCTGCGCCCGTTCGGCCAGCCCTGCATCGAAGGGTTTTATGGCGGCAGCTTCGCGCGCGAGATCGAGGCTGCGGGGGAGGGCGCTTTGGCGGCGCAGGCGATCGACGACGTCGTGGCGCTGCTCGGCAGTGACATCCGCAAGAGCTTGCGGTCGCTCGCCGAGTCCCGCTGGAGCGCCGATCCCTTCGCCCGCGGCGCCTATTCGCACGCGCTGCCGGGCCACGCCGGCAAGCGCGCCGTGCTCGCCGCGCCGGTCGACGACCGCCTGTTCTTCGCCGGCGAGGCCACGCCGTCGGACTTCTTCTCGACCGCCCATGGCGCCCGCGACTCGGGTGAGCGGGCGGCAAAGGGAGCGCTGGCTGCGTTGGGCAAGCACTAGCCGTCCGCCGTCATTGCGAGCGCAGCGAAGCCATCCAGGGGCCACGCCGGTGGTGAGAATCCTGGATCGCTTCGCTGCGCTCGCGATGACGGTGCCTCAAACAGCGACCGCCTCCCTCACGACCCGCAAGAACTCCCGTGCCGCCTGGGTCTGGTGATGCTCGCGGTGCCGCAGGCTGTAGAAGTGGCGCTTGGGCAGATCGATCGGGGCGATCGCAAGCAGCCCTGCCTTGACCCCGCGCATCACCACCAGCCGCGACAACACCGTGACTCCGGCGCCGGCTTCGACTGCGCCGCGCACGGCCTCGTTGGAGGGCAGGTCAAACGCCACATCGAGTTCTGATTGTATGATCCCGAACCGGCCAAGCGCCGCTTCCAGGGCCGCAAGCGTACCGGAACCCTGCTCGCGCAGCACCCAGCGCGCCGCCTTGAGATCGCCTGATGTCACCGACGACGCCCGACACAGCGGATGATCGATCGGCCCGACCAGCACCATCTCGTCCTCGGCAATCGGCTCTGCCGCCAACACGGGATCGTTGACATCCCCCTCAACGAAGCCGAGATCGGCAGAGCCCTCCCGCACCCGGTCTGCCACCTGCTCGGTGTTGCCGATCGAGAGCTGCAGTTTGATCGCCGGATGCGCGGTGTTGAAACGGTGAATGAAGGCCGGCAGCCAATAGCCGGCGATGGTCTGGCTCGCCGCCAGCGCGAGCTGCCCGCGCTTCAGCCCGGCGAGATCGTCGAGCACGGTCTCGGCTGTGGCGGCGCGCGCGAGCACCGCTTTGGCTTCCGTCAGAAACGCCTTGCCGGCTGCCGTGAGCACGATGCGGCGGCCGACCCGATCGAACAGCTTTGTCTGGTAGCGCGCTTCGAGCGCGGCGACGGCCGCCGACGTCGCCGATTGGGTCAGATTGAGCTCGCGCGCCGCCTGGGTGACGTGCTCGCGCGTCGCGACCGCAACGAAGATCCGGAGCTGCTCGAGCGTCACATGGTCTCCTAGCTCGTCAGTTTTACCAGCGCCAGGCTGAAGCCCGCAATGAACAGGAAGGCCGCGAAGCCGAGCGCCAGCGGCCGCAGGCCTTTGGCTTTGAGCTTGGCAAAATCCGTCTCCAGCCCCATCGCGGCGAGCGCCATCGACAGCAGGAAGGTGGTCGTTGTCACGATGATCATCTTGGCCTCGGGCGGCACGGTGATGACGCTGTTGACGCCGACCAGTGCGATGAAGCCGAACACGAACCAGGGCAGCGGCGGCTGCGCGCTGGCGTGGCCATGACCGCCACGGCGCGCCCGGCGCGTCGCCAGCACGCCTAGCGTCAGCACCACCGGGGCCAACAGCATCACGCGCGCGAGCTTGGCAATCGTGCCGAACTCACCGGCCTGCTGCCCCTCCTGAAACGCGGCCGCGACGACTTGGGCGATCTCATGGATCGAGGCCCCGCTCCACAGGCCAAAGGCATGTGCGTCGAGATGCAGCAATGCCGGGAGCAGGGGATACACGATCATCGCGATCGAGCCGAACACGGTGACGCAGGCGACCGCATAGGCGACATCCTCGTCGGGTGCGCGCGTGACGGTATTGGTTGCGATGACGGCGGAGGCGCCGCAGATCGAGGTGCCCGCGGCGATCAACTCCGCCAGTTTGCGGTCGACGCCGAGCAGCCGGCCGATTCCTACCGTGAACAGGAAGGTGCCGGCCAGGCTCAGCGCGATCACCAAGAGCCCGCGGCCGCCGACTTCGACCACCTGGGCCGCGGTCAGCTGCAGGCCGAGCAGGATGATCGCGAGCCGCAGCACGCGGCGCATCGAGAATGCGACACCCGGCTTCATCAGCGCCGGCGTGCCGACGATGTTGTGCAGCGCCATGCCTGTCACGATCGAAAGGATCATCGGGCTGAACATCCCGAGCCCCGGCAGCAGACGCAGCCCGAAGGCGCCTGCCGCGATCGCAGCCGACAGCGCGACGCCGGGCAGCAGCGGCGAGATGCGTGCCGGTGAGAGGCGGATAGCTCGATGTCGAGCGACGTTGGGCGCATCGGCGGTCAGATCGTGTGACGGGGCAGCCATGGAAAACTCTCCCAAACCGGCGGTTTGGAAGAGAATTTCATGCTCAAATCAATCGATCCAACAAATTATAGCGGATATATCGTTCGTTTCAATCGATCAATGGTGCTGGTTTGCCCGACGTCTCTATTGCTCCAGCACCCGCTTCCGCAGCTCCGCGTCCGGCACGAAGCAGGAGTCGAACTTGCCGAAGATGCGATAGCGGTTGCGGGCGACGACGCTGTAGACGGCGTCGCGCAGCGGCTTCGGCACGGCGAACAACGCGCGCGTCCAGCCCCAGCCCGACAGGTTCGACAGCACGGTGAGTGCCGCATCGGATTTCAGATGGGCCTTGCCGCCATGGATCACGGCATTGGTGTCGGGCTCATCAGGATCGATGCCGAACGCCCGAGCTAGACGCGTTCCGTAGGGCGACTGGATCGGTGTGAAGCGAAAACGTCCGGCGGTGTCACGCGCGATGACGAACTGCACCCAGCGCGAGCAGAACACGCAGACGCCGTCATAGAGGATCACGTCGTCATCGGGCCATTGGCTCATCATCGATTGTCCATCATCAGCAGTCCCACGAGCATCAGCACGATCGCAGGCCCCGTCTTCACCAGGGCGCCGAGCGGCTCGAGCCAGAGATCGGGCGTGAGCACGGCACATCCAAGCATGTAGCCGAGCGAGACGAAGATGCCGGCAGCGAGGCCGAAAGCCGCCGTTTTGCGGAATGCGATCAACAGGCCGACCGAGATGTCCATCATGCTGGTGATCGCCGCGAACGGGATCGCAAAACTCTCGGACCAGCCGCGCGTGGTGAGGATCGCGGTGGTGGCTGGAAACGAGATGAACAGCGCGATGCTGCCGGAGGCGATCCAGAACAGCACCAGGCTCGCGATGATCAGCGCCTTCATCAGGAACAGCCGCGCAAACCATTTGTCCTGGATGGTCGCGCCATGGGCGCCGACGGCGTCGGTCAGGCCTGTCGGCGCGATGCTGGTCGCCGCGAGCCACGGCGCGGGCTCGCCGCGCACGCCGCGGCGAAGCTCGGCGATCGCAGTGGTACGCATCGGCGGCATCCAGCCGAGACGGCTGCAGAGGTCACCGGCGATCGCGCCGAGATTGATCAGCACGGCCGGCATCGTCGCGCCGCGCCAATTCTCGGTGCCGAAGCTGCGGCGGAAAGCGCCGATGACATCGCCGAGCGTGACCGGCTCCGGCTGCATCAGGTCCCAACTGATCGCGCGTGTCGCCGCCTCGTCGATCGGCCGCAAGGCGAGCCAGGCGATCGTGGCTGCGATGTCTGCGACCGCCACCGGCTGGAACGGCGTCGCGGCGTCCTTCGCCGGCAGATCGATCGGAAACGCTGCGAGCGCGCGCACCATCGCGCTGCCGCCATAGGCCGATGGCGCGATCACGAAGCCCGGGCGCAGGATCGCATGCGGAATGTTCGAGGCGGCGATCAGCCGCTCCGCTTCGCGCTTGGTAGTAGCGAAGGCGGTGTGATCCTCGTCGGCCGTGCCGGGAATCGAAATCTGGATCAGACGCACGCTGCGGCCGCAGGCAGCGATCGCGTCGAGCAGGCGCGCGACGAACTGATGGTGCACGGCGTTGGTGTCGCTGCCCGGTCCGTCCTGCAGCACGCCGAGGCAATTGACGACGACGTCGGTCTCATGCGCGCGCATCAACGCCGCCAGCGCGGGCGCGTCCAGGGCCATGATCGGCAGCTCGATATCGAGTGACGACACGCGCTGCGAGGCCGACAGCGCGCGCGCGATTCCGATCGCCGTCAGGCCACGCCGGCGCAGATCGTCGGTCACGAAGCGGCCGATCAGCCCGGACGCGCCAAGCACGAGAACGCGCGGGGTGGTGGAAGGCATCATGCGCATCCTCTCAGAACGGCTTTGCGATCATCAGCCAGAGTATGGCCATGACCGCACCGAAGCCGGGGATGCCGCACAGGAACCAGCGGCGGAAGACGATGAAGTAGCGCGGCGGCAGTAGCTCCGCGCGGCTATCAGCGGCGCGCGCGAGATCGCGCAGCTCGATCTGCATGAAGATCACGGGCACCCAGAACAGACCGGCGATGGCGTAGAGCGCGAGCGAGGCCAGCAGCCATCTCTCGCTCATTGCCGTCGACGACAACCACATCAAGGTGCCGCCCGTGACCGGCTGCAACAGCACCGCCGACAGCGTGAACAGCATGTCCGCGATCACCACCACGCCTGCGGTGCGCGCGATGAACGCGGCCTCGCCACTCAGATGCGCCATCAGCATGAAGAACGCGATTCCCGTGCCGGTGCCGAGGATCACGATGGCGCCGAGCACGTGGAGATACTTGACGAGGAAATATAGCGTCATCGTGTCCTGCTAGTTGTGCTGCTTCCGGTGCGCCGAGCGATATATCGGCGGGGCAGCCAGTGCGCCGGCGAGCGAAGCCGCAGCTGATTTGACACCGTCATCACGCTCGATCAGCCAGTGGCCATCGTCGCCCGTCGCCGGCAACACGCTGAAGCTTACGCGGGCGCCAGAGGCCTGGAATGTAGCGGCGAGCCGTTGCGACAAATCCGGCGGGAAGTAGCTGTCGTTGGCGGCGAGGAGCCATGTGACGGGCACGCGCGCGTTGCGCCCGAAAACGCTGATGGCGTCGCGCAAGCGCGGCTCGGCGCAGACTCGCCCGGGGACGTCGTCGGCATGGCCGCCCCGGCCAGGCGCAAACGCGACGATCGCAGCGATGGTCCGAGGCGACTGATCGGCAAGCGCCAGCGCGCCCAAACCACCGGCGGAATGACCGATGATCACGGCGCCGCCTTTCGCCACGAACGATTGCTCGCGCATGAAGGCCAGCGCCCGCAGGATCTCCGCGGCGGTGGCGCGTCCGGCTTTCTCGTAGTTCGGATCGGCGCAGTCGCCCTGGTCTTCGACATAGGGTCCGCCGGTGCCGCCGTGCCCGAGCCGCTCCGGCACCAGCACGGCATAGCCGCGCGCCACCAGCTCGCGCGCCAGCGCCGTGTAGGACGGCTGCGGCAGCTGCGCCCGTCGCAGCGCGTTCTGCGTCGAAGCGTGCGCGATCAGCGCGAGCGGAAATGGTCCGTCGCCGGACGGTCGATATAACAGCGCGCGCGACGGATGATCGGCGAGGGTGGATGGCACCAGCCATTGCTGCTGGCGCGCCGGCTCGGCTTCGGCCGAGACCGGGCCGAACGGCTGTGCCCAGGCGTTCGGTCCTGTTAGCAACCCGACCACAAACAACCATGAGACGCAGCGAAGCAGGACCATTCAGCCAAGCGGGAAGATTGTTGAGCTAGCGCCACACTAGCCGACGCGCCGGCTTCGCCGCCTCTGGTTTTTGGTTCAACGTATGAACCGGAGGTTACAGGGCACCGTCGCTGCTAGACAATGTTGCGAAATTGTCCCTTTTCGGCACAGCTTTCCGCCACTGTGATGCCGAAAGTCCACAGGTTAACCGATCTTTAACGTGGCACCTTGAAGGCGGACCGCCGACTTGCTTTGATCCGCTCATGAGCACAACCCTGATCGAAGTCCGTCCGGCCAAGGCTGCAGATGCGGCTGCGGTGGCGTCAGCCCACGATGAAGCTTGGCGTTCTGCCTACCAGGGAATCATCCCTGGCGCCGAGCTGGAGAAGCTGATCAATCGACGCGGCCCGCAATGGTGGGACAGCGCGATCCGCAAAGGCAGCCGCGTCAGCGTGCTGGTGTTCAACGACAAGGTGGCAGGCTACGCCAATTACGGTCGCAACCGCGCCCGCAGCCTGCACTTCGACGGTGAAGTCTACGAGCTTTATCTGCGACCGGAATTTCAGGGGCTGGGCTTCGGTCGCCGGCTCTTCCAGTCTGCCAAGCGCGACCTCGCGCAGAGCGGGCTGAAGAGCATGGTGGTGTGGGCGTTGTCCGACAACGATCCCGCCACCGAGTTTTACCGCGCATTGGGTGGCCGCATGGTCGCGCGGTCGTCGGAGCGCTTCGGGCCGAAGTCGCTGGACAAGGTCGCGTTCGCCTGGACCAACTGAGCCGGCCTAACTGCGCTTGAACGAGCTGGGCTCTGGACGCGTTGAGCGTTGACGTGTCGGTGAATTGAACTGAAGATCCAGACTTGAGGTAGCTGTTGCGCAGTCGCTATTTTTTTGCGACTGCGAATGCGAGCGTTCCCCGCGAGCGTCCGCCCCTCACAAGTTCAAGTTCTACGGAGCATTCATGCGCATCGAAGCCATCCCGATCGGGAAAGATCCGCCGCGCGAGGTCAATGTCGTCATCGAGGTTCCGGTCGGTGGTGAGCCGATCAAGTACGAGCTCGACAAGGAGGCCGGGACGCTGATCGTCGACCGCTTCCTGTATACGGCGATGCGCTATCCCGGCAATTACGGCTTCATCCCGCACACGCTGTCGAACGACGGCGACCCGTGCGACGTGCTGGTCGCCAACACCCGCGCGATCGTGCCGGGCGCCGTAATGAGTGTGCGGCCGGTCGGCGTGCTGCTGATGGAGGACGAGGCCGGCGGCGACGAGAAGATCATCGCGGTCCCGTCCTCGAAGCTGACCCAGCGCTACGACAAGGTCCGGACCTACTCGGACCTGCCGGAGATCACGCTGCAGCAGATCCAGCACTTCTTCGAGCACTACAAGGATCTCGAGCCCGGCAAGTGGGTGAAGGTGCTGCGCTGGGGCAATGCCGACGACGCCCATCAGCTGATCGCCGAGGGCATCGCGCGCGCCAAGGCTGCGAAGAAGTAGGACATCGCAAGCAATGAGCGATCGAGGTCCGCGCCTTGGCAAAGGCGATGGACTTTCGACCCGGCTCTGAGGCAGTTTCGCGGCGTCGCAGGCTCCCGGTCTGCGGCGCCGTTGTCTTGTTGGAGCTTCTGCGATGCGCCGGCTGCTCAGGCTCATTCGAAATCTCGTCCTGCTCGTCGTCGCCGTGGGCGCGGTCGTCGTCGCGATCGTGCTGTTCAACACGCTGCGCCAGAGCTCGCGCCAGATCGAGGTCGCGGCGCTGCCCAAGGTGGACGTCGGTGCTGAAGCTGCCGCGCAGCGGCTCGCCGAGGCGGTCCGCTTCCGCACGGTCTCGAGCTACGACGATCCCGATCTGAATGCAGATGCCTTCGCCGCGCTGAAGGTCCACATCGAGCGCAGTTTCCCCGCCTTCCATGCGACCGCGACACAGGAGGTCGTGGCCGGGCGCAGCCTGCTCTACGTCTGGCAAGGCAGCGACGCCGCGGCCAAACCGATCGCGCTGCTGGCCCATCAGGACGTGGTGCCGATCGCACCGGGCACCGAGCCCGACTGGGCCGTGCCGCCGTTTGCCGGCGTCATCAAGGACGGTTTCGTGTGGGGCCGCGGCGCCTGGGACGACAAGGGCAATCTGTATGCGATGCTCGAAGCGGCCGAGGCGCTGATCAAGGCCGGCTTCAAGCCGAAGCGAACCGTCTATTTCGCGTTCGGCCACGATGAGGAAGTCGGCGGCCTCCGAGGGGCCAAGGCCATGGCGGTTGCCCTCGCCGCACGCAACGTGCGGCTGGATTTCGTCATCGACGAGGGCCTGCTGGTCTCGGAGGGCGGCATCAAGGGCCTCGACAGGCCGGCGGCGCTGGTCGGCGTCGCCGAGAAGGGCTATGCGAGCCTGGTGCTGACGGCCAAGGCCACGCCGGGCCACTCGTCGATGCCGCCAAGGGACACCGCGATCGGCATGATGAGCGCGGCGCTGGCGAAGCTCGAGGCCAACCGTCTGCCGATGCGCATCGACGGCGCGGTCGGCGAGATGTTCGATACGCTGGCGCCGGAGATGAGCGGCATCAACCGGGCGGTGCTGTCCAATCTCTGGCTGTTGAAGCCGGTGCTGTTCAGTGAGTTCGCCAAGAGCGGTCCGGCCGAAGCGATGGTGCGCACCACGACCGCGCTGACCATCTTCAATGCCGGCGACAAGGACAACGTGTTGCCGGGCAACGCCTCGGCCACGGTGAATTTCCGGCTGCTGCCCGGCGACACGGAAGCAGGCATCATCGATCACATCCGGCAGACCGTGGCCAACGACCGCATCTCGATTGCGCCCTTGCGCGGCAACCGCGAGCCTCCGCCGGTCACCTCGACCGCCAGCCCGTCCTATCAGCTCGTCAATCGCACCATTCGCGAGATCTTCAACGATGCGGTGGTCGCGCCCGGCCTGATGATCGCCGGCACCGATTCGGGCCACTATGCCGGCATTGCCGACAGCATCTTCCGGTTCTCGCCGCTGCGCGCGACGACAGAGGACTTGAAGCGCTTTCACGGCACCAATGAGCGGCTGTCGGTCGAGGGCTATGCCGACATGATTCGCTTCTACCGGCGGCTGCTGCAGGCGGCCGCGGGCTAGCTCACACCGAAGGCTTCGGCAGGCCGGCGATGGCGCAGGCGGCGCGCAGCGTGTTGACGAGCAGGCAGGCCACCGTCATCTGGCCGACGCCGCCGGGCACCGGCGTGATCGCACCGGCCACTTCGGCCACTTCGGCATAGGCGACGTCGCCGACCAGCCTGGTCTTGCCCTCAGCTGCCGGGATGCGGTTGATGCCGACGTCGATCACGGTCGCGCCCGGCTTGATCCAGTCGCGCTTGACCATCTCCGGACGGCCCACCGCCGCGTAGACGAGATCGGCGCGCGCCGTCAGTGCAGGCAAATCGCGCGAGCGCGAATGCGCGATCGTCACCGTGGCGTTCTCGTTCAGCAGCAGCTGCACCAGTGGACGCCCCACCAGGTTGGAGCGGCCGATCACGATCGCATTCAGTCCCTCCAGCGACGCATGCACCGTCTTGCTGAGAATGATGCAGCCAAGCGGGGTACACGGCGCCAGCGCCGGCTGGCCGCCGGCGAGGCGGCCGGCATTGTGCGGATGCAGGCCGTCGACGTCCTTGGCCGGATCGATCGCGTTGATCACGATCTCGGTCTCCAGGCCCTTCGGCAGCGGCAGCTGCACGAGGATGCCGTGCACCGCCGGGTCCTGGTTGAGTTTGCCGATCAAGGCCAGCAGCGCATCCTGGGTCACGTCGGCCGGCAGCTTGTGCTCGAACGAGGCCATGCCGGCGGCCTGGGTCTGGGTGTGCTTGCTGCGCACATAGACCTCGGAGGCCGGGTCGTTGCCGACCAGCACGACGGCGAGGCCGGGTGTCAGGCCGTGGTCGCGCTTGACCCGCTCGACCTCGCGCGCCACCTGCGCGCGCAGATCGGCTGCGATGACTTTTCCATCGATGATGCGCGCAGCCATGGCTCTACCTCGTCGTTCAACACAGTCCAGGGGAGCACGAACCCTCGCCCTCCAGGGAGGTGAGACCTTCGTTCCGTCGTTATGTCCCGGTCGGCTTATGGGGTGTGATGAGCGCGCGCAAGGCCTGATCGAGCTTGGCGGGATCGCCGTCGACCGCGACCTGCTTCAGCCGCGAGGTCGCGCCGGAGGTGATTCGCACCGCCTTCTTGGTGACGCCGATCGCCTTGGCCAGCAGCTCGGTGACGGCGCGATTGGCCTCGCCGCCATCGGCGATCGCGCGCACCCGGACCTTCAGCACGTGGCGACCGTCCGACAGCGTCTCGACGCCGTCGATGGCGTCACGGCCACCGCGCGGCGTCACCCGCAATGCGACGACGACACCGTCAACTGAGCACCGCCAAGGAAGCATTGATTCGAATCAGCTGCAGAGCCGGCCTGCTCCGGCAGACCCCGTTGACTGGCGACGTCTGCATTGCGCGTCGCCAACCGTGTCAGATGAACAGACCCTGCAATCCTGGGATGACCACCACACGGATGAACTGCAGCAGGATAAACAGGACAAGAAAGGAGAGATCCAGCGCGCCCGCAGGCGGCACGAAGCGCCGAATCTGCCGCAGCGCCGGCTCTGTCAGGGCATCAAGCGTGTAGAGCACCTGACGGACCAGGTCGTTCCGGACGTTGATGACGCTGAACGCGACCAGCCAGGACATGACTGCCGCAACGACCAGGATGAACACGTAGAGGCCGAGAAGCCAGTCGACGAAGTCTAGGAGGCGTATCATCCGGGGGTCCTGGAACGAGCTGTCGGCCGGTTAGATATCTGTTCCCCCGAGCGCAAACAAGGGAAGCCGCCTGTCAAGGCTAACGGGCGATGTGAGCGTTCTTGACTTGAACTGGGCACCGCCTGTAAATGGCGCCCGATCTGACGGCCGCCTTCCCAATCTCGCGCGGCCGTGACGAAGCGATCGTGTTTCGGGGCCATAGCTCAGCTGGGAGAGCGCATCGTTCGCAATGATGAGGTCGGCGGTTCGATCCCGCCTGGCTCCACCACGCTTCGCCCTTCGGGCTACGCGTGGCACGGCCACGCAAGAGCCCGAAGGGCGAAGCGTGGTGCCCGGCGTAGCCGCTTGGCGGAGCCGGGCTTTCAGAACCCTGACAAGCCATCGTTGATCAGACGATGCGGCTATTCCGCGGCTTCCGCCAATGCGCCCATCGGTTCGCGCGCTAGCCAGCCCTCCAGGAAATGCGCCAGCCACATCCGCTCGGCGCGGTCGTGCAGCGCGCGGCCTTCGAAATGGTGATGGCGCGGCCGCGCTCCGGGCGTATCCAGCCTGGCATGGCCACGCGTGGTCCAGCGGCACATCATCGCGTAGGTCACGTCGGGGTGGAACTGCAGCCCGGTGGCATTCTCGTACTGATAGGCCTGCACCGGGAAGTCGCTGCCTTCAGCGAGCAGGTCGGCGCCGACCGGCAGGTCGAAGCCCTCGCGATGCCAATGATAGACGTGATCCGGCCAATGCGGGCACAGCTTGTGTCCCGCGCGCGTAGGCCTGATCGGATAGTAGCCGATCTCGGCACGTCCCTCCGGATGCGGAGCCACCTTGGCGCCGAGCTGGATCGCCAGCATCTGCGCTCCGAGGCAGATCCCGAGAAACGGGCGCTGTTCGCGCAAGGGCACTGCAAGCCAGTCGATCTCGCGCCGGACGAAGTCGTCCGGATCGTTGGCGCTCATCGGGCCGCCGAAAATGACGGCACCTGCATGCGCATCGAGCGTTTCCGGCAGCGGATCGCCGAACCGCGGCCGGCGGATGTCGAGCGGATGGCCGCGGGCGCGCAGCGCATTGCCGACCCGGCCGGGGCTCGATGTTTCCTGGTGCAGGATGATGAGGACCGGCCGCCGCGGCGGCGCCGGATCCAGCTTCGAGGGAATGTGCCGAATGTCCGCCGTGGTGGTCTCATTCGGCTGCAACGAAGGGTTTTGCCTGAGCATCACCTGGCTATCATAGCTAAGCAAAGATTAACGGGGCGTGAGCGAGCACCATACCCCACCTTTGAAAGCAAGCGCCGGGCCAGCGTCGATCAACTTCGCTTCAGCTGCAGCCTGCCCACGGCCTCGAGGATGAAGCCGCGCGGAAACCAGCGCAGCAGAAACGGCACGACCTTGATGCCGAGGCCGGGCAGCACGGCGCGCTTGTTGGCCATCAGGCCTCGGTAGCCCGCTTCGGCAACCGATGCCGGGGAGACATTGAGGATCACGGAATCCACGCCCGGCTTGAAGCCGGCACGGTCCTGGAATTCCGACGGCACCGGGCCGGGGCAGAGCACCGTGACGCGCACGCCATGCGGCGCCAGCTCCTTGCGCAGGGCTTCGGTGAACGAGATGACGTAGGCCTTGGAGGCGTAATACACCGCCATTCCCGGCCCCGGCAGGAAGCCGGCGACCGAGCCGAGATTGAGGATGCCGCCCTTGTTGCGGATCAACTGGTCGGCAAAGCGCAGCGACAGCTCGGTCAGCGCGCGCACGTTGACTGCGATCATGTCGAGCTGCTCGGCGCGATCAAGCTGCACGGCCTTGCCGAACAGGCCGAAGCCGGCGTTGTTGACGAGGTATTCGAGCTCGACGCCCGCGGCAGACAACCCAGCCTCGATGGTCGCGCCGGCGTCGCGGGAGGTCAGGTCGCACGGAATCACGATCGGCGCCGGGCCGCCTTTGGCGACGACCTCCTGCGCCAGTGCCGCGAGCCGGTCCTCGCGCCGCGCGGTAAGCGCCAAACGGTGTCCATTCGCCGCAAAGATTCGAGCCAGTTCGGCTCCGATTCCCGCTGACGCTCCCGTTATGAGCGTAACACGTTCGCCCACGATCCCTGCTCTTCAATCAATTTCGACTAATCTGCTGGCGCGGACGAGAGCATAAGCAGGTCGATGCATGCAAGCGGCCGGAACTCTGACCCCGCGACGGCGCGGATGAATCATCCCATATTCACATAGGTTTACCGGAACGGGATCGCAGACGGTAAAATTAAAGTTTGTTCATCTGGGTTCCGCAGCTTAGGCGGGAGGTGCGGACCGCCGCGATGCCACCCGATGCTTCAGATCGACCCGGTCGCGGGTCGAGATGCCCAAAAGCTCGGACGCGCGCCAGACCACATTGTCCTCGAACTCGGTGACTGTGTCGTCGGCGTAGACCAGCTCCCACATCATCTCGACGATTCGCAGCCGTCCGGGCTCGTCGACCTCGCGCATGATGACGCTGGTAAACCGGTACAGATCGACGGCCTCGCCCTCCGCCAGCATGGCTTGCGCGATCAGCCGGTCAGTGCTGCCGCGGTCGAGGCCGAAGCGCAGCTCGATCAGGCTGTGCAGCTTGCGCCGCTCGGCCTCGTTCGGCTCGCCGTCCAGCGAGATCACATGGATGAGCAGCGCGGTCGCCGCGAGCTGATAGCCATTGTCGTCGAAGGCCGGCGTCTCGTGCGGCGAAACGACGTCGGCGATGAATTGGCGCAGTCCTTCGAGCATGGCGTCCTTCGCGCGCTGATGTCTTTCCCAGGCGTTGATCGGCCTGCCTCATGAATATGCGAATGCAAGGCGGCCCCGGCAATGCGCTGGGGCTGGCCGATCGCATGACATTTCAGTCAGAGTCCCCAGCCGCAAAGGCGCCGTTCAACGCGGCGTGATCCCGAACAGCGGCGATCGGTCAGGCTGGGTGGTCACCACGCCCACCGGCATCACCGGTGCCCGGTCGACGACCTCGATCTGGAAGGCGCCGACCAGCCGCGCCAGCGCCAGCACCGCCTCGACCAGCGCGAAATGCGCGCCGATGCAGACGCGCGCGCCAGCGCCGAACGGCAGATAGGCGAACCGCTCGGGTGGAGGCGCGCCGGGCATGAAGCGCTCCGGCTTGAAGGCATTGGGCGCGTCCCAGAGCTTCTCGTGCCGGTGCAGCAGCCAGGGCGAGATCAGCACGACGTCACCGCGCTTGATCTGGAAGTCGGCGATGCGATCTGGGCCGCTGGCGGCACGCGCGATCAGGAAGGCCGGCGGATACAACCGCAGCGTCTCGTCCATCACTGCGCGGGTGAACGGCAACTGGTCCGGATTGCTGAGATCGGTCGCGGCGCGCGCCTCCTGCGCGAGCTTGTCCTGATTGGCCGGATCGAGCGCGATCAGATACAGCGCCCAGAACAGCGCGGTGGCCGTCGTCTCGTGACCGGCGAGGATCATGGTCGCGACCTCGTCGGCAAGCTGCGCATCGGTGAAGGCGGCGCCGGTCTCGGGATCGCGCGCCGCCCCCATCAGGTCGAACAGGTCGCGCGGCGGCGCGTCCTCGAGCTTGCCGGCCGCGCGGCGCTCGGCCATCAGCGTGCCGATGAAATCGGTCCAGCGCTTGCGAAAGCGGCGGCGGGCAAAATCGCGCGGCGTCGGCCAGGACAGCGGCAGCACGATGTCGAGCAGATGCGGCGCCGCCAGCCGTTCGCCATACTCATAGACGAAGTCGCGCAAGGTCGTGCCGTGGCGGCCCATCTCGAACGAGAACATCGTGCGGCCGGCGATGTCGAGCGTCATCCGCTGCATGATCTCGCGCAGATCGATCGGCTGCCCGCACTGCTGCCGCATCCGGTCGACGGTCTCGTCGGTGACCGCGACCATGTGCGGGATGAGCCCGGAGACCGCGCGCGGCGTGAAGGCCGGCGCCAGGGTGCGGCGCTGGTGCTTCCACGCTCTGCCCTCGGCGATCAGCAGGCCGTCGCCCAGCACTGGCCGAAGCACGCGGATGGCGCCGACGGTGCGGGCGTAGTTCTCCCAATTGTCGACCAGCACATGCTTGATCGTCTCGGGCGTGTTGAGGATATAGCTGGAGCTGCCGAGGAAGCGGCCGCGGATGATCTCATCCTCATAGGCGCGCTGGCTCCAGGTGGCGATCGCGTTCTGCCCCATCATCAGCACGCGGCGCAGCGTGCCCATGCTGTCGGGCGCGCGCGGCGGCATCGGCGGGATCAACGGTCCCCGCGAAAGCGGAACCCGTGCCTGCGGCAGATAGTGAATCTCGGCGGTGCTCATGGAATCCCTCGCAACGACCTTGCGCCGATACGCCGGCTGTCGCAGCCGTGCGCGGCACGGCTCGCGTCAAGGGCAAAGCTATCCAAGCCGCGTGCTGCCATCGTGACGGGGAGGACCCGATTTCGGGCCCTCCATGAGCTTTGACGTACCATCTTACTCCAGCAACTAATTAGTCAGCTCGATCATCGCAATCCTACTTTCTGATGCGGGCCAAAGACGGGCGGTGATGCGTTCGTCGTTGAACAGTCCGGTGACGCTGCGTCCGACTTCGCCCGCCGGCAGCCGCAATGTCGTTGCCGCGTCGGTAGGTACTCCCTTCTGTACGTCGGCAGGTTCCTTGCCGTCGAGGAGCACGATGTCGCGCGGCAGCCCGAAATAACCACGGGGACGGGACATGATGAGGATGGTGCCCGCACCGGCGTCGGCCTGGCCCAGCGGTCGCGCCGCGCGCAGATGCACGACATCCGACGAGCGCGGGAACGGCGAACGGTAAAAATGCGTGATGGGCGCGCCCGGCGATGTCAGCACGATCTCGATATAGGAGCTCGGGTCGATCTGCGCAGGACCCCAGCGGCCGTCGGCGCCGGTCTCGCCGCGATAGACCGGCTCGCCATTGCGCGCACCCGTCTCGCCGGAGACGCGATAGACCTCGACGGTGGCGCCTGCCACCGGACGATTGGTCGGCGCGCCGCCCGGCGTTCCCGTGACCAGGCCGCTGATTCGCACCTCGCGTTCCGGCTGGATCGCGATGAAGGCCGGCTCGCGGCCGGCAATGAACTTGTAGATCTCGCGGAACGCGCGCGGATGGAACGCGACCTCGCGATGATCGAGCGTGCCGATCACGAGGTTGGTCGCGCCCTTCAGCGCCGGTCCCTCGGCGGTGATGCCGGTCGGCACGCCGGGCTTGCCGACCAGGCGGCCGTCGGGCTGCGCATATTTGTCGAAGCCATCGCTGCGCAGCGTGAGGAACGCGGTGCCGTCCGTCACCTCACTGTCCCCGCTGTTGAGGCCGCGCAGGAACGGGCCGCGTCCGTTGAACTCGTTGCCCAGGCCGTCGTCCCAATCGAACACGCCGTGATTGGGCGTGCCGCACAGCACGGCGTGGCTGACGTCCGCGCTGCCGCCATTCTTCACGACGTTGCGAATCGCGTTGCCGCCGCGCGAGCTGCCGACCAGCGCCACGCGCGCCGCGCCGGTCTGCTGCTTCAGCGCCTTGATGGCGTCGGCGAGTTCCCTGCGCTGGTCGTCGGTCGACGAGCGGTTCGGCTGCGCCACGGTGTCGTCGTTGCGGGCCAGCGGATCGGTGAAGTTCTGTGCCGCCAGACGCGTGCGCGGGATGCCGTTGGATTCCAGCCGCCACAGCGTGGTCATCCAGAGCGCCGCGTGATCGCCATTGCCGTGCACGAGGAGTATCGGCGGAATGTCGCCAGCCGCCGCGCTCGTGGTTTGCGCGCGAGCAGGTAAGGACAGACCACTGGCCAGTAGCGGCAAGGTGCTGACGCTCTTCAGGATGGTGCGGCGCGTCAAATTCATCGGCGATCTCCCCTTGGTCTCATTCATTTTGTGTTCGTAGGCCGCAGTCCAGGATCCGGGCATGGGAGCACTGGACAGCGCCGGACATTCGCAGGCATCACATACGTCCGGCCGGAATCAAGCGATAGTTCAATGCGACGAAGCCGGCGCGCGGAATTCAGCGCCATTGGGGTGGATCGACCTGCATGAATGCGCCGCAGAAACGTGAGCTGTTCGCCGCCGAGAGCATCGCTGCGCCGCTGCGGCACGTCGTGTTCCGGCGCATCTGGCTGGCGAGCCTGCTGTCCAATCTCGGCCTTTTGATCCAGGCCGTCGGCGCCGCCTGGTCGATGACGCAGATGACCGCGTCGGCCGACAAGGTGGCGCTGGTGCAGACCGCCTTGATGCTGCCGATCATGTTGATCTCGATGCCGGCCGGCGCCATTGCCGACATGTACGACCGGCGCATCGTCGCGCTGGCCGCGCTAAGCCTTTCGCTTGCAGGGGCCGTGACGCTGACGGTGCTGGCATGGCACGGTCTCGTGACACCCGAGCGCCTGCTCGCGTTGTGCTTCGTGGTCGGCAGCGGCATGGCGCTGATGGGCCCGGCGTGGCAGTCCTCGGTCAGCGAGCAGGTTCCGCCGGAGACGCTGCCCGCCGCGGTCGCGCTCAACGGCATCAGCTACAACATCGCCCGCAGCTTCGGCCCGGCCATTGGCGGTGTCATCGTCGCGGCGGCCGGGGCGGTCGCAGCCTTTGCCGCCAATGCACTGCTGTACCTGCCGCTGCTGGCCGCGCTGTTCCTGTGGCGGCGCGTGGTCGAGCCGAGCCGGCTGCCGCGTGAGCCGCTCAACCGCGCCATGGTGTCCGGCGTCCGCTACATTCTGAATTCGCCGTCGATCCGCATCGTATTGATCCGCACCCTCGTGACCGGCCTGATCGGCGGCTCGATCTCGGCGCTGATGCCGCTGGTCGCGCGCGACCTGCTGCATGGCGGCGCGCAGACCTACGGCATCATGCTCGGCGCATTCGGGATGGGCGCCGTGGTCGGCGCGCTCAACATCGGCGAGATCCGGAAGCGGCTGTCCGGCGAGGCGGCGATCCGCAGCTGCGCATTGACGCTCGGTGCTGCGACGGCCGCCGTGGCGCTGAGCACCGAGCCGGTGCTGACGGCAGCCGCGCTGGTCGTCGCCGGCGCGGTGTGGATGCTGGCGGTGGCGCTGTTCAACATCGGCGTGCAGCTGTCGGCACCGCGCTGGGTCGCCGGCCGCGCGCTGGCCGCCTTTCAGGCCGCGATCTCCGGCGGCATCGCGATCGGCAGCTGGGGCTGGGGCCGCCTGACCGACGCCGCCGGCGTCGAAGTCGCCCTGCTGGTCTCGGGCGCGCTGATGGTGGCGTCGCCCTTGCTCGGTCTCTGGCTGCGGATGCCGCCGATCGGCGCGCGCAACGAGGATGCCGAAACCCTGGCCGATCCGCAGGTCCAGCTCGAGCTGACGCCGCGCTCGGGCCCGCTGGTGGTCGAGATCGAATATCGCGTCGCCGAGGACAATGCGCGCGCCTTTCACGATCTGATGCAGGAGGTGCAGCTCAGCCGGCAGCGCAACGGCGCCTATGGCTGGTCGATCGCGCGCGACATCGCCGATCCCGAGCTCTGGACCGAGCGCTATCACTGCCCGACCTGGATCGACTATCTGCGCCAGCGCAACCGCTCGACGCGGACGGAGCGCGAGCTGCACCAGCGCGCCATCGACTTCCACATCGGGGTCGACCCGGTCCGCATCCGCCGCATGCTGGAGCGGCCGTTCGGCTCGGTCCGCGCCAAGGGCGACGTCGACCGCACCGCCGAGCAGGCGCCGGCCGTCGCGTCGGCCGCGCGCAGCGGGCCGTAGCCGTCGCGGCTCTTCGTTAAATATTCGTTGGAACGGGCAACCTACTGCCCGTGGTCGGTCAGCACCTTGTCGCAAGCCTTGGACAGCTTGGCGCGGTGCTCCTTGAGGCAGGCCAGCACGGCCTGATCGCCATTGTTCATCACGGCCCGGCAATACCGCGACACGTCGCGGGCGCAGGCGTCCTGGCCGGGCTGCTGCTGGGCCGATGCGGCCGTGGCCATCAAGACCACGGGAATGACCACCAGAAATCTGCTCATGACCGACGCCTCGCTCCAGCATTGAAGGTTTGGCGGCGCTTTTAGTGATCGCAACCGGGCCTCGCAAGCGCCTCGGTCGCAGCCGGGGCGCGCAGCACGGGGCGTTGCGAGCGGACGGTCAGTTGGCGTCGCCGGCCTCGGCGACCTTGCCGCCGCGCTTTGCAACTTCCTTGTCGAGCACGATGCGGCAGCCCGAGCTCAGCGAGGAGCGGTTCTTGATCATGCAGGCGGTGATCGCCGGGATGTTCGGGATCTCGCTGCTGCAGAGACGGAAGGCGTCGCCGGTGCACATCTGCTGCGCCTCGGCACTGAAGGCGAAGCTGGCGGTCGAGGCGAAGGTGGAGAGGGCGGCGGCGCTGACGACCGTCAGAACGGCGTTGCGCAGCAGATTGGTGGACTTCGTCATGGCTGGCTCCCATTGGCTCGGCGTGATTGCGAGCCCCGTGTTCAATGCGTCCATCATGGCCCGGTCGCTCTCTAGCAACAGTGATGCGGGTCACGCCAGATCCCACCGTTCAACCCCGGCCTGTCCGCCGCGCAGACGTTTCGGCCGCGGCGACGTGTCGCTCCGGTGAAGTGCCGGTTTGGCCGGCGCATCTTGCTGGAAATCTTGGCCGATCCTGGCCGTGTTGGCACCGCGTTAAGGATTCATTGGCACTAATGGAAGCTAATCGAAGGGCCGGACAGTGTTGCGTTCGGCGTCTTGTGTCTCGCGTTTTCGGGAAGAGTAACCATGCGTAATGCGTTAGGCTTGCTGCTGGCCACCGTCGTTGCGGCGCTGGCGATCACCGGCGTCTGGTATTGGATTTCGAAGCCGAGCGCCGCCAAGGCCGCAGCGCAGAGCGCAGCGGTGAAGCCCTCCGAGCCGGTGCCGGCGCCCGCCAGAGTGGCAGCCAGATCCACGGCCAAGGACGACGTCGAGATCACCGGCACCGTGCCCGCGAAGCCGGCCGCCGCGCCCGTGCTGCCCAAATCCACCTGCGCCAATCCGGACGCGCTCGGCATCTCCCGCACCGTCGTCGTCGACACCAAGGGCGGCCCGGGCTTCGGCCTCGATCATTTCAAGCAGTTCGACTTCCTCGCCGACCGCGAGGTGGTGCTGACCTTCGATGACGGCCCGTGGCCGGTCAACACGCCGGCCGTGCTGAAGGCGCTGGCCGACGAATGCACCACCGGCATCTTCTTCACCATCGGCAAGCACGCGACCTATCATCCGGAGATCCTGCGCCAGGTGCTGGCCGCCGGTCATGTCGTCGGCGTGCACACCTGGTCGCACGTCAACCTGAACGGCAAGAAGATGACCGATCAGACGGCGAAGGAGGAGTTGGAGAAGGGCTTCAGCGCGGTCAAGTTCGCGCTCGGCACCAATCCCGCGCCGTTCTTCCGCTTCCCGCAGCTGCAGCACCGGCCGTCGGCGGTGGCCTATCTCGGCGAGCGCAACATCGCGATGTTCTCCTGCGATGTCGACAGCTTCGACTTCCGCTCCAAGGATGCCGACCAGGTCGTCAACACGGTCATGACCGGGCTCGACAAGAAGGGCAAGGGCATCATCCTGATGCACGACTTCCAGAAGAACACCGCGCTGGCGCTGCCGACCCTGCTGCGGCGGCTCAAGGCCGGCGGCTACAAGGTCGTCGCGATGAAGCCGAAGGGCACGCTCGACACGCTGCCGGAGTACGACGCGATGATCGGCCAGGACCCGAAGCTGCCGACCACGATGACAAATGCGCGGCCGATCTCCAGCGTGATCCAGACCATCTCGCAGTGATCCTCGCCGCGCCGATGCGATGCGCGAAGGCCGGGCGCTTGCCCGGCCTTTTTCGTTGGACGCTCGTGCTCGATGGCCGCGCCGTTCACCAATAGATGCCGTGGCGGTGCAGCTCGCGAACGATGCGGGCTTCGGTCCAGCTCTTGTCGCGTCGTTTGGCGCTTCGCGCCGATTTCGAACGCCGCGATGAGGTCTGCGCCGAGCCGGTCGGCTCGGGTGGCGGCGCGGCCGCGGCGCTGGCGGGCGGCGCGGCCGTCGTCGCCGTGGCGGCCGAAGGCGCTGCTGGTGCGGGAGCGACCGCGGCCGGCTGCGGCGCCGGCTGGGCCTGTGCCACGGCCGGCGCTGCGGGCGCCGGCGTAACGGTGATCTCGCCGGCAGTCTGGACGTAGGCCGGCCGCGGCGCCGCGGCCGTGGCGGTGTCGCTCGACGACAGCGACAGGCTGCGGGTTTCGCCGGCCTGCGCGACGGCGGCCGACGCCAGCACCCAAGCTCCGATCAGGATGATCTTGTTCATTTTGATAGCTCCCCTTGTTGGCTGCGGGGACGTTAGGCGGCGCATCGCCGCGCGGATGTGATCCGGGTCACGTCAGGTGCTGCAAGCGGCCTGCAAGCGGCTCCTGCAAGCCTGAATTGATGATCAGCGATCAGCACGCAATAATCGTGATTTTTGCAGAACCTTTTTTGAGGCCGCTGCGACTTCCGTTCAGGACGACGGCAGCTCGGGACGGAGCCCTTCGGCCATCCGGACATCATCGATGCCCGCTCACGCGCGCTGAGCACGCGCCTAGTTCCGCTCATCCGAGTTTGCTACCACATTACCGTCACGGCGGCGTTGTTCCATAAAACTGGAACCACCCAGATCGGGGTATGACTGTATGCATACGTACTGTTCGTTGGTGTTGTTCAGAAAGTTCGCCGAATCCGATAGGGAAAACGATCGAGTCGCGGGAAGGATGGGCGCATGCGCCGGGTGATCATTGCGCTGACGGGAGCAGTCCTGCTGCTGGCCGGCCATGGACAGGGGCGGGCGCAGACCGGCGAGAACGACGTCGAGGAAATCTATATCGCGCGCAGCATCCGGCATGGCCGCGTGGTGCCGTCGGATTTCTGCGCCCCGACCAAGACCGGCTTCGCGCCGGCGCTGGAGGATCAGCTCTCCGTCCATGCCGTCAACGTGCAGCCGAAGGACGGCCGCATGACCGGCAGCAACGACAAGAGCATGGGCGAGATGCGGGTGTGCATCGGCCAGGCGATGGATCCGACCGTGCTCGGCACCTACACGGAAGGCCAGTTCAACGGCATCCCCTTCACCGGCATCGGCGACTGCCGGCTGGTGCGCGGCAATCAGCCCGAGGAGGGCCTCCTCACCCACCGCTGCTTCCTGGCGCTGTCGGGATTGCCCGATCCGTATGTCGGCGGGTTCCTGATCTCCAGCTCGATGTATTCGAAGATGCCGTTCGGGCCCGAGAGTTCGCCGCCGGGCTACGCCCAGGCCGGCATCATGGTCATCCGCCTGTGGCGCAAGCGGCTGCCCTGAGGCAGCCGTTGCGCAAATCTTCCGCTTAGCCAAATCTTGCGCTTAGCCAAGTCTTCCGCTTAGCAGAGTCTTCCGCTCAGGCGGGCGAGAACGTCTGCACGAAGGCGCGGACGGTCGCCGAGACCTTGTCCTCCGAGACGTGCCAGGCCGCGCCATCATCGGCGGCGAAGAAGCTCGAGGCGTTCGAACCGCCCCAGCGGAACACCTCGAACGACGGCCAGTACCAGATTTCCTCGAGATCAGAATTGTTGACGATCTCGTGGGCGACCAGCCGCATCGTGCTCTTCGACAGGCAGTCGGCCTGCACCACCGATTCATATTCGAACGAGGTCAAGAGCGGCACCGGCGAGACGGTGACGATCACCTTGATGCCGGGGCGAACGCTCCTGATGAAGTCGATCAGATAGCGCACATTGTCGACGTTCTCCTGCACGCTGGCGGTGCGGAACTTGTACTTCTCGGCCAGAGCCCGCGAGTTCAGCGCGGTCGGCCGCGGCAGTACGAAGGCGCCGGTCTCGCGGTCGAAAAACGCGGCGGCGACGCCGAGCGTCAGGATGAACACGTCGGCCTGCTTGATGACGGCGAGCGTGTTCTCCTGGCTCGATCCCGGCGGCAGCAGCTCGACGATGCGCTCGCGGATCTCCGGATCGATCTTGGCGCCGCGCAGCCAGTCGACGAACACGCGGTTGGCGAAGGTCGTGTTGATGTACTCCGAGATCTCCATGTGGTGGCTGTTGTAGCCGCTGTCATTGAGGCTCTTGGAGAGGTTGCGCGCGAAGCACGAGCCCATGGTGAAGAAGCGCGTGCTCTTGTCGAGGAATTTTGGCGCGCTGGCGAGGTTGACCGCGATGTGGCTGGTGATCAGCGTCTGCAGGTCGCCGAGGAAGTCCTTGGTCTCCGGATAGCGGCCGACCTTGGCGCGCGCTCCCTTGGCCTCCTTGACCTTGCCCTTCTTGGCGTTCGAGCGCGCCAGATCCAGCGTCTCGCGGTTGATCGGGTTGTCATAGCCGGGGTTGAGCTTGATCGCCTTTTCGAGCGCCGCCACCGCCTCCTCGAACTCATTGTTCTGGGTCAGGATCTCGCTGAGCGAGAAATAGTCGGCGGCGTCGTTGGAGGCGACCGCGAGCTTGCGGAACAGCTCCATCGAGCGCGTGAACGGGCCGACATGGCTGCAGCGCACGGCGGCGCTGCGGATCAGGTGCAGATTGCCTTCGGTGGCCTGCTCGAAGATTTGCGGGTTCTCGTCGAGGATCGCCAGCATCATGTCGCGCGCCTCGGCGCGCTTCTTGTGCGAGCCATCGTCGATCAGCTGCGCATAGATGAAGCGGGCATTGATGTCCTTGGGGTCGAGCTCGAGCAGCTTCTGGAAGGCGAGCTGGGCGCTGACGTAGTCCTTGTCCTCGATATATTTGTAGGCGAGCGTCCTGATCTGGCCGACGATGGACTGGAACTGGGTGTGGCTGTCGAGGGCGGTCGTGGTGCTCATGTCGAGGGCTCGCCTTTGTCGCTCGTTTCGGTTCATGAGCTGCGCGCCGCTCGTTGCAGGGCGCGCGACGCGTCGTTCACGCGGATGCTGCGGCCCGCGCGTGACACATCTCGACCATGACAACTGGATCCTGATCGCCTCCGGCTTGGCCGGCGACGTACGCCCGAGCGCAGCCCACCATTCCCGGCGATTCGAACAGGAACGGATGCACGCCCCCATCGCCGCCTGCCGCCTGCGCGTGTACGCGCATGCAGCTCGCGGGACACGATGGTCGCGACGAGGTTAACCAGTTCTTAACTAGCAGGACCGGGCGATTACGGGCGGGAATCTACGGGGAAATAGTGCGGGAAGCGGGACCTGCCGCGCCGCGCAGGGTCGCGAGTGGGCTCGTGCGGTTGTGCGCGATTGTCTCGACGTCCGACGAAAAGGCCGACAGCTTTCGCCGCCTTGGGCGAACGATCCCGGACGTCGTGAAGATATCTTTCAACGGCCACGAGTGGGACTACCAGTCGTATGTCAATTCGAGCATCATTCGTGATGAGCTGGAGGGACCCGGGGCGGTTCTCGGACCGTCAGGGTCCATGGGCCTTGATCGCGCATCTCGGGCTCGGGGTCATCGGCCCAACCGTAGCGCAGTCGTGCGCCTGCTTCGAGCCGAGTGTGAATCCGCAGGACGAGCGGCTTTTGGGATTCGACGCCATGAGCGGCGAGTGCCGCGCGCAGCTGTTGCCACCGCCTTTCGGTGAAGAGACCAGTATGGCAGATGTCCTCGCAGCAGCAATACGTCCTGCCGGCGCGAAACGTGAGGCACAGGTCAAACTGCTCACCATGACCTCGAACGTTCTCGACGATCAGGGCATAGTAGTCGTCCGGGCGTCCCTCTGCGCCGCGGTTCTGTCGCAGCAAATCAATCCACGCAGCGCAGATGCGGTCGTGGAGGGCACGTAGAGTCTCGCGTTCGTTCATGGCTATGGCGCGTACCTAGCGGCGCGCTGTTTCTGTGGGCTTCCGTAGAGCGTTGGCCAACGCCAAGCTATTTGAGCCGGATAGAGTCGGGACCGCGAACCTCAGTCCAGTGCGTGACGCCAAGTGCACTCGATAGCACTTGTATCACGACGGAGTTGTTGAGCGCAGCATCCTCGGGGTGGTTCACTTGGACGCCTCTGATCCCGCTCCTCCAGACCGCGTCTGGATGAACTTCCGGCTGTCCCTGCCAACGGCGGGTGAAATAGAAGACTCGCCACTCCTCGCCAGGAAGACGATAGCAGCCCTCGATGTGGTCGCAATCTTCCGGGTAGTCGCAATCGAAGCTGATCTCAGCATTCATTTGGAGCGCCACTGAGGCAGCAAAATTGCCGAGCCTGTGACTGCGTATGGACGGTACCCCAAAGGATCCGCGGATGACAAGGGTCCCGAGGTTCGTTGTGGATTACAGAGACCGACATTGCGCGACGCTCACCCTACAGTCTTCACGTTGATGAATCCTTCGTCCCATCGGTCCTTGTCGACTTCATATTCGTCGACGATGAAACAGTCCGGATACTCGCGAAAGCCCTCGAATTGAAGCTTACGCTCTCTTGCTGCATCTGCTGCGGTGGCGCTGCTATAGACCCCGATGAGTTTGTCGTCGGTATAGTTCTCATCGTCGCCGTCTTCGAGCGGTCGACTATGCCAAAGCAGAAAAACCGTGCGCATCTGGCTGTTCCTCGTTTAAGGCCGGTCATCGGGAGTTTGGTGACAGTGCTTAAAACGCTTGGATATTTCATACACTGTCACGTAATTGGACACCCGACACCCGACACCCGACACCCGACACCCGACACCCCACACCCGAGCCACGCGTGGCCGAGGGCCAACGACGAGGTCTTGCCCCAGATCGCTGATACCGACAGCCGGCGCATGATCATCCAGGTCGAGCAGGGCACCCGGACCGGAGGCAGACATTTGTGTCTCCTTGCTGTATTGGCGGGTGGTCGATTCTGTTGGGAGGTTTCGCGTGCAGACGGAAGACGACGCCAGACGGGAGCTCGAAAGACCCCTTAAGGTTTCGGGTCTCGTTCGCCGCCCCCGAGCTACGCAGGAAGTGCGAATATGGCGCGAACCAAGCTTCGACCCCGAAAGCTCTTGGACGATAGTCGCTGACCAGGGCGAGTGGTTTGTGCGCCGTGTTGTCTATCTACGACAATCTGAGCTAGGGGGAATTAGGCACGATACGTTTGCCTCGGAGGCCAGCCTGGCTGAAGCAGTCGCACTATCACTGTTGCGCGACCTGAGAGCCATCAGCATTCCCCCATTCATCAGGGTCGGCGGTTTTGGGCTCGACGGTGCCAGATACGGAATCGAGGCAGACAGCTTCATGGCCGGTGTAAGGTTGCAGTGGTGGGGCAAAGCCCCGGAAGGGTGGGGCGCGATTCGATCCTGGTACAAAGCCGCGATAGGCGTGCTTGAGTCGAAATTGCCGCCGAGTACAGCGCCTTTGCAGAGGCTCCATCCGTGGGTCGAGTGAAGCACGACGGTGACGCTGCACTTTCTCGTCGTCCTGCTCCGGAGCGGGGTTGACGCAACCCTGTTTGATGACGGCCAACACGGGACAGTTGACGGTGGCCGCGGCAACCTCGCCCGCGCCGCAAATTCCGAATACCAGAAATTTTGTTGACAGCCTCCCCAAATCAGTGATCTTATCTCGCCATCCCGCCCGCACTGAGAGGGGCGTATCGCGATCGTCACGGGACGTTGCGGCGGGGAGCGGTGGCCGCGGGGCGACGCAGCATCTCGATCGAGGTGCGGACGAACGTCGTGCCGCGGACGGTCAAGCCGTGTGGTCCCGACATCCCGACGCTGGTGTCTTGGTCGGCGACGATGTCGATGACGGGGGCAAGCAAGCCCGGTCCCCTGGGAGAGCACGGAGCAGCCGTTCAAACCATTGCGCAGGGAAGGCCGGGTTGTTTCCGGCTGAGCCTGTGGTTCCTGCCCCGTGCATTTCCTTCGCACGGGGGCCATGGGTGCCAGTCGGCACTCGGCCTTCCCTGCGCCCTCTCAATTGATGAGGACGCCAACTGCAGCAGAACTTGGGGCTATTTAGCCCGCGAGATCGCGGCTGCATGGCCATGAGCAAGGCTGCGAAGAGCGGCAGGCTGTTTGACAGCGTTGATCGGAGATCAGGGAGCGCGGCTCAAGCGAGACTTGGGGGGCTCAAACGCCCGGCTTCGCCAATTGGCTACGCCGGGCACGCTTCGCCGCTTTGCGGGTCAGGGAGCCGGGCTCGGCCGCGCCACGCGTAGCCGCAAAGCGGCGAAGCGTGGTGCCGCAAGAGGGACTCGAACCCCCGACCCCGTCATTACGAATGACGTGCTCTACCAGCTGAGCTATTGCGGCGAACCAAAGCAGCGGCTGGCCGGCGAGGCGCCGGCCGACGCGAATGCGCTCCTGATATCGGGCGGACGGCCCGTTGGCAAGAACAAGACGGAGCGGGAACGCTCGCTCCGCGGCGATTTCCGGCGGGGGAGCCGGGCGGAGGGCCCGGTATCCCGCGGGGCGGCGTCAGCCGCCGAAACGGGACCAGAAGCCGCGCCAGCCGCCGGCCTGGGCCTTGGGGGCGATCTGCTCGGCGAACTCGTCGCGCGGATGGTCCTCGTCCTCGACGCCGGGATCGTCCGGCGGGCGCATGATCGGGACGATGGCCTGGATCTGGGTCTCGCCCGGCCTGGCCAAGTCGGAGCGGTTGCGGAACAGCGGCGTCGGCGCCGCGGCGGCGGTTTCCACCGGCTTGGCGGGCTCCGCCGGCGTCTCGGCCTCCTCGGCGATATCGGCTTCAGCCTCGGCCTGGGCTTCGGGCGCGGCGGCCTGCAGCGGCGGGGCGGCCTCCGCCGTGGCTGGCGCCGGTGCCGGCGTCACCTCGACCACAGCACTGTCCTCAGCCTTCTCAACAGGGATATCCACCGCCTTGTCGACAGGGTTGTCCACGGCGTTCTCGGTGGGAATCTCGACAGTTTGTGCCGGCGGCGCCGTCTCGGCGGGGCGCGGCGGCTCGTTGTCCTGCAGGGTGGGCGTGATCACGATCGGCGCCGCTGCGGCGCCGCGCGGCGGCTCGACCAGGCCGTCAGGGATCGCGGGCCGGCTCGGCGGGGCCAGCACGGCCTCGGCGAATTCCGAGCTCTCGATCACGCTGTTGCGCTCCGACGGCAGGCTCGCCACCGGGGTCTGCCACTGGAACGCGTCGAGCCGGCCGGTGACCGGCGAGATCGGCCGCCAGCGGTCGCTGACATAGCCGTCCGCCGTCCACGCCGGGTCGTGGCGGGCGCGCACCGCGCGCAGGGTCCATTCACGGGCACGGCCGGCATCGCCGAGCTCGGTGCGCTCCAGCTCGGCCATCAGCATCGCGACGCGCTGGGTCGGGTCGTCGGTGAACGGCGCCAGCGCCGCGCGGGCGCGGCCGAACTCGGCGGCGTCGATCGCGGCGCGGGCCACTGCCAGCGCGCCTTCGACATGGCCGGGCGTCCGGGCGGCGAGGTTCTCCACCCGCGACAGCCGCTGCCGGGCCGAATCGCCGAGCCGCACATGGGCATAGGCGTCGGCGAGGTCGGGATGCGGGCACGCGGCCCAGGCCGCCTCGATGATCTTCATCGCGCGCCGCACCTGGTGCGCCTCGCTCTCGAACTTGGCGGCGAGCACGGCCGCTGGCACCAGGGTCGGCGCCAGCTTCACCGCCTCCATCGCGCTGGAGCGCGCCAAATCGCGGTTCTCGGTCTCCAGCGCGATCGCGCGCGCGGTCAGGAGCACGCCGCGCTGGCGGCGATAGGTCGGCTTGTCGATCATCCCTGCGGTGTAGTTGCCGTCGAGGATTGCCAGGGCGCCGTTCCAGTCGGCCTGGGCGCAGCGGAAGCCGAGCACGGCATGCGAGGCCCAGGCGGCATTGGGCGCGAGCTTCAGCGCCTCGTCGGCGATGACCACGGCGGCCATCGCGTCGTCGGCGCGCTGCGCCTCGATGAACAGGCCGCGCAGGCCGAGCAGGCGGGTGTCGTGACGCTCGGCCATGGCGCGGAACGCGCGCCGCGCGCCGTCGCGGTCGCCCTCGAGCTGGGCTGCCTGAGCATGCAGCAGCAGGGTCAGCGGATCGTCGCCGGCGAGTCGCTTGGCCATGTCGGCATGTTGGCGTGCCGCGGTGGAATCGCCGTGGCCGATCGCCAGCAGGCCGTGGGTGATGGCGTGGCGGCCGCGCTGATGGCGGCGCTCGCGGCGGTGGCGGTTGATGCGGCCAGGTGCGCGCAACAGGGCGCTGGCCAGGTTCCACACCGCGACGCAGGCGGCGATGGTGAGGCCGAGCGCCAGCACGAACACCGGCAGGGTCATCGCGACCCGCCAGGGGCCCCAGTTCAAGACGACGTCGCCGGTCTGCTCGGCGACCCAGGCGGCACCCGCGGCGGCGAGCCCGACCAGGATGAGGAAGATGACGATCCGGAACATGTGCGTCCTTGGGCGTCCTATTGCGCGGGTTTGGCGAGCGCGGTCATCGCGTCGTCGGCGAATTTGCGGGCGGTCGACAACGCGGCATCGCGCGCATCGGCCTTGGCGAGCCAGTCATTGGCGGGGGCGCGGTCCTCGGGCGACATGGCCTTGAGCTCGCGGCGCGCCTCGGCGACGTCGTTGCGCAGCGCCGCCGAGGTGATCCGCGCGACGGCTGCGCCGCGGTCGGTGCCGGCGCCATCGGTGCGCTCGACCTTCACCAGCCGAGCGGCGCCGGCGGAGAGCTTGTCGACGATCGAGGTCCCCGTGGTGCCCTCCGGCGCCGGAGGCGTCAGCTTCGGCACGATGGTCAGGAGATCGCGGCTGAGCGCGGCGGGGCTCGGCACGCCCGACGCGGCGAACGTCTCCAGCGGCTTCAGCGCGGCGGCATCTCCGGCCAGCGATTTCGCGGTCGACAGAGCCGCGCCATAGGGATCGCCATGGCGCACGGCGACGTCGAGCAACGTGGCGGCGACCACGCGGCGCAGCGGCGCATCGTCGGCCGATTTGGCCGCCTCGGCCGCCGCAGCCGCCTCGGTGATCTTGCGGCTCTCCTGCGCCAGCGCCGCGCTCTGGCTCTTGGCTGTGCGCTCCAGCGCGTCGATGCGCGCGGTCAGGCCGGACAGATCGACCGGTTCCGGCGCGGGCTGTGGCGCCGCCCCGTCGCGCGGCTGCGCCTTGACGTCGTTCAGCGCCGCGATCGTCTTGTCACTCTGGCTGCGCAACGCGCCGACGTCGCCGCGCACGGCCGCGATCGCCTTGTCGACCGCGTCGATGCGGCCGGCCATGGCGGCATCCGGCTTGCCGATGCGCTGCTCCAGCGTGGTGATGCGGCTGGAGAGCGCGTCGACCGCGGCTGCCTCCGGCGACACCGCCGAGGGCGGTGTGACCTGAGGCCAGCCCAGCATCGAGCCGACGCCGATCACCAGGGCTGCGGCGGCCGCGCCGGAGAACGGCGCGATGATCCAGGGCGACACCGGACGCGGTGGCGGGGGCGGCGGAAGCTCGGCGCGCGGCGGCTCGGCCGCGGCGACGGTCTCCGCGTCCGTCTCCTTCGGCGCCAATTCCGGCTCGGCGTCAGCGGCGCCATGCGGATGCGATTGGCTGGCCGTGCCCGACGATCCCTCGGCCACCGCCTCGGCGGGCGCCGACCAGGGCGATGCCGTGGGACGCTCGGCCGCGCTCTCGGCGGCAGAAGGGCGCTCCTCGCGCGAGGTCGGCTCGAGGTCGATGGTCGGCGGTGGCCGTTTCGGCCGCCCGGTCTCGGAGGCCGGCGCAGCGGTGTCGGGTTCATCGACCATGGTTAGGGGTTCCCTGGCTGAGGCAAGATGAGGCAGGCCGTCTTACGCCATTCACGATCGCAACGCACGAGCCAGCCCTTCCAGCATGTCGTTTTCATCCGGATGCGCCGCGATTGTGACCTGCGTCGCCCCGGCCTCGCGCAACACCTCGGCGACGTTCGCCGACATGCAGCAATGCGGCACCGCCAGGGCCGAGATTTCGACACCGTCGGCCCGGATCGCCGCCACGAACGCCGCGGCACTTCGCCGCGAGTAATGCAGCACCGCCGCGATCCCGTTCGCCGCGAATGCGTCGCAAACCTCGCGCGGCAGCGCCGTGACCTCCGCCATGCGATAGACGGTCTGGGTGACCATGTTGAAGCCGCGCTCGGCCAGCTCGGAGGCGAGATCGCGCGAGATGTCCGCGCCGGCGAGATACAGCAGCGTCGGCCTGCCGCCGTTACGCGGCCGTGGCACGCGGTCGGCGACGAGCTCGCGGAGCGCCGCCGCGTCGCTGGCGGCGGAGATGACCTGAGTGAAGCCGGCTGCGCGCGCCGCGGACGCGGTGTGATCGCCGACCGCGAACAGCGGCCGCGCCAGCAGCGTGGAACCGGCGAGCTGCGGGGCCGCGGCGCGCACCGCATTGGCCGACGTCACGATGACGGCAGCCACGTCGCTGGCGACATCGGCGGGCAGGGCGACCGGCTCGAAGCGCAGCATCGGCGCCAGCAGCGCGTCGATGCCGCGCGCCCGCAAGGCGATCGCAGTCCGTTCATTGTCGGGAGCGGGACGGGTCACCAGCACGGCCATGTGCTATGCTCCCGTCGAATACGGAGCGGCCGGGTCGCAACGGACGGACGATTGCACCTGGCGACCTCGTGGTGTTAGGCGGTATCGCGCTCTCATAATAGCCGAAGGGTTGAGATTGGGTAACGATACGACAACGCTGGTGCTCGGCATCGAAACCACCTGCGACGAGACCGCTGCCGCGGTGGTTGCACGTGATCCGGATGGCAAGGGCCGCATCCTCTCCAACATCGTGCGCTCGCAGACCGACGAGCATGCGATCTATGGCGGCGTGGTTCCCGAGATCGCCGCGCGCGCCCATGTCGACATGCTCGATCACCTGATCGACACTGCGATGCGCGAGGCCGGCATCGACTACGCCGCGCTGTCGGGCGTCGCCGCCGCTGCGGGTCCGGGCCTGATCGGCGGCGTCATCGTCGGCCTCACCACGGCGAAGGCGATCGCCCTGGTGCACGACACGCCGCTGATCGCGGTCAATCATCTCGAGGCGCACGCGCTGACGCCGCGCCTCACCGATGCAATCGACTTCCCCTATTGCCTGTTCCTCGCTTCGGGCGGCCACACCCAGATCGTCGCCGTCGTTGGCGTCGGTGACTATGTCAGGCTCGGCACCACGGTCGACGATGCCATGGGCGAGGCGTTCGACAAGGTCGCGAAGATGCTCGGCCTGCCCTATCCCGGCGGGCCGCAGGTCGAGCAGGCAGCCCGCCACGGCGATGCCAGGCGCTTCGCATTTCCTCGCCCGATGCAGGGCCGCAGCGACGCCAATTTCTCGCTATCCGGACTCAAGACGGCCGTGCGCAACGAGATCGGCCGGCTGGAAAGCGTGAGCGAGCAGGACACAGCGGATCTCTGCGCCAGCTTCCAGGCCGCGGTGCTGGACTCGACTGCCGACCGTCTGCGAGTCGGGCTCGAGCTGTTCAAGCAGCGCTTCGGTGCGCCGACGGCGCTGGTCGCGGCTGGCGGCGTCGCTGCCAACCAGGCGATCCGCGCCGCGCTAGACGACGTCGCGCAAGCCGCCGGCACCCGCCTGATCATGCCGCCGCCGGCGCTGTGCACCGACAATGGCGCGATGATCGCCTGGGCCGGCGCGGAGCGGCTTGCCCTCGGCATGGTCGACGGCATGGACGCCGCCCCCCGCGCGCGCTGGCTGTTGGATGCCAATGCCAACGTGGCGGCGAAGTTCGCGAATACGCGTGCGGGGTTTTGAGCACGTGGCCAGATCGTCTCTCCATGCTTCGCTCGCGAGCGGGGCAATCTTCAGCCTCTTCCCGCGCGCGGGGAGAGGCCGGATTGCATCGCCAGATGCAATCCGGGTGAGGGGGGCTCTCGGCGCGGTCGGTGCGCGTGGTTGCCCCTCACCCCAACCCTCTCCCCGCAAGGACGGGGAGAGGGAGTGCAGCGGTGATTGCCGCGGATGACTCGTTTCCAGACCATTTCCATCATTGGCGCCGGCGCCTGGGGCACCGCGCTCGCTGCCGTCGCGGCGCGCGCCGGCCGGGACGTCACGCTGTACGCGCGCGCTGCCGATCACGCGGCGCGCATCGCCGCTGCGCGGGAGAACCCGCGGTTGCCCGGCATTCCGCTCGCCGACAGCATCGCCGTGACCGCCGATCTCGCCCAGGCCGCGCGTGCCGATGCCGTGCTGATCGTGGTCCCCGCGCAGCATCTGCGCGGCGTCGTCATGCATCTGGGGCCGCTGCTGGCGCCGGGCACGCCGCTGGTCGCGTGCGCCAAGGGCATCGAGCACGGCACCCACAAATTCATGACCGAGGTGATTGCCGAGGCGGCGCCGAGCGCCACGCCTGCAATCCTGTCCGGCCCGAGCTTCGCCGACGACGTCGCGCGCGGCCTGCCCACCGCGGTCACGCTGGCCGCGCCCGACGAGCCGGTCGCGGCCGACCTGGTGCAGGCGCTGGGCTCCTCGACCTTCCGGCCCTATCACTCGACCGACGTGCGCGGCGTCGAGATCGGCGGCGCTGCCAAGAACGTGCTGGCGATCGCGGCGGGCATCGTCGCCGGGCGCAATCTCGGCGCCTCGGCGCTGGCGGCGCTGACCACGCGCGGCTTCGCCGAGCTTGTCAGGCTCGGCCGCGCGTTCGGCGCCCGGGGCGAGACGCTCACCGGTCTGTCCGGCCTGGGCGATCTGATCCTGTCCTGCGCCGGTCCGCAATCGCGCAACTTTGCTGCCGGCCTCGCGCTCGGCCGCGGCGAGCCGCTGCCGGCGGGCAAGCTCGCGGAAGGCCAATACACGGCGCCCGTGCTGGTCGAGCTCGCCGCGTCGCGCGGCGTCGAAATGCCGGTGGCCCGGGCGGTGGCCGCGATCCTCTCCGGCGCTGTGACGATCGACGCCGCGATCGAGGCGCTGATGATGCGCCCGTTCAAGGCGGAGGAGTAGGCGGTCTTCACGGCAACGAGAGGCTGTATTAGCCTGGGCGTGATCCGGCGAAGTCCGGTCGATCAACGAAGAAACAATCCGCCCGAGGAAACCCCATGCGCAGATCGCACCTTGCTTTGGTGTCGGCGAGCCTCGCCTTGCTGGCCGCCACCACTCCGTCGCACGCCCAGACCGCGACCAGCTACGACGAACTCGCCAAGAGCGAAGCCGCCGCCAATGCCGAGAACGGCAAGCGGGTCGCGCCGGTCAAGGCGATCCGCAATCCGTCCGACGAGGTCAGCCCGGAAATGCAGGCGATGATCGGCGCGCCCTATCCGCCGCATTTCAACGCCGATCCAAAGACCCCGGCGGAATGGAAGGAGCTGATAGACCGTCGCGCCAAGCTGGCGATCGCAGGCCTTCCCGCGCTGAAGGAGAAGCTCGGCGTCAAGGTCGAGGAGACGAAGATCGCCGGCGTGCACTGTTTCATCGTCACGCCGAACAAGATCCCGGCGGACAACCGCCGCCGGCTGCTGGTGCACGTCCATGGCGGCGGCTACGTGTTCGGCCCGGGCGAGGCGGCGCTGCCGGAGGCGATCCTGATGGCCGGCTTCGGCGGCTTCAAGGTGATCTCGGTCGACTACCGCATGCCGCCGGACTTCCCGTATCCGGCCGCGATGGACGATGCGATCGCGGTGTGGAAGGCGCTGGTCAAGACCAACGATGCCAGCCGCATGGCGATCTTCGGCACCTCGACCGGCGGCGCGATGACGCTCGCCATGGTGCTCAGGGCCAAGGCCGAGAAGCTGCCAAGGCCGGCGGCGATCGCGCCGGGCACGCCGTGGGCGGACATCGACAAGATTGGCGACAGCTACGCCGGCAACGAGTGGCTCGACAACGTGCTGGTGACCTGGGACGGCTGGCTCGGCCGCGCCGCCAAGCTCTATGCCAACGGCACCAGCCTGAAGGACCCGCAGATCTCGCCGATCTATGGCGACTTCAAGGGCTTTCCGCCGACGATCCTGACCTCCGGCACGCGCGATCTGTTCCTGAGCAACACCGTGCGGACGCATCGCAAGCTGCGCCGCGCCGGTGTCGTCGCCGACCTCAACGTCTATGAGGGCCAGTCGCACGCGCAATATCAGTTCAACGTCAATGCGCCGGAGACCAAGGAGGCGTTCACCGACATCGCCAGGTTCTTCGACCGCCATCTCGAAGAGTAGCGCTCGGCTCCGTTGGGCTCCCAACAGGATTCGGCATGGCCGGGCTTGACCCGGCCAGCCACGTCTTCTTTCATCCGCCGCGTCGAACATCGCTGGACGACGTGTCCGAGCCGCAAAGGAAATCCCGCTCCATGAGCTACTGGCTGGTCAAATCCGAACCCTCGGTGTGGTCCTGGGACCAGCAGGTGGCAAAGGGCGCCAAGGGTGAAGCCTGGACCGGGGTGCGCAACTACACGGCGCGGCAGAATCTGGTGGCGATGAAGAAGGGCGAGCTCGCCTTCTACTACCATTCCAACGAGGGCAAGGAGATCGTCGGCATCGCCGAGATCATCAAGGAAGCCTATCCCGACCCGACCGACAAGACCGCCAAGTTCGTCTGCGTCGACATCAAGGCGCACAAGCCGTTCAAGACTCCGGTGACACTGGCCGCGATCAAGGCCGATCCCAAGCTGGCCGAGATGGCGCTCGTAAAACAGTCACGACTGTCAGTGCAGCCGGTGACGCCGGAGGAATGGAAGCACATCTGCAAGCTCGGCGGGGTATCAGGCTGACGGCATCACGACCCATGGTCTCGGATCGTGATGTCGATCAGAGCTTCAGCCCTTTCTTGCGCAGCTCCTCGACCATCTGCTTGCTGATCTCCTCACCGACGGACTGTCCGAATTTCTGACCGACGATGGTCGATTCCTGCGTCACGGTGACGAGCTTCTGCAGGGCGCGTTGCCCGGTCGGCGTCTTGTAGAACTCGGCCATGGTCCTGAGATCCTCCGCCGAGAAATTCCGGGCGTAGACCAGTGCGACCGCGTCCGAGAACTCGGACATCCTGCCTTGGAACGCCTGGAGGAATCTGGGCGTCAGCGCATCGTATTCAATCGCCACCTCGGCGCGGCCCTGCACGATCGTCGGCTTCAGGTTCTTCATCATGTTGGGCAACATCGCCGCGATCTGGTCATTCAAGTGCATGACGACGATCAGCTCTTTCGCTGCGGCGAGAGCCTCCGGTGACGCGGTCTGTGCCCTCGCCGTCGGTGCGGTGATGGCCGACAACAGCATCGTCAAGGCAACGAAAAAGTAGCGCTTCATCTAGATCCCCCCGTGACGACCGTCATGTCGCCGCGATTCATTCTACCGTTGCACCGCCCTTCCGTAACTGCACGTTTCGGTTGCATGGATCGATCCAGATCGCGGAATGCAAGGACGGCACCTGTCGGTTGGCGCGTGATCTGGCCTACCGATCGGTCCGCAAAGCAACTCCCAAAAAAAGAAAGGGGCCCCAGCTTGCGCTGGAGCCCCTCAACGGTCAGGGCATTGCCGGGTATTTGCCCGAACCGAAGTTGCGGACCTGGTCGCTTACGACCAAGTCCCGGGAGAACTCAGTAGTTGTAGGCGCGCTCGCCGTGGTCGGTGATGTCGAGACCCTCGCGCTCCTGCTCGACGGTCGGGCGCAGGCCGATGATCACGTCGACGACCTTGTAGAGGATCGCCGAGCCGATGCCCGACCAAGCCAGCGTGGCGAGGACGGCCTTGGCCTGAGCCAGCATCTGCGTGCCGAACTCGTAGGTGCCCGCGTTGTTGCCGGTGATGTTGGTGTAGTCGGTGATGCCGACGCCGCCGAGGGCCGGGTTGACCAGGATGCCGGTGGCGAGAGCGCCGATGATGCCGCCGACGCAGTGCACGCCGAACACGTCCAGCGCGTCGTCATAGCCGAGCGCGTTCTTCACCGTGGAGACGAAGAACAGGCAGACCGGGGAGACGATCAGGCCGAGCACCAGCGCGCCGATCGGGCCGGCATAGCCAGAGGCCGGCGTGACGGCGACGAGGCCGGCGACCGCACCCGAGCAGATGCCGAGCAGCGAGGGCTTGCCCTTGACGGCCCATTCGCACAGCAGCCAGGACAGCGCCGCACCGGCGGTGGCGACCATGGTGTTGACGAAGGCCAGCGCGGTGACGCCGTTCGATTCCAGGTTGGAGCCGGCATTGAAGCCGAACCAGCCGACCCACAGCAGCGCGGCGCCGATCATGGTCATGGTCAGCGAGTGCGGAGCCATCAGTTCCTTGCCGTAGCCGGTGCGCTTGCCGATCACCACGGCGCCGACCAGGCCCGCGATGCCAGCGTTGATGTGCACCACGGTGCCGCCCGCGAAGTCGAGGGCGCCGGCACCGGCGAGCCAGCCGACAGCGCCGGTGACTTCGTCGAGCTTGGCCTGTGCGGCAGTCTTGGCGGCGGCGTCGGTGGCAGCAGCGAGAGCCTTCGCAGCAGCAGCAACGTCATCCGGCGCGGCGATGTACCAGACCCAGTGCGCGATCGGGAAGTAGATGAAGGTCACCCAGAGCAGGATGAACAGCATCACCGCCGAGAACTTGATGCGCTCGGCAAAGGCGCCGACGATCAGGGCCGGAGTGATCATTGCGAAGGTCATCTGGAACACGAAATAGGCGAGCTCCGGAATCACGACGCCGTTCGAGAAGGTCGGAACGGTGGAGTTGGCGTCGACACCCTTCAGGAAGGCCTTGCCGAAGCCGCCGACCCACGAGGTCATGCTGCCGCCGTCGGTGAAGGCCATCGAGTAGCCGTAGAGGGTCCAGATCACGCCGACCATCGCGACGATCGCGAACACCTGGGTCAGGACCGAGGCCATGTTCTTGGTGCGTACCAGACCGCCGTAGAACAGCGCGAGGCCGGGGATCGACATCATCAGCACGAGCGCGCTGGAGACGAGCATCCAGGCGACGTCGCCCTTGTTGGGCACGGGGGCGGCAGCAGCCGCGGCGGCCGGCGCATCCTCGGCGAACGCCACATCGGCGAGGCCTGCGACGCAGAGCCCGGCGATCGCGAGCGTAACCCATGCCGCGCTGGTTGGACGTTTGAACGTCATTTCATAGTACTCCGTAAGTGTTCTGGTTTGAGCGCGAAATCAGAGGGCCGCAGCGTCCGCTTCGCCGGTGCGGATGCGCACGGCGTGCTCGAGGCTGATGACGAAGATCTTGCCGTCGCCGATCTGGCCGGTCTTGGCGGCCGAGGAGATCGCGTCGATGGTCTTGTCGACCTGGTCGGAGGGGATCGCGACCTCGATCTTGATCTTGGGCAGGAAGCTCACCGCATATTCGGCGCCACGGTAGATTTCCGTGTGGCCCTTCTGTCGGCCGTATCCCTTCACTTCGGTGACCGTGAGACCATGAACGCCGATGGCGGTCAGGGCGTCCCGGACTTCTTCCAGCTTGAATGGCTTGATGATCGCCATAACAATTTTCATGGGTCCTATCCCCGCTTGGGCTCGGCACGGACGATGCCGAGCGCTTCCTGTCGACTGAGGTTCACCACGCGGAGAGAGCTTCACGACGCGGGCACAGCCGGGGGCGTAGAATCAAATGCCGTGCCAGACGGCCGGTCAGGGCTAACGAGCCGTGAACGCTGACCTTTTTGGCTATCCAGGGGGGAGGAGGGGGCTGCGCTATTCGGTCGCGCCTAGCGAATGGGCAGACGTGCGCAAAATCTGCGCATGTCAGGCTCAAGACACAATGCTGCTCACTGCGCGGGCAGCATTGGTCGACTCAGAACAGATCAATTGGCGCCAATTACTGCAGCGCCTCGCCGTGCTGGGAGATGTCGAGCCCCTCCAGCTCGTGCTCGCGGGACACCCGCAGCGGTACGAAGGCGCTGACCAGCTTGAGCAGCCCCCAGGTGACCCCGCCGGTCCACACCAGGGTGACGGCGACGCCATAGAGCTGGGCGACGAGCTGCTTCGGGTTACCTTCGATCAGGCCGGCTGTGCCGCCGATGGCTGCAGTGGCGAACACGCCGGCCAGCAGCGTGCCGGTGAGGCCGCCGATGCCGTGGACGCCGAACACGTCGAGCGAATCGTCGTAGTGGAAGCGCTGCTTCAGCGAGGTGCAGGCCCAATAGCAGATGATACCGGCAAGCGCGCCGATGACGAGGCCGTGCCACGGCGCGACGAAGCCCGATGCCGGCGTGATGGTGCCGAGGCCCGCGACCGCGCCCGAGATCATGCCGAGCACCGACGGCTTGCGCCGGGTCGACCATTCCAGCGCGCCCCAGGTGATCGCGCCGGCGCAGGCCGCCAGATGCGTGGTCAGGATCGCCATCACGGCATGCGCGTTGGCCCCAAGCGCCGAGCCGCCGTTGAAGCCGAACCAGCCGACCCAGAGCAGGCCGGTACCGACCACCGCCAGCGACAGATCGAACGGCGACAGATTCTCGGTGCCGTAACCCTGGCGCCGGCCCATCACCAGCGCCGCGACCAGCCCGGCGGTGCCGGCGGACAGATGCACGACCAGGCCGCCGGCGAAGTCGACGGTCCCGGCCTGGGAGAGGAAGCCGCCGCCCCAGATCCAATGCGCCAGCGGCACGTAGACGAAGATGAACCAGCCGACGCTGAACAGCAGGTACGCCGAGAAGCGCATGCGATCGGCCACCGAGCCAGCCACCAGCGCCACCGTGATGATGGCGAACGTCATCTGGTAGAGCATGAACAGCGATTCCGGGATCGTCTTGGCGCCCGGATGGACGCTGTCCATGCCCATGCCCGCCAGGAAGGCGCGATCGAGGCTGCCGATCCAGGCACCGTCGCCGACGAACGCCAGCGAATAGCCGAACGCCACCCACAGGATCGAGATCAGCATGACCGCGGCGAGGCTCTGCGCCATCGTCGCCAGCACGTTCTTCTTGCGCACCATGCCGGAGTAGAACAGCGCCAGCCCCGGGATGGTCATCATCAGCACCAGCGCGGTGGCGACGATCATCCAGGCGGTGTCGGCGGCATCGATGGTCGATGCCGCAGCTGCGCTGGCTGGCGTGGTGAAGGCAATGACGCAAGCTGCAGCGAAAGCCGCAGACGCGCGCAGACAACGAGACGCGCAGGTCCCCATGACAGTCCCCCCGGCATGTCAGTTCAGATTGATGATGTGCGGCCCGCCGCGCCGTTGCGGCGGGCGTGCAGCTGTGGTGGCCGTCTAGAGTGCGTCGGTGTCGGTTTCGCCGGTGCGGATGCGCCGGGCATGATCGATCGGTGTGACGAAGATCTTGCCGTCGCCAATCTGGCCGGTGCGCGCATGCGTGGTGATGACCTCGACCGCCTTGTCGGCCATCTCGGTGTTGACGGCGATCTCGATCCGCAGCTTGGGCAGGAAGTTCACGATGTATTCGGCGCCGCGGTAGATCTCGGTATGGCCCTTCTGGCGGCCATAGCCCTTGACCTCGGTGACGGTCATGCCGTGAACGCCGATCGCGGTGAGGGCTTGGCGCACCTCGTCGAGCTTGAAGGGTTTGATGATCGCGACGACGAGCTTCATGGGCGGCCCTTGGTTTCCTCAGGTCGGAGCAGCCTGTTTTGGAGGCAGGCTTGAGATGGCCGTTGTGGCCTGTTCCTAGGCAAATGGCACAAAAACAGCGCAGCGTTAAGCGAAAACGTCAGGGGGTGACGGATATCACTGAACGGAACGCGCCATCGCCCGACAGATGGAAGACGTCTTGTTGCCTCCCTTATTCAAGGACCTCCCATGTCGAATCGTTCCTGGTACTACGCAGCCCAAGGTCAGCAGCAGGGACCCATTTCGGAAGACGAGTTGCGCGACTTGATTGCCGGGGGCGTCGTGACCGCCGAGACGCTGCTGTGGAGCGACGGCATGGCCGGCTGGGAGAAGGCCGGCCGAATTCCCGGGCTGATGTCCGGGGTGCCGAGCACCGCGCCGGGGGGACCGCCACCGTTTGACGGCAGGAGCGGCGGCGGCATCCCCGCCGGCGCGCTCTCGGCCGATCTGGAGACCTGGACCTATCTCGGCTGGACCTTGCTCTATTTCGTTGGCCAGTTTCTGGTCGTCATCACTCCCTGGACCGCCGTCTATCTGTATCGCTATGTGATCGAGCGGATGAAGGTGCCTGGCCGGCCCAACCTCACCTTCACCGGTCAGCCGCTCGACATCTGGTACGTCTTCATCGCGATGGGCGTGCTGGCCTATGTCGGCCTCAGCGATCGGCCGATTCTCAATCTCATCTCCCTGGTCGCCCCGGCATTCCTGGGCTGGATGGTACTGCGCTGGCTGCTGAGCAACCTCGCCTCGAATGGCGAGCGGCTGCCGATCCATTTCGAAGGCAGTCCCGTCGTCTATGCCGGCTGGTACCTGCTGCTGATCGTGTCCAGCATCACCATCGTCGGCTGGGCCTGGGTGCTGACCGCCTGGATGCGCTGGGTCTGCCGCAACATCCAGGGGACGCGGCGCGAGGTCGTGTTCAACGGGTCTGGCCTTGAAGTGCTCTGGCGCTCGATCGTGTTCGGACTGGGCAGCATGCTGATCATTCCGATCCCGTGGCTGCTGCGCTGGTACAGCGCCTGGTACATCTCCCAGTTCGCCGTCGTGCCGCGCGGCTCGCAGCCGGTGTGATCAGGCTACGTCCGGCGCTCGCGGATCGATCCCTCCTGCGCGACGGAGGCGACCAGCGTGCCGTCGGGCTTGAAGATCGAGCCGCGGGTCAGCCCGCGGCCACCCTGCGCGCTCGGCGAATCCTGCGCATAGAGCAGCCATTCGTCGGCGCGGAACGGCCGGTGAAACCACATCGCGTGATCGAGCGAGGCCGGCATCATGCGCTTGTCGAACAGGGTCCGGCCATAGCGCGCCATGACCGCGTCGAGCAGCGAGAAGTCCGACGCATAGGCCAGCGCGCACAAATGCAGCGCCGGATCGTCCGGGAGCTTCGCCGCGGTCCGGATCCAGACGTGAATGCGGCCATCGTCGATCTTCTGGCCGAAATAGCGGCTGAGTTCGACCGGACGCAATTCGATGGGACGATCGGATTCGTAGTAGCGGCGGATGAAATCCGGCATCCGCTGGAAGACCTCCTGAAACATCGGCTGCTTCGAGATCTCCTCCGCCGTCAGCTTCTCCGGCGGCGGCACGTCGGGCATCTTGTCCTGGTGATTGAACGAACTCTCCTCGTCGCCATGGAACGACACCATGATCGAGAAGATCGCGTTGCCGTGCTGGATCGCAGTGACGCGGCGGGTCGCGTAGCTCTTGCCGTCGCGCAGACGCTCGACCTGGTAGATGATCGGCACCTGCGGGTCGCCCGGCAGGATGAAATAGCAGTGCAGCGAGTGCGGCAGCCGGCCCTCGACGGTGCGGCAGGCCGCCATGACAGCCTGGCCGATCACCTGGCCGCCGAACACGCGCTGCCAGCTGGTCTTGGGGCTGTTGCCGCGGAACAGGTTCACCTCGATCGGCTCCAGATCGAGGATCGAGATCAGGTCGATCAGTCCCTTGGACATGGCGTCGTGCTTTCACTGGCTCGGGCGGCTGCTGCGGCCCCATTCTGGCCGGATCAGGCATCCGGAATTGACGGTCTCGGGTGGCAGCCCCTTGGTTTCCGCCCCTGTTTCGCCCAGCTATACTCCACCCGCAAGAGTAACCGTGAGCAGAGTGGCATGACGACACAGCGAAGCATTGTCATTTGTGGCGGCGCCTTTGCCGGCCTGGCGCTGGCGCTGGCGCTGCGCCAGGGGCTTGGGCCCGAGGTGCCGGTCATCGTGGCCGATCCCGCGCTCGCCAACCGTCCGAGCCGCGACCCGCGCGCCTCGGCCATCGTCGCTGCCTGCCGCAAGCTGTTCGATGCGATCGGCGTCTGGGCCGACGTCGCCCCGGAGGCGCAGCCGATCCTCGACATGGTCATCACCGATTCCAAGCTGGAAGACGCCACGCGGCCGGCGTTCCTGACGTTTGCGGGCCAGGTCGAGGCCGGCGAGCCGTTCGCCCACATGGTCGAGAACCGGCTGCTGATCGATGCGCTGGTCAAGCATGCCGAGGCCGCCGGTGTGGAGCTCAAGCCGGTGCCGGTGACCGGCTTCGAGACCCGCGGCGACACCGTCGCCGTGACATTGGGGGACGGCACAAGCTGCGAAGCCAGCCTGCTGGTGGCTGCCGACGGCGCGCGCTCGAAGCTGCGCGAGCGCGCCGGCATCCAGACCCATGGCTGGGACTACGACCAGTCCGGCATCGTCGTGACCGTCGGTCACGAGCGCGACCATGGCGGCCGCGCCGAGGAGCATTTTCTGCCGCCGGGACCGTTCGCCATGCTGCCGCTCACCGGCAGGCGTTCCTCGCTGGTGTGGACCGAGCGGCGCAGGGAAGCCCAGCGCTTGGTGGCGCTCAGCGCGGATGAATTCCATGCCGAGCTGGAAAAGCGCGCGGGGCTGCATCTCGGCGAGCTGAAGGTGCTCGATCAGCCCAAGGCGTTTCCGCTGTCCTATTTCGTCGCGCGCTCCTTCATCGCGCCGCGGCTGGCGCTGGTCGGCGACGCCGCGCACGTGATCCATCCGATCGCCGGGCAAGGGCTCAACATGGGGCTGAAGGACGTCGCGGCGCTGGCCGAGGTCGTCGTCGATGCCGCACGCATGGGAACCGATCCGGGGCAGATCGACGTGCTGGAAAGCTATCAGCGCTGGCGCCGCTTCGACACGATGGCGATGGGCGTCGCCACCAATTCGCTGAACTTCCTGTTCTCCAACAAATCGACCCTGCTGCGCACGGTGCGCGATATCGGGCTCGGCATCGTCGACCGCGCGCCGCCGTTGAAGGAGCTGTTCATCAAGCAGGCCGCCGGCCTCACCGGCCAGATGCCGCGGCTGCTGAAGGGCGAAGCCTTGTAGGCGCTAGTCCGTGATTCCTTTCCGCGAAATCGCCTCGTGGTAGCCTCGCGCACGTTTCCGATTTCGCAGCGCGCAGCTAGGAGGTCAGCCCTGCTATCACCCTCCCCCTCCAGGGCAGGGCTATCGCATATGACGATCTCAGTTTGGGGCTCGTTTCTCTCCACGTCGTCATGGCCGGGCTTGTCCCGGCCATCCACGTCGTTCGGCATGCTGAGAACCACGTGGATGCCCGGGACAAGCCCGGGCATGACGGAGAAGATGACACGCAGGATCGTTCGCCGAGACAGCTAAGATTTCCATATGCGAGGGCCCTGCCCTCCAGGGGAGGGCGAGACCGAGATCGCGGCGCCTGCTAGCGCGGGTTCGGGGCCGCGATGAAGCCGGCCACGGCGTCGATCATGTCGGGATCGAGCGGGCGGTCGGGTTCGTTGTAGGAGGCGAGGTTCTCGTCCTCGTTGGCGACGTCGACCAGGACGTGGTTCATGTCCGGCAGCCACAGCGTCTTGGCGGCCGGCGCAGCGGCGGCGAGCGCCACCATGTCGAGCCGCGCGATCTGGTGGTCGCGGGCGCCGCCGACGATCAGGATCGGGATCGTGATCTGCTTCAGCGGGTCGATCGGATCCTCGGCAAAGGCCGAGCCGATGCCGGGCTGCATGCTCGGCGCGATCGGCAGCTCCGGCGGGGCGGGATCGACAATCTGCCCGGCCATGATCGCGTCGATCGCCTTGGCGACCGGCTCCAGTTTCGTGGCCGGCAGCTTCTTCTCAAGCTGCGCCTTGAGCAAATCCCCCTGCCGCCGCGCCGAGGTGACGAGCAGCACGAGGCGGTCGGCCGGCGTGCGGCGGGCGGCGAGGATGGCGACGAGGCCGCCCTCGCTGTGGCCGACCAGGACGATGCGCGCGAACCTGCCGCGCAGGAAGTCGACCAGCGCGGCGGCGTCGTCGACATAGTCCTTGAAGCGGAAGTCCTCCGGCTTGCCGAACTCTGCCTTCCAGCCGCGCGCGCCGCGCTTGTCATATCGCAGGCTGGCAATGCCGTGGGCCGCAAGCTGCTCGGCGAGCTTCTTCAAGGTCGCCGGCTTCAGCTCCGGCCCATTGCCATCCCGGTCCGTCGATCCGGACCCGGCGATCAGCAGTGCGACGGGAGGTTTTTCGACGCCTGACGGGGTGGTCAGAACGGCGTCGAGCGCGCCGACGCGCACGGCGCTCTCCTCAGCCGAAGCCGCCGTCGTGAGAACGGCGAGCGCCAGCACCAGCGCGCAGCGGATGACGGCGGCGCGCATCGCTCAGTCGATCTTCCGGGCTTCCTCGGGCAGCATGATCGGAATGCCGTCGCGGATCGGATAAGCGAGCTTCGCCGATCGCGACACCAGCTCCTGCCTGGCCGAATCATATTCCAGCGGGCCCTTGGTCATCGGGCACACCAGGATTTCGAGCAGCTTGGGATCGACGGAATTGGCGGGGCGTTCGAGCGGGGCGTTCATGGCATGGATCTCCAGCGGGGCGGCTCTTATCACATCAACAGCAGCGCTGTCCTCACTCAAGGCTCGTGCAACGCGATCCGGATCAGCTCCTCGATGACAGCCTGCTGCTGCATCGCTGGAAGCGGCCGGTCCGACAAAGCGTGGCCCAGAAAGGCCCAATACAGCACCTGCGCGCGCGCCTGCGCCAGGGCCGGCGGCAAGCCCGCAACGGCGAGCAGGCTCTCGACATAGCCAAGCCGGCGTCGGTCGATGGCCTGGACGGCCTGGCGCGCGCCCGGGTCGGACGCTGCCCAGCTGCGCACCGCGCGTTCCAGCGTGAGGCGGATCGAGAAGGTCCGCCGCAGCAGGACGGCAATGGCCGGCGCATCGTCGGTGCTCGCTTCGACGCCAGTGATGATCTGCTCGGCCGCGACCTCGCGCCAATGCCTCAGCAGCTCGGCGTGGAACGCGGCGACATCGGCGAAATGCCAATAGAAGCTGCCGCGTGAGACCCCCATGACCTTGGCCATCGGTTCGGCCTTGAGCGCCGTGAATCCCTTGCTGGCCAGCACTTTCAGGCCCTGGTCCAGCCAATCCGTCGCAGAAAGTTGCTCGTTCATGTCGCCACCTGCAGGACCATACACTTATGTATTGACGCGCGCCAGTGTCGGGCGCATCTTCCATACATAGGTGTATGGAGAACGAAGATGCGGGATATCCTGTTGCAAGTCGCCGGGCTGTTCGCGATCGCGGCCGCGCTGATCCACGGCATCCTTGGCGAGACGTCCGTGTTCAAGCGCGCCACCATCGCGCCGGAACGATTGCGGACGCTGCTCCGGCTGGTCTGGCAGGTGGGAACGGTGGCGTGGATCGGCTGCGGGGTGCTGCTGGCCGCGGCGCCTGCCTTCGACTCCGACACGGCGCGGCATTGGATCGTGGTTACGCTCGTCGCCGTGTTCGGCTTCGCCGCGGTCGCCAACGCGATCGCGACACGTGCGCGCCATTTCGGCTGGATCATGCTCGCGGGCGTCGTCGCGCTCGCTGCGGCGGGCTACTGACGGCCGCTGGACGGTTCGGCCCGGACAGCGCACGCAATCGCCGCGAGGCGGGCCGATGTCTGTCCTGTCTTGTCGCGTAGCTGCGATCAAACCGCCACCGTTCGTTCGCAATGCGGGCTCCATGGCGCCGATGTGGCGCGCGAACGAAAGTTGTAACGAAACGGTGCCGCACGGACGCTCGGCCGCCGAGCGGTCGCCACTGCCACGACACATTCTCCGAGAATGTTTCCAACTTAGAAGGAGTCTCTTTGCAGATGTGGCGGCGGGCCGCTTAGCTGTTCGTCGTCGCGAACAGGTACCTCGATGTCGATGCGATCGCGTACCAGTTCTCAGATTTGCTTGTTGGAATGTGAGAGGGCTGATCGATGTTGATCGACATGGTGCGCAAGTGGGTCGTGGTCGGGGGAAGCCTCGGCATGCTGCTGATGGCGGCGCAGGCCCAGGCCGAAGGGCGGAACGAGATCTGTCTGACTTACGCGAATGGACAGTTCGAGCCGAAGGAACCGACCGTGCCGGCGGATGCGCCGCTGGTCATCCGCGTCAAGAACCTGGAAGCCAAAGCGATGGAGTTCGAGAGCGAGACGCTCAAGATCGAGAAGGTCGTTGCGGCCAACAGCGAGGCCGTTCTCAATCTGCGTGCGATGAAGTCGGGACGTTACGAGTTTCACAACGACTTCAATGACAAAGCCCGCGGCTTCATCAACGTCGAATAGGTCGTAGTCTCATGCTCGCCGCCCTGATCATCGTCTTCCGTGAAGTCTTCGAAGCCGGCCTGATCGTCGGCATCGTGCTCGCCGTCACCAGCACGGTGCCGGATCGGCTGCGCTGGATCGGCGGCGGATTGCTGGCGGGGCTCGCCGGCGCCTGCATCGTCGCGGCATTCGCCGGCGCGTTGACGCAGCTGTTCGAGGGAATGGGACAGGAGCTGTTCAACGCGGCCATTCTCGGAACCGCCGTGATCATGCTGACCTGGCACAATGTGTGGATGGCGCGCCATGGCCGCGAGATGGCCAATGAGCTGCGCAGCACGGGGCAGGCCGTCGTCACCGGAGCCAAGCCGCTGGTCGCCCTGACCGCCGTGATTGCGATCGCGGTACTGCGCGAGGGCAGCGAGGTGGCGCTTTTTCTCTACGGTGTCGCCACCTCGGCCGATGATTCGGGCGGCGCGCTGCTCGGGGGAGGGATCCTTGGCCTGCTGCTCGGCGTCGCCGTGTGCCTGGCGACCAGCTATGGGCTGATGCGGATTCCGCCGCGCGCGCTGTTCAAGACGACGACGGTGCTGATCACGCTGCTGTCGGCCGGAATGGCGGCCCAGGCGGTGTTCTTTCTCGCGCGCGCCAATTGGCTGACCTCGCTCGATCGCGTGGTCTGGGACTCCAGCGCGGTCCTGCCCGAGAACGGGCTGGCGGGACGGACGTTGAAGGCGCTGGTCGGCTACACGGATCAGCCGACGGCGATGCAGCTTACCGTCTATGTTGCGGTGGTGCTGGCGACTGTCGGCCTGATGCGCCTGACGACCATGCCCTCGGCACCGCGGATCGCCGCGGCCGAGTGATCATTGCAGCGGCGGATCTCCCGAGGTCCGCTTCTTGGCCAGATCCATCTCGGTTACGGCGACGAGGATCTCGGCGCGGGTCTTGAGGTCGGGCGCCTCGAGCATCGCCTGTTTTTCCGCCGGGCCATAAGGCGACATCATCGCCAGCGCGTTGACGAGCGCTTCGTTGGGGGCTGCTTCGATGCCGGCCCAATCCACCTTGAGATTGTTGGCCTTGAGGAAATCAGTCAGCACGGCGAGCAGCGCATCGCGGTCGACCGCCTCCTCGCCCTTGCGTGCCGTGAAGTCGTCGACATAGGGGAAGTAGTCGACCCTGCACTGGCGATAGGCGGTCAGCACCGTCATCTCCTCGACGACCTTGAAGCGCGACACGCCGGTCAGCTCGAGGATGTAGCGGCCGTCGCCGGACTCGGCGAGCTGGGTGATTCGCCCGACGCAGCCGACCTTGAACAGAACCGGCCGCTCCTCGCTGGAGGAATGCGTGACGTCGGGCTGGATCATGCCGATCAGGCGATGGCCGTCGCGGAAAGCGTCGTCGACCATCGCGAGATAACGCGGCTCGAAAATGTTGAGCGGCATTTGGCCGCGCGGCAGCAGCAGCGCGCCCGCCAGCGGAAACACCGGAATGATCTCCGGCAGCTCGGCGGGACCGCGATATTCAGCATTGATCGGCATGCGAAACCTCGTGTCCGCGAGACCCGGTCCGTCGGAGCGTGCCGCCTCGCCCAGTTGCGTTTATGAAAACAGGATCGTCGACAGCCGCTTGCGGCCGTCGACGGTGGCCTCGTCAGCACCGCCCCAAGCTTCGAAAAACTGTACGAGCTGCTTGCGCGCGCCGTCCTCGTTCCATTTGCGATCCCGCTTCACGATTTCGAGCAGATGGCCGGTGGCTTCCATCCGCTTGCCCGCCGCGTTGAGCGCGATCGCCAGGTCGAAACGCGCCTGATGGTCGAGCGGATTAGCGGCGACCTTCTGCTCGAGCTCGCCGACGGGGCCGAGCGACTGGGCCTGCTCGGCCAAGTCTATGGCGGCCTGCACCGCCGAGACCGCGGAATCGCTGCGCTTGGCTTCGGGGACCTGTGCCAGCGTCTCCTTGGCCTGCTCGACCGCGCCGGTCTCGAGGTAGCACTTGGCAAGGCCCGCCAGCGCGGCGATGTTGTCGGGCTCGACCGAGAGCACCTCGGCGTAGATCTGTGCAGCGCCCGCCGGGTCGCCCTCCGCCAGCACCGCCTCGGCTTCCTTCAGGATCTCGCCAATATCGGGCTCGCCGACGCCGGGAACGCCCTTGGTGATCTTCTCGATGAAGGCGTTGATCTGGCTTTCCGGAACGGCGCCCATGAAGCCGTCGGCCGGCCGCCCGCCGACGAAGGCGATCACGGCCGGAATCGACTGGATGCCCATCTGGCCGGGGATCGCCGGATGGTCGTCGATGTTCATCTTGACCAGCTTGACCTTCCCCTTGGCCGCCTTGACGGCCTTCTCCAGGATCGGCGTCAGCTGCTTGCAGGGCCCGCACCACGGGGCCCAGAAGTCGATGAGGACCGGCTGACGCTTCGATTCCTCGATGACGTCCTTCACGAAGGTCTGCGTCGTGGTGTCCTTGATCAGATCCGGCACCTGTGGCGCCGCTCCGCCGCCCTGCTCAACAATGGTCACGGGGTCCTCGTCCAAAAATGCTGGATTGGGCGGCCGGCCGGGAACCGGCGGCCACCGCGCCTCAATACACGGTTTCCGTCCCTTTAAGTGGCGGTCATCCGGGAAATTTCAATCGGTTCATCGTGGCGGCCGCCGGTGTGCCCAATCGGGCCGGTTTGGCCGCGCCGACACCCAAAATTGAAGGCCGCCTCGTGACGAAACCTGTCGCAGACCTGTTGCATTCGTCCGCGGCTTTTGGCATAGGTCTGCCCGTCGCTGGCGGCCGCGCCGCCCAGTGGTCACGGATGCGGGTGTAGCTCAGTGGTAGAGCACGACCTTGCCAAGGTCGGGGTCGAGGGTTCGAACCCCTTCGCCCGCTCCAAATCGCCGCTCCGCAAATATCCTTTTTACTTTCGACGGTTCATTGGACCGGCTGGGACTTGTCCCAAGCCGCGAACACGTCTGCGAACACGCGATCCCCAGTCGGACCTTTGCTGATGGCGAGAATGGCCCGTCGCTGGTTGGTGTAGACGAGGGGAATGTCGATCCATTCGCGCCCGGAGAGGAGTTCGTTGTTGCGCGCACGGTCGGCGTCGACATTGGAGAGCCCGACCAGGAACGATCCTTCCGTCACCTTGACGGCCAGCCCCGCCAGCGGCGTGCCGCGCGCCTGCTCATTCGTCTTCATCAGGATCCCCGGCACGCTGTTGATGCCGCCACCGGCGAAATCGGAGGCGCGCACGAAGGTGAGATCGGCGACATGGCTGGCCGGCAAGGTGGGATCGTCGTTGCGGCGCAGCTCCAGGCTCACCTTCAGCTTGCGATCTGGAATATCAATCTCGGCCCGGATGGCCGGCACTGGCTGACCCGATCGCGGGCTCTTGATGGTGTCCATCCGCCACGTCACCGAGCCGTCATAGCGCTTGCCCTTGGGATCGGCGGGATCCTCGTCGTACAGCACCGCGAGGCCGGGTGTCCGCGCGTCGAGAGCCGCCGCTGGCGCGGACGGCGGCGGGCTCGCTGGCGCCGGCCCCGCGGATGGCCGGTTCGTCGGAGCCTTGTTCGTCGCCTCGGCGACAACAGGAGCAGGGCTCGCGCGCGGTGGCCCGACGGCCTCGCTGCCGCCGAGCGGCGCGGCCAACAGCAGCGGCTGTTGGCTCCCGGCCGTCGCGCGCTTGACGGCAATCCCCGCCCGATTGAGCGTCTCGATCAGTCCAGCCCGATCTGGTGAAGCGAATGCCTCGGCCAATGCCGTTGCAAAGGCACTATGACCGTAGGGTCCGCGCTGACCGGCCGAAGCCGGTTGCGCCGAAAAGGACAGAAGCGTGTTGGCGGGCACACTCGTCGCCACCAGGCCAGCCGACAGCCCGGCAATGCCGCGTGCTGCAAAGGGGTTCGACCGGAAGGCATCGAGGATCACGACGTTCTGCCGGCTGTCTGGTGCTTCCAGCTCGCGCATCATCGAAGCGAGGTCGCGCAGCTCAGCCTCGACGTCGGCCGCTTTCGCCGGAGCTGCGTCCACCGGGACGAGATAGTTCTTGCCGCCGAAGTTGAGCCCATATCCGGCGTAGTAGATCAGCGCGACGTCGGCGTCGGCGATGCGCCCCTTGAACTCCGCGAGCGCGCGGTCGAAGCCCTGCCTGGTCAAGTCGATCTGCGCAGCGCCACCGCTCAGGGTGAAGCCGAGGCGGCTCAGCGTTTCGGCCAGCAGCTTGGCGTCCGCGGCCGGCTCGTCCAGCAGCGGCGCATGCTCGTGGATGGAGTTGCCGATCACCAGCGCCACGCGCTTGTCGGCCGCAGCGGGTCCGGCGCCCGCCAGGACCGCCATGACCACGGCAACGCCCGCAAAAAAAAGCTGCCTAACTCGGCGGCTCACCCCACGCATGCCAACAATCTCCTGCCACCTGGTTGCCGTGTTTGCGGGCTGATTTTACCGCAACTCGAACAAAGCCGGAACAGGAATCGCGGAATGACGTCAGGAATGTTCAGCCTGTCACACGAACACCGGCATGCGAACGCGCCCAGCGTCGCCGAACACGCGCAGATAGCGGGCGATCTCGGCGGGGTCGCCGGTCGCCTTCTCCGGATTGTCGGACAGCTTCACCGCGGGGCGGCCGTCGACCGAGGTCACCTTGCAGACCAGCGAGATCGGATCGAGATCGACTGAGCCGTCCGGCGAGCAGCCGACGAAATCGTTGGTGAGGTTGGTGCCCCAGCCGAACGACAGCCGCACCCGGTCGGAGAAGCGATGGTGGATGCGCTCGATCGCTTCGACGTCCATCGCATCGGAGAACACCAGCAGCTTCTGCTTGGGATCGCGGCCCTTCGACTTCCACCAGGCGATGATTTCCTCGCCAGCCTCGATCGGCGGCGCGCTGTCGGGACGGAAGCCGGTCCAGTCGGCGACCCAGTCCGGCGCATCGCGCAGGAAGGCCTTGGTGCCGAAGGCGTCGGGCAGCGCGATCAGGAGGTTGCCGGCATAGGTCTGCCGCCACTGGTCGAGAATCCGGTACGGCGCGAAGCGCAGCTCGTCGTCATCCTTGGCCAGCGCGGCCGCGACCATCGGCAGCTCGTGGGCATTGGTGCCGATGGCCTCGAGATCGTTGTCCATCGCCAGCAACACGTTCGAGGTGCCGGTGAAGGATGAGCCCAGGCCTTCCTTGACGGCCTCGACGCACCAGCGCTGCCACAGGAAGCCGTGGCGGCGGCGGGTGCCGAAATCGGACAGCCGCAGCCCTTCCAGCTTGCGCAGCCGCTCCACCTTGGCCCACAGCTTGGCCTTGGCGCGGGCGAACAGCACGTCCAGCGCAAACCGGCCCTGGCCCTTCATGGCCTGGCGCGAGCGCAGCTCGTTGACGATCGCCAGCGCCGGGATCTCCCACATCGTGGTGTGGGTCCACGGCCCATGGAAATGCAGCTCGTACTGGCCGTCCGATTTGCGCAGCTCGTATTCGGGCAGCCGGAAACTGCCGAGCCAGGCCAGGAAGTCCGGCGAGAACATGTGGGTCTTGCCGTAGAAGGTATTACCCGCCAGCCAGATCAGCTCCTTCTTGGTGAAGCGGATGGTGCGGGCGTGGTCGAGCTGCGCACGCAGCTCGCCCTCGTCGATGACATCGCCGAGCCGTACCCGCTTGGTGCGGTTGATGACCGAGAAGGTCACCTTCTGATCCGGATAGAACTCCCGAATCATCTGCAGCATCAGAAGCTTGTAGAAATCGGTGTCGAGCAGGCTGCGCACGATCGGATCGAGGCGCCAACCGTGATTGTAGGTTCTGCTCGCGATGTCTGTGACTGTCATATGATGGTTTTACAGCGCGGGCGCGAAAGCCGCCACTGGGCTTTGTCGCAGGGGATGCCTGCGGAGCACCGGCAGGCTTTGCGGCACTAAAGGCGGGCGAGCGGCGGCAGGCCGGGATCGAACGCCAGGCTGGCCTCGACCCATTTTGCGACCCGGAGAACCCGCACGTCGTTGCGGTAGGGGCCGGCGACCTGCACGCCCAGCGGCAAGCCGTTCTTGCCGAACCCGGCCGGCAGCGCGACCGCCGGCGCTCCGACGAAGGTCCAGGGCGCACAATATTCCGCGTCACCGGTCCAGGCGAGACCGCGCGGCGCCTCGCCGAACGCGGGCAAGGTGAGCACGGCGTCGAAGCCGTCGAGGTCCGCCGCCAGCGCCTTCTGCCGCGCCGCCTGCGCCGCCTTCGCGGTCAGATATTCCATCGCGGTCTTGGTTCGCCCGCTCTCGACATGCGTCTTCATGACGTCGCTGACGCGATCGGGGTAGCGCGCGATCATGTCCGAGAAGATCGTCGTCGCCTCGCTCAGCATGATCGTGGTGATCGCATCCCAATGGACCGCGTCGAGATCCGTCAACGCGATCTCCTCGACCACCGCGCCATTTGCGCGCAGTCTGTCGATGACCGCTTCGAACACCGCCTTCTGCTCGGCCTCGACGCGCTCCCATTTGGCGAAGCGCACCGCCGCCAACCGCGGCTTCGCGAGAGGCGCGAGTCCCTGCGCGACGTCGAGCGTGAACGCCGGCAGCGGACGGCCATGGAGATCATCCGCGCTTGAGCCGGCGAGCAGAGAAAGTGCAAGCGCCACATCGTCGACGCGGCGGGCAAAGAAGCCGACATGGTCGAGCGACGGGCTGAGCGGATGCACGCCTGTGCGCGGGATGGCGCCGAAGCTCGGCTTGAATCCGACGATGCCGTTGAAGGCGGCGGGCCGGATCACCGAGCCCAAGGTCTGCGTGCCCAGCGCCAGCGGCACGAGGCCGGCTGCAACAGCCGCGGCTGAGCCGGACGACGAGCCGCCCGGCGTGTGCGCCGGGTTCCATGGGTTCACCGTCGGACCTGGATGGCGCCAGGCAAACTCGGTCGAGACCGTCTTGCCAAAGATCGTCGCGCCGAGATCACGCAGCCGCGCAACCACCCAGGCGTCCGCGTCGGGGACATGGTCGCGGTAGATCGCCGAGCCGTTGGTCGTCGGCATGTCCGACGTCGCGATGATGTCCTTGATGGCGACGGGAACTCCACCGAGCGGACCGCGCTTCGCGGTCACGTCGCGCGGCAAATATTCGAATGCCTTGAGCTGCGGCTCGATCGCACGCGTTCTCTTCAGACACTCTTCACCATACGACGCCGCTGCGGCGGGGTCTGCCTCGAATTGCCGAAGCAGCTCGACAACGCCAGCACCGGCTTTCGGCGTGGGCAGAGAACAACGGTCGGACATCCACGGTCCCCGTCGGCATGACGTGTTGTCGCGCGGTGAACCGTCACGGCCCTCCGCGCATGGGTTCCAACTCTATCGTTTGTTCCCGCGCGCGCCAGATCACGCAGTCGATGAGGTCGTATGAATACAGCGCATGACGGCAAGATCTGCCGTGCGGCGGAAGAAGCCGCGGCCTTCGCACCGTGCTCTGCGTGAGATCGAGTCGAGCGGCGCATCCCGATCGCGCGTTGCCTTCGTAATGCGCTTCTCACTTGCGCGGGATGTGTTACCATTTTCGAGTCGACTACTGACGTGGCGACCAAGAACGTTCCAACACGTTCCGATAAGTAAGACGCAGCCACACGAGCTGCTCATGGGAGTGAAGCGATGACATCGGCTTTCCACCGAAGCATTCTTGCGCTTGCAACAATCAGTCTTCTCGCCGGCACCAGCATTGCCGGCGCGCAGCAGCAGCCCGACCAGGGCAAGGGCTTGAAGAAATACGAGTCCGGCACCAAGGAGTTCTGGACGCATCCGCCGGACGACTGGTTCCTCGGCGACGAGACCGAGGCGCAGAAGGGATTAGCGCCGCCCTCGGGTCCGCCGACCGGCGCATCCGACGCCGAGCTCGCCAAGATCGTCAAGCAGGTGAAGCTGCCGGACGGCTTCAAGATGGAAGTCTGGGCGTCGGGCGTGCTCGCCGCGCGGCAGATGGCGTGGGGCGACAAGGGCACGCTGTTCGTCGGCTCGTTCGGGCTCGGCAACGTCTATGCCATCACCGACAAGGGCGGCAAGCGCGAGGTCAAGACGGTTCTCAAGGGCCTGAACATGCCGACCGGCCTGGCCTTCCAGGACGGCAATCTCTACGTCATCGCCGTCGACAAGCTGATCAAATATGAGAATGCCGAGGCCAATGTCGACAATCTCGGCCAGGGCAAGGTGGTGTATGACGACATGCCGTCCTATGCCGCGCATGGCTGGAAGTATATCGCGGTCGACAAGGAGGGTTGGTTCTACCTGCCGTTCGGCCCGCCCTTCAACATCGGCATCCCGCCGACGTCGGTGTCGCAGATCCGCCGCGTCGATCCGCGCACCGGCAATGCCGAGATCTATGCGCTCGGCGTGCGCAACAGCGTCGGCGGCGACGTCGATCCGCGGACCGGCAAATACTGGTTCACCGAAAATGCGCGCGACTGGGTCAGCGACGATCTGCCGAGCGACAAGCTCAACATGATCTCGAAGATGGGCGAGCATTTCGGCTATCCCTATTGTCACCAGGGTGACCTGCCGGATCCGAAATTCGCGATGGGCCACAAATGCTCGGAGTTCACGCCGCCGGTGCTGAACCTCGGTGCCCACGTCGCGCCGCTCGGCATGAAGTTCTACACCGGCGACCAGTTCCCGGCAGAGTACAAGAACAACATCCTGATCGCCGAGCACGGCTCCTGGAACCGTCACAAGTACCAGGGCGCGCGGATCATGCGCGTCATCGTCGGCCCCGACGGCAAGGATGCCAAGCAGGAGGTGTTCGCTTCCGGTTTCATCGAGGGCGACCAGGGCTACCTCGGCCGTCCCGATGACATCATCCTCGCCAAGGACGGCTCGATCCTGGTGGCGGACGACTGGGCCGGTGCGATCTATCGCATCAGCTACGAGAAGAAGTGAGCCTTTGACCATCGGGGCTGCGCGCTGCCATTCTGGCGGCCGCAGCCCCAACTATTTTGAACGCAGCGCGTTGTTCCCATGTGCGGACGCGCGAGACGGCATCGCCGTGGTGCGGCCGCGGTGATACGGGGAGGATAAGACATGCGTCATGGAGTTGCCGGTCTGCTCGCGCTCGCACTGTTGAGCTGTCCGGCTGACGCGGCGGATATCGCAGCCGGCAAGGCGAAGGCGGAGCTCTGCATCGGCTGTCACGGCGAGAACGGCATCTCGCAGACCGAGAACATCCCCTCGCTCGCCGGCCAGCAGGATCAGTTCATCCAGTGGCAGCTGGTGTTCTTCCGCGCCGGCACGCGCAAGAACGAGGCGATGAAGCCGATCATCGAGCAATTGAACAACGAGGACATCCGCAACCTCGGCGCCTATTTCGCCTCGCTGCAGCCGGCGAAGCCGCCGCAGGACGACGATCCCGAACTGTCGAAGAAGGGCGCCGAAGCCGCGGCCGGACGGCGCTGCGCCTCATGCCATCTCGACAGCTACGCCGGCACCAAGGGCGTGGCGCGCGTTGCCGGTCAGCGCGAGGAATATCTCGTCAAGGCGCTGCACGACTACAAGAGCGGCCAGCGCGTCGGCGGCAGCCAGGCCGCGATGACGGATGTGGCGTATCCGCTGTCAGCCGAGGAGATCACCGCGCTGGCGCATTATCTGGCGCATTTGTAGTTCACGATCAGCTTCTACAACAGGTGTCGTCCCGGACAAGTCCGCCGACGCAACGCGGCGACGGACGCCGATCCGGAACCCATACCGCGGAATCTATCGAGGGACTTCGCTGACAGTTACCTGCCTCACCACGGCCGCAGAGTATGGGTCCCGGCTCAAAGCCGGGACGACGGCGGAACGTGTGGCGGGGACCTTGCCTCACTACGTCTATTTGCCCCTTTGCGCCTCGTACACCTTCAGCTGCGTGTAGGCGATGCGCAGCCGCGGCACTGGGACCTTGGCGGCGTCGGCGCGGGCGACGAGGTCGCCGATGACGTGATCGGCTTCGACCGGCAGGCCGGCGCGGAGATCGCGGAACATCGAGGCGGTCATCGGTGATCCCTCGGCGGTCAGCATGCCGGAGACGCGCTGGAAGAACGCGCCGGCCGGCGCGTAGCCGGCGGCCGCGGCGGTGGCGCTGCACTCGTCGAGCATGCCGAGCAGGAAATCCTTGCCGCCGGGTGCGCTCAGGATCACGCCGACCGGCGCGCGCATCAACGTTGTCGACGCGGCGAGCGAGGACAGGAACACCCACTTCTCCCACATGTCCTGCATGACGTGGTCGCTGGCGGCGGCGTTGAAATTGCCGCGCTGGAAGATCTCGGAAATCGCACGGACGCGGTCGGACGATCCGCCGCCGCGCTCGCCGAAGCCGAGCGACTGCATCGGCTGCAGATGCACCACCTCGCGCCGCTCGTTCAAGGTTGCCGCGATCGCGCAGAGGCCGCCGAGCACGCGCTCGCGCCCGAACCTGGCATCGAGGATGTCGAGATGCTTCATGCCGTTGAGCAGCGGCATGATCGCGGTATCGGGGCCGACGGCCGGCGCGAACGAGCTGATCGCGTCGTCCAGGTCGTAGGCCTTGCAGCTCAGCAGGACGAGGTCGAAATACTGCTTCAGGGCATCGGCCTGCACCGTCGGAGGATTTGGCAGCGTGACGTCGCCGCCGGGGCTGCGGATCACGAGTCCCGCACTGGCGAGCTCCGCCGCGCGCCGCGGGCGAACCAGGAAGGTGACATCGGCACCGGACTGCAGCAGCCGGCCGCCGAAATAGCCGCCGATGGCGCCGGCGCCGACGACGAGAATGCGCATGGGGGTCTCTCCGTTAGCAGGGCCGCATCATGCCCAGGCGAATACCGAATGGCGAGTAGCGAATGGGGATGGCGACCATTCCCTATTCGCTACTCACTATTCGCCATTCGCACCCTACCATTTTTCGCCGAACGGCCTGATCTCCATCTCGAACGTCCAGGCGCTCTTCGGCTGCTGGTAGAGCTGCCAATAGGCCCCGGCGACCGAGGCCGGCGGCATCAGGAGGTCGGGGTTGTCCAGTGCCTCCTTGCCCCAGAGCTGGGCGCGGCGCTCGCGCACCCAGGCGGTGTCGACGCCGGAATCGATGATCAGATGGGCGACGTGGATGTTCTGCGGCATCAGCTCGCGCGCCATCGACTGCGCCACGGCGCGCAAGCCGAACTTGGCGGAGGCGAATGCCGCGAAACCGGAGCCGCCGCGCAGCGATGCCGTGGCGCCGGTGAAGAAGATCTTGCCGCCGCCGCGCGGCAGCATCAGCCGGGCGGCCTCGCGCCCGGTGACGAAGCCGGCCCAGCAGGCCATCTCCCAGACCTTGCGGAACACGCGGTCGGTGGTCTCCAGGATCGGGAAATTGACGTTGGCGCCGACGTTGAAGATCACGACCTCGAGCGGCGCGTGCTTGTCGGCCTCGTTGAGGAAAGCGGTGGTCTCGTCCTCCTTGCGCGCATCCAGCGAGCGCGCCACGATCCGGCCGCCGGCCGCCTCGACCTCCGCCACCAGCGGTGCGAGCTTGTCGCCGTTGCGCCGGCCGGCAAACACCGTGAAGCCTTCGGAGGCGAACTTCTTGACGATCTCGGCGCCGATGAAGTCGCCGGCGCCGATCACGGCGACAGTGGCGTTGCGCTGTTGCATGCGTTGTCTCCATTCTCACTCGTCGTCATTGCGAGGGAAGCGACGCAATCCAGAGTCTTTGCGTGGCCCTGGATCGCTTCGCTGCGCTCGCGATGACTGAGATCATCTTCCGAGGATGTAGTCCTCGACGTCGCGCAGTTGCTCCTTGCCGAAGAACATCTCGTTGCCGACGAAGAAGGTCGGCGAGCCGAACGCGCCGCGCTCGACGGCGCGCTGCGTATTCTCGACCAGCTTGGCCTTCACCTCGGGCTCCTGGGCGCGCGCGAACAGTTTTGCGCCGTCGAGCCCCGACGACGTGATCGCAGCGACCGCGATCTCCGGATCATCCATCTTCTTCGGCTCCCGCCACATGTGGTGGAAGGCGGCGTCGACATACTGCTCGAACACGCCCTCGAGCTGGGCCGCAATCGCCGCGCGCATCAGGTTCAGCGTGTTGACCGGGAAGTTCGGGTTCCAGACCCAGGGCTGCACATGGTAGCGCTTGAGAAAGCGCTGGGTCTCGACCTCGTGAAACTCGCGCTTGTTCTTGATGCCGGCGAGCGACTCGGCCGGCGACTTGTTGTTGGTCGCCTTGAAGATCCCGCCGAGCAGCACGGGCACATAGAAGAACTGGACGCCGATGCGCTGGACGATCGCCGGGATCGCCTCATGGCTGAGGAACGCGTTTGGACTGCCGAAGTCGAACAGGAACTCTGGTGCGGGTCGGCTCATGGCGGTCTCCTCGGCGGTTTGTCGTATTGTGGTCCAGCGTCGCGGCTGCGTCCAGAGCTTTATGATGACCATCATATTGCGGCAGGCGGCGTGAAAACGCCCGACGCCTCAGATCATCCGTTGCACCGTGCGCTTGCGCCAGACCAGCAGATAGAAACTCATTTGCAGCAGCGCCATGGCGGCGAACGTGATCGGATAGGCGAGCCAGACGCCGTCGAGCCCGATGCTGCGGCTGAGCCAGGTCGCCGCGGGCACCTCGATCAAGGCGATGCAGAACGCCGAGATCGCCAGCGGCATCCACACCGTACCCGAGGCGCGCATCGCCGCCGAGAACGTGGTCGACATGCCGAACAGCACCGAGCTCCACAGCACGATGTGCAGCGAGCGCTGCGCGACCTCGATCACCGCGGGATCGGTGATGAAGAACCCCATCAAGGTGCGCGAGAACAGATAGCCGATCGTAACTAGGCTGCCGGTCAGCAGCACGTTCATCTCGATGCCGGTGCGCACGATGCGGCCGATCTGCTGCGGCGTGCCGCGGCCGATCGCCTGGGCGCCGAAGATCGAGACCGAGATCGCGATCGACAGCGCCGGGAATTGCACGTAGCCGAGCACCTGGTTGACCGCACCGTAGGCCGCGGTGGCGTCCGAGCCGAAGCCGTTGACGAGCCCGATCAGAACCATCTCGGCCAATGACATCACGATCATGCCGATGGCGGCGGGAATGCCGAGCCGCAGCACGATGCGCAGCAGCTTTGGATCGGGCCGCATGCCCCTGACGAACGCCGCATCGATGGACAGCGGATGCTTGCGCCGCCGCAAATAGATGTGAAGCAGCGACAGGGTGATCAGGGTGGAGATCGCGGAGGCCCACGCCGCGCTGGCGACGCCAAGACACGGCATGCCGAACCAGCCGCGGATCAGCGCCGGCGTCAGCACCAGGCCGAGCGAGGTCGACGCGGCAAGTGCGGCGAGCGGCGTCACGGTGTCGCCGACGGCGCGCATCTGCGACGACAGCAGGATGTAGGCGAAGGTCAGCGGCATCGTCAGCATCATGATGCGGGCATAGCCTGCGGCCGCGTCGAGGATGTTGGGCGGCGTGGCGAGCGCGCTGAGCAATTCGCGGCTGAACAGGCCGCCGAGCGCGATCAGGCCGGCGAGCAGCAGGGTGATGGTCAGTGTCGTGCCGGCGATCGCCTTCACCTTCGCCGGCTCCTTGGCGCCCCAGGCCTGTCCGATCAGCACGCTCGCGCCGGAGCCGAGACCCATCACGAAGGAGATGAAGAAGAACATCGCCGGGAAGAACACCGAGACGGCGGCGAGCGCCTCGACGCCGATCATCTGGCCGAGATAGACGTTGTTGATGGTGCCGAACAGCGCCTGCAGGATGTTGCTCAGCATCATCGGTGCGAGAAATATCAGGAACGGCTTGCGAAGCGGAGCGGGAGTCGACACGGCAGGATTCCGTTCGCCGCTCTCGGATCGAGATGGCGGCGCGTGTTGAAAGGGATGGGACGGGAGCGCCTCTAAATGGCTCTCCCGCCGGCTCATCGAAACAGGACAGATCAGTCGGCGCGGTGGCGAAAAGCGAGCGCCGTCACATGGTCGCGGATGTCGGCGGGCCAGTCTACGATCAACGCCGTGACGCGTTCGAGATCGTCGGCGAACAGCGCCCGTGCCGCCTCCTCGAAGTTTCGCAGATTGCCGCCCATCGTCGACATGAAATGATAGGCGGCATCCCGCGCCTCGCGGGCGCGGTCCTTGTCGCCGCTGGCGCGGCGGGCCTCATGGACCAGCTTGCGCAGCGCGACCGAAGCGCCGCCGGGTTGCGCGCCGAGCCACTCCCAATGCTCCGGCAGCAGCGTCACCTCGCGCGCGACGACGCCGAGCCGGGGCCGGCCACGGCCACGCGGCTCACTGGGCGCGGGCTCTGCTGTTGTCGCAGGGCTTCCAGCAAGCCTGGCCAAGACCTCCCGGTCGCTGCCGCGCAGATCGAGGTCGATCGGCCGCCCGGTGCGATCGCTGAAGATGATGACCGGCGCCGGGCTTGCCGGCGCGTGCTTGAGCGCCAGTGCGACCTTCGGCAGCGCTCCTGCTGCGATTCGCTCATGGCCAGCGAAAGCGGTGTAGGTATCCATGTCCATCTGCCCCAACTTTTGCGGCTCATAAACTCCGGATAAAAATCATTGTCAATATTATCCGGGTAAATTTATCGCCCCTTGGAAGGCATCTCCTTACCTCGCAGAACCCCTTCCGTCCTGCTACGGAACAGCGCCCGCCCATTTGATCCGCCTTCCGGGGACTTCATGCTCACCGTTCACCACCTCAACAATTCCCGCTCGCAACGCGTGCTCTGGCTGCTTGAAGAGCTCGGCGTGCCCTACGAGATCATCCGCTACGAGCGCCAGCCGGACATGCGCGCGCCGAAGGAGCTGCGGGCCATCCACCCGCTCGGCAAGTCACCGGTCATCACCGACAACGGCAACACGGTCGCGGAATCCGGCGCCATCGTCGAATATCTGGTCGAGACCTACGGCAACGGCCGCCTGGTCCCGCCGCCGAAGACGCCGGAGCGGCTGCGCTATTCTTATTGGCTGCACTACGCCGAGGGCTCGGCGATGCCGCTGCTGCTGCTCAAGCTGCTGTTCAACATCATGCCGAAGCGGGCGCCGGCGCTGCTGCGTCCGATCGTGCGCAAGGTGTCGAACCAGGCGCTGACATCCCTGGTCAATCCGCAGCTCAAGCAGCACATGGCGTTCTGGGAGAGCGAGCTGCAGAAGAGCGACTGGTTCGCCGGCAATGAGTTCACCGCCGCCGACATCCAGATGAGCTTCCCGCTGCAAGCCGCGGCGGCGCGCGGCGGCCTCGAGCAGGGCCATCCGCGCGCGATGGACTGGCTCGCGCGCATCGAATCGCGGCCGGCCTACAAGATCGCGCTGGAGAAGGGCGGGCCGTACGAGATCGGTCGCTGAGCGCTATTTGGCGGCGGTGGCCGGCGATCCGGTCGCCGCGATCACCTCGCGCACCAGCCGCGCGACGCCCTTGATGTCGCCGTCCGGATCGATCGCATCGCCGAGCCGGACCACCACCAAGCGTTGGCTCGGCATGATGACGAGCCGCTGGCCGAGCAGGCCGAAAGCGAAGAACGCATCCGCCGGGATGCCGGCGCGCGCACGGCCGAGAGCGTGCACATGCTGGCTGCGGTTGGTCCACAGGCCCGCGCCATAGTCGGTGTCGAGCGTCGCCGTCGCCGACATCGCCACCCAGCCTTCGGGCAGGATGCGCGTGCCGCCGACCACGCCGTCGCCGAGATAGAGCAGTCCGAACTTGGCCCAGTCGCGCGCGCTCGCCAGCATGTTGGCGTGGCCCTGCATCGTGCCGGTGCCGTCATACTGCAGCGTCGCGCTGCGCATGCCGAGCGGATTGAACAGCTCGCGCCAGGCAAGCTCGATGGCTTGCTCCGGCCCGCCGGCAGCGTCGCGGATGATGCGCGCCAGGATCTGGGTGGTCGCGCTGGAATAGGCCCAGCGCTGCCCGGGCGGTGCCAGCAGCGGCGCATGCACCGCGAACGCCGCCATGTCGCGATGAATGTCCATCTGGCTCGATGCATCGAAGCCAGAATTGGTCTCGTCCAGCGCCAGGCCCGATGTCATGCGCATCAGCTGCTCGATCGTGATGTCGTGGCGCGGATCTCCCGCCTCGCGCCATTCCGCCACGGGGGCCGGGTTCGACGGGCTGATCTTGCCTTGTCGCGTCAGGATGCCGAGCAGGGCATTGGTCACGCTCTTGGTCATCGAGAAGCCGATCAGCGGCGTGTCGACGCCGATGCTGGGCGCATAGCGTTCCGCGATCAGGCGTCCGTCCTTGACGACGACGACCGCCTTGGTGCGCCGGAACGGCGGAGCGGCCGGCTCCTCGAACGCGTGATCGAGTGCGGCCTTGAGCGCAGCATCGCCAGGCTCCACAGCAGCGCCCTCGGGAAAGTCGGGCAAGGCCGGCGCCGGTCCTGCCGCACGCAACGCGGCGACGTCGCTGTGCGGCACGTAAGGCGGCTTCTGGCCTTGCAGCGCCACGCAGCCGAGTCCGTCATGGAACGTCGCCCGGGTCGCATGGAGGCCAAGCAGCGAGGCCTCCACCATGCGCATATCGGTCTCGACGCGGTAGCGCATCACGGCGCGCAGGCGGCGCAGCCCTGGACGTTCCATCGTCTCCGCGAACACCGTCTGCGGCTCGAGGCCGGAGACAAAGGTTTTGGCGCAGATCATCTCGGCCACGGCGGTGGTCGCTGCGCGCAATGCCCGGTCGGGCCGATAGGTGAGCCCGCCCGCGACCAGCAGACCGGCGAACACCAGGAGGCCGACAAATAATCTTCGCAAGTTCACCAGAACGCCTGAAATCGTCTTGCGGGCAAGCCACGCGGCGCCCTCTGATCCCTTCTAACGCGGCTTCAGTACCTCGCCAACGGAGCGACGTGGCGGAACGCGCACGCCGGGCGGCGGCAAATCGTCATCCTGGCAGTCGGGAACGGATCGGGCGGACGCCTAGCGTCCGGCCGCGGTTGATCCCTTGCTGCGCGGATCGGGCGCGCCGACCAGGCCGTCGGCCGTCACCAGGATCGAATTGGCCGAGGTGCGTCCCATCGGCTCGTCGATCTTGTGACCTCGCGCCCGCAGATCGGCGAGGACACGGTCGGCAAAGCCCTTCTCGACCCGCACTTCGTCGGGCATCCATTGATGGTGCAGGCGGGGAGCGCTGACCGCGTCGCGGACGTCCATGTGATAGTCGATCACGTTCACGATCACCTGCAGCACGGTCGAGATGATCCGGCTGCCGCCGGGCGAGCCTGTCACCAGCACCGGCTTGCCGTCCTGCAGCACGATGGTCGGCGACATCGACGACAGCGGCCGCTTACCGGGGCCCGGCAGATTGGCCTCGAAGCCGACCAGGCCGAAGGCGTTGGACGCGCCGGGCGCCGCGGTGAAATCGTCGAGCTCGTTGTTGAGCAGCACGCCGGTGCCTTCGGCGACCAGACCGACGCCATAGGGAAAGTTCAGCGTGTAGGTGTTGCTGACGGCATTGCCGTCATTGTCGATCACCGAGAAATGCGTGGTGTTGCTGCCCTCGCGCAGCGGCTTGATGTTGAGGACATCGCCGGCACTGGTGGCGCGCGCGGGATCGATGCCCTCGCGCTGGCGCGCGGCGTAGTCCTTCGCCAGCATCGCCCGGACAGGTGCGTCGACGAAGGCGGGATCGCCGAGATAGCGGGCGCGGTCGGCATAGGCGCGCTTCATCGCCTCGATCAGCAGGTGCAGCGAGGCCGGCGAGCCCTGCTTGAGGTCGGCCAGCTGAAAGCCTTCGAGGATGTTCAGCATCTCGACCAGAACGGTTCCACCCGAGGACGGCAGCGGCATCGAGACGATGTCGTAGCCGCGATAGGTGCCGCGCACCGGGCTGCGCAGCACCGGCTGATAGGATTTCAGGTCGGCCGCCGTCATGATGCCGCCCGCAGCCTGGATCGCCTTCGCGAGCCGCTCGGCGACCGGCCCTTCGTAGAATCCGCGCGGCCCCTGCTCGGCAACGGCAGTGAGCGTCGCGGCGAGGTCGCGCTGCACCAGCCGGTCGCCCTCCTTCAGCGCCGTGCCGTCCGGCCGCATGAAGATTGCCGCGGATGATGGCCATTTCGCCAGCCGCGGCGCCATCATCGGCAGCGTGAACGCAACATCGTCGGCGACCGGGATGCCGTCGCGCGCCAGCACGATTGCGGGATGCAGTAGCTGCGCCAGGCTGAACTTGCCCGAGCCGTATTTCTCCAGCGCCAGCGCGAGGCCGGCCACCGAGCCGGGCACGCCGATCGCGAGCGCCGAGTCGCGCGACTTGGTGATATCAGGCTTGCCGTCGGCGCCGAGGAAGATGTCGCGCGTCATCGCGGCAGGACCGGTCTCGCGATAGTCGATCGCAACGTCCTCGTTGCTCTTGGCGAGGTGAATCACCATGAAACCGCCGCCGCCGATATTGCCGGCGACGGGGTAGGTGACGGCCATCGCAAAGCCGGTGGCGACGGCAGCATCGACCGCATTGCCGCCGAGCGCGAGGATGCGCTGGCCGACCTCCGCCGCGATCCGTTCCTGCGCCACGACCATACCATGCGCGGGCGGCTGTGCCGGCGCGGTGACGTTGGGCGGCTGGGGGATGTCGCCGGCTCCGGGGTCGAACGCCCACGCCGGCCGGCCCGCCAGCAACACGACGAAACCTGCGAACAGCGCGAATCCGGACAGGAGTCGCTTTCGATCAATCGTGAACCTGGCCATCGCGATTCCGCCGTTGCTGACATCCGCTGGGGATCGTCAGATGTTATAGGGCCTCATCGCCGGCGTAAAACCGCGACACCGTGATCCCTGAGGATTTCCGCATGGCCGTCACCACGATTGAGACCTCCGACGCCGTCAACGGCCGAACCTATCCCGGTCGCGCAGCGGTCGTGAGCTGGATCTTCTTCGATTGGGCGGCGCAGCCCTATTTCACGCTGATCACGACCTTCGTCTTTGCTCCCTATTTCGCGGCGCATGTGGCGCCTGATGCCGCCAGTGGCCAGGCGCTGTGGGGTTTCGCGACTGCCGCAGCCGGCATGGTGATCGCGCTGCTGTCGCCGGTGTTCGGCGCCATCGCCGACGCCACCGGGCGACGCAAGCCATGGATTGCCGTGTTCGGCGGCATGCTGGTGATCGGCTCCGCGCTGATGTGGATCGGGCGTCCCGGCGCGCCCGAGCTGATCCCGCCGCTGCTCGCGGCCTATGTCATCGCCACCATCGGCGTCGAGTTCGCCACCGTGTTCAACAATGCGATGATGCCGACCCTGGTGCCGCCCGAGCGTATCGGCCGGCTGTCCGGCACCGGCTGGGCTACCGGCTATGTTGGCGGCATTCTGTCGCTAGTCATCGTGCTCGGCTTTCTCGCTGCCAATCCCGACACCGGCCGGACGCTGTTCGGCGTCACGCCGCTGTTCAGGCTCGATCCGGCGACGCATCAGGGCGACCGCATCTCCGGCCCGCTCACCGGCCTCTGGTTCATCCTGTTCGTGCTGCCGATGTTCCTGTTCACGCCGGATTTTCCGGCGCGGCACCGGCTCGGCGTGGCGGTGCGCGAAGGCCTCGGGCAGTTGAAGCAGACCTTGCGCAGCCTGCCGCAGCAGCGCGACGTCGCGCTGTTTCTCATCGCCAACATGATCTACACCGATGGCCTGGTCTCGCTGTTTGCATTCGGCGGCATCTACGCGGCGGGCACGTTCGGCTGGAACACGATCCAGATCGGCACCTTCGGCATCATCCTCGCTGCCGCCGGCACCTTCGGCGGCTGGCTCGGCGGCAAGCTCGACGACCGCCTCGGACCCAAGCGCGTGATCGCCGGCAGCATGAGCCTGCTGCTGCTCGCGATCATCGCGATCCTGCTGGTGAGCCGCGACTCGATCCTGTTCATTCCGGTGACATCAGCCGTTCCGGGCGGTCCGCTGTTCGCCTCGCTGCCGGAGCGCGCCTACCTGCTGCTCGGCTGCGTCATCGGCGCCTGCGGCGCGCCGCTGCAGGCGGCATCGCGCTCGCTGCTCATCCGAATGGTGCCAAAGGAGCGCGTCGCGCAGTATTTCGGTCTGTTCGCGCTGACCGGCAAGGTGACGTCGTTCATCGGTCCGCTGCTGATCGGCATCATCACTGCTGTCACCGCGAGCCAGAAGGCCGGCATGGCCGTGCTGGTGCTGTTCTTCGCGGCCGGGCTGGTGCTGCTGGCGCGGGTGAATTCAGACCGACGTGCGGGGCAGGGTGCGTGAAACTTGCTCCGCCGTCATTCCGGGGCGCCCGGAGGGCGAGCCCGGAATCCATACTCACGATCGTGGTTATGGATTCCGGGCCTGCGCCTTACGGCGCATCCCGGAATGACGGCGGAGGTTGTGGGCGCAATCAGTGCCGGAAATGCCGGACGCCGGTGAGCACCATGGCGATGCCGTGCTCGTCGGCGGCCTTGATGACCTCGTCGTCGCGCACCGATCCGCCCGGCTGAATGACCGCAGTCGCGCCGGCCTCGATGCAGGCGAGCATGCCGTCGGCGAACGGGAAGAACGCGTCGGACGCGACCACCGATCCCTTCGTCAGCGGCTCGGCGAGCTTGAGCTCGGCGGCGGCATCCAGCGCCTTGCGCGCAGCGATGCGCGCCGAATCGACCCGGCTCATCTGGCCCGCGCCGATGCCGACGGTCGCCGAATCCTTGGCGTAGACGATGGTGTTCGACTTCACGTGCTTGGCGACGCGGAAAGCGAAGCGCAGGTCGCGCAGCTCGGCCTCGGTCGGGGCGCGCTTGGTCACGACCTTCAGCGTCATGTCGTCGACGACGGCGTTGTCGCGGCTCTGCACCAGCAGGCCGCCAGCCACTGTTTTGGCGGTGAGGCCGGCCTCGCGCGGATCGGGCAGGTCGCCGGCGAGCAGCAGCCGCAGGTTCTTGCGGCCGGCGATGATCGCGATCGCCTCGTCGGTGGCGTCGGGCGCGATGATCACCTCGGTGAAGATGCCGGTGATGGCGCGCGCGGTGACCGCGTCGAGCTTGCGGTTCATCGCGATGATGCCGCCGAACGCCGAGGTGGAGTCGCAGGCCAGCGCCTTCTGATAGGCGGTGACGAGATCAGGCCCTTCGGCGACGCCGCAGGGGTTGGCGTGCTTGACGATGACGCAGGCGGCCGTGCGCGCCGGATCGAACTCGGCGATGCACTCATAGGCCGCGTCGGTGTCGTTGATGTTGTTGTAGGACAGTTCCTTGCCCTGCATCTGCCGCGCGGTGGCGACGCCGGGGCGGCGGCCGGGCAGCGCGTAGAACGCCGCGTGCTGATGCGGATTCTCGCCATAGCGCAGCGACTGAATCAGCTTGCCGCCGAACGCGCGGTAATCGGGCGCGTCGTTCTGGATGGTGGCGGCGAACCAGTTGGAGATCGCGGCGTCATAGGCGGCGGTGCGGGCATAGGCCTTCGCGGCGAGCCGGCGGCGCAGCAGCAGCGTGGTCGATCCATCGTGCCGCGCGAGGTCCTCGAGCACGGCCTCGTAGTCGTTGACGTCGACGACGACGGCGACATCGCCGTGGTTCTTCGACGCCGCGCGGATCATCGCCGGGCCGCCGATGTCGATGTTCTCGATGCAGTCGCTGAACGGCGCGCCGCGCTCGACGGTGGCCTCGAACGGATAGAGGTTGACGACGAGCAGGTCGATCGGCGCGATGCCGTGGGTCGTCATCGCCTCGGTGTGCTCGTCATTGCCGCGGATCGCGAGCAGGCCGCCATGCACCTTCGGATGCAGCGTCTTGACGCGGCCATCCATCATCTCGGGAAAGCCGGTGAGGTCGGAGACGTCCTTCACCTTCAAGCCGGCCTCGGCGATCGCCTTGGCGGTGCCGCCGGTGGAGATCAGTTCGACACCGCGCGCGGCGAGCGCCAGCGCGAAGTCGGCCAGGCGGGTCTTGTCGGACACGGAGAGCAGAGCACGACGGACGGGACGTAGCTGGTTGGTCATGGCAAAGAGTCCTGTTGCAGGAGTTCAATTTGCCCAGGCGCACGGCGGTCGATCCCGCGCTCCCCGATGGTGCTCCATCCAAAGTCGCCAGTCGCGCGAGAGCCGGGTGGATATCAGCTTTTCGCTGCGGCGACAACGGTAAGGGACATGTTCGTGAGGAAGGACAGGTCCGCAAGCTTGCGCGGTGCACCTCGCCCCGCTTGCGGGGAGAGGTCGGATTGCATCGCCAGATGCGATCCGGGTGAGGGGGTACAGGTCTCGCCGCGGACACCTCTCGCGCGGCTGCCCCTCACCCCGACCCTCTCCCCGCAAGAGCGGGGCGAGGGAGCGCGCTGCCCGCGCAGAGACAGCATGAGTCTCAAATCAGGATGAGCCGGCCCACCAATGCTGCTGTCACCTACAACGGCAGCTCCGGCTCTCGCCGCGCGTTCCTCCGCGCATTCGTTTCGCTCGGGGAGGTCGACGAGCGCACGAAGCTCCAGCGGATCGAGGGGGCCTGTTGGGCGTCCTGGCGGATGACCAGCTGGGTGGTGCGGCGCGGGCCGTCATTGCCGGCGAGGAATACGCTGTCCTCCAGCTCGACAAGGTCGTCGGCCGTCTCGAACGTCCAGACCTCACGATTGGGCAGCACCAGCATCGCGCCGCGGCCGTCGCTGAGCCGGCTGGCCTTGACCGCCGGATGCAGATGGAAGCGCAGCGTGTAGTCGGAGCCGGTGCCGCGCAGCCGCGCGCCCTGCGCCGGGGTCACGGTGTCCTCGCCGTCGAGACGCGAGCCGTCATTGGCGGCGACCAGCACGCGGCGATGGATCAGGCCGAACTTCGCCGCGTAGCCGTTATGCGAGGTCGACAGCACGGTGCCGTCGGGCACGGTCTCGCGGAAATTCTCGACGCGGGTCGGGCCCGACACGATCGGCGCGCCGTGCAGCAGGCGCTTCATCGCCGACATCTCGACGAAGGTGCAGCATGAGGTGTTGTGATAGGTCAGCGTCGAATGCGCGACCGTTGATCGCGCGAAGGTCCGCCAATTGTCGCGGCCGGTGGACGGCATGCCGCAATTGATCACGATGCGGCACGCCCCGGAGGACAGCTCGAACGCCAGGCAGCCGGCATGCGCCTCGTGGCTGAGATGCGGCGGCGGCGGCGGGCCGGTGTCGACGATCACGGTCATCGCGCCGGCATCCAGGCGCTGGAAGCCGGAATGCGGCATGTTCGCCATCGGCGTGCCGTAGGTGTCGTCATAGGCGAGCAGCGTCGCCAGCAGGTCGGACGGCGTGCCGCCCATGCCGTTGAACAGCGCCATGTTGCCGTCGCCGTGGCGGAAGAAGCGCAGCATCGGCATCATGCGGTCGATGGCGTTGAGCAGCGCCGGCGGCGGCGCGATGTTGCGCGCGGCGAAGGTCTGGCGCAGCGGCAGCAGGTCGATCAGGAGTTCGATCAGCGCGCCGGGATTGCGCGAGACGTGGCCGCCGTCGGGCAGGATCTGGCGCTGTAGCTCGTCGGAGAGTTTCCGGCTGGCGCTGCGGACGTGCTTGGACTGATTGGCGAGGCACAGCGCGGCGTAGCACAGCGCGATCAGCACCTGCAGCCGCGGCACCCCATCCGGAATGTCGATGGTCGAATAGCGCAGATAGCGGATTTCACGGCTTAGCCCGCGCAGATAGCGCCGGTAGAACTTGCCGTCGGAATCCGCCAGCACCAGCGGCGCCTGCGACAGCAGCGAGATCACGCGGCGCGCCAGCACGTCGGCGCGGCGGCTCAGCGGATGCCGCCCGATCTGGTTGGTGATCCAGTCCTCGACCAGCGCACGGGCATTGGCGCGGGTCAGCGCGGTGTCGGCTGCGCGAAGATGCCGCAGCCAGCCGAAGCCGAGCAGGGCGACCTCCCAGTCCTCTGACGGCGGCTCGAGGTCGAAGATCGAGCGGCCGTGGCAGGTCACGATCTTGCCGGCGAACACGAAGCGGCCGGCATAGATCTCCGCCGCCCGGGTGGCGTCCGACGTGCGCAGGTCGTGCGGGGCGATGATCAGCCGATCGGCGCGTCCCGGCCACAATCCGGACACCGATACCGACGCCCCGCCGACATGCGAGATCAGGCTCCGCGCGAAGCGGCCTGCTACCAGCGTCGATATGCGTCTGCGTTGAGCGGCGGACACGCCAAGCCTTGGATTCAGAGGGGGGATTCGGTTGCGGACCCTTCATAGATCGCAACTGCCGCCGATACACCATTTTTGGCCCCGGTGCAGCACCATCGCGGGACCAGAATCTGGTGCAAAATTCAGGATTTAACCGACTGACGCAACGCGGACGCCTCAACCCGCTACCGGCGCAGGCCGAGGCACGTCATGCACGATGACACGCTCAAGGCCGCCGCTCCAGTCTCGCCGCATAAAAACCGTCGAGACCCCCAAGACGTGGATCCTGGTGCGGCAAATGGCTGGGGAGCGTTCGCAGATCGCCCGCCTCGGTGATGAGCTCCGCCAGTCCGGCGACCTCGCCCGGGGTGACCGGGATGCGCCGCAGCTCGCTCGTTCCGGCGAGGACGCCGTCGACCAGCTGCTCGCCCTCCTCGGGCTCCAGCGAGCAAGTGCAATAGACCAGGGTTCCTCCTGGCCTGAGCAGGCTCGCGGCCCTGGTCAGCAGCCGGGCCTGCAGGCCCGACAGGCCGGTGATGTCGGCCTCGCTGCGCAGCCAGCCGACGTCGGGATGGCGGCGGATGGTGCCGGTCGAGGTGCAGGGCGCATCGACCAGGATGGCGTCGAAGCTGCCGGCCTGCGCCGGTTGCCACTCGGCGGCGTCGGCGACCACCGTCTCGGCCGTCAGCTGCAGCCGGGTCATGTTGTCCTTCAGCCGGTTCATGCGGGCGGGCGAACGGTCTACGGCCGTGACATGCGCGCCGCCATGGGCGAGCTGTGCGGTCTTGCCGCCGGGCGCCGCGCACAGGTCCGCGATGGTCTTTCCGGTGATGTCGCCAAACAGGCGCGCCGGCAGCGCAGCGGCCGCGTCCTGCACCCACCATTGTCCTTCGGCGAAGCCGGGCAGGACGGTCACCGAGCCGTGCAGCAAGGTGCGGACGGTCCCGGTCGGCAGCACCTCGCCATGCAGCCGCGTCGCCCATTGCGACGGGTCCGACTTGACGGTGAGATCGAGCGACGGCTCCTGGCCCAGCGCGGCCGCGATGTCCCTGGCGGTCGCTTCGCCATAATGGGCGGTCCAGCGCTTCAACAGCCACGGAGCAATGTCGAGCGGCTGGCCCTTGACCTCCTCCAGGAGGCCCGCGCCCTCGCGCGCGCAGCGCCGCAGCACGGCGTTGACCAGACCGGCATATTTGGCGGCGCGCCGGTCGGCCTGAACCAGCCGGACCGAGAGGTCGACGGCGGCGTGGTCGGGAACATCCATCCACAGGATCTGCGCGGCGCCGATCAGCAGTGCGCTCTGCGCGCGGGGTGCATCGGTCGGAACGCCGCGATCGAGCAGCCGCGACAGCACATGGCCGAGCGTGCCCAGTCGCCGCAGAGTGGTTGCGACCATCCGGCGCATCAGCGCGCGGTCACGGTCGGCGAGGTGCTTCAGTCCCGGATGAGCGCCGCTGCCATCGAGCTGGTCGTCGAGCGTGCGATGCTTGTGCAAGACGCCATCGACGACGTCAGCAGCGATCCGCCGTGCTGCGAGGCCGGGGACTTCGGAAGGGGTCGCGAAACGCGGCGGGGGCATGCGGGGGAGTCACTCGCGAAGAGAAGAAAGGCAGTTCCGCGACGATCGGGTGCATGCCATCAGCTTGCGGGTCCTCTGCCACCGGAATATGCCAAATCTAAGAATCAACTCTGCTTTTATTAGCCTTGTTTTTTCATGGGTGGTCACACGATCTGATGAGGTCCGGAACGATCCGGATGAACGGTGGAATGGTATGATGAGCAACGAGTCCGACAGCGGTCCGAACAGCAAGCCCGCATTGGCCGTGGTCGCCAGCAATGATTCGCCGCGCAAGCCGCTGACGCCAGCCGCGCAACGCGCGCTGGCCGAGGCCGAGGAGCGGCGCCGGCGCGCGGCCGAGCAGGCGACGCCGCGGCCGAAGGAGTTGCAGGGACCAAAGGGCCCGGAACCGACGCGCTACGGCGACTGGGAGAACAAGGGAATCATCTCGGACTTCTGAGACGATGCGCGGCGACGCGCCCCGCGCGTTGGTCGGCCGCCTCAGCGGGCCACGACCACGGTGGTCCCGATCGAGACGCGCTCATACAGATCCGTGATGTCCTGGTTGAGCATCCGAATGCAGCCATAGGACACGTAGCCGCCGACCGAGTTCGGCACGTTGGTGCCGTGGATGGCATATTCGCCGCCGGACAGCGTCATGGCTGCCACGCCCATCGGATTGCGCGGCGAGCCGCCGGGGATCACGTCGGGCAGCTCAGGCTTGTCGCGCCGGACGTCGGCGGGCGGCGCCCAGGCTGGGTTCTTGTACTTGCCGTCGATCTTCGTCGTGCCGGCCCATTGCCGCCCGGCCTTGCCGACGCCAACCGGATAACGCATCGCGTGGCTGCCATCGAGCACGAGGTAGAGCTTGCGCTCGCTGGTCTTCACCACGATCGTGCCGGGCGAATAGTCGCCGGCGATGCCGACCACCTCCGGCCGGGCCGATGCCGTGCCGCTCGTGGCCACAAGCGTGCCGAAAGCGGCCGCTGCAAACGAGACTGCCTTTGCCGTCCTGATCGCCAGCCGCATCGCCATTCCTCCAACCGTTGACGTCGGTGCCCGCTCCCCGCTGGAAGCGCTCGGATGGCTTGAGGAAAGGAAAACTTCGCCGCCAAGTAAATGACACAAAAACAACACTCCCGCGGAATCATCCGCGGGAGTGTCTCGACGCTTGACGAATCGGCGACCGCGCACGGCGGCCGCCCGGCTCGCGATATCTTACGCCGGCTTGCGGTTCTGCCGATGCTGCACGAGGTCGTCGACCACGGCGGGATCGGCCAGGGTCGAGGTGTCGCCCAACGCGCCCGGCTCGTCCTCGGCGATCTTGCGCAGGATGCGGCGCATGATCTTGCCGGAGCGGGTCTTCGGAAGCCCTTGCGAGAACTGGATCTGGTCGGGCGAGGCGATCGGGCCGATTTCCTTGCGCACCCAGGCGACGAGCTCCTTGCGCAGCTCCTCGCTCGGCGTCTCGCCGGCCATCAGGGTGACATAGGCATAGATGCCCTGGCCCTTGATGTCGTGCGGGTAGCCGACCACGGCAGCTTCGGAGACCTTGGGATGGGCGACCAGCGCGCTCTCGACCTCGGCCGTGCCCATGCGGTGGCCGGAGACGTTGATGACGTCGTCGACGCGGCCGGTGATCCAGTAATAGCCGTCCGCGTCGCGGCGGCAGCCGTCGCCGGTGAAGTACTTGCCCTTGTAAGTCGAGAAGTAGGTCATCTCGAAGCGCTCGTGATCGCCATAGACGGTGCGCATCTGGCCCGGCCATGAGCGGGTGAGGCAGAGATTACCCTCCGTGGCGCCCTCCAGCGTCTTGCCGTCGGCATCGACGATCTCCGGCACCACGCCGAAGAACGGCCGCGTCGCCGAGCCCGGCTTCAGCTTGGTTGCGCCGGGCAGCGGCGTGATCAGGATGCCGCCGGTCTCGGTCTGCCACCAGGTGTCGACGATCGGGCAGCGGTTCTCGCCGACGACGCGGTGATACCACTCCCACGCTTCCGGATTGATCGGCTCGCCGACCGAGCCGAGCAGGCGCAAGGATGCGCGCGAGGTCTTGGTCACAGGCGCATCGCCGCCCTGCATCAGCGCGCGGATCGCGGTCGGCGCGGTGTAGAAGATGTTGACCTTGTGCTTGTCGACGACGTTCCAGAACCGCGAATTGTCCGGATAGTTCGGCACGCCTTCGAACATCAGCGAGATGGCGCCGTTGGCGAGCGGTCCATAGAGGATGTAGCTGTGGCCGGTGACCCAGCCGACGTCGGCGGTGCACCAGTAGATGTCGCCCTCGTGATAGTCGAACACGTATTGGTGCGTCATCGACGCATAGACGAGATAGCCGCCCGTGGTGTGCAGCACGCCCTTGGGCTGGCCGGTCGAGCCCGAGGTGTAGAGGATGAACAGCGGATCCTCCGCGTTCATGTGCTCGACCGGGCATTCGGTCGTCACCATCTCGGCGGCCTCGTGGTACCAGAGGTCGCGGCTCGGCTTCATCTCGATCTTGCCGCCGGTGCGCTTGACCACGACGACCCAGTCGACATTGTCGACCTTGTTCAGTGCGGCGTCGACATTGGCCTTCAGCGGCACCTTGCGGCCGCCGCGCAGGCCTTCGTCGGCGGTGATGACGACCTTGGAATCGCAATCCTTGATGCGCTGGGCGAGCGAATCCGGCGAGAAGCCGGCGAACACCACCGAGTGGATGGCGCCGATGCGGGCGCAGGCCAGCATCGCATAGGCCGCCTCCGGGATCATCGGCAGATAGATGGTGACGCGGTCGCCCTTCTTGACGTTACGGTTGCGCAGGATGTTGGCCATCTTGCACACTTCGTCGTGCAGCTGACGATAGGTGATGTGCTTCGAATCGGCGGGATCGTCGCCTTCCCAGATGATCGCGGTCTGGTCGCCGCGGGTCGCGAGATGCCGGTCGATGCAATTGTAGGCCGCGTTGAGGACGCCGTCCTCGAACCATTTGATCGAAATGTTGCCGGGCGCGAAGGAGACGTTCTCGATTCTGGTCGGCGGCTTGATCCAGTCGACGCGCTTGGCCTGCTCGGCCCAGAAGCCGTTGGGATCCTTGATCGAGCGCGCGTACATTTCCTGGTACTTCGCGTCGTCGACAAAGGCACGTTTCGTCCACTCGGCCGGAACGTCGTAGATCTTCTCGGACATTTCACACCCTCCACCATGCGGCCTGCGGATGAACCCCGTCACAGGCCGTCGTTATCTGCACTATGCGTCCGCGTAACCGGCGGCGACAAGCCAAGACAAGTAGGACCTTCGGCGGGGAGGCGTTCTGCGCAGGATCAAAGAAATGTGCGCAGAGGTTGCGGCAGCCGTTCCTCGGCCGGCGCACGCGACGCTGGTCCATCGTCAAGGTTACCCCGGATCAGCCCAGAAGACGGTATCTTTGAACCGTTTTGCTCAAAATTAGGGACTCGCCATTCTCCCCCCGACGCCCTAAATCGCCTTGAAGCTGTGGATAACCCGTCCGGAACCAAATCCCGGCTCGGGGCATTGAGCGGACAAGCACGACGGCAGGGCGTCTAAAGCAATGATGGACCAGCAGAATTTCGAGAGCCTGCGGGTCGGCCCGGCCGATGCCGAGGTTGCGCTCGCGAAGGCGCTGGGCCAGTGGCCGCCGAAGCCGGGCCGCCGCAAGCTGACGCTGAAGGACCTCGCGCACGCCAAGACCGCCAATGCGCAGGCCAATGCCAAGAGCTCGGTCGAGGAGCTGGCCAACAGCATCGGCCTCAAGCTCGGCGACCAGACCGAGCTGACGATCCGCCGCATCAAGCGCGGCAAGAGCTACACTTTCCTGCGTGCCAACGGCACCCCGATCCGGCACGCCGGCACCATCCGCCGCCTGCATGCGATGGCGGTGCCGCCGGCCTATCGCGAGGTCCGCTACGCGCCCGATCCGAACCTGCATCTGCAGGCGGTCGGCGTCGACGCCGCCGGGCGGCTGCAATATCGCTATCACGCCGATTGGGAGAAGGTGCGCGAGCATCGCAAGGCGCATCGCCTGGCCAGGCTGGTCGGCGCGTTGCCGCGCATCCGCCGTGCGGTGTCGAAGCATCTCGCCGGCGACGCGCCGACGCGCGAATTCGCGCTGGCCGCGGTCATCGAGCTGATCGCGCGCACCGCGATCCGTCCCGGCAACGAATCCTATGCGCGGCTCAACGGTACCCGCGGTGCCACGACGCTGCTGAAGTCGAACGTCACGCTCGAGGACGACAGCCTGGTGCTGACGTTCAAGGCCAAGGGCGGCAAGGCGGTGCGCAAGGAGTGCGACGCCGCCAAGCTGGTGCGTGCCGTCGGCATTCTCCGCGGCGTGCCGGGCCGGCGCATGTTCCAGTATCGTGACGCGCAGGGCGTCGTCCGCGCGGTGTCGACCACGCAGGTCAATGCGTTCCTGCGCGAGATTGCCGGCATCAAGATCTCGCTGAAGGATTTCCGCACGCTGATGGCGTCCGCGGTCGCGCTGGAGACGCTGTCGCGGATCACGCCGGCGGCGAGCGCCCGCGGCCGCAAGAAGCAGATCCTGGAAGCGATCCGCGCCGCCGCCGACGAGCTCACCAACACGCCGGCGATCTGTCGCCGGAGCTACGTGCACGACACCATCGTGACTGCGTTCGAGGACGGCATTCTCGAACGCTTTGCCGCCACCATGAAGGGGCAGCGCTCGCAGACCCGCCGCGAGCAGCTGCTGGCCCAAGTGGTCATGGCCGCAGCCGCCTGACGCGGCCGGCCGTCACGCCTGGCAGCGCGGCCCGATCTTGTTCGTGGCGAGGAAGCGGGCGATCGGGTCGAGCTGCTTGCAGGAGGCCGCCGCGGTCTTCGCCGGCTCCGGATTGCGCTTCATGGGACGCAGCACCGCTGCTTTGCCGCTCGCCTTTGCCCTTCGCGCGATCGACGCGTTACGCCCCGCACGCACGGACTTCGAAACCAGTGGCAGGCGCACGCCGTCATTGAGATCGACGGGCTGCGTCTCGAAGCTGCGATCGGAGTCGCTCAGCGTATCGACGCCGGGAATCGGCTCGCGCATCAACGCGGATGTCGTCTCGCCGCCGAGGTCGCCGGGCGACACCGCGGCCAGCACCATCTTGGTTGCAAGCAAGCAGCAGATTATCACGAGGCAGAACCCCGCAATCCAGATCGTTCTGTTCACTGTTGGAAACCCCCGCCGATCGCACCGGACAGTGCAGGACATCCCCTTCCCGCAGCCGGCGCCGTGACGACCAATCAACCTTAAGAAAGTCTTACTCGCAATATTTTCGGCAGCTTTGGCCGCCCTCGGCTGGCATCGTAGTTAATGGCCGAGTTTGCTCATTGGTCGTCGGCCAATGGCCCACATCGTACTGATCAGTTGGATACCGGCTGCGACATTGCGGCGCGCGACATCTCGGCCAATGAACGGGCGAGACGTTCGAGGGTGCGGTTGGTTTCACGGATCACGTTAAATTTTGATGCGAAACTCGCATCCCAGAGAAGGCGTAGCTCGGCCCGACACGACGCGAGAGCACACCTGCTCACGAGCATCGAATGTCGCAGTTGAACTCATCTTGCGGCCCTGCCGCCGCCTTTCATAGGGAGCTACCCATGTCCAAGCGCATTGCCTTCCTCGCTGCCGCCGCCTTCAGCGCGCTGTCGCTGACCTCGACCTTCGTTGCGCCCGCACGCGCCGAGGAGAAGACCGTGATGGTCGGAGGTGCGGCGATGTTTCCGTCGAAGAACATCATCCAGAACGCCGTCAACTCGAAGGATCATACGACGCTGGTCGCCGCGGTGAAGGCCGCAGGCCTCGTGCAGACGCTGGAAGGCAAGGGTCCGTTCACGGTGTTCGCGCCGACCAACACCGCGTTCGGCAAGCTGCCGGCCGGCACCGTCGATACGCTCGTGAAGCCGGAGAACAAGGCGACCCTGACCAAGATCCTCACCTATCACGTCGTGCCCGGCAAGCTCGAGGCCGCCGACCTGAAGGACGGCCAGATGCTGAAGACGGTCGAGGGCGAGCAGCTCACCGTGAAGCGCGAGGGCAAGAACGTCATGATCGTCGACGCCAAGGGCGGCACCTCGATGGTCACGATCCCGAACGTGAACCAGTCGAACGGCGTCATCCACGTGGTCGATACCGTGCTGATGCCGGCGTCGTAAGCTCGGCGCAACACCGGACGCATCCGTTTCCTCCTCCTCGCGGATGCGTTCCCGAGCGAGCCGGGCCCACCCCGGCTCGCTTTTTTGTGAGAGCCACCGCTCTGAAAGCATGGATTTGCCGGTTTGCGCCCGTAACGGACCGCCAGCAATTCGCGTATATCTGTGGGAACCCTGACACCACCCCGAACCACCGAGCCCGCCATGTCCAGCATCGCCGCCGCAGACACGACGATCAGCACGCCGAAAGCCAAGGTGATCCAGCCGGCCTGGGTGCGCGTCGTGCACTGGATCAACGCCGCCGCGATGATCATGATGATCATGTCGGGCTGGCAGATCTACAACGCCTCGCCGCTGTTCGACTTCCGCTTCGACCGCAGCATCACGCTCGGCGGCTGGCTCGGCGGCGCGCTGCTGTGGCACTTCGCCGCGATGTGGCTGCTGATGCTGAACGGGCTGGCCTATCTGGTGACGGGCCTCGTCACCGGCCGGTTCCGGCGCAAGCTGCTGCCGATCTCGCCGGCCTCCGTGCTGTCAGATCTCAAGGCCGCGCTGACCTTCAAGCTGTCGCATGACGATCTCTCGGCCTACAACGCGGTGCAGAAGCTGCTCTATCTCGGCATCATCGCGGTCGGCATCGTCGTCGTGCTGACGGGCCTGTCGATGTGGAAGCCGGTGCAGTTGCACTGGCTGGTCAGCCTGTTCGGCGACTATCCGGCGGCTCGCTACGTTCATTTCGCCTGCATGGCGCTGATCTGCGCCTTCCTGGTCGTTCACATCGTGCTCGCGCTGCTGGTGCCGAAGAGCCTGCGCGCGATGATCACCGGTCGCTGAGAGGAGAGCTCATCATGGCCAAGCGTCCGTTCCTCATTCCCGGCGTCGACAAGCGGCTCCTGATCAAGGACTCGATCAAGGCGATGCCCGATCTCACGCGGCGCCGCTTCATCACCGGCGGCGCCAGCCTCGGCGCGCTCACGCTGCTGACCGGCTGCGACGTCGTCGACGGCGACAGCGCCGAGGAGCTGTTGAAGAAGGTCTCCAAGTTCAACGACGCGGTGCAGGCCTGGATCTTCAATCCGGACGCGCTGGCGCCGACCTTCGCGGAGAGCGCGATCACCAAGCCGTTCCCGTTCAACGCCTACTACACGCTCGACGAGGCGCCGGAGATCGATGCGGCCGACTGGAAGCTCGAGGTGCGCGGCCTGGTCGACAACAAGAAGTCGTGGACGCTGGAGGAACTGCACGCGCTGCCGCAGGTCACGCAGATCACCCGCCACATCTGCGTCGAGGGCTGGAGCGCGATCGGCTCCTGGACCGGGACGCCGCTGCGCGACTTCCTCAAGCTGATCGGCGCCGACACAAGGGCGAAATACGTCTGGTTCAACTGCGCCGATGCGCAAGGCTACAACTCGCCCTTGGACATGCGCACCGCGCTGCATCCGCAGACCCAGATGACGTTCAAGTTCGCCGACCAGATCCTGCCGCGCGCCTACGGCTACCCGATGAAGATCCGCGTGCCGACCAAGCTCGGCTTCAAGAACCCCAAATACGTCGTCGCGATGGAAGTCACCAACGACTACAAGGGCGGCTATTGGGAGGACCAGGGGTACAATTCGTTCAGCGGGAGTTGAGCTCCAGCTGATATGGCCGGATGACGGCGCCAACCTCCGCTGTCGTCCCGGCCTTGAGCCGGGACCCATAACCACCGGCCGGTATGAGGCAGGCAACTGCCAGCCATGTCCCTCGACAGCTTCCGCGGTATGGGTCCCGGCGTTCGCCGGGACGACACCGTTTGTTAGGCGCGGGCGGTGGGTTTCAACTTGCCTTGCAGCGCCGCCATCAATGCTCCCAGCAGCAGCAGCGCCGCCGACACGTTCAGCGCATAAGTCAAACTCCCCATCGCATCGGTGATCGCGCCGACGGCGAAGGGGCCGAGGGTCTGGCCGATGCCGAAGGAGATCGTCAATGCGGCGATCGCGCGTGGCCAGGCGGGCTGCGGCAGGTTGAAGCGGACGAACGCCGTTGTGGCCGTGGTCACCGTCGAGAAGGCGAGGCCGAACACCGCGGCCGACAGTGTCAGCATGACGGGCGAATGGCCGAGGGAGGGCAGGGCGGCGCCGATGGCGTTGATGGTGAGGATGAGCGCGGTCGGCCAGCCGCCGCGGTCCAGCGCCAGCACGCGGCGCCACACCCAGGGCGTGGTGAAGCCGGCGAGGCCGATCAGGCACCAGAAGCCGGATTGCGCCGCGGCGCCGCCGCCGAGATCGCGCACATAGGCGATCATGAAGGTGAGATAGGCGATGTAGCCGGCGCCGTACAGGAAGTAGCTGAACAGATAGACCGCCATCGGCCGCAGCGAGACGCGGTCGGCGCGGCTCTCCGGCACGGCCGCGCTCGGCGGCGACGGCATCAGCAATAGCGGCACGATCAGCACCGCGCCGACACCGGCGAGCACCGCCCACACGATCCACCACGAGCCCGGCCCGAACGCCTGCAGCACGAACGGCGCGATCAAGCCTGAGATGACGATGCCGAGCGGCGGCCCGGCATAGAACAGGCTCAGCACGAAGCTCGCCTGCGCCGGCCGCGCCAAGGCGACGCGCGCCGCCAGCGCGCCCCCGGCGACCAGCGCGACGCCGGCGCCGATCCCGGTGATCAGCCGCGCCGCGCTGAGCGCAACGAAGTCGCCGGTCATGGCGCAGACGATCAGCGAGGCCAGCGCCGCCAAGGTGCCGCCGCGCACCGCGGCGAGGCCGCCGAAGCGCCGGGCGGTCTGCGAGGCGATCAGCGCGCCGATCAGGTAGCCGGCGGCGTTGACGGTGTTCATGAACCCCGCCGCCGAATACGACCAGTGCAGCGTGTCGCGCATGTCCGGCAGCACCAGCGCATAGGCAAAACGGCCGATGCCGAGCCCGATGATCGGACCCAATGACAATGTGAGATTGGTCAGCGCCGGGCGCGCCGGTGTCGGGTCGGACGAGGGCTTTGGCAAGAAATGCTCCGGCGCGGCGCTCGGCCGGCAAATCATGCTGTTCGGCCGCGATTTCGCAGCACATTACCGCCCGCGCCATCACGGCAGAAGAGGGGCAGCGGCAATGGTGGCTTGCCAAGGGCGCAGGAGGGCTTTAGCACTCCGCCGATTTTGACAGCTCCCGTCATTGCCGGCCGCCCGCCCCGACCCGATCGGCGGCAGGCCGGCAATCCCAAGATTGAAGGCTGCCCGCGCTAGGCCCGGGCATGACAAGCCCTACGAGGACAACGACCATGGCGACCCACAAGCTCCTTCTGCTGCCCGGCGACGGCATCGGCCCCGAAGTGATGGCCGAGGTGAAGCGGCTGATCGGCTGGCTCAACGGCAAGGGGCTCGCCTCGTTCGCGACCGAAGAGGGCCTGGTCGGCGGCGCCGCCTATGACGCCCACGGCGCCTCGATCTCCGAAGCCGACATGGACAAGGCCAAGGCGGCCGACGCCATCATCTTCGGCGCCGTCGGCGGCCCGAAGTGGGACGGCGTTCCCTACGACGTCCGTCCCGAGGCCGGCCTGCTCCGCCTGCGCAAGGATCTCGGCCTGTTCGCCAACCTGCGTCCCGCCGTGTGCTATCCGGCGCTCGCCGATGCCTCCAGCCTGAAGCGCGAGATCGTCGAGGGCCTCGACATCATGATCGTGCGCGAGCTCACCGGCGGCGTGTATTTCGGCGAGCCCAAGACCATCACCGATCTCGGCAACGGCCAGAAGCGCGCCGTCGACACCCAGGTCTACGACACCTATGAGATCGAGCGCATCGCCCGCGTCGCCTTCGACCTCGCGCGCAAGCGCAAGAACAAGGTGACGTCGATGGAGAAGCGCAACGTCATGAAGTCGGGCGTGCTCTGGAACGAGGTCGTCACCGCGGTCCACGCGCGCGAGTACAAGGACGTCACGCTCGAGCACCAGCTCGCCGATTCCGGCGGCATGAACCTGGTGAAGTATCCGAAGATGTTCGACGTCATCGTCACCGACAACCTGTTCGGCGACATGCTGTCGGACATCGCGGCGATGCTGACGGGATCGCTCGGCATGCTGCCGTCCGCCTCGCTCGGCGAGGTCGACGCCAAGACCCACAAGCGCCGCGCGCTGTACGAGCCGGTGCACGGCTCGGCCCCCGACATCGCCGGCAAGGGCCTCGCCAACCCGATCGCGATGCTGACCTCGTTCGGCATGGCGCTGCGCTACTCGTTCGATCTCGGCAGCCTCGCCGACAAGCTCGACGCCGCGATTGCCGCCGTGCTGGCCTCCGGCCTGCGCACGGCCGACATCAAGGCCGAGGGCTCCACGCCGGCTTCGACCACCCAGATGGGCGAGGCGATCATCAAGGAGCTGGAGAAGCTCACGGCGTAATTGGAGTCGAGCTCGTACTCCGCGCACGGTGCGCTCCCCTCCCCCTTGCGGGGAGGGGTCGGGGGTGGGGGTCACACCCAGTGAGTTCAGCTCTGGGCAAGGCTGTTCTATCTTCTCGACGATCATCTTTCGTCGCGCGTCTTGGCCCGAACTCATCAGAGAGCGTCGCCCCGGGGACCCCCACCCCCGACCCCTCCCCGCAAGGGGGAGGGGGGCTCACCGCCGTTGCCGAGATTGCTCGAATTCGTTTCACGCGCGTTGTGTTCGATTGAGTCATCAAGCGTTGCAGCTCGTGTTCGTCTGCCGCGTTCTGCGCCGGCATCTCCGCCTCGCGCCTGTCAATTTTGCCTATGGACTTTCATTTCGGGATGACTAGCCTCACCCCAACGCCGCGCCATTGAACGGACGTGGACTCGCAGCCGTCGGGACGACGAATGCGAAGGTTGGGAGGACGAATGTGATCGCGGCTGCGATACGATATGTCGCTTGCCATGCATGGGGTCGCCGCCAGTCGCGGGGCCACGCTGCGGCGGCGGCGCGCGGCCTGCTTCATCGCGCGCGCTGACGCATGACCGCGCCGCTCATTTCCGTTCACGGCCTGTGCAAGAGCTTCCCCGGCGTGCGGGCGCTGCACAATATCAGCTTCGACCTGGTTGCGGGCGAGGTCCATGCCGTGATGGGCGAGAACGGCGCCGGCAAGTCGACCTTGATGAAGATCCTCGCCGGCGTCTACCGCAAGGACAGCGGCGAGATCGTGTACGACGGCGCGAGCGTCGACTTCCCTGGGCCGCGCGAGGCGCAGGCGGCCGGCATCGGCATCATTCATCAGGAACTGCAGCTGATGAACCACCTCACGGTGGCGCAGAACATCTTCATCGGCCGCGAGCCGATGAAGGCGTTCGGGCTGCTGCTCGACGAGGACCGGCTCAACCGGCAGGCCGCCGAGCTGCTCGCCCAGCTCAACCTGGCGATCGACCCGCGCACCGTCGTCGGCGGTCTCACCGTCGCCAAGCAGCAGATGGTGGAGATCGCCAAGGCGCTGTCGTTCAACTCGCGCGTCCTGATCATGGACGAGCCGACGGCAGCGCTGAACAATCGCGAGATCGCCGAGCTGTTCAAGATGATCCGCGCACTGAAGGCGCGCGGCGTCGGCATCGTCTACATCTCCCACAAGATGGATGAGCTGAAGCAGATCTCCGATCGCGTCACCGTGCTGCGCGACGGCGAGTATGTCGCCACCGTGCCGGCCGCGACCACACCGATCGAGACCATCATCGGCATGATGGTCGGGCGCACCTTGAGCGACGCGCGCGTGGCCGGCGCGCAGCCCGCCGGCGAGATCGCGCTCGAGGTGCGCGGCCTCAATTGCGGACCGCTGGTGCGTGACGTCAGCTTCGCCTTGCGCAAGGGCGAGATCCTCGGCTTCGCCGGCCTGATGGGCGCCGGCCGCACCGAGGTGGCGCGCGCGATCTTCGGCGCCGACGCCGTGCCCACCGGCGAGATCCGCGTCAACGACCGCGCCGTGACGATCCGCACCCCGGCGCATGCGGTCTCCCATGGCATCGGTTATCTCTCCGAGGACCGCAAGCGCTTCGGGCTGGCCACCGGCATGGACGTCGAGTCCAACGTCGTGATGTCGAATCTCGCGAGCTATCTCGCGATGAAGTTCATGCTGCGCAAGCGCGCGATCCGCGACACCGCCGGCCGTTTCATCAGGATGCTGAACATCCGCACGCCGTCGGCGTCGCAGCAGGTGCGGCTTCTGTCCGGCGGCAACCAGCAGAAGATCGTGATCGCCAAATGGCTGGATCGCGATTGCGACATCCTGTTCTTCGACGAGCCGACGCGGGGCATCGACATCGGTGCCAAGAACGAGATCTACCGGCTGCTGCGCGCGCTCGCCGACCAGGGCAAGGCGATCGTGATGATCTCCTCGGAGCTGCCGGAAGTGATCAGGATGAGCGACCGCATCGTCGTGATGTGCGAGGGCCGCATCACCGGCGAGTTGTCGCCGGACGAGGCCACGCAGGAGCGGATCATGCAGCTGGCCACCCAGCGCGAAACCATGAAGGCAGGCTGACGGCATGAGCGACCCCGCACTGGTCAAGGATCACAAGGACGGCCTCGCCGCAGGCGGGTCGGGCGCGATGTCCGCGTTGCGCCGCCGGCTGCTCGGTCCGGCGGCGCTGCAGAAGCTGCTGGCCTTCGCAAGCCTGGTGCTGCTGATGATCTATTTCAGCTTCGCCTCGCCGGCCTTCATGCAGACCGACAACATGATCAACATCCTGCAGGCAACCGCAGTGAATGGCGTGCTGGCGATCGCCTCGACCTTCGTCATCATCACCGCCGGCATCGATCTGTCGGTCGGCACGCTGATGACGTTCTGCGCGGTCATGGCGGGCGTGTTCCTGACCTATTGGGAGCTGCCGATGTGGACGGGCGTCATTGCTGCGATCGTCACCGGCGCGCTGTCAGGTGCGCTGTCGGGCGCGGTCATCACCAAGATGAAGGTGCCGCCGTTCATCGCGACGCTCGGCATGATGCTGGTGCTGAAGGGGCTGGCCCTGGTCGTCTCCGGCAGCAAGCCGATCTACTTCACCAACACCGAGAACTTCTCGATGATCTCGCAGGACTCGCTGCTCGGCGTTGTCGTGCCGGACCTGCCGATTCCCAATGCGGCGCTGATCCTGATCGTGATGGCAATCCTGGCCTCCATCGTTCTCAACCGCACCGCGCTCGGCCGCTACACCTTCGCCATCGGCAGCAACGAGGAGGCGGTGCGGCTCTCCGGCGTCAATGTCGATCGCTGGAAGATCATCATCTACGGCCTCGGCGGCGCGATCTGCGGTGTCGCCGGCCTGCTGCTCGCCTCGCGCATCAACTCCGCGCAGCCGGCACTCGGCCAAGGCTATGAGCTCGATGCCATCGCCGCGGTGGTGATCGGCGGCACGTCGCTGAGCGGCGGCACCGGCACCATCCTTGGCACCATCATCGGCGCCTTTATCATGAGCGTGCTGACCAATGGCCTGCGGATCCTCTCGGTGGCTCAGGAATGGCAGTTCGTCGTCACCGGCATCATCATCATTCTCGCCGTCTACGCCGACATGCTCAGGCGAAACCGCGCCTAACGCCAGAGGAGACCACGCTGGCCGTCGTCAGCGGCGGCCATTGCAACGAGAACCATCGCCAAAACGAGACAATCAGCATCACCAACGGAGGAACCCCCATGTTGAAGAAGCATCTCCTGGGCGTCGCACTCGGCGCCCTCATCGCTGCCGGCGTGTCCGCAGGCGCCCGCGCCGACGACGTCTACATCCCGCTCGTGTCCAAGGGCTTCCAGCACCAGTTCTGGCAGGCCGTGAAGCTCGGCGCCGAGCAGGCCGCGAAAGCCGCCAGCGTCAAGATCACCTTCGAGGGGCCGGAAACCGAGGCCATGGTCGACAAGCAGATCGACATGCTCTCGGCCGCGCTCGCCAAGAAGCCGCAGGCGATCGGCTTTGCCGCTCTCGACTCCAAGGCGGCCATTCCGCTCTTGAAGAAGGCACAAGCCGCCAAGATCCCGGTGATCGCGTTCGACTCCGGCGTCGACAGCGACATCCCGCTGACGACCTGCACCACCGACAACTTGGCCGCGGCGGGCCTCGCTGCCGACAAGATGGCCGGTCTGATCGGCGATGCCGGCGAGGTCGCCGTCGTCGTGCACGACCAGACCAGCCGCACCGGCATCGACCGTCGCGACGGCTTCCTGAAGCAGATGAAGGACAAGCATCCGAACATCAAGATCGTCAGCGTGCAGTATGGCGGCGGCGATCAGCTGAAGTCGACCGAGATCACCAAGTCGATCCTGCAGGCCAACCCGAACGTCAAGGGCATCTTCGGCGCCAACGAAGGCTCGGCGATCGGCGTGCTCAACGGCGTCAAGGAGATGAAGAAGAAGATCGTCGTGATCGGCTACGATTCCGGCAAGCAGCAGAAGGCCGCGATCAACTCGGGCGAGATGGCCGGTGCCATCACCCAGAACCCGATCGGCATCGGCAGCTGCACCGTCGACGCCGCCGTCAAGGCGCTGAAGGGCGAGAAGCTGCCCAAGGTCACCGACACCGGCTTCTACTGGTACGACAAGTCCAACATCGGCGACGCCAAGATTGCGGCGGTGCTGTACGACTGAGAATGAGGTAGGTCGGGCAAAGAGTGTGAGTACGTCGTTGTCCGCCCAAGCCAACGAGCTCCTCAGCGAGCCGTGCGATACAGCGCCCTCGCCCCTTGTGGGAGAGGGCATGTACGGCCCATCCAAGCATGCGGTTGGGTGAGGGGTATCTCTCCGCGGGTGTCAATCGTGGTGAGATACTCCTCACCAAACCGAACCTGCCGCGCTGTCCTACATGCCCTCTCCCACAAGGGGAGATTGCGCATTCACTGGCACCGCGCTCGATTTTTTGAGGTCCAAGTACCACGGCCTTGTTCTTGCTACCGCCGGAACTTCACGAGCCAACACTGCTCGTCGGGCAAATCAGTTCCTCGTTTTGCGCGATTACGCGGCTCGACGAGAGCGATCTCCTGTAGTCGGGCCAAAAAGCGGCTGCGCCGAAAAACTCATTTCACCTGCGCATTCAATCCGATGAGCTCGATCGCCCAGCCCGCACCAGAATTTGCTCTTTCTCTATTTCAGAATTCGTGTTCTCTCATGCCATCCCGTCTCGCTAAAGGGGCGTTTCGCGATCGTCACGAGGCGTGAGGCGGGGATGCGGTGGCCGCGAGGGCTCGCAGCATGTCCTTGGATGTGCGGACGAACGAGGCTCTTGCGGACGTGAAGCTGCGTGGTCCTGGCGCCCCGAAGCTGGCGCCAAGTTCGGTGGTGATGATGATCCGCTGGGCGACGGTGGCTAACAAGCCGGACACCGGGGAGAGCGCAGAGTAAGCGTGAAAGCCATCGCGTAGGGAGGGCCGGGTCAAGCCGGCTGTACCTGTGGTTCCTGCCCCGTGCATTCTTTCCGCACGGGGGCCACGGGCCTCAGCCGAGGCCCGGCCTTCCCTGCGCCCTTGCTTTGAGAGGGCGACGAGACAACCAAGGCTCGGACGCGAAACGCGGGCGCGAGGATGAAAGCGCGCGACACCAAACTCCGTCGTCGTCCTGGGCAAGCCACACCGACGCGCATGCGTTGGCGTGGCGCCGACCCGGGGCCCATAGCCACCGAAGTCGATGTGAGGCACGCTGGAACTACCGGATCGGGCGGCAACGGTAGTTGGTGGTTATGGATCCCGGCGTTCGCCGGGATGACGCCGAATGGCATGCGGCCGACGCTAGGCTCATGGATGCCGTTGATGTGTCAGCCATGTCTCCGAACGGTCACCGCCGACGCGCAACGGGCAGGACGCGCCGCCAACGGCGATCCCCGAAACGAAAAAGCCGGGCAGAGCCCGGCCTTCCCTCATCCAATCATGCCGTGCCGCTCAGTACAGCGGAATGCCCCGCGGATAGCCGCCGAGATCGGTCGGCGCCATCAGCGGCTGCCGGTCGATCGGGCGGTTGAGGTTCTCGCGGGCGAACGACGGATAGCCGGCGGCCGGCGGGAACGCATAATCGGTGAACTTGCGATCGCCGGGCAGGACCTCGGTGCCGCCGTCGAGGAAGGAGCGCTTGCTGACGAACACTCGGGTACGCGGGCCGGCCTGGTAGGAATAGTTCGGGCTGCCGGTGGTGCTGACCACGGTCACGCGGCGCTTGCTGGGGGCGGCATCAGCGGACGTGACGGCAAGCGACGCCGCAGCAAGACCGGTCACGGCGACCGCCGCCAAGGTCAAGGCCCGGGTCATGGCAGAAAATTCAATCATCACGTCCTCTTCCTCGCGCCAAAAGGGGCGGGCGCTCGCCATGCGCATGATTTGGCCCGCACAATATCTGCGTCGGCTGTGGCATCACAAGGTCATTCCGGCGGCGAAGGCCAAGATAAATTCCCGCTGTGGCGGGAAAGTTGCATCAAAATCCGTAACTTGCCGCGAGCGCCGAACATTCGGACAGGGTCCGAAACAGTCCGCAACGGACCGACGCGATCCGCTGGCTCAGAGCGGCCCGCGCAGCCTGGGATTGTCGAGCGCGCTGATCCAGTCGTTGAGGGTCTTGGCGACTCCAGGCGCATCGCAGTCGGTGCGGCGCGGCTCGGCCTGGGCGAACAGCTCGGTCAGGGCCGGGTCATGACTGGACGACGACAGCAGGGTCAGGCGGTTGAGCATGCAGCCGACCGCGGCGCGGCGGGTCTGCAGCGCGACGCCCTGGCAGGACCATCCGGAAATGCGCAGCGCCGGGACGGCGATCGTCTTCAGAAAGCCGAGGCAGGCGCCTGGGCCGTCCGGAGTGCCGGCCTGGCGCAGCAGGCTGACCGGGCCGAACCGGCTATCGACGATCCCCGCCGCTTCGAGATCGGGCGCGTGGCGACCCATGCGCGACGCGAGCTGCCCGACCGGGTTGCGCATGCCCTCGCGCTCCGGTCCGATCCGGTAGACTTCGATTTCGGCTGCTGGCCGGCCGGCCCGCTCGCCCCAGCGCAGCACGTCCTTGCGGCCGCCTGCCGCATGGGTGAGCACGGTGTAAGTCGCGGTCTTGTCGGGCTGGTCGGTGAGGCGGAGCGAAAACGCCGGAACGGCGCCGTCGGCCGCGGTCCAGCCCGGCCGGGTCGCGAAATCGGCCCCGTCGCCGCCGTCGAGGTGGTTCCAGGCTGCCGCGCCGAGCATGGCGATCAGCGCCAGAGCCCCCACATAGGCGAACAGGCGCGCGAACGTCCCGCAGATCTCATCGACCACGGCCCTGAGGGCCGACGAGATCGGGGGATTGCGGGGCGCGGCGGCTGTTCTGGCCGAATCGGGAAGCATCGAATGCGAGACATCGTGGTAACGTTGTGTCAGGGACGTTTCTCGCATAGAAGCGCTGCCGCTTCCGTTTCCGCTGATAAACGCGGTCGGCCATATTTCTTCGGAGAGTGAACGATGGGTTACAAAGTCGCAGTGGTCGGCGCGACCGGCAATGTCGGACGGGAAATGCTCAACATCCTCGATGAGCGCAAATTCCCCGCCGACGAGGTCGTGGCGCTCGCCTCACGCCGCAGCGTCGGCGTCGAGGTGTCCTATGGCGATCGCACGCTGAAGGTCAAAGCGCTCGAGCACTACGATTTTGCCGATGTCGACATCTGCCTGATGTCCGCCGGCGGATCGGTATCGAAGGAATGGTCGCCGAAGATCGGCGCCGCCGGCGCCGTGGTGATCGACAATTCGTCGGCCTGGCGCATGGATCCCGACGTGCCGCTGATCGTGCCGGAGGTGAATGCCGCCGCGGCCGCCGGCTTCACCAAGAAGAACATCATCGCCAACCCGAACTGCTCGACGGCGCAGCTCGTGGTCGCGCTGAAGCCGCTGCACGACAAGGCGACGATCAAGCGCGTGGTGGTCTCGACCTATCAGTCCGTCTCCGGCGCCGGCAAGGACGCGATGGACGAATTGTTCTCGCAGACCAAGGCCGTCTACACCAATGATGAGCTGGTCAACACGAAGTTCCCCAAGCGCATCGCCTTCAACGTCATCCCGCACATCGACGTCTTCATGGAAGACGGCTTCACCAAGGAAGAGTGGAAGATGATGGCGGAGACCAAGAAGATCCTGGATCCGAAGATCAAGCTGACCGCCACCTGCGTGCGCGTGCCGGTGTTCGTCGGTCACTCCGAAGCAGTCAATGTCGAGTTCGATCAGCCGATCACGGCGGACGAGGCGCGCGAGATCCTGCGCCGCGCGCCGGGCTGTCTCGTGATCGACAAGCACGAGCCGGGCGGCTACGCGACGCCCTATGAGGCCGCCGGCGAGGACGCGACCTATATCAGCCGCATCCGCGAGGACGCCACCGTCGAGAACGGTCTCGCCTTCTGGTGCGTCTCCGACAATCTGCGCAAGGGCGCGGCGCTGAACGCGATCCAGATCGCCGAGGTTCTGATCAACCGCAAGCTGATCACCGCGAAGAAGAAGGCGGCGTGAGAGGTCGCCGTTAGGGAGCCGCCGGTACGCTCCCAAGATGGAGGCTATAGTGTTGCCTTCGACTGTCTCCACGTCGTCATGGCCGGGCTTGTCCCGGCCATCCACGCGGTTCGGCATCCTGGGAACGGCGTGGATGCCCGGGCCTTCGCCGCGCCGAAGCGGCTACGGCCGCGCAGGCGGGACAAGCCCGGGCATGACGGAGTAACTCATCAGCAGGGTTGTTCGTTGGGACAGCCCTGTATTGTATCTCGATACGCGATGGCCCTGCCGCAAGTGGGGCGAGGTTTGCAGCCGGCGGGCTGCATGATGTGTAGGACGACAGAGCGGATTCGGGTGGGATCGAAACGTGGCTGACAGCAAACCGACCGAGCCGGCAACGGTGCCGGCGTCCATCTCGGACAAGCACAAGCCGTCGGCGATCGAGCGCGGGCTCGAAGGCTTCCTGTTCAGGAGCCGCTGGCTGATGGCGCCGTTCTATGTCGGCCTCGTCGTCAGCCTCGCCGTGCTGCTGTTCAAGTTCGTGCTGCTGCTGTGGGAGAACATCGTCCACTTGCCGAGCGCGAAGGAGAGCGACATCATCCTCGGCGTGCTCAGCCTGATCGATGTCTGCCTCACCGGAAATCTCGTGCTGATCGTGGTGTTCTCCGGCTACGAGAACTTCGTCTCGCGCATCGATCCGAACGGCCATCCGGATTGGCCGGAATGGATGACGAAGGTCGACTTCGCCGGGTTGAAGCAGAAACTGCTGGCCTCGATCGTCGCGATCTCGGCGATCCAGCTGTTGAAGGCGTTCATGAACCTCGACGCCGGCTACGACTCGGTCAAGCTCGCGTGGCTGGTCGGCGTGCACATGACCTTCGTGGTGTCGACCCTGATGCTGGCGCTGTCGGATCGATGGTCAGGCGAGCATTGATGAGGGGCGAATAGAGAGTAGCGAATGGCGAATAGGGAATTGAGATCGAATCTACTCGCACCCCCCAATTCGCTACTCGCCTGCGCGCGCGCTCTTGAATTCCTTCGCCACCTTGTCCAGCACGAACAGCGAGCCCTCGGCGACGCCGAAATAGGCGCCGTGGAGCTGCAGGTCGCCGGCCTCGACGCGGCTGCGCACGAACGGGAACGTCATGAGGTTCTCGAGGCTGCGGAACACGGCGGCCTTCTCGATCCGGGTGACGAAGTCCTGAAAGCTCTCGCGGTCGCGCTGCTCGACGACCTCGCCGGGCTTGATGAACATCGACATCCAGCGACCGATGAAGTCGCCCGGCGACAACGGCGCCGCCTTGTCGACGAAGGCGCGGATGCCGCCGCACTGGGCATGGCCGAGAATGACGATGTGCTTCACCTTCAGCACCGTGACGGCATATTCCAGCGCCGCCGACACACCGTGGGCGTTGGCATCGGGCTGATAGATCGGCACCAGATTGGCGATGTTCCTGAGCACGAACAATTCGCCGGGGCCGACGTCGAAGATCACCTCCGGCGAGACGCGGGAGTCGCAGCAGCCGATCACCATCACTTCGGGGGATTGGCCACGTTCCGAGAGCTCCAGATAGCGGCTCTGTTCGGTCGGCAGGCGCTGGGTGGTGAAGGCGCGATAGCCCTCGAGCAGACGATGCGGAAACGAGATCATGGGCCCTGCCTAAACACATGCGGCTGTCGGGAAACAAGCCTTTCGGCCCGGCGACCGAAATGGTATCGCGGGACGCCTCGATAAACCAAGGGAAACGCCGACATGATCCGCCCGCGCCGCAGTCTTCTGTTCATGCCCGGCTCCAATGCGCGCGCGCTGGAGAAGGGGCGGAACCTGCCGGCCGATGGCCTGATCCTCGATCTCGAAGACTCGGTGGCGCCCGACGCCAAGGCGGCGGCGCGCGAGCAGATCGCCAAGGCGGTCGCGGCTGATGGCTACGGCAAGCGGGAACTGCTGATCCGCATCAACAGCCTGGATACGCCGTGGTGGAGCGACGATGTCGCCATGGCCGGACAGGCGGCGACCGACGGCATCCTGGTTCCCAAGGTGTCGACCGTCGAGGATCTGCACACGGTCACCAACCGTCTCGCCGAGGTCGGAGCCGATCCGGCGCTGAAGGTGTGGGCGATGATCGAGACCGCGCGGTCCGTGCTCGATGCCGACCTGCTCGCCGCGACGGTGCACGAGGCGGGGTCACGTCTGGCCGGCTTCGTGTTCGGTCCGAACGACATCTCGCGCGAGACCCGCATCCGCATGGTGCCGGGACGTTCGACGATGCTGCCGATGATCAGCCATTGCATCCTGGCGACGCGCGCGCATGGGCTGGAGATTCTCGACGGGCCCTACAGCGATTTCGCCAACACCGACGGCTTCACGCAGGAATGCATCCAGGCCCGCGACCTCGGCTTCGACGGCAAGACCCTGATCCATCCCGGTCAGATCGACGCCTGCAACGCGATCTTCACGCCGCCCGTGGCCGAGGTCGCCGAGGCGCGCAAGATCCTCGCCGCGTTCGAGTTGCCGGAAAATGCGTCGCGCGGCGCCATCCAGCTCGACGGACGCATGGTCGAGCGGCTGCACGCCGAGATGGCCAAGCGCACGATCGCGATCGCGGATGCGATCGCGGCGGTGGGCAAGTAGCTGGAGGCCGCGTCAGATCTGCCTGAGGCTGAGGATGTAGTTGACGAGATCGCCGCGCTGCTCCGGCGTCAGGATGACGTTGGGCATCGTCGGGTGGCTGCTCTGCAGGAACACCTTCAGCGACAGCTCGGTCGTCGACGGCATGTTGGCGACAGCGGCGAAATCCGGCGCCGTCCTGGTCTGGTTGCGCGCGCCGCTGGCGTCGATGGCGTGGCAGGGGCTGCACCAGGCTTCCGCCAGCTTGCGGCCGGCCTGCACGCTCTGGTCCGCCGGCGTCGCGCCGCCCGCGTAGTGCAGCCGGATCAGCAGCATCGCGGCAAGCGCGAGCAGGATCGCGGCGCCGACATGGAGCCAAGTGTTGCGGTGGAGATTCGGCCGACTCATCGCGTTGCTCCGCTGAAGTGGAAGGGCGGACGGCGATCAGTGCTTGACGATGCCGGTACCGAGGCGGTCGATGGTCGGAGCGTTGAGGCAGTATTCCTCATAATGCTCGCCGGCCTTGCCCGCCGCGAGATCGCGATGGCAGCGCGGCTTGTCCTTGCACATCGCGCAGACCCGCTCCATGTCGCGCAGCACCAGCGGCTCCGCCCGCGACAGCGCGGCCTCGTCGATGCCGAGCGCCTTGAGCATCAGCGGCAGCTCGTCGGCGGCGTGCTCGCCATGGCGGACCAACTCGTCGAGATCGGACGGAGTAACCTGCAGGTCCATCGCGATGCGCTCGAAATCGTCGCGATCCAGCTGCCGCAGCTCGCTGAGCTCGCGCCGGTGCCGCAGCCATTGCGCGAAGGTGTCGATCAGGAACTGGACCCGAGGATAAGGCTTGGCTTGGGCAGGCATGGCACGTCTCCGATGATTGCCTGCAATCAAACACCGGCCGGCGAGACGAACGTTGCGGTAGATCAAGCAGCGCAACGGCCCTGCCGGAGGCGCAGGTCGTCAGGCGCCGAACCGCTCGGTGGCCCACGCATAGAGACTGCCCGGGATGGGCGCCTCGCCGCCGCGGCCTTTGGGCGAGATGTGCAGGCCGACGATGCCGGGATCCCTGATCAGGCCGGAGAAGTCGGACGGATCGAAGAACGCCCGAGGCTCGGCGTGGACGGCATAGAAGCTGCGCTTCGGCAGCGCGTGGCGCAGCGAGCCGTGGCGCCCGGCCAGGGCGGTGAGCGCGGCCGGGCCGAAGATGGCGACGCGGATGTCCGACAGGCGGTCGGAGCCGCCGCGCAGCCGTCGCAGCGCGAACGTGATCCGGTGGCGCAGCGACAGCCAGTTCGGCGTCAGCACGTCCTGGGCTATCAGCGCGGCGAACTCGGCCACGATCGGGTCGTCCGGCGGCAGGTACAGCACCGAATTGCCGAGCTGCCGCGGCCGTTCCCAGGCGAAGGTGGGCAAGGCGGGGTCGATCTCGACGGGACGCAGCAGGAGCACATCGGCGTCGAGCCAGAGCCCGGCCCGCTGGGCCATCAGCCGCATGCGGAAGAAGTCGCTGAACTGCAGCGTGGTCCAGTCGCGCCAGCTGCCGTCCGGCTGCGGCGGCCTGAGACGCTCGGAGAATGCGTAAGGCAGCACGGCCTCGGCATCGGCATTGCCAACGCCATCGGGCAGGCCGGGCAGCGGATCGAAACTGTAGACCGTGACCTTGTGGCCGGCAGCCAGCTGCGAGCGCAGGCAGGTCTGGCGCAGCCGGTCGAGTGGGCCGCGCCAGAACGTCACGACCTCGGGCAAGACGCGCGGCAACGGCGGACCTGTGTTCGGGGTGCTCTCGAAACAAGACCCCGGACGAGGTCCGGGGCCCGCGAACTCTCTGCCGTCAGGCGGGGCTCAGGCCCAGGCGCGCTCGGCCAGCTTGGCCTCATAGCTGTCGATCGAGGCCTTCTTCTCCAAGGTCAGCCCGATATCGTCGAGCCCATTGAGCAGGCAGTGCTTGCGGAACGGATCGATGTCGAACTTGACGGTGCCGCCGTCGGGGCCGCGGATCTCCTGGGCGGCGAGGTCGATCGTCAAGGTCGCGTTGGCGCCGCGCTCGGCGTCGTCGAACAGCTTGTCGAGATCGGCCTGCGACACGCGGATCGGCAGAATGCCGTTCTTGAAGCAGTTGTTGTAGAAGATGTCGCCGAACGAGGTCGAGATCACGCAGCGGATGCCGAAATCGAGCAGTGCCCAGGGGGCGTGCTCACGGCTCGAGCCGCAGCCGAAATTGTCGCCGGCGACCAGGATCTTGGAATTGCGATAGGCCGGCTGGTTGAGCACGAAATCCGGGTTCTCGCTGCCGTCGTCCTTGTAGCGCTGCTCGGAGAACAGGCCCTTGCCGAGGCCGGTGCGCTTGATGGTCTTCAGGTACTGCTTGGGAATGATCATGTCGGTGTCGACATTGATGATCTTCAGCGGCGCGGCGACGCCTTCCAGCGTGGTGAACTTGTCCATCGAAAGCACCTTCGAGAGTATCGGGCAGGCCGCTGTTTAGCCCGATTGGGCGGGCGGATAAAGACCAAATCCCCATGTCCGGCCGCAGCCCGGTCAGTCGGCGGAAGCCTCGATCGCTTCCATGTCGTCGTCCGACATTCCGAAATGATGGCCAATCTCGTGGATCAGGACATGGCGGACGATATGGCCGAAGCTCTCGTCATGCTCGGCCCAGTAATCGAGGATCGGACGACGGTAGAGCCAGATCATGTTGGGCAGCCGCGGCAGGTCGTCGCCGCTGCGAAACGGCAGCCCGGTGCCCTGGAACAGGCCGAGCAGGTCGAACTCGCTCTCGGCCTGCATCTCGTCGAGCACCTCCTCTGTCGGGAAGTCGTCGACCCGGATGATGACGCCTTCGCACATCTTGCGGAAATGGTCCGGGAGACGCTCGAACATCTCGTGCGCCATGGCTTCCATGTCGGCCAACGAGGGTGCTTTCAATTCAGTCCACATGGCTGCCTTCTAGCCCGGCTTTGATCATGATGCATCCGGGGTTCTCGACATGTGTCTCAGTTGCCGTTGACGCCGGGAGTGAAAACGGCGACCGTTCGCCGCGGACGATTTGTTTTGGGGGTCTCGCATGAGACGGATGTCGGTGATGCTGGCCGGAACGGCGCTGGCAGCTTCTGTCATGATCTTGGTTTCGGCGCGCGCGCAGGCCGAACAGGCCGGCGGCGTGCAGTTGCGGACCGTCCAGGGCAACGAGATGACGGATGTCTCGGCGCAGCGGCGTCCGCGGCGTGTTCTGATCTATCCGCGCTATCAGGGGCACTGGGAGCCCGATGTCGTGCCGCGCTACAATCCAGGCCCCAATGCTGTCAGGGTCTGCAATGCGGCCTACGTTCAAGAGCATCGGCCGAGCGGCACCGTCATCGTGCCGCATATGAGCTGCTATTGGCGGCGCGGCTGATCCGGCGTTCCCGCCGCAGCATCGGTCCCCGGCGCATTTTGTCGCGCGGTGCGGCGGAACCGCGCGCGGCCATTTGGCATTCTGCTTCCTGCGCAGGTCTTCATGTCCCATTCACGTCGCTCGTCCGAGACTGATCTGCGTCGCGCTGCTGCGGCTGCCGATCGACTGATGCGGTGGGGGCATGGTGCTCGACGTGATGCGATGCAAGGAGAAGTACATGACTGTGACGAAGCTGTTGGGCATCGCGGCCATTGGTGCCGTCCTGGCGATGGCTGCGCCCGCCGAACGCGCTCAGGCGCTGTCGCTGATCAACCCGGGCGCCGCAACGTCGGTGCAGCAGGGAGCGGCGCAGGAGACGACGCAGGCGCATTGGCACGGCCGTCGCCATTGGCATCCGCGCCGCCACTATTGGCATCCGCGGCGTCATTGGCATCCGCGGCGCGCATGGCACCGGCATCACCGTCACTGGTGATCTGCTGCCGTTCGATCCATGATCGACGTCGAACAGGCCCGCATCGCGGGCCTGTAGCTTGATAGGGACGGCAATGGGGTCTGCCATGGCGTCTTTCATCCGCAAGGCCAGGTTCGTCATCGGCATCGGTGCCGCGCTGCTTGCAGCATCCGCCGCAACGTCTCCCGTCCGCGCCACCTCGGTCGAACTGGCAACGAAGTTGACCGCGACCAAGCCCTCAGCGGGCCGGCATGGCCGCTGGCCCAAGCCGATGCATGCCTCATCGGCCGTACCACGCTACTATGGTCGTCCCTTGGACTACGCGCCCGCCTATGCGCCGGGCCCGTTCGTGTTGTTCACGCCATTCTACGAATGATCCTGGCAATGATGGGGCAGCCGTTCGTAGATCGCATGAATGTGGAGTCAGTGGCCGAGCCCGCTCACGAGAAGCACGACCGCCTCGGCGCCGGCTTTGCGGTCGCTCGCGATCTCCTGATACGCGGGTGAATTCGACCAGGCGCGAAAGTCGCGCTCGTCGGGAAACGACATCAGGACGATCTTGTCGCCGTCCCAGCATCCTTCGACCAAGACGGGTGCCTCATCGGCAGCGAGCAGCCGGCCGTTGAAGTTGCGAAACACGTCGAAGAAGCGCGCCTGATAGCGATCGTAGGCAGCGCGATCCGTCATCTTGAGTTGAACGACGACGTAGACACTCATGCGCTCGTCCTCTGCCGCGACGCCACGCCGCAGATGCGCGCGAGACGTGCATCATTCATGCCGCATTCACGTCGCTATCTCTACGTTCATGTTCGGGGGTGCGCCAATCCATCGATCGGACGACCAGCATCGGCGCTGCATGGGTCCATCGTGCACAGCATTCAGGGAGAAGGGACCATGATGAGGATGAAGGACCAGCGCGCTGGTCTTGCTCGTCGCCTCGGCTTGGCGGCGGCAACACTGTTTCTGATCGCGGGCGCATCCGGTCGGCCCGCGTCTGCGATGTCGCCGGTCAGTCCCGGTGCGGGACCATCGACTCAGACATCTCGTGATGCTCTCACGATTCAAGTCCGTGGCGGCCATGGCGGAGGCGGCGGCGGACATCACGGCGGCGGCGGTGGCGGGTTCCGCGGCGGTGGTGGCTTCCACGGCGGTGGTGGCGGTTTCCACGGCGGAGGCGGCGGCTTCCATGCCGCTCCCGCCTTCCATGGCGGCGGCGGAATGTTCAGAGGCGGCGGTGGTCCGGCGTTCCACGGCGGCGGAGGTCACGCCTTCGGCGGTGGCGGTCCGCGTCCCGTGTTTCACGGTGGCGGTCCGCGGCCGGCATTCTACGGCGGCGGCTATCATCATCGCCCGCACTACGCCTACCGGCCGTATTTCCACCATCACCGCCGGCACTTCTACGGCTATCGCAGCTACTACACTCCGACCTATACGACGGGCTATTACTATCCCTATCGCCGCTGCCGTATCGTCTATACCTATTACGGACCGCGCCGCATCTGCCACTACCGGCACTGGCGAGGTCACCACTGGCGTCATCATCACCGGTGGCACCATCGTCACCACCGCCATCACTGGCGCTACTACTGACGACGCAGAGACCTGCACCGAGACATCGAAGGACGCCCGACGGCGTCCTTCTCTCGTTTGGGCGCAATGAGTCCGTTTGCCGCCAAGACGCCGCGACGCTCAGAGCCAGTCCTTGAACTGCCAGTTCTTCATGCTCAGCCGCCAGGGCGTCAACGTCTCAAGCCGCCATTTCGCGAAGCGCTGCGGCGGCCAGTTCGACAGCCGGCGCTCCTCCTTCGGTGCCTCGGCCTTGGCGATGATCTTGGCAGGCGGAGTCTTGCGGCGCTGGCTTGTCGCGTCGCGGATGAGGTCGACGTATTCCGGCTTATTGGCCATGGCAGGCTCCTCGGCACGTTCCTCCGCAGACGCGTTGCGCCCGGTGGTAGGATCGTGCGCCAAGAAGTTTAAGAAGCCCTTGCCTGGCCGCGTCGAGGTTGAGTCGAAATGAAAACGCGGCGGCCTCGTTCGAAGCCACCGCGCTCGTTCGTAGATCGGCCGCCGTGCAGCGTCGGCCGCCGGCGAAGTTGGCCCTTAGCACCAGTCGCGCACGTCGACGAAGTGGCCAGCGATCGCGGCGGCGGCGGCCATTGCGGGCGACACCAGATGGGTGCGGCCCTTGAAGCCCTGGCGGCCCTCGAAGTTGCGGTTCGAGGTCGAGGCGCAGCGCTCTTCCGGCGCCAGCTTGTCCGGGTTCATGGCGAGGCACATCGAGCAGCCCGGCTCACGCCATTCGAAGCCGGCCTTGATGAAGATCTTGTCCAGACCTTCGGCCTCGGCCTGCTCCTTGACGATGCCCGAGCCCGGCACGACCATCGCGTTGACATGGCCAGAGACGGTCTTGCCCTCGGCGATCTTGGCCGCCGCGCGCAGATCCTCGATGCGGCCGTTGGTGCAGGAGCCGATGAAGACGCGGTCGAGCTTGATATCGGTGATCTTCGTGCCCGCGGTCAGGCCCATGTACTTCAGCGCGCGATGCTTGGAGATGCGCTTGGCTTCGTCGGCGATCTTGTCCGGATCCGGCACCATGCCGGTGATCGAGATCACGTCCTCGGGCGAGGTGCCCCAGGTCACGATCGGCGGCAGCTTGGCGGCGTCGAGCCGCAGCTCGTGGTCGAAATGCGCGCCCTCGTCGGAGCGCAGCGTCTCCCAGTAGCGCATCGCCGCATCCCAGGCCGCACCTTGCGGCGCCTTGGGACGGCCGCGCAGGAAGTCGTAGGCCTTTTCGTCCGGCGCGACCAGGCCGGCGCGGGCGCCGCCCTCGATCGACATGTTGCAGACGGTCATGCGGCCTTCCATCGACAGCGCGCGGATCGCCTCGCCGGCATATTCCAGCACATAGCCGGTGCCGCCCGCGGTGCCGATCTCGCCGATGATGGCGAGGATGATGTCCTTGCCCGTCACGCCGTCCGGCAGCTTGCCGTCGACGGTGACGCGCATGTTCTTCGCCTTCTTCTGGATCAGCGTCTGCGTCGCCAGCACGTGCTCGACCTCTGACGTGCCGATGCCGTGCGCCAGCGCGCCGAACGCGCCGTGCGTCGAGGTGTGGCTGTCACCGCAGACGATCGTGGTGCCCGGCAGCGTGAAGCCCTGTTCCGGGCCGATGACGTGGACGATGCCCTGGCGGCGATCGAACTCGTTGTAATATTCGACGCCGAACTCCTTGGCGTTCTCGGCCAGCGCCTTGATCTGCTCGATGCTCTCCGGATCCGGGTTCGGCTTGGAGCGATCGGTGGTCGGCACGTTGTGGTCGACGACGGCCAGCGTCTTCTCCGGCGCGTGCACCTTGCGCCCGGTCATGCGCAGGCCTTCGAACGCTTGCGGCGAGGTGACCTCGTGGACCAGATGGCGGTCGATGTAGAGCAGGCAGGTGCCGTCCTCGGCTTCGTGCACCAGATGGTCGTTCCAGATCTTGTCGTACAGCGTGGTCGGTTTCGACATGAGCGAATGCTCCCGGGAATCTTAAGGTTTGAAACAGGACGCGTGACGGGCACGCGCGAACAATCAGGAAGAGGCGCTGCGGCTTACAGCGCGCGCCTAAGCTCGGATGTCGCAGACGTCGCGAACCGTCCGAAGAACCGCCCGGGCAGCCGGCTATGATCGTCGATGACGACGCGGCGGCAGGCCATGCTGGTGCGATCTAGAACCATTTCAGGGGGATATATAGCACGCAGGCTGGGGAGTGCGAGATGCGTTTCTCTCCGGGCGTCATTGCGAGGAGCCAACGGGTCCGCGCAAAGCGCGGCCCGATGACAGGCTCCGCGACGAAGCAATCCAGAATCCTTGCTCGGCCCTGGATTGCCTCGCTTCGCTCGCAATGACGGTGCCTCGAAACAAAAAAGCGCGGGCCAGCCCGCGCTTTTCGTCAATCCATTGGAAGCAACGATTACTCGTTGACCGCGGTCTGCTGACGGTCCTGCTTCTCGACGATGCGGGCCGACTTGCCGCGCAGCTGGCGCAGGTAATACAGCTTGGCGCGACGCACCTTGCCGCGGCGCACGACCTTGATCGAGTCGATCATCGGGGACAGGATCGGGAACACGCGCTCCACGCCCTCGCCGTAGGAGATCTTGCGGACGGTGAAGCTCTCGTTGATGCCGCCGCCGGAACGGCCGATGCAGACGCCCTCATAGGCCTGCACGCGGGTGCGCTCGCCTTCGACCACCTTCACGTTCACGATCACGGTGTCGCCCGGGCCGAACTCCGGAATGGTCTTGTTGGCGGACAGCTTGTCGAACTGCTCTTTTTCGAGCTGCTGAATCAGGTTCACGGGTAAATCTCCATCGGCGGCGCGCCCAGCCGGGTCACGCGGGGGCTGCGCTTGTTCCTGCCGTCACTTGCGGAATTGGGCGCTCCTATAAGGCAAAGCGGAAGGCTTGTCACCCGTCTGTCGTGTTTTTTGGCGCTTTTTGGCGGGACCCGCTTTGTTCTCGGCCGTGCCGGGCCTGCCATTCAGCCCACAGATCGGGTCGTCGCGCCTCCGTCAGCGCCTCGGCCTCCGCCCGCCGCCAGGCTGCGACCTTGGCGTGATCGCCGGATGTGAGCACGTCCGGAATGGTACGGCCCTCGAACGACTGTGGGCGGGTGTATTGCGGGTACTCCAGTAGGCCGTCGGAAAAGCTCTCGTCGGTGCCCGATTCGAGCTTGCCCATCACGCCCGGCAGCAGCCGCACGCAAGCGTCGATCAGCACCAGCGCCGCGATCTCGCCGCCCGACAGCACGTAGTCGCCGATCGAGACCTCGATCAGCTCGCGGGCGTCGATGACGCGCTGGTCGATGCCCTCGAAGCGGCCGCACACGATCAGCGGCCCCGGGCCCGCGGCGAGCTCACGGACGAACGCCTGGGTCAATGGCCGACCACGCGGGCTCATCAGCAGCTTCGGCCGTTCCGGCGCGATCGTCGCAGCGTCGATCGCCGCGGCCAGCACGTCCGCGCGCAGCACCATGCCGGGGCCACCGCCGGCCGGCGTGTCATCGACGCTGCGGTGCTTATCGGTGGCCGACGCCCGGATGTCGCGCGGCTCCAGTGCCCAGATGCCGGAGGCCAGCGCCCGGCCGGCCAGGCTCACGCCGAGCGGCCCGGGAAACATCTCGGGAAACAGCGTCAGCACGGTGGCGCGCCAGGGCGCGGCGGACGGTGGAGGCAAAACGGTCATGACGGTCTGTTAAGGCATGGAGGCGGTGAGATCGAGCCTCCATCCGACGTCGCCGCATCGTTTCGCGCTTGCCACCGGCGTCGCCGCCATGCGCTTGACGTCTGGCGCGATCAGCTCCCCCCTGCCTTTCGGCCGTAATCGACCAACTCGATGCTTTCCTGGGTCTTGAGGTGCTTGTCGACCCGGGTGACCTGCAATTTCTTGACCCAGTGATCGATCGATGGGGCGTACCACGTCTGAACCGTGGTCTCGTTGACGCCGGCGGTCGGGTTGGCAAGGCGCGATGTATAGCTGGTCTCGATCTTGTACGTCTCGAACGTGCCAGCCTTGGTCGTCACTGTCTCCTGCGCGACGACTTTCGATGTGCCGCTTCGCTTCAGGACGATGTGATTGTCTGCGTTCTTGTCCTCGGACTTGAATGTCCAGCCGGCGCCGACCTTCAGCGGCGCCTTGATGCCCTGGCCGTCGTTCGGATTGAACGTCCAGGGTGAGGTGCTCTTCAAGTTCCAGGATCGATCATACAACCGCAGTGCGTTCCTCGTCGTTCCGACGAGCGAAAAACGAACAGCGATCTCGGTGGCATTGACCTCGGTCACGACCTCTTCGCGCGGCTCCAGCAGCTTGCCGGTGATCTCATCGTGCACCTCCCAGGTCCAATGGTCCCCCGCTCGTGGCTCTTCCATGGAGGCTGGTCGGGCCTGCTCCGGCTTTCCCTGTCCGGAAGCTGCGGGCGTTGCCGCTTGTTGTGCAGCCGCGCTGCCCGCCCATAGTCCCAACAACCCAATCAGCGCGTAACGCATCTCAAAGTCCCCCTCCGTCCAGATGCTCATCGTGAGTCGAGATTCATGCTGGATCCCAGCGTGCAGCTCGAATTGGAATCAATCATCAATCGCGGCGGCCATATTCGACCAATTCCGCAGAGCTCTTCTCGCGCAGCTTGCCGTCGATGCGCGTTTCGCTCGTGCGCTTGACCCAATGGTTGACCGCGGTCGAGTACCAAGTCAGTTGCACGAAATCGAGCTTCTTGGTCGGGTCGTTGCTGTTCTGCAGATGGACGGTGGTCTGAATCTTGAAAACATCGAACGTTCCGGCGCGTGTCGTGAGGCTCTCCTGGCCGAGCACCTTCGACGTGCCAGATCGCTTCCACATCGCGCCGGCGGAGGAATTAACCTCTGTCGATTTCAGCGCCCAAGTCTTGTTCGGCGCCAGCGCGTTTGCGACGCCTGTGCCGTCGTTCGGGGTGTAGCGCCAGGTTCCGTTGTTCTTCAGATTCCAAGCGCGGTCGAAGGTCAGGAAGTTCGTGTTGTTATTTCCAAGAGCGGTGACACGGATGCTGATTTCCGTGGCCGTGACGTCTGTGATCGTCTGCACGATGGTCGATTTGAAGTCGCCGGTGATCTCGTCACGGATGTCATAGGTCCAATGGTCGCCGACGAGAGGTTCTTCCTGACTCTCCGTCGACTTCGTTGAGTCGGCGGGAGTAGCCTGGGCTGTCGGCGGATCATTGGGTTGGGCGGAAGCGATTTGTGCACTTCCCATGAGCCCAGCGACGGCAAGAACCACCCAGCGTGACATGCGTCCCCCAAAAACAACTATAAGTTGAATATCGAAGCAGCGAAAGTTCCACCTCAGTGGAACTACCGGTGCGTCAATGTATGTCTCATTGCAAGCGGATATTTCCAGGCTCGGCGGCGTGGAGCCGGGAAAAGCCGTGAGCGAGGCTGGGTTGCTACCCGTCGTGCATTAGTCGCACGACGGGCCGGGCGGCGAAGCTGATTTAGGGCTCGCGCTCCTCACCCTCGATTTCCGGCGGCAGCTCGATGATCACGCGGCCGCCGTTCAGATCGACCGTCGGCACCACAGCATTCGTGAAGGGCAGCATCAGCGTGCTGCCGGAGGGCGGAGCGATCTCGATGATGTCGCCGGCGCCGAAATTGTGGATGGCGAGCACGCGGCCGAGTGGCGCGCCTGCGGTGGTTTCCGCGGCGAGGCCGATCAGGTCGGCGTGGTAGTATTCGTCGTCACCGGTCTCGGGCAGGCGGTCACGCGGAACGTAGAGCTCGACGCCGTTGAGCCGCTCGGCGGCATTGCGGTCGGTGATGCCCTTGATGCTCGCGACCAGGTGGTCCTTCGCCTCGCGCGCCTTGGCGACCTCGAACGATCGGCTGCCGTCCTTGGTCGTGAGGGGGCCGTAATGCAGCACCGCCAGCGGATCCTCGGTGAAGGTCCATAAGCGAACCTCGCCGCGCACGCCGTGCGCGGCGCCGATCTTGGCGACGCAGATGAGCTTGGACATCAGGAGGCCTCGTCCTTCGAGACGCGCGCCGCGGCGCGCTCCTCAGGACGAGGAGCCAGATCCTCATGCTGAGGAGCACGGCGTGAGCCGTGCGTCTCGAAGCATGAGGCCACGATCGTCAAAGGACGTTAGCCCTTGGCGGCGGCTTCGGCCTGCGCCTTGCGCTCCTTGCGCGGCACGGCCTTGATCGGGTTCTGGCGGGCTTCGCGCTTCTTGACGCCGGCGGCATCGAGGAAGCGGGCGACGCGGTCGGACGGCTGGGCGCCCTTGGCGAGCCAGGCCTTCACCTTCTCCATGTCGAGCTTGAGGCGCGCCTCGTTGTCCTTCGGCATCAGCGGATTGAAATGGCCGAGACGCTCGATGAAGCGGCCGTCACGCGGGAAGCGCGAGTCGGCGACGACGACGTGATAGACCGGGCGCTTCTTGGTGCCGGCACGGGCGAGACGAATGACGACGGACATGAAAGTTCTCCTGAGTGTCGATTGAAGGGTTTGGTGTCAGCTAAGCCGTCATTCCGGGGCACCGCGCAGCGGTGAGCCCGGAATCCATACGCACGATCGTGGTTATGGATTCCGGGCTCGCGCCGCGCGCGCCCCCGAATGACGAATGGAGAGAGGAGCGGATCATCCTCATTATTTCTTCTTCCCCGGAGGCAGCCCAAGGCCCGGCAGCGTCGGCTTGCCGCTCAGACCGGTAAGTCCCGGCAGATTGGGCAGGCCACCACGCAGGCCGGCGGGAAGATCCTTCGGCAAATTCGGCAGGCCGCCGGGCATGCCGCCCGGCATCTTCTCGGCGAGCGCCTTGAGCTGGTCCGGCGAGGGCATGCCGCCACCGCCGCCAAAGCCCATCGCCTGGGCGATGCCGGCGAGCGGGCCGCGCTTGCCGGAGCCCATGGCCTTCATCACGTCGGCCATGTTCCGGTGCATCTTGAGCAGCTTGTTGACGTGCTCGACGCTCTGGCCGGAGCCGGCGGCAATGCGCTTCTTGCGGCTGGCCTTGAGCAGATCGGGATGCTTGCGCTCGTCGCGCGTCATCGAATCGATGATCGCGACCTGGCGCTTGAGGATCTTGTCGTCGATCCCCGCGGCCGCGATCTGGTTCTTCATCTTGGAGATGCCGGGCATCATGCCCATCAGGCCGCTGATGCCGCCCATCTGCGACATCTGCAGCAGCTGCTCGCGCATGTCGTTGAGGTCGAACTGACCCTTGCGCATCTTCTCGGCGGCGCGCGCGGCCTTCTCGGCGTCGATGTTCGCCGCAGCCTTCTCGACCAGCGAGACGATGTCGCCCATGCCGAGGATGCGGCCGGCGATGCGCGACGGATAGAAGTCCTCGAGCGCGTCGGTTTTTTCGCCGGTGCCGAGCAGCTTGATCGGCTTGCCGGTAACCGCGCGCATCGACAGCGCGGCACCGCCGCGGCCGTCGCCGTCGATCCGGGTCAGCGCAATGCCGGTAAGGCCGACGCGCTGGTCGAACGAGCGGGCGAGATTGACGGCGTCCTGGCCGGTCAGGGAGTCCGCGACCAGCAGCACCTCGTGCGGGTTGGCGACCGCCTTGATCTCGGCGGCCTCCTTCATCATGTCCTCGTCGAGCGTGGTGCGGCCGGCGGTGTCGAGCAGCACCACGTCGTAGCCGCCGAGCTTGGCGGCCTCGATGGCGCGGCGCGCGATCTGCGGCGGCATCTGGCCGGCGACGATCGGCAGCGTCGGGATGTCCAGGTCGCGGCCGAGCACCGCGAGCTGCTCCATGGCGGCCGGACGGTAGACGTCGAGCGAGGCCATCAGCACCTTGCGCTTGTCGCGCTGGACCATGCGGCGGGCGAGCTTGGCGGTGGTGGTCGTCTTGCCCGAGCCCTGCAGGCCGACCATCATGATCGGCACCGGCGGCACGGCGTTGAGGTCGATAGTCTGGCCGTCGTCGCCGAGCGTCTTGACCAACTCGTCATGGACGATCTTGACGACCATCTGGCCGGGAGTGACCGACTTGACGACGGTGGCACCGATCGCCTGCTCGCGCACGCGCTCGGTGAAGCTGCGGACAACCTCCAGCGCGACGTCGGCCTCGAGCAGCGCCCGGCGGACCTCGCGCATCGCGGCGTCGACATCGGCTTCCGAGAGCGAACCACGCCCCGTCAGCCGATCGAGAATGCCGCCAAGCCTTTCCGACAGATTGTCGAACAATGCCGTATCCTTTGCCCTTGTCGGGCGCTCGCTTCATTGCCGCCCGTCATCGCCGCTCGCTGCGGCCCATGACGACCATATAGACCTCGGCTGACCTGCCGAAACCATCAGTCCAAACACGTTTGCGCCCGAGGGCGCACAGCGCTGTCGGGCGGTGACCTCCGGCCTCCAGGGCCGGGCGGTGGCTCGAAAAGACCAAACTTTCCGAAATTCGGCCGGGTTAAACCCTCCGCGGCCGGAAAAGTCAAGGAAACTTGCTTGCCGGCGTCCCGTTGCCGGCCCCCATGGGGCGGCTTACCTCTTGCGCCAGTTCAGCTTTCCCGTGTCAGCTTTCCCTTCGCGAGGACGACCTTGCTGCGCCGCTCCAGGACCTATTCCGGCCCCGTCACCGACCATTTCGACGGCAAGCGTTTCTACGATCCCGACGGCGCTCCGCCCAAATCCCTCTCCCAGGTGCTGCGCTGGCAGTTCGACCGCAACGGCAAGCGTGCGAAATGGCCGTCCTGGGCGCCGAGCCCGCATGCGGATGCGCCGCCGCACCGGATCGACGGCGAGACGGTGCGGCTGTCGTTCATCGGCCATGCCAGCTGGCTGGTCCAGACTGGCGGCCTCAACATCCTGATCGACCCCGTCTGGTCGGAGCGGGTGTCGCCGTTTTCGTTCGCCGGACCGCGCCGCCATAACGATCCCGGTATCGCCTTCGAAGCCCTGCCGCATATCGACGTCGTGCTGGTCTCCCACGGGCATTACGACCATCTGGACATCCGCACGCTGTCGAAGCTGACCGCGCGTTTTTCACCGCGCGTGGTGACGCCGCTCGGCAACGACCTCACGATGACCGACGCCGACGCCAAGATCCGCGCCGAGGCCTACGACTGGCACGATCGCGTGGTTTTGAACGACGAGGTCGCGGTGACGCTGGTGCCGACGCGGCACTGGACCGCGCGCGGCATCTTCGACCGCAACAAGGCGCTGTGGGCGAGCTTCGTGCTGGAGACGCCGCGCGGCAAGGTCTACATCGTGTGCGATTCCGGCTACGGCACGGGCAAGCATTTCCGCCGCGTCGCCGAGTTGCACGCGCCGCTGCGCTTGGCGATCCTGCCGATCGGCGCCTACGAGCCGCGCTGGTTCATGCGCGACCAGCACATGAATCCCGAGGATGCCGTGCAGGCGCTACAGGATTGCGGCGCCGAGACTGCGCTGGCCCATCACCACGGCACGTTCCAACTGACGGACGAGGCGATCGATGCGCCGGTGCACGCGCTGCACGCCGCGCTGGATTCCGCCGGCATCCCGCGTGAGCGGTTCGGTGTGTTGAAGCCGGGTCAGGTGGTGGAGATTTAAGCAGGCTGCCGCAACAACAACGGTATCGTCCCGGCCTTGAGCCGGGACCCATAACCACCGGATACAGTTTTGCGAAGGCTGGCAGCTCCATCTCGCGCAACAACATCGGCTGCGGAGTATGGGGCCCGGCTCAAGGCCGGGACGACACTGAGTTTGTAGTCGCGCTGTCGGCTCATATCCGCTTGCGAATGCGCCGAGCTCAAACAAGTGAGCCTTACTGCGCCGGCTTGATCGCCCAGGTCACGCTGACCGTGATCGACAGCGTCTCCTCGCCCTGTGCTACGGGTGTCGGCGCTCCGGCGGCCATCGGTGCCGCAAAGGTCTTGGCGCGGAACACCGGCGTCGGCGCGCCGTCCTCGGCGATGTTGAGTGGCTGGCCGAGTGTGACGCCGGCGGCCTTGGCGTAGATCTCCGCTTTCCGCCTCGCATCGGCCACCGCCTTCTCGCGCGCCTGGTCGAGCAGCTTCGACGGCTCGGCGACGCTGAAGAAGACGTTGCCGACATCATTGGCACCGGCGCCTACCACGGTGTCGATCACGTTCGCCACCTTGGCGACGTCGTGGACCTTGATGGTGACGCGATTGCTGGCGCGATAGCCGGTGACGCTCGCCTGGCCCGGCCGGTTCGGCTGGTATTGCGGCTGCAGCGACAGGCGCGAGGTCTGGACATCCTTGTCGGCGATCCCGGCCGTCTTCAGCGCCTGCAGCACCTTGGCCATCGCGCCGTTGTTGGCTTCTCCGGCCTCGCGCGCGGTCTTGGCATCCGACGCCACGCCGGCATCGATCTGCGCCAGGTCCGGCGGGGCCTGCACGCTGCCTTCGCCGCTGACCGTGATCGCGGGCGTGTCCTGCCGGGCGATGTCGTCAGCGAGCGCCGGCACGGCGGCCGACGCCGCGATGGCGGCTAACAAGATCGATCTGATGACCATGGGTCTCACTACTTCAGTGGTACGTAGACGTTGATGACGAGCTTGTCCTCGGCGGTCTTCAACGGATCGGTCAGGTACTCCTCGATGAAGGTGTCCTTGGCCTCCAGCCGGCGCTCGTCGAGATGGTTGGTGATCGCCTCGTAGGTATTGTCCATGTTGTCGTAGGAGCCGCGATGGACGAACTTCAGCGCCTTGCCCTCGGGCGACTGGCCGATGCTCATGCCCTTGCCGAGCGTCTTCGGCTCCTGCTCGATCGGAATCTCGGCGAAGAAGGTGAAGCCGTTATCGTCGGTCGAGGTGTAGACGATCATGCCGTTGCCGGCGGGCTTGACGCCCTGCTTGTCCAAGGTGGTCGCCAGCGCCTTGAACGAGTCGATCAGCGTGTCGAAGGCGTTGTCCCAATTCGCGGTGCCCTTGACGAGCACGACCTTCTTGGCCTCGAGCTTGATCTCGTCGCCAAAGGCGTCAGCCGTCTGGGCAGGCGGCGTCGTGGCCGCCGGAGCCTGGGCCGCGCTCGGCGATGACGAGGGCGATGGGCTCGCACTGGCAGCCGGCGTCGGACTGCCGCTGGGCGCCGGGCTGGCGGCGGATGCCGCCGGCGCGGGCGAGGCGGCCGGCGCCGGGATGGCGCTCGGGACCGGGGCGGGCGAGGCTGAAACCGCCGGAGCCGGCGAGGCCGACGGCGCCTGCGCCCGGGCGATCGGACCGCCCAGCGCCAGCGCGACCGAGCTCACGGCCAGAACGAGGCGGAAAGTGCTGAGATTCATTCGACTATTCTCCAGTGGCCGTGCTGGTTTGCCCGGTTCGTGCCGGCGAATGTCCGGTCCTAACATGCCCGGCGGCGTGGCGTCCCATGACAGATGCGTCATGTCCCGCTGCGGACTGGTCAAGGCCACGCCCATGGCCATATAAAGCGGACACAATTTGGATATTTTGATGAGCGCGCTCGCCAACCACAGCTTCGCCAAAATGAACGGCATCGGCAACGAGATTGTCGTGCTGGACCTGCGCGACGTGAAGCATGTCGTCACGCCCGACGAGGCGCGCGCGGTTGCATCGCGTGTTCCCTACGACCAGCTGATGGTGCTGCAGCCGCCGCGGCTCGGCGGCACCGAGGCGTTCATCCGCATCTACAACAATGACGGTTCGGAGTCGGGCGCCTGCGGCAACGGCATGCGCTGCGTGGTTCGCCAGGTGTTCGAGAAGACCGGGCAGGCGAGCGCCACGTTCGAGACGCGGGCCGGCCTGCTCAACTGCTGGCAGGGGCCGGCGCCGGACCTCTATACGGTCGACATGGGCGCGCCGAAGTTCGGCTGGCAGGACATTCCGCTGGCGGAGGAGTTCCGCGACACCCGCTACATCGAGCTGCAGATCGGCCCGATCGACGCGCCGATCCTGCATTCGCCGTCGGTCGTCAGCATGGGCAATCCGCACGCGGTGTTCTGGGTCGACAACGACGTCAATTCCTATGACCTCGAACGCTTCGGACCGCTGCTCGAAAATCACCCGATCTTTCCGGAGCGCGCCAACATCACGCTCGCCCAGATCGTCGATCGCGACCACATCACGATGCGCACCTGGGAGCGCGGCGCGGGGCTGACCAGGGCCTGCGGCTCGGCCGCCTGCGCCACGGCTGTCGCTGCCGCCCGGCTGAAGCGTGCCAACCGTCTCGTCCACATGACCTTGCCCGGCGGCGAGCTGACCATCGAATGGCGCGAGCGCGACGATCACGTGCTGATGACGGGCACGGCGACCTTCGAGTTCGAGGGGCGGTTCGCGCCAGAGCTGTTCGCCAGCGTCGCATGAGCGTCGACGTCGTCACCTTCGGCTGCCGGCTCAACGCGTTCGAATCCGAACTGATCGCGCGCCACGCCGAGGCGGCGGGCGCGGACGACACCATCGTCATCAACAGCTGCGCCGTCACCAACGAGGCCGTGGCGCAGGCGCGGCAGTCGATCCGCAAGCTGAAGCGCGAGCGGCCGGACGTGCGCATCGTCGTCACCGGCTGCGCGGCGCAGACGCAGGCCGGCATGTTCGCCGCCATGCCAGAGGTCGACCGCGTCATCGGCAATGATGACAAGTTGCAGCCGGAGGCGTGGCGTACGACGGCGCAGGCGCTGGCAGTGCCGCGCTTCGGCATCGATGCGTCGGAGAAGGTGGCGGTCTCCGACATCATGGCCGTCAAGGCGATGGCGCCGCATCTCGTCGACGGTTTCCAGCACGGCCTGCCGCGCGTCTTCGTGCAGGTGCAGAACGGCTGCGATCACCGCTGCACCTTCTGCATCATTCCGTTCGGCCGCGGCAATTCACGCTCGGTGCCGATGGGCGCCGTCGTCGATCAGGTGCGGACGCTCGCTGCGCGCGGCCATGCCGAGATCGTGCTGACCGGAGTCGATCTCACGAGCTACGGCACCGACCTGCCGGGCGCGCCGAAGCTCGGCCGGCTGGTGAAGCAGATCCTGCGGCATGTGCCGGAGCTGCAGCGGCTGCGCATCTCCTCGATCGACTCGATCGAGGCCGATGCCGACCTGCTCGATGCGCTCGCCGACGATGCGAGGCTGATGCCGCATCTGCATCTGTCGCTGCAAGCCGGCGATGACCTGATCCTCAAGCGCATGAAGCGGCGGCATTCGCGCGCCGACGCGATCGCGTTCTGCGAGCAGGTGCGGCGATTGCGGCCGGACATCGCGCTGGGCGCCGATCTGATCGCGGGCTTTCCGACCGAGACCGAGGAGATGTTTGCCCGCTCGCTCGATCTCGTCGAGGAATGCGGCCTGACCTTCCTGCACGTGTTTCCCTATTCACCCCGCCCGGGCACGCCGGCCGCGCGCATGCCGCAGGTGGAAGGCAGCGTTATTCGCGAGCGCGCGCGACGGCTGCGGGCGGCGGGAGAGGCTGCGTTACGGCGGCGGTTAGATCGGGAGATCGGCTGTGAGCGCCAGGTGCTGATCGAGAGCGCGACACAGGGGCGGACGGAGCACTATCTGCCGGTGGCCGTCAGCGGTGCTGAGCCCGGCACTGTTCAGCGGCTCACGATCGCGGGGAATGATGGGTCGAAGCTGTTAGTCAAGGACTCCGTCATGCCCGGGCTTGACCCGGGCATCCACGCTGTTTCCACGAAGTAAGACGTGGATGGCCGGGACAAGCCCGGCCATGACGTGTGGAGGGAGATAGGCTTCATCTCCACGTTCCATCCGCGCCGCCGCAACCGCCTGCAGGCGCATTGGCGCCGGCTCCACCACCTGCACTGCCGCCCGCGAAGCCGTCAGGCAAATTTCGGCAGGTGCAGCGGCAGGCCATCGCAGGGCACATCGAGTTCTTCGACCTGCCCCTTGCCGACCTCGGTCACGCGCAGCTTCTTGCCTGCCAGGGTGAAGGCGCAATTCGTCGGCTGCGGGCCGTCCAGCATCAGCCGTTCGGCCACACGACCCTGCTTGTCGAGCACCGTGACGTTCTTCTGATTGTAGACCGTGCAATAGAGCCGCCCGTCCGTGCCGAACGCCATCCCATCCGGACCTTTGAAATCGGGATTCGAATCGGGTTGCAGCACATTTCCGAAGACGACGCGCTCTGGCGCCGTCTGGCCGAGGACGTCGTATTGATAGATCTCGCCGGTGAAGGAGGCGTTGGCGTACAGCCGATCGTCGGGGCCGAAGGCGATGCCGTTGGTGAAGCGGATCTTGCGATCGATCACGCGCAGCACCTTCATTGCCGATGGATCGATCTCATAGACGCGACCATCCCAATCCAGGTCCATATAGCCGTCGACGAAGGCCTGGCCATTAATGAAGTCCTTCGCGGCCATGCCCGAGTCGGTCATGTAGAGCAGTCCATTGGGACCGAAGCAGAGGTCGTTCGGAAACAGGAATCGATCCGCACCTTCGCCATGCATGCGCCGGATCTCGTTTCCGTCCGCGTCGATGCAGATCAGCGCCTGCAGGCCGGCTTCGGCAATCCAAATCCTGCCATGGCCATCGGTCGTCAATCCGTTCGGACGCCCGCTGGTGGTCCGGATCACCCGGCGATGGCCGCCGGTGTCGATCCGCGTGACACACAGCGTCGATGCCGACATCTCGGTGACATACATCGATCCGTCTGGCAGGCAGACCGGACCTTCCGGTGCCCCGATCCCCGTCGCAAAATGTCTCGCCGCCATTGTTTCCTCCCTGCTCTCCGTGTCGCTCAGGCCGTCCACCTTCTACGCGATGACCAGGCCGCTCGCCGGGTCGATCAGGACGAGGCGGTTGAGGTCGATCGTGAGCTCGATCTGCTCGCCGTGCCGTCCAACGTCATGTGCTTGCAGTTCGGCCACCGCGTCTACGCCGCCGACCTTGATGGTGGTGAAGGTGCGGGTGCCCGTGGGCTGAATCAGGTCGGTGACCGTGGAATAGCGGACCACACCATCGCGAAACGGAGCGCCGGTGGCCCGGCCGAAATGCTGCGGCCGGATGCCGGCGAGTACCTGCTGCCCATTTGCCGAGCGAAGCGACGTGACCTTCGCGGGAGGGAGCGGCAGAGACTCTCCCGACTGAAACACGACCGTGACGTCGTTGCCCTCGACTCGGAGCGTCGCCGGTATGAGGTTGATGGACGGTGAGCCGAGAAAGCGCGCCACGAAGCTGGTGCGCGGTTGTTCGAACAGCTCGAGCGGGGCGCCCTGCTGTTCGATCTGCCCATCGCGCAGCAGAACGATCCGGTCCGCGAGCGTCATCGCCTCGACCTGATCGTGCGTCACGTAGATCATCGTGGTCGTGATTTCCTGATGCAGACGCTTGATCTCGGTGCGCATCTCGTCGCGCAATTGCGCGTCGAGATTGGAGAGCGGTTCGTCGAACAGGAACAGGCTTGCCTTGCGAACGATGGCGCGCCCGATCGCGACGCGCTGGCGTTGTCCGCCGGAGAGCTGCCGCGGGTAACGGCCGAGAAGATTGCCGATGCCGAGCATCTCGGCCGCCTCGTTGACCCGCTTTCTGACTTCGATCTCGGGGGTCTTCCGCGCGCGCAGGCCGAAGGCGATGTTCTCGTTGACGGTCAGATACGGATAGAGCGCGTAGTTCTGGAACACCATGGCGATGTTGCGCTCGCGCGGGCGCAAATCGTTGACCACGGCGCCGCCGATCATGATCGTTCCGTCGTCCGGATCCTCGAGGCCGGCGATCGTGCGCAGGAGCGTGCTCTTGCCGCAGCCCGATGGTCCCACCAGAACGGCGAACTCGCCATCCGCAATGGTCAGATCGAGCCCTCGTACCGCGTGCACGTTGCCGTAATATTTGTGCACGCCGGATAGCTTCACGTCCGCCACACAGCTCTCCCTAACCCTTGATTGCTCCCAAGGAGATGCCGCGCACGAGATAGCGCTGCATCGCCGAAACCGCGACGAATATCGGCAAGGTCCCCAGCACGGACATCGCCGCGATCTTGCCCCAGAAATTCGACTGCCCGCCAAAGTAGTGGGTCAGCTGCACCGGAAAGGTGATGACCTCCGTGCGCGTCAGCACGAGCGCAAACAGGAAGTCGTTCCAGGCGAATACGAAGGTGAACACGGACGTGGCCACGAGGCCTGAACGAACCATCGGGAAGACGACCTTCCAGATCACCTCCCATCGCGTGAGGCCATCGACCAGCGCGCTCTCCTCGAGCTCGAGCGGGACGTCCACGATGTAGCCCCGCATCATCCAGATGACATAGGGGAGGTTGAAGGCCGTGTAGAGCAGGATCAGCCCGAAGAAGCTGTCGACCATGCCCAGATGGACGTAGAGCAGGAAGATCGGGAAGACGACCGCGATCGGCGGGATCATGCGCTGGGAGATGATCCACATCGCAAGGTTCTCGCCACCGGTGCCGAACCGGGCAAGGCTGTAGGCGCAGAGCGTGCCGAGAACGATTGCGGCGCCGGAGCTGGCGCCCGCCACGATCAGGCTGTTCAGGATGGCAGCGACGTCGCCGTCCTTGAACAGGACGTAGTAGTTCGAGAACTGGATCTGTGCCGGAAACCACACCGGCGGCACGTGATAGATTTCGTCCGGCGTCTTGAACGAAATCATGAACAGCCAGTAGACGGGAAACAGGAACAGCACGGTCACGATGACGGCGCCGAGGTAGCGAAGCGCCAGGATGCGGGTTTTTCTCGTCGACAGCTTTCGGCCGCTCACCGCGTCAGCTCCATGCGCTTGAGGACCAGAGTGGTGATGACCGTCAGCAGGCCGATCACGAGAAAGGAGATCGCCGCGGTATAGCTGGTCTCGAATTGCGTGAAACCCTGCACATAGGTGTAGAGCGAGATTGTCTCGGTCATGGAGCCCGGGCCACCTTCCGTGAGCGCCCAGATGATGTCGAAGATGCGAACCAGATCGAGCCCGCGGATCAGGCAGGCAACGGCGACCACGGGCGCGATCGCCGGCAGGATGATCGCCCGAAGCACGCGCAGATATGACGCTCCGTCGATCTCCGCAGCCTCGAGCTGCGACTGATCGACATTCGAGAGGGCGGCGAGCAGCAGCAGGAACATGAACGGAGACCACTGCCAGACTTCGCAGATGATGATCGCCGGATAGACGTAAGCAGGGTTGACGGTCCACAGGATCCTGACTGGCTCTCCGGCAAAGAAGCTGAGGATCTGCCCGATCGGACCGAAGCGGACGTCGAACATCAGCCGCCACGTCGCGCCGGCAACGATCGGAGAGATCACCGTCGGCAGCACCAGCAGCGCAACGAAGAGCTGTCGTCCCGGAATGCGGTCGATGAACAGCTGCGCCATGAGGAAGCCGATCAGGAGCTCCAGCGGCAGCGCGACGGCCGTGATGAGCGCCGTATGGCCAAGCGATGCCCAGAGGCGGGCGTCGCGGAACAGCTCTGCGTAGTTCAGCAGACCGGCAAAGGACGTATCATTGTCGGACATTGTGATACGCTGAAAGCTCACGACGAGCGAATAGATCAGCGGAAAAAGTCCAACGAGCAAGAGTATGAAAATTGCGGGCGCGACGATGAGATAGGGCAGGCGGTCCTCGAGCAGGCGCCCGAGGCGACCGGGGCGAGGCTGCTCGGTCCCGTTGGATATTCCGGAAAGCGTCATCATGAATTCCAGCAAGCAGGACCGCACGGAAGGGGTCTCCTTCCGTGCGGCGGCCAGGGACGGCTATTGCGGGTAGGCGCCGGGCTTTGACGCCCAGACCTTGTAGACGGCCTTCTGGTTATCGACGCCGACCTTCTCGGTGATGGCGTCGAACTGCTGTGCCAGGCGGTCGAGAATGGCCTTGGCGTCCTCTCCGGCCCAGAGGCTCGAGATCGCCTTGGTCATGGCCTCGTCATACTTGTCCTGCTGCAGGAGCGACAGGTCGAGCAGGCCCTTCTCGCCGGACGTCTTGACCGTGTCGAGATAGGACGGAGCATCGGGCCACAGCGACCGATACTTCTCGCTCGCGTAGTGCGACAGGCGGAACGGGTCGCGCAGCGTATAGGGCAGCTGGACACGCTCGAGGCTGGTCTTCTTGCTGTTGAGCCACTGAATGAAGAGATAGGCGGCTTCCTTGTTCTTGCTCGTGGAGGAGACGGCCAGATCGAATCCGACGCCGAGCTCCGGCCGGCCGAGCGGGTTGAGCGCATAACCGACCTTGCCGGCCACTTGCGACTTGGGCACCCACTTCAGGGCCTCTTCGCCGGAGCCGTATCCCGCGGCCCAGCGTCCATAGGGAGGCCAGGAGATCGTCATCGCGGTGGTGCCCTGGAGGAACGCGGCCAGATTGTCGACGAAGTTCCACTGCTCGACGCCCGGCGGCATGAACTTGTTTTCGGCGACCATCTGCTTGAACACTTTGAGGCCGACGTCGCTGTTCACCGTCGACTTCATCGTATCCGCATTGAAGAACTTGCCGCCCTCCATGCGGAAACGTTCCTGGAACATGTACTGCGGATAGGGCGCAGTCCGGAAGAAGCCGGCGCCGTAGACCTTGGGGGCCATCTTGTCGGTGATGAACTGGCCGATCTCGTCGAACTGCTTCCAGTCCTTCGGCGGCGCCAGCTCGTAGCCGAACTTGGCCTTGAACTCCTCCTTCATCTTCGGATCCTCGAAGATGTCCTTGCGGTAGTAGAGGAGCATCACGTCGCCGTCGTCCGGGAAGCCGTAGATCTTCCCGTCATATTGCATCTGGTTGTCGCGATAGGCGGCGGCAATGTCCTGCAGCTCGTCGCGATAGCCGTATTTGTCGACATACTTGTCGAGGTTTTCGAGCGCACCGGCGCGCGCAAGGTCCGGCATCCAGGATGGAATGACGTTCAGCGCGTCATAGGCGCCGGCGCCGGATCTGAAGTCCTGCATGATCTTGGTGAACATCTGGTCGGTCGGAACCTCGACCACCTTCACCTTGATGCCGGTGAGCTTCTCCCATTTCGGACCGGAATAGTTCAACGGGTCGAGCGATTGGAGGCCGGCCTCCCAGACGATGCTGATCGTCGTGCCCGCGTACTTCTTCGCGGCTTCGACAGCGGCGTCGGCTGCATCCTTGTCTGCGGCCAGCGCCGAGGCGGACGTCAGCGCCAAGACTGCCGCTGCACCTAGAAATCTACTAAGTCTCATCCCGTCTTCCTCCTCTTCTTGAGCGTCCGCTGGCCTCGAGTTGGCTGAGGAGCGCTTCTTGTTATGTTAGGGTCTCTGGCAGAGTGGCAGTTTTCGACGGCTACGAGCCGCCGTGCACGTGCGGTCGATCGAGCAGAGTCATCATGATCGGATGTCATGCGAGGAGCGCGCATGCGGGCCCTGCGTCCGCAACGCGGATTGCGCGCGATGTTGGCCTCGCGAAAGCCGGCGTCCTCCCTCATCACGCTTGAGCGCGTTGATTTTCACGCCAAGTCTGCGATGCGGCCGAACGCACGTACAAACGAGAAAATTGCATTCACTGATGAATCAGATTCATCTGAGTGGAGCGGCAAAGCAGGTCGCTCGCGCCGGCGTCGCCTGTGCGCTGCATCCTGTTGCCGCGCTGCGGGGCAAACCAGCGGATCACGCTTTGGGGCATATCTGTGCAACGCACTGAAGTGAGCCCAACTTGCTCCATGGCCGAGAATGCTGGGACTGTCGAGGCGTCACCCGCGGCTCAGAGTTGCACGGACGTTCGTCGTTCGTCGCTGTGCAGCTTGCAGACGCCTGCAGTGCGGCGGACGTCTGGCTCGAGCGAGACTTACTCTCCCTTCCAACCGCACAACCGCAGCCGCTCGTGCATGTGTAGCGGCGCCGGCGCCACCACCTGCACAGGCGGCTTGTTCTTCGATAGCGGGATCGAAATCTCGCGCGCGTGGAGGTGCAGCCGCGGTTCACCGAAGCGCGGCCCGTTGCCGTAGATGTTGTCGCCGACGATCGGCCAGCCGGATGCGGCGGAGTGCACGCGCAATTGGTGGGTGCGGCCGGTGACCGGCTCCATGGCGAGCCAGGTGAGGCGCGGGCTGGCCATTGGTGTCGACGGGCTCGTGGTGTGAGCCAAGAGCTCGCCGTTCGGGTGCTGCGCTCCCTCCCCCCTTGCGGGGGAGGGTTGGGGTGGGGGGTGGCTCCGGGCGAGACTGCCCGTGGGGACCCCCACCCCCGACCCCTCCCCGCAAGGGGGAGGGGAGTCGGTGCCCGAAGCGAGAGGCGCGCTAGCGGATGGGGTGCTTGTCGAATACGACCTGCCCAGCACGCGCCATTTCGTCACGGCCGGCTGGCCCTGCGGGTCGGGCTTCTGCCACCAGCCGCGTTCGGCGTTGAGCTTGCCGAGCGGCAACTCGATGACGCCTTCGTCCGCATCGGGCCCGCCTTCGACGACGGCCCAATAGGTCTTCGAAATCTTGCCGTGCTTGAACAAAAGCCCGAGTGACGCCGTTGCCTTGCGATGGCGGCCGAGCACCAGGCAGCCGGAGGTTTCCTTGTCCAGCCGATGCGCCAGCACCGGCGGGCGCGGCAGGCCGAAGCGGAGGGCGTCGAACGACGCTTCGAGGTTCGGTCCGCCCTTCGGTCCCTTATGCACGGGAATGCCGGCGGGCTTGTCGATGACCAGCATCAGCCCGTCGCGGTGGAGCACGCGGGCGAGCATCTCCTCGTCGGTGGGTTGGTTAATGTCCATGGAAACCGTAACGCGGGTGTGAGCTTTCGTTTGATGGAGGAAAGGGCTAACACCACGCCATGAACGATACCACCTCCGAAACACCCAAGCTGTCATGGTGGCGGCGGTTGTCGGCCGGTCTGAAGCGCACCTCCGGCGCGCTCGGCACCGCCGTGGCCGATCTCGTCACCAAGCGCAAGCTCGACCGCGCGATGCTGGACGACATCGAGGACGTGCTGCTGCGCGCCGATCTCGGCACCCAGGTCGCCGCGCGGATTGCCGAGGCCGTCGGCCACGGCCGCTACGACAAGGCGATCAGCGCCGACGAGGTCAAGGCTGTCGTTGCGACCGAGGTCGAGAAGGTGCTGTCGCCGGTGGCGAAGCCGCTGGTCGTCGAGCCTGGTCACAAGCCATTCGTCGTTCTCGTCGTCGGCGTCAACGGCTCCGGCAAGACCACCACCATCGGCAAGCTCGCCCAGAAATTCGCTTCCGAAGGCAAGCAGGTGATGCTGGCTGCAGGCGACACGTTCCGTGCCGCCGCCATCGAGCAGCTCAAGGTGTGGGGCGAGCGCACCAGGGCGCCGGTGATCGCGGGCGCGCAAGGCTCCGACTCCGCGAGCCTCGCCTTCACCGCCATCACAGCGGCCAAGGAGCAGGGCCGCGACATCCTGCTGATCGACACCGCCGGCCGGCTGCAGAACAAGGCCGAGCTGATGAATGAGCTCGAGAAGGTGGTGCGTGTCATTCGCAAGGTCGACGCCTCGGCGCCGCATGCGGTGCTGCTCGTGCTCGACGCCACGGTGGGACAAAATGCGCTGTCGCAGGTCGAGGCGTTTCATCGTACGGCAGGGGTCACCGGCCTGGTGATGACCAAGCTCGACGGCACCGCGCGCGGCGGCATCCTGGTGGCGCTATCGGAGAAGTTCAAGCTGCCGGTGCACTTCATCGGCGTCGGCGAAGGCGTCGACGATCTCTCCCCGTTCGCCGCCAAGGATTTCGCGCGCGCAATCGCCGGCATCGAGGATTGACGCCGCCGCGCCGCTCCGGCGCGGTGTGATCGAAGACGACCAGCTGCGTCGCCGCTGACGTCAGCCAACAGGACATGGAATGGACAAGACCCAGCCGCATCCGCTGTTCAAGCTCGCGACCGAACTCGGTCCGCTGATCGTGTTCTTCGTCGTCAACGCCAAGTTCAATCTGTTCGCGGCGACCGGCGCCTTCATGGTCGCGATCATCGCGGCGCTGATCGCGTCCTACGTCGTGACGAAGCACGTGCCGTTGATGGCGCTGGTCACCGCCGTGGTCGTCATCGTGTTCGGAACGCTGACCCTGGTGCTTCACGACGAGACCTTCATCAAGGTCAAGCCGACCATCATCTACGGCCTGTTCGCGGCCGTGCTCGGCGGCGGGCTGCTGTTCAACCGCTCCTTCATCGCAATCATGTTCGATCAGATGTTCAACCTGACGCCCGCGGGCTGGCGTATCCTCACCTTCCGCTGGGCGCTGTTCTTCGCCGCGATGGCGGTGCTGAACGAGGTGATCTGGCGGACCCAGAGCACCGACTTCTGGGTCGGCTTCAAGGCCTTCGGCGTGGTGCCGCTGACCATGATCTTCGCCATCGCCCAGATGCCGCTGATCAAGCGCTATCATCTCGACCCGGCCTCGCTCGAAACCAGCGACGCGGCCGAAGGGGATGTGAGCAAGGGGTAGCTGCCCCGAACGCCGTCATTCCGGGGCACGCCGCGCAGCGGCGTGAGCCCGGAATCCATAGCCACGAAACAGCATGTGACGCGAGATGGCTGTGGCACTGGTCTTCGCCACGCGACCGCTCGTGGTTATGGATTCCGGGCTCGTCGCTTCGCGCCGCCCCGGAATGACGACGCGGAAAGGGGGGGTGTTTGCCGCTGAGGCTGTGTTGGCTGCGCGAGCTTAACTGCCCGCCTTCAGCGCCTTCTCGATCTCCGGCTTCAGCACCGCATCGATGTTCTGCGTCGTGATCGGGCCGACCAGCTTGTAGACGATGGTGCCCTCGCGGCCGACGACGAAGGTCTCGGGGACGCCGTAGACGCCCCATTCGATGCCGGCGCGGCCGTTGCCGTCGACGCCGACGACGTCATAGGGATTGCCGTAGCGGCCGAGGAAGCGGCGCGCATTGTCGGCGGCGTCCTTGTAGTTGATGCCAATGATCTGGAAGCGCTTGTCGTGGCCGAGGTCGACCAGCAGCGGCGCCTCGTCGTGACACGGCACGCACCAGGATGCCCAGACGTTGACGATGCTGACCTTGCCCTTGAGCGCGGCCGGATCGAGCCCGGGCACCGCCGTGCCGTCCTTGGCCAATTCAGGCAGCGCCGGCAGCGGTGTGGCCGGCGCGGGTCGCCCGATCAATGCGGAGGGAATCCGCGACGGATCGCCATTGCCGAGCCGAAACCAGAACAGTGCCGCGAGGCCGAGAAAGACCACGAGTGGCAGCAGCATCAGGAAGGAACGGCGGCGCGGCGGCGGCTGGTCAGTCATTGGATATCCGTCGCTGCGCGGCCGGAGCGGCGGCTGATGCCGCTGTCCTCGAGCGCGCGCAGCCGCGCCTTCTGAATGCGGTAGTCGATGGCGATCCAGCCGATCAGCAGCACGACCACGAGCGCGGCGGCGAGATAGGAGGTCGCGATGAAGGAGGTATAGGGGCCGAGGTCCATCACGCGGCTCCGACGATCTGGCCGGTCGTGCCGCCGGACGGCGCGCTGCCGGCATAGGCGCGAGCTTGCAGCATTTGCAGGCTGCGCACGCGGCGACGCAGGATTTCGTTGCGCATGGCGGCCACGTGCAGCGTGATGAACAGGAATGAAAAGCCGATCGCCATCACCAGCAGCGGGATCAGGAACGACTTGTCGAGCGCGGGCCCGCCCATGCGCATCACCGAGGCCGGCTGGTGCAGCGTGTTCCACCAGTCGACGGAGAATTTGATGATCGGCAGGTTGATGGCGCCGACCAGGGTCAGCACGGCGGCGGCGCGTGCCGCGCGCGTCGGGTCCTCGACCGAGCGCCACAGCGCCATCAGGCCGAGATACATCAGGAATAGGATCAGCACCGAGGTCAGCCGTGCGTCCCACTCCCAATAGGTGCCCCACATCGGTCGGCCCCACAGCGAACCGGTGAGCAGCGCCAGGAACGTGAAGCTGGCACCGATCGGCGCGGCGGCTTTGGCGGCGACATCGGCCAGCGGATGCCGCCACACCAGGGTGCCGAGCGAGGCGATGCTCATGACGCCCCAGACGAACATCGACAGCCACGCGTTGGGCACGTGGATGAACATGATCTTGACGGTCGCGCCTTGCTGGTAGTCGTCCGGCGCCAGCGCTGAGAGGTAGATGCCGGCGGCCAGCAGGACCACGGTCACCAGCGCAAGCCACGGCAGCAGCCGCGCGGCCAGCGCGAGGAACCGGGTCGGATTGGCGAGGTCGATCAGCGACATGAGAACCTTGTTAAAGGCGGAAGCGGTTGCAGTCCATCAGCACGAAGCGGCTCGGCAAGAGTTGATCGGAGTCAAACCCCGGTGGTGTTCCGTTAGTCCAGGCCGTTCCGCAAGCTGGTCGCAGCCGCGAACGGGCCGATCACGAAGCTCACCAGCGACAGCGCGCACAGGATCGAAAACGGTGCCCCGAACGGCAATGGGCCGACAATCGCCGCCTGGGAGGCCGCAACGCCGAAGATCAGCACCGGAATCGACAGCGGCAGCACCAGGACGGCGAGCAAGAGGCCGCCGCGGGACATCGTCACGGCCAGCGCCGCGCCGATCATGCCGATGAAGGTCAAGGCGGGCGTGCCGGCCAGCAGGGTCAGCGCGACCGCGCCGGTGGCGGTGGCGTCGAGATTCAGAAGCAGTCCGAGGACGGGTGTCGCGATCACCAGCGGCAGACCGGCGGCCAGCCAATGCGCCAGCGCCTTGGCGGCGCAGGCGAGCTCCAGCGGCGTCCGGCTCATGATGATCAGGTCGAGCGAGCCGTCCTCGTGGTCGGCGGTGAACAGACGGTCGAGCGTCAGCAGGCTGGCGAGCAGGGCGCCGAGCCACAGGATCGCCGGGCCGAGCCGGGTCAGCAGCGCGAGGTCCGGCCCGACCGCGAATGGCATCAGCACCACGACGGTCAGGAAGAACAGCACGCCGATCAGCGCACCGCCGCCGATGCGCAGCGCGATCCGGATGTCGCGGCGGATTAGGGCACCGAGGGTGGTCATGTGGGGCCGGCCTGACTGGTGGTGGCGAGCGAGCTGCGCTCCCTCCTCCCGCACGCTGCGCCCCCTCCCCCCTTGCGGGGGAGGGTCGGGGTGGGGGGTCCACACGGGTGGTCTTTCCTGGGACCCCCACCCCCGACCCCTCCCCGCAAGGGGGAGGGGAGTGCAGCGAGCCAAGTGGAGCGATTGGTGCGACTCATGAGCATTACATCATGTCCCAATCCGCAGCTCGCGCGTGTCGATCCCCAAGGGTCCATGCGTGGCCGCGACGATCAATCCGCCGCCGGCGAGATGTTCACGCATCAATCCGGCAAACATCGCCTGGCCGGCGACGTCGAGCGCAGCGGTCGGCTCGTCGAGCAGCCAGATCAGACGGGGCACGGCGAGCAGGCGGGCCAGCGACAGCCGGCGGCGCTGGCCGGCGGAGAGATAGCCGGCGGGAAGATCGATCGCATGGGCGATGCCGACGGCCGCCAGGCAATCCGGAATTGGTCGCAACACGCCGCCGCCCAGGAAGTCGGCCCAGAAGGTCAGGTTCTCGGCGACGCTGAGCGCCGGCTTCAGCGCGTCGCGGTGGCCGAGATAATGCGCCTGCTCGGGCACCGTCAGCTCGCCTTCGCCGCCCTCGATGGCGATGGTGCCGCCGGCCGGCAGCAAAAGGCCTGCGATCAGCCGCAGCAGCGAGGTCTTGCCCGCGCCGTTGTGCCCGGTCACGGCCAGCGCCTCGCCCGCGGTCGCTTCGAACGCAAGTCCTGCGAAGACTTCGCGGCCGCCGCGCACGCAGCGGACGTCGCTGCCGAACAGCTTCGGAGACAGTGTTGGAGACAGCTGCATGGTCTGTTGTGACAGCCCCTAGGGAATTGATGGCTAGCGCGTGAGAATTTGTGGGTGATGCCACGTCGCTGCTTGCTTGTGGCTGTGGCGGCGCAACTAGAAAGCTTCTATAAGCCCGACCTTGATGCAGCACACAATCGCCCGCTGCAAGCCATCCGGCGCCACGCGCTGACGGTTCTCAAGTACCCCCTCCGGGTATCCAGATCAATTGGGATTTCCACGCATGACCTCGCTCGACAGCTTCAAGTGTCGCAAGACCCTCAAGGTCGGAACGAAGAGCTACATCTATTACAGCTTGCCCACAGCCGAGAAGAACGGTCTCAAGGACATCTCGAAGCTGCCGTACTCGATGAAGGTGCTGCTCGAGAACCTGCTGCGTAACGAGGACGGCCGCACCGTCACCAAGGACGACATCGTCGCGGTCTCGAAGTGGCTGCGCAAGAAGTCGCTGGAGCACGAGATCGCCTTCCGCCCGGCGCGCGTGCTGATGCAGGATTTCACCGGCGTGCCGGCGGTGGTCGACTTGGCCGCGATGCGCAACGCGATGCAGGCGCTCGGCGGCGATGCCGAGAAGATCAACCCGCTGGTGCCGGTCGACCTCGTCATCGACCACTCGGTGATCGTGAACTACTTCGGTGACAACAAGGCGTTCGGCAAGAACGTCGCCGAGGAGTACAAGCAGAACCAGGAGCGCTACGAATTCCTGAAGTGGGGCCAGAAGGCGTTCTCGAACTTCTCGGTGGTGCCCCCGGGCACCGGCATCTGCCACCAGGTGAACCTCGAATATCTGGCGCAGACGGTCTGGACCAAGAAGGAGAAGATGACGATCGGCCGGACCAAGGGCACCTTCGAGGTCGCCTATCCGGATTCGCTGGTCGGCACTGATTCGCACACCACCATGGTCAATGGTCTCGCCGTGCTCGGCTGGGGCGTCGGCGGCATCGAGGCCGAGGCCTGCATGCTCGGCCAGCCGCTGTCGATGCTGCTGCCCGACGTCGTCGGCTTCAAGCTGACCGGCGCGCTGAAGGAAGGCGTCACCGCCACCGACCTCGTGCTGACCGTCACCCAGATGCTGCGCAAGCTCGGCGTGGTCGGCAAGTTCGTCGAGTTCTTTGGTCCCGGCCTCGACCATCTCTCGGTCGCCGACAAGTCGACCATCGCCAACATGGCCCCCGAATACGGCGCGACCTGCGGCTTCTTCCCGGTCGACACCGCCACCATCGACTATCTCAAGACGTCGGGGCGCAAGGGCCCGCGCGTCGCGCTGGTCGAGGCCTATGCCAAGGCGCAGGGCCTGTTCCGCACCGCCAAGTCGGCTGACCCGGTGTTCACCGAGACGCTGAACCTCGATCTCGCCGACGTCGTGCCGTCGATGGCCGGTCCGAAGCGTCCCGAAGGCCGCATCGCGCTCCCCGCGGTTGCCGAAGGTTTCGCCACCGCGCTGGCCGGCGAATACAAGAAGCCGGATGCTGCCGAGCAGCGCTTCTCGGTCGAGGGCAAGAATTTCGACATCGGCCATGGCGACGTCGTCATCGCGGCCATCACCTCCTGCACGAACACCTCGAACCCGAGCGTGCTGATCGGCGCCGGCCTGCTGGCCCGCAACGCCGCCGCCAAGGGCCTCAAGGCCAAGCCGTGGGTGAAGACCTCGCTCGCTCCGGGCAGTCAGGTGGTTGCCGAGTACCTCGCCAACTCCGGCCTGCAGAAGGACCTCGACAAGGTCGGCTTCAACCTGGTCGGCTTCGGCTGCACCACCTGCATCGGTAATTCCGGTCCCCTGCCGGAGGAGATCTCGAAGTCGATCAACGACAATGGCGTCGTCGCGGCGGCCGTGCTGTCGGGCAACCGCAACTTCGAAGGCCGCGTCTCGCCGGACGTCCAGGCCAACTATCTGGCCTCGCCGCCGCTGGTCGTCGCCTACGCGCTGGCCGGCACCGTGACCAAGGACCTCGCGGTCGAGCCGATCGGCATCGGCAAGGACAAGAAGCCGGTCTACCTGAAGGACATCTGGCCGACGACGAAGGAGGTCAATGACTTCGTCAAGAAGTTCGTCAAGGCCTCGATCTTCAAGAAGCGCTACGCCGACGTGTTCAAGGGCGACACCAACTGGCGCAAGATCAAGACCGTCGAGAGCGAGACCTATCGCTGGAACATGTCGTCGACCTACGTGCAGAACCCGCCGTATTTCGAGGGCATGAAGAAGGAGCCGGAGCCGATCAAGGACATCCTCGAGGCCCGCGTGCTGGCGCTGTTCGGCGACAAGATCACCACCGACCACATCTCGCCGGCCGGTTCGATCAAGCTGACCTCGCCCGCCGGCAAGTTCCTCAGCGAGCACCAGGTCCGCCCGGCCGACTTCAACCAGTACGGCACCCGCCGCGGCAATCACGAGATCATGATGCGCGGCACCTTCGCCAACATCCGCATCAAGAACTTCATGCTCAAGGGCGCCGACGGCAACATCCCCGAGGGCGGCCTGACCAAGCACTGGCCGGACGGCGAGCAGATGTCGATCTACGACGCCGCCATGAAGTACCAGGAAGAGGGCGTGCCGCTGGTGGTGTTCGCCGGCGCCGAATACGGCAACGGCTCGTCGCGCGACTGGGCGGCCAAGGGCACCCGTCTGCTCGGCGTCCGCGCCGTGGTCTGCCAGAGCTTCGAGCGCATCCACCGCTCCAACCTGGTCGGCATGGGCGTGCTGCCGCTGACCTTCCAGGAGGGCACGTCGTGGTCGTCGCTCGGCCTCAAGGGCGACGAGAAGGTCACCATCAAGGGCCTCCAAGGTGATCTGAAGCCGCGCCAGACCCTGACCGCCGAGATCGTGTCGGCAAACGGTGCGGCGCAACAGGTGCCGCTGCTCTGCCGGATCGATACGCTGGACGAACTGGACTACTATCGTAATGGCGGCATCCTGCACTACGTGCTGCGGAAGCTCGCCGCTTAACCAAAGCGCGATGCGACAGTTTGGCTCACTCTGAAGTGAGTAGCGGGTGATGAAGGAGGCGGCCTATGACAAAGGCCGCCTCCTTTGCGTTTGCAGACTTTTAACTACGAGGGCGGCTTCGCGATCGTTGACGCGGCAAGGCGCAGCGGACAGTGTTCCAGACAGGACAGTGGCGATGAGTGGACAGATGTCGTGGTGGTCACGCGCGGCGTTGGGCGTCTGTGCGGTCATCGCTTTCGTCCGGCCAGCCTCATCCGATCCGCGTGCGGTCATCGAACTTTTCACCTCGCAAGGCTGCTCCTCCTGTCCGCCGGCCGACAAGGTGCTCGGCGACCTCGCGCACGATCCCAACATCATCGCGCTGTCGCTTCCGATCGACTACTGGGACTATCTCGGCTGGAAGGACACGCTGGCCGACTCCCGCTTCACGGCGCGGCAGCGCGCCTATTCGCGTGCCCGCGGTGATCGCGAGGTCTATACGCCGCAGGCGGTGGTCAACGGCTCCGTGCACGTCATCGGCAGCGATCGCGAGGCGATCGAAGGCGCCATCGAGGAGACGGCCCAAGGCGGCACGGTGATGTCCTTGCCGGTGAGGCTGGCGGTCGACGGCCAGGAGCTTGCCGTCTCCGTGGCCGGGGCCAACGACCAGATGTTGCGCCGGCACGGTGAGGTCTGGATCTGCGCGATCACGCGGGTGGCGCCGGTCTCGGTCGGGCGCGGCGAGAACAGCGGCCGCGATCTGACCTACTACAACGTCGTTCGCAGCCTGCTGAAGCTGGGCGATTGGAATGGCGCTCCGGTCAGCTGGAACGTGCCGCTGGAGAAGATCGCCCGCGACGGCGTCGACGGCACTGTCGTCTATGTGCAGGACGGCAGTCGTGACCGCCCCGGGCCGATGCTGGGGGCCGCCTTTTCCGAGCTGCCATTGGTTGGGCGGGTGTCAGCCACGGCGCGAAGCCCCGAGCGCTGATCTTCAGTCCTTATGATCTCGTGTTGCTGCTGACCTGAGCAGGCGTCGCGTCCGTGAGACGGTGCGCGCCGCAAATCTTTGCGGCAGCTCTCGCCATAAAAGCAAAAGGACCAACTTGCGTTGGCCCTTTGCCTTTACTTGTGAATAGACCCGATCCTGACGACCCCGGGGGGCTGGGGGCTGAGGAATCCGGAACCGAAAGGACCGGGCCAACGCACACGAATCTTATGCCTAACGTCGGGGGCGGTCGCTGGGCGGAAAGGCGGCGCGATTATGATTCTGCTAACGATCCCGTGACGGTTGCGTGTTCGTGGAACTCGCGCTCATCGGCCGAGGGCGCCGAGATCAACAATGAAAACCGCCCCTTGCGGCCGTCGGCGGTTGGCGCGATCATGTCACATAGATGACAGGAGGACGCCCATGAACCTCACCCCGGAGGATGCCGATCCCAGCGAGAACCGCGCGGCAGCCCGCAATGCGGCTGCGGCGCCCACCCGGGTGACGTTCGACAGGCTCGAGCTGAACCGCATCCTGAATCTCTATGGCCGCATGGTCGCCGACGGCGAGTGGCGCGACTACTCGATCGACTTCCTGCGCGACCGCGCCGTGTTCTCCGTCTTTCGCCGCGCCTCCGAGGTGCCGCTCTACCGCATCGAGAAGGATCCGCGCCTGGCCCGCAAGCAGGGCATGTACAGCGTGATCTCGGCGACCGGCCTGATCCTGCGCCGCGGCCACGAGCTCGAGCGTGTGCTCCTGGCGATCGCGCCGAAGCCGGCGCTGGTCTGACGCGGCACGCTCCGCCGCGAACTCAGCATCAGAAAATCAGTGCAGCCGGCTCAAGCCGGAACGTTGCTGCTGCCCGGTCCGAGCGGCCGTTGCATCATCACCGTATCGAGCCAGCGGCCGAATTTCAGCCCGACGCTCGGATGGGTGCCGATCATCTCGAAACCGCAGGCGGTATGCAGACCGACCGAGCCGGCGTTGGCGGAGGCGCCGATGACCGCGATCATCTGGCGGAAACCCCGAGCTTCGCACGCATCGATCAGCTGCCGCATCAGCCGCATCCCGATGCCGCGGCGCTGGCTGGCGGGCGCGAGATAGACCGAGTTCTCGACGGTGAAGCGATAGGCGGGACGGGGCCGGTATGGTCCGGCATAGGCATAGCCCACCACCTCCCCATCCAGCACGGCAACGAAATATGGGAAGCCGCCGTCGCTCAGCGCGCGGAAGCGGCGGGTCATCTCGGCCAGATCCGGCGGGTCGAGCTCGAAGGTTGCCGTGCCTTCGCGGACGGCCTGGCCGTAGATGGCGGTGATGGCGGGAAGGTCGGCCTCCAGGGTGGGCCGAATTTCGATGTCGGACATGGTCAAACCATACCAAGGCGCGGGCGGCGATCAATCCGGCTCGCGGCATGGCTGGGGCCGCGCCAGTGCGAGGCGTGTCATGGGCCGTCCGCAAACGAAAAGCCCCGGCGCTGAGGCCGGGGCTTCGAGGATCGCTCGTGAGAGAGCGGTTCGATCAGTCGCGCTGTCCGAGCAGCTGCAGCAGCAGCGTGAACAGGTTGATGAAGTTCAAGTACAGCGACAGGGCACCGCTGATCGCTGCGCGCTCGGCGATATCGCCGCCCGCGGAGGCGTAACCGTAGATGTACTCGTTCTTCAGCCGCTGCGTATCCCAGGCGGTGAGGCCGGCGAACACGAACACGCCGATCACCGAGACGATGAACTGCAGCATCGAACTGCCGAGGAACAGGTTCACGAGGCTCGCCAGCACGATGCCGATCAGGCCCATGAACAGGAACGAGCCCATGCCCGTCATGTCACGCTTGGTCGTGTAGCCGTACAGGCTGAGCGCGCCGAACGTCGCCGCGGTGATGAAGAACACCCGCACGATCGAGGTGTGGGTGTACACCAAGAAGATCGAAGACAGCGACACGCCCATCAAGGCCGAGAACACCCAGAACAGGACCTGCGCGGTCGACGGTGCGAGGCGGTTGATGCCGGCCGAGATCGCGAACACCATGACCAAGGGGGCCAGGATGAACAGCCACTTTAGCGGGCTCACGAACATCGCGTAGCCGAACTGCGTCAGGTAGGCGTTACCGAACTTGAACACGCCGGCCGCCGGATCGCCGGTCACTGCCGCCATGTAGACGCCGAGCGCCGCGAGGCCGGTGATGGCCAGGCCGATGCTCATGTAATTGTAGATGCGCAGCATGTAGGCGCGCAGACCGGCGTCGACGGTCGCGGCATCAGCGCGCCCGGCCACCCGGCCAAAGGGTGAAGCATAGTTGCGGTTGAGGTCCGACATGGTCGATTCCCGTTGGTTGTCCGGCGCTCCGGTCCTGGCAGGACCTTCGGCCGGCGCTCGAAAAACCCTATCTCATACCCGCGGCCGCAGATATTAAATTTGCGTCATCGGCAAATTCGCCATCTTTCGGCACGTCTCTGAGCCCATTCCCTAAATGGGAAACTAGCATATTTGGTGCAAGCTTCCACGCGCGGCTGAATGTCGCTCCGCGCGCGTCAGGGCCGTATTTAACGCGTTAACCGTGCGGCAAGAGCGCACAATCCTTAGCGTTTCGGCCCTTAGAGTTTCCGCGCTCAGAGATTCCGCAACACTGTCGCCGGCTTCTGGTTCAGCGCCAGCAGGGTGCCGGCCAGGCCGAGGCCCACGGTTACCACCAGGGCCGCCAGCACGACCAGGGCGGCGCTGCCGGCCTGCCAGGCGAAGCTCAGGGTCATCAGCCGCGTCACGATCAGCCACGCCGATACCGACCCCGCGATGACGCCAAAGGCCGCCGTCGCAAAGCCGATCATGAGGTATTCGAGCGCATAGGCGCCGAGCAGCCGTATCCGGGTGGCGCCCAGGGTCTTCAGGATGACCGCGTCATAGACCCTGTGCCGGTGTCCGGCGGCCAGCGCTCCGCCCAGCACCAGGATGGCCGAGATCAGCGTCACCGCGCTGGCCCCGCGGATCGCGAGCACCAGGTTGGACACCACCCCGCCGACCGTCTGCATCACCTCGCGAACCCGTACGCTGGTCACCATGGGGAACGCATCGGCCACCTTGCGGATGATCCGGGCGTCCTCGGTCGCATCGGAGCGCGGTTCCGTCAGGGTGGCGACGTGAGTGTGGGGAGCCCCCCGGAAGGCGTTGGGCGAGAACACCAGCACGAAATTGATGCCCAGGCCCTGCCAGTCGATGCTGCGCATGTTGCCGATCCGTGCCGTGATGTCGCGTCCGAGCACGTTGACGACCATGTCGTCGCCGAGCTTGAGGCCGAGGCCGTCGGCGATGCGCTTCTCGATCGAGACCAGCGGCGGCCCGCTATAGCTCTCGCCCCACCATTCGCCCTCGACGACCTTGGAGCCCTTCGGAATCTCGCCGGTATAGGTCAGGCCGCGGTCGCTCTGCAGCACCCATTCGGTCTCGGAGGTCGGCTTGAGATCCTCGGCGCGAACGCCGCGGGCGGAGACGATCCGGCCGCGCAGCATGGGCACGTCATCCACGGTGGATTGCGGCGCAAGGCCCTTCAGGAAATCGCGGAAACGGTCGGCCTCGCCGGAGGGCACGTCGATGAAGAAGAACGACGGCGCCTGCTCCGGCAGTTGCGCCATGAACTGCCGCCGCAGATTGCCGTCGATCTGGGTGATCGTGACCAGCACGGCGAGCCCCAGTCCGAGCGACAGCACGACGGAGGGCGTCAGCGCGCCGGGTCGATAGATGTTGCTGACGGCCAGCCGCAGCATCGGGAAGCGGCTGCGCGGCAGAGCGCGCGCAACCGACATCACGATCGCGGCAATGCCCCGCAACAGCACGAATACGAGCGCGGCGGCCACGACGAACACCGCGGCGATCTTCTTGTCGTAGGACAGGCCGATGACGACCGCGATCAGCAGCGCGACGGTGCCGGCGATCAGCGCCAGATAACTCCAGCGCGGCCGGTGCCATTCGGCGATCACCGCCTCGCGAAACAGCGCCGCCACCGGCACGTCGCGGACGCGCCCGAGCGGCCACAGTCCGAAGGCGAGCGCGGTGAGCAGGCCGTAGAGGAAGGACAGCGCCAGCTCGTCCGGATGAACGGCCGGGATGACCGGCAGCGGCAGGATCGTGCCGAACAGTCCGACGATGACAAAGGGCAGGGCGGCACCGGCGCACAGGCCGATGATCGAACCGATCGTGGCCAGCACCATGACCTGCACCAGGTAGATGCCGAACACGTCGCGGCTGGTGGCGCCGAGCGCCTTGAACGCCGCGATCACCTCGGTGCGGCGGTCGACATGGCTCTTCACGGCATTGGCGACGCCGACCCCGCCGACCAGCAGCGCGGCGAGGCCGACCAGGGTTAGGAACTGGGTGAAGCGGCCGATCGTCCGCTCCAGCTGCGGCGAGGCATTGCTGCGGCTGCGGATTTCCCATCCAGCCTGCGGCAACGCCAGGCGGGTGTCGGCGATGAACGACGCGGCGGCGCGGTCGTCGGTCGCGTTGTCGGGCAGTCGGACCCTGTAAGTCCAGCGCACCAGGCTGCCGGGCTGCAGCAGCGGCGTCGCGCGCAAGGCCGCTTCGCTGATCAGGAAGCGCGGCCCGAGGCCGATGCCGCCGGACAGCTTGTCCGGCTCGGCAGCAAGCGCGCTGCGGATCTGGAAGCGCACCGTGTCGATGTTGACGATGTCGCCGACCTTCAGGTCGAGCCGCGCCAGCAGGGCCGGATCGGCGGCAGCGCCGAACGCGCCGTCGCGCTCGGCCAGGATGTCGGCGAGCGGCAGATCGGGCTGCAGCTCGGCCTTGCCGAGCAGCGGGTAGGCGTTGTCGACCGCCTTGAGCTCGACCAGCGCCAGCTTGGCATCGCCCGAGCGCACCATCGCGCGCAAGGTCGCGGCCAGCGACACCTGGCCGCGCGCACGCAGGAAGGCGATCTCCTCGGGCTTGGCCTCGCGCTGAAACAGCGAGAACGCGACGTCGCCGCCGAGCAGCGTGCGGCCCTCGCGGACGAGGCCGTCATTGAGGCTCGCCGCCACCGAGCCGACGCCGGCGATAGCCAGCACGCCGAGCGCGATGCAGGCGATGAACACGTAGAAGCCGCGCAGTCCGCCGCGCAGTTCGCGCAGGGCGTAGCGCACCGGCAGCGCCGCGATCCGGCGGCCTCGAATCGGTTCGGACATTGTGCTCATGCGTCGGCGGGCTCGTGCGCGCCGTCGGCTTCGATCCGCCCCGAGCGCAGCCGCACCACGCGATCGCAGCGATGCGCGAGGCCGCTGTCGTGGGTCACCAGCACCAGAGTCATGCCGCGCTCGGCATGCTTGGTGAAGAGGAGGTCGACGATCTGCTGTCCCGTGGTCTCGTCGAGATTGCCGGTCGGCTCGTCCGCGACCAGGATCGCCGGATCCGGAGCCAGCGCGCGGGCCAACGCCACGCGCTGCTGCTCGCCGCCGGACAGCTGCGTCGGATAGTGATGCAGCCGGTGGCCAAGGCCGACCTGCTCGAGCTCGCGGGCGGCGCGTTCGGCCGCTCCCGAATGGCCCGCCAGTTCGAGCGGCACGGCGACGTTCTCCAGTGCCGTCATGGTCGGGATCAAATGGAAGGACTGGAAGACGATGCCGACCTGCCGGCCCCGGAACCTGGCCAACGCGTCCTCGTCCAGGGCATTGAAAGCGGTGCCGTTGACCACCACCTCACCACGGTCAGGACGTTCCAACCCCGCCATCACCATCAGCAGCGTGGACTTCCCCGATCCCGAGGGGCCGATCAGGCCGATCGTCTCGCCCTGTCCCACCCGCAGGCTGATGTCCTTGAGGATATGAACCCGCGCCGCGCCGGTGCCGAGCGAGAGGTTGACGTTTGAAATGGTAATGGTGTCCGGCGCCCTGCCGGCCAAGCGCGAGGTTTCGATGAGACTGTCCATGGCTCGGTCATATGGCAACTCCGCAAGCCGGGTCGAGAGGCGCGGACATTTCTTCGTGCACATACTCGTGTTGATGCTCGGCTTGATGACAGTCGGCCCGGCATGGGCCGGGGCCGATCCCGCCAAGCCGATCAAGCTCGTCGTGCTCGGCGATTCCTTGAGCGCTGGGCTTGGCCTGTCGGCCTCGGATTCGTTTCCTGCCAAGTTGCAAAAGGCTTTGCAGGCCAAGGGGCTGCCGATCGACCTGACCAATGCCGGCGTGTCCGGCGACACCTCCTCCGGCGGCCGCGACCGGCTCGACTGGTCGGTGCCCGACGGCACCGAGGCTGTCATTGTCGAGCTTGGCGCCAACGACGCGCTTCGCGGCATCGATCCCGCAGTCACCCGCAAGGCCCTGACCGAGATCGTGACCCGGCTGAAGGCGCGGAAGATCGCCGTCATGGTGTGCGGCATGCTGGCGCCGCCGAACTACGGCAGCGACTACGCTGCGAAGTTCAATGCGATCTACCCAGATCTCGCCAAGGAATTCGACGTGCCGCTCTACCCGTTCTTCCTTGATGGCGTGGCTGCCGATCCCAAGCTTAACCAGGCGGACGGCATCCATCCGACTGCGGCCGGGGTCGACATCATCGTCTCCAGGATGCTGCCTAGTGCGGAAGCATTCCTGCGTCCGCTTCGTGGGCAATGACGGAACGAAGCCCGCGGCAGATCATTTGCGATAACCATAAGGGCCGGGTTTTCCGCAGGTTTTACGGGCGTTAACGCCCCTTCCGTCGTGGAGTCATATAAGTTCGGTAGGATTTATGCATTGGCGATTCGTCGTCGATCATTTCGTCAAGGCATGATCTCGTCACCTTTCGAGATCAGCCTCCAGCATCGGGAGTCCTGAAACGATGCCGCGTCTGTTTACTGGACTGGAGATCCCGGCCGAGGTCGGCCAGACGCTCTCCAATTTGCGGGGTGGCCTTCCCGGCGCCCGCTGGATCGATCCTGAAAATTACCACGTCACCCTGCGCTTCATCGGCGACATCGACGGCGCGTCGGCGAACGAGATCGCCGCGATGCTCTGGCGGGTCAACCGCAAGCCGTTCGAGGTGACGGTGCAGGGCCTGTCCACGTTCGGCGGCCGCAAGCCGCGCGCAGTCATCGCCAACATCGCGCCGAGCCGGCCGCTGATCGAGCTTCAGGCCGAGCTGGAGCGGATGATGCAGCGGATCGGCCTCGACCCGGAGGGACGCAAATTCGTGCCGCACGTCACGCTGGCGCGGTTGCACGACGCGTCGAGCCAGGACGTGGCCGACTATCTGTCGGTCCGCGGTTACTTCCCGAGCCGGGTTTTCGTCGCCGAGCGCTTCGTGCTGTTCTCGTCCCGTGCGTCCACGGGCGGCGGGCCGTACGTCGTGGAGGACGCTTACGATCTGTGCGCGGGCTGAGGCCGTGCAACGTCGTTAGCCCGCGACTAACGCGAGCAACGGCGTTTGCGTGCCATATACCACGATCCTACGGCCCGGCTGCATGGCGGCTTCCACCATTTGCGGATTGCATTTTCCGTTAGTCTCATGACCTAGAGTGGGCTCATGCTGTCCACTCCCTCAGACGCGTTCCGCGCGCAATACCAGTCGCTGGTCGACACCGGTGCGATCGAGGCCGACCCGGCCCAGGCCGAGGTCGCCGACGCACTGGCCGCGCTTGAGCGCCGCCTTTCCACCTACAAGCCGACGCGCAAGCAAGGTTTGTTCGGCCGCCTTTTTGCCGACAAGAGCGAGCCGCCGAATGGCCTCTATGTCCATGGCGAAGTCGGCCGCGGCAAGACCATGCTGATGGACCTGTTCTTCCAGAACTGTCCGGTCGAGCACAAGCGCCGCGCGCATTTCCACGAATTCATGGCCGAGGTGCACGAGCGCATCTACGGCTATCGACAGAACATCGCGCGTGGCGAGCTCGCCGATGGCGATGTCATCGGGCTGACGGCGCAGGCGATCTTCGATCAGGCCTGGCTGCTCTGCTTCGACGAATTCCACGTCACCGACATCGCCGACGCCATGATCCTGGGGCGTCTGTTCGCCAAGCTGTTCGAGCTCGGCACCGTCGTCGTGGCGACCTCCAACGTCGCGCCGGAAGATCTCTACAAGGGGGGGCTCAACCGCGCGCTGTTCCTGCCCTTCATCAAGCAGATCGCCGATCACATGGATGTCGCGCGGCTCGACGCGCGCACCGATTTCCGGCTGGAGAAGCTGGCGGGCGTGAAGATGTGGCTGGTGCCGCCCGACGCCGATGCGCGCGCTGCGCTCGACAAGGCCTGGGGCCGGTTGACCGGCCATGCGCCGTGCCGCTCACGGGACATCACCATCAAGGGGCGCGTGCTGGATGTGCCGTGCTCGGCCAACGGCGTGGCCCGTTTCGGCTTTGCCGACCTGTGCGACAAGCCGCTGGCCGCCTCGGATTATCTCAGGCTGGCGCACGACTACCATACGATCCTGATCGACCATATTCCGGTGATGGACTACGCGGAGCGCAACGCCGCCAAGCGCTTCATCACCTTGATCGACACGCTCTACGACAATGCCGTGAAGCTGATCGCCTCTGCCGAAGCCGACCCGATCTCGCTCTACGTCGCGACCGAGGGCATCGAAGCCATGGAGTTCAAGCGCACGTCGTCGCGCTTGATCGAGATGGGCTCGGAGTCGTATCTGGCGCTGCCTCACGGACGGAAGGACTCCGCCGCATCCGGGACTTCTACGGGTCTGGTCGAAACCTGACAAACAAGGATCCAACCGGCAGCACCCGCCGCCGGGCAGATGGCCGCGAAAAGGCCACGTCAATCATGCTGAAAGGATCAGCATCACCTGCCGCCCGGTCCTGATCGAAATCAAGGCACGCCCGTCAATTGGCCATAGCGTGACTTGAACGGCCGGGGCGAAAGGGATAACCACCCAGTCGACTTTTCAACCTCCCTCACTCCTTCGGGTTCAAAGGAAAATTTGCCATGGCGCGCGACAAGATTGCTTTGATTGGCTCCGGTCAGATCGGCGGAACGCTGGCTCACCTCGTCGGCCTCAAGGAGCTCGGCGACGTCGTGATGTTCGACATTGCCGAAGGCGTCCCGCAGGGCAAGGCGCTCGACATCGCCCAGTCCTCGCCGGTTGACGGCTTCGACGCGCACTACTCCGGCGCCAACTCCTACGAGGCGCTCGACAACGCCAAGGTGTGCATCGTGACCGCCGGCGTGCCGCGCAAGCCGGGCATGAGCCGCGACGATCTGTTGTCGATCAACCTCAAGGTCATGGAGCAGGTCGGCGCCGGCATCAAGAAGTACGCCCCCGACGCCTTCGTCATCTGCATCACCAACCCGCTCGATGCGATGGTCTGGGCGCTGCAGAAGGCCTCCAACCTTCCGGCGAAGAAGGTCGTCGGCATGGCCGGCGTGCTCGACTCCGCCCGCTTCCGCTACTTCCTGGCCGATGAGTTCAACGTGTCGGTCGAGGACGTCACCGCCTTCGTGCTCGGTGGCCATGGCGACACCATGGTGCCGCTGACCAAGTACTCCACCGTTGCCGGCATTCCGCTGCCGGATCTCGTCAAGATGGGCTGGACCTCGCAGGCACGCATCGACGAGATCGTCGATCGCACCCGCAACGGCGGCGCCGAGATCGTCAACCTGCTCAAGACCGGCTCGGCCTACTACGCACCGGCGGCGTCGGCGATCGCGATGGCCGAGAGCTATCTGCGCGACAAGAAGCGCGTGCTGCCCTGCGCCGCCCATCTCAACGGCGAGTTCGGCGTCAAGGACATGTATGTCGGCGTGCCGGTTGTCATCGGCTCGAAGGGTGTCGAGCGCATCGTCGAGATCGAGCTCGCCGGCAAGGATCGCGAGGCGTTCGACAAGTCGGTCGCAGCCGTCCAGGGCCTGGTCGACGCCTGCAAGAAGATCGCGCCCGACCTGCTCGGCCGCTGAACATTGTAGCGGCGGGCCGCAAGACCCGCTGAGATCGAGTTGCAGGATGCTTGGTATATGGTATACCAAGCATCCACAGAACAATTCCAGACGTCACCCCTTCGCGGGTTTGGGGAGCAAGCGCTTATGAACATTCACGAATATCAGGCCAAGGCACTGCTGCACGAGTTCGGCGTGCCGATTTCCAAGGGCGTGCCGGTTCTCCGTCCGGAGGACGCGGATGCGGCGGCTAAGACGCTCGGCGGTCCGGTCTGGGTCGTGAAGAGCCAGATCCACGCCGGCGGCCGTGGCAAGGGCAAGTTCAAGGAAGCCTCGGCCGGCGACAAGGGCGGCGTTCGCCTCGCCAAGTCGATCGACGAGGTCAATGCGTTCGCCAAGCAGATGCTCGGCGCGACCCTGGTGACCGTGCAGACCGGCCCCGATGGCAAGCAGGTCAACCGCCTCTACATCGAGGACGGCTCGGACATCGACAAGGAATTCTATCTGTCGCTGCTGGTCGATCGTGAGACCTCGAAGGTCGCGTTCGTGGTGTCGACCGAAGGCGGCGTCAACATCGAGGACGTCGCTCACAGCACGCCCGAGAAGATCATCACCTTCTCGGTCGACCCGGCCACCGGCGTCATGGGCCATCACGGCCGCGCCGTCGCCAAGGCGCTGAAGCTCTCGGGCGATCTCGCCAAGCAGGCCGAGAAGCTGACCACCCAGCTGTACAACGCCTTCGTCGCCAAGGACATGGCGATGCTCGAGATCAACCCGCTGGTCGTCACCAAGCAGGGCCAGCTGCGCGTGCTCGACGCCAAGGTGTCGTTCGACTCCAACGCGCTGTTCAAGCATCCCGAGGTCGTCGCACTGCGTGACGAGACCGAGGAGGACGCCAAGGAGATCGAGGCCTCCAAGTACGACCTCAACTACGTCACGCTCGACGGCACCATCGGCTGCATGGTCAACGGCGCCGGCCTCGCCATGGCGACGATGGACATCATCAAGCTGTACGGCATGGAGCCCGCCAACTTCCTCGACGTCGGCGGCGGCGCCAGCAAGGAGAAGGTCGCGGCTGCCTTCAAGATCATCACCGCCGACCCGAACGTGAAGGGCATCCTGGTCAACATCTTCGGCGGCATCATGAAGTGCGATGTCATTGCCGAGGGCGTCGTGGCCGCGGTGAAGGAAGTCGGCCTGAAGGTGCCGCTGGTGGTGCGCCTCGAAGGCACCAATGTCGATCTCGGCAAGAAGATCATCAGCGAGTCCGGTCTGAACGTGCTGCCCGCCGACAATCTCGACGACGCCGCGCAGAAGATCGTCAAGGCCGTCAAGGGAGGCTGAGCGCCGTTTCCGGCGCTCGCTTCGTCCTCACCGCAACGCTTTTAGAGAAAGCACGATGTCCATCCTCATCGACAAGAACACCAAGGTCATCTGCCAGGGCTTCACCGGCAAGAACGGCACCTTCCACTCCGAGGCGGCGATCGCCTACGGCACCAAGATGGTCGGCGGCACCTCGCCGGGCAAAGGCGGCTCGACCCATCTCGGCCTGCCCGTCTTCGACACCGTCAAGGAGGCCCGCGAGGCCACCGGCGCCGACGCGTCGGTGATCTACGTGCCGCCGCCGGGCGCCGCGGATGCGATCTGCGAGGCCATCGACGCCGAGGTCCCGTTGATCGTCTGCATCACCGAGGGTATCCCGGTGTTGGACATGGTTCGCGTCAAGCGCTCGCTTGTGGGATCCAAGTCGCGCCTGATCGGGCCGAACTGCCCGGGCGTCATGACCGCCGGCGAGTGCAAGATCGGCATCATGCCGGCCAACATCTTCAAGCCCGGCTCGGTCGGCATCGTGTCGCGCTCCGGCACCCTGACCTATGAAGCCGTGTTCCAGACGACGTCGGAAGGCCTCGGCCAGACCACGGCGGTCGGCATCGGCGGCGACCCGGTTAAGGGCACCGAATTCATCGACATGCTCGAGATGTTCCTGGCCGACCCCAAGACCACCTCGATCATCATGATCGGCGAGATCGGCGGTTCGGCCGAGGAGGACGCGGCGCAGTTCATCAAGGACGAGGCCAAGCGCGGCCGCAAGAAACCGATGGTGGGATTCATCGCCGGTGTCACCGCCCCTCCCGGCCGCCGCATGGGCCACGCGGGTGCGATCATCTCGGGCGGCAAGGGCGATGCTGGCTCGAAGACGGCCGCGATGGAAGCGGCTGGTATTACAGTGTCTCCGTCGCCGGCGCGCCTTGGCAAGACGCTTGTCGAAAAGTTGAAATCCTGATTCAGGACTTAGTGCTTTTCGGCGCGAATATTTACAAAGAATAAGGTAAACCGTCCTAACCCGAGCCTGACCCCTTTTCACAGGGGTCAGGCATTGCGCCGTTTTGATGGGCGCATCGAAATTACCAGGACGCTACCATGTCTCGCCAAGATGCGAACGCCGCCTTCGCCCTGTCGTCTTTTCTGCAGGGCACCAATGCCACCTACATCGATGAGATCTACGCGCGCTACGAGAAAGACCCCGCTTCGGTCGACCCGGAGTGGCAGGAGTTCTTCAAGAGCCTGAAGGACGCGCCGGCCGACGTTCAGAAGAACGCCTCGGGCCCCTCCTGGGCGCGCAACAACTGGCCGGTCTCCCCCCGCGACGAATTGACGTCCGCGCTCGACGGCAACTGGGCCGTGGTGGAGAAGAAGGTCGGCGAGAAGATTTCGCAGAAGGCGCAGACCAAGGGCGTCGAATTGTCGCCGGCTGACGTCAACCAGGCCACCCGCGACTCTGTCCGCGCGTTGATGCTGATCCGCGCCTACCGCATGCGTGGCCACTTTCACGCTAAGCTCGATCCCCTCGGCATCGAGGCTCCGAAGAACCGCGAGGAGCTCGACCCGCGTTCCTATGGCTTCACCGAGGCCGACTACGACCGCAAGATCTTCCTCGATCACGTGCTGGGCCTCGAATACGGCTCCTTGCGCGAGATCGTCGCGATCTGCGAGCGCACCTACTGCCAGACGCTCGGCGTCGAGTTCATGCACATTACCAACGCGGCGCAGAAGGCCTGGATCCAGGAGCGCATCGAGGGTCCGGACAAGGAGATCTCGTTCACCCGCGAGGGTCGCCGCGCCATCCTGCAGAAGCTGATCGAGTCCGAGGGCTTCGAGAAGTTCTGCGACGTCAAGTTCACCGGCACCAAGCGCTTCGGCCTCGACGGCGGCGAGTCGCTGATCCCGGCGCTGGAGCAGATCATCAAGCGCGGCGGTAATCTCGGCGTGAAGGAGATCGTGCTCGGCATGCCGCATCGCGGCCGCCTCAACGTCCTGACGCAGGTGATGGGCAAGCCGCATCGCGCGCTGTTCCACGAGTTCAAGGGCGGCTCGGCCAATCCCGACGCGGTCGAAGGCTCCGGCGACGTCAAGTATCACCTCGGCGCCTCCTCGGATCGCGAGTTCGACGGCAACCGCATCCATCTGTCGCTGACTGCGAACCCGTCGCATCTCGAGATCGTCGATCCCGTCGTGCTCGGCAAGGTCCGCGCCAAGCAGGACCAGCACGGTGATCCGCCTGATATGCGCATTTCGGTGCTGCCGCTGCTGATGCATGGCGACGCCGCGTTCGCCGGCCAGGGCGTCGTGGCCGAGTGCTTCGCGCTGTCCGATCTGAAGGGCTACCGGACAGGTGGCTCGATTCATTTCATCGTCAACAACCAGATCGGCTTCACGACCTATCCGCGGTACTCGCGGTCGTCGCCCTATCCGTCCGACGTCGCCAAGATGATCGACGCGCCGATCTTCCATGTGAACGGCGACGATCCGGAGGCGGTGGTGTTCGCGGCCAAGGTCGCGATCGAGTTCCGGCAGAAATTCCACAAGCCCGTCGTCATCGACATGTTCTGTTACCGCCGGCACGGCCACAACGAGGGCGACGAGCCCGCGTTCACCCAGCCGGTGATGTACAAGAAGATCGGTGCCCATCCGTCGACCCTGGAGATCTACTCCAAGCGGCTGGTCGCCGAGGGCGTGATGACCGAGGGCGAGGTCGACAAGGCCAAAGCCGACTGGCGCGCCCGTCTCGATGCCGAATTCGAGGCCGGTACGTCCTATCGCCCGAACAAGGCCGACTGGCTCGACGGCAAGTGGGCGGGCTTCAAGTCCGCCGACCAGGAGGAAGAGGCGCGCCGCGGCGTGACCGGCGTCGAGCTCGATCGGCTGCAGGAGATCGGCCGCAAGATCACCAAGGTGCCGGACGGCTTCAGGCCGCACCGCACGATCCAGCGCTTCCTGGAGAACCGCGCCAAGGCGATCGAGAGCGGCATCGGCCTGGACTGGGCGACCGGCGAGGCGCTGGCGTTCTGCTCGCTGCTGCTCGAGGGCCACAAGGTTCGCTTGTCGGGTCAGGACTGCGAGCGCGGCACGTTCTCGCAGCGCCACTCGGTGCTGATCGACCAGGAAGACGAGAGCCGCTACACGCCGTTCAACCATCTGGTCGCGCAGCAGGGCCACTTCGAGGTCATCAACTCTCTGCTGTCGGAAGAGGCCGTGCTTGGCTTCGAGTACGGCTACTCGCTGGCCGAGCCGACCGCGCTGACCTTGTGGGAGGCGCAGTTCGGCGACTTCGCCAACGGCGCGCAGGTGCTGTTCGACCAGTTCATCTCGTCCGGCGAGCGCAAATGGCTGCGCATGTCCGGCCTCGTCTGCCTCTTGCCGCATGGCTATGAGGGCCAGGGTCCGGAGCATTCGTCGGCGCGCCTCGAGCGCTATCTGCAGCTCTGCGCCGAGGACAACATGCAGGTGGTCTACCCGACCACGCCGGCGAACTACTTCCACGTCATGCGCCGTCAGCTGCATCGCGAGATTCGCAAGCCGCTGATCGTGATGACGCCGAAGTCGCTGCTGCGCCACAAGCGCGCGGTGTCGCGGCTCGAGGAATTGGCCAAGGGCACGACGTTCCACCGCATCCTGTACGATGACGCCCAGATGCAGGCGGACGACAAGACCAAGCTGGTGCTGGACGATCAGATCCGCCGCATCGTGCTGTGCTCGGGCAAGGTCTATTACGACCTCTACGACGAGCGCGAGAAGCGCGGGCTGAACGACATCTATCTGATGCGCATCGAGCAGCTCTATCCGGTGCCGCTCAAGGCGCTGGTCGCCGAGCTCGGACGCTTCAAGAACGCCGAAGTGGTGTGGTGCCAGGAAGAGCCGCGCAACATGGGCGCCTGGCATTTCATCGAGCCCTATATCGAGTGGGTGCTGAACCAGACCGGCGGCAAGAGCAAGCGTCCGCGCTATGCCGGCCGTGCCGCATCGGCTGCCACCGCCACGGGCCTGATGTCCAAGCATCTCGCCCAGCTGAAGGCGCTGCTCGACGAAGCCTTGAACTGACCTGCCTTTGAAGTGCGCCCCGCGATCTGCGGGGCGCGAGTACAAGTCCATCGCGTTGATCATCCGTGCCGCATCGCTTGCTCGCCGCAAGGCGATGGCGGACGGGCTTTATGACCGCACGGGTTATTGAGGATAAAGACCATGACTGACATTCGCGTTCCGACGCTTGGTGAATCCGTCACCGAAGCCACCATCGGCCGCTGGTTCAAGAAGGCCGGCGACGCGGTCGCGGTCGACGAGCCGCTCGTCGAGCTCGAGACCGACAAGGTCACGATCGAGGTGCCCGCGCCGTCGGCCGGCACGCTCGGCGAGATCATTGCCAAGGACGGCGAGACCGTCGCCGTCGGCGCGCTGCTCGGCCAGATCAACGATGGTGCTGTCGCCGCCAAGCCGGCTGCTACGGCTCCCGCTCCGGCGAAGCCTGCCGCAGCGGTACCAGCTGCCGCTCCCGCGCCCGCCAAGGCGTTGCCCGCCGACACGCCGCAGGCCCCGTCGGTGCGCAAGCTCTCGGCCGAGAGCGGCGTCGACGCCACCACCGTGCCGGGCTCCGGCAAGGACGGCCGCGTCACCAAGGGTGACATGCTGGCCGCGATCGAGCGCGCCGCCTCGGCGCCGACTCCGGTCAATCAGCCGGCTGCGTCGGTGCAGGTCCGCGCGCCGTCGCCGGCCGACGACGCCGCGCGCGAGGAGCGCGTCAAGATGACCCGGCTGCGCCAGACCATCGCGCGCCGCCTCAAGGACGTGCAGAACACCGCCGCCATGCTGACGACCTTCAACGAGGTCGACATGACCAACGTGATGGCGCTGCGCAGCCAGTACAAGGACGTGTTCGAGAAGAAGCACGGCTCGAAGCTCGGCTTCATGGGCTTCTTCACCAAGGCCGTCGTGCAGGCGCTGAAGGACATCCCGGCCGTCAACGCCGAGATCGACGGCAGCGATCTGATCTACAAGAACTACTACCACATCGGCGTCGCCGTCGGCACCGACAAGGGCCTGGTCGTGCCGGTCGTGCGCGACTGCGACCACAAGTCGATCGCCGACATCGAGAAGGGCATCGCCGATTTCGGCCGCCGCGCCCGTGACGGCCAGCTCAAGATCGACGAGATGCAGGGCGGCACCTTCACGATCACCAATGGCGGCATCTACGGCTCGCTGATGTCGACCCCGATCCTGAACGCGCCGCAGTCCGGCATCCTCGGCATGCACAAGATCCAGGAGCGTCCGATCGTGGTCGGCGGCAAAATCGAGGTCCGCCCGATGATGTATCTGGCGCTGTCCTACGATCACCGCGTCATCGACGGCAAGGAAGCGGTGACCTTCCTGGTGCGCGTCAAGGAGAGCCTGGAGGATCCGGCGCGGTTGGTTTTGGATCTCTGAGCCTAACGACGACTTGACCACATGAGGCGCGCCCAACAGCGCGCCTCAAACCTACGGGGGCCATCATGACCGACAGGGTTGCAGTGATCACCGGCGGCAGTCGCGGCATCGGCCGCGCCACCGCAATCGCCGCCGCATCGCGCGGCTTCAAGATCGTGGTCGGCTACGCGTCGAACGAAGCGGCGGCGCAGAGCACGGTCGCGGCGATCGAGGCCAGGAACGGCAAGGCCATCGCGGTGAAATGCGATGTCGGCAGCGAGCACGACATTCTCACGCTGTTCAAGGCGGCCGACAAGTTCGGCACACTTGGTGCGCTGATCAACAATGCCGGCATCGTCGGCCCGACCACGCGCGTCGACGAGATGAGCGCGGAGCGTATCGAGCGTTTGATGGCGGTCAATGTCACCGGCAGCATCCTGTGCGCAAGAGAGGCCGTGAAGCGGATGTCGACGCGGCACGGCGGCCAGGGCGGGGTGATCATCAACCTGTCGTCGGTCGCGGCCAAGCTCGGCTCGCCCAACACCTATGTCGACTACGCCGCGTCGAAGGGCGCGATCGATTCCTTCACCGTCGGTCTCGGCCATGAGGTCGCGAGCGAGGGCATTCGCGTCGCCGCGATCAGGCCCGGCCTGATCGACACCGAAATTCACGCTTCCGGCGGGGAGCCCGATCGCGCTCACCGCCTCGCCCCCAATGTGCCGATGAAGCGCGTCGGTACCGCGGAGGAAATCGCCAATGCCATCGTCTGGCTGCTGTCGGACGAGGCCTCCTATGTCACTTCGGCCATTCTCGACGTGTCGGGCGGACGCTGACGACCGTCACTATTTCTGACTTGCAAGCTTACGGAACATTCGACCATGGCTAACTACGATCTCGTCGTCATCGGTACCGGTCCCGGTGGTTATGTCTGCGCCATCCGCGCCGCACAGCTCGGCATGAAGGTGGCGGTGGTCGAGAAGAATGCCACCCTCGGCGGCACCTGCCTCAACGTCGGCTGCATGCCCTCGAAGGCGCTGCTGCACGCTTCTGAGCTGTTCGAGGAGGCCGGGCATTCCTTCGCCAAGATGGGCATCAAGGTCTCGGCACCCGAGGTCGATCTGCCTGCGATGATGAACTTCAAGCAGCAGGGCATCGACGGCAACGTCAAGGGCGTCGAGTTCCTGATGAAGAAGAACAAGATCGACGTGCTCGTGGGCAAGGGCAAGATCCTCGGCACCGGCAAGCTTCAGGTCACTGGCAATGACGGCGCAGCCCAGACCGTCGAGACCAAGAACATCGTGATCGCCACCGGCTCCGACATCGCGCGCCTGAAGGGCATTGAGATCGACGAGAAGCGCATCGTCTCTTCGACCGGCGCGCTGTCGCTGGACAAGGTGCCGTCGAGCCTGCTCGTGGTCGGCGCCGGCGTGATCGGGCTCGAGCTTGGCTCGGTGTGGCGCCGCCTCGGTGCCAAGGTCACGGTGGTCGAATTCCTCGATCGCATTCTGCCCGGCATGGATGGCGAGATCGCCAAGCAGTTCCAGCGCATCCTCGAGAAGCAGGGCTTCGCCTTCAAGCTCGGCGCCAAGGTTACCGGCGTCGACACCTCGGGTGCGACGCTCTCGGCCACGATCGAGCCGGCAGCGGGCGGCGCTGCCGAGAAGATCGAAGCCGATGTCGTGCTCGTCGCGATCGGACGCGTGCCCTACACCGACGGTCTCGGCCTGCAAGAGGCCGGCGTGGTGCTCGACAATCGCGGCCGCGTCCAGATCGATCACCATTTCGCGACCAGCGTGCCCGGCGTCTACGCCATCGGCGACGTCGTTGCCGGCCCGATGCTTGCGCACAAGGCTGAGGACGAGGGTGTTGCGGTCGCCGAGATCCTGGCCGGCCAGGCCGGCCACGTGAACTACGACATCATTCCGGGCGTGGTCTACACCACGCCGGAGGTCGCCTCGGTCGGCAAGACGGAGGACGAGCTGAAGCAGGCCGGCGTCGCTTATACCGTTGGTAAGTTCCCCTTTACCGCCAACGGCCGCTCGAAGGTCAACCAGACGACTGACGGTTTCGTGAAGATCCTCGCAGATGCGAAGACCGATCGCGTGCTCGGTGCCCACATCATCGGCCGCGAAGCCGGGGAGATGATTCACGAAGCGGCCGTATTGATGGAGTTCGGTGGCTCTGCGGAGGATCTCGCCCGCACCTGCCACGCCCATCCGACGCGGTCGGAGGCTGTCAAGGAAGCGGCACTTGCGGTGGGCAAGCGCGCCATCCACATGTGACCGGCGCCACAGCGGTATGGTCGGCAGGTGCGACAAAAAAACCGGCCGGTCACGCTGAACCAAACGGCAAGGTGTGAGGTCCTAACGTCATAGCGGCCTCATGTCCGGGGCCTGGCGGAGATGGAGACCAATGCTGCGCCGCCTGCTTCAGCCGTTCTGGGTCCTGCTCGCGATCATCTTCCTGATCGAAGCCTGGCTGTGGGACCATCTCGAGCCGATCGTCGCGCGTATCGTCGCCGCGATCCCGCTGCGCAGCCTGAAGCACTGGCTCGCCGCGCGCATCGAGACGCTGTCGCCAGCGCTGACCCTGGTTGTCTTCGTCGTGCCCGTCGTGCTGCTGTTTCCGCTCAAGCTGCTCGGCATGTGGCTGTTGATGCACCATCAGTGGAAGCTGGCGATCGTCACCATCGTCTTCGGCAAGATGGTCGGCGTCGGTATCACCGCCTTCATCTTTGACGTCACGCGCAGCAAGCTGCTGCAGATGGGCTGGTTCGCCTGGCTGTATGACAACGTGCTGGCGCTGCGAAGCAAGGCGGCCGCTCTGGTCGATCCGATCAAGCAGCGCGTCCGTGAGGTCGTGGGCGATCTGCTCCGCGGCAACACCCGCGGCTGGTCGGTCCGCGTGCTTCGCCAGATCCAGCGCTTCCGCCGCAGCGTGCAGCAGGCACGCTGACACTCGCCGAACGAGTCGGAACGTTCCGACCGACCACAATGGCAATGGCCGGAGCTGTTACGGCCCTGAACGAGCGAGGCGGAGCAATCGCATCGAGAGATGTGGGGCTGTCGCGATGAGCAACCCCCTAATTTAGTTACTCCGTCATGCCCGGGCTTGTCCCGGCCATCCACGTCGTTTTCAGCGTGCAGAACCACGTGGATGGCCGGGACAAGCCCGGGCATGACGACGGGGACAAAGACGATCACGAGACTCTGAACGTCGAAGTGCTAGCCCTGGCGAGCAGTACGCCGCATCAAGGCCGCTTCCTCATCTCAGTGCAGATGCAGCAGATGCGGCTGGAAGAGCCCGAGCAGCGTCATGGCAATCCCGATCAGCGCGAGCCCGCCGGAGGCCCAGGCCAGAATCACCATCCCGGTGATGATCGTCGCCGAGGCCAGCACGATGCCGATCTGGAAGGCGGCCGACGCCAGCTCATAATGATGGTACTTCGCCGTCGCCTCGTCGCGCTCGTGCTCGGCGTGCTTGGCGCGCTCGGCGAGCTGCTCGCTGCCTTCGCCGGTTTCCGGCTCCGAGCGGTAACGGGCTGCATTCTTCTGCCACTCGTCGATCTGCTTCTGCAGCGACGCCTTCGCCGCCTCGTCGGGCAGCGCCGGCAGGTTGAGCTTGCCCTGCTCGGCCGCCGTCTGCACCACGGTGCGGCGCACGGTCTTGGCCTGGAAGAAGGCCCACAGGTTGGACGCCTCGACGTTCTTGCTGATCGATTCGGTCTGCGCACCCTTGCCGAGCGTTTCCGACAGCGCCAGGAACAGCGCGATGATCGCGATCAGCAGCGCGATCTTCTTGTTCTCACCCGAGGCGTGCTCGGCGTGCTCCGCATGCTCCATGCTCTCATGTGCGCTCATCTGTTCCCCTCCGGATCAAGCGAGGGAGACGATTGCCGGAACCATGGTGGTCGCGCAAGGGAAACGATGTGACGGAACGGTGTCAGCGCCGCGGATGCGCCGAAGCGTAGACCTGCAGCAGCCGCTCCGCATCGATGCCGGTATAGACCTGCGTGGTCGACAGCGAGGCGTGGCCGAGCAGCTCCTGGATTGCGCGGAGATCGCCGCCGCGCGACAGCAGATGGGTTGCAAAGGAGTGGCGCAGCGCATGCGGCGTGGCGCTGTCGGGCAGGCCGAGCGCACCGCGCAGCCGCTCCATCGCGAGCTGGATGATACGCGGGCTGAGGGGACCGCCCTTGGCGCCGACGAACATCGGGCCGTCGCCGGGAAGCGGATAAGGGCACAGCCGGGCATACTCGTCGATCAGCGCGAGCACGTTCTGCAGTACCGGCACCATGCGCGTCTTGTTGCCCTTGCCGGTGACGATCAGTACGTCGCCTTCGCCGGCGCGTGGCACCTCGCGGCGCTTCAGGCCGAGCGCCTCGGAGATGCGCAGGCCTGAGCCATAGAGCAGGGCCATCACGGCGGCGTCGCGCGCCAGCACCCAGGTCTCGCGGGTTTCACCGGCACGCTCGTCGGCATCGGCGAGGCGCTTGGCGGCATCCATCGGCAACGGCTTCGGCAGGCTCTTGGCGATCTTGGGTGCGCGGACGCCGGAGAGCGCACCGACCTTGCCCTGGCCCTCGCGCTCCAGGAAGCGGCCGAACGAGCGCAGCCCCGCCAAGGTCCGCATCAGCGAGCGTCCGGCGATGTCATCGGCGCGGCGCATCGCCAGGAAGGCGCGGATGTCGGCGGCCTCGAGAGCGGCGAATCGCGCCAAGGTCACCGGCTCACCCCAATGGGTACAGAGGAATTGCAGGCACTGCCGCAGGTCGCGCGCATAGGCCTCGACCGTCTTCGGCGACAGCCGCCGCTCACTGCGCAGATGCGCCAGCCACTGCATCATCGCGCGGACGACGCCGTCATCGGCGCCGATGAGGTCGGTGAGCTCAGGCTCCTGCTCAGTGACTTGTGCCGTCTTTGCCATAGTGCGTCGTCGATGCCCGCCGATCCATCGTGTTGATGATGTCGAACCCAGTCGGCGGCAATGTCGGTGCACCCTCTCCCCTTGTGGGAGAGGGTGGCTTCGATGCGGAAGCATCGAAGCCGGGTGAGGGGTCTGCATCCGCGGAGACAGACCCCTCACCCGGCGCGAACTTCGCTCCGCTCATTCTCGCCACCCTCTCCCACAAAGGGAGAGGGTGCACGGCAGATGCCGAAAGTGCTCGACCTCATCTAAGGACAATCCCATATATCGCATCCTCGTCCTTTACCGTTCGCTAACTTTGCCGGGCGGCTTTCGCTTCCATCCGAGCAAGGCTATCTCCGCCCTCATGGACCGCCCGACCGATCTCTTCCCAGGTGCAGCCAGCACGGCCGGCGTGGTCGACGTGCTGGTTCCGGTCGCGCTCGACCATACCTATTCCTACCGCGTGCCACGGGGGATGGCGCTGAAGCCGGGCGACGTTGTCGGCGTGCCGCTGGGCTCGCGCGAGGTGCTGGCGGTGGTGTGGGCGGAGAACGCCAATCCCGATCCGCGGCTGCACAACCGGCTCAAGGACGTCAGCGAGAAGCTCGACGTGCCGCCGCTCAAGCCGGAGCTGCGGTCGCTGGTCGATTGGGTCGCCAATTACACGCTGTCGCCGCGCGGCATGGTGCTACGGATGTCCCTGCGCATGGGCGAGCAGCTCGGCCCGGAGCGCGTCCGCCTCGGCGTCCGCCTGGTCGGTGATCCGCCGAAGCGGCTGACACCGGCGCGTCGCCGCGTGATCGAGGCCATGTCGGACGGCCTGCTGCATGGCAAGTCCGACCTCGTCCGCGAGATCGGTGTCTCCGCCAGCGTGATCGACGGCCTGGTCGACGAGGGCACGCTCACGGTCGAGGCCATGCCCCGCGCGCTGCCGCCGCCGGCGCCCGATCCGTCCTTCGCCCAGCCGGAGTTCTTCGACGCCCAGCTGGCCGGCGTCGAGGCGATGCGCGCGCTGGCCACGACTGGCACCTTCAACGTCGCGCTGCTCGACGGTGTCACCGGCTCCGGCAAGACGGAAGTGTATTTCGAAGCGGTGGCCGAGACGGTGCGGCGCGGCCGGCAGTCGCTGATCCTGATGCCGGAGATTTCGCTGACCGGGCAGTTTCTCGACCGCTTCTCGAAACGTTTCGGCGTGCGTCCGTTGGAATGGCACTCCGAGCTCACGCCGCGCACGCGACAGCGCAACTGGGCGGCGATTGCGGCCGGCGAGGCGCCGGTGGTGGTCGGCGCGCGTTCGGCGCTATTTTTGCCCTATGCCGACCTCGGCCTCATCGTCGTCGATGAGGAGCACGACCAGGCCTACAAGCAGGACGAGGGCGCCCATTATCACGCCCGTGACATGGCCGTGGTGCGCGGCCACCTCGCCAAATTCCCGGTTGTGCTGGCCTCGGCGACGCCCTCGGTCGAGACTGAGGTCAACGCGCGCAAGGGCCGCTACCAGCGCGTCGCGCTGCCGTCGCGTTTCGGCGGCCAGCACATGCCGCACATCGAGGCTATCGATCTCAGGCGTGAGCCGCCGCCGCGCGGCCGCTACGTCTCGCCGCGGCTGGCGGGGGAGATCCGCACCGCGATCGAGCGCGGCGAGCAGGCGCTGCTGTTCCTGAACCGGCGCGGCTATGCCCCGCTCACCCTGTGCCGCGCCTGCGGCCACCGCTTCGCCTGCACCATCTGCGACGCCTGGCTGGTCGATCACCGCTTCCGCCAGCGGCTGGTCTGCCATCATTGCGGGTTCTCGATGGGGAGGCCGCCGACCTGTCCGCATTGCGCGGCCGAGGAATCGCTGGTCGCCGTCGGCCCAGGCGTCGAGCGGCTGCAGGAGGAAGCGGCGACGCTGTTTCCCGATGCCCGCAGCATGGTGCTGTCTAGCGACCTGATCACCTCGGTCGAGACCATGCGCGCCGAGCTGACCGAGATCGCCGAAGGCCGCGTCGACCTCATCATCGGCACCCAGCTCGTCGCCAAGGGCCACAACTTCCCGCGGCTCAATCTGGTCGGCGTGGTCGATGCCGATCTTGGCCTCGGCAACGGCGATCCGCGCGCCGCCGAGCGCACCTGGCAGCTCCTGAACCAGGTGATTGGCCGCGCTGGCCGCGAGCAGGGCCGCGGCCGCGGCTATCTTCAGACCCACCAGCCCGAGCACCCGGTGATGAAGGCGCTGGTCGCCTGCGACCGCGAGGCCTTCTACACCAGCGAGATCGAGGCCCGCGAGCGCACCGGCTATCCGCCGTTCGGACGGCTGGCGAGCCTGATCATCTCGGCGGGGGATAGGCCTACTGCGGAAGGTTTTGCCCGTCGGCTGGTGGCGTCAGCGCCGCGTGAGGAGGGGGTACTGCTGCTCGGCCCGGCCGAAGCCCCGCTCGCCGTCATCAAGGGCCGCTACCGTTTCCGGCTGCTGCTCAAGTCGGCGCGCAATTTCGATCTGTCGGACTACCTGCGCCACTGGCTGGCGCATGCGGAGAAGCCCAGGGGCAATCTCAAGCTCGAGGTCGACGTCGACCCGCAGAGCTTCCTGTAGAGGTTGGCACCGCTCTCTCCACCGTCATTGCGAGGAGCGCAGCGACGAAGCAATCCAGAGTCCCGACGGGGCCCTGGATTGCTTCGCTGCGCTCGCAATGACGCGCGGATAGATGGGTGGCTTACGACACGATCTCGGCGGTCACGCGGCCGACGCCGGCGCGGGTCAGGCCGATGGCGCGGGCGGCGCCGGTCGAGAGGTCGAGCACCCGGCCGCGAATGAACGGGCCGCGATCATTGACCGTGACGATGACGCTGTTGCCGCCATGGGTGACGCGCAGCTTGGTGCCGAACGGCAGCGAGCGGTGGGCGCAGGTCATGGCGTTGGCGTTCATGCGCTGGCCGGAGGCGGTGCGGCTGCCGGACTCGTTGCCGTAGTACGACGCCAAGCCGGAGAAGCTGCGACCGGTGCCGGAGGACGGCGAGACCGACGCGTGGGCATTCATCCAGGACGAGTTGTTCGACCAGCCATTCGAGAACGAGTCTGCCGCGGGCTCAGCGGCCTGGCGCGCCATGTGATGATGGTGATGGCGAGCATGATGATGGTGATGCCTGGACCGGGCCGAGGCTTCGGTGGTGGTGCCGCCGACGATCAGCGTAACGGCAACAGCGAGCGCGGTGCGCGAGCCGGCAATCTTGCCAGCCGAGAAGTTCTTCAGTTTCAGCATCTCAGTCCCTCGAAACAGTATTGCTGCATTCTGCAGCCAGTGGACCCCCGTCAGGTGTTGAGGCGGGCGCCGTTTGGTGGGCCAATGAGGCATGAATGGGGCAGTAGATTTTGTTCCGTTTCGGCCAGATGAACTTGAGACTGTCTTTCAGAGCTAGGGAAAATTCCGTAATCTGACGATTTAACGTTTCATTAACTTATTAATACTTCGGGATACTGTTGACCGAAGTCTCCATCGTGCGTGTCAAGATGTCGGCAAGTAATGCGTGCCGGTGTTAGGCGGCGGCCACCGCAGGTAAGAACCGGTAGTCAAGGGTTCTGAGGCATGGCGGCCATGCAGCAACAGCTGGAACGCTCTTTGGTTCAACGGTATCGAAGTCCGGCGAGTGTTGGGGCGAGCGGAGAGCTGAGACGGTCGCGTCGTGCTGCGGGGCGCGCTCTCGGTGCGGCGCGGCAACAAGGTGCCGAATAGCGGGCCACCGCTTGTTGCGGCTGCGCTTACGCTATGTTAGCAAAGCGCCGCTTTTCGTGATCAAGCTGCTCCCTGCGGCGATCGAAAATCAAAGTCCTGCTTGAATTCCAAGGGCTTAACTGGTTTGTGCTGCACCAGCGCGCCGGTTTCCCTCTTGTGGGTTGGGCACATATAAAAAAGAGCACGTCTGTGGCTGCTGAAGATCCCTCCGTATCCGGTGTGTCCGGACGTTACGCGACGGCCCTGTTTGAACTGGCCCGCGACGAAAAGTCCGTCGATACGGTCAAGGCCGATCTCGACAAGTTCAATGCCCTTCTCGATGAGAGCGCTGACCTCAAGCGTCTGGTCCGCAGTCCGGTGTTCGGCGCCGACGTGCAGCTCAAGGCGCTCAATGCCGTGCTCGACAAGGCCGGCATCAGCGGTGTCGCCGCCAACGTGCTGCGGGTGCTGACCACCAACCGCCGCCTGTTCGCGGTCTCCGACGTGATCCGCGCCTTCAACGCGCTGGTTGCCAAGTACAAGGGTGAGGCCACGGCCGACGTTACCGTCGCCGAGCCGCTCTCCGACAAGAATCTCGACGCCTTGAAGGCCTCACTGAAGACGGTGACCGGCAAGGACGTTGCGCTCAACGTGAAAGTGGATCCAGCGATCATCGGCGGGCTCGTCGTCAAGCTCGGCAGCCGGATGATCGACAGTTCGCTTCGCACCAAACTCAACTCGATCAAGCACGCGATGAAAGAGGCAGGCTGATGGACATCCGCGCCGCGGAAATTTCCGCGATCCTCAAGGACCAGATCAAGAATTTCGGGCAGGAAGCCGAAGTCACCGAAGTCGGACAGGTGCTGTCCGTCGGTGACGGTATCGCCCGCGTCTACGGTCTCGACAACGTCCAGGCCGGCGAGATGGTCGAGTTCGAGAACGGCACCCGCGGCATGGCGCTGAACCTCGAAACCGACAACGTCGGTATCGTCATCTTCGGCGCCGACCGCGAGATCAAGGAAGGCCAGACCGTCAAGCGCACCCGCGCCATCGTGGACGCGCCGGTCGGCAAGGGCCTGCTCGGCCGCGTCGTCGACGCGCTCGGCAACCCGATCGACGGCAAGGGCCCGATCCAGGCGACCGAGCGCAAGCGGGTCGACGTCAAGGCGCCCGGCATCATTCCGCGCAAGTCGGTCAACGAGCCGATGGCCACTGGCCTGAAGGCGATCGACGCCCTGATCCCGGTCGGCCGTGGCCAGCGCGAGCTGATCATCGGCGACCGCCAGACTGGCAAGACCGCGATCGCGCTCGACACCATCCTGAACCAGAAGCCGCTGAACGTTGCCGGCGCGCCCGAAGGCCAGAAGCTGTATTGCGTCTACGTCGCGATCGGCCAGAAGCGCTCGACCGTCGCCCAGTTCGTCAAGGTGCTCGAGGAGCAGGGCGCGCTGGAGTACTCGATCGTGGTCGCCGCGACCGCGTCTGATCCGGCGCCGATGCAGTACCTCGCACCGTTCACCGGCTGCACGATGGGCGAGTACTTCCGCGACAACGGCATGCACGCCGTCATCATCTATGACGATCTGTCCAAGCAGGCCGTCGCCTACCGCCAGATGTCGCTGCTGCTGCGCCGCCCGCCGGGCCGCGAAGCCTATCCGGGCGACGTGTTCTACCTGCACTCCCGCCTGCTCGAGCGCGCTGCGAAGCTCGGCAAGGACCATGGTCTGGGCTCGCTGACCGCGCTGCCGGTCATCGAGACGCAGGCCAACGACGTGTCGGCCTACATCCCGACCAACGTCATCTCGATCACCGACGGCCAGATCTTCCTGGAGACCGACCTGTTCTTCCAGGGCATCCGCCCCGCGGTGAACGTCGGTCTGTCGGTGTCGCGCGTCGGCTCCTCGGCGCAGACCAAGGCGATGAAGAAGGTCGCCGGCAAGATCAAGGGCGAGCTGGCGCAGTACCGCGAGATGGCGGCGTTCGCGCAGTTCGGCTCCGACCTCGATGCCTCGACCCAGCGCCTGCTGAATCGCGGCTCGCGCCTGACCGAGCTCCTGAAGCAGCCGCAGTTCTCGCCGCTGAAGATGGAAGAGCAGGTCTGCGTGATCTGGGCCGGCACCAACGGCTATCTCGACGCGCTTCCGCTCGGCAAGGTTCGCGCCTTCGAGGACGGCCTGCTGTCGCTGCTGCGCGGCAAGAACGCCGACCTGCTGAACGCGATCCGCGACAGCAAGGACCTGTCCGACGACAGCGCCGCCAAGCTGAAGGCGGTGGTCGAAGGCTTCGCCAAGACCTTCGCCTGATCGCGAAGGTTTGGCCGGCTTCCAGCCGGCCATCCACGCCTTCGGGGTGGAACAACGTGACATCTCATGCCCGGCATCAGGCCGGGCATGACCAATCTCAGGGTTGAGCGGTCGGGTCTCCAGGGGATCGGCTGCCGGGGTGAGCTAGACGAACAATGGCGTCACTGAAAGACATGCGGGTCCGCATCGCCTCGACCAAGGCGACGCAGAAGATCACCAAGGCGATGCAGATGGTCGCCGCCTCCAAGCTGCGCCGCGCGCAGCTGGCGGCCGAGGCGGCGCGTCCCTATGCCGAGAAGATGGACGCCGTGATCTCCAACATCGCGAGCGCCACCATCGCCTCCGCCGGCGGGCCGAGCCTGCTCGCGGGCACCGGGCGCGATCAGGTGCATCTGCTGCTGGTCTGCACCGGCGAGCGCGGCCTGTCCGGCGCGTTCAACTCCTCGATCGTGCGCTTGGCGCGCGAACGTGCGCTCGCCCTGATGAACCAGGGCAAGGAAGTGAAATTCTTCTGCGTCGGCCGCAAGGGCTATGAGCAGCTGCGCCGCCAGTTCGACAAGCAGATCGTCGAGCACCTGGACCTGCGGTCGGTGCGCCAGATCGGCTTCGCCAATGCGGATGACATCGCCAAGAAGGTGATCGCCCGCTTCGAGGCCGGCGAGTTCGACGTCTGCACCCTGTTCTACTCGCGCTTCCGCTCGGTGATCGCGCAGATCCCGACCGCGCAGCAGATCATTCCGCTGGTCGTCGAGGCGCGTGCCGCCAATGCTGCGCCGCTGGCCCCTTACGAGTACGAGCCGGAGGAGGACGAGATCCTCGCCGGTCTGCTGCCGCGCAATCTGGCCGTCCAGATCTTCCGCGCGCTGCTCGAGAACAACGCCTCGTTCTACGGTGCGCAGATGTCGGCGATGGACAACGCCACCCGCAACGCCGGCGAGATGATCCGCAAGCAGACGCTGATCTACAACCGCACGCGTCAGGCGATGATCACCAAGGAACTGATCGAAATCATTTCGGGCGCCGAAGCGGTCTAACCGGATCGCGCAGCGCCCGTTGAAAGCGCAACTTTGGAACATATCCCGGTCGAGCCGACCGTGGTTTCGTATACGGATCGTAAGGAGAGACACTCAATGGCTACCGCAGCCAACCAGATCGGTCGCATCACCCAGGTCATCGGCGCCGTCGTCGACGTGCAGTTCGAAGGTCACCTGCCGGCCATTCTCAACTCGCTCGAAACCAAGAACGGCGGCAACCGCCTGGTGCTCGAGGTCGCCCAGCATCTCGGTGAATCCACCGTGCGCACGATCGCGATGGACACCACCGAAGGTCTGGTGCGTGGCCAGGAGGTGAGCGACACCGGTTCGCCGATCCGGGTGCCGGTCGGCGAGGGCACGCTCGGCCGCATCATGAACGTCATCGGCGAGCCGATCGACGAAGCCGGCCCGGTCAAGGCGGAAGGCCTGCGCCCGATCCACGCCGACGCGCCGAGCTACACTGACCAGTCGACGGAAGCTGAAATTCTCGTCACCGGCATCAAGGTCGTCGACCTGCTCGCGCCTTACGCCAAGGGCGGCAAGATCGGCCTGTTCGGCGGCGCCGGCGTCGGCAAGACCGTGCTGATCCAGGAGCTGATCAACAACGTCGCCAAGGCGCACGGTGGTTACTCGGTGTTCGCCGGCGTCGGCGAGCGTACCCGTGAGGGCAACGACCTCTATCACGAGTTCATCGAGTCCAAGGTCAACGCCGATCCGCACAATCCGGATCCGAGCGTCAAGTCGAAGTGCGCGCTGGTGTTCGGTCAGATGAACGAGCCGCCGGGCGCCCGCGCCCGCGTCGGTCTGACCGGCCTCACCGTCGCCGAGCACTTCCGCGACCAGGGCCAGGACGTGCTGTTCTTCGTCGACAACATCTTCCGCTTCACCCAGGCGGGCTCGGAAGTGTCGGCGCTGCTCGGTCGTATTCCGAGCGCCGTGGGTTATCAGCCGACGCTCGCCACCGACATGGGCGCGCTGCAGGAGCGCATCACCACCACCAACAAGGGCTCGATCACCTCGGTGCAGGCCATCTACGTGCCGGCCGACGACTTGACCGACCCGGCGCCGGCGACCTCGTTCGCCCACTTGGACGCCACCACCGTGCTCAACCGCGCGATCTCGGAAAAGGGCATCTATCCGGCGGTCGACCCGCTCGACTCGACCTCGCGCATGCTCTCCCCGCTGGTCGTCGGCGAGGAGCACTATCAGACCGCGCGCATGGTCCAGCAGATCCTCCAGCGCTACAAGTCGCTGCAGGACATCATCGCCATCCTGGGCATGGACGAGCTGTCGGAAGAGGACAAGCTCACCGTCGCCCGCGCCCGCAAGATCGAGCGCTTCCTGTCGCAGCCGTTCCACGTCGCCGAAATCTTCACCGGCTCGCCCGGCAAGTTCGTCGACCTCGCCGACACCATCAAGGGCTTCAAGGGCCTGTGTGAAGGCAAGTACGACCACCTCCCGGAGGCCGCCTTCTACATGGTCGGCAACATCGACGAGGCGGTCGAGAAGGGCAAGAAGCTGGCGGCGGAAGCCGCCTAAGGGCGAATAGCGAATAGGGAGTAGCGAATAGGGTTATCCGCTGCTCCCTTCTCCATTCACTACTCGCCATTCGCTAATCGCTATTCGCAGGTTCCCCATGGCTACTTTCCACTTCGATCTCGTCTCGCCGGAAAAGATCGCCTTCTCGGGCGAGGTCGACCAGGTCGACGTCCCCGGCCAGGAGGGTGATTTCGGCGTGCTGGCAGGCCACGCGCCGTTCGTCGCCACCTTGCGTCCGGGCGTGCTGACCGTCACGACAGGCGGATCGCAGCAGAAGATCATCGTGCTCGGCGGCCTCGCCGAGATCTCGGACAAGGGGCTGACCATTCTCGCCGACGTCGCGACGTCGCTGAAGGATCTGGACCAGACCGCCTTCGCCGCCGAGATCGCCGGCATGGAAGCCAAGCTCAACGAGAAGCAGGGCAACGAGCTCGATCGCGCGATCGAGCGGCTCGATCACTTCAAGACGATCCAGCAGCAGGTCAACACGACGGCGCTGCACTGATCCAGCACGCGACGTGTGAATGAACGTTCATGGCCGGGCTTTGCCCGGCCATTTTCGTCTGCGGCTCGAACGTCCCGGGCCGGCGGATGACTACTACAAGGGATGTTGGTTGCGTGCTCGCCGATCTCTGGGCATGCTTCCGACTGTACGACCGGGCGTGGTGAGATGGCAGGCCAGACCGTTCTGAAGCGCAAGATCGCGGCGATTTTCGCCGCCGACATCGCCGGCTACTCGCGCCTCGTCGCCGAGGATGAAGAGGAGACGCTGCGGCGCCTGGAAGCCTATCGCGAGGTCGTCGACGACTTCATCGCGCGCGCCGGCGGCCGGATCTTCAATACGGCGGGCGATGCCGTGCTTGCGGAATTTCCGAGCGCGGTCGAGGCGGTGCGCTGCGCGATCGACATCCAGGAGAGCCTGCGCACCCGCAACATGGCGTTTCCGCCGAACCGGCAGATGAGCTACCGCATCGGCATCACCATCGGCGATGTGGTCGAGCGCGATGGCGATCTGCTCGGCGACGGCGTCAACATCGCCTCGCGCCTCGAGGGCCTCGCCGATGTCGGCGGCATCTGCATCTCGCGCGCGGTGCATGAGCAGGTCGCCAACAAACTGTCGGTGCAGTTCGCCGACATGGGCGCCCGCGAGGTCAAGAACATCCCGACGCCGGTGCATGCCTATCGGGTCGCGATGCGCCGCGAGGACGGCACCTACGCGCCGCCGCAGGATCCGAAGGTGGCCAAGCCTGGCGGCGCCCGCCGGCTGATTTCGGCCGTCGCCGCCGTCGTGGTGATGATGGTCGCGGCCGGCGTCGGCACGGCACTGTATCTGGATCACCGTGATCCGCCGCCGGTGCAGCGGGATGCGGCCAAGTCGGCGGCGGAGGCGCTGGCCCGGCTGTCGGCGGCGCCGGCCAAACAGCCGCCGTCGCCCGCGGCCGCATCGTCGCCTGCGTCCTCCACCGCTGCCGCGGAGCCGAGCGCATCGCCACAGCCGGCCGGCTCGCCGTCACCAGCGGTAGCGCCCGAGAAGTTCGCGCCCGAGGCGGTCCCGTTCGTGACGGAGCGCACCCGCATCGCGCTCGCGCGCGACTACGTTCCGGCACAGGACTACAAGGCGTTCGCGACCACGATCAACGGCATCAACGCCTATGTCAGCGGCCAGCCCAGCGAAGAGGCCGCCAAGGCGGCCGCGCTCGAGCAGTGCCGTCAGCGCGTCGAAAGCGTGAACGGCCCGCGCAAGTGCGATCTCTATGCCGTCGGCGACGTCGTCGTCTATCCGCATAGCAAGCCGCCGATGCCACCGCAGCCATGGGTGCGCCACGACCCCTCGACCGAGCGTACATTTTCGGTTGCGGAGATGCCGCTGGCGCATGATGCCGGCAAGGCCCGGCTCGAAGCGAACTACAAGCCGGGGCGGCGCTCCAAGGCGATCGCGCTCGGGCCCAACGGGCAGTTCTTCTTCGGCGTCGGTGCCGACCTGGTCGAGGACGTCGTGCGGCGCAATCTCGAATCCTGTGGGGCACAGGCCGGCACCGCGTGCATGATCGTGGCGCTGGACGACACCTTCGTGGTGCCCGTTCCGACGGTCATGAAGGCCACCGGCTTCTTCCATGTCGCCAGCCATCCCGCGATATCAGCCGATGCCCGCGAGGAGGTCGCGCGCCGGCTTGATGCGTCTCCGTCCGGCTGGAACGCGATCGCGGTCGGCACCGGCGGTCATCCTGGCTATGGCCTGAACGGCGATCGGGAAGAGACCGCGATCGGCGGCGCGCTGGCCGATTGCTCCACTCGCGACAATGATTGCCGCGTGATCGCGATCGGCCCGTTCACGGTCGAGGGCAATTAGCTCGCCTCTCTCCGTCGTCATTCCGGGGCATCGCGCAGCGATGAGCCCGGAATCCATAGCCACGAACGGTGGTTGTCTCAAAGGCAAGCGCCACATCCATCCCGCTCCTCATCACCGATCGTGGCTATGGATTCCGGGCTCGCGCTGCGCACGCCTTAGAATGACGAGCGGACAGAGCCTGCGCGCCTGACGCAGCGACGACTATCAGGCGTTGACGAGATGTCGAAACGCCTGCGCCACGGCTCGGTACACATCGCGCCGGAACGGCACGACCAGGTCGGGGACACGCTCCAGCCGCTCCCAGCGCCAAGCGTCGAACTCGGCCGGCTGGCCGTTGCGCGGCGTCACCGGATCGATCGCGGCCTCCCGGCCGGTGAAGCGCATGGCGAACCATTTCTGGCGCTGGCCACGAAACCGCGCCAACCGATGGTTCGGGTCCTCGAACGGCGGAAACTCGTAGGTCAGCCAGTCGCTCTCACCGAGGATCTCGGCGTCCTGGATGCCCGTCTCCTCCCACAACTCGCGGCGTGCGGCGGCCTGCAGGTCCTCGCCGGGATCGACGCCGCCCTGCGGCATCTGCCATTCGAGGCCGGGCAGGACGATCTCCGGTCCGTCGTCGCGGAAGCGGCGCCCGAGAAAGACGAGACCGTCGGCATTGAACAGCGTGATGCCGACGTTCGGCCGGTAGGGTCTGGTTTCGGTCATGCTCGTTCCCATCGTTGGACACTCGCATAGCACGACACCGTGACGGCGTTGTCGCGACCGATCTGCACGGATTCATTGCAGCCGATGCGCAGAAACCGAGGGCTGCGATTCATGCGTTCTGTGGGCTGAAGGCGCGCGTGCGCTCAGCCGCCGGCGAGCGGGGCGAACTCCTTCGCCACCCGCTCATAGACGGGGCGCTTGAACGGCACGATCAGGCCCGGCAGGTTCTTCAGCGGCTCCCAGCGCCAGGTGATGAACTCGGCCTTGTGGCCGCCGCCTCCCGGTCGCTCGACGTCGATCTCGGCATCGGCGCCGGTGAAGCGCAGCGCGAACCATTTCTGCCGCTGGCCGCGGTAGCGTCCCTTCCAGGCGCGGCCGGCGACGGTGCGCGGGATGTCGTAGGTGAGCCAGTCGCCGATCTCGGCCAGCTTCTCGACCGAGCGCACGCTGGTCTCCTCGTAGAGCTCGCGCTTGGCGGCTTCCCAGGTGTCCTCGCCGGGATCGACGCCGCCCTGCGGCATCTGCCAGACATGGGTGTCGTCGACATGCTCGATGCCACCAGCGCGGCGACCGATGAACACCAGCCCTTCCGAGTTGATCAGCGTGATGCCGACGCAGGTGCGGTAGGGCAGGTCCTCGTAGCGCGTCATTCCGTCTCGGCCTTCCTGCGTGATCCCTGCGCGCATCGCCCAGGTCGCGGTCACGCCGCCTGCGTGCGTTCAGTTCGATTTTGATTTCAGCATTGCGGTTGTCAATGGCACCAGCAGGATGCCCTTGCGGTCGAGCCCCTTGATCCAGGTGCTGATGCGGTCGATCGAGACCGGGAGGGCCGACGCCGTACCCACCGCGATACCGCGCTCCTTCGCGAGGCTCTCGAGCTTGACCAGCGCACTGTCGATCTCGACCGGCGTCGGGACGGCATCGATGGTGACGTCGCCCTTGGCGAACGGAATGGCGCGCCCGGTGGCCAGCGATGCCGCCACGCTGCGTGGCGCGGCGCCGTCGTCGAACAGGGCAAGGCCGCGTTTGGCGGCCTCGTTCACGACCGGCTGCATCGCGGCTTCGGTGGCAACGAACCGCGCACCCATGAAATTGCCGATGCCGACGTAACCCTGCAGCCGGCTCATGTGCCAGAACAGCCGGTCGATGTTCTGGTCCGGACCGAGCGTGGCCAGCAGCGTCTGCGGGCCCGGATCGTTGTCGGGGTAGTCGTACGGCTCCATCGGCACCTGCAGCAGGATCTCGTGGCGCTGCGCCCGCGCCCGCTCGGCGAGCTTGGTCGGATCGGAGCCGTAGGGCGTGAAGGCGAGCGTCACGGCCGGCGGCAGCTTCATGATCGCGTCGACGGTCTTGGCCGCCCCGACGCCGAGGCCGCCGATGACGATGGCGACTGCCGGCATCCGCGCTGCCTTGGCGCGGTCGAACTCGGCGGCGTAGGCGGTGAACGGCTTCAGGCCGTCGGCCATCACCGGGATCATGCCGTAGCGCGATTTCTCGAGCAGGCGCGGATCGACACCGGGCATCTGGCTTGGCGCCGTCGAAGATCCCGGCTCCGTGGTCTCGCTCGCGCCGCCGCCGATCGCCACCTCCTGCCGGGTCCCGCTGGAGCCGTCGATGATGGTGATGGTCTTACGCTCGCCACCCTCCTGCTTGGCGGCCGGCGCACCGTGCGAGTCCTTGGCCTCGGGCGTGGCCGCAGCCGGCTTGTCCTCCGGCTTGGCGCCCTCATTGATCGCGATCCGGGCGACCGGCTCGCCGCCGAACGGGTTGTCGGCGAACATGGCAAAGCCGGCGAACACGACCAGGACCAGTCCGAGCAGCACGGCCACGGCTTGCAGCAGGGTGAAGGGAAGCCGAATGCGGCGCCCGCGACGCTTCTCCGTCTGTCCGAGCGGTGCGCTCAGCTCGTCGGCCGTCTCTGTCATCGATATTCCCGAATCAATCGGGCCGACGATATCACGGCGGGGAGTCCAGCGCAGGGCGCTTGTCCGGAGCCCGTAGATCGGCGGATCAAACGGCAGGGGCGGCTGCCGCAAAATCAAAAGGGCGACCCGAAGGCCGCCCTTTCAAAACCTGTCTCAAGCAAAACCTGTCTCGTGATTGAGCCGGTCTCAGTTCGGCTTCGCAGCCGGCTGATTGGCGGTCGGCTTGTCGGCCGCCGCCTTGTCGGTCGTCGCGGCCGGCGCGGGATTTGCCGAGGAGCTGCTCTTGATGCCATGCAGCAGGTCGGCCGCCATCTTGAGCGCCTTGTCGTCCTTGGCGTCCGGCGGGACGTAGGACTGCGAGCCGGTCTTCTCGTCACCGTCGTTCTTCAGGTGGCCGCGCAGCGAGGCCTCGCCCTTGGTGTCGGTGCGCGACTTCAGCTCATCCGGCACGTCCTGCAGCACTTCGATGTCCGGCACGATGCCCTTGGCCTGGATCGACTTGCCCGATGGCGTGTAGTAGCGCGCGGTGGTCAGGCGCAGCGCGCCATTGCCGGCGCCGAGCGGGATGATCGTCTGCACCGAGCCCTTGCCGAACGAGCGCGTGCCGACCAGCGTGGCGCGCTTGTGGTCCTGCAGCGCGCCGGCCACGATCTCCGACGCGGAGGCCGAGCCGCCGTTGACCAGCACGATGACCGGCTTGCCCTTGGTGAGGTCGCCGGCATGCGCCGAGCGGCGCTGCGTCTCCTCGGCGTTGCGGCCGCGGGTCGACACGATCTCGCCGCGCTCCAGGAACGCGTCGGACACCGTGACGGCCTCTTCGAGCAGGCCGCCAGGGTTGTTGCGCAGATCGATCACGTAGCCCTTCAGCTTGTCCCCGATCTGGGTCTGCAGGTCGGCGACGCTCTTCTTCAGGCCTTCGGTCGTCTGCTCGTTGAAGGTGGTGATGCGGATGTAGGCGATGTCGTCGGACTCGATGCGCGAGCGTACCGAACGCACGCGGATGTTGTCGCGGGTCAGCGTGATGTCGAGCGGATTGTCGGCGCCCTTGCGCACGACCTTCAGCTTGATCTTGGTGCCGACCGGGCCGCGCATCTTCTCGACCGCCTGGTTGAGCGTGAGGCCTTGCACGGCCTCCTCGTCGAGATTGGTGATGATATCGTTGGCCTGGATGCCCGCCTTCGAGGCCGGCGTATCGTCGATCGGCGACACGACCTTGATCAGGCCGTCTTCCATCGTGACTTCGATGCCGAGGCCGCCGAACTCGCCGCGGGTCTGCACCTGCATGTCGCGGAAGCTCTTCGCATCCATGTAGCTCGAATGCGGGTCGAGACCGGAGAGCATGCCGCTGATGGCGGATTCCACCAGCTTCGAATCGTCCGGCTTCTCGACATAGTCGCTGCGCACGCGCTCGAAGACATCGCCGAACAGATTGAGCTGGCGATAGGTATCGGCAGTCGCGGCGCGCGCGGTCGATCCCATCAGCACTGCGCGCGGCTGGGTCACGAACAAGGTCAATGCCGCACCGGTGACCGCGCTCAGGAGAATTACCGAAGTCTTACGCATCATCCGCGTACCTTTTCGCCTTCATTTGCGGCCCACCATGGGCCTGGATCGATTGGAGTGCCGTCCTTACGGAACTCGACATAGAGCACTGGTTGACTCGCATTGGTAGCGAGAATGGAGGCGACTTGGGATGTGATGCCCATGGTCGCGACCGGCTCTCCCGTCTGAACAAACTGCCCGATGTTGACGGAAATGCGCTCCATCCCGGCGATCAAGACATGATACCCGCCCCCGGCGTTGAGGATCAAGAGTTGTCCGTAGCTGCGGAAGGGGCCCGCATACACAACCCAGCCATCACACGGGGTTGTGACCTGAGCGCCCGGACGGGATGCCAAGGAAATGCCTTTATCGACGCCGCCGGCGCCGTCGGACGCGCCGAATTCCCGAATCCTGGTGCCGTTGACCGGGTAGGTCAGCATGCCCTTGCTGGATGCAAACGCGATCGCCGGCGCCTTGCGCCCGGGATTGCGCAGCGCATTCGCATCCGGCTTTGAGTTGACCGGAACGCCCTGCAGGCTCGCCGTCGAGGCGGCCTTGGCGGCGCTCTTGATGTCGAGTTCCATGGTTGAGATCAGGCCCTGCAGCGAATCGACCTGCTGCGCGAGCATCACCGCGCGGGCACTCTCGGCCTCCATGTCCTTCTCGGCCGTGGTCTGCTTGCGCTGACGTTCCTCGACCAGCGCAGCAAGCCGGGTCTGATCGGTGCGCAGCTTGTCGCGGTCGCCGGAAAGCTTGTCGCGTTCTGTTGCGATGGTCTTGCGAATGGCCACGAGCTCGCCGAGGTCGGTGGAGAGCTTCTCGGCACGGCCGCGCATCTCCGGCACGACCGCTCCCAGAAGCATGGCGGTGCGCAGCGACTGCAGAGCATCCTCGGGGCGGACGAACAGGGCCGGCGGGGTACGGCGTCCCGCACGCTGCAGTGCAGCCAGGACCTCGATGATCTCGCTGCGGCGGGATTCCAGGGAGGTGCGCAGATCCTGCTCGCGCCCATCGAGGCCGCGCAGCCGCGTCTCGGCCTCGCCAACCCTGATTTCGACGCTCCGCACCTGGGACGCGACGTCGATCAGCTGCTGATTGAGCTTGCCACGGTCCTCGCCGAGGGCGGCGATCTCGGCCTTGAGACGCTCCTGCGCCTCGGCGGCGGCCTTTTGCGCAGCACGGGCCGCCTCGAGCTCCTGCTCGCGCTGCTTCAGCTGCTCGGGTGTCGGTGGCGGTCCGGGGGGCGTAGCCGGAGCGGTACTGGGAGCCGTGATCGAGGGGCGGAGGCCGTTCTGGGCCGTTGCCGGATTTGCGGCGGTTGCCGCGAGAGACAGGACTGCGATCAGCGACGCGCCGCACGCCCAGCCGCTGCGGCCGGTCATCAATGAGCGAGTGGTGGACCGCGCAGCGAACATCGACGTCCTTAATGTGCTCCCATCCTAGCCGATTCAAGCGCGGTGATAGGGGTGACCGGTCAGGATCGTAGCAGTACGGTAAATCTGCTCGAGCAGGAGAACGCGGACGATCTGATGCGGCCAGGTCGCGGCCCCAAACGCGACCGCGAGCTTGGCTCTGCGCCGCAATTCGGGCGAAAGTCCGTCGGCGCCGCCGATCACGAAGGCGGTAGCGTTAATGCCTTCGTCGCGCCAGCGCCCGATGTGACCCGCGAAGGTTGTGCTGTCGACGTTCCGGCCGCGCTCGTCCAGGCAGACGAGCATGGCCTTGTCCGGGATCAGGGCCGCGATCGCGGCGGCTTCCTCGCTGATGCGGGTGGCAGCGTCGCGCGCGCGGCTTTCGGGCAGCTCGTGAATCTCGATGCTGCGCAGCCCGAGCTTGCGGGCGAGGTCGTCGAAACGCTCGCGGTAGCGCTCCGCGAGCTCCCGCTCGGGACCCTGCTTCAACCGGCCGACGGCGATCAAGATGATGCGCATGCGCCCGCACTAGCACGTGCGTGGCGCGATTCGCACCGGCGGCCGCGTTCGGCCCCCTAGACCGTCTTCGCTGGTTTCGGCCCCTGCGTCCACAACCGCTCGAGATTGTAGAACTCGCGCACCTCGGGCCTGAACACGTGAACGATCACGTCGCCGCAATCGATCAGCACCCAATCGCAATTGGGCAGGCCTTCGATGTGGACCTTCTTGGCGCCGCTCTCCTTCAGGCCTTTCGCGACGTTTTCCGCGATCGATCCGACGTGCCGGTTCGAGCGGCCCGTGGTGATGACCATGTAGTCGGAATACGCCGATTTGCCGTGAAGATCGATGGTGACCGTCTCTTCCGCCTTCATGTCCTCGAGGCGAGAGAGGATCGTGCGCAAGGTCTTGTCGGCGTCGGGTTGCGCCTGCAAGGCCGCTTCCAGGGTCGCAGCTTTACGCGTGGACTTGGCAGTCGCCGACTTGGCACTCACAGACTTGGCAGTGCTTGCCTTTGACGTCGTTGCCTTGGTCTTGGGTAAGGCCGACTGGGACAATACAGATGTGGTCAGGGACCATTCCTTTCACTGTATCGCAGGCCGAATCCATCGGGGCCTGCTGACCATACTAGGCATGTGGGGTTAACGGTTTCAACAATCCAGTCCCCAGCGGTTGTGGTCCGGCGTCGCTTCCCACCACCCGCCTCGGACCGCGGCGGGCGGAAAGTTCCATGCACATCCGATGCCGCGGGGATGCACGTCCTGCGGCCATTTCAAAATGACTTCCAGCTGCCGTCCGGGTTCCTCAACCCCGTCGACGACAGGTTCAACTTGAGGCCGGTGAGGTACACCCAGGCGGGCGCAGCGCGGTCTGCAAGACGACTGGCCTCCGCCTCCGCAACGCGATACCGCGCCAGCGCACGGGCGGCGGGGGCATTCAGGGCGCGGAAGCTGCGCGGCGGGCGATCGACCACGGCGATGGGCACCTGGGCCGCGATGTGCTGCCACTTCTGCCAGCGATGGAACTGCGCGAGGTTGTCGGCGCCCATGATCCACACGAAGCGCAGGCGCGAGGCGCGCCGGCGCAGATAATCGATGGTGTCGGCAGTATAGCGGGTGCCGATGACCGATTCGAGACAGCTGATCTCGATCCGCGGATCCGCAGCGACTCGGCGCGCTGCAGCGGCGCGCTCGGCCAGCGCATGCAGCCCGCCATTGTCCTTGAGCGGATTGCCGGGGGTGACCAGCCACCAGACACGGTCGAGCTGCAGCCGCTTCAGCGCGAACAGGCTGATTGCACGATGCGCCTGGTGCGGCGGATTGAACGAGCCGCCGAGCAGGCCGATGCGCATGCCGTCGCTGTAGGGCGGCAGCGCCTGCCGGATCGCAGCGCGCATGGCGGTCTCGTCGGTCACGGCTGCCCCCGCTTGCTCCGCGTCCGACTCAACCACAGGCTGCCGCGGTCATGGCCGCGTCTGCCCGGTGCCGTGAATCCGGTATTTGAAGCTCGTCAACTGCTCCACGCCGACCGGCCCGCGTGCATGGAACTTGCCCGTGGCGATGCCGATTTCCGCGCCAAAGCCGAACTCGCCGCCATCGGCGAACTGCGTCGAGGCGTTGTGCAGCACGATCGCCGAGTCGACCTCGTTGAGGAACTTGTCAGCGGCGGCGTTGTCGTTGGTGACGATCGCGTCGGTATGGTGCGAGCCGTGCGCGTGGATGTGAGCGATCGCGCCCTGCACGCCGTCGACCACCTTGGCCGCGATGATCGCGTCGAGATATTCGGTATCCCAATCCTCATCGCTCGCCGGCTTCACCCGCGCGTCCGCGGCCCGCACGGCGTCATCGCCGCGCACCTCGCAGCCGGCGCCGATCAGCATATCGACCAGCGGCTTGATCTTGTCCTGCGACGCCCGGTCGACCAGCAAGGTCTCGGCCGCGCCACACACCCCGGTGCGCCGCATCTTGGCGTTCAGCACGATCGACTTGGCCATCTCGAGATCGGCGGCGCCGTCGACATAGACGTGATTGACGCCTTCGAGATGCGCGAACACCGGCACCCGCGCCTCCGCCTCGACGCGCGCGACGAGGCTTTTTCCTCCGCGCGGCACGATGACGTCGACGCCGCCATTCAGGCCGGACAGCAGCAGACCCACGGCGGCGCGGTCGCGGGTCGGCACCAGCGTGATCGCGGCTTCGGGCAGGCCCGCCTCGCGCAGGCCTTCGACCAGGCATTCATGGATCGCCCGGCACGAGCGGAACGAGTCCGAGCCGCCGCGCAGGATCACCGCATTGCCGGACTTCAGGCACAGCACGCCGGCATCGGCCGCGACGTTGGGACGGCTCTCGAAGATCACAGCGATCACGCCCAGCGGCACCCGCACGCGCTCGATGGTCATGCCGTTCGGCCGCTGCCAGCTCTCGGTGACGACGCCGACCGGATCGGCGACGCCGCGCACGACTGCAATGCCGTCCGCCATGCCGGCGACGCGCGCCGGCGTCAGCGTCAGGCGGTCGAGGAACGACGCCGCCATGCCGGCGGCCTTGGCCTCGGCGACGTCCTCGGCGTTGGCCGCGATGATCGCATCAGCGCGGGCGCGAATCCGCCGCTCCATCGCCTCCAGCGCCCGGTTCTTCTGCTCGGCCGACGCCAGCGACAGCACCCGCGCCGCCGCACGGGCGCGCTGGGCGAGGTCGTTCATCAGCGCAGGCAGATCGGCGCTGCCGTCGATGGCTTTGAGAGGCACGGTCATGGGCGGTTCAACCTTGAAGTAAGGCCCTTGGTAGCACGAAAATCAGCCATTTGCGACGTCGGCGGCGAGGCCTTACGCCGGGCCAACCCCCGCCGGCCCGATCACCAGATCGTCGCGATGGATCATCTCCGCGCGGCCGGACATGCCGAGGATCACGGCGACGTCAGGTGATGAGCGGCCCTTGATGCGCTCGGCGTCGTCGGCGTCGTAGGCGACCAGGCCGCGGCCGATCTCGTCGGTGTCGGGGCCGCGCACCACGACGGCATCGCCGCGGGCGAACTGGCCGTCGACCCGGATCACGCCGGCCGGCAGCAGGCTCTTGCCGGCGCGCAGCGCGGTGACGGCGCCGGCGTCGATCGTCAGCGTCCCCTTCGGCTCCAGCGAGCCGGCGATCCAGCGCTTTCGCGAGGTGACGGGATTGGCGGGCGTCAGGAACCAGGTGCAGCGGCCACCATTGGCGATCGCCGCGAGCGGGTGCTCGATCTTGCCGGAGGCGATCAGCATGTGCGTCCCGCCGGTGGTCGCGATCTTGGCGGCTTCGATCTTGGTCTTCATGCCACCGCGCGACAACTCGGACGCCGCACTGCCGGCCATCGCCTCGATGTCGGCGGTGATGCTCTCGACGACCGGGATCAGCCGCGCGTTCGGATCCTGCGCCGGAGGGGCGGTGTAGAGGCCGTCGATGTCCGACAGCAGCACCAGCAGGTCGGCGCTCGCCATGGTCGCGACGCGGGCGGCGAGGCGGTCATTGTCGCCATAGCGGATCTCGGCGGTGGCCACCGTGTCGTTCTCGTTGATGACCGGCACCGCGCGCCACTCCAGCAGCTTGGCGATGGTCGAGCGCGCGTTGAGATAGCGGCGGCGTTCCTCGGTATCCTGCAGGGTCACCAGGATCTGGCCGGCGCCGATGCCGTGGGCGCCGAGCACCTCCGACCAGATCCGCGCCAGCGCGATCTGGCCGACGGCAGCGGCGGCCTGGCTCTCTTCCAGCTTCAGCGGCCCGCGCGGCAGCTTCAGCCGGCTGCGGCCGAGCGCGATCGAGCCCGACGATACCACCAGCAGCTCGCAGCCACGGCCATGCAGCCGGGCGATATCGGCAGCCAGCGCTGTGAGCCAGGAGGCGCGGACCTCGCCGGCCTCGGAATCGACCAGCAGCGACGAGCCGACCTTGACGACGATGCGGCGGAAGTTTTCGAGACGGGGGGCCATGGCAGATACGGGGTCGGTTCTAGCCCGCGTCGCGTGACGAGCGGTTGCGTGATGGACACGCGGTCCGCGCGGGACGGGCTATGGAGTGAGTGATCGCGGCGGAGTGTCGCAAGCCGGGGCTCGAGAGGCAAGGCTCGCGAGGCAAGGTTGAGCTTCAGCTCAGCCCTGCGGTGGCACTGGCCCCGCCCACGGCTCATCGGTCGCGGCGTTGTCCGTCGTGCTCTTGGCCTTGTTGGACACCGGCTGCTCGCTGATGACGTCGGCGAGCTTGCGCAGGGCGTCCTTGACGCCATCGCCGGTCGCACCGGACAGCACCAGCGGCGTCTTCTTGGCGGCGCGCTTCAGCCGGTCCTTCTGCTTCTTGAGCTCGTCGGGATCGACCGCGTCTATCTTGTTGAGCGCGACGATCTCGACCTTGTCGGTCAGCTCGCCGCCATAGGCTTCGAGCTCGTGCCGGACCGTCTTGTAGGCCTTGCCGGCGTGCTCGCAGGTGGCATCGACCAGATGCAGCAGTACGCGGCAGCGCTCGACATGGCCGAGGAAGCGGTCGCCGAGCCCCGCGCCCTCATGCGCACCCTCGATCAGGCCAGGGATATCCGCCAGCACGAACTCGCGGCCATCGGCGTTCACGACGCCGAGCTGCGGATGCAGGGTGGTGAACGGATAATCGGCGATCTTTGGCTTGGCGGCCGACACCTTCGACAGGAAGGTGGACTTGCCGGCATTCGGCAGGCCGACCAGGCCGGCGTCGGCGATCAGCTTCATGCGCAGCCAGATCCAGCGCTCCTCGCCGGGCTGGCCGGGATTGGCGTTGCGCGGCGTCCGGTTGGTCGGCGACTTGAAATGGGCGTTGCCGAAGCCGCCATTGCCGCCCTCGGAGAGCACGAAGCGCTCGCCAACCGCGGTGAAGTCGTGGATCAGCGTCTCGCGGTCCTCGTCGAACACCTGGGTGCCGACGGGAACCTTCAGCACCACGGACTTGCCGCCAGCGCCATGACAGTCCTTGCCGGAGCCGTTTCCGCCGCGCTGGGCCTTGAAATGCTGCTGGTAGCGGTAGTCGATCAGGGTGTTGAGGCCGTCGACGGCCTCGATGATGACATCGCCACCGCGGCCGCCATTGCCGCCATTCGGCCCGCCGAACTCGATGAACTTCTCGCGCCGGAACGCAACGCAACCGTTGCCGCCGTCGCCGGAGCGCACATAGACCTTGGCTTCATCGAGGAATTTCATGATGCGCCCTACGTAGGCGAGGCGGGACCCCACGGCAACCGCGGAATGGGTTTAATTCGGCCCGAAGCCTTAATTTCGAGCGGTAAAGCGGCGCTGCGCAAGAGCTGGACAAGGCTTGCGCAGGGGTTGCGGCAGGGCTGCGTGACGCTTTCAGCGGAAGGGCTGGAGCCATGGCAGCGCGCCTGATAAGGCAGCGCAATCATGAGCGTGCTCTCCCGAATCTCCACCGCCAACGACGAGCGCTCGGCGCGGCTGGCCGGCATCGGCCTGATGCTGCTGTCGATCGCGATGTTCTCGTTCGGCGATGCGCTGGGCAAGTTCCTGGTCTCGACCTATGCCGTCGGCCAGCTGCTGTGGCTGCGCGCCTGCGCGGCGCTGCTGCTGCTCGCGCCGTTCATCTGGCGCAACCGGGCGGCCTTCCTGCAGCTCGAACGGCCCTGGCTGCAGCTGGTGCGCGTCGTCCTGTCGACGCTCGAAGTCGCGGCGTTCTTCCTCGCCACCGTGTATCTGCCGCTCGCCGACGTCATCACCTACTATCTCGCCGGTCCGATCTTCGTCACCGCGCTCTCGGCGCTGGTGCTGCGCGAGCACGTCGGCTGGCGGCGATGGACCGCGATCCTGATCGGCTTCTGCGGAGTCTTGATTGCGCTGCGTCCCTCGGCGCAGACCTTCAGCCTGCCGGCGCTGATCGCGCTCGGCGGCAGCCTGTCGTTTGCAGTGCTGATGCTGATCACGCGCTCGCTGCGGTCGACGCCCGACATCGTGATGGCTTCGTCGCAGTTCGTCGGCACTTTCCTGCTCGGGGCCGCGATGTCCGCGTTCGGCTGGGTCACGCCGACGCCCGGCAGCCTCGTGATGTTCGCCGCCGCCGGCCTCATCTCGGTGACCGCACTGTTCTGCGTCAACCGCTCGCTGAAGCTCGCTCCGGCCTCGGTGGTCGTGCCCTATCAGTACACGATGATCGTCTGGGCCGTGCTGTTCGGCTTCGTCGTGTTCGGCGATATCCCGCATCCGGCGACGATCGTCGGCGCCATCATCATTATCGGCGCGGGCCTCTACATCTACCTGCGCGAGCGCAGCCTGGGGCAGGGCCAGGGTGCGGTGAATCCGCCGGTGTAGCGGCACCCACCGCCGTCGTCCCGGCCTTGAGCCGGGACCCAGACTCCGTTCGGCCTGTGGTGGAGAAGGCTGTGGCGCCAGCGTAATTCCACCACCGATTCGGTGGCTATGGGTCCCGGCTCAAGGCCGGGACGACACCGATTGCGCAGTGACGAGCCGGGCCTACCGCCGCGCCGCGTTGGTCCACGCCTTCAGCGAGGCCCACACGCCGCGGGTCAGGCGGAAGGCGTCGACGGGGGCCGACGAGCCGATCACCTCGAAGCGGTGCAGCTCTACGCCGGTCCATTGGAAGCCGCACTTTTCGAGGATGTTGCGCGAACCGGGATTGCTGACCCGGGCGTGCCCGATCAGCACGTTGTCCTCGCTGGTCTCGAAGAAATAGTCGATCGCAGCCCGCGCGGCCTCGGTGCCGAAGCCGCGGCCCCAATATTCGACGCCAAGCCAGTAGCCGAGCTCGGCGCGGCCGGACGCCGGCCGGTTGATGCTGATCATGCCGATCGGCGCATCCAGATGCGCGATCAGGAACACCGTCTCGTCACTCTGCTCCAGCGATCGCACAAAGCGGGCGGCGTCGACCTCAGAATAGGGATGCGGCAGGCGGCGGGTGTTCTCGGCAATAGCGCGGTCATTGGCGATCCGGGCAATCGCAGTCACGTCCGCGAGCTCCGGCGGACGCAGCGTCAGCCGGGGGGGCTCGAGGACGCAAGGTCTCGCCTCGCGCAAGGTGGGAGTCGTGATGTCCTGCAGCATGTCGGGCTCCGTCGACGCTTCGGGATCAGCTTGGGATCAGCGAAAATGAAAAGGGGAGGCCGGTTGTCCCGCCTCCCCTTGGAGCCATCTTGCGCTCCGCCGGTTCAACAGGACCCGGCGGACGCTATGTGTTCCACCGTTATTCAGCAGCCTCGGCGGCTACCGGACGCACCGAAATGAACGTGCGGTTGGCGCGGGCATGAAATTCGACGACGCCGTCGATTTTCGCGAAGATCGTATGATCCGTGCCCATGCCGACGTTGAGGCCGGGATGCCAGGTCGTGCCGCGCTGACGCGCAATGATGTTGCCGGGAATCACGCGCTCGCCGCCGAACGCCTTGATGCCGAGGCGCTTGCCCTTGGAGTCACGTCCGTTGCGGGATGAACCGCCTGCCTTTTTATGAGCCATCGCTCGTCTCCGATCTCAAGATCACCTTTAGCGCGATTCCGCGAAGGGATCATTCACAATTGCAACCTGCGCGCACAAAAAATCTGCGCGCGATGAGGATCAAGCCGCTGCGGCGCGCCCGTGCGCGCCAGCAGATTTATTCGGCGGCGTCGGCCGCCGGGGCTTCCGCCTTGGCCTTCTTCGGGCGCGGGCCCTTGGTCGGCTTGGCGTTGTCGGTCAGGATCTCGGAGACGCGGATCAGCGTCAGCTCGTCCCGGTAGCCGCGCTTGCGGCGGGAATTCTTGCGGCGGCGCTTCTTGAACGCGATGACCTTGGGGCCACGCTTGTGGTCCAGCACCTCGACGGCGACGGACGCACCGGCCACCGCGGGAATGCCCAGTACCGGCGTGTCACCGCCGACCACCAGCACCTCGTTCAGCTGCACGATCGTGCCGGGTTCACCGTCGATCTTGCCAATCTCGAGCACATCATCCGGGGCGACGCGGTATTGCTTGCCGCCGGTTTTGATGACTGCGAACATCGTTCTCATCCTTCGTGTTCGATCCCGGCCTCAGAGCGCGCTGGCCCCGGGTCGGCTTCTTGTTCAGTCGTTATGGTTCATGAGGTCCGGCCCGATCGGGGCCGGCGTCGGCGTGTCCCGGGCATCGAGGCCCGTCCGATACGCGCAACGACAATCGGCGCGAGAAGCTCGCGCCGGTCGATCGCGGGGTTATAGCGGCCGGGGTCGGGGAGTCAAGGGAAAGGGGCGAATAGCGATAGGGAGTAGCGAATAGGGAAGAGCGGGCCCGGCTTGTCCTGTCTTCCCTATTCGCTACTCGCCATTCGCTATTCGCCCTCTTCCCCCGAACCATCTGTTCCGTCCGCCGTTGTCCACCGCACACACGGAGCAAGACATGGCCGACGACGTCATGACCACCACGGGCATCGCCCGTCACGGCGCCGCGCGGCTGCCGTCGGTCGAGATCGACAGCTTCAACATCGAGATCAAGGACGAGGACGGCTTCCTCGGCGATCGCGCCTCCAAGGGCGCGTTCCGCAAGATCCTGGAGCGCTGGCGCAAACCGCTGCGCAAATCCGGCCAGGACCCGTTCGGTGACGAGGACAGCGAGACCATCAGCAAAAAGACGCTGGATGCCATCCTGGTCGGCGAGGATACCGAGGCCTCCGCCGTGGTGCATTCGGCGATCGAGGAGTTCGCCCAGGAGCTGGCGCACGTCACCCGGCGCTTCCTGCGCACCAAGGCCTGGGGCAAGACCGAATGCATCGTGGTCGGCGGCGGGTTTCGCGATTCCCGGCTTGGCGAGCTCGCGATCGCCCGCACCGAGATCATCCTCAAGGACGAGGGATTCGGCGTCGAGCTCGAGCCGATCCGCTACCATCCCGACGATGCCGGGCTGATCGGCGCGCTGCATCTGGCGCCGTCGTGGATCTTCGAAGCCCATGACAGCATCCTCGCGGTCGACATCGGCGGCACCAACATCCGTTGCGGCGTGGTCGAGACCGCCCGGAAGAAGTCGCCCGACCTCGCCAAGGCCTCGGTCAGGAAGTCCGATCTGTGGCGCCACGCCGATGACGAGCCGACGCGCGAGGGCGCGGTCAAGCGGCTCGCCAAGATGCTGAAGGGGCTGATCGAGGAGGCTGATACCGAGGGTCTCCGGCTGGCGCCCTTCATCGGCATCGCCTGCCCGGGGGTCATCAACGAGGACGGATCGATCGAGAAGGGCGCGCAGAACCTGCCGGGCAATTGGGAAAGCAGCAAGTTCAACCTGCCGGCCAGCCTGGTCGAGGCGATCCCGATGATCGGCGATCACGACACGGCTGTCCTGATGCACAATGACGGCGTCGTCCAGGGCCTCTCCGAGGTGCCCTTCATGCAGGAGTTCGAGCGCTGGGGCGTGCTGACGATCGGCACTGGCCTCGGCAATGCGCGCTTCACCAACCGCCGCAAGGAGAATGGCCGCAAGGATGAGGATAAGAAGGGCGACGAGAAGAAGGCCGCGAAAAAGAAGAAGGATTGAGCCGTCGTCCGGGATGGCCCCCCGCGCGTGCGTATCGGGGTATTGTTGCGCTGCAGTATGGCACCTCCGGGGCCTGATCCGGCCGTGGCAGGTGCCAAAAACACTTGTACAACCAAGTGGATCGCGGGAGGCCGGTAACCTTGACCGGTTAGGTTAAGAAACGGTTTGCGTTGCGGTGCATGCCAGGATGCCGCAGGGTCATCCGCGTCGCTCAGGCCGGCCGGATTGACCCCCGTCTCTTCCGTCGGTTTCCCCAAGATGCAGCGACAAGGGACCGCCGGTATGTGTCAGCGTACGGCGGTCCCACCTATCTGGGGCCCGCGCGCACGGCCGCGCTCGCATTCCCCCGCGCGCTCCCGATCATGCGCCGCATTTCGATGGGAAATATCGCAAACCCCGCCTTGTCACCCCCGCAGCGGTGCCCTAGAACACGCCCCGACCACAGGGCCTGCCCCTGATTTGCGCCTGGAGAGGTGGCAGAGTGGTTGAATGCACCGCACTCGAAATGCGGCATAGGTGCAAGCCTATCGGGGGTTCGAATCCCTCCCTCTCCGCCATAATAAAACGGCTTCGAGGAAGCCCCGTGAAATAAGGCCTTTCTGCACGCCAGAGGCGTCTGGTGTAGCCCCGGGGTGTAGCCCCGACAGCCGCCCGATATTGTCACGGGCGATGGCCGAAGACAACGCTTGCCAAACCACGCGCGTTGCTCAGGGTACTGGACAGCCCAGCAAACTGACATCTGCAGTACTATGGGCTCATTGACGGATGGGATCGTGTATTGCCTTCACCCGTCGGTATCGCCGGACCGCACCGACGATCATGACGACGGAGGATAGCAAGAGGACACCCTGTACGATCGCGAGCGGCGGCTCGGCCGGCGGCACGCGGCGCGACGAAGTGCTTTCGGGTTCTTGCAAAGCTCGTCGACGGCATTCTTGGCCTCGGCGACGAACGTTTCCGCCCCGGATTCGTGCACTTAGGGTGGCCCGGCGAGGTGCACCATTGCCCACCCCAGGCCATAGCGCCCAAGACGATCTTCCTGGCCGCATTCGCGATGTTGGCGATTTGGTCCACCAGCGCCGGGTCTCGGCCGCCGAACTCAAGCAGTTGGATGTGAGGTTTCGAGCATCGGGTCTCGATGAGACTGATGGCCCCAACGCGTCTACTCGCGAAGGCCTAAATGCCGTGTGCCCGAATGGCGGGTGACACGAGTTGCCGTGGTTGCTATTGTTTGCTTAGACCCGCTGGGGCTGCATCGCGTTAGGACGCGGGAAGTAGTGGGTGAAGCTCCCGCAATTAGGAAAAGTTTTGAATGATTTTGTGAGGAAGCGACCGATGGTGGATGTTAGCGACGTTCGAGCGATTCAAGACAAGCACGGATACTTCCTTTCCCAGGCCAGAATGGAAGAGTACCAACACCAGGGTTTTACATCGCAATCTACCGGCCTCCATCCGACCGAGGTGTCCATCCTTCTACGAGAACTTGAGCGACTTTGCGCGAATCCACCATCCCGCATTCATTACGAAGCGAATGGAGTAACGCCTAGGTCTATTTTCAATTTACCAGCCTATAGTGCAATCTATGCCTCCCTTATTCGACATCCCGCTATCGTCCTACCAGTGCACCAGCTGATCCAAGAGCCCTTCTATTGTTTCCAGTTCCAGCTGAATTTCAAAGTAGCGTTCGATGGGAAAGAATGGCCGTGGCATCAGGATTACCCAACGTTTCAACATGACGATGGCATGCCGGATTGCCGAGCGGTAAACGTTCTAATCTTTTTGGAAGACGTTAACGAGTTCAACGGCCCGATGATGTTTGTTCCGTGCTCACAGAAATTTATCCTTCCTCTGCCAGAAGTTGATCATGATAGAACAGGATGGGCGTCTCGTTGGTTGGAGACTTCGAAGATCGAGTCAATTGTTCGGGATGGCGGGATTGTTGCCCCGAAGGGATGTGCTGGGTCCATTGTAATTGCGCATCCCAATATCGTGCACGGTTCAGCCAACAATCCATCGCCCTTCGGCCGAGCCCTCATCACATGCACATACAGTGCACTATCAACACGAGCGAAGGGCTCCCACCGCGCCAAGGACATTGTCTCGAATGACTACACCGAAATCCAGGCCGAAGACGATGATTGCATCTTGAGGTACCACGACAGTAAGCTGTCTAGATCAACCGTTTTCGATACCTCCTGCTTTGCGCGTCACCACTCCGGGTGAGCGAAATGTCCAAGCTGTACTCATTTCCCGGCATACCGAAAACAGCCTCCAGCGTCCGGTCAGCAAAGTCCAGCCTAACCTTCGACGACTTGTCGAAGGTAGCTTCGTCGGTTGCGAAATTGGTGTCACAAGGAAACAAGTCCGAGCAAGTCGTTTGCGCCGTCATCACGCGAACGAGGTCTCCGGAAACAATAGGAGTGATTGCTGGTATTATCCAATCCGGCGCCCTCTACGTGCCATTGGATCCGCAGATTCCAGCTGAACAGTTCGAAAGCTGTATCGAGCTTGCTACCCCTAGCTATATCTTTGTAGACGAAGTTTACCCATCGTTGGTTCAATTCGTCGATCGAGTTATCATAATAGGTGATCTCGACATTGCCTCGCATGACGGTGAAATGCCAAGAAGCGAATACCGAGACGCTCGGTACCCCGCGTACTTGTTGTTTACTTCCGGCAGCACGGGAGCGCCGAAAGGCGTTCTGGGCACTCTAGGGGGGCTGGTAGAGAGGATCAATTGGGGACGTGCTCTGTTTTCGTCCTCGTCGACCGACGTTTTTTGCCAACGAACTCCCCTTACCTTTGTTGACTCGTTGGCCGAGATCTTTGTCCCGTTAGCGACCGGTGCCGACCTCGTTATCTGCGAGCACGAGGTGGTTCGCGATCCGAGTCGTTTTCTAAAGTATATAGCGGAACACAAGATCACGCGGCTAACGCTTGTGCCAGCAATGCTAAGTTCTCTGTTGAGAGAGGAGCGCTTTTCGGAGCTGTTCTCAACTGTAAGGGGTTGCATTTCCAGCGGAGACGTCTTGCCCGTCGAGCTTGCTAGACAGTTTCTAGCGCTCGCGCCGAACTGCCGCCTAATAAACCTTTACGGAAGTACGGAATGTGCCGGCGACGCCACGTGGCACGAGGCAACCGACCATGACCTCGATGGCGCAAGCCTGCCTATTGGTCGGCCACTACCGAACATTGAGGTTCGGATCGTTGACCCACTCGGGAAGCCCGTAGCGCATGGAGCTGTCGGAGAAATTTTGGTGCTGAGCGACACTGCTGTGGCTCTAGGATATAGATCGCGAGACGAAGCTGATCAGCATAGTTTTATTTCGACTGAAGACGGTGAGAATCGCTCCGCGCATGGATTTAGAACCGGCGATCTGGGGATGTATCGCGACGGCAATTTATATTTCGTAGGACGTGACGACGGTCTCTTTAAGATCAACGGCCAGAAAGCAAGTCACAGGGCGTTTGAGCAATTAACAGACCTCGGAGTCGTTTGCCGTGTCGCGATCGCGGGTAGAAGCAAGCTCGTCTTGGTAGCAGAAAATCAAGGTGCCGATGAAAGATCAGTGCTTGAGCGCGCGAGGCAGGCAGTATTGCGAGCAAATCGGATCGTCTCTCCCCTGTTCATCCCGAAACTAATATCGATCGTCTCAGATATCCCACGCACGACAAGTGGAAAGTACGACAGAAAATTGCTTGAGCACGATGCGTTTCTGATAATTAGGTCGATTGTAGATAACGGCGGGCAGCCGTTCGATGAAATCGAAGCGACCGTTCTGAGGATTGTACGCGATTGCCTAGGTTTGGTAAGTCTTGGCGCCGACACGGATCTGCTAGATGCGGGCCTCGACTCGCTCGACGCCGTTTCGTTAGCGGCTTCGCTCGAAGAGTTCTTCTCGACCAAGCTTGAGCTCGGCTCCGTCTTTTCATCAAATACCCCGCGAGAACTGGCGCGGCTGGTAAGAATGGAGGAGCCCGAGAAGGCCAATGTTATTCAAGTTTGCGCCGGTGGGAAGGGCATTCCGCTAGTCTGCGTTCCGCCAGGTCTAGGGCTAGGATTTGCTTTTCGGACGTTTCGTCCGCGGATCAAGGATCACCCGGTCTATGCACTAAATTCTCGGGCATTTGGGGAGAGCAAGAAGCCTTACGACTCGGTCGAGGGGCTTGCTCGGCTTCACTTACATACGATTGCTGAGATCGGATTGAAGGGGCCCATTTGCCTAGTTGGTCAATCATTCGGTGGCGAAGTCGCATTTGAGATGGCGCGCCTCTTCTTGGAGAGCGGCCTAAATCTCCACGCACTTGTCCTGTTGGACACCGCGCGCACAAATACTCCCACGGCGGACAGTCATCCGGACGCGCGCAAACGATACTTTCTTCGCGTCGGCATTGATCCAAATTCATTTTTTGCATGTCAACTGGTTGATGAGATGAATTGCCACGACGCAATATCTCTCAGATTCCGTCCGAAGCCGTTGGACTTCGACAGGATCTTTCTGCTCAAAGCGTCGGAAAGTACCAGTGCAGATCCTTTCAATGGCTGGCTTGAGTATTGCCCCCGAGGGTTGCGCGTAATTCCGGTAATTGGCGAGCATGACCATCTTCTCGACGAGTGGTATGTCGACTCAATCGTTTCAGGACTCAGCAGGGCTCTTGCCAGCAGCTGGCTGGGATAAACCTGGCCTGGCTCCAGACAGGAGAAAAAGGTCGCGCCTAGAGGCATAGGGTCGGGGCAATGGGTCCTGTATACAACCAAAGCGTTTGACGGTACGATTATGAAATTGGAATGACAAGTGTTGCTGCAGCTAAAGGAGGGCGGGCATGCGACTCGATCTGTTTTTCAAGGTGCTTTTCGTTGCTTCTTCTGTGTTAACGGTCGCGTCAACTGCGAAGGCGGAGCAGAATTCGGTCCGAGTAGGAATAGTATTGCCTTTAACTGGCGCTGACGCGGAGGACGCCACGAGAATTCGCAATGGCTTGCTGCTTGCGATTGAGCAGCAAAATGAAAAAGGCGGTGTTTCAGGATACAGAATCGAACCTATCATTTATGATAGCGGTACAGCAACAGCAGGTCAGTACGATCCGGCGCAGGCCGTGATCAATTTCAGAAAGCTCATCGCTGATCCAAAAGTCGTCGCGGGACTAGGTCCGGAAATGAGCGGTGAATGCAAGGCAGTGGCGCCCATCCTTAGCGAAGCTGATCTCGCCACAATCGCTCCCACCGCGACCAACCCCGATCTTACAGATCCAAAATTTGCGAGCCAGTTTCGTCCCAAGGGCAAGACCGTTCTCTTTCGGACGGTGACGACTGATGCGTTTCAAGGACCGGGGATGGCCAATTATTTGGCGCAGCGGCTCAACGTCAGGAGCGTGTATGTGCTGGACGACTCGGGTGCCTATGGTGTCGGTATCGCAGACGCATTCGAGAAGCGTGCCAATGAGATTGGTATCAAGGTCGCCGGTCGCGATCGACTCAATCCGCGGGATGCAGACTATTCTGCTGTACTTACAAAGATCCGAGCCGCGAAACCCGACGCGCTTTACTATGGTGGGGTGGGTCAGGCGGGAGTCAAGCTCGCTAAGCAGGCCTACGAAATAATTCCCAACGTCATTAAAGCCGGAGGCGACGGCGTTTATGCGAGCTTCTTAAAAGGTGTCGGATTTCCGGCGATAGAGGGATGGTATTCGACCAACGCGGGGCCTCATCTGATCGACGATCCGAAGCTTGCGGCCTTCGTTAAGGAGTACAATTCAAGATTCAGGTCCCAACCAAGCGATTTTTCTCTCACTGCACACAGCGCAGCATTGGTGGTTATCGACGCAATTCGCAGAGTTGCGGAGAGTGGAAGAGATATGAGTCGTTCAAACGTTCGCGACGCCATCCAATCGGCCAATGTGATAACGCTGCAAGGTACCGTGTCCTTCGACGAGCATGGAGACATCAAAGATCGAACCATCAGCGTGTTTCAGTACAAGCACAATCCGAAATATCCAGACGACGACATAATAAATCAGCAGCAGTATCTAGGAACCGCTCCCCAACAGTGACTCGCCTTCGGATATGACGTCGTAGATGAACACGATAGATTTGGTCGTACAGCAGGCGGTCAACGGGTTGAGCCTCGGCTCGATGTATGCGTTGCTGGCTGTGGGCTTCAGTGTTGTCTATGGCATCATCGGCTTAATCAATTTCGCGCATTTCAATATATTTATGCTCGGTTCGTTCATCGCGCTGTGGTCTCTCGAGGCTTTTGGACTACAAGGTCAGTCGATACAGTTGCACGGCTGGCGATTGGTTGGTGTAATCGGCTCCGTGCTCGTCTCTACAATGATGATTAGTGGCCTGCTTGGCGTCGCGATTGAGCGAATTGCTTTAAGGCCATTGCGCAGCATTCGCGGCGTCGCCGCAATGATAACGACGATCGGAATTTCCTATATCATCTTGAACCTTGTTCTGATCAGTAGTGGCGCTGACACAAAAAATTTTGCCAATCCACTGCCCAACGTTCGTTGGTCGATCGGGGAAGCTACAATTCGGCTGCGTGAAGCGATTCTCTGGGCGGTGACTGTCGCCCTAATGGCGTCCCTCCACTACTTTATTCGACACTCTAAATTGGGAAAGGCGCTCCGGGCTACGGCGCAGGATAGAGACGGTGCTCGCATCGTGGGCGTGGATGTCGACCGGGTCATCGCCGTCGCATTCTTTATAAGTTCAGCTCTCGCCGGAGTCGCCGGAATGATCTTTGGCCTCTACTACAACTATACTAGCTTCGCTATCGGACATAGCGCGGGACTTCATGCATTTACAGCGGCCGTACTAGGGGGCATTGGAAGTATCCCAGGAGCGATGCTTGGTGGCCTTCTTTTGGGATTGATGGAAGCAGCCAGTAGTCAAATCGTGTCGTCCCAATGGACAGAGGTGATAGTATTCTCGAGCCTCATCTTGCTATTGGTGTTCCGGCCACATGGCATTCTCGGGCGTCCTACCCCCAGAAGGTCATGAAAGCATCATCGATGCGAGATTCAATCATATATTCGATTTCTCGACGTTGTTCCGAACTGCTTTGGACCGCTCATGCGTGAGTGGTGGTCAGCTCGCGGCAAGAACGCGTTAGCCTTCGCTTTGGTTGCAGCCGCAATCGTCTATCCGGTCATGGACGCCAACGAAGGCAACATAGATGTGCTGTCCAATGCCATGGCGCTCGCGATGCTGGCGCTAGGCCTAAATATAATTGTCGGATTTGCGGGAATGCTCGATCTGGGCTTCGCAGCTTTCTTCGCCATCGGAGCTTACGGCTATGGAGTATTCGCTTCACACCAAGTGCAGCCAGAATGGTCTGCAATGTGGGAGCCATTCCGGTACCTGGGCTTGGTGGAGAAATTCAACGATGGAAGCATACTGCGTGTGCACTTTACTGTTTCGTTCTGGTTGATGGTTCCAATAGCTGCGATATTCGCAGCCATTTCGGGCATTGCCTTCGGCGCCCCAACTTTGCGATTGAGTGGCGATTATCTAGCGATCGTCACTCTCGGCTTTGGTGAGATCGTGCCAATATTAGTACGCAACTCTCCCTACTTTACAAATGGCGCCATGGGTCTGAACGGCGTCGCTCCTCCCAGAATTTTTGAGTACAACTTCGGCATTAAGTCATTGCCATATTACTATTTGGGTTTGGCCATGCTGATCGGATTGATCCTGCTCAGCATCCGGCTGCGCGACAGCCGTATCGGTCGCGCCTGGATGGCAATCAGGGAGGACGAAACGGTCGCCCAGGTCATGGGAGTCGACCGAGTAAGATATAGACTTCTTGCGTTCGCTATCGGAGCGGCTTTTGCGGGCGCGGCCGGTACGTTCTATGTTGCGAAGCTCCAAACTGCGACTCCCGAAATGTTTGGTTTCCCAGTGTCGATAATGATACTCGCAGTCGTCGTGCTAGGAGGAGTCGGAAGTGTTGCGGGGGTCGTGTGCGGTGCGTTGCTTCTTACGCTCTTGCAATCGTGGTTTCTGAAGGAGCTGACGCAGACCATTCACTTAGTAGGTCGGTCGGTTGGCTTAAGCTTGGATGCTCTCGATCTAGTTCAAGCCAGTGAACTCATCCTGGGCGTTATCTTGGTGGTGATGATGCTGTATCGTCGTCAAGGTCTGGTGCCGGAGCATGTGCCGGCTCTTGGCCTTCAAAAGGAGTGGAGTTCTGGACTAGAGAATTCGCCCGGAGCGCTTCTCTCCCGCTCCTTGGATCCCGTCGATCCGGATCGCCCCCTACTCGAGATAGTTGGGCTCGACAAGTCGTTCGGCGGTCTTGAGGCGCTTAGCTCCTTTCAATTGACCGTAATGCCAGGGGAGATCGTCGCGCTCATCGGCCCGAATGGTTCGGGCAAAACGACTTTGTTTGATGTCATTACCGGACTAGTTGATCCGGATCGCGGAGAAATACGGTATCTCGGTCGCGAGATTACGGGGCTTGCCTCCCACCATTTGGCGAAGCGTGGTATTTCTCGGACGTTTCAAAGCATTCGTTTGTTCGACAACCTGTCGCTTTTAACCAATGTTATGATCGGGGCTCATTCAAGAACCCGATCAGGCGTAGTTCCCAGCATTTTGCGAACGCGGCGCGCGAGGCAAGAGGAGGCGGCTATGGTCCGCGCCGCGGCGAGTGCAATGGGGTTCTTCGACCGGCGCCTAACCCCGCGCCGGGACGACTTGGCGAGCTCGTTATCGTATGCGAACCGACGTCGTCTTGAAATTGCGCGTGCGCTGATGTCGCAGCCGCGCTTGTTGTTACTTGACGAGCCGACAGCGGGCATGAATCCGACCGAGACGGCAGAGCTGGCAGCGCTGGTTCAACGGATCGCGGCGGCCGGCATCACTATTCTCTTGATCGAACACAAGCTCGGCGTTGTTTTCGAAATTGCAAGCAGAGTAATCGTGCTGGATCAGGGCAGGAAGGTCGCCGAGGGAGGACCTCGTGAAGTTCAACGCGACAAGGAGACGTTGAGTGCCTATCTTGGAAGAGCCGGCACCACATAGTCGCAAGAGGTCTGTGCTCCAGTTCGAGAGCATTCACGCGCACTATGGCGATCTTCATGTCCTTCAAGGTGTAGACTACTTGGTCGGACAGGGCGAGATTGTCAGTCTCCTGGGAGCCAACGCCTCGGGCAAGTCAACCACGATGAAGATCGTCATCGGGCTGATTTCTGCGACAAGTGGGAAGGTGATCTACAACGGCGAGGTTATCAACGCACTCACGACGGCGCAGCGCATAAAACGAGGGATTGCGACCGTGCCAGAGGCCCGCCGGCTTTTCCCCAATATGACAGTACTGGAAAACCTTGAGATGGGCGCGTTTACTCGCAGGGATAAAGCCGAGATCGAAGACGACTTACGTTGGGTTATTCAATTATTTCCTCGTATCAAAGAGCGGCTTTCGCAGTTGGCTGGCACACTCTCGGGCGGAGAGCAGCAAATGGTGGCCATTGGACGAGCGCTCATGTCGCGCCCACGTCTGCTTTGTCTCGACGAACCCTCAATGGGTCTATCTCCGCAACTTGTTGATCAGTTGTTCGAGACTCTTGTAGCCATAAACAGGCGAGGTACTAGCATATTTATGGTTGAACAAAATGCAAAACAGGCTCTGTCCATATCGGATTATGGCTACGTGCTCAAGTTGGGAGAAGTAGTCTTGCATGGTCCAGCATCTGCGCTCCGCGAGGACCCGCTAGTGCAACGAGCATACCTTGGCGACGTCTAGCGCTCATTCTGATCTCAGGTCTGGGAAGCGATCTTTACGCTGAACTGGATTCGCTTTTCCCGAATAGCGCTAGTGAGCGACGGACAGCAGTCCAAAAGAGCTTCGGTGATTGCTTCGGGATGGCCGTGCCATTGAGAAGTTTTCGACGATGCCAGAATCAATTGGACATGACGCTCGTTGAGGAATTCAAGCTTATAAAGCGGATAACCGATTTTATGGTGATCCAGCACTTGGGTGGTATCCTGGAATAGGGACTTTCGGCCTATGTCGCGTCGCTCATCCAGGGCAGAGAAGAGAACGTCCGGTGTGAGTAGCCATCCGTCGGAGTCTGGATCGGGAATTGACTCAGCTAGACGGCCAAGCGGTCGAATTGCAAGTCGCCCGGGGAAACTTTCGCTCTTATGGGTGACGATCGCAAGATCGTCCGTCCAATAGCGAATGAGTGGCTGCGCGGTTTGGAACGGTGCAAGCGCGGTAAGTACGACTACGCCGATACCCTCGCGAAGCGGCTGCCTTGTCTTTACCGAAAGAACTTCTGGAATTGAAACCGGGTCGAAATAGTACCAACCCGTATTGGCATCCTCGGTTGCTCCTCCGATGATCTCCGACAGTCCGTAACGATCTGTCACCGTCGCAGACCAGAACGATGCGAATGAGTCTTTTAAGTTTGGGCGTAGGTATGCCCCGTAGGTAAAGATGTCCCTCAGCGGATTGTCGAACCCTGGCTTCCGCCATTGACGCGCGGCTTCCGTCAATGCCCACAGAGCTCGTTGTCCTCCACAAAGTATCGTGCAATAGGGCTCAACCTGCTCTTCTTCGAAGCGCTCCGCCAACAGGGTGTCAATCAGGTACCTGAAGCTTCCAGTAGCGTTGATGTTCAGTCTATGGAACCGAATCGGGGTCGCGATAGCCCGCTCGTAAGTAACGTGCGTGTTTTGGAATAGGATTCCGCGTCGGTAGCGCCGTCCAGGTAGTTCATGGACCGTGGTGAAAAATCGGTGGAGGAAATCTTGCTCTTGTAGGCTGATGATATGCGGGAAAGGTGCGCCAGATGAGCCCCCCGTAAACTTGACGTCCCAAATCGCTTCTCTGACCTGCGCCCGGGGGCCTTCACGAATGATATCTTGCCTAAATGACAGCGGAAGCGTGTGAATCAAAGATAAAGGAATATCGTTGGCGAATCCTGTAAGGCTCTCGTCGTAGAATGGTGCTCTTCGAGCATTTCTAAGCGTCTGCTCGAACAACGCGGCGTGAAACTGCTGTAAGGCATCCCGACTTGTTTCGAGGGATCGGCTTGTCATTGTGCACTAATTCGTGCGCTGGCAACCCTCAGTGGTTGCCAGCAAGCGCGTCATGCCTACTCGATCATCGGAAACTAAGCATCATTGGCAAAAGACATGATGACTCTTAGTTCTTCCGTCGCCGCAGACTTTCGCGCCAAAACGTGCGCCGCTTCCTTCGTGAGATCGGCAAGCGATCTATCGCCGGCCTTCTGGGCTTTGCGGTATTGCTCGGCAAGCTTCTTAACTTCGGCATCCACGCTCTGGCTCATATGAGGGCTCCTATAGCAGAAGTGTGGCAAAAGCACCTGATCGTACTCCCCAAGCTTCGTTTGTGCAAGCTTTAGGTTGCGCAAACATATGATGCGACTCTAGCGGCTTACACTGGCGAAGCACTCTGGAGATTGGAGTGAGGCATTACCGTCGTTGCGACAACACCAAGGACATCAGTGTCGAATCATCCAAGATCGAACCCCGAGTTTTATCCGGGCCTCGAGTCGGTGCGGCCGTTGAGGGCGCGCGGGGTCGGGAAAGGAGATTGCGCGAGGGCATTTGGTGCAGGATCGCGTTCTGCGAAAAGGCAGGGAGACTCACCATGCCACCGGCCGGCCGATGCAACATCTGCAACACGACGGCCCCAAGCTCTTGACGCTGTTCAAGCGGAAAAGACGACTTCCTCAACGCAGGTCACTCGCTTGAGCCAACGCACATCCGGATCATCTCGCGGCTTAAGGCAAAATGTCCGATGTTGCTGCCGATCCCTAGCGGCGATTTCTGGCCGAGAGATATCTGATCGCGGCAGGATGACCGCCATATGCTGAATAGCCAAGCCGAGTCGATGCTAGGTCAAGCTGGACTACGGTTGAACTGGAGACTGGTTGCGTGATCCAAACTATGCAAAAGCTTGCCCCCCCAAACGGGGTGAGAGCATCTTCCGTAAGTTATTGATATTGAACACAATTTATGGGCTGGAACGAGAATCCCTCCCTCTCCGCCACCCCAGCGCTTCCAATTCGATCGCTGCCGTCTGCGAGCCCGTAACGGGAGCCCGCTCCTGGTTTTCGATGCCCCCGTCGTCCGCGCGGGTGAGTCGCAGGCTGGTCGCGTGCATTCATGGCGCCGACTCAACCAGGGCGTGTCGCCGTCAAATGCTGGGCCGTGCGTCTTATGTTGGCAGAACGCGATTTCCGTCAGTCGCCCTCGACGGATCATCCCGCTTCGCGATCTGGTCCAATAGCGCGATATGCTCGTCGACCACATCGCGCCAGGATCGCTTCGATAGCGTCTCATAGAGAACGGATTGTCGTTTCAGGAGCTCATCTTTGTTGTTGAGCGCCCAATCGATCCGTTGAGCCATGTCCTTCCAATCGTACGGGTCGAACAACATCAGATCTTGAAGGTCTGGGTCGCTCACGACCTCTTCCGTGACGGCGATCCGCGCCATCACGACCGGTGTGCCGACCGAAAGCGCCTCCGTCAGTGTGAACGGGCAGCCGCCTTCGCTGAGGCTCGGATTGACGGCCAGGTCCGCAAGCCGGTAGCAGGCCGCCAGTTGCCGATCAGTCAAGCCGTGAAGGCATAGGACGTCATTCTGCAGGTCATGACGCCGGATGAATTCGGCGATCTCGGGCAGCTGGTGCGGGTTGCCAGTCAGAACGAGCTTGTGGCCGGTGAATCGTCGTCTCAACAGGTGATCATACGCCTTGAGGAGGCTGAGCACGTTCTTGTTCGGACGAAACTGGCTGGCATAGAACAGGAAGCGGACATCTCCCGTAGCGAAGCGCTTCGCGTTGGTGGTTCCGATCGCCTTGCCGAGAGCCTCGTCGAACAAGCTCTTGCAAAATGCGTCCGTTGCCTGGCCATCATCGCCAAATCCGGCGACGCTGATGGCCTCGTTCAAACTATGGGCGCCGTGGGGGATGACCGTGGTTGCTTCGGGCGATAGTCCGTAGCGAGCGACCAGCGTGCGCTGCTTAACATCGTGACTGTATGTAACGAAGCGGTCGCCATTCCTGATCGTCTTCTCGACCAGCCGAAATACGTCGAGAGTACGTTCTCGGCCCCCGGATGAAAACCCCACCGGAAACTGGTTGAGCACCACATCGGGAACACAGGTAAGCCGCGGAGCACTGATGTTGTTGAAGTGCGGCCAGAATGCCGTCGGCGCATACCAGGCTGCAATATCGTCCTGACGGTTGATCTCGCGGCACATCAGGTTTGCCTCGGACTCTTCCATGAAGTCGTACAGACGACGCGTGAGGATGTCATCCTGCGGCCGCAGCGTGGTCAAAGGAACGGCAAGCTGGAGGACTTTCGTTCGTACGCGACGAACGAGCGAGTGGGAGGCGCCGAGGGCGACCGTCTGCCAAAGTAGGCGAGCAAAGAGTCTTATCACGTATCCAAAGACCATCAGCGGCAGTGCTGGGATTGCCACGAACGCTACCAAGCCAAGGCTTCGTGTCGTAACGAGCTTGCGTGCGAACCATTCCGCGATCGATCGTGTAAAGCGGGAGAAAGACGCGAGGAGCTGCGCGAACCGCCGCTTTCGTGGTCCCCGCCTGTATGCCTCGTACCATCCATGGAGGCGCAAAAACACGGGAATGTTCTTCGGTCCGATGATCTCGAACGTGTCCGGAGCGATGTGAGCCGATTCGAGGACCTCGCGGAGGGAGTCTCTCATCCAGCTCGGACAGGCGATGACGAAGCGAACCTCCGTATGGTGCCGCGCTTCCCGCAGGAATTCGGCCAGATAACGCCCCAGTCCTTCGGCTCGCAGCTCGACCTTGGGCGGATAGCAGAGATAGATGCCAAACTTTCTCATAAATACTCTCTGATCGCCTTCCAATATGCGCCCGCGAACCGATCAGTGGACTGGTTCGCAAGGATTTCGCGTGCCGGCAGAGCACGGCGCGCTTCTTCATGAACGAGCTCCATGTCCTTCAGCTTCCGTCCGATGTCGCCGGGATCGTTCGGATCGAACCAGGCCAGGTTGAGGCGAAACTGCTTATCGATCTCGCGCATCGCGGGATAGTCGCTGGACAGCGAGGGAACGCCGAAACAAGCGGCTTCGACGACCGAGAACGTCCCATTGTCGATCGTGGCCGGATGCCAGAGGAATGCCGCCTCGCGCAGCGCGTGCCGATAGTTTTGGTCCGGGAGTTCGCCCCTGACGATCAGCCGCTTTCGGATTGCTTTGCTGTCATGCCGAATCTGCGACACCTGCTTGAGGTGAGGAGCGTCGCGTTTGAACATCTCCTTGGTGTCGACGCCGGTCACATGACAATCGAGCTTTCCGTCGTACTTCTCGTAGTACAGTCGAAGGCCCTTCAAGGCATTCTGATGATTCTTGTGAGGGGCGAGATTGGACGTCCAGATGAAATAATCGCCGGGCGACAGGTTGGCCTGCACGACGCTACGCTCAGAATTGAAATCGGGAGCGAGAAGCGGGACTTTCTTGACCCTGCTGGCCGGAACGCCGGCATACTGGCGTGCATCAGCGGCGGTGAATTCGGTGGTGACCAGGACCGCTTCGGCCGCAAGGGCGGCGCTGATGTATTGCTGATTATTCGCCTCGTCCAACATCGGCATGTAACGCTGCAGATAGTCATATACCATGAGGACGTAGGGGCGCACAGGGAGAAGGGGGGCGCTTAGCCGGTCGGGCACGATCAGCCAAAGATCGCAGTCAAGGAACTGATTGATGCCATCATCCGGCACGGAGTAGGCCGGGCAGTCGAGAGTCACCACCACGCCTGCGTAGGCGCAGGCGTGTGACGCCTCTTGCCGTGTCATGGTCCTCCAACGATAGGGACGCCGCTCGATCTGCTCGGGTAGGTCGGCAAACTCCTCGTCGGGATAACACGTGGGATCGTCAATATGGCCGAACACCACCCTGACCGGCTGGCCGTGCTGCTCGCTGCCGATTCGGATGGCCTGCGCCAGCAGCTTGGCTCCTCGCAACGAGCCACCGCGGTATCCGACGGGCAGGATGATCGCGATCCGCTTCTCGTTCGCGGCGCGAAGCGCCGGTCGCGCTTCCGCGTGCTTGCGTAGGACCTGGTCGAGCCCGGTCCGCCAGAACGGCTCGCAATATTGCGCCGTCATCGCATCGAGAAGGCGCGTCTGGCTCTGGCGGATGTCGCCGATGAGCCGCCGATCGCCGGCCAAGATGCGTTTGACCTTGTCGCGAGCTTCTGCCGGCGTCTCGCACCGGCCCGGCAGCTTTAAGCCGCCCATCCTGTCGAGGAGTCCTCCCGCCATGAAGACCAGCGGCATTCCGGTCCGCACCGCCTCGAAAGGGTGATAGTGAACGTGGTTCGGCTCGGTGCCATGATAGAACATCAGCGCCAATCGGCGCATGTTCTGCCGGTGCTGCTCGCTGGACACGAAGCCGAGGACGCGGTCGTCGTCAAGACGGATCGACTGCGCTCCACCGACCGCGTACGGGAAGCCGGCGAACGTCCTTTTGAACTCTTCATAGATGCGCTGGTAATATGGATTGAAACCAACGTCTGGGCAGACGAACAGAATGCGCTTGTCCTCGCCGGTCCATTGGTCATCGATGGCCGTCTCAGGCAGTCCCGCCGGCAGGAACACGGCGCGCTCCGCGATGTGTCGTGGCTCGTTTTTGGCCAAATGCTGGTAGGCTTGGCCAAACCACAGGTCTGACGTGGTCTGCGTCGTCCAAATCGGCCCGCCACGTCCGGCCGCCGCGGCGGCGACCACACCATCGTAGGTGTACGGACTTGGAAGGCCATATGCCCGCCAGATCTTGGCCCCGCCAAAATGACGCGTGATCGATTTGAGGAAGCTGCTCTTCCAGACGATGAAGAAGGCGACGTCGAAATGCCTGCTGGCGATTTCCCATGCCTCGAACCCGGGTTCTTCGTACCAATCGGTCGCGTTCAAGATCGCCAGGTCATCCTTGGGGATGGTGAGATCATCATCTTCCGTCCAATCCACGGAAGCAGATCGAAACGAGGGATCCGACGGATAGCTCTTGGGCAGAAAGATTTCCTTCACGCCCAGCCGCTTCAGCATCGGCACCTCGAATCGTCGCGCTGTCGTATGGTTGAGCAACCACATTGCGCGAAGAGGGCGTTTGTTCACTGGAGTGCTCCACCTTGTGTCACATCGAGCGGGTCCGCCGACCGGACGTCAGCTCAAGCCATTGAGCCGCTGGTATTCGGCAATTGCGTTGTCGATTGGCCCGTCAAAGGCGAGCTCGCCACGGTGAAAGACGAGGCCGCGCTCGCAGAGCGTCTTCAGTGCCCCCATGTCATGCGATGCGAGAACCAGGATCTCGGAGCGATCGATCAGCGAGGCGATCCGCTTCCTGGCCTTTGCCATGAACGCGGCGTCGCCGGCGCCGATGACCTCGTCGAGCAGAAGCAGGTCGCCGCTCACGGCGGTCGATATGGCGAAGGCCAGCCGCACCTGCATCCCGGCCGAATAGGTCTTGACCGGGTAGTCGATGAACTCGCCAAGACCTGCGAACTCGACGATCTCGCTCTCCATCTCGCGCATCGATCGCGGTGTCATGCCCAGCAGAAGTCCACGATAGAGGATGTTTTCCCTTCCCGAGGCATCCGGCTCGAAGCCGAGACTCAAATCGAAAAGAGCGCGGATTTTGCCTTCGATCGACCTCACGCCGCCGGAAATCGGATACAGGCCCGCAACCATCTTGAGGAATGTCGTCTTGCCGGCGCCGTTATGGCCGAGCAGACCGACCTTGTCACCCGCCCGGATCTCGACGGAGATCTTTTTCAAGGCGTAGATGTCATCGATGCCTGGTTTCGTCCCTGGACGCAGGACGCCGGTCAGGAGGCTCTTCAGCGAGCGCTCCTTGAAGGCGACCGACTGGTAGTGAAGGTCGACTTCTTTCAGGAAAATGGCGCTCATAGATAGTAAATCACTGTTTTCTCGGCGCGTCGGCCGGTCGCCACGGCGACGACGGTCAGGACGATGATGGATCCCAGGCAGAACGCGTAATTCTCGAGCGTCGGCCATTCGCCGTGCAGAAGCGGTGCACGAACGATCTGCAGAAGATGATAGATCGGATTCATGTCGACCAGGACTGAAAGGCCCCCGTTCCTGAAGACCTTGGATTCGAAGTAGATGGGCGAGACGAACCAGAAAGCCTGGAGTACAAGCCCGAGTGCATGGGGAAGATCACGAAAGCGCGCGCCGATGTAACCGAGGGTCGTCGCGAGCGGCCAGCCGATCAGCAGCAGGATCGGAAGCAGCGTGATCGCCGAAAGCCAGCACCATCCGAAGTTCGACGGCATAGAGATTCCGACCCACGCGATCAGAGCGATGCTGGCGACCGTGAGGCAGATCAGGTTGGTCAGCACGGTCCTCAGGCTGTAGATGGCGAGCGGGTGGGCGCATTGCTTGATGTAGGCGTCGGCCTGCACGAAGGTGAGAGATCCTCCGGTTGCCGAGGCGACGACGAATTCCCACACGATCAGGCCTGACAGGATGTAGGGAGCGTAGGCGCCGATATCCGTGTGGAAGATCTTTCCGAATACGATCGAGACGAGCAGCGTCAGGCCCAGCGGTTGGATGATCGTCCAGAGGATGCCCAAGTAGGATCTGCGCCAGCGGGAGCGCAGGTCGGAAAGTGCGAGGTGGATCCAGAAATAGCGAGCTCGCCATATGCCGAGGGCATATGCAGAGATGGCCCCTGGCGCGTCGGGTCCGCCCGTGGCGCCGGGCGACAGGCCGGCTGCGATCTGGCGGGTCGAGACAGAGTTCATCGCAACTGGTTCTCCAGGTCGGCTAGTCACGCGAGGCGCGCAGCTCGTTCGGTGCGAAGGTCGATGGCATCGCGTCGAAATAATCCGGGCGCCGCCCGCAACTGCCCAGGAATCTTCCGTTGTAGGCTGGTTCTCCATCTCTGCGCGCCCAGCTTACAACGCGCTGGGGACCGCAAGACGGTTGGGCGTTGGTGATATTGGCCAACGATGTCCAGAGTACGGACAGGTTGTCGCCGCTCACGTCGCAGATGCTGCCTTTGAAACGTATCGTGCTTCGTTGAGTGGCACAGACCTCCGGGCGTTGCTCGGCAGTCAGCTCGTAGAGGACATGGGTGCCAAGCAGCGGAGAATGTTGGTCGGCGTGCCGATCCATCAGCCAAAACGCCGCGAAGAACGAGGCGAGCAGCACGCCCACGTAGCCGACCAGTCTGAACATGACGCATCGCCTTCAAGCCATACCCGGCCGGTTTCGATGGTGCGGCCATGTGCTCCTCGGCTCAGCCGGCGTTGCTGCCGTTGGAAACCTCGCGCCGCGCGATCTCGAGATCGCCCGCGACCATTTCCTTGACGAGCTGTGAGAAGCTGGTCCTGGTTTTCCAGCCAAGCTTGGCCTGCACCTTGGTGGCATCCCCGATCAGCAGGTCGACTTCGGTGGGGCGGAAATAGGTCGGGTCGATCCGTATGATAGTCTTACCGCTGGTTCGGTCGATACCGGTTTCCTCGACACCCTCGCCGCGCCAAGCGATCGTGCGCCCGACCTCGGCGAAGGCCAATTCGACGAATTCGCGAACCGAGCGGGTTTCGCCCGTCGCTAGCACGAAGTCGTCCGGCTTGTCGGCCTGCAGGATCATGTGCATGCCTTCGACGTAGTCCCGGGCGTGGCCCCAGTCCCGCTTGGCGTCGAGATTGCCCAGATAAAGCACGTCGTCGAGACCGACTTCGATGCGAGCCACGCCGCGCGTGACCTTGCGCGTGACGAAGGTCTCGCCCCGGATCGGGCTCTCATGGTTGAACAGGATGCCGTTCGAAGCGAACATGCCATAGGCTTCGCGGTAGTTCACTGTGATCCAGTAGCCATAGAGCTTCGCGACGCCGTAAGGCGAACGTGGATAGAAAGGGGTCGTTTCCCGCTGCGGAACCTCCTGCACGAGCCCATAGAGCTCGGATGTGGAGGCCTGATAGAAACGCGCTTCCTTTTCCATGCCGAGGATGCGGATCGCTTCCAGCAGCCGCAGCACGCCCAGCGCGTCGGCATTTGCCGTGTATTCCGGACTTTCGAAACTGACCGCGACGTGACTCTGCGCGGCGAGATTGTAGATTTCCGTGGGCCTGATGTGCTGAATCAGCCGGATCAGGTTGGTTGAATCCGTCATGTCGCCGTAGTGCATCAGGAACGGCACGTTGCCAGTATGCGGATCGGCATAGAGATGATCGACCCGCGCGGTGTTGAAGGAGGACGAGCGCCGCTTGATGCCGTGCACCGTGTAGCCAAGGCCCAGGAGATACTCGGCAAGGTATGCTCCGTCCTGCCCGGTCACGCCTGTAATCAGCGCGACGCGCCGCTTCGGATTACCCAACTCCATGCCTCAAGATCCTCCTTTCGAGTCTGTTCATACGGCGCACGATCGTTCCGTCGCACAATCGTCCGCTACAACCATACCGAGCAATTACTGTTGCGCGTTTCCGACAGTGCTTAACGATGTCGTATTATTTCTATGGCGTCCATAGAAACGCTCTATACGCACGTTGAAATGGAAAGCAAAGTCTCATAATACCAGTCCCGAGCATTAAACTACCAAGTGAAGGGGGTAACGTGCAGAGGAGGGATGCTTCGACCGCGACGACGGCCTCCGCGAAGGAATTCATTCCTTTGTACCGTCCTTCGCTCAAGGGTAGAGAGAAGGATTATGTAAATCAGTGCATCGACTCGTCCTGGATCTCCTCCCGGGGCGTATTCGTCGAGCGCTTCGAGAGCGCCTTCGGCGAGTTCGTAGGATCTCGCCATGCAACGTCGGTCTGCAACGGAACCGTCGCGTTGCATTTGGCGATGGAGGCGTTGGGCCTTAGTGCCGGAGACGAGGTCATCGTCCCCGCCCTGACCTACATTGCATCCGTGAATACGATCCTGCAGACCGGGGCGGCCCCGGTTTTCGTAGATTCGCTCGAGCAGACGTGGCAACTCGATCCTGACGATGTGCGACGTCGAATTACGCCCCGCACCAAGGCCGTGATGGCCGTTCATCTCTATGGCTATCCCTGCGACATGGATGAGCTCGTTGCCGTCTGCGACGAACATGGCCTTTATTTGATCGAGGACTGTGCGGAGGCGTTCGGCACCTACTACAAGGGCCGGCACGCCGGGACGTTCGGTGATGTGGCGACCTTCAGCTTCTTCGGGAACAAGACGATCACCACCGGAGAGGGCGGAATGGTCGTCGCCAGAACGAAGGAGACGCTTGACCGCGCATTCCATCTCAAGACGCAGGCGGTTTCGCCGGATCGGGAATATTGGCACGATGCGGTCGGCTACAATTACCGCATGACCAACGTCTGCGCGGCGATCGGATTGGCTCAGCTGGAGAATCCGCACACGGTGATCGCAAGAAAGCGGCAAATTGCGGCCTGGTACAAGGAAGAACTCCATGGCCTGCCGTTGACCATGCTCGGTGAGCCGGTCGATGGACAGAGTTCGTTCTGGATGTGCTCGATCGTTCTCCACGATCCGGATGCCCGCCAGGATCTTCGCGGCTGGTTGAAGAATGACAATGTGGAGACGCGGCCGGTGTTCTATCCGGCCCACACCTTGCCCCACTGCAAGACCCATGACCGTTTTCCAGTCGCTGAAATGCTGAGTGCTAGCGGCATCAATCTGCCGAGCTTTCCAGACTTGTCGCACGAGAATGTTCGATCAATCTGCAGCTCCATCCGAGCCTTCTTCGCCAGGTAAACCGATCGATGCTGCCCGACGGGCTGATCATACTCGGGTTTGGCGGGCACGCCCGCAGCGTTGCTGAAGTCGCGCTCACGGGCGGCGTCAGGTCGCTTATGTTCGTGGACGACAATGCGAGGGAAGGCGAGAACTTCCTGGGGTTTCCAGCGGTGCGGGCACTGGAGCATGCAATGCCGATGGGCTGGTCGTGCATGCCTGCGATCGGGGATGGTACGCTGCGGACCGCGCAGTTCGAGTTCGCGCGGTCCATGGGCTGGCCTCTCGCCAAGGTCATTGCAACAGACGCGAGCATACATTCCTACGACAGCATTGGTCCCGGATGTTTCGTCGGCCACCATGCTCACGTCGGCCCGTCCGCGCGGGTCGGTGAAGGTTGCATCATCAACACCGGTGCGATCGTCGAACACGAGTCGACGGTGGGAAATTTTTCGCATGTATCGGTCAACGCGGTCGTGGCAGGGCGGTCGCGGCTGGGCAGCTTCGTATTCCTGGGCGCCGGTGCAGTCGTGATCGATGGCGTTTCGGTCGGCGACCGGATTACGATCGGGGCTGGCGCCACGGTGATCAAGTCCTTGGACGTGCCGGGTACCTACGTGGGCTCTCCCGCCAGACTCACAGCCGCTGCCGAGCCCGCAGCGCCCCGCTGACATGCGGAGCAATTCGTAACGTTGCGAACGTCGATGCGTCCTCCGAACACAGATTGAGTCAAGTCTTGCGCATTTTGCACTTCTACAAGACCTATTTTCCCGACACCGTCGGAGGGACTGAACAGTTCATTTTTCAGCTCGCACATGGCTGTGTAAACCGCGGAATCGACGTCGAGGTGCTCTCGCTGAGCAAGACCGTCCGTGACGACACCAGACAGGTTGACAATCACAGGGGCCACCGGATCAGGCGGGATGCCGAGATTGCATCGACCGGCATGTCGCTCGCTGCGTTTGGCAGGTTCAGGAGTCTCGCTGCAGACGCCGATGTCATTCATCTTCACTATCCCTGGCCATTCGGAGACCTGGTCCACCTCTTGGCTGCCGTGTCGAAGCCCACGGTTCTGACGTATCATTCGGACATCATTCGCCAGCGATGGCTCGCCAAGCTTTATGCGCCGTTACAGGAGCGCTTCCTCAGGAGCGTGGACAAGATCGTCGCGACATCGCCGAACTATCTCGAATCCAGCGACACGTTGAGGCGTCACAGGGACCGAACCACAGTCATCCCCATTGGTCTCGATCGCACGACCTATCCGAAACCCGACCGGGCGCGGCTCGCGAAATGGCGTGCCATGTTTCCCGGCAGGTTCTTTCTATTCGTGGGAGTTCTCCGCTATTACAAGGGACTCCATGTGCTGCTCGAAGCGCTGAGGGGAACCGACTACCTGACGGTCATCGTCGGTGCCGGACCCATCGAGCAGCCGCTGCAAAGTCATGCGAAGCGGCTGGGTCTCTCGAACGTCCGCTTTCTGGGGGCCGTGTCCGACGAGGACAAGGTGGCCCTTCTCGAACTCTCCCAATCGGTAGTGTTCCCCTCGCACTTGCGATCGGAAGCCTTCGGGATTTCGCTTCTTGAAGGCGCCATGTTCGGCAAGCCCATGATCTCCAGCGAGATCGGCACCGGCACCAGCTTTGTCAACATTCACAACGAAACCGGGCTGGTGGTTGCGCCGAACGATCCCGACGCCTTGCGTCAAGCGCTCGTCACCATGCAGGACAACCCCGGTCTCGCGGAGCAGATGGGCGCCAATGCGCGCCTTCGCTACGCGCGCTACTTCACGGCTGATCGGATGGTGGATAGCTACCTCGCGCTCTATCAAGAGCTTCTGTTCGCTCATTGCGGCGCCGGTCCGGGTGGCGGGACGCCAGTGAAGATCGCCCGAAGTCATCGAGCGGGACGCAGCGCCATCGGGGGCGGTGGTGGATAGAATGATCGAAGCACATCGACGTATGTCCGTCTCCGGCAGCGCACCGGTGTGGCCCCGTATTCCGGCACGCGCGGCCCGACTCCTGGCTTGGACTAGGCTGCTGTTGCTGGTCTGGAGCGGCCCCCACGAGCCGAGCGCGAGGCATGTCCGGAGTGGATTGATCGACTTCCTGATCGTGGTCCTGGCCGCGACATTTCCGTGGTCGACGGCAGTTGCGACCGGACTGCTGGTCGCCATTCTACCGATGCTGTGCGTCACGCACGGCTATCGGGAAATCATCGAACAACTCAGGCGTCCGGCCTGTGCTCTACCGCTGGCGCTCGTGGTCATCGCGATCGCCGGAGTGGCATGGGCCGAGGGTGTGCCCTGGTCGCAGCGGGTCCACGCCATCGAGAAGGTCGCGAAGCTGCTGTGGTTCGCCCCGCTCTTTCTCCATTTTCAGAAGACTCGTCGCGCGCGACTGATCTTTGCCACCTACGTCGGATCGAATCTTGTCCTGCTCGCCGTCTCTTTCGTGATGTTCGCCGATCCGAGCCTCTGGGGCGCCGTGACGGGGAAGGAGGTCGGCGTTCCCGTGAAGAACTACATCGACCAGAGCCAGGGCTTTTCGTTCATCGCCCTGGTGTGTGTCGCGTTCGCCGCCGAGTGCATCACAGGGGCGCGGATGCGGGAGGCGATTGCATGGGGCGCCACCTCCGCCGCCTTCATCGGGAATCTGGTTGTCGTGAATGTCGCGCGAACAGCATTCTTCTACGTCCCGGCGATGCTTCTGGTCATCGGAACGCGATATGCGCGCGGATGGCAGCTCGTACTCGCAGTGTCGGGATCTTGCATCCTGGCTGCCGGCCTTTGGGCGACGTCGCCCAATCTGCAAATGAAGATGTCACGGCTTCTGAGGGAGTTCGATGCCTTTCAGACGAACAATGTAATGGTCGGCGACTACACGGCCGGTGGCGCCGAGCGTCTGGAGATGTGGCGCAAATCGATCGGCTTCATGCGCTCGGCTCCGATCATCGGGCATGGGACCGGCTCGACAAGGACACTGTTCGCCGCCGCAGCCGAGGGTAAGACCGGTCTTAGGGGGGAGGTCGTCGAGAATCCTCACAATCAGACACTGGCCACAGGGGTTCAGTGGGGGGGCGTCGGATGTGTGTTGCTGTACGCCATGTGGTGCGCCCACTTTTACATGTTCCACAGGAGCGTGGGACCGCCCCGGTTCAGGCTTCTTGCGTTGATTGGTTGCCTTGCGGTTGTACAGAACGTCACAAGTTCCGTGTTCAACTCGCATCTGTTCGATTTCTACGAGGGCTGGCTGTATGTGCTCAGCGTCACGCTTGTCGGGGGACAGATGCGGCGCATGAGGAGTGAAGGATCAGACGACCGCTGACGACGGCGATTCGTCCCATGAATTTCCGAAAACCAGGGGCCTGACCGCGCCGGTCTTGATATTGCTGAGTTCAGGCTGATGGTCGGGCGCGAAATTGCGCTCAACGATGTCCAATCCGAATTCATGCAGCAGATCCCGAAGATATTTCAGCCGGTCGAAGGCTGTTGCTCCAGGTACGTCGGCCTTGAAGGCCATCTCCACCATTCGGGAATACACATCCTGGCGTCTCTCGTTTGTCACGGACGCGCTCCCTTTCCAGAATGTTGCTGAACTTGTCATCACAACCATACTTGGACGACGAAATCCGGACGAGTCCGTAATAATACTTGCAAGGTTCCGAGGGCTCGTCCGGTTCCGCAATCCATGGAGCCTGAAAGAACTTGAAGCTGGAGTGAGGCCGAGCGGCAAGCTCGGTTGGACGGGCGGGTATCGAGGCTTCGACGCCATCTGATCGGCGTCAGTGATCCCTGTGAGTTGCTGGGGCATCGCTCGCCTCGCTCCGCTACAGTCTGCCATTCCGATCGACGTGACCCCACGGGCAGCAGAGATGAAATTCCATCAACTTGGTTGAAATCAAAAGGCTCAATTAGTGGTCTTCCCGGATACCCTCTGCCACATGCCCCCGTCTGTGATGCGCCGGCCCGGACACCCATGAGCATTGACCCGTGAACCAGACGTTCGATTCTGCCGCCGCCGATCCGGCCGCGCTCGACAAGCTGAAGTCGCGCATCCAGGCGCTGCGGGCCAAGACCATTGCCAATGGCTGCACCGAGCACGAGGCGCTGTCGGCCGCCGCCAAGGTCGCCGAGCTGCTCGACCGCCACGATCTGTCGCTGTCGGACGTCGAGTTGCGGGCCTCGGCCTGCGAGCGCAAGGTCTACGAGACCTATCGCAAGAAGCGCATTCCGCTCGACGACTGCATCGGCGCCATCGCGCTGTTCTGCGACTGCCGGGTGTGGCGCGGGAAGAACGCCGCCGGCGACAATGTCTACGTGTTCTTCGGCCTCTCGGCCGATGTCGAGGTCGCGCACTACCTGGCCGAGCTGATCGACAACGCCGTGCGCGCCGAGCTCGGCCGCTTCAAGACCTCGGCCGACTATCGCCGTTTCCGCCACCAGGACCGGCATCTCGCCAACGCGTCGTTTGCGCTCGGCATGGTCGCCTCGATCGGGGAACGGCTGGTGGCGATGAAGGCCGATCGCGATCAGGTGAAAGCAACCACCAGCCGCGGCCTCGTCGTGCTCAAGACCTCGGTCGTCGATGCCGAGTTCGACAAGCTGGATCTGAACCTGCGGACGCAGCGCAGTGCGAGCCGCATGGTGTCGATGACAGCCTACGAAGCCGGCGGCGCCGCGGGCGCGACGGTGGCGATCAGTCCGGGTGTCGATCATGCGCAGCCGCGGGATCCTTCGAAACGCGGATGATGCGATCCGGAGGTGAGCGAGCTACGCCATCGTACGCATGAGTTGATGCGTCATGATGCATTCATCGTTCGCACTACTTCAAACAATGACCTGCGCATGACGTTGTCTCCGCTGTGCGTGGTATCTGCGCCACGCGAGTCGAATCGTGCCTCTGCCTGAGGGCGCTGTTACCTCGCGCCATTACGCGCTGCAGCAAAGATTTCTATTCCAAGTTGAGGGCGTATGCGCCATACTCTTGGTGTCCGGATGTACGGTGAGTTGCCGTTCGCGACGGACGGATTGCTGAAGCGACGGCGCCGGCAGCGCCGTCAATTTGATGTCTTGAATCTATTTCGATGCGAATGCGCGGCGATCGATCGTCATGGTCGCCGGCCCGACCACCCGGCCGGAATGATCCGATTGCGATGCTGATGCCTGTCTGACCGACGTCTGATCCAGATCACAAACGACCCGACGACATTACCCGACGACGTGGAGAGATCCAGATGTGCCGCCTGCCGCGCCGGTGCCGACTACTGCTTCCGCTGATCGCTTTCATTGCGCCCGTCGCGGCCGTGTGCGCCGAGGCACAGGGCGGGGACCGCACGGCCGAAGCACTCCTCGTCCGGCAGGACTTTTCCGACTGCGGCAATTCCGACGTGAAAGCGGATGATCCGGCGCGGATCGGCGGCACGATCCTGATTGCGCGGCAGGCCGACGGACGGCTGCACGCCAAGGTCGCGATAACAGCGGCGCCGAACACCGTCTATCATCTCTTTCTCAAATGCGTGCGGCCGCTCGGCGACCTCAAGACCGAGGATGAAGGCGAGGCGACGGCGGAGTTCGAGCTGCCGGCCGACGCGAAGCCGGTTCTGACCTTCGACATGTACCCGGAGGGTGCGCCGGCCGGCCAGAAATTCCAGAGCACGCCGGTCAAGCAGCCGTGACCTGTCCCGGTGTGACCTGTCCCATGTTTCACTTCGATCAAATGCGAGGATGCGCCGTGAAGACAATTCGTGTCGTGACGATGATGCTGTGTGCGATCTGGCTGCTGCTCGGGGCGAGCGGGGCACAGGCGCAGGCGACGCGCACCTGGGTGTCGGGCGTCGGTGACGACGCCAACCCGTGCAGCCGGACCGCGCCTTGCAAGACGTTTGCCGGCGCGATATCGAAAACCGCCGCGGGCGGCGAGATCAATACGATGGATCCCGGCGGGTTCGGCGCCGTCACGATCACCAAATCGATCCGCATCGTCGCCGAATCGGGCGTCGCCGGCGTACTCGTCTCCGGCACCAACGGCATCGTCGTCTCCGCTGCAGCCGCCGACACCGTCTATCTCGAGGGCCTGGTGATCGATGGCGTCGGCACCGGTCTCAACGGCGTCCTGTTCAACAGCGGCGGCTCGCTGGTGGTGCAGAACTGCAAGATATTCGGCTTCACGCAATGGGGCATCCTGTTCACGCCGACCACGCCCGGCAAGCTGTCGGTCACCGACACCGTGATCACCAACAACGGCAGCACGGCGAGCTTTGGCGGCGTCAAGGTGATCGGGCGCGCCGGGGCGACCTCGATTTCCGGCGTGGTCAACCGCACGCTGCTCGCCAACAATGCGACCGGGTTCGTGATCGACGGCACCGGCGGCGGCGGCATCTCGGAGATCACCGTGCGCGACAGCGTAGCGACCGGAAACACCGGCAACGGCATTACGGCGACATCGGCGGGCGCGGTCTCCTCGGTGGTCTTCGTGGACCGCACCAACTCCTCGCACAACGGCGGAGCCGGCATCGCTGCGACCGGCGTGGCGGCGGCGGCGGCGATCCTCAACAATTCCAACGTTCACAACAACACGACCGGCCTGCTCGCCAGCGGCGGCCAGATCGGCTCCTTCAAAACCAACGCCATCTCGTCGAACGGGACGGACGGCGCGCCAACGGTTATCCTGCCGCTGAACTAGCGGGTCGCGCAGGCGGCACGGACGAACATGGGCAGGACAGTGCGGCCGACATGAAGGCAGTCGAATTTCGCAAGCTCGCGCTGTCGTTGGCGGGAACGACGGCCGCGCCGCATTTCGATCGGACGGCGTTCAAGCTGCACCGGACGTTCGCGACGCTGGCCGGCGACGGCGCCTCCGCCAACATCCTGCTCACCCCGGACGAGCAGGAGCATTATGCCGGCCTGGCGCCGGGCGTATTTCGCCGCGTCCCGAACAAATGGGGCGACCAGGGCTGGACCACCGTGTCGCTGGCCGAGGCTGACGCCGGCCTGCTGCGCATGGCGCTGGAAAGCGCCTGGCGCGCCGCTCATCCGCCCGCAAAGCGGCGCTCGGGCAAGGCGCGCTCAAAGCCCGGCTGAATGAGTCCGTCGTCCCGCGAATCCCTCGCCGCCGGCGCGCAACTCACACCCGCCGGCCCACCATCAGCAGGATGCCGCCGATCTGCGGCAGCAGCGCCAGCAGGATCAGGCGGAGCATAACGAAATCGTCGGCGGAGGGTTTCACCACGCCGCGCGACACCCAGGCCACCAGCTTGATCGCGGCTTCGGTCTGCGGGTCGGCGGTCTGGCTAACGGTGGCCATCGCGGCGTCGAGGGCCTGGCGCCGCTCGGCGACCGCCGCTTCGCGCTCCCTGCAGAACTTGCCGACGCCGCCCTTGCACTCGCGGTCGCGCGCGCTCATCGCATCGGAGAGCGCGGTCTGCGCTGTCTGCACGGCCGGCGTGACCCGTGAGGCGCGCGCCAGCGTCACGTCGCTGATGTTGGTCGAGGCGAAGCCGATGCCGGCGGTGACCGCGAACACGAAGGTCATCACCCACACGCTCCAGCCGGCCAGTGCCGAGGCGCGGTGCCGCGCCTGCCACAGCCGTGCCGCGCAGGTCGGCATGACCAGTGCGACGAGGTCGGCGGTGACGCCGACCGCAAGAAACATCCAGCCGGCCGTGCTGTTCGCGCCGAGCGAATGCGCGAACCAGCCGTTCATGGCCATGCCGACGGCGGCGAGCGCCAGCGCCGCGAACTGCAGCATCACCGAGGACGCGGTGAGACGCGCGCGCTCCGTCTTGGCCGCGATGACCGGCGCAGCAGCCGGAACGATCTCGCCGTCGAGAGCCAGCGACGTTTCGCGCGGCGCCGCCATGGCGGGCGACACCTGCAGCGGCATCACCAAGTCGTCGTCCGCTTCCGTGCGCGGCAGCTCGGTCGCGGCGGGAGCTTTGCCCGGAGCCTTCGCCGAAGGCTTGCTCGCTATCCTGCCCGGAGCCTTGGCCGGCTCGTTCACGAGCTCCAGGAAGTCCGGCATGATCAGCGTCTCGGACGCCAGCATCTCGTCGTCGAGCGCGGCCGCCTTGGTCTTCTCTGCTCGCTCGGCCTTCGGCTTCGGCCGCGGCTTGACGACCTTGGCGCGCTTCGGACGCGGCTTGGCCGTCTTCGGCTCCCGCCAGGGAATGATCGATGCGACGACAGACTCCTCAGCCATCGGGGCTGCTCCAATCGATGGTGCTGGGCAAGCGACTGCGTTTGCACGCAACGCTGATTCGCGCCGGCACCGGGTTCACGTATGATCGGGAATCGAGCTGGCCCGCATCGAAGGCGGGCCTTAGTTTCTTGCGGCCTGGCTGGCGTCGCGCGAAGAAATCGTTGGTCTCTCACGCGCCCGTCCGCCGATGATGCGGAGGGCTGCGGTCACGAGCGCCACGTAATGAGGCAGCGCCGGGAAGGTTCTGGTCCGCGCGGGGCCGGGCCGGTCAGCAAAGTGCCCAACACCCTTGTTCTTAACCAATGGTTAACACGGATTCGCTGGATTCGAAACCGCATGGCGCGTGTGGTGGAGGCGGCAGCGGTGAAGAGTGGTGCGCTGCGGCTTTGGAGTCACAACCGGCAGGTGAGAGGCGTTGCCGGACTCCAGTCGGCGCGCAATGGGCGCGCTGAGCGTGCGATAGTTGAACGTCCCGGTCTGCGAGGCCGCCCGCGTCTTCGCCGCGCCTAGCGCGGGACGAGCATCAGTGCGCCGTTGTTCACGAACGGCGGGGGTTGAGGGCCCATGAGCCCCACCAGCACGACGTCTGACAGGTCGAAGCTGACGCCGAGCCTGTCGTCCAGCTTGAATGTGGGAAACGGGATCTGCTGCGCGCGGTCGCCTTCACCGATCTGGTACAGCCAGTCATGTCGAAGCGCGAGCAGGTCGCCGTCGCGGCGCTGCAGTCCAAGGAACGCGGAAGCGATGAGCCGGTGCGCGGGGTCCGGCGGCCCGCCGTCGATTTTCACCACGGCGCATCGATGCTAGAGGTCACCGCATGCCATGCCCGTGCGGATCACCGCTGCCCTTCGACCGCTGCTGCGGTCCCTATCTGCTCGGCGATGCCTTGCCGCCGACTGCCGAGGCGCTGATGCGCTCGCGCTACACGGCGTATACGCGCGGCGACATCGGCTACATCGCAGCGACGCTCGCGGCCGACCGGCGTGGCGCCTTCGATGCCGCCGTTGCGAAGACCTGGGCCACGCGGGCGACCTGGCTCGGCCTGCGCATCGTCTCGACGACGCGTGGACAGGAGAGCGATGCCGACGGTGTCGTCAGCTTCGTCGCGACCTATCGCGAGGGTGGCCAGACCATCGAGCATCATGAAGTCTCGCAATTCCGCCGCGACGACGACGGCGCCTGGCGCTTCGTCGCGGGTGACACGCGCGCCGTGATCACGGAGCCGAAGCGCGCCGCCGGTGCGGCGAAGGTCGGCCGCAACGATCCGTGCCCGTGCGGCAGCGGCAAGAAATACAAGTTCTGCTGCGGGCGGTGAGCGCGGGACGGCACGCGCAGGAGATCACGGCGCCTGCTCATCCCACGGGTTGAACAGTGGCGTTCCGGTCGCAGCGAAGTCTTTCACGTTCCGCGTGACGAGCGTGAGTCCGTGCACCGAGGCGGTGGCCGCGAAGAACCCGTCCATCACCGACAGCGCGATGCCTCGCCGGTGGCCCGCGGCCATCAAGTCGCCCCAGCGCATCGCGACCGCCTGATCAATTGCAAGAATGCGGCCTGCGAAGCGCTGCGGCAGGTCATGACTCAGCCAGGCCCCGAGAGCCGTCCGGCGCCGGCCGGCCTCCATGATTTCGACGCCTCGCCGCAGCTCAGCCAGTGAAGCCGTGCTGATGAACACCCGATCCTCGTCGACGGCATCGAGCCAGCCGATCACGCGCCGTTCGGGGGCGGGGCGTCGAACCTCCGAGAGCACATTCGTGTCCAGCAGAAAATTCACAGCTCGATATCACGCGGCTTGTCAGTCGCGCGTGGCAGGTCGAGGTCCGCCCCGCGGAGCGGCGAGGCCAGCAGGAACTCCGCGAGCGTGCCCTTGCGCTCGGTCTTGCGCGACCATTCCTCGACTGAGACGACCACGGCCGTCGGCTTGCCGTTTCGGGTGATGACCTGCGGACCAGCCTGGGCGCGCTCGACAACCTCGGACAGCCGCGCCTTGGCGCCGGCAAGTGTCCAGGCGCCGTCCTGTTGAGGGGCCTTGCTTGATTTCGGTGTCTTCATGAGAGAATAAATCTGACTATAGTGACTATCTTGACTATACTCGAGCAGTAGCCGGATGCCAAGCTTGACCGCGCGCAGCCTTCCCAGGACGGCCACGGTGCGTCTGCCGGCGAGGCCGCTAATGAATTGAACAAACGCGTGCCGCGTGAACGATGGCGGTGGCCTCGTTGCCATCCGCCACTGGGAATACGGATCGCGCCGCAGGGGCCGCCCAACCTCCCCGGGTGGCCTTGACTCTGCCCAACCCGGCTGGCCTTAGAGGGCGGGGTTTTCAACCAGGACGGTATCAGGTGGCGGAATTGGACAGTCAGGTCCGGCAGGACGAGCACGCGCGGCCGCAGGTCGCGGCAACCGGGGCGCCGGCGCCAACACCCCTGCCGCCAAGGCCCCTGTCGCCGCGCAAGGCGGCGATCCTCGACCATGCCAACCGTTTTGCCGCCGAGCGCGCCGGCTGGCGCGACAAGGCCGCGTTCTTCCACGGCGAGGACGAGTGCTATCTGCGCTTCCTGATCCCGCCGGGTAGCCGCGTGCTGGAGATCGGCTGCGGCCTCGGCGATACGCTGGCGGCGCTGCAGCCGTCCTACGGCGTCGGCATCGATTTCAGCGAAGCGCAGATCGCGATCGCCCGCACCCGACATCCGAACCTTAACTTTGTCGCCGGCGACGCCGAGGATGCCGCGACGCTTTCCGCCGTGACCGGCCCGTTCGACGTCATCCTGGTGCTGGACACGATCGGCTCGCTCGACGACTGCCAGCAGTTCATCGAACAGCTGCATCCGCTGTGCACGCGCGAGACCCGGCTGGTCATCGGCTACTTCTCGCACCTGTGGTATCCGCTGCTGAAGGCGGCGGAGGCGATGGGCCTGCGCATGCCGCAGCCGGAGCAGAACGTGCTGTCGCCGGCCGACCTGCGCAACCTCGCGGTGCTCGCCGATTTCGATCCGGTGAAATCCGAGCAGCGCGTGCTGTCGCCGCTGCGGCTCGCGGGCCTCGGCCGTTTTGCCAACCGCTTCCTCAGCGTGCTGCCGGGGCTGCGCGCGCTGTCGCTGCGGCACTATCTGGTTTCGCGCTCGATGCGCTGCGTCAGCGACGACGTCCGCTCGGCGACGGTCGTGGTGCCCGCGCGCAACGAGCGCGGCAACATCGAGCCGGCGGTGCAGCGCATCGCCGCGTTCTGTTCCGATATCGAGATCATCTTCATCGAGGGCCACAGCAAGGACGGCACCTATGAGGAGATGGAGCGGGTGCGCACGGCGTTCCCCGGCCACGACATCAAGCTGATGCGCCAGCCCGGCAAGGGCAAGGCCGACGCCGTCTTCACTGCGTTCGATGCGGCGCGCGGCGACGCGCTGATGATCCTCGATGCCGACCTCACCATGCCGCCGGAGCAGCTGCCTAAGTTCTTCGAGGCGCTGCGCTCGGGCAAGGGCGAGTTCATCAACGGCTCCCGGCTTGTCTATCCGATGGACGAGGGCGCGATGCGCTTCCTCAACCTCATCGCCAACAAGACCTTCTCCTACCTGTTCTCCTGGCTGCTCAACCAGCGCTACACGGACACCTTGTGCGGCACCAAGGTACTTCGCCGCAGCGACTATCTCAGGCTCAAGGCGGGCAAGGCCTATTTCGGCGATTTCGATCCGTTCGGCGATTTCGACCTGATCTTCGGCGCGTCGAAACTGAACCTGAAGTCGATCGACCTGCCGATCCGCTACGCCGCGCGCAGCTACGGCGAAACCCAGATCTCCCGCTTCCGCCACGGCTGGATGCTGCTGAAGATGGTCGTCTTCGCGTTCTTCAAGATCAAGGCGATCTGAGGATGGCAAGGGCGGAGCTGTCGCGACGCACGATCCTGCCGGTTAGCTCCGTCATGCCCGGGCTTGACCCGCCTGCGCGGCCGAAGCCGCTTCGGCGCGGCGAAGGCCCGGGCATCCACGTCCTTCCCGGGATGCCGAACGACGTGGATGGCCGGGACAAGCCCGGCCATGACGGCGTGGAGAGAGCTGAAAACAAAACGGGGTTCGCTTGTCCGATTGGCGTCCCGCGAGCGGAGCGTGACGTTTGCGCTTCTCCCGCATGACCAAGAAGGGCGACCCGCTCGACCGCCTCACCCCGTTCGGCTGGCGCGGTGGCATCCTGGTCGCGCTGCTGCTGTCGCTCGTCTCGTTCGTCGCGGTCGGCTATTTCACCGTCTATTGGCGCAATGCCGACATGGACTTCATGGTGATCTACAACGCGCTCGCCATGAACGACGGCGGCGCGCAGGCGTTCTTCGATCACCCGGCCTATCTCACGATTCTTTTCGTCAAGGTCTGGTTCGCGCTGCTGCACCGGCTCGGCCTGCTCGACGCCTGGACGTTGTCGGGGATCCCACCGGCCTCCGACCGCGCGGCGTTTGATGCGGCCATGGTCAGTGCGGTTCACGCCGGACGCGTCGCTGCGCTGCTCACGGCGTCCGGCATCATCCTGGCCTTCGCCTGGGCGGCGCGACGGCTGGTGTCGGACTGGCGCGTGGCGATGCTCGCGGTCGCGGCCTTCGCGTTCTCCGGCGGCGTCCAGATGCATCTGCGCATCCTGCGCAGCGAGATGATCGCCGCCTCGTTCTGCATCCTCGCCTTGATGCTGCTTATCGTGGCCGCGCGCCGTGCCAGCCTCGGCCGGCCGCTGATCGTCGGGCTCGCCGCGCTGCTCTGCATGCTCGGGCTCGAGAACAAGGTGCATGCGATCCTGCTGATCGCCGCCCTTCCCGTGCTGGTGCTGCCGTTCGGAACGGCGACGAGCGCAAGCGTGTCGTTCTGGCGGACACCGCGGGCCTGGGCGGCCTTGCTGGCCGCAGCCGTCGCAGCTATCGCCGCGGCCATCACCGCCTGGCCGCTCGTCGTCGCAGGCCTTGATGCCACGAACACGGCGGCCGCGGGACTGAAGCCGCTGCTGCTCGGACGCTTCGGCGTCTACCAGCTCGCGCTGCTCGGCGGCATCGCAGCCTGCATGCTCGGCTTCGCGCGGCTGTGGCGGGTCAGCGCGGCTGAAACAATCGCTGCGATACTGACAGCGATGGCCGGCGCCGCTCTGGGCCTGCTCGCCCTCGATGTCAGCTACGACATCAACGACGTCGTGGTCGTGCTCAATCCGCTGGAGAAGATGATCAGCTATGTCGACGCGCCCGACGCCGCCGGCAGCCTGAGTGGCGCGATCGGTCTGCTGCTGTCCGGTGTCCTCGGCGTGTTCAGGCGCTACACCTTCGTGCTGCAGCCGTCGGCGCGGCCGACCGTGTTCCTGACCTGGCTGATCATCCCCGGCATCGTCATCGCGCTCCGGCGCGGCGAGCGCCAGGTGGCGCTGCAGGCCGCGCTGCTGATGCTCGCTGCGATCGGCATCGACACGCTCGGCGTGCGCCGCGGGCTGAAGGTCGAGTACTTCGTCTTCACCGATCCCCTGATCATCATCGCCGGCATGGTGCTGCTGGAGCGCCTGATCGACCTGCGCCTGTCCCGCTTCGCCTATGCGATCGGCGCCACGCTGCTCGTGCTCCACGTCGGCATCGGCCAGGCCGAGCCGGTGAAGATGGCGCTGAAGCGCCAGGGGCCCGAGAACGTCTGCGAGTGGAATGGCTACTACATGCCGCGGCTGGCTTTGCCCTGGTGCGCGCCGCCAAACAATCCACCGAGGACGTGATCGAGCGAGAGTTTCCCCCCACCATGCGCGATCAGCGTGAGCGCCATCGCCGCCCAGGTCAGATGAATCGGCCAGCCATCGGGCACCGTGAGCTCGACGATGCAGGTCATGAACAAGAGGCCGAGCGCCGCAAAGCGCGTGCCGAGGCCGAGAATGAGCAGCACCGGAAAGCCCACCTCGCCGCAGCCCGACAGGAAGGCCATCAACGTCGGCACCGGGAAGTGATACGGCCCGCCCGGCAGGTGCAGCATGAACTCGTCGCTGAACAGCGTGACCGCAGTGTCGCTCAATCTCAGAAACCCGTCCCATTTGAGAATACCCGAGCGCCAGAACGGCACCGCCAGCGCCACGCGTGTGACGAGCTGGACGAAGCTGAGCGGCGTCGCAGCCTGCAGCAGCCGCACGGCTCTCTCGGCCAGAGCGGGCAGCGACAGCGCCGGGCCCGGCGCCATGGATTGATCGGTCATCGTCATGCGTCCTCGAGCTGGATCTCGGTGAAGGCGCCGGCCTCGATCAGGCCGGCAAGATTGGCGGAGAGATCGAACTCGGGCGCGGCATCTAATGCCGTTTCCGCCGCGGCGCCGAGCGGCTGCCGCGCGATCAACAGCTTCGCGAAAACAGCGCCGCCCGGTGGCAGACCGCGCACGGCGACGTCGAGCGTAGGCCGCGTGATCAGCGCGTCCTCCGGGACGGAGCCGTCGATGCGCGGCACCGGGTCGTCGCTGCGGTTGGCGGCGAAGATCGTCACCGCCGCGAAATCGGACCGGATGATGCGGGTGGCGGGATGAGCCGTGAAGCGCAGCCCGGGCAGTTGGTCCGGCGCGACGCGCGCGAGCGCCTGACCGTCGAGCGGCGCGGCATCCGCCGCATGATAGGCGTCGAGCCAGGCCCGCTCGAGCCGCGCCACGTCGGCGAGAAACGGCATCGCCGCGGAATGCGCGTAGCTCGCAATGAAGGCGGGGAAGTCGCGGCCATAGTCGAACAGCAGCGGCGAAGTCGGCGGCGTCTCGCGCACATGCGCCCGCGCCATGGCGCGGAAGAAGTCGGACCCGGTGATGCGCTGCACGGCCGGATAGATCGCGATCAGCGACTCGATCAGGCTCACCGTGACGTTGTTGCGGTAAACGTTGAAGCGGCGCCCGGCCGCCCTGGCCCGTGGCCCCGTGACGGCAGCAGGGGTCTCGCAGTCCGGCGTCAGCAGCGCTCCAGCGAACTGGGCGGCGTAGTCGGACGTCTGGTCAGGCTGCAACATCGCGCAACTCCCGTGAACTACCCGCCGTGGATCGATCGAGGATGGCCTGCGCCGCCGCCGCTTCCGCCTTCAGCACCGGCCATTCCGGAATGTTGCTGTCCCATTCGATCAATGTCGGCACGGCGCCAGTCAACCCGATCACGTCGCCAAACAGCGACCACACGTCATCGGCGACCGGACGATCATGGCTGTCGATCAGCAGCGGTGCGCCTTCGTCATCGGCCTGCACCGCGTGACCGGCGAGATGGATCTCGCCGACCGCGGCGAGCGGGACGTCGGCCAGATAGTGCTGCGGCGAGAAGCCATGATTGACCGCGGACACGAATACGTTGTTGACGTCGAGCAGCAGGCCACAGCCGGTGCGGCGGACGATGGCGCGGAGGAAGTCCGTCTCGCTCATCGTGGAGTCGCGGAAGGCCACGTAGGTCGATGGATTTTCCAGCAGGATCGGCCGCCGGATCGCGCTCTGCACCTCGTCGATGTGGTCGCAGACGCGCGTCAAGGTAGCGGCGGTGTAGGGCAGCGGCAGCAGGTCGTTGAAATAGGTCGTCTCGTGGGTCGACCACGCCAGATGCTCGGAGACGAGGCTCGGCTGATAGCGGGCGACGAGGTTGCGGAAGTGCGCGAGGTGGCCGCGATCGAGCGGCTGCGGGCCGCCTATCGACATGCAGACGCCGTGGATCGACAGCGGATGATCCCGGCGGATCGCCTCCAGCTGACGATGCGGCGGGCCGCCGGCGCCCATGTAGTTCTCGGCATGCACCTCGAAGAAGCCGCGCTGCGGCGCCTCTGCGAGGATCCCCTGGAGATGCGACGGCTTGAAGCTGGTCCCGGCGACGCCGCCGAGAGGGGGCGGAAAGCGAAGCGGCATGGTGGGGCACGGTGCAGGGGGGGCATCGATGCGCATGCGGTGTCTCCGCTTTCCGCTTGGGGTGAACGAGATCAGATCGGCTTCAGCGAGCCCTTCTTGCCGCCGGGCACGTCGATGCTGGTGCAGGTGCCGCCCTGGACGAACTTCCACGCATTGCCCTGGAAGTCGATCGTCGAGGTGCCCTGGCAGGTGGTGCCGGGACCGGCGGCGCAATCGTTCTGGCCCTTCAGCGCGACGCCGAAGCACTTCTCCTTCTTGGCGGCGACAGCGGCTTCCGCTTCGGCCTTGGTCAGGGGACCGGCCATGGCGAGGCTGGCGAGCGCGGTGCTGACGGCGCCGGCGAGCGCCAGGGTGGTGACGGCTTTCTTGGCGGACATGATATCTCCTCTCGGGTTTTGCATCGCTTGGCGACGCGCATCTCTCCTTCGCCCGTTGCCACGACAAAGTTACGTGGCGATCCCGCTCACGAGCGTGTGAGCGGTATTGTGTGCTTCGGAGCTGTCGCCAGTCGAACGCAGGCCGGCTCCGAGCGCCAATGCTTTGCGGGCATCATCGGCTTAGCCAGCGGGCATTTGTGGCCCGCCAGACAGACGCGCACTCTGTCGGCTCCCGCTGCGCGCGTCCCCGCGCCGATCGGAGGTCGACCTGCGATGATGGCCAGCGCAACGAACCGCACAGCCGCCGACGAGCGGCTCACCGTCAGCATCCGCTTCGCCGTGTCGGCACTGGTGCTGACCGCGATCCTGCTGACCGCTTTCGCCTCGAGCCTGTTGTGGTGGCGAACGTCGGAGGCGATCAGCCGTCAGCTCGCCAGCACCATCAACGCGCAGATCGCGGGCGCCGTGCGCAAGGAGGTGACGGCGATCGTCGGCGAGGCGCGTGCCGCGCACACCGCGATACGCACGCTGTTCCTGCAGAACGTGCTCGACACCCGCGAGGCCGACAAGCGCGAGTTCGTGTTTCTGTCGCAACTGCAGTCGCAGGCGACGATCTCATCGGCGGCGTTCGGCTGGCCGGACGGCTCGTTCTTCGCCGCTCACAAGCTCGGCGACCGGCGCCTGGAGATGATGGAAATCTCGCTGACCGATCATCCCGGCGAGCGCCGCGTCGACGAATACGACGTGGTGCCCGGCGACATCGAGTTCGCGTCACGCCGCTTCGAGCCGACCAGCTACAAGGTTGCCGAGCAGCCCTGGTTCAAGGAGAGTCTCGCGGCCGACGAGCCGCGCTGGTTCAGCGTCGATCGTCATCCCGGTGGGGAACGCCCGGCGATCGCGCTGGCGGGGCCGATCGATGTATATCAGGAGCGGCAGGGCGTGCTCGCCATCATCATCGAGCATGCGCGGATCGCGCGCTTTCTCGCCCAGCTCCAGGTCGGCCGCACCGGCAGCGCCTTCATCCTGCAGCGTGACGGCGGCGTGGTGGCGGCACCGGACGAACACGCCGACGAGGTCAATGCCGGCGAGGTCCGCCAGCCGCTGTTGGCGGTGGCGCAGCAGGCGATGCGCACCGCGCCCGGCGGTGACGACGCTTGGCGCGACCGCGTGCAGAGCGGCGATGGTGCCTTCGAGGTTGCGCGCACGGCGCTGCCGTTTCCCGGCTGGTCGCTCGTCACGGTGATTCCGGAGGCCGAATTTCTCGGGCCGGTCGAGGCCGCGCTGCATCGCGTGATCATCGGCCTCGGCATCGGCGCCGTGCTCGCGGCGCTGGTGTCGGCCGCGCTGGCGCGTACGATCATCGCGGCGCCGCTCGGCCGCGTGGTGGCCGAGCTGCGTCACGTCGAGGCCTTCGCGCTCGAACAGGTGCGGCGTCATCCCTCAAGGCTGCGCGAGATCGCGAGCCTGTCGGGCGCGATCGCCGAGATGGCCGGCGGGCTGTCGTCGTTCGGCAAGTTCATTCCGGCCGATCTGGTGCGGCAATTGCTGCGGCAGGGCGTCGACGCCAGGCCGGGCGGCCACATCCAGGAGCTCAGCGTGATGTTCATCGACATCGCCGGCTTCACCGGCCTGTCCGAGCGCATGGGCGATCGCGTCGTGCCGCTGTTGTCGCGCTACCTCGACCTGATCTCGACTGTCATCGTCGATCATGGCGGCACGATCGACAAGTTCATCGGCGATGCCGTGATGGCGTTCTGGGGCGCGCCAATGGCGCAGCCGGACCATGCGCTGTCGTGCTGCCGCGCCGCGCTGGCCTGCCGCGCCGCCGTCGAGAGCAGCAACATTTGTGACGATGACGGCCGTCCGCTCGCCATCCGTATCGGCATCAACTCCGGTGCCATGCTGGTCGGCAATATCGGCTCCGAGCTGCGACTCAACTACACGGTGATCGGCGACGCCGTGAACGTGGCGAGCCGGCTGGAGGGCGCCAACAAGACCTACGGCACGGACATCCTGATCGGCGAAGGCACGCAGCGGCTGGCCGGCGATGGCTTGCTGACCCGCGAGATCGACCGCATCGCCGTCTACGGGCGCGAGGAGGGCCTGGCCGTGCACGAGCTGCTCGGGCTCAGCGCACCGCGGCCGCGCTGGGTCGCGGACTATGCGCGCGGACTGCAGCACTATCGCGCGCGCAAGTTCGACGCCGCGATCGAATCGTTTGAGGCCGTCCTTGCGCTGAAGCCCGGTGATCGTGCCACTGAGCTGATGATCGCGCGCTGCAGCTCGCTGACGCAAGCCATGCCGGATCACGGCTGGCTCGCGGTGACGGCGCTCACGAGCAAATAAAGGTCGCGTTGCCGCTCAAGCCGAACGCGCCCTGACACGCAGCCGCCGCCCCGCAAACACCGCGGCGAGATCCTGGGACGGTGTCGCCTCGTCGGCCTCGAGCCGCAGCCGGCCCTCGACATGCAGGAAGTGCTCGCGCGACACCGCGATCGCGCGCATCAGGTCGCGGTCGCGCAGCGCCGCCACGATGGCGCCGTGCTCATCGACCGCACAGATCGACTGCGCCGCCGGCTCGTAGACGGAGACCATGACAGAGGACCGGCTGAGCAGGTCACCGAGCATCCGTGACAGTTCGGGATTGCCGAGCGCGTCGACGAGATGGACATGAAACGCCCCGGACAGCCTGACCGATGCGGCGCGATCGCCGCGTTGCGCGGCGGCGCGCTCCTCCGCCAGATGCGCGTCGAGCCGGGCGAGCAGCACCTCGTCCATCCTGAGAACCAGCTGGCTGAGCACGCCGGCCTCCAGCACCCGATGCGCCTCATAGACCCGTCTGACATCGTCGAGGGTCGGACGCGGCACCCGCGCGCCCCGGTTCGGGATCATCTCCAGCCGCCGCTCGGCACCAAGCCGATGCAGAACTTTCCGGATGCGCTCCCGCGACACGCCGAAGATCGCCCCCAGCGGCGTCTCCGCGAGCTTGGTGCCGGCCTTCAGCTTGCCGTCCAGCAACGCACGCAGGATGGCCTGATACACCGCCTCGTCCTCGGCGGGATTGGCCTTCCCGATTCGCTGCGCGCGCTTCGTCATGCCCGATTGCTAGGCCCAATGGTGCGGCAGGTCACCTCCAAAAAATGTGCACATTCTGCCCGCGGCTGGGCAGGCGGCGGGAGGCCCTCCAGCCTAAGCCTCTGATCGAGCTTGCGTCGTGAAAATGTGCACATTTGGCACGGTGCTTGCTGATCTGATCCCGCACCCCTCGACAGCTCACACGGGATCCTCTCATGCACCCCTTCTCCCGACGCAGCCTCCTGAAGACCGGTGCGGCCTTCGCCGCCACCTTCGCCGCGCCCGCTTTGGTGCGCGCCGCTCCCAAAGAGATCGTGATCGGCGGTCCCGCCGGCGCCGCCAAATATTTCAATTCCGACCTGTTCCCGGTGCTGGAGAAGAAGCTCGACTGCAAGGTGCTTTATGAGGGCACCAACTCGCTGACCAATCTGCAGAAGATGCAGGCCGACAAGGCGAGCCCGAAGATCTCGGTCGTGATCATGGACGATCCGGTGATGCTGCCGGCGGCCGCCGAAGGGCTGATCACCAAGATGTCGGCGTCATCAATTCCCAATCTCGGCAAGCTGGTCGACGGCAGCGTGCACCAGGACGGCATGTGGGCCAACTATCAGAAGCCCTGGGTCGGCATCGCCTATTCGACCAAGCGCATGAAGACGGCACCGAGCAGCTGGGCCGAGCTGTGGGACACGAAATACGACTCGAAGATCGTCATCCCCTCGCTGTCCAACACCGAAGGCTTCTGGACCTTGCTCGCCGCCGCGCATCTCGAGACCGGCAAGCCGTTCAAGGAGGCGCAATACGAGATCGATGCCGCCTTCAAGAAGGTGAAGAGCCTGAAGGCCAACCTCCTGAACGTCTACACCAACGCGCCGCAGGCCATCAATCTGCTGGAGCAGGGCGAGGCCTGGATGATCGGCGGCCAGTTCTCGGCCTACACGCTGATCAGGAAGGCGGACGGCTCGCCGGTCGATCTGGCCGTTCCGAAGGACGGCGGCTTCTCGATGCCGTCGGGCATCGCCAAGGTCAGCGGCGCGCCGGCCGGCGATCTCGCCGACGCCGTGATCGACTTCTATCTGAGCCCGGAGGCGCAGAGCATCCTGGCCAAGACCGCGTTCATCGCGCCGACCAACCAGGCGACGCCGCTGCCTTCAGGCTATCCCGATCCCGCCAGCCTGTTCGCGCCGGACTGGGCCTTCATCGCCAAGAACCGTGCCGGCTGGGTCGATCGCTGGAGCAAGGAGATGACATGAGCGCGGCGCCGCATCTGGTCATCAGCGGAGTCTCCAAGCGCTTTGGCGCGGCGACCGTGCTCGAACGCGTCGATCTCACGATCCTGCGCGGCGAGCTCGTCACTCTGCTCGGTCCGTCCGGCTGCGGCAAGACCACCTTGCTGCGGGCGATCGCGGGTCTCGCGCCGCCCGACACGGGCACGATCCAGCTCGCCGGACGCGACGTCACGCACGTGTCGCCGCACCGGCGCAATGTCGGGGTGGTGTTCCAGAGCTACGCGCTGTTCCCGCACCTCACCGTCGCCGGCAACGTCGCGTTCGGGCTGAAGGTGCGCGGCGCGCCGAAGGCCGAGATCGATCGCGCGGTGGAGCGGGCGCTCGCGCTGGTCAAGCTCGGCCATCTCGCCGGCCGCCGCATCTCGGCGCTATCGGGCGGGCAGCAGCAGCGCGTCGCGCTGGCGCGGGCAATCGCGGTCGAGCCGGACGTGCTGCTGTTCGACGAGGCGCTGTCGGCGCTCGATCGCAAGCTGCGCGAGGAGATGCAGGTCGAGCTGCGCCGCCTGCTGCAGGAGGTCAAGGCAACCGCGATCTTCGTGACCCACGACCAGGACGAGGCGCTGACGATGTCCGATCGCGTCGCGGTCATGAACAAGGGCCGCATCGAGCAACTGGCGGAGCCGCGTGAATTATATGCGCGGCCGGCCAGCCTGTTCGCGCTCAATTTCGTCGGCCTGTCGACGCGCATCGCCGGTCAGGTGGTCGGGGCCGGCGACGGCATGGTCGATGTGATCACAGCGGTTGGCCGGCTGTCGGCGCGCGGTGCATTCCAGCCGGGGGCCTCAGTCATCGTGGCGACGCGGCCGGAGCAGCTCCGGCTCGGTGCCGAGGCGGGCGCGAACGCGGCGAGCGGCCGCGTCCGGTCGGTCGTGTTCCAGGGCTCGCGGACGCTCGTCGACATCGATGCCGGCGCCGGCACGAGCCTGCTGGCGGAGCTGTCGGGGCGCGAGGCCGAGCTGCCGCGCGTCCATGACGAGGTGCGCTTCGCCTGGCCGGTGGCCGAGACCTTCGCGTTCGCCGCCGAGGCATCGCCATGACCGAGGCCGTGCTGTCAGCACCGATGACCAAGGCATCCGCGCCGGATCGCGAGCGCATGCTCGCGTTCGGCTTCGTCGCGCCTTCGCTGCTGATCATCGCGCTGGTGTTCGTGCTGCCGCTGGCGCTGCTGCTCGGCGTCAGCGTGCTCGACGGCAAGGGCGGCGTCAGCGCGGCGAACTACACCAGGCTGCTGGGCACGCCGTATTATCTCGGCGTGATCTGGAATTCGCTGCGGCTCGGCCTGCTCACGACCTTGATCGCCTTCGTCGTCTCCTATCCCGCCGCCTTCGCGCTGGCCCGGGCGCGCGGGCTGCTGCGCTCGCTGCTGCTGGCGACATTGTTCCTGCCGCTCGCAGCCTCAGTGATCGTGAAGGCGTTCGCCTGGACCATCCTGTTGCGCAGCGACGGACTGATCAACACCGTGCTGATCGCGCTCGGGATCGTCGAGGATCCGATCCGGATGATCTTCACCCAGACGGCGCTGATCGTCGGTGCGGTCAACATTTTCCTGCCGTTCATGGTGCTGCCGATCTACGCGGTCGTGGCGCAGCTCGATGGCCGTTATGCCGAGGCCGCCGCGACGCTCGGCGCCTCGCCTGTCGTGGTGTTCTTCCGCGTCATCCTGCCGCTGACCTTGCCCGGTATCATTGCCGGCGTCGCGCTGGTGTTCTCGCTGTCGGTGTCGGCCTATGTCGTGCCGACGCTGCTGATCGGCGAGAAATACCCGACCCTCGCCACCACCATCGCCAAGGCCTATCTGCTGGCGCGCGAGCCCGGCTTCGGCGCCGCCGCCGGCGTCGTGTTGCTGGCGATCGCAGTCATCGTCGTGGCGCTCAGCACGCTGTTGTCGCGGGAGCCCAGATGATGACGCGGCTCGCCATCATCGTCTGCTGGATGCTCGCGATCGGTCTCGCGCTGTTCCTGGTGCTGCCGCTGGCGGTGATCGCCGCCGCCTCGTTCTCGCCGACGCCGGTGTTCGACCTGCCGCTGTCCGGCGCCTCGCTGCGTTGGTATGGCCGCATCGGCCGGCTCGACGGCTTCTGGCCGTCGCTGTCGCTCTCGCTGCAGATTGCGCTGCTGTCGACGGCGCTCTCGCTGGTCGCGGGCACGCTCGCCGCGATTGCGATCGCGCGCGGCAGGCTGCCGGGCGCGACCGCGCTGGGGACGCTCTTGGTGTCGCCGTTGATGATGCCCGGCCTCGTGCTCGGCATCGCGCTGCTGCAATATTTCCGGATGATCGGCTTCACCGCGACCTGGAGCGCGCTGCTGGTGGCGCATCTCGTGGTCACCTTGCCCTATGTCGCGCGCACCATGATCGCCGGCCTCTCGCGCTTCGACTTCACCTTGATCGAGGCCGCGCGCACGCTTGGCTGCACCTATGCGGGCAGTGTTATCAGGGTGATGGTGCCGGCGCTGGCGCCGTCGTTCCTGATCTCCGGCCTGTTCAGCCTGCTCGCCTCGTTCGACAACTATCCAGTGTCGATCTTCCTGACGGATGTGCGCTCCAAGACGCTACCGATCCGCATGCTGCAATATATCGAGGAGGCGCCCGATCCGACGCTCGCGGCTCTCTCCACCCTCATTCTCGCCGGCACCCTGGTGCTGCTGCTGATCAGCGATCGCCTGGTCGGCCTGCATCGCATGGCCGGAACCGCGGATTGATGTCATGAGCTCACAGCCCGTCTTCCGCCGCGATCTCGTTGGCTATGCCGGCCGCCCGCCGCACGCAGGCTGGCCTGATGACAAGCGCGTCGCGGTGTCGCTGGTGGTGAATTTCGAGGAGGGCTCGGAGTTCTCCGTATCCGACGGTGATGCGAGCAACGAGGCGATCTACGAGGTCGTGCATCGTCTGGACGGTCCCGATCCCTGCATCGACAGCCATTTCGAATATGGCACGCGCGCCGCTTGGTGGCGCATCATGGACCTGTTCGATGCGCATGGCGTCAAGGTCACGGTCAGCGCCTGCGGCCGCGCTGTCGAGCGCTCGCCGGAGCTCGCCCGCGACGCGGTCGCGCGCGGCCACGAGATCTCAGCGCATGGCTGGCGCTGGCAGAGCCATGCCGGCATGGGCGAGACCGAGGAGCGCCGCGTGATTGCGCGCACGGTCGAGACGATCCGGCGCGTCACCGGCAAGCCGCCGCTAGGCTGGCACACGCGGTCGGCGAGCTCGCCGAACACGCGGCGGCTGCTGGTCGAGCAGGGCGGCTTCCTCTACGACAGCGACGCCTACAATGACGACCTGCCCTATTATGTCGACGTCGCCGGCCGCCCGCATCTGGTGCTGCCCTACGCTTTCGACAGCAACGACATGCAGTTCTTCAACGGCTCGCGCTTCCGCGGCGCCGACTTCGCCGACTACGTGATCGACGCGTTCGACTGGCTGGTCCGCGAGGGCGACACCGCACCGAAGATGCTCTCGATCGGGCTGCATCTGCGCATGATCGGCCGCCCCGGCCGGATCGGCGCGCTCGACCGCATCCTTGCGCACATCACTGGCAGCGGGGCCGCGTGGATCGCACCGCGCGCCGACATCGCGCGGCATTGGCTCGCGACGGTGCCGCCGGCGCGCTGAGCCGCGTCAGTCGTCCTCGGTAATGTCGTCGGACGACAGCGGCAGTTCGATGCTGCCGCCTTCGCCGGTGGAGAGGTCGCGCTCGTCCTCGACGTCGTCGTCGGTCTCCTCGAGCGGCCACAGTCCGCGGTCGTGTCCGTTGCGTGGGGTCATGCCGGATCCTCCCGCGGGATAAACCCCTCCGCGCGCAATGGTTCACCCGGTCCCGCGCGCGCTGTGGCGGACTGGCGCAGGGCGGTTCCGGCGATTACATGTGCAACGCCATGGTCAATCCCTCAGCGCTCAGATCCTTTCTTGACAGCCATAGTCGTATCGTTGTGCTCACCGGAGCCGGCTGCAGCACCAATTCCGGCATTCCCGACTATCGCGACAGCGACGGACAGTGGAAGCGCACGCCGCCAGTCACCATCCAGGCGTTTCTGGGCAGCGAGGACATGCGCCGCCGCTATTGGGCGCGCAGCATGGTCGGCTGGCGCCGCTTCGGCCAGGCCCGGCCCAATGGCGCGCATCACGCGCTGGCTCGGCTGGAAGCGCAGGGCCGCTGCTCGCTGCTGGTGACGCAGAACGTCGACCGGCTGCACCAGGCGGCGGGGACCAGCAACGTCATCGACCTGCACGGCCGGCTCGATCGCGTGCGCTGCCTCGGCTGCGGCGCGACGCTCGCGCGTGCTGAGTTCCAGGATGAACTGATCCGCGCCAATCCGCACTGGCTGGCGCATGACGCCGCTGCTGCCCCCGACGGCGATGCGGATCTCGACGGCGTCGATTTCGCTGCGTTCACCGTACCTGCGTGCCAGATGTGCGGCGGCATCCTCAAGCCGGATGTCGTGTTCTTCGGCGAGACCGTGCCGCGCGACATCGTCGCCACCACTCGCGACCATGTCGAGCAGGCCGATGCCATGCTGGTCGTCGGCTCCTCGCTGATGGTCTATTCCGGCTTCCGCTTCGTCCGCGCCGCCGCCGACCGCAACATCCCGATCGCCGCCATCAATCTCGGCCGCACCCGCGCGGATGACCTGCTGTCGCTGAAACTGGCGGCGCCTTGTGATGAGGCGCTGGCGTTTCTGCTGGAGGGGTAGGGCCGCACCCTCTCAGGCGTCATGGCCGGGCTTGACCCGGCCATCCAAAACACTCTTCGCAAGGAGATGGATGCCCGGGTCAAGTCCGGGCATGACGACAAATCCGACGCGCCTCACCTTGATTGCGGGCGCTCGCGATTCTCGATGCGGTCCTTGTTGTTGACCTGCTCGTCTTCGGGCTTCACCACGTCGATGGTCTTGCCGGACTGATTGCCCGGATTGTAGTGATACTGCCCTTCCTGCTTCTCGCCGGGCTGCTTGTGGTTCGGATCGACATTGTCGGCCATGGGACTCTCCTGAAGAACTAATCCCGGCGACAACGGCGCTGCACGAGCCAAGTTCCGCGGCGGCTCGCCGCAGGCGTCCACGTCATCGCAGCGCGCCCGCTGCTGTGTGCGCGCCATCACGGAGGCCGTGCGCTGCTTTGAACATGATCCCCGCATCGGCTGCACAGTGCGGCCTCGAACATCAGGGGACACGATCATGATTGCAAAAGTTCGCCTTCTTGCCGCCGCCGTAGTCGCGGCCGCCAGCCTGCTTGCCTCGGCACCGGCCTCGCCGGCCAAGGCCGACTGGAGCTGGCTCGGCAACAAGGACTACGTCAGGTGTCTGCAGCTGTTCGCGAACGGCGACTTCCTGATCCCTGCGAACGCCACCCCGGCGCAGCGCGCGGCGAAGCACGAAGCCGGCCGCCGCTACTGCAATCGACAGTATTACGGCCACGATTGAGCGAGGCCCATTAGTCTCTCCGTCATGCCCGGGCTTGTCCCGCCTGCGCGGCCGTAGCCGCTTCGGCGCGGCGAAGGCCCGGGCATCCATGCCGTTCCAAGGATGCCGGTCGACGTGGATGGCCGGGACAAGCCCGGCCATGACGACGAGGAGATGGACGAACGCGCCACTCTGAATCGTCATGACGATAGCCCTGGAGAGGCAGGTGAGCCGCGATCGTTACCCCAGCTCGCTCCAATGACCGGCTAGCGCTCACGCGCCCGTCACGCGCCAGATGCAATTGCCGACATCGTCGGCCACCAGCAGCGATCCATCGGGACCGAGCGTCACGCCGACCGGTCGGCCGTAGGAAAAACTCTCGTCGGGCGCCAGGAAGCCGGAGAGGATGTCGCGCGCCGGGCCCGACGGCTTGCCGTTCTCGAACGGGATGAACACCACCTTGTAGCCGGACAGCGTGCTGCGGTTCCACGAGCCGTGCTGGCCGATCACCATGCCATCCGGAAAACCCGGGAGCGTGCCCGCCGGCAGCCAGCACAGGCCGAGCGAGGCGGTGTGGCCGCCGAGCGCGTAGTCCGGCGTCAGCGCGGTCGCCACCAGCGCCGGGTCCTGCGGCACGCGGTCGTCGACCGTCTTGCCCCAGTAGCAATAGGGCCAGCCATAGAAGCCGCCCTCGCGCACCGACGTCAGATAGTCCGGCGGCGTCTCGTCGCCGAGCCCGTCGCGCTCGTTGACCACGGTCCACAGCACCTTCGTGGTCGGCTCGAACGCCAGGCCCACCGCATTGCGCAGGCCGGCCGCGAAGATGCGGCTCGCGCCGCTCGCGATGTCCAGCTCATAGACGCAGGCGCGGCCCTCCTCGACCTCGAACCCCATTTCGGCGATGTTGGTGAGCGAGCCGACGCCGGCATAAATCTTGGTCCCGTCGGGGCTGACCAGCAGGCTGCGCGTCCAGTGCCCGCCCGGCTTGAAGGTGGTGAGCCGTTTTCCCTGTGCGGTGATGCGCTCGGCGCCATCAGTATAGGGAAACGCGACGATGCCGTCGGTGTTGCCGACATAGAAGGTGTTGCCGACCAGCGCCATGCCGAACGGCTGGCTGAGATTCTCCATGAACGCGTTGCGCTTCTCCGCCGTGCCGTCGCCATCGGCGTCGACCAGCCTCGTGATGCGGTTGGCGCTGACCCCGAGCGCCGCGGCGCGGCGCATCGTCGCCTGCATCGCATAGCCGAACATGTTGCGCACCGGGCTCGGGATCTGCGTCGACTCGGCGATCAGCACCGACTTGTCCGGCATCGCATAGATCCAGCGCGGATGATCGAGCCCGGTGGCGAACGCATTCACCTTCAGCCCCGCCGCCGCCACCGGCTTCTCGCCGTCGCGCCAGCCGCGCGCCGTCGGCATTTTCAGGGTCGGCAGAATGCCCTGCGGCTTCGCCACCGGAATCTGCGGCGCCGCGCCCCACGCCGGCTGCGGCGTCTCCCCCTGCAGCTTGCGCCACTGCAGCGCCGCATTGCCAACCAGCGCGACACCGCGCGCGACGATCGAGGAGAGCGTTGTCATGGGAGTCCTGTGAGGCTTAAGGCAGACGATGTGGTGAGCAGCCATCGGGCGATGGCGGGAAGACCCTGTCGTTATGATCTACCACGCCCGACGTGACAACTGCGTGCGCCGCGGATGGGATCTGCGGAACCGCGAGCGCGCCGCAATAAGTTGCTCGTCATGCCCTGGCTTGACCCGCGTGCGCGGCCGAAGCCGCTACGGCGCGGCGAAGGCCCGGGTGTCCACGTCCGTCGGCGCTCGCTGACCGGCGTGGATGGCCGGGACGAGCCCGGCCATGACGTCCCGAGAAAGGCGGGCACACGCTGGCGTCCATACGCAGCTGCCACGTCATGAGGCCCAGGTGCACAAAAAATTACTTGCTAATTTTCCGAAATCATGTTCTCCTCCCCCCATCCCGTCTCATGCAGAGGGGCGTACGCGTCGTCACGATACGTTGAGGCGGGGAGCGGTGGCCGTGGGTTTGTCAGGTGCGCTTGCGCACGACGACTGGCAGCTCGCGGACGTTCAAGCCGTGTGGTCCTGGCGCCCCGACGCTGGCGCTAAGTTCGCGTGACATGACGTGTCGCGCGGATGACGGGGGCAAGAAAGCCCGGTCCCCGGGGAGAGCACGGAGCAGACGTTAAACCCATCGCGCAGGGAGGGCCGGGCTGTCCGGCTGACCTGTGGTTCCTGCCCCGTGCAATTTTTCCGCACGGGGGCCACGGGCCTCAGTCGAGGTCCGGCCTTCCCTGCGCCCTCGGCATCTGATGAGGGTTTTGGTGATGATGATCTCGGGTGCAGCGGGCGCCGCGGGAGGTTTTGGTGTGTCTGGAGGGATGATGGGCGATGCGAGGCGCAGGCACGCAGATGGATGTTGCGATCTCCAGTCGTGTGACTCGATGTCTTGTGGCGTCGGCGGTGCGCTCCCTCGCTCCGCTCTTGCCCGGTCGCGACGAGCTTCGCTCGCGCTGAGAGGGTTGGGGTGAGGGGCAGCCGCTCGGGTGGTGCATGCATCATAGCACGAACGTGCGAGTCCGATCGTGCTGCGATGTGAACCCACTGCTGTCGTCCCGGCGAACGCCGGGACCCATAGCCACTGGCTGACGTGAGGCAGGCAACTGGCAGTGACATCCCTCGACAGATCACGCGGGTCAGGGTCCCGGCGTTCGCCGGGACGACGGCGGTTGTTGTCGCGCGGTCGCCGCGACATCATTGGACGCGCACATCGCCGCAGCCGTGGCGTCATCATCGAATTGCGCTACACTGGCACCGACATGTGCGGCGTGCGCGAATCGTGCGTCCGGGAGCAAGGGGAGGCGGAGTGCGGCATGACGGGGGTGAATGGTTCGGGTGCGGTCTCGCAAGCGTCGCGTGTCTCGGTTGCGGGTTCGTCGAGCATGCGCGCGGCAGCCTCGTATAGCGACGCGTCCGTGTGCGGAGCCCGCCGATGACCGCGCTCGATCTCGCCGCCTTCACCCAGCATGCGCTGCGCGACAGCGTGCTCAACGAGGTGCATGCGCGTCCCTTCACGCCGCTGACGCAGCCGGTGTCCGTGGTCCGGCTGGCCGTGATGGCGAAAGAAGACAGCGCCGCCGCCGATCGCGACAGTCTCGCGGCGTTCTGTGCGAAGCATGGCGCGCCGCTGCCGGAGCCGGGCATCAAGCACCATCAGGTGGTGATCGGCGCGGCGCGGCTGCGCTGGGAGCAGCATTCGGAGTTCGCCACCTTCACCTGGATCTGGAGTCCGCCGGCTGACGCACCGCGGCTGCCGTTCGGCGACATCGCGCCGGAGCTGCAGGCGCTGATCGCGTCGTTGAAGCTCGCTGGCGAGCTGCTGGTCGCGGTCAAGCTCGGCGTCGAGAGCGTCACCGATCCGGTCAAGCGAGCGGAAGCGCTGTTCGACAAGAGCAGCCTGGCGCTGGTGGCGGTGAAGGGCTCGATCGGCGCCGTCGCGTCCGACTTCCGGCTCGACGCGGACGGCTTCACCCGCATCCTGGTCTGCATCGAGGGGCCGACACCGGAGCGGCTCGGCGCGCTGGTGCAGCGCGTGCTCGAGCTCGAGACCTATCGCACCCTGGCGCTGCTCGGCCTGCCCGCCGCGCTCGAGCTGGCGCCGCAGGTCGACCACATCGAGCGGCGGCTCAGCGAGGTGCTGGTGGAGATGCAGGGCGCCGAGACGCTCAAGCTCAACAATCATCTGCTCACCGAGCTGACCGAGCTCGCCGCCTCGCTGGAGCGCGGCGCCACCGGCACGCTGTTCCGCTTCGGCGCCAGCCGCGCCTATTACGACCTGGTGCAGGCGCGTCTCACCGTGATCGAGGGCGAGCCGATCACGCCGTATTCGAGCTGGTCGTCGTTCCTCTCCCGCCGCATCGCGCCGGCGATGCGTACGCTGAATGCGCTGGAGGGCCGCCAGTCGGAGCTGTCGCGAAAACTCGCGCGCGCCGCCGACCTGCTGCGCACCCGCGTCGACGTCGAGCTGGAGGAGCAGAACCGCGACCTCTTGCGCTCGATGAACGAGCGCACCAAGCTGCAGCTGCGCCTGCAGAGCACGGTCGAAGGCCTGTCCGTGGCCGCAATCGGCTACTACGTCGTCAGCCTGTTCGGCTATCTCGCCAAGGGCGCGCATGATTTCGGCCTGCCGGTCGATCCGACCTTCGCCACCGCCGCCTTCGTGCCGGTCGCGATCGCGCTGATCTGGTTCACGACGCACCAGATCCGCAAGCGGCATCTCAAGGAGGACCACGAGGCGGAGAAGGCGGGCAAGGAGTGAGGGCAGGGCGCTTGCCAGAGGCAGACGGTGCGGCTAAGCGGCAAGCTGGTCACGAAGGGGCGATGAGACGATGAGCGGCACGACGATCGAGGTTCTGGTTCATGCTGATGGTACGGCAACGCGGCAGAAGGTCACGCTGCACCGCCTCGTCATCGCCGGCTGGACCGGGCGCGATCCGGTCGCGCGCGACAAGCACATCGCCGAGCTGGAAGAGCTCGGCATTGCCAGGCCCGCGACGACGCCGATCTACTACGAGGTCGCGGCCAGCCGGCTGACCACCGCCGGGACGATCGAGGTCAGCGGCGGGGAGTCCTCCGGCGAGGTCGAGTTCGTGCTGGTCAAATCCGGTGGCCGGCTGCTGGTCGGCGTCGGCTCCGATCATACCGACCGCAAGGTCGAGACCTACAACATCACCGTCTCGAAGCAGATGTGCGACAAGCCGGTGGCGCCCGAGCTGTGGCTGGTCGACGACGTCGCCGCGCACTGGGATCAGCTGATGCTGCGCGCTTATGCCACCATCAACGGCGAGCGCGTGCTGTATCAGGAGGGCGCGCTGAGCGGCATGCTGCCGCCATCCGACCTGATCGCGCGCCGCTATGGCGAGGCCGGCCTGCCCGAGGGCACGGCGATGTTCGGCGGCACCTTCGCGGCCCTGGGGGGCATCCGCCCCGCCGACCGCTTCGACTTCGAGCTGGTCGATCCGGTGCTGAACCGCGTCATCCGCCACGGCTACGCGATCGATCAGCTCGCGATCGCCGGCTGACCGGCTGCGCGCGATCACGATCGCGTGCGGCTCGACAGCGTTAACGAACAGCCGCGACGCAGCGTCGCGGCCGTCGAGCGCATGGCGCTCTGCGCGTAGGCGTTGCGCGCGGCAAGGGCCTGTTAAGCAAGGCGGCCTATGGTGTCCGAGTGTGCCGAAGCGGGACCATGGCCTCGTATCGCGTTCTGGTCCGGCACGCTCATGTCACGACATGAGACGCGATGCGGCTTGTCGATGCTTAACCGATCCTTACCTGTTAGCAGCGGATTCGACGGGTCGGAGGACAACGGCGATTAACTAGAAGTTTAGGATTGGGTTTGTGCGCGTGAACACCTCCCTTAAGGGTTTGTTCAAATACCCCGGGGTTTGGGAGAGTGCGATGCGCGTCGCGATCGTCCATGATTGGCTTTACGTTCTCGGCGGCGCCGAGAAGGTCCTGCAGGAGATCCTGCGCTGCTATCCCGGCGCCGACGTTTTCACGCTGTTCGACCTGCTCCGTCCCGAGGATCGCGCCAAGCTCGGATTCGCGAAGTCGCATACCAGTTTCCTGCAGAAGATGCCGGGCCTGCGGAAGTATCACCGCTCCTATCTGCCGCTGATGCCGCTCGCGATCGAGCAGCTCGACCTCTCGAGCTACGATCTCGTCATCTCGAGCAGCTGCGCCGTGGCCAAGGGCGTGCTGACCGGGCCGGAGCAGTTGCACATCGCCTATGTGCATTCGCCGATGCGCTACGCCTGGGACCTGCAGCACCAATATCTCGAGGAGAGCGGCTACGCGACCGGCGTCAAGGGCCTGATCGCCCGCACCCTGCTGCACAAGATGCGGATCTGGGACGCGCGCACCGCGCACGGCCCGGACGCCATCTTCACCAACTCGCAATTCGTCGCCCGCCGCATCAAGAAGATCTACGGCCGCGACGCCAAGGTGATCTATCCGCCGGTGACCATCGCGCAGCGCGATGCGATCCTGCCCGTCGGCAACCACTTCCTCGCCGCGAGCCGGCTGGTGCCCTACAAGCGCATCGAGCCGATCGTGCGCGCCTTCAACACCATGCCGGATCTCGAGCTGGTGGTGGCCGGCGATGGCCCGGAGGCGGCGCGGCTGAAGTCGATCGCCGGGCCGAACGTCAAGTTCGCCGGCTTCGTGCCCGACAGGCAGCTGCGCGACCTGATGACGACCGCGCGCGCCTTCGTGTTCGCAGCGGAAGAGGATTTCGGCATCATCCCGGTCGAGGCGCAGTCAGAAGGCGCGCCGGTGCTGGCGCTCGGCCGCGGCGGGGCGCGCGAATCGATCCTGACGACGGGATCGCGTCCGACCGGCATGTTCTTCGACACGCCCGAGCCCGAGGCGATCGCCGCCTGCGTGCGATCGTTCGTGGCGAAGGAGAAGTCGATCTCGCGACTCGATTGTCGCCAGCGCGCGAGCTTCTTCTCCGCCGACCGCTTCCGCAACCAGTTCGTGGCGGCGGTCAACGAGGAGGTCGAGCATTTCCGTGCAGGCCATCAGGGCCGCGCGACACGTTTGATTGCGTAGTGAAGTTATGTGGTGCGAGTGCAGATCATGAGGCAGGCGACGCTCTCGGAGGCCTTGTCCGGCTTTGATGCCGTCGCCCGGATCTGGCGCCGCCGCGGCGTGTTCGCGCTCGTCGCGGGCGCGGTTCTCGCTGTCGCGGTGGCAGCGCTGGTGCTGCTGCCGGTGCGCTATCTCGCCACCGCGTCCGTGATCATTGCCGAGCAGGAGCCCGGCGCCAATACGTCGGCGGCGTGGGCGCAGAAGATCGGCGATCCCGCCGACATGGAAAGCCAGTTGCTGGTGATCCGTTCGCCGCGCCTGCTGCGCCAGATCATGTCGGTGCCCGGCGTGGTCGATGCCGTGGTCGGCGAATGCGAGCGTGGTCGGCTGCTGGGCTCGGCCGAGGCCTGCCAGCGCCTCAAGACCGACGTCGGGGCGTTCATCGACCACGTCGACAGCCGCTTCAGCATCGCCTCGGCCGGCCGCTCGCGCGTCATCAACATTTCCTATCAGTCCGGCAGTCCCGAGGTTGCGCAAAAGCTCGCCAACGCGCTGACGCAGACCTTTCTCGAGGATCAGCGCACCGAAGGCGCCAACAGCCGCGAGGTCGCGACCTCCTGGCTCTGGCAGGAGCTGAAGCAGCTCGACCAGCAACTGCGCGAAGCCGACGACAAGATCCAGAAGTTCCGCCGCACCAAGGGCCTGATGCGCGGTGCCAATGCGCCGATCTCGTCGGAGCGGCTGACCAGCATCGGCCAGCAGCTGTCGCAGGCCGAGGCCGCGCGTGCCGAGGCGGCGGCGCGGCTACAGGAGATCAAGTCCGAGCAGGAGCGTGGCCCGACCGACGCGCCGTCCGTGCTGCAGAGCCGGACCATCGCCGACCTCAAGCAGCAGCTGACCACCGTGAGCGCGCAGCTCGCCAATGCCGCCGGCGTGCTCGGACCGAAGCATCCCTCGATCCTGGCGCTGACGCGCGAGCAGGCGACGATCCAGCAGCGGCTGGTCGACGAGATGCAGACCATCGCAGCCAGCGCGCAGAAAACGTTCGATGCCAACACTGCGCTGGTCAACTCGCTCAAGAAGCAGATGGACGTCGCCAAGGCGGAGGCCGGTTCGGCCACGCTGGATGAAGCCTCGATCGAGAGCATGGTGCGCGACACCGAGATCAAGCGCCAGCAATATGCCGAGCTCTACAAGAAGGCGAGCGAGCTCGAGACCGAGCGCCGCGTCCTGCGCGGCAGCACCCGTCTCGTCAGTCTCGCCGAGCTGCCGAGCAGGCCGTTCTTCCCGAAGAAGATCCCGTTCCTCGCCGCGGGCCTGACGCTTGCGATGATCTTCGGCGTCGCCGCCGCGCTGCTCGCCGATCAGTTCGCGCGCTTCAGGCCGGCCGCCGAGGCCGCGCCGGTCGTGACGGAGGCGGTCGTGACCGAGTCGGCGAGTCGTGATGTCGTCGCGCCGGAGATCGACGATGTGCCGGCGAGCGTTCCCGATCTGCCAATAAGGGCCGCACCGGCATTCGCACCCGTCACGCCGCCCTCGCCGCCGACGCCGAAATCGCATCTCCCCAGTGTCGCCGACGTCTCGATCCTGGCCTGCCTGCCGCGCTTGAAGACGCTGCGGCAGATGTCGGCGGTCGGCGCCATTCTGCAGGGCTATCAGCCCCTCGCCATCCCCCACGTCCTGCGCCTGGCATCCGAGGATGCCGAGTTCCAGCACTCGCTGCACGATCTGGTTCACGAACTCGGATTGGATCAGTCGGCGCGTCCGCAGCGCATCGTCGTCACCTCGCCTGACACGGGAGATGGCAAGACGACCACTATTTGCGCGCTGGCGGAGCATCTCGCTGCGGCTGGGTCGCGCGTGTTGCTCGTCGAGTGCGATCTCGCCCATCCCGCCTTCGCCCAGGTGATGACGTTGGCGCAGGGCAGCGGCTGGCTGCGCGCGCTCGAGCACGGCACACCACTGCACGAAGAGATCTTCGCGACCGAGCATCCGCATCTCGACGTGCTGCCGATCGGCGCCGCCACCGGTCCGGTCGGCGACATCCTGGAAGCCATCAATCTCGATACACTGTTGTCCGGCCTCGATGACTACGACGTCATCCTGGTGGATACGCCGCTGCCGGCGAGAGATGATTTTCTAGCCGGCATCGATTGGGCCATCGTCTGTGTGCGCAGCGACCGCTCGCTGATCGAGCCCGCCGTTTCGACCGTCAACCGCAGCCGTGCGCTGGGCGCCGGTGACGTCGGCATCGTCGTGACGATGACCGAGCCGGAGCGGCGCCTGTCGCCGCAGCCGACATCGGCTGCCGCCTATGCCGAGGCTGGATGATGTCGCGCGAGCGGGTCCTGTTCGTTGACCATACCGGACAGATCGGCGGCGCCGAGCTGATCCTCATGGATGTCGTGCAGGGCCGCAGCGAGTCGACGGCGTTCCTGTTCGAACAGGGGCCGCTGGCCAAGGCGCTGTCCGACCGCGGGCTGTCCGTGAGCACCTCGCGCTGGGGGATCGGCCTGTCGCGGTTCCGACGCGACAGCTCATGGCTCAAGGCGTTGCCGCTGGCCGGCGGGTTGGCCGCGATCACTGCCGAGCTTGCGCATGTCGCGCGAAGGCACGACGTCGTCTATGCCAACTCGCAGAAGGCGTTTGTGCTGTCGGCCATCGCCAATATCGTCGCGCGCAAGCCGCTGATCTGGCATCTGCACGACATCATCAGCCCGGCGCATTTCGGCGCGCTGCAGCGGCGCCTGCAGGTCGGTCTGGCCAATCGCTTCGCCGCGAAAGTCATCGTGCCGTCCGAGGCGGCGGCCGCTGCCTTCATCGCGGCCGGTGGCCGCCGCGCCCTGGTCGAGGTCGTGCCCAATGGCCTTGCCGTGGAGCCGCTACCGATGTCGCGGCAGGAACTGAGGCAGCGGCTCGGCCTGCCGCCGGGACCGCTGGTCGGCGTGTTCAGCCGGCTCGCGCATTGGAAGGGCCAGCACGTCCTGATCGAGGCGCTCGCCAAGCTGCCGGGCGCGCATTGCATCATCGTCGGCGATGCGCTGTTCGGTGAGCAGGACTACGCGGCCGAACTCAGGAAGCAGGTCGGCGAACTCGGCCTCGGCGACCGCGTGCACTTCCTCGGTCATCGCGGCGACGTGCCGCTGCTGATGCAGGCGGTCGATGCGATGGTGCACCCGTCGATCGATCCGGAGCCGTTCGGCCGCACCCTGGTGGAAGCGATGCTGGCCGGCGTGCCGGTGATCGCGACCGACGCGGGCGCCGCGCCCGACATTCTCGAGCATGGCCGCGCCGGCATGCTGGTGCCGCCCGGCGATGCGCGCGCTTTGGCGGAAGCTCTCGACGCCGTGCTGGCGGAGCCCGAGATCCTCAAGCCGCAGCTGGACTACGCCTCGCGCCGGGCTCGCACCCACTACAGCCTTGGGCGCATGCTCGACTCGATCGGGCTCCTGATCCGCAACGTGCGTCCGGGAGCCGCGGTGTGAGCACGATCCTCACATCGGCCACGGCCGAGCGGGACTGGCAGGTCCCCGGCTGGGCCGCTGCGATCCTCGTGCTGGTCGGAACGGCCGCGGCCGCGAGCCTCCTCGGCGGCGCTTCGCGTGCGCTGTTCGTGCTCGGCTGCGGCGGCGCCGGCTGGTACGCGTGGCGGCAGGGGCCGGCGGTGCATCTGCAGGCCTCTTTGATCCTGTTCAGCTTCGCCCCGTTCGTGCGCCGCATCGTCGATCTCTCGGCCGGTTACGATCAGCTCGGCCTGATGCTGATCGGGCCGCTGTTCGCAATTCTCGCACCGGTGCTGTCTTTGCCGAAACTGCTCGCGGAGCGGCAGGTCCCTGCGCGGTGGCTGTGGCCGCTCGGCATCGTCGCGGCCAGCGTCGTCTATGCCGGCTTGCTCTCGTTGGCGCAGGCGGACTGGACCAATGCCGCGTCGGGTCCGTTGAAATGGCTGGCGCCGCTGCTCTATGCCGCCGTGCTGATGCTGAGCGCCGACCGGCGCGAACTGATCGACGCAGCCACCTCGGCCTTCGTCGTCATCCTTCCAATCACCGGCCTGTACGCGATCTACCAATATATCGATCCGCCGGATTGGGATCGCTACTGGATGGAGTTCGCGCCGATCATCTCGATCGGCCAGCCCGTTCCCTATGGCGTGCGTTCGTTCAGCACGATGAATGCGCCGGCCGTCTATGCGACCTTCACTGCGGCTGGCCTCCTGCTCATCGCCTTCGGCCGCCGCTCCTGGCCGGCGCTGCTGCTGGCTCTGCCTGCGGGACTGGGATTCCTGCTGTCGATGTATCGCACGGCGTGGATATCGCTCGCGGTCGGCCTCCTGTTCTGCCTGCTGTTCTCGCAGACGCGGCGCCGTGCCGGCCTGATCCTGGTCGGCCTCGCCGTTGCCGTGGTGCTGGCCGCAACCTTGACGCCGTTCGGTGATGTGGTCGCCGATCGTCTCTCCTCCCTGAGCGAGGGTACCAAGGACGGCAGCGCGCAGGAACGGCTGCAGGAATTCGTGACGCTGTGGAATCTGCCGGACAGCTCGCTGTTCGGCACCGGCTTCACCATCACCGATGTCGGCGCCGCCGGCGCGATGCCGGTCGATGGCATGATCATCGCCTGCTGGCTGATCATGGGTATCGTCGTCGGCGGGTTCTGCCTGGCCGGGTTGCTCTGGGCGATCGGCAATGCGCTGGCCTCGGCCTGGTCCGACCGGTCGGCGGAGGCCGTGATCGTCGGCGCGCTGGCGCTCGGCGCTCTGGTTCAGCTGCCGCTCGCCAACATCACGTCGGGCGAGAACGGCTTCCTGTTCTGGATGTCAGCGGCCCTTCTGGTGCCGGCGGCGACCTGGGAGGAGGCGACGTGAGCGCCTCCAGCCCCTCGTTGAAGCGCTTCAGTGCGCTGCTGATCAGCGGCGCGCTGGCGAGCAAGCTGCTCGGCTTTGCGCGCGAGGTGCTGATGGCCCATGTGCTCGGCGCCACGCTGATTGCGGACGGTTTCCGCGCCGCGATGGCTGCGGTGCTGATCCCGCTCGCCTTCCTGCAGAACGAAAGCGTGCCGGCGATCATGATCCCGATGCATCGCGAGGCGCTGCAACGGACCGATGCGGCGCGCAGCCTGGGCGCGCTGACGATCGTGATCGGCGCGGTGTCGACGGTGGTCATGGCCGTGATCCTGCTGCTCGGCGAGATCTGGGTGAACGCTGTCGTCGGCGGCTTCTCGGATGAGGGGCGCGTGCTGACGCTGCATTTCGTGCGCATGATGTCGCTCGCCATGCCGGCCTCCGCCGTGCTCAACGTGCTGGCCGCTGGCGAGATCGCGCTCGGCCGCACGCGTCTGACCAACATCCGCGCCAGCCTGCTCAACGTCGCCGTGATCGGCGGCATCGGGCTGCTGGTGCTGACCGGCGACGCCTATATGCTCGCCTGCGCCTTCACCGTCGCGTTCAACGGCCTCGCGGCGTGGGGCCTGTTCTCGCTGTGGCGCGAGCGGCTGCTGAGCTTCTCGGGTCTCACCCTCGGCATGGTGGTCGACAAGGGCATCGAGTTCTTTCGCCGGCTGCGGGTGCTGCTGGCCTTGCCGCTCGCTGAGCAGGGCAATGTCTGGATCGAGCGCCTCACCGCGTCACGGCTGACCACGGGCGCCGTCGCCTCGCTGGACTACGCGCGGTCGCTGACGGAAAGCGCGCTGCTCCTGATCAGCCAGCCGCTCGGCATGGCCGTGCTGTCGCAGCACGCGCCGAGCGATCCGCGCGCGCAGACCGAGGCGCTGCTGCGGCCGCTGCTGGCGCTGACCTTGCCGGCGTCCGCCTTCCTGCTGGTGTTCTCGACCGAGATCGTGCGCCTGATCTACTTCCGCGGCGCCTTCGGCGACGAGGCGCTGCTCCTGACCTCGCATGCCCTGAAGGGCATCGCCTGTGGCGTCTGGGCGGCGACGCTCGGCTGGATCCTGATCCGCCTGCTCAACGGCGCCGGCCGCAACGGCGTTGCGGCGCTGATCATCGTCTCGGCCTATCTGGCCAATATGGGCTTCAACCTGCTGCTGCCGCTGTTCGATCCGTCGCCGGCCGCCGGCATGCAGCTGCTCGGAGTGGGCGAGGCGATCCGCAGCCTGGTGCTGCTGCTCGGCGTCGTATTCGTGCTCGGCGATGCGCGCAAGCTGCTGCTCGTGATCGGCCTCGCGATGTTGCCGACCGCGCTGATGGCGGTGCTCGGCATGATGATCCAGAACGCCGTGCCGGGCCTGTTGCCGCGCCTGTTCGCCGGCGGTGTCGCGTATCTGGCCTGCCTGTCGCTCGCTATCGGCATCCTGCTGCCGACCATGGTGGGCACAGCGTTCCGGCACCTCCGTCGCACGTTCAAGATGAAGGGAGAGCTGAGTTGACCCTATTGGCCCTCGCCGCAGCCAAGGCCATGACGGCCTCGAGCGCATTCGTCCTTCCGCTGGCCAAGGCCGCCGATCGCGTGCTCGGTCCGCGCGGTTGCTGCCTGACCTTCCACCGCACCGCGCCTGCGGAGCAGTGGGAACGCCTGCCGAATCGCGACTTCTATGTCGACGCTGATTTCCTCGATCGGTTCCTCGGCCACGTTCTCGCGCAGGGCTGGGATGTCGTCACGATCGAGGAGGCGCTGCGCCGCGCTGCGAGCGACGAACCGGTCGGCCGCTATGTGAACTTCTCGATCGACGATTGCTATCGCGATACGTTCGAACTGCTGGTGCCGGTGTTCCGCCGCCACAACGTGCCGGTGACGCTGTTCGTGACCACGGGCATTCCCGACGGCACCTTGCCGCTGTGGGCCGCCGGACTGGAAGATGCGCTGCTGAACCGGGATCATGTCTGGCTCGACAGCGAACAGTTCTCGCTGTCGAGCCCCGAGCAGCGTCGCGCGGTGTTTGCGGAGGTCGCGGCGCGTTGGGACGGGCCGCAGGCCGGCGGTCGCTATGCCGCCTTCTGCGCTGCCAACGAGATCGACATCGAGGCGATGCATTGGAAGCACGCGATCTCCTGGGACATGCTCGATGCGCTCGTGCGCGACCCGCTGGTGGAGATCGGCGCGCACACGGTCTCGCATGCGCGCATCTCGTCGTTGTCGCCCGAGGGCGCGCTGAAGGAACTGGCCGACGCGCGGCTGCGCCTGGACGCGCGGCTCGGCATCGACGTCAAGCACTTCGCCTTCCCCTACGGCCGCGCAGCGGATTGCGGCCCGCGCGATTTCGCGCTGGCGCGGCAGGCGGGATTTACCAGCGCCGCGACCACGCGCAAGGGTCTCGTCCACGCCGGCCAGGATCCGTTCTCGATTCCGCGCAACACCATGAATGGCGCCCATCGCAGCCTGGCTGCGATGGAGCTGCACTTGACCGGTCTCAGCGGGACCGCAGCCAGGATGATGGGCCGTGTCTAGCCGGCGCTTGCGGATCGTCTCGATTGCGCATCCTGCGACCAGCAGCGAGGCCGGCCGGCTGCGCTATCGCTATCTCGCGTCCCGGCCGGACGTCGATCTGCACCTGGTGATGCCCGAGGTCTGGAAGGAGTTCGGCCGCACCATCAAGGCCGCCCAGGCCGACGACGGCTTCCCGATCCATCGCCTGCCGATCCGGTTGCCGGATGCGGGGCCGATGAAGTGGTACCTGCACTTCTATCCGGCGCTTCGACGCCTGCTGCGCGAGCTCGATCCCGACGTCATCCATCTCTGGGAGGAGCCGTGGAGCGTCGTGGCGCTGCAGGCACAGCTTTTGCGCGGCCGCGCCGCGCTGGTGCTGGAGGTCGACCAGAACATCTTGAAGCGGCTGCCGCCGCCGTTCGAGGCGATCCGCAAATTCGTTCTTGCCCGGACCGATCATGTCCTGTCGCGCAGCCCCGATGCCACCGAGGTCGTGCGTGCGCGCGGCTACGCGGGGCCGGTGACGCCGATCGGCTATGGCGTCGACCTCGCGACCTTCACGCCCACCGATGCGCCGTCGACGCCGAGCGCGGATGCACCGCTCCGGCTCGGCTATGTCGGCCGGCTCGTGGTCGAGAAAGGGCTTGACGATGCGCTGGAGGCGCTCGCGCGCAGCGACGCAGCGGTGACACTGAGCGTCATGGGCGAGGGGCCGCACGAGGCACATCTGCGCCGACGAGCGGATGAGCTCGGCCTTCATGGCCGCGTTGATATCCGTGGCTGGGACGCCCCGGCGGCCGTGGCCGCGTTCTTGCGCAGCCTGGATGCGCTGGTGCTGCTGACGCGGACCACGGGCGCGGTGCGCGAGCAGTTCGGGCGCGTGATCATCGAGGCGCAGGCCTGCGGCATTCCGGTGATCGGCTCGACCTGCGGCGCTATTCCGGATGTCGTCGGCGAGGGCGGCTGGATCGTGCCGGAGCAGGATCCCGACCGCCTGCGACAGCTGCTCAACGAACTCGGCGCGGATCGTTCTGCCTTGACGGCGCGATCGCAGGCCGCACGCGCCAACGTGCTTCGGCGTTTCACCTACGAGGCTGTCGCGGGTGCCATCGAAACCGCGTGCCGGGCCGCCGAGCAGTCCCGTTCCGCATCCCGCGGCAGCCGCACGCAGCCGCTGCAGGCGAGCTGATCGTCAGGCCTGGGCGGATAGCGGCAGGGCCGGCCGTGGCGTCGCGCGCTTGGCCGCATCGATCTGCCTGATCAGCTCGATGTATTTCTGCCCGACCTGGTCCCAGCCATAGCTCTGCGCCGTCGCCCGCGCGCCGTCCCGGAGACGCTGCATCAGCGCAGGATTGGCGAAGGCGGCCGCGATCTTGCTCGCGATGTCCTCCGCATCCATGTCGATGCGGAAGCCGTTGATGCCGTCGTGAAGATAGTCCTCGATGCCGCCGACCGGCGTGGCGAACACCGGCACCGCGCAGGCCATCGCCTCCATGCAGACCAGCGAGAAGGTCTCGTAGCTCGTTGGCAGAACGAAGCCGTCTGCCGCGGCGTAGAACGCCGGCATGTCCGAACGCGCCCCCGCGAAGACCAGGCGGTCCTGGGCGTTATGCGCCAGCTTGCGGTAGGGCGCGGGATTGTCGGAGCCCACCACCAGCAGCCAGACGTCATCGCCGAGCCGATCGAGCGCGCCGATGGCGTGCGCCAATCCCTTGCGGCTGAACTCGTGGCCGACGAACAGCAGCACGCGCGCGTGCTGCGGAATGCCGAACTCGTCGCGCACCGCCTTGCCGGCACTCTCGTCGCGGCAGAACCGATGCAGGTCGATGCCGTTCGAGATGACGTGGATGCGCGACGGCGGCACGTGATAGATGCGCTGCAGCTCCGCCGTCACGCGCTCCGACACGGCGACGAAAGCGCGATAGCGCAGGCCGCCGATCATGAAGCGGTCGCGCAGGCTGACCCACAGATGCATGGGATTGAACAGCCAGCGCCAGGTTCCGGCGGCCCGCTTCTCGGCAAGGCTCTGCGCGTTGACCGCATGGACGATCAGCATGTCACCTTGCAGGCTGTCGCCATGGCTGATGACGACGGCGCCGGGATGGCGCGCGAGCGCGCGCGTCGCAGCGAGCGTGAACAGCGGCACGACGATGGCGCGGCCGAGATGACGGAGCACGCCGCGGGTCGGAATCCGCGCGAGCCAAGGCGCGACCCGCTCCACCCTGATTGACTGTTCGAGATTGTCGGCGACCGCGCTCGCCAGGACGACGTTCGATAAACCATTCCGACCGAAAACGCGCGCCAGCTCGATGGCGACGGTTTCAACGCCGCCAGCATTGCTTAATTCTTGAACGACCTGAACGATCTCAAAACTCATCACGAAAATCTACGGATCAGACATTGCGACTTCGTTCCAATCTGCTGGTCATTAGCATAGCGTTGTTAATGTTTGGCTCTGCAACGCCTGGCGTTGCCGATGATGTGACAGGAGCTCGTTCGGCGCTGCGCGATCGCATCGGCGGCGGTAATCTGGTCACGCATCTGGCTGGCAAGAGCGGTCAGCTCTACCAGGCGCTTCATGGCGTCGGGGCCCGGATGGGCCGGATGGATTCCTACGGCTGGCGCACGCTGGCGCGGGTGCCGACGCCGCATGATTTCGACGCGGCCATGCTGGAGGCGCACCGGAACGGCATCACGCCATTGATCCTGCTCGAATATGAAGGCAGCTATCAGAGCCTGAATCCGCCGCAGCCGATCGGCTCCTATCAGGACTGGTTCGCTGCGGGGCAGGCGATGGCGAAGCGGTTCCGCCCGGGCGGCGAGTGGGGCCAGGAAAACGGCGTGCCCGATTGGGGCGCGACGATCTTCACCGCGATCAACGAGCCAGACGTGCAGGCGTCGATCCCGCGCAAGGACTATCACGATGCGCTGGCAGGGCTCGCAGACGGCGTCCACAGCGTCGATGCGACGCTGCGCGTCGTGCCGGGCGGCTTCGCCACCTGCAATTCTCACGGCGATGCGACGCTGCGCGGCTACGGGCCGGCGATCGCCGATCTGCTCGAGGACGGCCGCCTCGACGGCATCGATCTGCATACGTACTACAATGATCGATGGTATCCGATGACCAGGGGGCGCGAGTTCTCGGTGCAAACCTGCTTCGATCGCATCAAGCAGGCGATGCGCCTGAGCCGCGACGTCAACTTCTACACCACCGAGTTCAACGTCGCGCGCGCCGGCGCGTGGGAGAACGAGCAGGTCGCCGCCAGATTGTTCCTGAACGCGATCTGGGATCAGCTCGCCGTGGTCGGCAAGGATGGACGGTCACCGGTGTCCGTGATCGCGTTTCCATGGAATCTCGGCGATACGCCTGAGGTCGACGGCCTGGCCTACGCGATGGCCAGCGGCAAGGATCCGTGGGTGCCGGAGGCGCGCAGCCTCGTGCTCAAGACGGTGCTGCAACTCGCCGGGCACATGAAGATCGCATCGATCGATCGGAAGCTCGCGCTCTATACGCTAAGCGGCGCGGACGCCGATTTGATCGTCTGGCAGAACATCGCCGGCTGGACCGACCGGCCCGGCCGTGCCGTCGAGATCGAACTGCCGCCGTGGGGCCGCAGCATCGAGGTCTGGGGCTGGGACGGATTGCAACGCCGGATCGACGCCAAGCCCGGGCGGTTCTTCGTCGACGGGCTCAATGCCAATGAGACCTACATGTTTCGCGTGCCGAGGCCATGAGCGTTGCGGCTGCGTGCGAGCGGCTCATTGGTAAGCGTTAGCATCACCAGCGCGTCTCGCGCATTCCGTTAACCCGATGGTAATGCCAGCGCGACGTGGCTCACTGCGGAGCGACCCTTTTTACGATAATTGCAGCATAACAGATCCAGCCGGCGTCGCGCGCCGGCCAATCATCGGGTGACGCTGGAATGCAGCCGATCAGGAAGGCTGAGGTCGCGAACGACGGGCGGACGCCGACGCAGGCGGTCCCAGGCGTGCGCATTCGCGAGATCGGCGCAGCGGACCTGTCGGCGGTCGCGGCGCTGCTGACGCGCGGCTTCGCCTTCCGCAGCGAAGCGTATTGGTTGCGCGGCCTCGCACGTCATGCGGCGCGGCCGAGGCCCGAAGGCTTCCCAGCCTTCGGCTATTGTCTCGACCATGGCGGCGCGCCGGTCGGGGTGATCCTGCTGCTGTTCTCCGCGATCGAGCGCGGCGGCATGCCGATCATCAGGGCCAACGTCTCGAGCTGGTACGTCGAGCCCGCATTTCGCGCCTTCAGCTCGATGCTCGTCCGGGCGGCGACGCGCGACAAGACGGTGACCTACTTCAACATCACGCCTGCGCCGCACACCTGGCCACAGGTCGAGGCGCAGGGCTTCAGGGTCTACTGCAAGGGCCAGATCTACGCCGCCCCCGTGCTGTCGCGTCGGCGCGCCGGCGTGAAGATCCGCGAGTACTCCGAACGTGAAGCCGCGGGGCTCAGCGGCTACGAGGCCGACCTGCTGCGGCAGCATGCGGGCTGGGGCTGCCTCAGCGTCGTCGCGCGCGAGGCGGACAATGCTTATCCGTTCGTGTTCCAGAAGCATCACGTGAAGAACGTGCTGCCGGTCTATCGTCTGTTATACTGCCGCGATCTCGATGATGTGGTGCGGATGGCTGGCAACATCGGAGGGTTCCTGGTGCGGCGCGGCGGCTTGCTGATGCGGCTGGACGCGAACGCGCCGATGGAAGGGCTCATCGGATGGTACTCGGACAAGCGCGGCCGAAAATATGTGAAGGGACCAAATCCGCCAGGTCTCGGCGATCTCGCCTTCACCGAGGCGGCGCTGTTCGATGGCTGAGCTGCTGCGGCGGCAAGCGCGGTCTGCTGCCGGCCGCGTGGCTGGCGCTCTCGCTTGCATGTCCGATCGCCGCCGCTGCTGAGGATCTCGACACGACCGAGCCGCCGGACCGGCTGTCGCCGGACAGCGATCTCTCGCGGGAGGCCTGGAAGCAGAAGGTGCTGCAGGCGCGCGAGCGCGCCGAGCAGGCGCGGCGGGAAGCCGCCGGCCAGCCGCGGGACCCACCGCTTCCGGCACCGCCTCCCGAGCAACTCGCAACCGAGCGCGTCCTGAACGATGAGACGCTGCAGGCCGGGGACGTCGTCGCGACGGATCGGGGATTGTTCCTGCTTCGCGGCCGCCTGGACGATGGCCGGCTGATCCTGCAGCCGGTGCCGCCACCGCGATAGCTCTATTCGGCGTCGAGCCGATCCAGCGTGATCGGGCCGGAGAATCCGCTGCCACCGCGCAGCATGCACGCGTCCTGAGGATCGGCGAGATCGGCCTTGGTCAGCGCGCCGGACGCTTCCATGGCGAGCTTCAGGCCGATCGGCGAGGTGAGCAGGCCGGCATGAGCCGGCGACAGGCCGGCGATGAGCCCTGCGGCGGCCATGGTCGTGAGCAAATGTTTCAGCATCGGAAAACCCTCCGCCATGTACGCTAGACGAAGGGATTTGAGATCACGCTGACATCGGGCGGCGAATTGCAGCGGTCAACTTCGGGTTGCCTTAACCATCCGACCGCGCCATCCGTCATCGATCGCATCCTCCCGCACGATGCGATCGGCCGCGGCCGCAACGGCGCGCCGTACATCGCCCGGTGTGACGATCGAGCGGCGACGATGTCGCCCGGCTGGAAGTCCGCGGCATCGGCTGGGTTTGTGAATAGCGTTTCCTGGCGGCCCCGCCGTGATGTTGCGCACTGTGAAGTAGCGCTCATTCGCGTAGGAGCTTCGCCCGAATGTGGCACTCTTCGGACTTATGAATGCCTCATTGCTACCGATGATCACAGATGCGTGTCCTTCAGAGATATTGAACGTTGTTACGAATGGTTATGTTGTTTGCAAATGTTGCTGGCCGATACCGCCCGGCTGGGAAAGTCCATGCTTCCGCAGCCGGTACGCTCCACGCGGCGGCCGGCAGTTTCGATTGGTTGCCGGCCGCCTGTCATTTCGTCGCCCCTGGCGTCGAAACCGCGCCGGACGTCGACCATCAGACTCTCGGCAAGGCGTCATTTCCCCCGCACGGGCGGGTCGGCGAGCAACCATGCAGGAGCGGCGGCATTGGATCGCGTCCGAGCATGGGCCCCCCCGTGAGCTGTTCGGCTGAAGGACGGAGCCAGTGATCTTGGTGCAACGCAAAATCAGGTGGCGAGAAGCGCAGGGTCAAGTTCTAGGCGATCGCGACGTGATGCCGCATTCGTTAGCGCTGGTGATCGAACGGGATCAGCGGGTTGCTGATGGTGTTGGTCATTATGTTGTTAATGGTGTCCGGAGTTCACAACGTCGCACTATCCAATACGCGAAGTGTGCGCGGTACTCGTGGATTGGTCGGTTCAAAAACTTAACGGAATGGTTATTTAGGCTGGAGTGTGATAGATTACCGTTTGCAACTTATGGCGGTGACGCGTCAACTGTCGGCCTGATGGGTTGTAGATGATGGGCGTCCGCCGACGACAGGGTCAATGAAAAAGCACTCCTACCAGGAAATCATGCAAAAGCTCGCCCAGGCCGACGAGATGGTCAGGGCTGGCAAGTCACAGGTGGAAATCTGCGACGTGCTCGGGGTCAGCGTCATGACGCTGCACCGCTGGCGCAAGCTGCGGTCGCGCACCCCCGAGCTGCGGCAGGTGCCAGCGATCGAGGCTCCGCTCGAGCCGCCGATGCCATCGGTCCCGGCGACGGTCGCCGACATGCGCCGGACGCTGGACGAGCTGACCGCCGAGAACCGCCGGCTCCGCAAGATCGTCACCGATCTCTTGCTGGAGAAGGCCCGCATCGAGGAGCAGTCCTCGCCGCGCGTGGTGAGCCTCGAGCACCAGAGCCACTGACGGGCGGGTGGCCTTGGCCCGGGACCAGTGAGGTCCGCGTGGCTCGGTCCGGCGTGTCTGGATACGCCCTGTCTCGATGCGCCTTGCTTTGCATTTAATGCGGCGTAAAGCCCCTGCTGGCGTTTTGAGCCAAATTGCACAGTGGCGCCCAACTGCGTCCTAATTCGTATCGGCTAACTCTACTGCATGAGTGCGTGGAGTTGTGCGATGGGACCCAGGTTCAAGTTCTACTCGGTTGTGCTGCTTGCCGTTATGCTCGGCGTCAGCCAGGCCGCGCAAGCCGCAATCGTCGGCCTGCCGATGAACCTGAAATATCAGTTTGAGCGCATCAAACTCGACGCGCCGGCGCTGCCGCCGATGGCGCATATCAAGTTCTGCATGACCTATCCGCAGGATTGCCGCTCGACCGGCATGGTGTTTCGCGGCGGCGGCGTCGAGCTGACGGCCGATCGCTACGCCGAGCTCGTGAAGGTCAATGCCGAGGTCAACCGCTCCATCGTCCCGACCCGCAACACCCGCGGCGTCGTGGCCGAGGAGTGGCTGGTGGGCCCGTCGCGCGGTGACTGCAACGACTACGCGGTCACCAAGCGGCACGCCCTGCTGCAGCGCGGCTGGCCGGCCAGGGCTCTGCTTCTGGCAGAGGTCGTGACCAGCTGGGGCGAGCATCATCTGGTGCTGGTGGTGCGCACCCGCTCGGGCGATCTGGTGGTCGACAATCTCAATGCCAACGTCCGTCCGTGGGCGAAGGCCAATTACAGGTGGGTCCGGGTGCAGTCCCCGTCCAACCCGCGCTATTGGTCGAGCGTCGCGGGATCGGCCGCCTGAAGGCGGCGCGAGGTCAAGCCTCTGCCGACCGGCGTTGCGCGAGACCGATGCCGATCACCATGGCCATTACGACCTGCGGGGCCGCGAGCGCCGGCCCGGCAGTCCAGGCGCTTGCTACGATCGCGACCAGTACACTGGCTGCGGCTGATGCCGCGTAATGGCGATCGCGGCCGCGCCGTGCCGCACCGGCCAGCAGCTTCAGGGCGAGAAACGTTGCGCCTCCGAGCAAGGCAAGCCATCCGACCGGCCCGTCCTCCACATAGATCCTGAGCGCCGCGGTCGGCACGTTCGACGTCTCCCCACCACCCCCATAGAGCTCCGCAAGCCGCTCGAAGCTGCCGTCTCCCGCTCCCAGCAGCAGCGTGTCGGCCAGCATCCGCGGCATGTCCGCGGCCTGCATGGTGCGCTCCGGCCGCGGGGCCGAAGCCAGAACCGCGCCTGCGCCGCGGCCGGGCGCCAAGATCGCAGTGCCCGCCAGCACGGTGATGAGCAGGCTGATCGCGGCCGCTGTCCGGGTGCCGAACCGCGGCAGCCTCAGGCGTGTCGCCGCCACGCAGATAGCGACGCCGGCAATGGTCGTGACCAGCCCCGCCGGGCTGGGACGGATTGCCAGCGCTGCGACGCCAGCCAAAGCCGTCGCGCCCGCAACGAGGAGATCGATCCGCATGGATGGAGCGGAGGAGCGCGCCTGGGCCCGTCCCTGAGCGGCGGCTCCGAGCGCGGCGGCCATGATGATGCAGAGGCTGCCCGAGAACTCCGAGGCGGAGCCGATGTCGGCCGCGATCAGGCCAAGCCAGCCGCCCGCGATCAGCAGTGCGACCGTCAGCGCGGCCGAGAGGCAGACCGCCCGATAGAGCTGAGAGGCCTGGGTCCTGTCGGCAGCGACAAGCGCAGTCGTCGCGGTGAAGGCGAGCAGGGCGGCGATCTTCGTCAGGCTTGCCAAGGTCGCCGCCGGATCGAGACTGATCGAGCGGCCGATGTCGATCTGCAGCGCCTGTGCGGTCAGATCCCAGATCGGCGAGGTCAGGCTCGATGGCGCCCACGGCAGCAGCTGCAACACTGGAATGGCGAGCAGCACGACGGCGCCGGGAAGCGCCGGCCGGCAGCTGGTCCATGCCCGTCCCAGGGCCGAGCGGCTGGCGCTGAGCAGCGCGACGAGGCCGAGCGCGGCGGCCGCCGCGACGAAGCCCCAGCCGGCCAGGCGGTCGAGCAGCAGCGCTGGCGCGAGGCAGGCGAGCACAAGGAGCGCTCTTTGGGTGAGGATCACGTCAGTTCATCTTCTCATCGGACCGATTTTCAGCAACCGGTCGACCCAAGGGAGCGCTTTGCCACAATCTCGCGGAGGTGGTGGCGCAGCGGAGGCTCGCGGCGTCCCGGCGGGAGCTTCACAAACCGCCGCGCCCCACCGGGGAGCTGAGCCCGGACGATGCGCGCGCCGAAAGAATTTCGTCTTCACTAACAAGCTGTTAAGGCTGCTGTGGTGATTCTGCAACGATTGGTCTGTTAATAACACTCGGGCGGCGCCTCGCGGCCGCGATATCTATTCAGTTGCCGCAGGGCATGTTACCGCTAGCATGTTTTTGGGGGTTTGATGTCCATTTTGGGGCTGATGCGTTGGGGGGTCGTCGCAACCGTGGCCGCGTTGTCCGCGGCCTGCACCCTCATGCCGGCCAGCGGTCCCAACCAGGACGCCGTCCGGTCGTCGGAAGCCGGTAGTGAAGAGAGCCTCCCTTACGCCCTGATCAAGGTCAATCCGGAGGTCGAGCGTGTGCTTGCCTCCTATGCACCGCGGCTGACCGATTCCGCCACGCAGGCATTCAAGCGGGCGCCCACCGAAATCCGCTTCGGCATCGGCGACGTCGTGAGCGTCACGATCTTCGAGGCCGCGGCCGGCGGCCTGTTCATTCCGATCGAGGCCGGCGTGCGGCCCGGCAACTACGTCACGATTCCGAACCAGAACGTCGACAACAACGGCTTCATCTCGGTGCCTTACGCGGGTGCGATCCGCGCCAAGGGCCGGACGCCGGCGGAAGTCCAGCAGGCCATCGTCGAGTCGCTGAAGAACCGCGCGATCGAACCGCAGGCCGTGGTGACGCTGGTCGAGCAGCGGACGTCGCTGATCAGCGTGCTCGGTGAGGTCAACGCGCCGTCGCGCTTCCCGGCCAATGCGGCCGGCGAGCGCATGCTGGACGCCATCACCCGCGCCGGCGGTCCGAAGGGCCAGGGCTTCGACACCTGGGTCATGCTGGAACGCGGCGGACGGCGCACGACGATCCCGTTCGGGCAGCTCGTCTACGAGCCGACCAACAACATCTACATCCAGCCCAACGACACCATTTACGTCTACCGCGAGCCGCAGACCTTCGTCGCGTTTGGTGCGTCGGGTGCGCAGGGCCAGTTCAACTTCGATGCCTGGCGCATTTCGCTGGCCGAGGGCGTCGCCAAGGCGGGCGGTCTGAACGACTCGGCTGCCGATCCGGCCGCCGTCTTCCTCTATCGCGGTGAAAGCCGCGAGGTCGCCGAGCAGCTCGGTATCGACACGCGCCGTTTCCCCGGTCCGGTCGTGCCCGTGATCTACAACGTGAACTTCCGCGACCCCAGCGGCTACTTCATGGCCACCAAGTTTCAGGTCCGCAACAAGGACGTCGTCTACATCTCGAACGCGCAGTCGGTCGAATCCGCCAAGATCATGCAGTACATCCGGCTGGTGACGGCAACGGTGAACGATCCGATCGTGGCTGCCGCCAACGCGACGACCCTGCGGGCGGCGATCAAGACGGCGCCCTGATCCGGTCGCGGTCGGCGCCATGTCCGCCGCGGGCGCATCTCCTCGCGTGAGTTCGTCCGGCAAGCCCGTGCTCGACGCGGACGAGACCAACCGCGTCGCGTGCTGGCTGCTCGCCGCGACCGTTGCGCTCGCGCCTCTGCCCTATGCCGGCACCGACCCGAGCGCGCTCGCCGTTCTGCTCGCGCTGCTCGGATTTGCGGTGCTGCTGTCGCGGCGGCAGGCGTCGCGGCCAGGCGATCGGCTTCTGATTGCGCTCGCGGTCCTCATCGTCGCCTTCTACGCACTCGTTCTGCACGAGCAGATCAGCCTGCAGCCCTGGTTCGGTGGCCGGCCCGACCCGGTCTGGGCCCAGATGTCGCGGCTCGTCGGCGGCGATCCTGCCGCCCCGCTGGCCCTGGTCCGAGATCAGCCGCTGTTCGCACTGGGCGCGCCGCTGGCCTGCTTGACCGTCTTGGCCTGTTCCTTCTTCGTGGCCGGCTCGCCGGCACAAGCCGAGCTGCTGCTCAAGACCGTCGCGTGGTCTGGCGTCGCCTATGCCGTCTACGGCCTCGCCGCTTATCTCATCGATCCCTCCGTGGTGCTGCTGCGCGACAAGGTGCAGGACCGCAACGTCCTCAATGCCACCTTTCCGAACCGCAACACCGCTGCGCTGTATTTCGGCTGCTGTGCCGTGGTCTGGGGATTGCTGTTGCTGCGCCGTCTGATCGCGCGAGGCGCCTTCGCGGCGGGCTGGTCATCCCTTCGCAGCGTGACCTGGGACCGCAAGCTCGGCGTCACTGCGGCGGGCGCGGCGGTCTGCATGATCTGCGTCCTCCTGACCGGATCGCGGGCGGGCCTCGCCATCTCCCTGGCGGGAGGCGTCGGCGCCGCCGTTCTCATGCTGCGCCGGCAGTTGCCAACCTGGCGCAGCCTTCTATGGGGCCTCGTGCCGGCGCTGGTGCTGATCATCATTGCGCTCGCCGTGCTCGGCGGCCAGGTCACGGAGCGGATCGGGGCTCACGGCCTGGGCGGCGGCGGACGGTGGGAGACTTATGTCTCGACTTGGCGGATGATTGGCGATCACCCCTGGCTCGGATCCGGCCTGGGGTCCTTCCGCTACGTGTTTCCGCTCTATCGCGGTCCGGAGCCCTCGATCTGGGGCGTCTGGGACCGTGCCCACAGCACGCCGCTCGAATTGGCCGCGGAGCTCGGCTTGCCGCTCGCCGTGGTCGTCTGCCTGGCCTGGATCGCGGTCTTCGCGGTTCTGGCAGCCGCCTCGCTCCAGCGCCGCTCCGGGGCGATCTTTCCGATCACCGGCCTGGTCTGCGGCGCCATGGCGGTCGCGCATTCGCTCATCGACTATTCGTTGCAGATTCCGGGACTTGCCATCCCGGTGCTGAGTCTGGTCGGCGTTGGACTGGCGCAGCGCCATCGTGGCGAGGGGCGCCCGCGGAACGCGGGACATCAAGGTTAATTCTTTAGTCCGAATGTGAGGACCGTGCGCCCCAGCGGTGCGCCTTTGCCTGCACGGGTGAGGCATGTTATGACGTGGTAAGTTATGCAAATGTTAGGTTTCTGTGAAGGAGGCGAGCGTGCAAAGCCTGAAGTCCTCGATCGTTGCGGCCGCGTCCCTGGCGCTCGTCTCGGCCGCGCTCACCGCTGCCGTGCTGCCCGCGCCCGCTGCAGCCCAGCAGCAGACGATTTCGCAGCGTTTCCTGGCCAATCCGGGACAGGTCCTGTCGCAATATCCAGAGGGCGGCACGGCGATGGTCTCGCTTCTGCGTGAGGTCGCGATCGCAGATCCGGGCAGCCTGAATGCGATCCTCGGTCTGGTGCCGAACGCCAGCAAGGCGCAGAAGACCGCGATCGGCAACGCGCTCGGTCAGGCCGCCAAGGTGGTCGTGAAGACCAATCAGGCCTATGCCAACCAGATCCTGCAGGCGATCGCCGAGACCAAGGACCAGGATGTATTCGTGGCCTATTCTGGGGGCGCCAACGATCAGGGCACCGCTGCGACCGGTGGCGGCGGCGCGGGCGCCGGTGGCGCCGTCGGCGGCCAGACCAACACCCTGGGCGGCACGCCGACCAGCACCGGTTCGGCGCAGGCGATCGGCGGGGGTAGCACGCCGACCGGCAATTTCACCTACAACCCGTCGACGACCGGCACCGGCTCCACGACCGGCACCAGCACGACGACTACGTTCACGATTTCGACGACGACGTCTCCGTAGGCGGCGCTGCGCCTGCAGCTGCGTGCGACGGCTCTGAACCTCGGATCAATTTCCGCTGCGCGCCCGTCCGCCAGCGGGGCGACATGATGCAAGCAGGGCGCGGAGCCGGAGCAACCCATGCGGCAGGATGCCGAACTGGACGGGCAGTCCGCGGGCGACGAATTGCGAGTGCGTGATGAACGTTCTTCCTGATCTCGATCGCATCGTCCCGACCGTCGCGCGAGCGGCTGCGGAGCAGGTCGTGTCGTCGGCAGAAATGCTGACGAACCTGAGCGGATTCCTGCGTCGCCAATACCAGTTCATTCTCGTCGTCTTCGCGATCTGCCTCTGTCTCGGCGCCGGCTACTTCGTGGCGACGCCATCGATCTATACGGCAACCGCGAGCCTGATCATCGACAGCCGCAAGAACCAGCTGTTTCAGCAGCAGTCGGTGCTCGGCGACATCCCGATCGACAGCGCCTCGGTCGAGAGCCAGGTGCAGATCATCAAGTCGGAGACCATCGCGCTCGCAGTCATCAAGGACCTGCGTCTGACCGACGATCCAGAGTTTGCGGGATCGCCGGGCCTGATCACTCTGGTCGCCGGATGGATCGGTGACCTGTTCGGGAGCGATCGGAGCCGATCGGAATTCGACAAGCTGCGGCGCACGACGGAGAACTTCGCCAACAGCCTGACGGTGCGCCGCGTCGGCCTCACCTACATCATCGAGATCGGCTTTCGCTCGTTGTCGCCGGACCGCGCCGCGCAGATCGCCAATACCGTTGCCGATGCCTATGTCGTCGATCAGCTCGATGCCAAGTACAAGGCGACCAAGCGCGCGACGTCGTGGCTGCAGGATCGCATCAAGGAACTGCGCGAGCAGGCGTCGGCCGCCGAGCGGGCGGTGGTCACTTTCAAGGCGCAGAACAACATCGTCGAATCCGGCGGCCGCCTGATGAACGAGCAGCAGCTGGCGGAGCTCAACAGCCAGCAGGTGGTCGCCAAGACGCAGGTGTCGGAGGCCAAGGCGCGGCTCGACCGCATCGAAGCCGTGCTGCTGGCCGACAATCCGGAATCGACCGTGGACGGCACCGTCGCGGATACGCTGAACAGCCAGGTCGTGTCCAAGCTGCGGTCGCAATATCTCGATCTGGCCACCCGCGAAGCGGACTGGTCGGCACGCTATGGCCGCAACCATCTCGCCGCCGTCAATCTGCGCAACCAGATGCAGGGCATCCGCAGCTCGATCATGGACGAGCTGCGGCGGCTCGGCGAATCCTACAAGAGCGACCTCGAGATCGCGACGCAGCGCGCCGCCAGCATCGAGAAGCAGGTCGACCAGGCGGTCTCGGCGTCGCGGGTCACCAACGAGGCGCAGGTCTCGCTGCGTGACCTCGAAAGCAAGTCCCAGAGCTATCGCGCGCTGCACGACAACTTCCTGCAGCGCTACATGGAGTCGGTGCAGCAGCAATCGTTCCCGATCACCGAGGCGCGCGTCATCACCCAGGCGGCGCGGCCGCTGAAGCCGAGCGCGCCGCGGCTCGGCATCGTGTTGTCGATCGCCGGCGCCGCAGGCCTGTTGTTCGGCTTCGGACTGGGGCGTCTGCGTGACATGTCCGACCGCGTGTTCCGCACCACGGACGAGGTCGAGACGCAGCTGCAGGCGCATTGCCTCGCCATCCTGCCGAAGATCGAGCCGCAGCTGAGCCTGCCGGGGCCGCCGCCCGGGCAGCGCGGGCCACGGCAGGTGGTGCCGGACGGCGGCCTGTACTGGCACGTGCTGCACAATCCGTTCTCGGGCTTCACGGAATCGGTTCGGGCGATCAAGGTCGCGGCGGACATCGCTGCGCGCAGCGGCGGCGGCCGCGTGATCGGCTTCACCTCGTCGCTTCCGAACGAGGGCAAGTCGACGGTCGCAGCCGGTTTCGCCGAGCTGCTGGCGCAGAGCGGTGCGCGGACCATCCTGATCGATGGCGATCTGCGCAACCCGTCGCTCACGCGCGGGCTGATGCCCGCAGCAGAGTTCGGCGTGCTCGAGGTGCTCTCCGGCAAGCGCGACATGTCGCAGGTGCTGTGGCGCGAGCCGGCGACCGGGCTCGATCTGCTGCCGGCTGTGATCCCGTCGCGCCACGCCCAGACCAGCGAGGTGCTAGCATCCGCGGTGATGCGCAACCTCATCGACGATCTGCGCAAGCGCTACGACTATGTCGTCGTCGATCTTTCGCCGCTCGCGCCCGTCGTCGACGTCCGCACCACCAGCGACCTGATCGATTCCTACGTGTTCGTCGTCGAATGGGGACGCACCAAGATCGATGTCGTGCAGCACGCGCTGAACTCCGCACGGCAGCTGCGCGAGCAACTGCTGGGCGTGGTACTGAACAAGGCCGAGCTCAAGCTGATGTCGCGCTACGGGTATGGCGGCTATTACCGCAACGATTATTATCGCCGCTATGGATACTCAGACTAAATGAAGGTCTCCGGCCTCGATCGCGCCGGTCCGATCGGTCTGGCCATCGTCGTTCTGGCCTGGGTCGCCCTCATTTTGCCGGCCTTCTGGCGGTCGGCCGATGCGGAGCGGATCGCGGCCCAGATCGTCGGCGGGCGCAGCTTCCAGCTCGAACCCGCAAGCCGGGCGCTGGCCGGGATCGGCGATGGCGGCCCGCTCGGTCTGTGCCAGCCGGCCGCGCTCCGCGCCAAGGCCATCCTGCGCCTCTATCTGTTCGAGGACGCCGCCTCGGCGCAGCGCAACGACGAGGCGGAGCAACTGCTCACGACGCTCCGCAGCGATCTGCGCGCGGCGCTTCGCTGCATTCCGACCGATGGCTATCTGTGGCTGCTGCTGTTCTCGATGGACAGCCGCGGCACTGATGTGGCGCTGGCTCATCTGGAAGATCTCAGGATGTCCTATGTGGTTGCGCCGCATGAGGGCTGGATCGCGCTCAAACGCAATCCGGTGGCGCTCGGCAGCTTCACGGCGCTGGACCCAGGCCTCGCTCGCCTGGCCGTGAACGAGTACGCCGAGCTGGTCCAGAACGGGCTCTATGACGAAGCGGCGTCGATCTATGCCGCGGTCGGTGCCGAGGCGCGGATCGCCTTGCTGGTGCGGCTGATCGAGGTTGCGCAAGTCCATCGCGAGCGGCTGTCGCGGGCGATGGATGCGGTGCTGCCCGGCGTGCCCATTCCCGGCGTCGACCGGAACGACGATCAGCCATGGAAGCGCTAGCCGACGAGCCCTGCTGTGCGGTTCTGGTGCTGGCGCATCAGTTCGCGCTCGGCTTCGGGGGCGTTCCGGAAAGCATCCTGCTGTTGGCGCGCGTGCTGCGCGCCGAAGGAATTCGGCTGGATGTGCTGAGCCGGGATGGTTTCGTCGAGGGCGCTGGCAGCCTGTCGGCGCTGCCGATTGGCGCGGGTCGGCCCTCGCCCAAACCACTCGATCTATCGCGCTATCGCACGTTGTTCGTGGCTGGAGCCTGGAATCCGGCGGCGCTGCTGATGGCGGCGCGGGCACGCCGGCGCGGCCTGCGCATCGTCTACAGTCCGAAGGGCAATCTGGCGCGGGCCGAATTCAAGCAGCCGCGTGATCTCAAGAAGTTTCCTTACCTGGCGACGGCCGAGATGGCGCTGATGGCGCTCGCCGACCGGATCATCTATTCGTCCAATCTCGAACGGCAGCACTCGATGCTGTCGTCGCTGTTCGCCGCCAAGTCGACCGTCATTCCGGAGCCCTTCCTTGGGCCCGAACTGTCCGGCGCACGACCACCCTCCGCGGGACCCGTGCGCTTCGGCTTCATGGCTGAGATCGCGCCGCGAAAGGGCCTGGCGGAACTCGTCGAGGCATTCTCGACATGGCAGCGGCAGGATCGACCCGATGCAGAGCTTCACATTGCCGGCAAGCCGCGTCCGGCCTCCGAGCGGTATGTCGAGCGCATCCGCCGGGCCTGTGAGCCCGAAACGCAGCAAGGGCGCGTCATCTGGCGCGGGCCGCTGCGGGGCGCCGCCCGCGACCGCTTCTATGACGAGATCGACTTCTTCGTGTGCCCGACCCGGTTCGAGTCGTTCGGCCTCACCCCGCTGGAAGCGTTATGGCATGGCACCCCTGTTATGGTTACCCATAGCGCAGGAGTGTTAGAGTTTATATCAGATGCGAATTGTGTGTTAAGCTTGGCGACTGGGAGCCCGTCCGAAATCCTGAACGGGCTGAGGCGGGGAATGAGGGGCCGGGATGGGTATGTTACCGCAGCGAGTGGATGGCGATCTCGCCCCAGCGCGCGCCTATCGGGGCGTGGCATCGCCGCAGCCTTTGCCCAGGAGTTCGGTTGCCGACCGCGGCGTCCGTATCGCTAGCCCGGTCGTCGAAGCGTTTCCCGAGGCGACCACGGTCGCCGTCGTCATCGTGAACTACTTCAAGGCCGAGCGGCTCTTGCAATGCGTGCGTAGCCTCGCTCGCCAGACGGGTCCGCAGAAGCTGACGGTTGCCGTGGTCGAGAATTCCGCTGACGCCGACCAGCATCGCCGGCTCGCACCGGCTGCGGCCGAGCAGGCGTTCGTGCTGGTCGATCCGAAGCACAATCTCGGCTACACGAAGGGCTGCAATCTGGGTGTCCGTAGCCTGGCTCCCACCGACTTCGTCGTGTTGTGCAATCCGGACATCGTCTGGGACGAGCCCGGCAGCATCGACCGGCTGATCGCGATCGCCGCGTCGGATCCATCCATCGGGGTGCTCGCCCCCATGCAGCTGAGCGACGATGGCGAGCTCGTCGAGACCGCGCGCCGATTTCCGACGCTGCTGCACCAGCTCAAGCGGCGGCTCTGGCCGGAGCGCGGCAACGAAATTCACCTGATCGATCCGCTCGCGCAGGGCAGGACAAATCTCATCGACGTCGATTGGCTGCAATCGTCCTGCGTGCTGATTCGGCGCTCGCTGTGGGACCGGCTCGGTGGCCTCGATCAGCGCTATTTCCTGTTCATGTCCGATGTCGAGCTCGGACGCGCGACCTGGGATGCCGGCATGCGGGTGTGCCTGACGTCCTCGGTGCAGGTCAGGGCCGATGGCAAGCGGGCCAGCGCCGGGGCGTTTCGCGCGCTGCTGACCAGCCGGCCGCAGCGCAGCCATCTGCGCGATGCCATCCGCTATTACCTGGCGAATGGCTTCCGTTCCGGGCGGCGGCCGCAGCTGCCGCACGCACCGTCGTAGCAACACCGTTCGGCAGCTCGGATCATCGTCGGGATGCCTGCCGGCACCGGGGTCAGCGTCCGCCACGCAGCGGCCATTGCACCGGCAGCCGGCGCGGCGCCGCGGGCGAGACCGAGGTGCCACGTGACGACGACGGCAGAGCCTCCGCGATCCACATCAGCGGGATGAGCGCGGCGAGGTTGCGCAGCGTGACGAGATATTCGTCCAATGTCAGCTCCGGTTTCAGCATCAGGCTGACGACGGTGAATGTTCCGAACATCATCGTGATCGGCGACCTGATGCGTTGAATGGCCCAGATCGCGGCGCGCATCAGCGCCACCAGCCCGCCGGCATAGAGAAACGCGCCGGCGATGCCGAAATCGGTCACGCCGTCGGTCAAAATGGTGTTGGCCTCGTCGTTCACCGGCAGGCCGAGCTTGGGATGCGCCAGCGTCTCGACCATCTGATAGGCGATGATCTCGTCCTTGTTCGGATCGAGCACCGAGGGGATGCAGAGGCGCAGATAGTACTGGAGCGCTTCGCCATGAAGCGGACCCGACTTGCCGACCGCCTCGATCAGGTCGGCGAGGTAGCCGATCACGAAGGTCCGCTCGCGGACATTGTCGTAGAGCAGCGTGCTGAACCGCTCGTTCAGGCTCGGGGACAGCATGAATTCGACCGCAAGCCAGAGCTGGTCGGACAGCGGCGCCGTGGTTCCGAGTTCCCATGTCGCCAGCCGTAGCGCGAAGAAGTAGGAGCCGAACACATACGCGAACACGGCGCCGATCGCGACCGCTGCCGTCTTCTGGCCGAGCGACAGCCGCCGGAGTCCGCCGCCCAGCGCAAATCCGATGGTCGCGAGCAGCAGCACCAGCAGGATCGCGCGGCGGCCCGTCGGCACCACTGCGAGGGTGACGAGCATGACCACGACGGCATAGAACAGCCGCGACGTCGGCCGACGCACGCGTGCCGTCAGATAGCCGGCGACGCCGGCGAGGGGGCCTTCGACCAGGCTGGCGGCGGCACCGAGGACCGAGACGCGGCCAGTTCCGTCGGTCTGGATTCCCATGTAGCCGAGGTCGCCGAACAGGTAGCCGAGCAGGATCAGGATGAGGCTGCCGCACGCCAGCAGCATGGGAAACCAGCCATCGGCGGGCGTGCTCGCGACCGCGCCGCTGGCGGATCTTTCCCAGCGCCCGACGAGCAGCAGCAGGCCGCAGACGACGTGCACCAGCGCCAGCGCCGAACAGATCAGCTCGATCGGACGATCCTTGGTCAGGATCGCAAATTCCTGCGCCGAGGAGGCGTTCAGGTAGGTCGAAACCGATCCGCCGTCATAGCCGAGCAGCAGGGCGGTCGCCAGCAGCCATGACATCCGCATCTGGTCGCGCCCGTCGATGCTGACATACAGCACCACCAGGCCAATCGCGGCGCCGATGAACGAAGCCGAGGCAAAGGTGACCTGGCTCGGCCAGAGCAACAGCGCGAACGCGGCCATGAGGATGGCGGCACCGAGCCTGCTGAGAATGACGGCCGGCATCATCGGCAGCGCTCCTCCCGAGCGGCGCAGGCGGCCACGCTGGCGAGATACGCGGAATACCTCGCGGCCGCAGCCTCGGCCGAGAACAGCCGCGCGTGATCGCGTGCGGCCTGGCGCTGCGTCGTCAGCCAGCTCCAGCGCTCGGCGATCAGTTGCGCGGCCTGCTCCGGCCGATCGGGATCGATCAGCAGCGCGGCCGGGCCTGCGATGCTGCGCATGGGCTCACGATCGGACGTGACGACGGGACAGCCGCATGCCTGGGCCTCGATGATCGGCCAGCCGAAACCCTCGTCCAGCGACGGAAACAGCAGCGCCTCGGCCTGGGTGTAGAGTGCTTCGATCAACGCGTTGTCCGGCTCGCTGATGACGATCAGGCGGTCGTGTGCCTCAGGCTTCGAACGCGCGAGCGGCGGCCCCACCGAGACCATCAGGGCATCCTTCAGCTCCGGCGCTTCCGTTCGATGCAGCAGGTCGAACAGCCGCAACGCCCCGCCGCGGTTCTTGTACCAGAGATTGCTGCCGATATGGAGCAGAAAGGGCCGGTCGGCTGGAATGCCGGCGGCCGTGATCAATTCGCGGGCCCGATTCGGCGACATCGTTCCGAAGCCGATCACCGGGTTGAAGATGACGTCCGCAGCGCCCCTGACTGGCCCGATCAGCCGGACGAAATCGGCCCGCGTCGCCGCGGAGACGAACGCCAGATTGTCGATGCGGCGCAGGCTGAGACGGATCAGCCGCTGCAGCCAGGCATTGGTTCCGCCGAGAGCCTGGCCGGCCACCTCGCCCGCGAGCACCTTGATCGGGATGAGATCGTGGCAGGTCAGGCTGATGCGATGGCCGGGCAGCACGAAGGCGTAGGGCGCGTTGGAGTGATCACAGATATGGATCAGGTCGTAGCGCGCGGCCAGCCTTCGCAGCCGGAGCGGAAACAGTATGAACTTGTCGACGAGGCCGAGCCATTTGCGGACCGCGTGGCTACGCACACCCGGGCGCGCCAGCCGCGTTTCCGGCGCGATCAGGTCGGCCTGCCAACCCGCCGCGGTCAGCGCGCCGGCCAGCCAATCCGCGTAGCGCAGCATCGAATACTGCCGGTCGGCCGCGTAGTTGCCGATCAGAAGGATGCGCTTGGTCTGAGGCATGCTGGCGACGGTCCGATCCCTTGGACGAATGCTGGCTGTTGTAGCGGAAAAGCGCGTTGCGCGGCGAGGCTGCACTCGCCCGCTGTGTGCAAGTGCCGATTAAGGTAAAACGACACGAAAGCGCGACCGGTCGCGCCGGTTTTGCGCTAGAAGGTCGGCCGTGCAGCCGAGCTCCGTCATGACGAAACAAATGCCCCCCTTTTCCCAGGCACAGCGCGGCCGAAACGCTGACCATTCGACCTGCAGGTCGTCATGACCGGCCTAGCACGGCGTCTGGCGGCTGGCCTAGTCGGGCAGGGGCTGTGGCGGCTCGCCGTGGCGCTGAATCCGATTCTGCTGGTGCCCGTGCAGCTGTCGCATTGGGGCATCGATCTGTTCGGGCAGTGGATCACGGTGACCGCGCTCGCGTCCTACCTGTACTACGTCAATCTGGGGCTGGTCGCGACGGCCACCAGCGACCTGATCATGGCAGTCGCGGCGAACGACAGCGCCCGCGCGCGGCGCAGCTTCCAGATGTCCTGCAATCTGGCGCTGATCGTTCTGCCCGCCATCCTCGCGGTGGCCGTCATCGCCCTCACCGCCTTGCCGTTGGCGCGCTGGTTCAATCTGGAAGGAATCGGTGACGGCGCGCTGGCCGTCATCTTTGCCTTCGCCTCCGCCCAGATATGCTTCGAGACGACGCGGGGACTCATGGCGGCCGTGCTCTACGCCACGGGACGCTATGGCTTCGCCTATACCATCGCGACGGCGATCAAGCTGATCGAGTTGCTGGCGGTGGTCAGCGCGATCGCCTTGCGCGGGGCGCAGCCGGTGCACGTTGCGGGCCTGACGGCCGTGGCCGCCTTGATCGACCTCGTCGTGGTGACCCTGTTCGCGCGCCGGCTGGCGCCCTGGGCGCGCGTCGATTTCCGCGTGCTCGATCCCGGTTGGCTGCGTGAGCAATTCCGGCCGGGGCTCGGATTCAGCGGCTATAATCTCGCGACGCAGGGCGTGATGGTCCAGGGGCCGCGGCTTGTGCTCGGCACGCTGCTCGGTGGGCCCGCCGTCGCGATCTATGCCGTCTATGCCACGGCCATGCGGCTCGTCGACCAGCTGTTCCAGATCGTCATGGCGCCGGCGGGCGTCGAGATCAGCCACGCCGCCGGGCGCCAGGACGTTACGCGGCTCGTGCGGCTCATCGGCTTCGTCATCCAGCTGTCGCTGCTGGTGTTCGCCGGTGTTTTCCTGACGTTGATGACGCTGGGCCCGCTGATCTTCGACTGGTGGACCGGGCATCAGATCGTGTTTCATCACCAATTGATGGTGGTCTACCTCGTCATGTCGGGCGCCGGCCTGCCTGGGCGGATCGCCGCCCAGGCGTTGATCAGCGTGAACGCGATGCGCAGGATTGCAATTGCCGCCTTGCTGGCCGCAACCGCCGCCGTCGCGTTCGGGGCGGCGCTGGTCCCGGCCGTTGGCCTCGTCGCCGTGCTGATCGGCGGCATCGCCGGCGAACTGGCGATGTCCATCCTGCTGTGGCGCGCGCTGCAGAGCTGGCTGGCGCTGCCGCTCCGGCAAGTGATGATCGAGGCCACCGACTTCGGCGGATCCCTGATGCGGCTGCGCCGGCAAGCGGCGACCGTGCTCGGTCGAAGGTGACATGATGGCTCAAGCCTGCATGCTCCATGTCGGCGACAACGGCGCCGCCTCACGTATCGAGCAGAGTTTTCGCGACGAGCAGTCACAGGGCGACGACAACGCCGCGCGGCTGGCTGGTGCGATCGGCCGCAGCCCGGTGCTGCGCTCGCTGTTTGGCGGAATGAACGCCGCAGCCGTGCCCCGGGAAGCGAGGAAGGTCGAAGGATGACGCGCATGGAAGCGAAGATGCCACCGCCCGCATCGGACCAGGACGCCAATCAGTTCATGTATCAGCGTTACGTCTCGTCAGGCGGGTTCGGTGCTGCGCCGGCTGACAAGGCCGATCTAGCGCCGCGCATGCCGATCATGCGCGATCTCGTGCGGCGGTTCTTCCCAGCCGACCGCGATGCCGACATCCTCGATCTCGGTTGCGGCAACGGCGTGCTGCTGCTGGCTGCGCAGGACGCGGGCTATCAGCGGCTGCAGGGCGTCGACGGATCGGCGGAACAGGTCGCGATCGCTCACCGGCTCGGGATGACCGGGGTGCGGCAGGGTGATCTGTTCGAAGAGCTGGCGCGAACGGGCGACGGCGCGATCGACGCGCTGGTGACCTACGACGTCATCGAGCATCTGACCAAGCCGCAACTGCTGCAGCTGGCGCAGGAAGCGCTGCGCGTCCTCAAGCCGGCCGGCCGCTGGATCATTCATGCGCCGAATGCCGAATCCCCCTTCTTCGGCCGCATCCGCTACGGCGATTTCACCCACGAGCTCGCATTCACGCGGCAGTCGCTCGGCGCCGTGCTGCGGGCCGCCGGCTTTGCTGACGTCCGCTGCGCGGAGGACGCGCCGGTGCCGCATGGGCTGAAGAGCGCGGTGCGGCTGGTGCTGTGGAAGCTGATTCGGTCAGCGCTGCGCTTCGTCATCGCGGTGGAGACTGGCGATACTGCGGACGGAATCTACAGCCAGAATCTGATCGCGGTTGCCGTGAAGGCGGCCTGAGACGCGCCACCGACCACTTCGGCAGCCGTCGCCTGGTGTCAGTAGCTCTGGCGATAATTGCTGACCGAGAGCAGCAGCACGGCGGTGAGCAGGATGATCTTCAGGTCGAACAGAAACGACCAGTGATCAATGTAGAACAGGTCGTAGTCGATCCGCTTCTGCATCTTCTCCAGCGTGTCGGTCTCGCCGCGCAGCAGGTTGACCTGGGCCCAGCCGGTGATGCCCGGCTTCATGTTGTGACGGCGCGACAGCGGCGGAATGCGCTCCTCGAACATCCTGTTGTGCGCCAGGGCGTGAGGACGCGGACCAACGATCGACATCTCGCCGCGCAGCACGTTGAACAGCTGCGGCAGCTCGTCGATGCTGGTGGCCCGCAGCCAGCCGCCGATCCAGGTGATCCGGGGATCGCCGCGGGTCGCCTGCTGGAAATCCTCCGGCACCGGGCTGGCGCGCATGGTGCGGAATTTGAGTACCGTGATCGCCTCATTGTTGAAGCCGTGCCGCACCTGCCGGAACAGGATCGGGCCGCGGTCGGTCAGCTTGACCAGCGCGGCGACCAGCAGCAGCAGCGGCGCGAGGATCACGAGCAGCACCGCCGCCAGCACGATGTCGAAACCGCGCTTGAGCGCTTCGTCCATGGCGGAGAGCGGCCGGCCCTGGATCTGGACGGCGGCGACGTTGCCGAACTCGACGACCTCCGAGGCGGACAACAGCCCATCGAGTCCGGGAACCATGACATGGACGGCGACCGGCAGCTGCGACAGGTGATCGATGAACGTTGGCATCCGGCTCATCTGGTCGGCGGTCGGCAGCACGAAGATGTCGTCTGCGCCGGCGGTCCGGCAGGCCTCGATCAGCGCGCGGGCGCCGGCGGTCTGCTCGAGCTCGGCCAGCGTGAACTGGGCGACGGTGATGATGCCGTTGTCGCGCAGCCGCTGCGACAGCCCCCGCGATTGCCTGAGATCGCCGACGATGAAGGCGCGGCGCAGCGCCAGCTCGCCACGCTGCAGCGCCCGCTGCTGCTGCGAGATCAGGAAGCCGCGCAGCGCCAGCGTGGCCAGGCAGACGGTGATGAACTGCACCAGGAACGCGCCGCGCGAGTATTCGTCCGAGACCTTGAGCAGAAACATGCCCGAGACCAGGAACGCGAAGGCCAGGCTGGTCGCCCTGATCGCATTCCACAGCAGCCGCTGATGACGGAACTTCTGCAGGTGCACGAAATCGCGCAGGCCCAGCGCCGCTCCACAATACAGCGCGGCCAGCAGCACGGCGGCGCTGGCATACTCGGCGGCGACCGGCAGCCCGGGCACGACGACGCGGTGATAGAGCAGGCTCGTCAGATAGGCGACGGTCGAGACCGTGCCGAACTCGAGCGCGATGAACTTGCCCGCCGACGTGGCGCTGCGCGACAGCTGGCCGCGGCCCGGACCTCCGGCCGGCTGGCCGCCTCCGCGCCCCTGGGGTGACGTCGGGGCGGCCCGCTCAGGCGCCGATCCCAGCGCCGCGACCTGCGGATTCCATCGTGCATGTCCTCGCCAATGCAGCACGCCGCTCGGTTCCGTTCTTAACAAATGAGTCGGTCATTTAACATTGACCATATTAACGTGTTGTTGACCATAGACAACCCGGAGAACGATACCCCCGGCACAATTTCAGGCGTAAGAGCCCGGCTGACCGGAGTGAGAGAAATGATCGGATGAGCATGTCGACGCGAATCATGAAGGTGGTGGCTCTGCTGGCGCTGGCCGGTCTCGCGCCGTCGGCTCCTGCTGCGGTGGCGCAAACGGCGCCCGGCACGGCCGGCAGCGGCTTCGCCGGGCGTCCGCAGGTCGGCGGAACGTATCAGCCGCGCGTGGCTCCGGAGATCGCCGTGACCGGCACCGCCGGCGAGGTCCAGCGCCACAAGGATTTCTCCGGCAGGCCATGCGTGGCGGTGAGCGGCATGTCGCGGCCCTTCGTCACCAATCCAAAACTGTTCGATCACGTGATCAACGCGGAGAATGGCTGCCCGAAGGCGATCACGATCCAGGTGTGCTACCTGCAGTCCAGCGGCTGCGTCGCGATGGACGTTCCGGGCTATGGACGCAAGGAGGCCGTGCTCGGCACGATGCCTTCGCAGAAGGATTTCCGTTTCCAGTTCGTCGAGAAATTCTAGCGCGCCGTACCGCGCTATTTGCGCTTCGGCATGGCCTTTTCGACCGCATCCGTCAGCGTGCGGATGTCGAGATCCGCAGATTGTCCGGGCGCGTAGCTCGCGACCGACTGGCCGACCGAAAACGCCCGGACGAAGGCCGAGCGGCTGGCCACCGATGGCGCCAGCGGCTCCTTGAACTGCCGCAGCTCGTCGACGAGTTGGCGGCCCTCGAGCGTGCGCCGATCGATTCGATTCGGCACCAGCAGAACCTTGACGGGCTTCGAGCGGCGGCGGCGCACGGCGTTGATGATCGTCATGGTGTGCGCTGTGGCTTCAATGTCGAGGCCGGACGCGGTGCACGGCACGAGGATCACGTCGGCGAGCGCGATGGTCGCGCCCATTTCGCGCTCGGTCGGCGCGGTGTCGAGCACCAGCAGGTTGGCCTTGATCTGCCGAATCTCGCGCGCCCAGGCCGCGACCGGCATTTCCTCCAGCCCCATCTCGTAGACGGGTATTTCGAGATTGCCGAGCTCGGCCCAATGACAGGCGGACCGCTGCGGGTCGACGTCGACGAGCGCGACGTTGTGGCCGCGCCGGCCGAGTTCGGCGGCGACACAGATGGCCATGGTCGTTTTCCCGACCCCGCCTTTACGCTGCGCTACCGTGATTATCGTTGGCATGTTCTTCAAGACTACACGTTATCGGATATGTTTGATCAGTCGCATCGAGGTATTTTGAAGTACATTGCGGCGCAGCAACCCAAGAATTGTTCAGCTATACATTGGCGAACGTGCGGCTTGCCTAAAGTATTAACGCCGATAACTTGAAAACATCACGTCAATTCGGTGGATGCATACAGAGTCATCATATGTCTTCCTCCCAGTTCCGGGCAGAAGTACTGCCTGCGAGACGGCGAATTGTGAAAATCCACTTAACCGGAATATGACGCGATCAGCGAATTTCGTCGTTTTAGTTGCCATTTCATGAATGATCTCGCTTGACTCCCCAGTCTGCTCGTTTAACGTTCACTTAACAAAACGTGGGAGTTCGCGCCGCTTTGTTGTGCGCGTTCTCCGGTGCTGATGCTGTCGATGCGAATTCGTTTGAAGAATCTGTGCGGCCGAGTGGTGTGCATCAGTGTTTTTTGCGTGGAACTTAACATTGGGGTCGTGGCATGACCGTTTCCTATTTGACTAAGACGGAGCTGAACGCTGACCTCACGGGGTCCAACCATTTTGATCCGAGCGTCCAGGCCGCACTGATTGCATCGCTCGAGAATTCGGGCGTCTACGACTCTGGCCCCGAGGACGGCAAGAAGGCGTGGTTCCAGAGCGGACCATATCCGGGTGGCCCGGTGTCGCCGATCGTTCAGATTCTCGAGGTCACGAACTCGACTACGGTCCAGACTGATTCGACGCTGAAAGCGATCATCATGAATGATCCCGGCGGAAACCAGCTCTACGTGACGGATCTGCCGAATGCCCACAACAACGTCTTCGTTGCAATGGGCACGGGCAATGACAGCGTCAATCTGTTCGATAGCGGCAACGACACCGTCTTTGGTGGCTCAGGCGCGGATGTGATCGGCGGCGGCGCGGGCAACAGCTTCCTGTTCGGCGGCGACGGCAACGACAGCATCTTTGGCGGCAGCGGTTCCGACACGCTGGTGGGCGGCGCCGGCGACAACTACCTCCAGGCCGGTACTGGCGCGCATCAGCTGCTGCAGTCGGGCGGTTCGGGCAACAACACGCTTCGTGACGTTTCGTCTGGCACCAGCACCCTGACGGCGGGCACTGGCAACGACACGTTGTGGGGCTATGGCGCCGATACGCTGAACGGCGGCGCGGGTCATTCCGAACTCCACGGTGGCATCAATTCGCTGCTCATTTCCGGTAGCGGCGTCGGCGGTTGGAACGTGCTCGGATCCGGCAGCACGCATTCCGGCGAGGCCAACGTCCTGCAGGGCAGCGCAGGGGCCGACAGCCTGTTCGGCGGTGGCGGCAACGACTCTCTGTATGGCGGCTCTGGCAACAATTTCCTGGTGGCTGGTACCGGCTCGCATCAGTTGCTTCAGGCCGGCACCGGTGGCGCCTACCTGTACGACCCAGGCTCGAGCGGTGGCCCCGGCACCGACACGCTCATCGGCGGTTCCGGCAACGATACGATCACCGGCCAGCAGGGCGACCTTTTCCAGGATACGGGCGGCGCCGGATCGCACAACGAGTTCTGGGTCTATGGTGGTACCGGAGCGAGTTCGACCCTGCAGGGTGGTGCAGGCGACGACACCTTCCATATCGAGACCAAGATCGGCAACGATACGATCATCGGCGGTGGCGGCACCGATATTGCCGGGTTCAAGGATCGGGCGTTCTCGGATGTCCAGTCGCTCACCTTCAACAGCAGCAGCAGCAGCTACGATCTCGTCTTCAACAACGGTCAGCAGATCCATCTCTCGGGCGTGTCGGAACTCTATTTCACCGATCAGGTGGTCAAGCTCACCTAAATTTATCCCAAATCATGACGGACAAACCCCGCTTCGGCGGGGTTTTTCTTTTTGGCCGATGTCTACCGGTTGACGCTCTCGCGTGACATCCGGACCCGAATCTGATCGCGTCTTTGTAGAAGTATTAGTTTCACCACGGCGGGGCTCCGTTTCGAGCCAATCCGTCACCCAGCGAGTGGATCAGGTCTTTGACATCTTCGCTCAAGCGCATGCTGAATGCCGGATCCGGACCGCGGCCGGCGCAACGCATCGCCCGTCTCATCGCCGAGAAGCATTGGGAGGAGGTGCGGCTCGACATCGACCCGGAGGTCAGGCCGGACGTCGTCGGCTCGATCACCGCGCTCGATGCGTCGTTCGACGCGCAGTCGTTCGACGCGGTGTGGTCGTCTCACGTGCTGGAGCACCTCTATGCGCACGAGGTCTATCCTGCGCTGCGCCAGATCCACCGCGTGCTGCGCCCCGACGGCTTCGCGCTGGTGATGAGTCCGGACATCGAGGCGGTCGCGCAATTCATCCTCGATCACGGCATCGCGGCCGTCGCCTATCAGTCATCGGCGGGGCCAATTCGTCCGCTCGACATGCTGTACGGCCACTCGCGCGCCATCGAGGACGGCCATCATTACATGGCGCACCGCACCGGTTTCACCGCCGACCGCCTCGGCAACCTGCTGATGACCGCGGGATTCCCGACGATCAATGTCCGGCGCGAGAATTTCGAGATCTGCGCGCTGGCGTTCATGCCGGAGGCGGACGTCGCCGACATCGAGACCTCGCTGGCGAGAATCGGTTTCGACATGCGCGAGACCGCCGCCTGACGGGCGGTGCTTGCGCCGCCGGCGACCGGCGCTGCCTATGTTAATCACATGATCGAACCTTACGCTCCGCCGGGCTGATCGGCGGCGGTGCGACGTTGGCTTTCTCCGTTGTTATGCGATATGGTAATGGTATGTTATAGATCGTTTGGCGCAGCGGACCTCATGCTGCGAACGGCATATTGCTCAGGAGCATCGCAGCGATGTCCTCGTCTTCCGCCACCATGCCGCAGCCGGCGCCGTTCTCTCCTTCGAACTTCGATGCGGGCCTGGACGGCGCGGCGCCGACCGGACTCGCCGCGCTCGTCATCGTGGCGCGCCAGCATGGCCTGCATCTCACGGTGTCGCAGCTGATCCACGACAACGTGCTGTCGGGTGCGGAGGTCACGACTGCGGAGATCCTCAAGTCTGCCAACAACTCCGGCATGACGGCGAAGGCCGTGAAGCTGGACTGGGACGGCCTCAGCCACCTCAAGAAGGCGCTGCCGGCGATCGTCCGCCTCAAGGACGGTAGCAGCATGGTGCTGCTCCGCCTGGATGGCGACGAGAACAACCCCCGCGTCGTGCTGCGCGATCCCAATGTCGACGACGACACGCTCCTGGTGATCGACCGCCTCCGCCTCGAGGACGTCTGGACCGGCGACGTCGTCCTGGTGAAGCGCGACTACGAGATCTCGGACGAGACCCAGCCGTTCAGCCTGGGCTTGATCACGGCGCTGATCTTCCGGGAGCGGCGGATCGTCCGTGACGTCGCGATCGCCGCGCTCGTGCTGGGCATGATGGGCCTCGCGCCGATCATGTTCTATCGGCTGCTGTCGGAAAAGGTGCTCTACTACAAGGCCTTCAGCACATTCACCGTGCTTTGCGTCGCGATGTTCGTGCTGATCGCGTTCGAGTCGGCGTTCGCGTTCCTGCGTCAGTTCCTGGTGCATCAGTTGACCGCGCGATTGGACGTCAAGCTGTCGACCTACATGTTCGATAAGGTCCTCAACCTTCCGATCGACTTTTTCGAGCGCAACCAGGTCGGCATGGTCGCGCGCGACATGCGCGAGATCTTCCGGATCAGGACTTTTCTGATGGGGCAGCTGTTCGGCACGATCCTGGATTCGACGACGCTGATCTTCTTCCTGCCGGTCATGTTCTTCTTCAGTCCGATCATGACCTTTGCCGTGCTGGCGTTCGTGGCGCTGATCGCGGTCTGGCTGGTGGCGATGCTGCCGGTGTATCGCAAGCACTCGCATGCGGTGCTGGCCGCGGAAGGCGTGCTCGGTGCCTTCATGGTGCAGACGCTCAACGGCATCCGGACCGTCAAGTCGCTGGCGCTCGATGCGCGCCAGAAGCACATGTGGGATGTCCACGTCGCGCGCGTGGCGAAGGCGCGCGTGGCGGAGGGCATGGCCGGTACGATCATCCAGGCCGTGGTTCGTCCGCTGGAACGGCTCGCGGTCACGGCGCCTTACGCTCTCGGGGTCTATCTCGCGATCACGACCGACGATCCGGTTTTCGTCGGCGCGCTGTTCGCATTCCTGCTGCTGGCGCAGCGCGTCTCGGCCCCGCTGATGCAGATGGCGCAACTGATCAACCAGTATGACGAAGCGCGCTCGGCGGTCGGCATCGTCGGCAACCTGGTCAACCAGCCGGCCGAGGAGGGGCGCTCGGGCCACGGCGTGCGCGCGCCGTTGAAGGGGCACATCGAATTCTCCGGCGTCACGTTCAAGTACAAGGGCGCCGTGTCGCCGGCGCTCAACGATCTGTCGTTCGAGATTCCGGTCGGCGGCACGCTCGGCGTCATGGGCAAGAGCGGCTCCGGCAAGACGACGATCACCCGGCTGCTGCAGCGGCTGCATTCCGAATATGGCGGGCTGATCAAGATCGACGGCGTCGACGTGCGCGAGTACGACGTCGACCATCTCCGGCGCAATGTCGGCGTCGTGCTGCAGGAGAACTTCCTGTTCTCCGGCACCATCCGCGAGAACATCTCGGCGGCCAAGCCCGATGCGACGTTCGACGAGATCGTGCGCGCGGCCCGGCTCGCCGGCGCGGAGGAGTTCATCGACAAGCTGCCGCGCGGCTACGAGACCTACATCTTCGAAGGCTCGCCGAACCTGTCCGGCGGCCAGCGGCAGCGGCTGGCGATCGCGCGGGCGTTGCTGGTCGATCCGCCGATCCTGATCCTGGACGAGGCGACCTCGGCGCTCGACGCCGACAGCGAGGCGATCGTCAACGCCAACATCGCCCGGATCGGTCATGGCCGGACGATGATCATCATCTCGCACCGGCTGTCGTCGCTGGTCGATTGCGACGCGATTCTGGTGCTGAATCGCGGCGCGATCGACGACATCGGCCGCCATGACGAGTTGCTGGAGCGCAACGAGATTTACTCCAGCCTGTGGCATCAGCAGAACAGCCACGCGCTCGCGGCGCCGCGGCGCGGCCGTCCGGGCTATGGAGGGCCGACTCTTGTCTCGTAGTCCCGCCGCCGTCGCGACAGTCCGCCAGTTCCAGTCCGAAACCGACGCCATCCGCGAGGCGCCCGAGCCGCTGGCGGCGCGGGCCACGCTGTACGTGCTCGTCGCCTTCATCCTGACGCTGATCGCAATCATGTGCCTGATGCGGCTCGACCGCGTCGTGTCCAGCGTCGGCGGCAAGATCGTGCCGCTGGATGCGATCAACGTGCTGCAGGCGCTCGACGCCTCCATCATCAAGAGCATCGACGTGCGCGAGGGCGAGCAGGTCGCGAGCGGGCAGCTGCTCGCGACGCTGGATCCGACCTTCACGCAGGCCGACGTCGCGCAATACCGGGCGCAGGTGGCGAGCCTGACCGCGCAGGTGCTGCGCGACAAGGCAGAGCTCGGCAACACCGCGCTGGTGTTCCCGCAGGACAACGACGCCGAATTCGCCAGCTACGCCGCCCTGCAGAAGGCGCTGTATCAGCAGCGCCGCGCGCAGTACGAGGCGCAGATCGCGAGCTTCGATTCCAAGATCGGGCAGACCGCGGCGACCATCGCCAAGCTGCAGAAGGACGACGAGCGCTACGCGCAGCGCGATGACGTGCTGCAGAAGATCGAGACCATGCGCTCGACGCTCGCCGATAGCGGCAGCGGCTCCAAGCTCAATCTGTACATCTCGCAGGACTCCCGGCTTGAAATCCTGCGCCAGATGGACAACACGCACAACAGCCTGGTCGAGGCCAGGCATCAGCTCGAATCGCTGAGGGCCGACCGCAAGGCGTTCATCGAGCAGTGGAATGCGCAGCTGAGCCAGGACCTGGTGACGACGCAGAACGCGCTCGACACCGCCAAGGCGGCGTATGACAAGGCGATGCGGCACCAGGACCTGGTGCGGCTGACCGCGGCGGAGCCGTCGGTGGTGCTGACGCTGGCAAAACTGTCGGTCGGCTCGGTGCTGAAGCCCGGCGATCCGTTCATCACCCTGATGCCGGTCAGCGCCCGGCTCGAGGCCGAGATCAAGATCGCCTCGCGCGACATCGGCTTCATCCGCCCCGGCGATCCTTGCACCCTGAAGGTCGATGCCTTCAACTATGCGGAGCATGGCACGGCGCAGGGCAAGATCCGCTGGGTCAGCGAAGGCGCGTTCACGCTCGATGACGACGGCAAGCCGGTCGACGCGTTCTACAAGGCGCGCTGCTCGGTGGACGCGGCCAAATTCCACGATGTGCCGGCCAACTTCCGCTTGATCCCGGGCATGACGCTGACCGGCGATGTTCATGTCGGCACACGTTCGGTGGCAATGTATGTCGTTGGTGGCATGCTGCATGGTCTCGGCCAGGCGATGCGGGAGCCGTAAGGACAAGTTGAGATCCATGGCTCGTATCAGACGTGCGCTGACGAATCTGATTCCGCAACCGTCATCCCTGGAGGCCGGAATCGCCCGCCACACGGAGGGAGATTATGTCGGCGCAGTGCGGATCTGGAGAAAGGTCGCAGAAGCCGGCTCTGCAGAGGCGGCGTTCAGAGTTGCTCAGGCCTATGTCAAAGACGAAGGCGTCAGGAAATCCTATGCTGATGCTGCGTTTTGGTACCGGCGGGCCGCAGAGAGCGGTCATTTGGAAGCTCAGTTGCAACTAGCGCAATTGTTGCAGGATGGGGTCGCTGCTCCGCTTTGGCACGACGGGCCGGAAAATTGGCGTCGCAAAGCCTCTGCCAGACTAGGTCAGGGTTTCAATACAGACGCGCTGCTCTTCCCAACTGGATTTTCTGTCCCCAAGAACGCGGATGAGTCTCTCCGGTGGTCCATGTGTGCCGCGGAGGGAGGGCACGCTGCGGCACAGGTTCGGATGGGCGACATCTACCGCTATGGCTGGTGTGGTTGTTCGATCAGTCTCGACATGGCGCGCGAATGGTACGCCAAAGCGGCAGAGCAAGGCTCCCCCGCTGGTGCCTTTGCGATTGGCGACATCTACTTTCAAGGCCTCGGCGTCGATGTCGACTACGAGACCGCGGCGGCATGGTACCGCAAGGCCGCCGACAGCGGTCACGTCCGTGCCAAGGTCGCGCTCGCGTTCAGCTATCTCAAGGGCACCGGGGTCGCCGAAGACAAGGCCGAGGCCGCCCGGCTGTTCGCCGAAGCGGCCCAGCACGACGACGTGCTGGCGAACTACAACATCGGCCTGCTGTATCTGAATGGCCAAGGCGTCGCGAAATCGGTCGATCGCGCCGAGACGGCGCTGCGCAAGGCCGCGCGCAAGGACTATCTGCCGGCGATCCAGGCGCTGGCCGAGTTCTATTCCAAAGGCCTCGGTGGTGAGCCCGACATGCGCGAGGCCGTGCGCTGGTACGAGCTGGCGGCCGAGCGTGGCGACGTCCAGGCGCAGTTCCTGGTCGGGCGCTTCTATGCGTCGGGCACCGGCGTGCCGCCCAGCCAGCGCGCGGCTGCGCGATGGTTTCTCAAGGCGGCCGAGGGCGGCCACGGCACCGCGGCCTTCAACATCGGCATCTTCCATCTCAACGGCACCGGCGTCGATCGCGACGTCGACAAGGCGATCGGCTGGTTCGAAAAGGCCTCGGAAGCCGGCCTGCGGGCCGCCGAGATCCAGCTCGGCCGTCTCTACGCGTCCGGTGCCGGCGTCGACCGCGATCAGGCGCGTGCGGAACGCTGGCTGGTCAAGGCCGCCGACAGCGGCGATCCCGACGCCAAGGTGGCGCTGGCGCTGTTCCTGCTGCAGTCGGACAGAGCGAGCCTGACGGTCGCGCGCGCGACCCGGCTGCTGGAAGAGGCCGCCAATGGCGGCCACGCGCCGGCGGCGTTGCAACTCGGCTATCTCCGCGAGGGACGGTTCGGCGGCGTGCCGTGGGTGACTGATGCGATCATCTGGTACACCCGCGCCGCCGAAGCGGGGTTGGCGGATGCGATGTTCGTGCTCGCGCGCCTCTATCTCGATTCCAAGATTGCCATCCCCAATCCAGTTGTCGGCGTGGGCTGGCTCGAGAAGGCGGCGCAGGCCGGCCATTCCGGCGCGCAGTTCGATCTCGCCGTGCTCTACTGCACCGGCAATGGCGTGCCGCAGAACCTCGAAAAGGGCGTCGCCTGGTACGAGGCGGCCGCGCAGGGCGGCCATAGCTTCGCGCAATACAATCTGGCGGTGATGACGTCGAAGGGGCAGGGCTGCACGCGCGATCCCGAGAAGGCGATGACTTGGTTCGCGGCCGCAGCGGAGCGCGGCATGCCGGAGGCGCAACTGGCGTTGTCCGAGATCTATCGCACCGGCCAGGGCGTCACCCGTGATCCCGCGCTGGCGAAACGCTGGTGCGAAATCGCCGCCGAAGCAGGTTCCGAGCGCGCCCGCGAGCGGTTGCGGTCCTGGACCGACGGCTGAGCAGATCTTCCTCGATCCCGTCGCTGCTGCTGCGTCCGACTAGCTCGGATCGGCTCGTCAAGGACCTTGTCGAAATGCGATTGTGCTGATTTGTTATGAGTGTTGCCGGTTGGTAGATTTAAAAGTCAATTTGATGGAATAAAACGATCAAAGTGTTTCGAAGTTTGGCCCGCGACCGATAACATAACAGTGGTCCGAGAGTTGCTTCGTTAGGGACTGCTGAGGTGAGCGGCGTGGTCGTCTGTTTCGAGGCCATTGTTGATTTGAAGAAGAGGTTGGACTGAGATGGTGACGATTCCGCATCCAAAGATTGCGTTTGGCGATCTCGCCGAGCGACTGAAGTCGAACGAGGACGAGGTCACGATTCCCCGCGCGGTGCTCAACCGGCTTCTCGATCTCTACATCTCGTTCTGGGATTTCGACGAGGAATGGTATCTCGCGACGTATCCGGACGTGCAGGCTGCGGTGGCGCAGGGCGCGCTGGCGTCGGGCTGGGCGCATTTCCGCGCGGTCGGGTATTTCGAAGGCCGGCTCGGCTACCGGCCCGTCGTCGACAGTGAATGGTATCTCGAAACATATCCCGACATCGCGCAGGCCATCCTCGAAGGCAAGATCCGCAGTGCGGCGGAGCACTTCGAGAATTTCGGCTATGCCGAGGGCCGTCTGCCGTCGGATCCCGGCGTCGATCCCAAATGGTATGCGGGCCGCTACATGAACGGCGCCGCCAACGGCTCGGCCAATGGCGCCGCGCATGACATCGACGCCCGCAAGGTGGTCGAGAACTTCGTCAAGATCGGCTACCGCCAGCTGGCCTTCCCGGCTCCTCCGCGCTAACGAGTAGGATTGCCGATGGCCGATGCGCCCCTGTTGTCAGTCGCCGTTCCTCGCTTCGATGAGCGGCGCTATCTCGAGCTCAGTCCGCAGGCCGAGGCCGCGCTGCGGGCCGGCGAGGCGGACACCGCCTTCGATCACTTCCTGCGCGTCGGCATCGATGAAAACAAGTACACCCTGATCCGCCGGGAAAGCGTCAACCTCGCCTGCGCGGTCGAGCGCTTTCTCGTCTCCGACACCGGCTTCTTCATGATCCTCGGCTGGCTCGCCGACGAAGGCTGCGACCGGCCGCGCATGAAGCTGATCGGCGGCGAGTTCAACATCGAGCTGCCGTCGACGGCAGTGTTCCGCCACGCCCGCAAGGACGTCGAGGAGCACGTGCGCGGCGGCGCCTATGATTTCGGCTTCGTGGCGTTCGGTCAGGTGCCGTCGAAGTCGCTGCTGAAGCAGTCGGTGCTGTTTCAGGCCGCCTCGCTCGCGGGCACGTTCCAGGCCAAGATCACGCCCGAGATCGTGTCCGACAAGCGCGTCATGGACACGATGCTGCAGATGATCGCGACCTGCGAGGCGCATGCCGGCAAGCAGGCCTCGATCTACGACTTTCTCTGCGGCGCCTCCGGCCGCACCCTGATTCACCTGTTCCGCACCCATGTCGCCGCGGCGATCTCGGCGCCCTACATCCAGCGCTTCCGGCCGCGGCCGGTGACCTGCAGCTTCATCACTGTGCTGTTCGGCTCCACCGAGCCGATCAAGCTGCAGCCGATGCTGTTCCGGGCCGCCGGGATCGACTTCGGCGAATGGATCTATGTCTGCAATTCGCCTGAAGATGCCGACGAGGTGCTGCGCTATGCGCGGCTGATGTCGGACCTCTACGACGTGATGATCACCGTCGTCGTGCTCGGCGACAACGCCGGCTTCGGCGCCGCCAACAACGTCGCGATCGAGCATGCCGCGAGCGACCGCATCTTCATCATGAACCCGGACGTCTATCCGATCACGGCCTATGCCCGGCAGATGCAGGAGGTGATCGCGGCCGATGACCTCGGCTCCACGATGTGGGGCGGCCTGCTGTTCTACGACGACCACAATCTCATGCATTCCGGCATGTACATGGAAAACGACGCCTTCGTGCGGCGCAACTCGCTCAATCGCAACGACAACGCGCTCATCGCGCCCTACGGCCAGCTGGTGCGGGTCGAGCATTTCGACAAGGGCGTTCCGTTCGTCGAGGCGGATTGGCAGAAGCCGCGGGTCGTGCCGGCGATCACCGGCGCCGTCATGGTGTTCGAGCGCGCCGGCTTCGAGAAGCTGGGCGGGTTCTCGACCCGCTACATCTACGGCCATTACGAGGACGCCGATCTGTCACTGCGCTGGACCGCCAATGTCGGACAGGTCTGCATCCATCCCCGGATCCGCCTCGTCCATCTCGAAGGCCAGGGCTCGCGGGCGCGCGGCGAGGAGTATCGCGGCGCGTCGATGTCGAACCGGTACTTCTTCACAGCGGCGCATGGCGCCTATCTCGGCGGCCAGCCGGCGTCCGCGCCGCTGGCGGCATCGGCGTGATTGCGGGCGCGGGGCTGTTGCGATGAGAATTGTCTATGTCAGCTATCTGCATCCCTCGGTCGCGCCGGGCGGCGCCCAGCAGGTCGCCTACGAGATGTTTCAGGCCAGCCTGAAGCAGGGGCACGACGCCTATTTCATTGCCGCGCTCGAAGCCGATCACGACCAGACCTACGGCAAGCCCGGTGCGCCGATCGTCCCGGTGCAGGGCGAGGAGCGGCAATATTTCTATTTCCCGCAGTTCTACGACTTCGTGCATCTGTCGGTCGGCGACTGGCGCTCGATCCAGTTCTTCCGCGAGCTAGTCGAGCGGCTGAAGCCCGATGTCGTGCATTTCCATCACTATCATCGCGTCGGCGTCGAATCGATCCGCGCCGCGCGGCTGGCCGCGCCGGACGCGCTGATCTGCTTCACCTTCCACGAGATGATGGGCATCTGCCTCGCCGACGGCCAGATGGTGAAGAAGGGCTCGCGCGATCTCTGCCACGCCGCCTCGCCGATCGCCTGCAACAAGTGCTTCCCCGACCTGCGGCCGGAGTTCATCACGCTGCGCCGCTCGCGTCTGCAGGCCGCGCTCGACGAATGCGACGTCTTCATCTTCCCGTCCGAGTTCATCGCCGAGCGCTACGTCGATTGGGGCCTGCCGCAGGAGCGCTGCGTCGTGATCCCCAACGGCCAGGCGCATCTCGGCCGCGACGCCGACCGCACCCAGCATTCCCGCCAGGTCAACCGTTTCGGTTTCTTCGGCCAGTTCATCGACAACAAGGGCATCGACGTCATCTTCGAGGCGCTGCTGATCCTGTCGCGCGAGCAGCGCGTTCCGCAGTCCGGCATCGTCGTCGAGATCAATGGCGGCAACAAGCACTACGCCACCGGCCCGTACATGGAGAAGATCGCGCAGCAGGCCGAGGAGCTGCGCAAGCTGCAGGCGCCGGTCACCGTGCGGGAGAACGGCGCCTATGGACGCGACCAGCTGCCGCAGCGCATGACCTCGGTCGACTGGGTGATCGTGCCCTCCACCTGGTGGGAGATCTTCGGCCTGGTAGTGTCGGAAGCCTGGATGTTCGGCCGTCCCGTCATCGCCTCGGCGATCGCGGGGCTGAAGGAGCGCGTCATTCCCGGCATCAACGGCTTCACCTTCCCGGCGCGCGACGCCCGCGCACTGGCCGACCTGATGGCCAAGCTGGTCGGCGACGAGCGGCAGTGGAAGCAGGTCAACGGCAGCATCGAGCTGCCCTGGACCGAGCTCGAAATGCTGGATGCGCATGTCAGTGTGTGGGAGGAGTTCGGGGCGAAGAGGCTGGCGGCTGCGCCATCTGTGACGCCGAAGCCGAAGACCGTCACCAAAGTATTCTCGTCGAAGTCGAGGACGTCCGCAGGAGAGATCGCGAGATAGATCGTTGTCGCAGGATCAATCTGCCGGCGCTGTGCATGGTGCTTCGGAAAACTTGTCTTTCACGAGAGTAGGATGACAGACGAAAATTGGCGCTTAAGACAAGGACCAAAAGTCTTCATAGTGGGAGCACCAAGGTCTGGAACGTCGATCTTGCTTTTTGCACTGAAAGACGTTTTCGGATTGCCTGGTTTCGGAGAAAGTCACGTGATGCCAGCCTTTCAGCGCATGGTTCATCACCTCCGAGCCTATGTAAATTCACTCGAAGGATCGCCAGACCCCATCATGCTCAAACGGCTCGATCGTATCGAGCTGGAGCAGCACGTATTCGCCTACATACGCCATTTCTACGCAGCCCAATTTCCGCAGGGACGATGGGTAGACAAAACGCCGACTGGGGAGGCGGTATTCGGGCTTCCCTTGATCGAGAGCATCTTCCCCGGCTCTCGATTGATTGCGACGAAGCGAAACGGCATCGAGGTGATCGTGTCGCACCAGAAGAAGTTCAAATCCACTTTCGAGGAAGCATGCCAGAGCTGGCTTAGCGCTATGCAGGGCTTACTTCATGCGCGCCAGGGCTGCCAGAATCTGCTCGAGGTTGATCAATTCGATTTGCTTAACAACTCCGTAGAGGTTGCCAACAAGGTTGCGTCGCACTTGGGTTTCGAGAGCCGGGCAGATCGTCTCTCTCAATACTTTCTTACTCACCGTGTTGAACGATCATCGACTTACGATGGCTCTTCCAAGCTGCGGCTCGCCGATACCTCCTGGTCTGCAGCAGACCAAGAGAAATTCAAATCGATGTGTGGCTCGATGATGCTAGAGTTTGGCTACGAGATCTAGATCGCAAAGAAGAATTCGCAAGAGGCGCCTGATGCGAGTTGTCACCGATTGGAAAGAGTGTGCTCTCTCGATCGAGAGCATTCTTCAAGATGATCAGCCACTCTTTCTGGGAAGAGTCGGAGGGAGTGATACCAATGCGGTCGCTGCGCTTCTCGAGGCAAAGCGAGCAGGGCAGGGGGATTTGTGGGGTAAGATTTACAGGCATCGTCTCATCGTTGAGCGATATAACGGCTATTACGATCTAGATAATCGAGGGGAGACATTCTGGAACTACATAAATTCTCTGCTCGAGTCTTATCGCAAACTGAAGCACGCTTTCTTCTGCAATCATCAGTTGCTTTCGATGTATTTTCGTTCAAACATCAATCCCGATGCCTACGTAGAGAACGTCGAGGGCAAGGCCGGGTTTGAGGCTCTGGTGGAGGAGATCAATGACGTAAGTCCAGACTTCCGCTGTTATCCATTTCCATTTGTAGAGAAGCTAACCTTGCATGATCATACACTAATGCACGTGTTCGCCGGAGTGCTCGAGTCCAAAAGTGTCCTTGTAGTCTCTCCATTTTCCGAAAGTATTGCCCAGAATTTCCATAATCGGTCGGAGTTCTTTCGGAACTACGCCTACCCCTCTTTCGAACTGAAACTGTACAATACGCCAATTACGTATTCTGGGCTTCCGAAGGAATTTTACCCGCATAAGAATTGGTTTGAGACCGTTGAGGCCATGAAGAGCGAAATCCGCGACATCCGGTTCGATATCGCTCTGCTGTGCTGCGGCTCGTATGCCATGCCACTAGGCGATTTCATCGCGGAACAGATGGGGCGCAAGGCAATATATGTCGGCGGAATCCTCCAGATGATGTTTGGTATCATGGGTCGTCGGTACGAGAATCCGTTTTTCACCAGCCAGATCAATCCCGAAAAGTTCATCTATCCCGTGGAAGGGCAGAGGTATTTGCAGCACGTAAAGATCTCGCCAGAGATGGCTAAAGAGGCGTTTGCTGCCTATTTTTAACAGCCGTGTCTACGTAAGTACGAGCGAAGTGATCGGGCAATGAATAAACGCGAGAAGCTCATTCGTGTAACGGCGCCGTGGCGTGCCTTCTTGCGCCTATTAGATTTAGCCAAAAATTGCTCCATTGGTGTCGCTCTTGTCTGTGCGTTGTTCTTCGCAATAGGATGCTCTACCCGCGTTGCTGTTGCGGAAGTTCGTCGTGTAGATGTTTGGTTTGCGCCGATCCACCCTAACGATAGGCCAGCCGGGAAAGGTGTTCCCGACTACTTCGATCTCTTCTCAGACTCGGCTCCCTGGCAATCGGTTGCATCAAAGATTTCGGTATTTCAGATTTATCTCGACTTGCTTCGGCGTGGATCGGATGATGAAATTAGAAGCCTTATCTCCTATCTTAGATCTAAGGGGATATCCCTCTCAATCGAAATGCCAGTCCTCGCGGACACCGCTTGGTGCGAGCCGGGAACGAAGCGTAAACGTTGGATGGTGCCGCTTATCGCGCGCCTGAAGAGGCTGGGTGGCGATCTGAACTATATCGCCATGGTTGGGCCGCTCGTTGATGGCCATGTGTACAAGAAGAAGTTCTACTGCAACAGGCCGGTCGAAGATGTTGCCGCTGACGCGGCGGCTACAATCACAGAGATACGTAAGTTCTACCCCAATGTCATAGTTGGAGATATTGAGCCACTCGCAAAACATCCAGAGTATCCGAACTGGGGGGAGCTCCCGGTCTGGCTGGAAGCATTCAAGCGTCAGGCGGGAGTTCCGATCTCTTTTATTCATCTCGATGTGAGGTGGGCTCTAAATTGGAAAGAGCCCTTGCTCGACTTAGTTCGCGACGCCCGGCGCTTCGGGGTTAGAGTTGGAGTGATTTACCACGGGGATCCCCTGGCATCATCCTCCGAAGCGGTCGCCGCCGGTCTCGCCAAGCACGAAGCGGAGGTTGAGATCGAACTTGGCGTCAGGCCTGATGAAGTGATTTTCCAGAGCTGGCTAAATTATCCCGAGTACGCATTGCCTGAGGATAATCCATCATCAATGACGGGAATTGTCCGTAGCTACCTGCTTCATCGCTGATCGGCGCTAGCTTAGCTGATAGGAAAAGTGTTCCATCATTGGTCCGCAGACACGCTTGAAGAAACTCACCTGAGCGGCAGACCATTCTGTTTGCGATAGAGTGTCTCTACCAATGCCAGCGCCAGTGCGCTCGCGGCTTCCGGCACCCAGCGATCTTGCAATGCCGTCTGCTTTGTCTGCGTAACCCAAATACTGCGCTGCTCGCATGGCGACATCGTGTGGCTCCAAAAGCATATCCTCTTGGCGAAGTTCAAGGTAATGCGGCAGTAGTTGCTTCACTCGCAGCCATTCGGTCATGGCGGTAGCCCAATCGGTGCAATGGGTCTCAAAATTCCCGCCAAACTTGGCCATCCGCGAGAGAACGTTGGAGATCCCATTCCGATACAAGAATATGAACTTGGCATCCGGAAAACATTCGAGAAGGAACGGGGTAGCGCTGATCATGGGGTGGCCGGGCGTCTTGTCGAGGAAAGACGCAGATGCGTGAACCGAGTAATAGGCAGTGCGAGCTGCATCGATGGCTATTTGGCGGAAATTCTGCTGGGCCAGGAATCGTACCAATCCGTTCGGAGAGTCGATATCGCCTGTGAATGAATTTGCAGCCGCCGCGAACAGCGGGGCGGCATGGCCTTCGCCGAGCCATGGCAGTTCGAGCTGTCTCGCAAGGGTGTCGCCGAGCTCGGATGTGCCTGATCGAGGAGAACCCAAAATAAAGATACGAAGGCGTGGGTGGCGGTCGATCCTTAACTTTTGTATCTTTGCCATGGGGGTTTGACTGGACCCATGATAGATTTCTACGCTTGCGACGTCCCTGTCGTCGAGCGGGCGGTCGTAAAGTAGCGTGAAGCTTCGCGCCCTGGCGCCACCTTTCGCCGCGATGTCCTCCAGATCCTTCCGCCGTATCGTTGAGGTCGTGGAGCCGACGATCTGGCCATTTAGGAAGGCCCTGATGTGCGCCGGGGCATTGTTGTCATCTTCGGCCCAGCCGAGTGCGAATTCTTGCGACAACACTTCCACTCGTCCAATAGGAGGCATGTATATGACTTTCCATTTTGAAGGTAGGTTGATTTGCTTGTGCTCTGGACGAGCGAAGTAAGAATGACCTTGCTCTGTCCGTATGGCTGATCTTGGCAGGCTGCCCGTCTCCGCGAATTGCTTGAGTGTTAATTTTGTGATGATATGAGATGCTTTTAGCAAGATGTACAGCGCTTAGAGCGCACGAGCTTTTGCGGCATTGATGACGACGAGTCTCTACATCCTCTCCGGCTTCTTCGTCGGCGTTCTCGTCGGCCTGACCGGGGTCGGCGGCGGGTCGTTGATGACGCCGCTGCTGGTGCTGCTGTTTGGTGTGCATCCGGCTACCGCGGTGGGAACCGATCTGCTGTTCGCGGCGTCGACCAAGACGGTCGGGACGCTGCTGCATGGCCTGTCCCGCAACATCGATTGGCGCATCGTCGGGCTGCTGGCGGCCGGCAGCGTTCCCGCGACGGCGGCGACGCTGGTGCTGCTGGCGCATCTGGACCTTTCCGGCGGCGCGGCGCGTGAGCTGGTGACGATCGCGCTCGGCGTGGTGCTGCTGCTGACCGCCTCGTTCCTGCTGTTCGCCCGCAGCCTGCGCGCGAGCTATGCCAAGCGGATCGCGGCGCTCGGACCGGCCAAGGTGGAAGGACTGACGGTGCTGCTCGGGTTCGCCATGGGCGTGCTGGTCACCACCACCTCGGTCGGCGCCGGCGCCATCGGCGTCACCGTGCTGATCTTTCTCTATCCGGCGTTGCCGGCGTCGCGCATCGTGGGCTCGGACATCGCCCATGCGGTGCCGCTGACGTTGATCGCCGGCGCCGGCCATTGGTATCTCGGGTCGGTGGATTGGGGCCTGCTCAGCCCGCTGCTGATGGGATCGCTGCCCGGCATCGCGCTCGGCAGCACGTTGGTCGGGCGGGTGCCCGACGCAGCGGTGCGAACGGCGCTCGCCGTGATTCTCGTCGTGGTCGGTGTCCGGCTGATGATTTGATCGGGCGTCCTTGGGCAGCGTGTCTACTCATTCGCCAGCGGGGACAAGTCTGAAGTGTAGTTCGACTCGGAGGAGACTTGTCCTCGCCTTTCAGATTTTGTAACATAAATGAATGGTATGTGCGTTATTACAGTGCTCGGCTAAGAGGCGGATCGCCCTCAAACCGTGCGATAATTATTGAGCGCGCAAGAAGCTTTTGGTGCCAAGCTGCTGGAGCTAGGTGGTCAGATCAGAAATGCGCAAGGGGATTTGTTATGACTCTAAAGATGACGTTCCCGCCCGGCCATTTCTTTTCTCCGGTTGTAGATCCTGAAACAGTAAAGGACTACGTCGCTAGGTACGACAACATCGATCCATCGGAAATTGCCGGGATCGAGTTTCCTTTGGACGAGATGTATCGGTTCTGGAACCAGAACCTGTCATCATTCCGATATGAGCCAAGTAGCGGCGAACGCTACTTCGCATCACCGTTGGCTTATCCAGGTAGCGACGGTCGAACTCTCCGTGCGATGATAGGCGCGTTCAGACCTAAGCGGATCATTGAGGTTGGATCTGGAGGCTCTACGGCTTGCGCGCTCGACGCAATCGATCAATTCGGAGTCGCGACAGAGTTTACCTGCATCGAGCCATATCCCAAGGCCCTTGAAAGTGCTTTGGGGGGCGACATGCGAAGGGTCAATTTGATCGAGAAGATCGTGCAGGACGTGCCTGTCTCGGTGTTCCAAGCTTTGGAAGAAAATGACATCCTCTTCATTGACTCGACACACGTGCTCAAAACAGGAAGCGACGTTCACTACGAGCTTTTCGAGATATTGCCTGCCATCAAGCCTGGTGTCTTGATCCACTTTCATGATTGCAGGTATCCATTTGAGTATCCCAAGCCGTTCATTTTCGAGAGAAACTATTCCTGGAACGAAGCGTACGCCTTGCGAGCCTTTCTGATGTTCAATCCCTTTTTCAAGATTGTTTTCTACAACAGTCTGTTTGCGCGTGTGTTTCGATCTGTAGTTCATGATACATGCCCGCAATTCTTTCCAAATCCGGGCAGCTCCATTTGGCTGCGACGGATCGCGGCGAAGTAGCGGGCGGTGACTGCTTAGACTGGGCCGGCTGCGGCGTGTGCCTGATTTGCCCGTCGGGCGCTCGGCGGGCGAGCGCAGGACGTCGACCCCGCGCGGGGGCGCCGCCGGGGCGATGCGCGAGGCGGCGAATTTCGTCCGCGCGATCAAGCGCATGATCGCTGTCCAGATCTGCTGCGAAAAATATTTCGCTTTCGTGTTATCGGAATCCGTGTTGTCCTGTGCCGGTCTTGCGCTCCTCGGGAGGGGCGGACGCGTCGTCACGGACGTTGAGCGCGGGATGCGGTGGACGCCGCTGCGGCCGATGGACGATCGGTCGTGGCGCGGACGGCGAAGCCGTGTGGTCCCGACACCCCGACGCTGGTGTCCTTGCGCCGATGCCCTGTGCGTCGTGCGTGACATGGTGGCCAACAAGCCCGGTGCACCAAGGAGAGCACGGAGCAAGCCGTAAACCATCGTGCAGGGAAGGCCGGGTGTGTTCGGCCAAACCTGTGGTTCCTGCCCCGTGCATTCTTGTTCGCACGGGGGCCATGGGCGCGGCCAGCGCCCGGTCTTCCCTGCGCCCTCCGATAGCGGAGGGCGGACGAGCCTCATGCCTCGGACGCGATCTGCGCCGCGAGCGCGCGGCCGCACGTGTCGACGCGGATGCGCGGGCAGAGAGCGGCTGATCCGAGCGCGCCGCTGATCAGCTCCGCGCGATGATGCCGCGGTCGATCAGCGCCGCGATGACAGCGTCGGCGAGACGCTCCGGCGGCTCGCCCATGGTGCGCAGATGCACCTCGGGCGCGGCCGGCGCCTCGTAGGGCGCATCGATGCCGGTGAAGTTCCTGATCTTGCCGGCCTTGGCCTTGGAATACAGGCCCTTCGGATCGCGCCGCTCGCATTCGGCAATCGGCGTGTCGACGAACACCTCGATGAACTCGTCGGGGCCGACCAGGCTGCGCACCATGTCGCGTTCGGACTTGTAGGGCGAGATGAAGGAGCAGATCACGATCAGCCCGGCATCCAGCATCAGCCGGGCGACCTCGCCGGCGCGGCGGATGTTCTCGACGCGGTCGGCCTCGGTGAAGCCGAGGTCGCGATTGAGGCCATGGCGGACGTTGTCGCCGTCGAGCAGCATGGTGTGGCGGCTCAGCGCGAACAGCTTCTGGTCGACGATGTTGGCGATCGTCGATTTGCCGGCGCCGGACAGGCCGGTGAACCAGACGATGCACGGCTGCTGATGCTTGAGCGCCGCGCGTCCGCTCCGCCCGATCGTCAGCGGCTGCCAGGCGATGTTGGTGGCGCGGCGGAGCGCGAAGTCGATCATGCCGGCGCCGACCGTGCGATTGGTATAGCGATCGATGACGATGAAGGCGCCGGTCCGCCGGTTGGCGTCGTAGGCGTCGAAGGCAATCGGCAGCGCCGTCGAGATGTTGCAGAAGCCGATCTCGTTGAGGTTCAGCGTGGCGGCCGCCATGTGGTCCCGGGTGTTGACGTCGATCCGGTGCTTGATCGCGGTGACGCTGCCGCTCACCGACTGGGTGCCGATCCGCAGCACATAGCCGCGGCCGGGCACCAGCGCGTCCTGGTCCATCCAGATCAGATGCGCGGCGAACTGGTCGGCCACCTCCGGCCGCTCGGCCGGGCTGACCAGCATGTCGCCGCGGCCGATGTCGATCTCGTCGGTCAGCGTCAGCGTCACGGCATCGCCGGCGCTGGCGCGCGGCAGGTCGCCATCGTAGGTGACGATGCGGCTGACCCGGGACGTGCGGCCCGACGCCGCCACCAGCACCGCGTCACCCGGCGAAACCTCGCCCGAGGCGATCGTGCCGGCATAGCCGCGGAAATCCAGATCGGGGCGGTTGACCCATTGCACCGGAAAGCGGAAGGCCGTGCTCGCGCCGTGGCCGGCGACCTCGACCGTCTCCAGGTGGTCGATCAGGCAGGGGCCGTGATACCAGGGCGTGTTGCCCGAGCGTTCGATGACATTGTCGCCGAACCGGGCGGATATCGGGATCGGCGTCATGGAGGCGAAGCCCAGCCCGGCCGCGAACGCGGCATAGTCGCCGACGATGCGGTCGAAGACCTCCTTTTTGTAGTCGACGAGGTCGATCTTGTTGACCGCCAGCACCACATCCCGGATGCCAAGCAACGAACAGATGAACGAATGACGTCGGGTCTGGACCAGCACGCCCTTGCGGGCGTCGATCAGGATGATCGCAAGCTGCGCATTCGAGGCGCCGGTCGCCATGTTGCGGGTATATTGTTCGTGACCCGGCGTATCGGCGACCATGAACGATCGCCTTGGGGTGGTGAAGAAGCGATAGGCGACGTCGATCGTGATGCCCTGTTCGCGCTCGGCCTCCAGGCCGTCGACCAGCAGCGCGAAGTCGATGTCGCTGCCGGTGGTGCCATGCTTGGCGCTGTCTCGCGCCAGGGCCTGCAGCTGGTCCTCGTAGATCATCCGGCTGTCGTGCAGCAGCCGGCCGATCAGCGTCGACTTGCCGTCGTCCACCGATCCGCAGGTGATGAACCGGAGCTGATCCTTCATGGCGGCCGCGTCTCCCCCGGCCACGGCCTCTGCGGCGGAGGGCTCCGTTGCCGGCTCCAGCCGCTGAGCGTCAAACACGGAAAGCCTGTTCATCAGAAATACCCTTCACGCTTCTTCTTCTCCATCGACGCCGCCTCATCACTGTCGATGAGCCGTCCCTGGCGCTCGGACACCTTGGCTATCCGCATCTCCGTGACGATGTCCGCAATAGTCGTGGCGTCCGACTCGATGGCTCCGCTCAGCGGATAGCATCCGAGCGTCCGGAATCGGATTGTACGCATTTCGGGTGTCTCGTCCTGCATCAAGGGAAGCCTCTCATCATCGACCATGATGAAGGTGCCGTTCCTCCGCACGACGGGCCGAGGCTTTGCAAAATAAAGCGGAACGACCGGAATGCGCTCGATCATGATGTATTCCCAGACGTCGAGCTCGGTCCAGTTCGACATGGCAAATACCCGCATCGTTTCGCCCTGTCGGATGCGCGTGTTGAACAGGTTCCACAGTTCGGGGCGTTGGTTCCTCGGATCCCAAACATGTCCAGGCGAACGAAATGAAAATATTCGCTCCTTAGCACGGCTCTTTTCCTCGTCGCGACGTGCACCGCCGAACGCGGCATCAAAGCCGTGAAGATCGAGTGCCTGCTTCAAGGCGTCAGTCTTCATCACCTGGGTGTGCAGGGCGGACCCTGAATCAATCGGGTTGATCCCTCGTTCGAGCCCCTCTTTGTTGATGTGCACCATCAAATCAAGCCCAAGACGTCGGGCGGTCTGATCGCGAAAGGCAATCATCTCCCGAAACTTCCAGGTCGTATCGACGTGAAGTAGCGGAAAAGGAAGCTTGGCCGGGTAGAATGCCTTTATCGCCAAGTGAAGCATGACGCTGGAGTCTTTGCCGATCGAATACAGCATCACGGGCTTTTTGAATTCGGCAACGACATCCCGCATGATCTCAATCGATTCGGATTCGAGACGGCGCAGGTGTAGAGGCAGTCCATGCGACCTGTGTTTACTATCCATTGCAAGATTGCCTTGATTCAGAAGAGAGTGCTTGATTCAATAATCGCTACATTGACCGTAATGTCTGCCTTCTCTTAGGCTCGATATTCGTCGCGTTCCGAAGTCAAATCGCAGCCCTCTTTCCTGAATGCGGGTTTTCGTAATTGCGCAGGCCGAGCCGATCTGCTCGGTACCTTTCGTTCATGATCGCCTGCCACCACGGCGTCTCCTCGACATACCAGCGCACGGTCTTGGCGATGCCGGTCTCGAAAGTCTCCTGCGCATGCCAGCCGAGCTCGCGCTCCAGCTTGGCGGCGTCGATCGCGTAGCGGCGGTCGTGGCCGGGGCGGTCGGTGACGAAGCTGATCAGCTGGCGGCGCGCGCCTTGCGGCGCCGGGGCGACCTCGTCGAGCAGGTCGCAGATGGTCTCGACGACGTGCAGATTGGTGCGCTCGTTGCGGCCGCCGACATTGTAGGTCTCGCCGACCGCGCCGCGCTCCAGCACCAGGGTCAATGCCTTGGCGTGGTCCTCGACGAACAGCCAGTCGCGGATGTTCTGGCCGTCGCCATAGACCGGCAGCTTCTTGAAGCCGAGGCCCTTGATGATCATGTGCGGGATCAGCTTCTCGGGGAAGTGATACGGCCCGTAATTGTTCGAGCAGTTGGTGATCATGGTCGGCAGCTCGTAGGTCTCGCGCCAGGCCCGCACCAGGTGGTCGGACGAGGCCTTGCTGGCCGAATAGGGCGAGTTGGGGGCGTAGGCCGTGGTCTCCGTGAACAGGCCGGTGTCGCCGAGCGTGCCGAACACCTCGTCGGTGGAAATGTGCAGGAAGCGGAAGCCGGCGCGCTGCTCCGGCGACAGCGTGCGGAAATGGCGCAGCGTCTCCTGCAGCAGCGTGAAGGTGCCGACGATGTTGGTCTGGATGAACTCGCCGGGGCCGTCGATCGAGCGGTCGACATGGCTCTCGGCGGCGAGGTTCATCACCGCGTCGGGCTGGTATCGCTCGAACAGCCGGCGCAACGCCGTGGCGTCGCAGATGTCGACCTGCTCGAAGGCGTAATGCGGGTTGCCGACTGCGCCGGGCAGCGAGTCGAGATTGGCGGCGTAGGTCAGCTTGTCGAGATTGACCACGCGGGCATGGGTGTCGCGCAGCAGGTGCCGCACCACGGCCGAGCCGATGAAGCCGGCGCCGCCGGTGACGAAGATGGTCGAGCCCTTGAAACGCATCGATGCCTCCAGGCGTCAGCGGTGGAAGGAGCGGGAGACGGACTGCAGATATTCGCCGTAGCTGCTCTTGGCCGTGCGGGCGGCGACTGTGTCGAACTGCTCCAGCGAGATGTAGCCCTGGCGCAGCGCGATCTCCTCGGGGCAGGCGATGCGTAGGCCCTGGCGCTGCTCGAGGATCTGCACGAAATGGCTGGCCTCGACGAGCGAGGCATGGGTGCCGGTGTCGAGCCAGGCGAAGCCGCGGCCGAGCACCTCGACATAGAGGTCGCCGCGCCTCAGATAGGCGTTGTTGACGTCGGTGATCTCGATCTCGCCGCGCGCCGACGGCCTGACGTCGGCGGCGATGCTGACGACGTCGTTGTCGTAGAAATACAGGCCGGTGACCGCGACGTTGGACTTCGGCTGCTTCGGCTTCTCCTCGATCGAGAGCGCCTTGCCGCTGCCGTCGAGCTCGACCACGCCATAGGCCTGCGGCTCGTTGACGACATAGCCGAACACGGTCGCGCCCTTCTTGCGGAACGAGGCGCTCGACAGCATGCTCGGCAGGCCGTGGCCGTAGAAGATGTTGTCGCCGAGAATCAGGGCGACGGAATCGTTGCCGATGAACTGGCGGCCGACGATGAAGGCGTCGGCGAGCCCGCGCGGGGTCTCTTGGGTGGCATATTGGAAGCGCAGGCCGATCTCGCTGCCGTCGCCGAGCAGGCGCTGGAACAGCGGCTTGTCCAGGGGGGTCGAGATGATCAGGATGTCGCGGATGCCGGCCAGCATCAGCGTCGACAGCGGATAATAGATCATCGGCTTGTCGAACACCGGCAGCAATTGCTTGGAAACAACCGTTGTCACCGGGTACAGGCGCGATCCCGTGCCGCCGGCGAGAATGATGCCCTTCATGGGACCTCACAATGAACAATAAATGTTAGGTTAACAGATGGTCTGCGATGCACAAGTTGGATATAGGAATAGGGTAAACTGGTGTGGCCCTTATTTTTCAAAGCGTTGCCAATGAACGTCATCAAGACCGACCTGCCGGAAGTTATCATTCTCGAACCAAAACTGTTCGGTGATCACAGAGGCTTCTTCCTGGAGACGTTCCAGGCCGCCCGTTACCGTGAACAGGGCATTGCCGGGCCTTTCGTGCAGGACAACATGTCCCGCTCGTCCCACGGCGTGCTGCGCGGGCTGCATCTGCAGAACCCGAACACGCAGGGCAAGCTGGTCAGCGCGATGCGCGGCCGGGTGCTGGACGTGGCGGTGGACGTTCGCGTCGGCAGCCCGAATTTCGGCAAGCACGTCGCCGTGGAGCTGTCCGAGGAGAACCGCCGCCAACTCTGGGTTCCCCGCGGCTTCGCCCACGGTTTCGTCGTGCTCTCGGAGAGCGCCGACTTCTTTTACAAATGCGACGATTATTACAGCCCCAAGGACGAGATGTCGGTGCGCTGGAACGATCCGGCCATCGGCATCGATTGGGGCGTGGCCGATCCCAAATTGGCGCCAAAGGACGCCGATGCGCCGCTGCTGGCGGATGCCCGGAATCTTCCCGTGTACGGACAGGTCTGATGCGGATCCTGATCACCGGAACCAGCGGACAGGTCGGTCGCGCGTTGCGCGAGGTGCTCTCGGCCGGCGGCGGCGATGAGCTGATCTGCCCGCCGCGCGCCGCGTTCGACCTGGCGCAGCCGGACAGCCTGCCCGGCGCGCTCGATGCGATCGGCCCGGATCTCATTCTCAACCCGGCCGCCTATACCGCGGTCGACCGCGCCGAGGACGAGGTCGAGCTGGCGATGACCGTGAACGGCCGCACCCCGGGCGTGATCGCGCAATGGGCGGCGGCGCGGCGCGTGCCGCTGCTGCACGTTTCGACCGATTATGTTTTCGACGGCTCCGGCGAGCGCCCCTGGCGCGAGGACGATCCGGTCGGCCCGCTGTCGGCCTATGGCCGCAGCAAGCTTGCCGGCGAGGAGGCGGTGCGCAGCGCCGGCGGGCCGCATCTCGTGGTGCGCACGGCCTGGGTGTTCGCGTCCGAAGGTGCAAATTTCATGCGCACCATGATCCGCCTGGCGCGCGAGCGCGAGAGCTTGCGTGTCGTCGCCGACCAGCAGGGCACGCCGACCTCGGCGCGCAGCATTGCCGAGGTGATCGCGGCGATCCTGGCGCAAGGTGCCGCCGACCTCCCGGGCACGTTCGCGAAGGCGGACGGCCTGGTCCATCTCACCAATTCGGGCGCCACCAGTTGGCACGGCTTCGCGACTGCCATCGTGGACGGTCTGCGCCAGCGCGACGTGCCGGTGAAGGCGAGAGCGGTCGAGACCATCACCACGGCGGATTTCCCGACCAAGGCGCGGCGTCCGGCGAATTCGCAGCTCAATCTGTCACGGCTGGCCCTGGCCTATGGCATCGTGCCTCCGCCCTGGCAGAGCGCGCTCGAGACGGAGCTCGGCGACTGGATCAGAGGAGCCGATGCTCGCTGATGCCAGGCGTTCCTAGGCCTTGGTGCCCTCTTGGAGATCCGCAAGCTTCCGGGCGCCAGTCTTCCGTGTCCGCGCAAACGATGTCTTGCTCCAGTGCTTCTCCGTCGACTTATAGCGGACGTGACAATGGAGCCGAACGTGACGCTGCATTTCACCCAGCGACATGATGCGACAGGCGCGCAGCCAGGAATCGTCATCGGAGTCCGCCCAATGTTGCGCGAACGCGCGCGATAACAGCCCAGGCCCAGTGGAGAGCCAGACCAGGTCGCGATCGCCCCGATTGAGTGCATCAACAGCCAATTTCAAGGCGCGACGAATGACGGGATGATCCGGAGCCGCTGCAATGAAGTTGTTTCCAAGAGATCCATAGTCTTCCTGATAACCAACGAAGCCAGCCCCATTTGGGATCATTTCGTCCAGCCCGGTATTGCAGCCATCATCCGCATCGACATAGACCCCTCCCTCCTTGGCGAGCCAGGCAAGCCGGAACACGTCAGCCTTCCGCGCCGGCTCGTGCGCCAGAACATAAGCCCGCGCCACCTCCTCCGGGTAGCTCTCCTCGAGAAAGCGCATCGCGCTTTCGTCGCTGAAGCTCAGCCATGCATAGTCGGGATTGACGCTTCTCCAGGTCTGCATCAGTTCAACGACGTCTTCGGGAGGATCTTCATCCCAATATTGGACAATTCGCCTGGGAATTCGACGGCTTTCGCGATCGTCAAAAGCCGGATCACACGAACCATCCAGTACGCCAGAGCCGGTCAGAGCGCAAAGAGCAGCCAGCGCTGCCGGCGTGTAGTCTGGGTGGTCGGCGACGACACGTTTCAAGCAGCCGAAGTGTCCAGCATGGGCTTGATCTTTGTATCGGATCAGCTTGTTCAATGCCATCTCGTCGAGTCGGTACTCGTCGAGCAGTTGTCCGATGAAGTTCTGCGAGTTCTTGCTCGATTCGCCTCGAAGGAGTCGCGTCGACCGTGTCAGCTCCGTGAAGGCCGTGAGCTGTTCCTGACACGTGGCAACGTCAAGCATAAGCAAGCTCAGTCGCGCGAGATCAAATCTGACCGATGGATCGCTTTTGTTCAGCTCTATGCAGTTACAATAGTGTTGTTTGGCTGCATCGTACGATTTCTCAACTTCATAGGTCAGCCCCAAAAAGTGAAGCAGCTTTGCTTGCTCCGTCAGAAGCTCTGGAGAGGCTGCAAGGATGGCTGCTCGGGCTTCATCAATGTAACCGGTCGAGATATCGGCTTGGATTTTTTGTATTACGAGTTGCAGATTTGCGCGCCCGGCCAATTTCTCTCGCTCGACCACGCGTCTGATTCCGTTCCAATCGCGCAAAAGGCGCAGCAGCTCTATCTCGCGAATGTTGATCTCAGGAAGATGTCCCAGTTGTCGTCGAGCGAGATCGAGGAGTGCAAAAGCGTGCTCCCGAAACCCGAGCTCGAACTGGATTCGAGCCATTTGCAGCCGGGGGGCGGAAGCGCCAGGATATGAGCTGGTCGACTTCCGGCAGATCTCTTCAGCGCGGGTCCAATCGTCCGATTGCATGGCCATTTGCGTTTCTTGAATCAGAGTCGGCAGATGCTCAGGGTCGAGAGCCTTTGCCTTATCGATCAGCGCAAGTGCGTGTTCGGCGTTTCCCAACGCCATATTGTCCATAGCCATCTCATGGAAAATGATGGCGGACGGACGCGCCTCCTGAAGGCGTTGAAGCAGTTCAAGCGACTCCTTCCGCCGATCTTGGCGACGCAGCAACTGAACCTGCTGCATCACGACGTCCGTTTGCAGCGGGAACTCGCCTAGGAGCTGCGATAACAATTCTTGAGCTTCGGAGAAATTTCCGATTTCACGATTCTCCGCGACGATCTCAAGCCTGATCTGCCTGTTCTTCGGCGCGAGGTCACTTGCGGTCTTGAGCAGCGTCAAGGCCAGCTGCCCATTCCCTCGTCGACGCTCAAGTTGAGCAAGCGCGACCAACGGGGGGGCTTCGCTGGGATGCTTCTGGGAGATATCGGTCAGTATACTGGCTGCTTCGGAAAGGCGGCCGAAGTCGCGCAGTTCGTTGGAGTATTCGATCTTCAGGTAAAGATTGTTTTGTTCAAGTTCTGCCGACTTTTGAAAGAGCTGCAGCGATTCGTCCCGCCTGCCCTGTCGGCGCCTGAGATGCCCGATGGCGGCTAGAACTGAACAGTCTTCCGGGTTTTTCTGCAGGAGGTTCGTGAGGATAGCATCCGCTTCCGAATGACGTCTCAGCTCACTCAGGCAATTCGCCATGGAGATATTCAACTGAATGTCGTTGGGTTCGAGCGCAGCCGCAAGTCTGAGAGTCTCTATGGCGCCGACAATGTTGCCTTCACGTCGCCTGATGTCTGCAAGGGCCTTGAGCGGAGCCGCGCTCGTCCTGTGAAAGGTGCTGACGGCGATGAGCAGATCACGGGCTTCGATCCCCCGGCCAGACCGCATCAGTTCCGAGGCGCGTTCTATCTGCGTCGCCACATTCAATGGCGTAATGGATGCGGCAACGGAGAATGCATCTAGGGCGACATCGAAGGCTTCGCGACGCCGGGCAAGCAGTCCGAGAGAGACCCACGCCGTCGCGGAGTGCGGGTGACCAACAAGGAAGTCTCTGAGCAATTTCTCGGCTTCTTCGAACCTTCCGAGATCGCGGAGCTCAGTCGCCAGCTCTATGTTTGCGCCGAGATGTTTGGGATCCGCGGCAAAGGCATTTTCGAACGCTGCGAGTGCGGCTGAGTGAGGGCCGTTTCGACGCTTGAGGCCGCCTAGAGCGAGGTACGGCTCTGGTTTGCTCGAATACCGGCTGCACGCCGATTCTAGTAACCGTTCAGATTCGATGATTTCGCCTGAGAGCTCAAGCTCCCTTGCCAGCTCAAGCTGGGCGCCCAAATGACTGGGGTCGGCTTCTGTCGCTGCCTTGAGGGCGGCGACGGCGGCGACGTGCTTCTTCGACCTCCTGTAGATCAGCGCGAGTTCGATGTGCGGTGAAGCCGCTTTCGGATGTAGCGCAGTGGCTTCGCACGCAATTTTTTCTGCCTCCTCGAAGCGCTGCATGTTGCAGAGCGTCTTGGTGATTTCCAGCAAGATTCCGAGATGATTTGGAAGGACTTCGCGAGCTGACGAGAACGCCGCGAGCGAACCGGCGTGGTCGCCTCGTTGGCGCAGCTCGTGGCCATTTGCAACATGCTCGGCGAATGTTTTAGGGTCGCTCTTCTGCATTCAGTCGACTTCAGCTCCGCGAATTGCGCCTGCTAATTCCTGGTGAGGCCGGCGGAGATTTCGATGCGGACCCGAGCTGGCAGCGCCGAATGGACCTCCCCCATTGAAGGGAATGCTAGTCCAGCTCTATCAGCCCACGCGCCAGCAATCCCAACTGTTCCGCCGAGCCATTCGCCACGGCTCCCCGCCGGGCCCCCTTGCGGGATTGCCGCGGGCTTTCGCCGAAGGCTTGGCGGTAGGCGCGGTTGAAGGAGGCGATGCTCTTGAAGCCGGTGCCGTAGGCCACGGGGGCGATCCTCTTGTTGAGCAGGCCGGGCTCCTTGATGGTCTCGCGAACGCGCTCGAGACGGCGGGCGCGGACGTAGCTCGCGACGCCGCCGACAGGTTCGAACAGACGATAGAGCGAGGCGCGCGACAGGCCGAAGGCGCGGGCGAGCGTCGTTGCATTCAGGTCGCGCGCGTTGAGATTGGCGTCGATGTAGTTTCGAATGGTTACGAACGATGCCAGCTCGGACGGCGCAGCGTCGGCCCCCGGGCCGTCGGCTCCAAGGAGATTGAGCGCCAGCGGGACTACTCCGTCGATCACGTCGTCGAGCGCTTGCCGGCCGGTACGCTGCACTTGCTCCGCGACCGTCTGCAGTGCGGCGCAGAACACGGCCACCCCCGCGCTTGCAGCGAGCACGCGGCCATGAACGCGATCATGGGACGTGCTGCCGAGTCTCGTCTGTGCCAGCCATAACGTGATGTGCGACGGCGCCGTTTCTCTGTCCTGCCAGGTCAGACGAAACGGATGATGGAGACTGTATACCACGATGCTTCCGGGCCGGCACAGTTGCAGATCGCCCCGCGTTTCGAAGCCCAGCGTGCCCGCGCGCACCAGACAGAGTGCGATGTGATCAAACCCTCGCCCGCCGATCAGGCGCGGAATGCGCAGCAACTCTGCGGGTCCGCATTGGCACACGCTGAGCGCGCCGCGTGGTGTTGACCAGATCCTGAACTCATCGCCAGGCCCCGCGGCGTCGTCCTCGGCGACGTCGAAGATCGGATGCAGCACGTCACGCCAGCGTCGTGCGCCGAGTGTGCCGGCGATCGACGGTTCTGGGCTGTCGGTGCAATAAGTCAGGTCCATACAAGGTAATTGGTGGCCGCTGATTTTGCAGTTTGTCTCAAAGTATTACCAGATCGTTTATGGCGCACGTGTGTTAATTGCTAGGCTTTTATCACATTGATAACAAATCGTAGCAATTGATTTCAGTAGGGAGCGTTTGATGGCTGCGACGACCGAGACTTTCAATTACGCCTATTCAGTCAGCTTCGATGGCGTCACCTACAAGTTGATCGATGCCGATCCGGGTTCGCCGGGCGTGAATCCCGTTGCTGCTGGCGTCAAGGTTCGCGATCCCGATGGGGGGACTGTCAGCGCGAATGAGACCCTTCGCATCCCGAGCATCGACAGCGGCTCGCTCGGTACATCTGCGAAGTATGACTTCGTCGGTACCGCGACCCTTGCCGGCAAAACCGGCATTATCATTGAAGATAAGGCCGGCAATCTCTTCTTCCTGACGGATAAATCGTATGGCGGCAATCTCAACGGCAACCATGGCACGCTGACCGTCACGGGTACCACGACTTCGCTCTGCTTCATGGCCGGTACGTTGATCGGGACTCCCGACGGCGAGGTCGCCGTCGAGACGCTTAAGCGCGGAGATCAGGTGCTCACGCATGATGGTCACGTCGCCACAGTCGACTGGCTGGGCGTACAGACCGTGTCGCTGCGGTTTGCTGACAAGTTGCGCGTGTTGCCGATCCGCATCAAGGCCGGCGCGCTCGGCGACAACGTGCCGGTGCGCGATCTCCTGGTGTCGCCTGACCACGCAATCCTGGTCGAAGGTGCGTTGATTCACGCCGGCGCGCTCGTCAATGGGACCTCGATCGTGCGCGAGACTGTCGTGCCGACGACCTTCACCTATTATCACGTCGAGGTCGAGGATCACTCGCTGATCCTGGCCGAGAACACGCCGGCGGAGACGTTCGTCGACAACATCGACCGGCTGCATTTCGACAATTGGGCCGAGCACGAAGCACTCTATCCCAACGGCAAGCCGATCAACGAACTGCCCTATCCGCGGGCCAAGTCGCACCGGCAGGTGCCGGTTGCCACCCGCGTGATGCTGGCTGCGCGTGCCCAGGTGCTGGTGCCCGGCGCCGCGGACGATACCGCCGCGGCGTAAGCTGCTTCGGCTTCGGCCCTGAACGAATGCAAACAGGCGGCGCTCTCGAGCGTCGCCTGTTTCGTTTGGATGGCCTGTTGAACGTTCAGCTGCATCGACCCGCAGCTCAGATGCCGGCCGGCAGATCACGTGCGATTGGCGGTTCGTTCAGGCGCGGCTCGCGATCGCCGGGCGGCCAGGCGAGCGCGCCATAAGGCACGCCGTTGCGTGACATCAGCGGGCTGTAGAACGGATCGGCGATGAGATGTTCGCCCCAGCGCGCCCGCAGCATGTCGAGCTCGCGCTCGTAGCGGCCGCGCCGGTCGGCACGCCGGTCCTTGCCGCGGCTGGCCGATTCGGCGTGCACCAGCCGGGCATGCGGCGTCAGCACGATCCGCTTTCCGGCTTCGCGCAGCCGCAGGCAATAGTCGACGTCGTTGTAGGTCACCGGAAAGCGAACCTCGTCCATGCCGCCGACCGCGAGGTAGTCGGTGCGCCGCGTGACCAGGCACGCAGCGGTGACGGCGCTGCATTCGTGAGTCACCCGCATCAGATCGAGGTATCCAGCATCCTCAGCCATGCGGTCGGTGAACGCGTGAGCGGCGCTGAAATTCGGGCCGAGCACGATGCCGCCGTGCTGGATCACACCACCGGGCCAGGTCAGGACGGCTCCGACAGCGCCGACATCCGGCTCGGCGAGGCGCGTCAGCATTTCCTCGAGCCAGCCATCGTCGGCGGCTTCGACGTCGTTGTTGAGCAGGCACAGGACGTCGCTGTCGACCGCCGCAGCAGCACGATTGTTGAGCCGGGCGAAATTGAAGGGGCCAGCGACCTTCACTGTGGCAATGCCGCGCCCGGGCAACGCGGCGAGAAACGCCAGCGTCTCCGGATCGGAGCTGTCGTTGTCGATGACCAGAATCTCCGCCTTCGACCGCGCCACCGCTGGCGCGATGCTGTCGAGGCAGGCGCGCAGCAGCGGCAATCTGTCGCGGGTTGGGATCACGATGGTCGTGCGCTGCCGCTCGATCTCGCGCCGGACCCGTACGGCCGGAAACAGATCGCCGTCGCTCACAGCTACCGTCGCCGGCAGGCCGCGTGTTTCGAGGTGCAGCCGGGTCGCGGCAGCAAGATATTGGCTGGCGGTCGCGACATCGAAGCGCTCGACCGTGCCGAGCGAGCCCGGCAGATGCAGCACGAGGGCCGCTGCGGGGCCGGGCACGTCGAACGCGGCGTTGAAGAGGCGGTAGAGATTCTCCGGCCGGACCACGAGCGCGACCCGCGCGGTGTTGGTGCGCAAGGCAAACAGGTGCGCACAATAGCCCTGCTCCAGCATGCGCTCGTAGTCGAAGGCCGGAAAAGCCATCGGCCACAGCCCGCCGTCGCCGGCCACGAGGTCGACGTCGCCATAGAGCGCGACGGACTCCGGATGCTGGTCGAAGGCGGCGGCGATGCGCGCGAGCGCGTCGGGAGCGAGCAAGGCTCCTCCCGCCAGCACGACGATGGCGTCCGAATCGGCTGCGACCTCGTCGAGGAACTCCTCGAATGCGTCGGCGTCGAGCGCCGGCGGCGGCGCCTCGAGAATGCCTGCGGTCCAGCTCGGGTAGCTCTGTGCCTCCAGCGAATCGATGGTGCGCTCGGCACCGGATTGGCCGACGATGATCACGGACAATTGGAGCTGGCTCGCCGCGGGCTCAGGCATCGGAAATCGGTCACGCCATGACACGTAGCTCGCGAGCGGCAATGACGACGGTATGATCTGATCATACAGCTCGCCGCGCAGGCGCTCCGACGGCAGCTCGCCGATGCGCGCCATCATGCCGGCGAGGCCGTCGGGAAAGGCCACGAACATCGTGCTGGCGGCAAGCGGCTCGCGCGAGTCCTTGCGCATCGTGAGCTGATGGACGCGGCCGTCGGCGAAGCGTTCCGGCAGATGCAGATCGAAGGCGCGGACGTTGCGTCCGCGCGTGGGCTCAGCCGGATCGTCGATGCGCGACCAGATCGCCGCGCGAACCTGTGCCACGGCCTCGCCATCGACCAGGATCTCGAGGCTGCTTTCGGTCTGGCTGTCGATCCATCCTGCGACGCGCAAGCCGCCATGCCAGCGCAGCCGCGCATTCGGACGAGGGTCGCCGAAGCCGTCCTCGACCGAGGAGAGGTCGATGGCGTGACCGACGGCGGTGCCGAGATTCGCAACTCTCGCTTCGAGGCGGCTGGCTGCCGCGAGCTTGGCGGCGGGAATGTCGACCGCGAAGCCGAAGGCGCCATCGTGGAGCCCGCGTCCGGCGAGCTCCGGGACGAAATTGTCGGCATAGGCGGTGGCCGTCACGACGCCGTCGAGCAGGATTTCGACCGTGAAGCGGCGCTCGAGATCCCTCGGATCGACGATGAACCCGGCCAATGTTCCGTCCTCGAGCAGTGCAAGACGGCTGGTTTCTGTCAACTCCTCGCCCTTGGTCGCGGCCGGTGGCCGCGCGGAAGTGTTTTGCCTGCGCATGGTCGTCATGATGTCGCGATCCAGCGGGTGACCGCTGCAGCTAGAGCTTCGTCGTCCGCCGTGCCGGGAAGGGCAAGGTCTCCTGCGCGCGCGACGAGCGTTTCGCCGGTCCAGCTCCGATACGCCACCGGGCGGGGTGCCAGTCTGGCCGCCTCGATCAGCGGGTGGCCGAACAAGGGCGCTTCGAAGTCCGTCAGGATCCAGCCAGGATTATGCGGGGCGAGCAGGTCCGGCAACTCCTCAATCGCGACGGGACCTGTGACAAAAATGTTTGGGAATGACATCAGCCGGCGATCGTCGAGCGTCTCGCCCGCGACCACGATCGGCACCGGCTTGCCCGACATCCGGATCTGATGCGCGACAGCGCGGATCGCCTGCCAGGCCTGACTCGACGGTCCGGTCGGGATCACGACCAGCGAGCGCGGACGCTCCGGCTCGGCGTCGGCCAGCGCCAGCGGATGCATGGGCCAGCCGAGTTGCTGAGTGATGCGGCCCTCCAGCAAACTTGTTGTTGGGCGCTGCGTTGCGCGACGATTGGCATAATGCAGCGCAGCCGCGGTCGGTGCCAGACAGCGCTCGTTGGCGCGCCCTTCCATGAGCGGCACATCGGCCGTCGTGATCCAGCGGTGCAAGGCGACGCCAAGACGGCGCGCTATGTCGGTCAATGCCGGGGGCAATGCCGGGTCGATCGCTTCGATGCGGGAAGGACGCAAGCGTGCGATCTCGCCTTCGGCTTCGGCAATCGCGCTGGGCGAATCGAAACGCAGCAGCAGCGATTGCGGCACGTCACCGTCGGCCGCCGCGAGACAAAAGGTGAGCTTCGCGCGTTGAGGAAGAAGAAGGATGGCATGCTCTCCGCTGTTGATGAGCTGACGCGCCCGCGCCTCGGCGATCGATCGCAATGCGCCGCGCCCGGCGACGATCAGCGCCGGGCTACGTTCCTTCACGGCAAGCTCCGACTCCAGCGCGGCGCGGCAGGGGCGCAGCGGATCGGCAGTTTCGATGGCGCGACATTCGTTGCGATAGTCCGGAAAGCGGCGATCGAGAATGTCGAAATTATGCAGCACGAGCGCACGCTTGCTCATCTGAAACGAGAGCGAGCCGTGATGCGCGACATATACCGATGGAGCGCACACGTTGCGGAAGCCGGCGGCGCGGGCGCGCAGGCAGAAATCAACGTCCTCGAGATAGCCGCGGCGAAAGCTCTCCGACAACGAGCCGATGCGATCGAGGACGGCGCGCTTGATGTAGAGGCAGAAGCCGATGCCGCTCGGCATGTCGACGATCTCGCCCGTGTTCACCTGCGCCGCGGCTGTGTCCCGGGCGACGATCTCGGCCTCGCCGGGCATTGGATTGGAAACATCTGGATTAGGAAACGAGAAGAATTCGCCGTTGTTTGAGAGCGGCGTCACCGTGCCGATGTCGGCGGCGGAATGAGCGGCAGCAGCCAACCGTTCGACGAAGCCCGGCGGCACCACGGTATCGGCATTCAGCAGCACCACGTCGCCGTCCTGGACCTTGCTCAGGGCGCGATTGACGGCGCCGATGAAGCCCTGGTTGGTCGGGTTGACGAGCAGCGAGATCTGCTGGAGCGCCGCCAGGGCCTGGAGGTGAGCTTTCAGCGCTGGCTCGGGGCTGCCGTCGTCGACAGCCAGGATCTGGAACGACGCGCCGCTGCCGCCCTGAGCGGCCGCCGCGCGCGCACGGCAGAGACTGTCGAGACAGGCGATGGTGGCATCCGTGTCGCCAAAGACCGGCACGATCACCGTCGTCATGCCGCCGTCCCCGCGCTCGGTGGGGGAAGCGGGAGAGGGCGCCCGCAGCGGTCGGGTCGCGGCCGGTGACAGGCGATAGGTGCGAAAGATGCGCCCGTTGTGCCGAAGCGTCAGCGTTTGCGCGGTCTCGGACAAAGGGCGACGCAGTTTCAATGCGGTCGCCTGAATCTTGCCGGTCGCGAGCGGATGGAACGGGTCGGCGTCCAGCAGGCTGGTCAGCGAGCCGTCTGCGGTCTCGAGGCGGGCCTCGATCTCGGCGTCGCCGGCCCAAGCCACCCAGCCGACGATGTCAGCGTCATAGATCGACACCGCTGCCCAGCAGGTTTCGCCGGCATCGCGCAGGATGGCCATGGCCGTCCGCAGGCTGGCATTGCCGGTGTCGGAGAGCAGGATCTCGCTCGCGGCCTGGCGCCTGCCGTCGTCATCGGCCCAGGCCAGCAGCCGCCGATTGGCGCCGATGTCGTGCGGCGCGATCTGAAGCGCCCTTGCCAGGTCGGCAAGGGCAGAATCGCGCTGGCCAAGGCGCCAAGCGGCCTCAGCGCGCAGCACGAAGCAATGCGCCTGTGGCGGCGGATCGATCCGGCAACGGCGGTCGGCAAATTTGAACGACGCGACGAAATCCTCCGCCGCGAGCGCCTTCGCAGCCAGGCGTTCCAGACGCAGATGATGACGAGCCGGCCTGGCCAGCTCGGATATGGCCCCGTCCATGACGAAAACCTCTGGCCGTCAGGCCGAAGCCCAGCCTATCACGGATGAGACGAACGGGCCGATCCCGTGCCGGCGGCGGCGTCCTGCCGCGGTCTGCTGCGGAACACGCGGACGCGCCCCGACGATGCCTCCTTGCGGCTCGGCTTGGCGGGCTCGGCTTGGACCGACATCGCCACCTCTGCCTGCTGCGGGCCTTCAACGTTGATGCGGAGCCCGACCAGCGGCTCGCGTCCGGTGGGACCGGAGAGAACGACGCGACGGCCGGTCGCCCGCAGGGTCGGCGCGCTCAGGAATACGGCTTCGGCAACGAACTGCAGATCGCTCGTGCCGGTCATCTCGAGGACGATGCCCGTGATCGGCAGCGCGCGGCCGCGGGTTCCGGCAAAGGTTCCGAGTGGGACCATCTTGCTGTTGCCGGCCGAAGCATTGGCGAACTGGACGGCGTAGCGAATGTCGACACCGGGCGGCATGTCCGGCCAGTCGAGCATGATCCCCTCCACGCGCGACGGGGCCGTGGGACCCGCGATCCACGCATTCTGGCCGACCATGACGTCGCCGATGCCGGCCACATGGGCCAGCACGTGCAGGCCAGGACCGACATCCTGGGTGAGTGCCGGAGCCGGGGAGGAGACGGCTGGGGACGCATAGGCCATCGCGGTGCGAGTCAAGGTCGGTGGGCTGCCCGGCGTGATCGGCTCGATCCGGACGGCTGCGGCGCGCGAGCCGCCATGGCGCATCGGCAGCACCTGGACCAGAAGCGTGGCCGGGGCCTCGACCCGTACGACCATGGAGGAATTGGGTTGCCAGAGCACGGGCTCGTCGGCGTCCGGATGCAGCACCAGCTCGACTCGGCGCTCGTGTCCGGGGGCCGGCGACACCATCACCCGGGGGGGAGAGGTCGCGTCCTCAGCGCTCTTATAGCTGACGAAGAACAGGCCACGGTCGAGCTGTACGACTTTATGCTGATCAAGGTCTGTGCCGCGATTCATTTTTTAGCTCCCGCCTGCTGTGCGCGCCTCGGTTGACCCAGCATCCGAACAGGCATGACAAATCCATCATGCTGCTCTAGTGTGATGGACAATATCACATACTTCACACTTCGCGCCCCGAAATGTTCGATATAGTGAAGCTCGGGGCGAAAATATTTGGGCGTTCGTTTTTCCAGGTGATTGCAGGACCACGAGGAATTCGCGTTCGGATCGGGCCAGCCAGCGCGGCGATGACCCGATGAAAGTGTTGTTCGTCCATAACAATTTTCCTGCGCAGTATCGCAATCTCGCAGCGGCGCTGGCCAAGGAGCCGGGCAACGAGCTGGTGGCGATTGGAGCCGCGAATGCGCAGCAGATTCCGTCAGTCCGGCTTCTCAAATACGCGCTGTCCGATGCGGATGTGACTGCGACTCATCCGTTCGCCAGGCGATTCGATCTGGAATGCCGGCGCGCCGAGCAGGTGCTGTACAGCCTGTCGAGCCTTTCGGCCTCGGGTTTCACGCCCGACGTCATTCTCGCGCATCCGGGGTGGGGCGAGACGCTGCCATTGCGGACGATGTTCCCGAAGGCGCGCATCATCCTGTATTGCGAGTTCTTCTATGGCGCGCAGGGTCGCGACATCGGCTTCGATCCCGAGTTTCCGGTGCCTGGCCTCGACGGTCACATCGGACTGCATCTGAAGAACGCGACCACCCTGCTGGCGCTGGAGGATTGCGATATCGGCGTATCGCCGATGTCGTGGCAGCACTCGACCTTTCCGGCGCAGTATCAGAACAAGATCGAGATCGTGCACGAGGGCATCGATACGGCCTTCGTGAAGCCCAATCCGCTGGCGCGGCTGCGACTGCCCGACGGGCGCGAGCTCAATCGCGGCAACGAGGTCGTCACCTTCGTTGCACGTAACCTGGAACCGTTGCGCGGCTATCACATCTTCATGCGGGCCTTGCCGAAGATCCTGTTCCGCCGGCCGAAGGCGCAGGTCGTCATCATCGGCGGCGACAGCGTGTCGTATGGTATGCCGCCGGCCGTGGGTACCAGCTGGAAGACGATCTTTCTGAACGAGGTCAGGAATCAGATCGATCTCTCGCGTGTCCATTTTCTCGGCCGCGTGCCCTACGACACGTTCTTGTCGGCGCTGCAGGTTTCCTCTGCGCATGTCTATCTGACCTATCCGTTCGTGCTGTCGTGGTCGCTGCTGGAAGCCATGAGTGCTGGCTGTGTCGTCATCGGCTCCGACACCGCGCCGCTGCGCGAGGTGGTGCAGCCGGGCGAGAACGGCATGCTGGTCCCGTTCCATGCCGTCGACGAGATCGCCGACCGGGTGTCCGCGGTGCTGAAGGATCGCGATCGGATGCAGCCGATGCGCGAGGCGGCGAGGCGCCATGTGATCGAGAACTATGACGCCGAGCGGATCTGCGTGCCGAAGATGCGCAGCCTGCTGGCGGCCGAGCCGCCGCGGCCGCCGTCGCGCCGGTTCTGGCCCGGGCGTGTGCTGCCGTCCTGGGAACGGCGCAACAAGGCGGTGGCCAGCAATGCGTCGCCCGCGGCCGAGCGGTCGGAAAAGGCTCCCTCCGAGAACACCAAGCTTGGGTCCGGAGGCAAGATGGCCGCCAAGCGGGTCAAGTCCGGTCGCGGGCGATCCTCGCAATCTGCTTCGAAAGGTGACGGTCCAACACGCCGCATCCCCCAAAGTTAGATTTCCGTTATTCCTCGTGTTATGAATCGGCGGCCAGCAGGCCTGCCCATCAAGGAGACGTCGATGCCATCAGGTGCCGCCATTCGCCGGACGCTCGCTCGCGGTGCAGCCGGTCTCGTCGTCGGCTTGCTGCTCGGCACGAGCGGAATCACGGCGGTCTCTGCGGCCGACGCCACGATCCCGCCGCGCGAGCACCGCTACGTGAAGACCGTCACCGAAGTCGATGTCTACCCGCAGCGCATCCGCCACCGTCGCTGGGGATGTCCGGACCGCTATTCCTGCATGGCGCTCTACGGCGCCTACGGCCCCTATGGCGGCGTTGGCTACTGGGGTGCCTATACGGGATGGTACCGCTGATCGGCGGTCGCGGCGCGTCGAGATGACCGGCCCGGCGGTGGGCTCGCATGTTTAGCAGGCTGTTGTCGCGCGTCGATCAGCGTGCGCGGATCCCGGATGGCGTCGCCCTCTACGCGATCGGCGACGTCCATGGCTGCGCCGATCTGCTGGCCGACACGTTCGACCTGATCGACGAGGATATCGCGCGCTCACGTCCCGAGCGTGTCATCCACGTTTTCCTCGGCGACTACATCGATCGCGGTCCGGATTCGCGCCGCACGCTCGATCTGCTGATCTCACGCGCGCGCCGTCACCCGAGCGCGTTCGTCCGCGGCAATCACGAGGCGATCCTCTCTGACGTTCTCCGTCGCGACGATCTGATTCACGACTGGCTGCGGCTCGGTGGCACGACGACGCTGATGTCCTACGACATCATGGTAACCCGATCGAATGTCGATGCGGATCTCTTGCGCAGGTCGCTGGCACAGGCGCTGCCATCAGCGCATGTCAACTTCCTAGCCTCACTGAGACCGTCCTTCACCTGCGGCGATTTCTTCTTCGTCCACGCCGGTGTCCGCCCGAGTGTCGCGCTCTCGGAGCAGAGCGAAGAGGACATGATGTGGATCCGCGAGCCGTTTCTCAGCAGCACCGAGGATTTCGGCAAGGTCATCGTGCACGGTCACACACCGGTGCGAGAGCCGGATATCAGGGAGCATCGGATCAACATCGACCTCGGTGCCTATGCGACCGGACGGCTGGCCGTGCTCGTCATTCACGGTCATGATGTCGACATCCGCTACGTCGGCCGATCGAGTTAGCTCGTCATGCCGGTCGTCGCCCACCATGCGAAGCGCTTCATGTGGCGGACGGTCCGCGGCCGGATGCTGCGCATCGGACCGGTCGTCGCCATGGCAGCCGTGTCCTGCGTTGCGATCGGAGAAATCTGGCTCGGCCTCGCGAGCCGCGAGGTCGTCGCGCTGCCGCGGCGGGGTTTGCTGCCATACGAGATATTGACGGCGCTCGATACGGTGCCCGGTGCCGCGCTGGCGCTGAACGCGGTGGACGCCGCGTTACAGGGTCCTCCGGCCGACAACGACAATCCTGCCGGATCGATCTTTCGCATCGAGCATGCCCAGCAACTCATAGCCCGCACGCTCGCCCAGCAACCTTTGCAGCCGAGGCTGTGGCTGGCGCGCACCGCGCTTCTGGAGCGAGCGGGTGCGGACGCCTCGCGAAGCACGCAGGCGATGAAGATGGTCTATTTCACGTCGTCTGCCTCAGGGAGTCTCACGGCCGAACGCCTGCGGCAGGCGGCGCAACTGAGAAGGCTGGATGACCGCGAACTCGTCGATCTGATCCGCGCAGATGCGACGACCGCGCTGCTGCGGTCGTCCAAGACGCAGCCGGCAGCGCTCCCATCGAATATCTCCGACGCCTATCGGAGCGGCTCGCCGGCTGGTCGTGCCCTGCTGGTCGGCGTGGTCGCCGACATCGCGCCTGATCGCCTGGCTCTGCTACGCTGATCAAGTCGATGCCACGGAACGAGTTCCGCCAGCACCTGGCTCTGTACGCAGAGTGAACCGAATGGGATCCGTCAGCTGGGACCGAGGCTCGGCCAGCGCACACGGCCGGTCTGGTGGGCAAGCTCGGCAGCAATGCGCCTGAGCCTCTCGTTCTCGTCGATCAAGAGAGCAATTCGCTCCCTGAGGTAGAAGTCGGCATTGGTGGTTCCACAATCTTCGGGAGTGTCGTCGAAATGGTGTAGTTCAGTACGTGGCATGTTGTTATCCCGCATTTGAAGTCCAATGATAGATGACGTCATGCAAAATCAATTTTATCGAACACTTCAGACACCGGCGTGACGGTTGAGGGTCGGTACGCGCGACACGAGAAGCGCTCGGTCAATGCACGTGACTATGCCACGGCGCGGCAGAATTGTGTAGCCAGATTGTTCAGCAACTGCTGCAAACGTCTCGTGCAGCGCGGCGCTTGAAATGTTAACGCGGGAAAGTGTTACGTTCCTGGGCTATCCTCAGCGAAACCGCTCGGAAACAGTCCTCGTCAAGCTCGGTAATCAATCAGATGCTTCCTGAACATCGCGTCGAATAACATTCAATGTGAAGCTCACAATTCGGCATTCAGCCTCATGACGTCGGACCGGTTACCCTCTCAGGTTAATAATACGGCAAGGACTCATCCTGAGGTCGAGTTCGCGCTTGTGCTGGCGCGTACGATCGACGCGGTGAAGGGCGATCCCGAGCAATTGCGCAGCGCCGTCTATGAGCTCGCGCGGCACAAGCTGCAGCAATTGTCGGAGGATGATCCGGGGGAAAAAGCGCGATTGATGCAGGCCCTCGAGGTCGCCATCTCCGGGGTCGAGGCGCACATGACCGCGGCGGTGCAACACAGCCTGCCGCCGCCGCCCGCGGTGCCCGTGCCGCGGCTACCAGCCGAATCACGTTTCCCGGTGGCTGTGATCGAACATGCGCTCGACGCACGAGCGTCCAATGCGTCGCCGTCGACCGGGACGAACGGACATCGCGCGGCGCTATTCTCCGCTGCGGTCCGTCGCCTGTCGTCGTCGATACCGGCCCGCTTTGCGGCCGTGGCGCTGCTCATGGCCCTCATCGTGTTCGGAATCGTGTCGATCCGGCGCGCCGACATCGACGTCGCGGGCTTGCGCGCGAGATTGTTCGATTCACGAACATTGGCTCCGCCTCCGGCGCCAGTGATCGCCTCGCCTTCGCCGCTCCCGGAGCCGCCGGCGCCAGCCGCGACACCGGCTGTTCCGGCGAGAGATCCACGACTGCCGACCGCCTATGGCGTGTACGCCGAAAGCTCGGCGCAGCTGTTCGAACTGCAGCAGCTGGCAGGGCGGGTGCCGGACGCGCGCGTTGCGATCTCCGCGGCGATCACCAAACCCAGTGACACGCGTCTGCCGGACGGACGCGTGAAGTTCATTGTGTTCCAGCGTGAGTCGGCGGCCGACCTGTTCGAGACGGTCGAAGTCCGGATCGTCGCCAGGGTCCGGCAGGCGACCAGCTTTGATCCCTCAGGCAAGCCGGTCGTGTCGAACGAGGACGAGGCGTGGGTCATTCGCAACATCTCGATTCCCTGCCGCGCGGCTCCGCTGAAGAGCGATCCGCAGATGTTCGAGATCACGCCGCGCGATCCGGATCTGCAGTTCCCCGCGGGCCGCTACGCGCTCGTCGTGAAGGGGCGCGCGTTCGATTTCTCTGTCGGCGGCCAGGTGACCGACAAGCGGCAATGCCTCGAGCGTCTGGTGGCCGTCAACGGCACCTTCTACTCCGAGTGCCAGAAGCCCTGAGCGGCAATGCCATCGGCTCGTCTGCTGCGGTTCGTCGCTGGTGCCGGCGGTGGTGCCTGGTCGAGCTTATGTGACACGAACCACAGTCGAGATGTCTCATCTGCGCCATCCTCCGCGGCATGATGGAGGTGGAAATGATCTATGTTGTCGATGGCGTCCTGTTGGCCGCGCTGCTGTTCTTCGTGTTCCTGCCGATCACCGACCGCAGGACGGTCAGGATGAAACTGGCAATGATCGTCGGTCTGGCGGTCACAGTCTCAATGTCCCTGAGCATCCCTCGCGGCGTTGCTCCGACGGGCCAGCCGTCGGGGTTCATGGTGAGCAGCACCCAGGCGCCGTCGACACATCTCGCCCGCTGATCGCCGGCGCCCGAGGCCCCTCGCGCGCCCGACATTGGCAGCGTGCCCGTCCTCGTGTAGCACCAGCGTGAATGCCACGCGCACGAGGACTCCGGATGCCCGCTCTCGCCCAAGTGCTGCTTGCCGCGCTGAAAGACCATGGCGCCCGTGAAATCTTCGGCATTCCCGGCGACTTCGTCCTGCCGCTGTTCAAGGTGATCGAGGAAAGCAACATTCTGCCAAGCGTCACGCTGAGTCACGAGCCGGCAGTCGGCTTCGCGGCCGACGCTGCGGCACGCTACCATGGCGGCCTCGGCGTCGCCGTGGTGACCTATGGAGCCGGCGCGTTCAATTTGGTGAACTCCGTCGCGGGCGCCTATGCCGAGCGGTCGCCGGTGGTGGTCATCGCCGGCGCGCCGGGCGCCCGCGAGCGCGTCTCTGGCTTCCTGCTGCATCATCAGGCCCGCACCGTCGATACGCAGTTGGCGGTGTTCAAGGAGATCACCTGCGACCAGGCGGTTCTCAGCGATCCGGCCACGGCGCCGGCGCAGATTGCGCGCGTCCTGCGCAGCGCCAAGGAGATGTCGCTGCCGGTCTATCTCGAATTCCCGCGCGACATGGTGGACGTGGAGGTCGAGCCGGTGGTGAAGCTGCCGCCCAGGCAGGCCAATCAGGAGGCGCTGAGCGAGTGTGTCGAGGAGATTCTCGGCCGCATCGAACGCGCCAGCCGGCCGGTGATCGTGGTCGACGTCGAGATCCGACGCTACGGGGTCGAGGACAGGATTGCGGCGCTGGCACGCAAGCTGGGGCTGCCGCTGGTCACGACGTTCATGGGGCGCGGACTGCTCGACAAGGCCGATGACGTCGTCGCCGGAACCTATCTCGGCGCCGCAGGGAATCCGGCGATTACGCAGCTGGTCGAAGAGGCCGACCTCGTGCTGATGCTCGGCGTCATCCTGTCGGACACCAATTTCGCCCTGTCGAACCGGGCGCCTGATCCGCGGCGCATGATCCTCGCCGCCAGCCGCGAGGTGCAGATCGGCCATCATGTCTATCGCGACATGCCGCTCGGTGATCTCATCGACGCGCTCGACGACCGCGCCACGCCGCGGGCCGCCTCATCCGACGTCGTGCGGCAGCGCTCGACCTATCCGCGCGGTTTGCTCGCGGACGGCGAGCCGATTGCTCCTTCCGACATCGCGACCGCGATCAACGACATGTTCGATCGTCACGGGCGGATGCCGATGACGGCCGACATCGGCGACTGCCTGTTCACCGCGATGGAGATCGACAACACGGCTCTAGCGGCGCCGGGCTACTATGCCGGAATGGGGTTCGGCGTCCCCGCGGGAATCGGCGTGGCCGCGACCGGACTTCGTCCGCTGATCCTCGTCGGCGATGGTGCGTTCCAGATGACCGGCTGGGAGCTCGGCAACTGCCGGCGCTATGGCCTCGATCCGATCGTGGTGCTGTTCAACAATTGCAGCTGGGAGATGCTGCGCGTGTTCCAGCCGGAATCGCGCTTCAACAATCTCGATGATTGGCACTACGCGGCGATCGCGAATTCGATCGGCGGCGTCGGCGAGCGCGTCACGACGCGGGCCGAACTGATCGCGGCGCTGGAGCGCGCGGTGCTGCGTCGCGGGCAGTTCTCGCTGGTCGAAGTGATGCTGCCGCGCGGCAAGACGTCGGACACGCTGGCCCGCTTCGTCGCAGGCTTCAAATCGGCCCGCGAGCGCATGGCCAAGGGATAGTTGCGGGATAGTTGCGGGCGAGCGCTTGCATCGAGACGCGCGCGTCTATTGCATGGCCTTGTCGTGATTGCCCAACCCGACCGCCTTGTAGTCATAGGTCGGATAGAACTCGGTGCGATAGGCTCCCCATGCCGAGGTCTCGAAAATGCGGTTGACCTCGCGCAGGCGCGAGGCGGGGAGGCGCAGCGTCACGACCTGGCCTATTCCCATCATGACGTACCAGCTCACCACCTCGACTCCCGCCGGCGGAAACGCCTTGTAGAAGCCCTGACGTTCGAGCTGCGCGTTCAGCTCGCTGAGCGGTCGGGATTGGTCATGCTTGAGGAAGACGGTCAACAGCATGGCGTTGTCGGCGGTCGGCGTCGCCGCGGGATCCGGCGCGCTCTGTGCCATGCCGCCTGAGCTCGTCAGCGCGGCGCAAATCGCCGCCAGCACAACCAGCAAGATCCTGCTCGCTCTCACATCGGCCTCCGCGATTTCATCGCTCGTGTTATCCCCGGCGCATCATGGCGCGGTGCCAAGCCATGTCAATCTGAGCGGACGAATGAAACGGCGCGAGTCGACGCCACCTTGCTGCACGGACGAAGCACCTGGCATCAGCCGCGCGCCAGAGTTCAAAGGACGAGTGTCGTGCGAAAGCCGGAGGCTGTTGCGTCCTAAGTCGTGCTGGCGTCAGCCGGTGGCCGAGCGCAGCGCGGTCTTGATCGCGTCGCGCCCCTTGTAGGCAAAGTAGCTCAAGCGATCGCCGAGCGAACGATGGCCGCGCAGCCGGTTCGAGCCGAGGACGTGGCCGACCTCGTCGGGGAAACGCTTGACCTCGGCCTGCACCATCTTGTCGGTATTGGCCAGGATCGCGCTCAGCCGGGTGCCCCACTCCGATTCCTCGATCCGGTCGATACGGACCTGGATGGCGTATTCGATGTCGTAGATGCTGGTCAGGATTTCCTTGGCCGTCGTCACGCGATTGTTCTTCAAGGCCAGCCGGAGCGCGAGTCGCTTGTCTTCCAACTGGTCGAGCACCATCGGCACGGTCACCGCATAGGGCGCGGCGATGACGTCGGCGACGTTTTTGCTGCGTGCCGCCTTCGTCGCCAGCCGCATCACCTGCCACGGCTCCTTCAGCCGCTTGGAGACGAGAGTCAGCGCGAACGGCACGGCGTCCGGCTGCTTCTTGCGGAGGCCGTCGAGCAGCAGCGCCATCTTCTTGACCTGCGGGTCGTCGAACTCAACGATGCGGTCCGGCAGCGAGTCGGCAAACTTCGCGAGCTCGTCGCGGGCGCGAAGCACCTTCATCAGCTTGACGACGTCGTCGAACACGGACGGCGATGCCGTATACGCCTTCAGCTTGCTCCGGACCTGCTCGATGCCATCAGCCCGCGCCAGCGTGCCTTCGAGCGACTTGGTCACCTTGGTCTGAAATGCGCTTGCGGTCTGCCGGATCTCGCGCTGCTTGTCCGAGGCGATCAGGTCGCGCATTTGCGCGTTGTAGTCACGTGCCATGGTCGGCAGCAGGTCGCGCGAAATCCATTCCCAGATCGGCGTCAGCGAACCGCGGGCGATCCGGCCTTCATTGGCGTGCTCCGGCGATCCGTCGATCAGCAGGTTTTCGACCGGCATGAAGAAGTAGCGCGATGGATTGGCCACGCGATGGTTGCCGGCAGCAGTGTTGCGGATCTCTGCGCGCAGCCGCGCCTGGAGGTCGGCCGATCCAGGCATGTCGATGCCACTCAGCTCGAGCCGTTCGAGCTCGCTGAGCAAACAACTTCGCGTCAGCGGCGAGAGCCGCTGCAGGAATTCCCAGATCCGGTCGACCGGTCCCATGATGCCTGCGGGTGAGCTCAATCCGAAACGGCTCGTCTCCATACGGACGAGAACAAGGCGTATGGAACCATGAAACAGTTGGTGCCCGATTAATTTCGGTAAATAAAAGCACCAGAGGGTGCTTTGAGCCAGGAGCCTCGTCCCGCAGCGCCTGACCGGACCGCTCCAATCTGCGACGCGTTAAGACATCAAACTGCAACTTATGAGAGAAAATATCGACGAATGCGCGAGTTGCACTCGGGTCCGTATTGTTACGGGTCCTCGTGTTAACCATGTTCGAGTCTGTGATACGGCACCATGCGGCATGGCACACCTCAGCAACAGCCTTTCAAACGATCGCGCCGCTCCCTATTCCGGCGATCAGAAGGTTAATGACGGTCCCCTGATGTCGTCGCGATCCGGCCCGGTTCTGCCGCTCACCAAGGATCCAGCCGAGGGATCCGATGCTGTCGGCACGCTGACGCGCCAGCTCAACGGCTCGCTCACCGCGCTCATGCTCTACATGGGCGAGATCAAGCAGCGCAGCGACGAGATTGCGAGGACGCCCGGCGAACGTCGCCACGTGCAGATGATCGTCGACAATGCGCTCCTGCAGACCGAGCGCGTCTGTGCCCTGGTCAGCCAGATTTCGGGGGCGCAGGCGCAACTCGGCGCGGTTTCGCGGGTGTCTGCGTCGCCTGACGACGCCGTGGCGCGCGGCGCCTCCTCAGCGCTGTCAGGTCGGGCCAACAAGGCGCTGACGCCGCGAGAGCGCGAGGTGCTCAAGCTGATCAGTGACGGCCACTCGAACAAGGAAGGGGCGTTGCGCATGGGCATAAGCCCGCGCACCTTCGAGAGCCATCGTGCCGAAGCGATGCGCAAGCTCGGCGCGCGCAACACCGCTGAACTCGTTCGAGCGGCGCTCCTCAATCAGATCGCCTGACGCCGCTGTATTGCGTGGGCCGCCTTCGTCCGGGTGACGTGAGGCGTTCCAGACGGCTGACTCGCGGCATGGTCCGGTCACAACGCCGAACCGCGACGCAGTCGATGAAGCCATCGACCGGCGACGCGGGGGCGGAGAGAGCGCTTGGAGATCGGGGGGAGCTCGACAGCGACCGTCGCAGAGATCAGAAATAGTCCTCGGCGAAAGGACGTACGCGCGAGGTCGGGCGAAGCGGGGCCTGTGCCTTGGGCGGAGTCGGTACGATGGTGATGGTCCAACGCGGCGGAACGCTCGATTCCTTCTCCATGACCGAGCGGACGTGGCCGGTGATGGTCGCTCCTCCGGACTTCACGGTCGCGGTCCGGCCGTTGAACTGCGCAATTCGGAAACGCCTGACTTCCTTCTGGTCGGCGGTTTCAAACGTAAACATGGGACACATCTCCTATGTATCCGCAGTCTCGCAGCTCATGATTAGTTGATTGTGAAAATTTTGAGCCGTAGAAGTACGGCGTCAACCTATTGTAAGGGATTACGATTTTTTCCGTCTCGGCCTTGGTAAAATACGGCTGCTCGCTTGCGACGATGCGAATGAGCGGAGAGGCGAGCGCTGTACAACGCGCTTCGTTCTGACGGCGTTCAGGAGCAATGTCTTCGTTCGTGCCCGCGCCGAATCTCAGCCGGCGCGCTGCTCTCAGTGCGAGTCTTGCAGCTCTTGGGCGCGCGCTGCCGCATAGGCCGCATCGATATTGTCGAGCAGCTCGAAGTAGTCCCTCGGGGACAAGCGCGGCGCGCTCTTCTCCAGTGCGAGCGCGTAGCTCGCAAGTCGCCTGTAGCCGAACGTGCCGGCGGCGCTCTTCAGCGAATGCGCCTCGCGGCCGATCTTGATGCGCTCGCCGTCGAGCGACAATTTCCGGAACAGCTTCAATCTTGCGTCGGTTTCGCTGATGAAGACCTCGCGGATCTCCCGGGCGGCGGCATCGCCGATCTCTCCCGCCAGTTCCGAATAGGCCTCGCGGTCGAGTGCGGGTTCGGGATCAACCTCGGTGTCAGCGGAGAGCTCGACGGGTTTGGCGTCCTGTTCGGCCGGCGCCAACGGAGCGATGTCGGACGCGATCGCTTCCACCGTCGGCAGCGGCAGCACGCGCAGGATCGCTTCGACCAGCGCCTTCTTGCGTGCGGGCTTGACGACGAAGTCGTTCATGCCTGCCTCCCGGCACGCGCGAATGTCCTCCATGAACGCATTCGCCGTGAACGCGATGATCGGAACGTTGGAGCGGCGCTCGCCACGGGCGCGAATCGTTCGGGTCGCCTGGAAGCCGTCCATCTCCGGCATGCGAACGTCCATCAGGATCAGATCGTAGTTGAAGCGGCTGGCGGCGGTGACCGCCTCGGCGCCATCGCAGGCGGTGTCCGTCTGGATCTCGAAATCCTTGAGCATCTTGGTGGCGACCAGCCGGTTGGTCGGATTATCGTCGACGACGAGGACACGCAGAGGACGGCCGAAGGCGGCGATCCGGTTCTGCAGCGCCGCATAGATGCTGTCGTCGTTCTGCTCAGGGGCGGCGACGGTTTCGGCAATCGGCAGCGTCAGGCGGAACGAGAAGGTCGAGCCGCGTCCCAGGGTCGAGGTGACGTTGATCTCGCCGCCCATCTGCTCGGTCAGCCGCTTGCAGATTGCAAGCCCCAGTCCCGAGCCGCCGAAGCGGCGGCTGATCGAATTGTCGGCCTGGACGAAATTGGCGAACAGCGCCCCGATCTTGTCGGCCGCGATGCCGATGCCGGTATCGGTCACCGTCCATTCGACGGTTGCCTTCTCGTCGTCCTTGGCGATGCAGCGGGTCGTGATCACGACCTCGCCCGAGGCGGTGAACTTGACGGCGTTGGAGACCAGATTGAGCAGGATCTGGCGAATGCGTCCGGCGTCGCCGATCAGTGCCGGGGGCACGGTCGGATCGCTCATATTCCGCAGCTTGAGATCCTTGGCGGAGGCCCGTGGACCGATGATGCTGAGCGTGTTGTGCACCAGCGCCTCGGCGGAGAACGCGATGTCCTCGAGCGACAGTTGACCGGATTCGAGCTTGGAGAAGTCCAGAATGTCGTTGAGGATCTCGAGCAGGTTGTCGCCGGCGTTGTGGATGGCGACCACCGAGCGGCGCTGGTCGGGGTCGAGATTGGTCTCCAGCAGCGTCGTGGCGAGGCCGAGAACCGCGTTCATCGGCGTGCGGATCTCGTGGCTCATCATCGCGACGAAGGTCGATTTGGCTGCGTTCGCCGCGTTGGCCGCCTCGATCAGGTGCTCGTGGCGCTGCCACCAGCGGGAGATCAGGACCGCGGCCGCGACCACCGCCATGGCGCTGACCAGCGAAACGATGACCAGCAGCGTCGCCATGGCGCGCCAGGCCTTCAGGACGTGCTGCTCGGGCACGGACACGACCAGCATCGCGGGATAGTTCGGCAGCATCTTTGCCGCGCGGATGCGCATGTCACCGGTCCGGCCAGACATTTCACGCAGCACCCCTCCGGCAGCGAGCGCGCGCTGGCCGAAGCCGGAGGTCGGCTTGCCGATGTCGCTGGTCGGCGGGAAATGCGCGAGAAGCGTGCCGTCCTCACGGATCAGCGACACCGCGGCCTCGAGACCGAGGGACGTCGATCCGAAGAAATTCTCGAGATAGGGGACCGACATGGCGCCGAGCATCATGCCCATGAACTCGCCCGCGGAGTCGTCCAGCCGCCGGGCGAAGTAGATGTTCCAGGTGCCGTCGCCGCGGTTCTGCACCGGCGCGCTGACGTAGGTCTGCAGCGCCGGATCCCCCTTCAGCGCCTTGAAGTAGTCCCGGTCGGAAATGTTGACGTCGGGAATCGGCCAGTAGCGGGAGAAGTTCAGGAGCTTGCCCTGCGCGTCGATCAGCGTCACCGCATCGATCTGCGGCAGCCCGGCGATCTTCTCCTTGAGCAGCAGGTGCGTCTGATGATCCGATGCGATCCGGCGATAGGTGGGCGCGTCGATGGCGCCGCCGCGAGCGAGAAAGTCGCGCACGCTCGACAGCACCAGGTCGACTGATTTCACCGACCGATCGGCATTCTCGGCCAAAGTGAGGCTGTGCCGGCTCAGATCCTCCTCCGCGTGCACCAGCGCGTTCTCGCGCAGATTGGTGAGGAAGAACAGATTGCTCCCGGCGATGATGCAGATCAGGATGAGAGCGATCGCGGCAGGCGCACCCAGGAAACGCTTGTTCTTGGTCATCATCCGTTACCAGCTCGCCGCCTGTATCTGTTTTCGGCGCTCGGTATCACCCGCGATCTGCTTCAGCGTCTGCCGCAGCAGAGGCAGATTGATCGGCTTGTGAAACGGGGGATACACGTTCAGATCGAGGAAGCTGCCGATGCGTGCCGACGCGTCGAGCGCCTGGTCTTCCGAGGCGCTGATGATGAGCAGCGGGCCGCGGTACTTGTTCGCCGCCAGCAGTTGCAGCACCTCGGTGCCGGACCGCTCGCCGAGAGAAAGGTCCAGCGTGACGCAATCGAATTGCCTCTCCCGCAGGATCGCGGCAGCGGCATCCACCGAGCTCGCGCCTGTCGTGTTGAAGCCGGCCTGGGCCGCGATCATTCTGAGGATCGACTGATGCACGTCGGCATCTTCGACTACGAGGAGCTCGTTGCGCATCAATCTGCTGTCCCTTGCCACTGTGGGCGCGGTTATCGGCAACAGGCACTTGTCTAGCGGGCCGGCTCTGACCCCCTCGTAAATTTTCGTTTCCGTACAACTACGGAGTGACCCGGTCGATCTGCGGAACGGAGGCGGCCGTGGCCTGATGCGCGGCGGCGTCGGACGGCAAAAAGGCGGCCGGAACTCGGTCCGGCCGCACGATGCGACGAAGGGCGAGAATTCTATTCGGCCGGGCCGAACACGGCTTCCATTTTGGTCTTGAGGGTCGCGGCGTTGAACGGCTTGACGATGTAATTGCTCACGCCGGCCTTCTTTGCAGCGATCACGTTCTCTGTCTTGGACTCGGCCGTGATCATGATGAAGGGGGTCTTGGACAGCTCCGGGCTCGCGCGCACCTCGCGCAGCAGGTCGTAACCCGTCATCGGTTCCATGTTCCAGTCCGAGATCACGAGGCCGTACTTCTTCGCCTGCATCTTGGCGAGCGCGGCGGATCCGTCGCTGGCATCGTCGACGTTCTCGAACCCGAGCTGCTTCAGCAGGTTGCGGATGATCCGGATCATAGTGGCGTAGTCGTCGACCACCAGAATCGGCATCGACAGATCGAAGGCCATGTCATTACTCCGCGCGTTTCGTCAAAAGCCGAACACGGGCGAGATATTTCAGCACGAAGATTATTCGACGCTTTTTTGCAACTCGCGCTCGTCAGCACTGCGACAATTATCAGTGCCCGTTGAACAGCGCGTTAATTCGGTCCGGGCCGATGGGCTGCTTGGTGTCCTTGACCGTAGTTGTACGGAACTCGATCCGGCTGCTCGGCAGGCCGCCGCGCACGCGCTCCGTCAGGATACGCCACGCGGCTTGACCAGGCGGTCGTATTGCGCCTTGACGGTCCCGTAGCATTCGCAGGCCGTCTTCTTCAGCCCATCGAGATCGATGATCTCGATGTGCCCGCGGCTGTAATGAATGAAGTCCGCCTGCTGCAACGTGCTCGCCACGAGGGACACGCTGTTGCGGCGGGCGCCGATCATCTGAGCCAGGGACTCTTGGGTGATGTAGAGCTTGTTGCCGCCCGAAAGATCATGCGTCTGTAGCAGGCAGCGCGCCAGCCGGGACTCGACGGTATGGGCGGCGTTACAACCGGCGGTTTGCTGGCTCTGCAGATAGATCGCCAGCGCATGTTTCAACACCAATGCGCGAAACGTCGCGCTCTGCTCGGCGGCTGAACGCACCCGGTCGATATCGATCACCGACGCCGCGCCCGGTACGATCACAGCGGCGCTGTTCAGCGCCAGTGGATCGCCCCCGAGCAGCGACATGCTGTCGAAGAAACTGTCCCGTCCGATCATCGCGACCTGCACGCGCTCGCCGCGCGCCAGGTTCACGACCAGGGAGATCACACCGCGATGAGGGAAGTAGACCCGGGACAGCTTTTCACCCACCTCGGCGAGAACCGAGTCCTGAACCAGATCCACTGTCCGCAGGTAAGGTCGGAGCAGCTCGAAATCATCGTCGGCCATCGACGACAGGAAGCCGTTGGGAGAACGCAAGCTGGGGTCCAAAGCCATCTCCTGCATCGCAGTAACCTGCCTCGCGGATCTCAATGCACTCATGGTTCCATAGAACCGCGTCATATCCGCTGACAAGAAAAAACAACCAGGACATCTTTGCTCCTAACGTGCAACCCTCTGCTGTGCTCGTTGATGTGCAGACGCAAAACGAATTGTCGCCGCTCTCGCGTCCGCAAAGGATTGAGCGCAGGCTGTATACAGATGAGGTGTTTCACCCATCTCGATGCTTTTGCCTTGCGGAAGCCGGTTTCGGAGGAGCCGTTGTACGCTGCGAAGGCGATAGGCCCCGGAAGGTGTCGCCTCTCGCGAAGTCGCGCAACGGCGAGACCAGCCGCCCGGCGGCGCAATTGACAGCGGTCATCCTGAAGCCAAAATCAATCGGAAGCGCGTTGATTCGTTGACGGATCGTTTTCCGCCGGATGCGTACCTTAAGAACTGAATGCGGTGGCCAGCGGGCTCGCTGCGAAGGCTTGATGACGAAGGATGATCGTGGTCGCCAGGCAGGTCCTCCCAGCTGAGCAGCGTCCGAACGGAGCGCGTCCGGATGATCAGCAACGAGGCCGGGCAGCGTGCCGACGCACGTCGCGCCGGCGTCGTGTCATCGCCGCCGATCGTCCGCCTTGCTCGTCTGCGTCATCGCTCGTCTGCTAACAAGGTAATTGACCACTCATGGCGCTCCCGATTCATCAGCGGCCCCAATTATCGACGCAGAATGAGGTTGTGAAGGACGCGGCGCCGGACCAGGCGGAGGCCAACCCTGGCCTCGCCATCGTCGGACAGGTCGCCGGCGGGCTGCTGCATGACTTCAACAACATCCTTACCGTGATCACCGGCACCATCGACATTCTCGCCGAGGCCGTGGAGGACCGGCCCGAGCTCGCCGCTGTCGCGCGCCTGATCGACGAAGCGGCGACACGCGGGGCGCGGCTGACGTCGCAGCTGCTGTCGTTTGCGCGCGGACGGCCACCGCGGCCGAGCACAGTCGAGCTGAACGAACTGCTGACCGACGTCGGTCGGCTGCTTCGGCCGACGCTCGGCACCGAGATCGAGGTCACCACATCGGTGGCAGCCGGCGTTCCCTCCGCATTCGCGGATCCCGGTCAGTTGATGGCCGCGCTGCTCTGCCTCGCGATCACTGCGCGCAATGCGATGGACCAAGGGGGACGGATCGACATCAGGGCCACGAGCGACTGCGCCGCAACGTCAGGCGACGATCTCGTCGATGGATCCTGCGATGTGCGGATCGTCGTGACGGCCACTGCAAATGGCGCCCCTTCGCTGTCGGTGGCGCAGATGTTTCCAGACATCCGGATGGTCCAGGACTTCGTCACGCGATCCAACGGTCGCCTTGCGCTGGAGCCGTCGCACGGCGGGGCTGCGAGCGTCGAGATCGTCCTTCCTCGCGCGGAGCGTGACTGACCGCCGGCGCATCTCCGGTGCAAGTCTTGGTTAGTGCCGCTTTAACAGAGGCACCGTTGCTGCGCGGCCGAGCGCGGTTTTGACCGCCGAGCGGCGCCGATCAGGCGAATTCATCTGTATTTAATCGAACAGATTAGCGGCCAATTAGGATTAATGGCGGCCGCGCCCGGCGCGCAGGGCAGCTGCGGCTGCAATTTAACGAACGGGTAGGATTCCGCGGACCAGTCTGGCCCATCGCCGACAGAACGGTGCGGCGATGTTTACTCGTGTTCATCCAGAAGGGAATGACAATGTCAGGTATCGTACTCTCTGCGTCGGTTCGCCAGAACCTCCTCTCGCTGCAGTCGACGGCTCAGCTCCTCGCCACCACGCAGAACAACCTCTCCACCGGCAAGAAGGTCAACTCGGCTCTCGACAATCCGACCAACTTCTTCACCGCCCAGGGGCTCGACAACCGCGCTTCCGACATCTCCAATCTGCTCGATGGTATCGGCAACGGCGTGCAGGTGCTGCAGGCCGCCAACACCGGCATCACCTCGCTGCAGAAGCTCGTCGACAGCGCCAAGTCGATCGCCAACCAGGTGCTGCAGAGCGCGGTCGGCTACTCCACCAAGTCGAACGTGACGTCGGCGGCTCTGACCGGCGCGACTGCGAGCGACCTGCTGGGCTCCAGCTCGACCGCGGTGACCGGCACGGCCGTGCAGAACGACGCGTCCTCCGGCGCGGGCAACATCACCGGCTCGACCAAGCTGTCCGGTACGTCGGCGACTTCGTCGAACAACCTCGCCACCGGCATCACGTCGGGTGAAACGCTCGTCGTCAACGGCACCACCTTCACCTTCGTCACCGGCACGTCCTCGACCGGCACCAGCATCGGCATCGGTGACACCGTGTCGAACCTGTTGTCGGCGATCCAGACGCAGGCCGGCGTCACCGCGACCGTCAGCAGCGGCCAGATCACCTTGACGCCTCCGGCGGCAGGATTGACGCTCTCGGGCAGCAGCGGCACCTTGGCCAAGCTCGGGCTGAGTGCTGTCGGCGACGGCTTGTCGGGGCAGACACTCACGATCGGTGCCACAGGAGGTGGCACGGCCACGAGTATCACCTTCGGTCTGGGGACAGGGCAGGTCAAGTCGCTGACCGACCTCAACACGAAGCTCGCAGCCAACAACTTGCAGGCGACGATCGACTCGTCCACCGGCAAGATCAACATCACCACGACGAACGACGCGGCTTCGGCCACGATCGGTGCGATCGGTGGTACGGCGGCGGCGTCCAGCCAGTCCTTCAACGGCCTGACTGCGGCGGCTCCGGTGGCTGACTCGACCGCGCAGACGCAGCGCGCGAGCCTGGTCTCGCAGTACAACAACGTGCTGGCGCAGATCAACACGACTGCGGCTGACGCATCGTTCAACGGCATCAACCTGCTGAACGGTGACACGCTGAAGCTGACCTTCAACGAAACCGGCAAGTCGACGCTGTCGATCACCGGTGTCACGTTCAACTCGGCAGGTCTCGGCCTCTCGACGTTGACCTCGGGCACCGACTTCCTCGACAACAACTCGGCGAACAAGGTGATCGGCGTCCTCAACGCATCGAGCTCCACGCTGCGGAACGAGGCATCGACGCTCGGTTCGAACCTGTCGGTCGTGCAGGTCCGTCAGGACTTCAACAAGAACCTGATCAACGTGCTGCAGACCGGTTCGTCGAACCTGACGCTGGCCGATACCAACGAGGAAGCGGCCAACAGCCAGGCGCTGTCGACCCGCCAGTCGATCGCGGTGTCCGCCCTGTCGCTGGCCAACCAGTCGCAGGCGAGCGTGCTGCAGCTGCTGCGCTAAGACGCGGCAGTCTCTCAAACATCGGAGGCGGCGGGGCTGGCCCCGCCGCTTCCGCCTCGACTATCCGGGATACGCGCCGGGCTCGTTCGATATCGATGGATCGCGCGAACGAGGCGTGAAGCAGGCGCAAGAGCGACGTCGGGTCGACGAGAGCGCAGTCCCCTGCGATGCCGCTCCCAAGAGGAAGCTCCCGCGCGGAGGGTCCTGAGAGGAGACATGGGTCATGCCCCTGCGCGTCGAATTGAAGCCGTTCGAACGCATCGTGATCGGCGACAGCGTCATCATCAATTCGAATACGCGTGCGCGCTTCATCGTCGAGGGCGATGTGCCGATCCTTCGTGAGCGCGATACGGTGAGCCCCGAGACGGCGGATACGCCGGCGAAGCGCCTCTATCTCTGCGTCCAGACCATGTATCTCAAGAGCGACGCGAGTCGTTATCGCGCGTCCTATCTCGCGTGCATCGATGAATTGCGCAGTGCCACGCCAGATGGTGCGCGTCTGACCGAAGCTGTCGACCGTCACGTCGCGGCTGGCGCTCTGTACAAGGCGCTGAAGGAGATCCGGGGATTGATCGCGTGCGAAAGCCCCGCGATCGCTCCCGCCGAGGCCGTGCCTTGAGACCCGGCCGCACCGGCCCAGCTACATCTCGTTGAAGCGGCAGTCGTTCCGGTTCCGTATTTGCACGGACATTAAAATTAACGGGACGGAGAAAAGCACCGCCTAACGATGGCACTGAGGAAAGTCCGTTGAGCCGAACCAAGCGACGGCGGGATTGAGTCCGGGTTGCTTGACGACGGCACCGGATCGACCGTCGCTATGACAGGATCAGCGGTCGTACTGCGATCGCAGCGCCAATTCTTGGAAGGCCGGTTTCATGGATGATCTGTTGCGTGAGTTCCTGACGGAGACCAGCGAGAGCCTGGATACCGTCGACAATCAGTTGGTGCGGTTCGAGCAGGAGCCGAACAACGCCAAGATCCTCGATAACATCTTCCGCCTGGTGCACACCATCAAGGGGACCTGCGGCTTCCTCGGCCTGCCGCGGCTCGAAGCGCTGGCGCACGCCGCCGAGACACTGATGGGCAAATTCCGCGACGGCATGCCGGTGACCGGCGAGGCCGTGACGCTGATCCTGACCACCATCGACCGCATCAAGGACCTGCTCGGACAGCTCGAAGCCAACGAGGCCGAGCCCGAGGGCGAGGACCGCGATCTCATCAGCGAGCTCGAGGCGATGGTCGAGCGCGGCATGGCCGCGATGGCCGCCGGAGCGACCGCGCCCGCCGCACCGCCGGCGCCCGCGCCGGTGACGCAGGGCAGCCTGATCGATCAGACCTTGGAGCGTCCGCTGCGTCCAGGCGAAGTCTCGCTGGACGAGCTGGAGCGCGCCTTCCGCGAGACCGCGATCGAAACGCCGCCCGCGCACGAGAAGGCGCCCGAGCCGAAGGCTGCAGCGCCTGCGAAGGCCGAGCCGCCCAAGGCAGAAGCCAAGGCCGAGGCGCCGAAGAAGGCCGCGCGGCCGAAGGCCAATGCCGACGGCGAGGTGCACGAGAACGACAAGGTCGCCAACCAGTCGATCCGCGTCAACGTCGACACGCTCGAACATCTGATGACAATGGTCTCGGAGCTCGTGCTGACGCGCAACCAGCTGCTCGAGATCGCCCGCCGCAACGAGGACACCGAGTTCAAGGTGCCGCTGCAGCGGCTCTCCAACGTCACCGCCGAGCTGCAGGAGGGCGTCATGAAGACGCGCATGCAGCCGATCGGCAATGCCTGGCAGAAGCTGCCGCGCATCGTCCGCGATCTCGCGACCGAACTCGGCAAGCAGATCGAGCTCGAGATGCACGGCGCCGACACCGAGCTCGACCGCCAGGTGCTCGACCTGATCAAGGATCCGCTCACCCACATGGTGCGCAACTCCGCCGACCATGGTCTCGAGACGATGGCCGAGCGCGCCGCCGCCAACAAGCCGGACCAGGGCACGATCCGCCTCTCCGCCTATCATGAAGGCGGTCACATCATCATCTGCATCGCCGACAACGGTCGCGGCCTCAACACCGAGCGCATCAAGGCCAAGGCCATCTCGAACGGTCTCGTCACCGAGGCCGAGCTCGAGAAGATGACGGAAGCGCAGATCCACAAGTTCATCTTCGCGCCGGGCTTCTCGACCGCCGCGGCGATTACCTCGGTGTCGGGCCGCGGCGTCGGTATGGACGTGGTGCGCACCAACATCGACCAGATCGGCGGCACCATCGACATCAAGTCGGTCGCCGGCGAGGGCACCTCGGTCACCATCAAGATCCCGCTGACGCTGGCGATCGTCTCGGCGCTGATCGTCGAGGCCGGCGGCGACCGCTTCGCGATCCCGCAATTGGCGGTCGTCGAGCTGGTGCGCGCGCGCGCCAACTCCGAGCATCGCATCGAGCGCATCAAGGACACCGCTGTCCTGCGTCTGCGCAACAAGCTGCTGCCGCTGATGCACCTGAAGAAGCTCTTGAAGATCGACGACGGCTCGTCGACCGATCCGGAGAACGGCTTCATCGTCGTGACCCAGGTCGGCAACCAGACCTTCGGCATCGTGGTGGACTGCGTGTTCCACACCGAGGAAATCGTGGTCAAGCCGATGTCGACCAAGCTGCGGCACATCGACATGTTTTCGGGCAACACCATCCTGGGCGACGGCGCCGTCATCATGATCATCGATCCGAACGGGATCGCCAAGGCGCTTGGCGCCGCCGGCTCGGCCTCTCAGGCGGTGGCCGACGAGCATGCATCGCATCACATCGTCGGCGGCGAGCAGCTCACCTCGCTGCTGGTGTTCCGCGCCGGCACGGCGCAGCCCAAGGCGGTGCCGCTGGCGCTGGTCACACGTCTCGAAGAGATCGCGGCCGACAAGATCGAGATCTCCAACGACCGTTACATGGTGCAGTATCGCGATCAGCTGATGCCGCTGGTGCAGATGCAGGGCGTGTCGGTGCAGACCACGGGATCGCAGCCGATCCTGGTGTTCGCCGACGAGACCCGCGCGATGGGCCTCGTGGTCGACGAGATCATCGACATCGTCGAGGAGCGTCTCCACATCCAGGTCTCCGGCGCCAAGGACGGTATCCTCGGCTCGGCCGTGATCAAGGGCCAGGCGACAGAAGTCATCGATGTCGGCCACTTCCTGCCGATGGCGTTCGCCGACTGGTTCATCCGCAAGGAGATGGCGACCGAGGCGCAGACGCAATCGGTGCTCCTGGTCGACGACTCGCCGTTCTTCCGCAACATGCTGGCGCCGGTGCTGAAGTCGGCCGGCTACAAGGTACGCACTGCGGCCTCGGCGCTCGAGGGCCTCGCGACGCTGCGCTCGGGGCACACCTTCGACATCGTCGTCACCGACATCGAGATGCCGGAGATGAACGGCTTCGAGTTCGCCGAGGCGATCCGCTCCGACCAGAACCTGAATCAGCTGCCGGTCATCGCGGTGTCGTCGCTGGTGTCGCCGGCGGCGATCGAGCGCGGCCGCCAGGCGGGGCTCTACGACTATATCGCCAAGTTCGACCGTCCCGGTCTGATCGCGGCGATGAAGGAGCAGATCGAGGAGCGGGCCCGTGCTGAAGCCAACCGACGGGCTGCTTAATAGCAGCGGCAGGAGTAGCGCGCGATGAGCAGCAAGATCGAAACCACCGAGGGTGCGGCCTCCGAGTTCGTCACCGCCATGATCGGCGGCCAGCTGTTCGGGCTGCCGATCTCGCGGGTGCAGGACGTGTTCATGCCGGAGCGGGTGACGCGGGTGCCGCTGTCATCGGCCGAGATCGCGGGCGTCTTGAACTTGCGCGGCCGCATCGTCACCGTCGTCGACATGCGCGCACGGCTCGGGCTTGCCCGGGCCGACGACGGCAAGCCGCCGATGGCCGTCGGCGTCGACCTGCGCGGCGAGTCCTATGGCCTCTTGATCGACCAGATCGGCGAAGTGCTGCGGTTGCCCGAGGCGGGCCGGGAGGACAATCCCGTCAATCTCGATCCGCGCATGGCGAAATTCGCAGGCGGCGTGCATCGCCTCGATGGCCAGCTGATGGTCGTCCTCGACGTCGATCGCGTGCTCGAGATCCTGCCCAAAGCCGCAATCGCCGCCTAGCCCTTCAACAGTCCCATAAGGGAGATGAAAATGAGCAGCTGTCTGGTCGTGGATGATTCCAGCGTGGTGCGAAAGATCGCACGCCGTATCCTGGAGGAGTTGGGTTTTTCGGTCGTCGAGGCTGAAGATGGTGAGAAGGCGCTCGAGCTGTGCACCAAGAGCCTGCCCGAAGCTATTCTGCTCGACTGGAACATGCCGGTGATGGACGGCTACGACTTCCTCGGACGATTGCGCCGGCTGCCAGGCGGCGAAGGTCCGAAGGTGGTGTTCTGTACGACGGAAAACGACATCGACCACATCTCGCGCGCGCTGAACGCCGGCGCCAACGAGTACATCATGAAGCCGTTCGACAAAGAAATTGTCGCTGCGAAGTTCCAGGAAGTCGGCCTGATCCAGGCTCTGTCAGCCGAATCCGCCTGATCCCTCGATTGCCCAGAAGAGGCCGCCCGTGAACCAGCCAGATTATGAATTTCTGCGCAAGATGCTTCGAGACAAGTCAGGTCTCGATCTGTCTGCCGACAAGCAATACCTGATCGAAAGCCGCCTGCTGCCGCTCGCGCGCAAAGCCGGCCTCGCCAGCATCAGCGATCTCGTCCAGAAGCTGAAGGACGGCTCGAGCACGCTGGTCAGTCAGGTCGTCGAGGCGATGACGACCAACGAGACGTTCTTCTTCCGCGACAAGGTGCCGTTCGATCATTTCCGCGACGTGATCATGCCGGAGCTGTTGAAGGCGCGCGCCAGTCGCAAGTCGATACGCATCTGGTGCGCCGCGTGTTCGACCGGCCAGGAGCCGTACTCGCTGGCCATGTCGCTCAAGGAGATGAGCGCTGCGCTCAGCGGATGGCGGGTCGAGATCGTTGCTACCGATCTGTCCCAGGAAGTGCTGGAGAAGTCCAAGGCGGGTCTCTACAGCCAGTTCGAGGTGCAGCGCGGACTGCCGATCCAGCTTCTGGTCAAAAACTTCAAGCAGGCCGGCGAGCTCTGGCAGCTCAACTCCGACGTTCGCGGCATGGTCCAGCATCGGCAGCTCAATCTGCTGCACGACTTCTCGCAGCTCGGAACATTCGACGTGGTCTTCTGCCGCAACGTTCTGATCTATTTCGATCAGGATACGAAGATCAACATCTTCGGACGGATCGCCAAATTGATGGAGCCGGATGGATTCCTCGTTCTCGGTGCAGCGGAAACCGTGGTCGGCCTCACCGACGCGTTCAAGCCGCTCGCGGACCGGCGAGGGCTCTATCGTCCGAGCGGTATCGCGTCCACGGCCAAGCCTCCAGTCCCCGGCATGAGCAAGGTCGCGGCGGCGGGACATTGAGCCGCCGACGTCACAGAACAGCGGGACACGAAGATGTCTGAAGAGAACAAGGGCACCGAGCGCGTCACCTTCAGCAGGGGCTACGATGTCTGCATCATGGGCATCGACGGAACCTGGCGGCGCGACTGCCAGCTCAATGCCATCTCGGACAATGACGCGGTCCTGACTGTCGAGGGATCGATCCAGGGCCTGAACTTGAAGGAATTCTTCCTGCTGTTGTCGTCCACGGGGCTCGCGTATCGGCGTTGTGAGCTGGTCCGCGTCAACGGGGCGGAGATGGATATTCAGTTCATCAAGGGCAAGAACAAGAAGAAGCGTGGAAGCGTGTCTTCCGGTCAGGAAGCGACGGTAGGCTAATGCTTGGCTGCGGCAGTTCGTTTGCGTTCGGCGGATTGCGGCGACCCGGTCGTTCGGGCGAGCGGCATCCAGGTTCCTGCGCAAATCCTAAGGTCGGCCACCGCTTTTCGCGGCACCGCTTTACGTGAGCGCAGGAACGGACGTGTATGACAACGATGTCAGTCAATTTTGCCGGGAACGACCCATGTCGGTCATGAGTTCAGAACTTGCAGGCAGCCGGCCGGAGGCCGCGGAGCAAGAGCGGCGGGCACTTCAGCTGCTCGTCGTCGATGACGACGCTGCGCAAAGGACCCTGATCTCGTTGGCGGCGAAGCAGGCCGGTCACGTCGTCACGATCGCCGCCAGCTGCAGCGACGCAATCCGCGAAATCGGCAAGAAGCGTTTCGATTGCGTGACCCTCGATCTCCTGCTCGAGGATGGAGACGGGACCGAGGTCCTCAAGGCCATCGCCGACAGCCGCTTTGCAGGCTCGGTGATCGTCATCAGCGGCATGGATGCGGCTAAGCGAATCGCCGCCCGGCTTTATGCGCGTTCCCTGGGGATCGACCTGCAGAGTCTGCCGAAGCCGGTCGACCTGGCCGCACTCCGGATCTTCCTGGCGAACCTGGGCAAGACCGCGTTGGGGCTTCCCGTTGTACACACCTGGGGCGGAGTCGCCGCCGACGGTGTTGCTGCGAAGCATCGGTCTTGAACTTGCCGTACGGTCGGCGCTGGGACTAGAGCCCTTCCCGCCGGGTTACACAGCTGCGGCGCCATTCGTCGAGCTGAACAAGGGCTAGAGGCGGCGCTGCGCCGGCTTCTTTGTGTTGAATGTCGTGCAGAGATTGTGGTGATTGATCGAAATGTGACGCGCAGCTCTGATGCGCTTCGATGGCGAACGGCCGCCCTGGCCGCGAATTTGACTCCGATCATGACCAATTCGTACCGATGTGTTTTGCAAGGCAGCAAAACGCCGGAAGGAACGCCTTGAGATCGTGTCGAGTTCGTGTTCTCGTCATGGCGGTTCGCTGATCTGCTGCCGCTACTACTTGTGGGCTAAGGTCATAAGCCGTACAAATACGGGTGCTCAAAACGCCCGCCGAATATGGTATCATAAGACGCGTGCTTCATTGTTTCTTCTCCTTTGCAAGAGCAATCGCCCATGGCCGAACAAACAAATTCCCGCGGTGAGATTTTCGTCGTCGATGACGATCCGGCCGTGCGTGACACACTTTCGATGGTCCTGTCGTCGGGTGGCTACGAGGTGATCTGTTTTGCCGATGGCGCCGCGTTGCTGGCCGTCGCGCGCAGCCGGACACCGGCCTGTATCCTGCTCGATGTTCACATTCCCGGAAAATCCGGCCTCGACATTCTCAGGGAATTGCATGGTGAGGACTACCCGGCGCCTATTTTCATGATCTCGGGCCAGGGCGATATTCCGATGGCCGTGAATGCCATCAAGTACGGCGCCCTCGACTTCATCGAGAAGCCCTTCCGCGGCAGCGAGATCGTAGCGCGCCTGAACGAGGCCATCGGCGCGTTCGCGCGGCGACAGAAGGAAAACGCCTCGCCGAAGATCGGCTCGCTGCATTTTCCCGGACGGGAGCCGCTCACGCGGCGCGAGCGCGAGGTGCTGGAACAGTTCACGGCCGGAGCGTCGAACAAGGAGGCCGGGCGCACGCTCGGCATCAGCCCGCGCACGATCGAGGATCACCGCGCCAACATCATGAAGAAGCTCGGCGCACGCAACGCCGCCGATCTGATTCGCATCGTCATGACGGCCTCGCGCACCAACTGACGGCTGCGCCGACGGTCGGTGCGGGGCGACCCGCAGTCTTGAAGCGGTTCTGGAAACGGCCTCAATCCGCGGCGAGCGCCGTGCGGATCATCTTGGCGAGTTCGGATTTGCGATATGGCTTTGCCAGCAGCAGCAGTCCCTCGTCGAGCCGGCCGTGATGGACGATGGCGTTCTCGGTGTATCCGGAGGTGAACAGCACGCGCTGTCCCGGGCGGAGGCGCTGAATCTCCGAAGCAAGCTGACGTCCGTTCATCGTGCCCGGCATGATGATGTCGGTGAACAGGAGATCGAACGGCTGGCCCTCATTGACGATCGACAGCGCTTCAGCGGCGTTCGCCGCCTCGAGGGTCGCATAGCCCAGCGCGTGCAGCTGGGCGAGAACATAGCCCCGGACCAGCCGGTCGTCCTCCACCACCAGGATCGTCTCATGACCGCCCTTGACCGCTGGCGCAGCGCCTGACGACGGCGCGATCGCGCCCTCGCTTCCGGGCGGCAGATACATGCGTATGGTGGTGCCGTGTCCCTCCTCGCTGTAGATTCGAATGTGCCCGGCCGACTGCTTCACGAAGCCGTAGACCATCGATAGTCCGAGGCCCGTTCCCTTGCCCGGCCCTTTCGAGGTGAAGAACGGATTGAACACCTTGTCGATGATGGCCGCCGGAATGCCGCTGCCGCTGTCGCTGACCGCGATCATCGCGTAGCGCCCCGGGCGGACGTCGTCGTACAGGCTCGCGTAGTTCTCATCGAGATCGGCCCAGCCGGTCTCCAGGATGAGCTTGCCGCCGTTCGGCATCGCGTCGCGGGCGTTCAGTGCCAGGTTGATGATGGCGGTGGCAAGCTGGTTGGGATCGACATGGGCTGCGCAGGTCTCCTCGCGGAACACCGATTCGATCTCGACCTGCTCGCCCAGCGTCGGACGCAGCAGTTTCGCCGTATCGATGACCAGCGTGTTGACGTCGACCTCGCGCGGCTGCAGCGGCTGCCGGCGCGCGAACGCCAGCAAATGCTGGGTGAGGTCGGCGCCGCGCCCGGCGGCCTCGTCGATCATCCTGGTGATCGCGGCGAGCTGCGGCTCCTTGGCGACGGCGGCGGCGAGGATCTCGATCGTGCCGGTGATCACGGTCAGGATATTGTTGAAGTCGTGAGCGATGCCGCCGGTGAGCTGGCCGATCGCCTCCATCTTCTCGGATTGCCTGATGCGCTCTTCTGCGGCCACCTTGTCGGTCAGGTCGCGGAAGAAGCCGTTGAAGACGAACCCGTTGCGGGTCTTCAGCGCGGTGACGCTCACCTCGGCCTTGAACTCGCGGCCGTCCCGGCGTCTCACCATGACCTCGCGCCGTCGTCCGCCCAACGCGCTGGCCTGGCCGGTCAGCAGAATGCGGCCGAGCGCGGCGCGCAGCTCCTCGCCCTCTTCGCCGACGGTGATCAGGTCGAAGACGTCCTTGTCGAGGATCTCCGCGCGCGGCCAGCCGAAGATCTTTTCTGATTGGGAATTCCAGTTGAGGATGCGGCCCTTGTCGTCGATCTGGATGAAGGCATCGAGCGCGGTCTCGATGATGTTGCGGGCCAGCTGCTCGCTCTCGCGCAGGGTTTCCTGCGCCAGCCGGCTCTCCGTCATGTCGCGCCCGATGAAGAAGTGGCGCTGCACCGGCTCGGACCAGCTCGACGTCCAGGCCAGCGTCACCACGCGGCCGTCCTTGTGGATGTAGCGGCTGTCGGAGTAGAGCGCGCGGAGCCCCTGGCGCGAGGCTCGCAGCTCTTCGCGCGACTTGGCCAGATCGTCGGGATGAATGAAGTCGGCGCAGCTGCGGCCGATCATTTCGGCCGGCGCGTAGCCGAGAATGGCCTCCACGCTCGGCGACACCTGCACCAGGACTCCGGTACGGTCGGTGATCAGGATGAGATCCTGAGAGCTCTCGAAGATGCGCCGGCGCTCTTCGGTCTGCTGCCGCAGCGCCTGCTCGGTCCTGCGGCTCTCGGTGATGTCGCGTGCGATCTTGGACGCGCCGATGATCTGGCCGGTCGGTGATTTGATCGGCGACACGCTGAGCGAAACCAGGATGGGCTCGCCGTCCTTGCGGATGCGCACTGTCTCGAAATGCTGGATCCGCTCGCCGCGCGCGACGCGGACCAGGATGTCCTGTGCCTCGGACATCCGGTCGGGCGGAACCACGAAATCGCTCGGGCGGCCGACGGCCTCTTCGGCGGAGTAGCCCAGCATGGTTTCGGCGGCCGGATTCCAGGCGGTGACGGTTCCATCCAGCGACAGCGTCACGATCGCGTCGCTGGAGGATTCGACCGCGGCGCTGTAGAGCCGCTCGCGCGCAGCGAAATGATCGCGCGCCGCCTCGGTCAGGTAATGCTCCTGGACCTCGCGCTCGAGCTCGGCCGTCTTGGTGCGCACCTCCTCGATCACGCGCGCGAAGGCCCGCGCCAGCACTCCGGTCTCGCCGATCGCCTCGAGGGGAATCTTCACCGGCTCGCCGCGTCCGACGCCTTCGACGGCCTGCGTCAGCTGATTGATCGGGCGGGTCAGGGATCGCGCGACCACGAAAGCGAGCGCGGCCGCGCACAGCATGGCGATCAGGCCGACCTCGATCGCCGTCTTGCGGATGGCGAGGGCCGGGGCCATGAAGGCCGTGTTCGGGATGGTCTCGATCACCGCCACCCATTCCTGCCCGGCGAGCATCGTCGGCGCGAAGGCGACCCCCCCGGGACCTTCCGCCTCGTCGTGCATGATCCGCGCGAACCCCTCCGTGGAACCGGTCGCGCTGGCCAGCGTCGGGAAATCGTCCTGCCACCGTGTCGATCCGCCGCGCTTGGAGGCGAACTCGCGATCGGATTCAGGATGGAAGAGATAGTCGCCGCGGGCATTCACGACATACAGATGCGCGCCCGGCCGGGCCGCGTTGCGCAGATGCGCGAAGATCGGCCGCATGTCGAGATCGATCATCAGGATGGCGAACGGCTTGCCGTCCGCCGCGAGCACCGGGGTGCCGACGCAGAGCATCGGGACGCCCGTTTTCGGATCCGTGGTGTTGCCGTCGAGAACGACCGGCGAGATCCGGATCTCGCCGGGTGCGAGGCGCAGCGTCTCCTTGATGTAGGGGCGTTCGCCGCGTGTGATCAGCTCGCTTTCGGGAACAATGCGAACGCTGCCGCCCGGGCCGAGCCGGTCGACACGGATGAGCTCGCGATAATCGTTCTCGATCCCGACCAGGCGGACCATGGCATAGGTCTGCTTGGCCTGCAGCTCGGCGAAATAGCGCGTCGCGACCCGCTCGCGCCAGGACTGTGCCGACAGGCCTTCACGCGGGTCCAGCCCGCCCGACTGCGATGTGCGAATGAGGGTCGCGAGATTGGGCTCGGCGCGATAGCCGTTGAGATCGTTGCGGGCGCCGCCGACATAGTTCTCGAGTTCCGTCGCCATCAGGCGCGAGTGCGACTCGATGCGGTCGAGCGCGCGCGGCAGCAGCGCGCGCTCCAGGCTGTGATAGCCGAGCCAGCCGACGGCGAACACGGCGACCGCGACCAGCAGGATCATCGCAATCGCCAGGCGTGTCGTCAGCGTGACGCGCCGGCCGAGACCCCGCGCCTCGCTTGCGCCGGTGGAACCGCTCAGCGCAGGCTCCTGGCCGATCTTGCTGTCAGGGGTTCGAAATAGCATCGGGGCCTGGCCGGGACGGAGCAGCGGTCTTGCCTGCGCGCTCCAGGCAATCGGAAACCATCGCCAGCAGACTTGCCGGTTTGAACGGCTTCGGCAAGGCCGACACCGCCCCCAGCTTCGTCGCCATGGTAAGATAGTCGGGCTCGGCCATCGCATTGGGGGTGTGCGAACGGCCCGACGTCATCAGGATCGGCGTGTCCGGCGCCTGCTTCAGCATCAGGCGCATCGTCTCCAGGCCATCCATGCCCGGCATGAAAATGTCCATGACGACCAGGTCGAACTTCTCTTCGGCAAACCGGGCGAGCGCCTTCTGGCCGTCACTGGCCACCGACACGGCATGGCTTCCCTGCTCGAGCAGGCGCTGGATCGTCATCTGCATGACTGGATCGTCGTCCACGACCAGAATCTTCGCCACGCTGCATCTCCCGAATGGCTGGCAGCAAGACCAACGGTCAGTTGTAGAGGTTTTGCCGAATTTGTGGCGCTCCGCAAGCGCCTCGCAGAACAAGTCACATGTGCGGCTGGGGACGTCGGGGCGCAGCAGACATATCAGCGGGATCTGGCCATTGATCTCGGGATGGACGTGGATGCCCTGCTCAAACTGCGCCGCTGCCTGGATTTAAGGCACTCGCGCCGTAGTTGTACGGCGACAACGCTTCACATTCGATTAATGCGACCGAGGGAAAAGTCATCATTGTTCCCGGACTGGTTGCATGAGGGGCATGCGTTCGATTTCATAGAGCGCACCGCATGGAGCATGCGAGCGGGGGGCGGGACTATCGCAGATCGGCCCCGTGTCTCGAAAGATCGATGAGGCGGATCTCGGGACGTGGTGGGGAAAGCAATGTTTGGTTTCATGTCGAACGCGAAGATCCAGAGCCGGCTGCTTGCCGGATTTGGCCTGGTTTGCCTGCTGCTCGCTTGTGCCGTGGGCTATTCGGCCTATGCGGTGTCGGATGCTTCGCAGCACTTTCGCAAGATCGTGGGGTTGAGATCGCCGGTCGCGATCAGCAGCACGCAGCTGGTCGCCAACCTCCATGCCACGCTCGCGGCCTTGCGCGGCTACCTGCTCACAGGAGATCCCGAGATGAAGGAGCGCCGTGCGGCGCTGTGGGCGGATTTCGACAAGGCGATCGCTGAGTTCGACAAGCTTGCCGCAGGCTTCGGCGTTCCGGCGAACCGGGCGTTGTGGGCGGAGGCCAAGCCGCTGCTCGGCGAGTTCAGGGCGGCCCAGGACAAGGCCGAGAGTGCGGCCTTCACGCCGGATGCGTATCCCGCGACGAAGCTGCTCGGCGCCGAGGCATCGCCGCTGATCGCGACCATGTTCGCCGAGGTCACCAAGATGATCGAGGAGGAAAGCGGCCTGGAGGCAACGCCCGAGCGCAAGCGCCTGTTGAAGACGATGGCCGATGTGCGCGGCAACCTCGCCGCGGCCGGGTCGCAGCTCAGGCTCTATGTCGCGTCCGGTGATCCGTCGGACCGCGACAAGTTCACCGGCCCCTACACCAACTACAAGAATGCCGTGGCGAGCCTGACCTCCCAGGCCAGTCTGCTGACCCCGTCGCAGAAGGCCGCCTTCGACAAGGTCGCACAGGCGAGCGAGGCGTTTGCCCGGCTTCCCGACCGCATCTTCGCGCTCCGCCAGTCACCGCAGTGGAATACCGCGACGTTCCTGTTGGCGACCGAAGCCGCGCCGCGCGCCAACAAGCTGCTCGATCTGCTGGACGGCAAGCGGCGGGCGGACGGCACGGTGGGGGACGGACTCAAGACCAACCAGCTGGACACGCTCGTGAAGGATTCTGCGGCCGTGACTGCGCTCATGGACGGCCTGATGATCACCGAATGGTCGCTGCTGGCGATCGGCCTCGCGCTGTCGCTCAGTATCGCGATCCTGGTGGCCCGCTCGATCACCAAGCCGATTCGGGAGCTGGTGGCCGATTCCGCCCGCTTGTCGGACGGCGACACCACGGTGGCGTTCAAGACCGCATCGCGTGGCGATGAGATCGGCGACGTCTCCAGGGCGGTGGCGGGTTTCCGCGACAACGTGATCGCGCAGCAGCAGGCATCGGCAAATTATGTCCGCGAGGCGGAAGCGCGCGAGGCCACGAACCGCAACATGGAAGAGGCGGTCGAAGCCTTCCGCATCAAGTCGACCGAGCTGTTGTCGGAAGTTGACGACAATGTCGGCGTGATGCGCAACACGGCCGAATCCCTCACCGGCATCGCCGGCCATGCGACCGAGCAGGCCGCTTCCGCGGCGGGCGCATCCGAGAAGACGGCCGTCAACGTGCAAACGGTGGCCGCGGCCGCGGAGCAGCTGACGAGCTCGATCGTCGAGATTGGTCGGCAGATCGAGCTGTCAAACGTGACGGTGCGCAACGCCAACGCCACCACGGCACGATCCGAGACCGAGATCGAGGGACTGGCACAGGCGGCGCAGAGCATCTCCACCGTCGTCGACCTGATCCAGGCCATCGCCGCGCAGACCAACCTGCTGGCGCTCAATGCGACCATCGAGGCGGCGCGCGCGGGCGAGGCCGGCCGCGGCTTTGCCGTCGTCGCACAGGAGGTGAAGTCGCTGGCCGAGCAGACCGCCAAGGCGACGCAGGAGATCAGCCAGCACGTGCAGGGCATCCAGAGCTCGACCAGCAATGCGGTCTCCTCGGTCAAGGAGGTCTCGACGGCGATGCGCCAGATGGCCGACGTGACCACCGCCATCGCCAGCGCGGTGGAGGAGCAGGGCGCCGCGACACGCGAGATCTCGCACAACGTCCAGATGGCGGCGTCGGGGAGCAAGACGCTGGCCTCCAACATCTCCACCGTCAGCGCGGCAATCGAGGAGACCAGCCAGTCGGCCGACAGCGTTCGCGGCGCATCCAACAACGTCTCGCGCGTGGCCGAGAGCCTTGCCGCGGAGGTTCAGGAGTTCTTCGTCAGGCTGCGCAGCGGCGCGCTCGATCGTCGTGTGGTGGACGATCCGAACTACCGGGGTCCGGAACGCCGCGCCAACCGCAGCGCGGGGCGGCGCCGGGCGGCCTGACGTCGCTTTGTGCCCGACTCTAGCCGCTGAGATAGTCCGGCCAGCGGTCGCGGATGGTGGCGAGGTCGCTCAGCGTTCCCGTGAGGTGCTCGCGCAGATGCGCCTGCGCCTCGTCGGGCCGGCCCGCGGCGATCGCTTCCACGATCTGCTTGTGGTGGCGCAGGATGGTCTGCGCCTTGCCGGGTGACGGCAGGTGCAGCCGGCGCAGCCGGTCGATGTGGCCGCTGCGGCTGCGCACCAATGTCCACAGCTCGTGCTTGTCCGCGGCGGTGTAGAGGCGCTCGTGGAAAGCGTTGTCGGCCAGCATGAAGGCGGCAAGGTCGCCCTCCCTGGCGAAACGTCGCTGCTGAGCGACCAGCCCGTTGAGTTCATCGGCAAGGGACTGCGCAGGCTCGGCGGCCAGCAGGCGCACGATCTCCAGCTCCAGCGCCTGGCGCAGGAACTGGGCCTGCTGTGCCCTGCCGACGTCGATGCGGCTGACCAGCGTCGCATGCTGCGGAAAGATCTCGACCAGACCCTCCTCGGCGAGCCGCATCAGCGCATCCCGGATCGGCGTCGAGCTCAGGCCGAACTCGGCCTGCAGGGCGACGCGCGACAGCGGCGCGCCCGGCGGCAGGGCCAGCGCGATGATCTGATCGCGCAGCCGCTCGAACACCTGCGGCGCCGCGCGCCGGCTCGGATCGAGCCGCTCGGCAGCGGAAAGCGCAGGAGGCGTCGCGGGCAGGGCCATGGAGGTCGGACGTCCGGCTCGAATGTCGCAGGCGCAAGATCTGCGCTTGTCAGAGATGCACTAATGCATTAGTGCATCTGGTCGCCGGCCGTCAAGAAGGAGCCGGCGCGAGGAGGATGTCCCATGTTCGAGAAGTTCGGGCGCTCGGCCGTACGGGCCGCCGGCCTGCTGGCCACGATGCTGATCGCGGCGCCCTGGAGTGCTGCGCAGGCGCAGCAGAAGACCGAGATCTCGCTGTCCCGCCAGCCCGGCATCTTCTACATGCCGAGCCACATCATCGAGAAGCAGAAGCTGATCGAGAAGCATGCTGCGGCGCTCGGCGTGCCCGGCGTCACCACGAAATGGCTGACCTTCTCCGGCGGTGGTGCGCAGACCGATGCGCTGCTGGCAGGCAGCGTCGACATCCTCAACACCGGAACCGGCAACCTTCTCCTTCTGTGGGACCGCACCCGCGGCGGCGTGAAGGGCATCGTCGCGACCTCGGCGCAGCCGATGACGCTGATCAGCCGCGATCCCAACATCAAGTCGATCAAGGATTTTGGTCCGACCGACAAGATCGCGGTGCCGACCGTGAAGGTCTCGACCCAGGCGATCGTGCTGCAGATCGCGGCGGCCGAGGCGTTCGGCGCCGATCAGTGGAACAAGCTCGACGCCAATACCGTGCAACTCGGCCATCCCGACGCCTACACCGCGCTGAGCAATCCGCAGCACGAGGTACACACCCACTTCTCGATCCCGCCCTATACGTTCCTCGAACTGAAGAACGTTCCCGGCGCGCATGTCGTGATGAACTCGCCGGACGTGATGGGCGGGCCGCTCAGTCAGGCGCAGTTCTTCACCACCACGAAGTTCGCGGACGCGAATCCGAAGATCATCCAGGCGGTGCGCGACGCCACCAAGGAGGCGCAGGACCTGATCCGCAGCGACACCAAGACGGCGGTTGAGATCTACAAGGAGATCACCGGCGACAAGACCTCGGTCGAGGACCTGCTCGCCTGGCTCAAGGAGCCCGGCATGATGGAATGGAATCTGGAGCCGCAGGGCACCATGAAGTTCGCGGCGCATCTCGCCAAGATCGGCACCATCAAGACCCAGCCGAAAGCCTGGACCGACTACTATCTGCCCGTCGCGCACGACCTGAAGGGCAACTGATGTCCGCGCTCCTCGACGTCGACGGCGTGACCCTGCGCTACAAGACTTCCAGCGCCGTCGTCACCGCGACCGAGCGCGTCGGCTTCTCCGTCGACCGCTCCGATCGCTTCGTACTGCTGGGCCCCTCCGGCTGCGGCAAGTCGACCCTGCTGAAGGCGGTCGGCGGCTACATCAAACCGAGCGAAGGGCGGATGCAGATCAACGGCCGCGAGATCACTGGTCCGGGCGCCGACCGGATGATGATCTTCCAGGAGTTCGATCAGCTGCTGCCGTGGAAGACCGTGCTCGCCAACGTCATGTTCCCGTTGCTGACGGCACGGCGCATGCCGCGCAAGGAGGCCGAGAGCAGGGCGCGCGCCTACATCGAGAAGGTCGGGCTGACCCGCGTCGTCGATGCCTTTCCCCACACGCTGTCCGGCGGCATGAAGCAGCGCGTGGCGATCGCCAGGGGCATGGCGATGGAGCCGGACATCCTGCTGATGGACGAGCCGTTCGCGGCATTGGATGCGCTGACGCGGCGGACCTGCCAGGACGAACTCTTGCAGCTCTGGAGCGAGACCAAGTTCACCGTGTTGTTCGTGACGCATTCGATTGCGGAAGCGATCAAGATCGGCAACCGCATCCTGCTGCTGTCGCCGCATCCCGGCCGGGTCAAGGCCGAGGTGATCGACGTCGACAAGGTCTCGGCCGAGGACGGCAGCGCGGCGCGCCTGGAGAAGCAGATCCATGATCTGCTGTTTTCTGATCCTGTAACGGCACATTGAGGGCCGCCACCATGGCTGACGCCAAGATCATCCTGCGCGATACGTCGACGGCCAGCGCAACGCCGGCCGATGTCGAGCGCAAACTGAGTGTGCCCGAGCTGCTGTGGAACGACGGCTTCGTGCGCAAGAGCCTGATCATCGTCGTGCTCGCGGCGATCTGGCAGGCCTATGGCAGCTATCTCGACAATCCCTTGCTGTTCCCGACCTTCTCCGACACGATCGCAGCGTTGTGGGAGAAGGTGCGCGACGGCACCATCCCGATGCGCGCCTGGACCTCGCTGAAGGTGCTGTTCATGGGCTACGCCGCGGGCATTACGCTGGCCGCCATCCTGACCGTGCTGGCGATCTCGACCCGGATCGGCACCGACTTCCTCGAGACCATCACGGCGATGTTCAACCCGCTGCCGGCGATCGCGCTGTTGCCGCTCGCCTTGATCTGGTTCGGGCTGGGCAGCGGCAGCCTCGTCTTCGTGCTGATCCATTCGGTGCTGTGGCCGGTCGCGCTCAACACCCACTCGGGCTTCAAGAGCGTCTCCAACACGCTGCGCATGGTCGGCCGCAACTATGGCCTCACCGGCTTCTCCTACGTGATCCGCATCCTGATTCCCGCGGCGTTCGGCGCCATCCTCACCGGGCTCAAGATCGGCTGGGCCTTCGCCTGGCGCACCCTGATCGCCGCGGAGCTGGTATTCGGCGTGTCCTCTGGCCAAGGCGGCCTCGGCTGGTTCATCTTCGAGAACCGCAACCTGCTCGAGATCCCCGCGGTGTTCGCCGGCCTTCTGACCGTGATTCTGATCGGTCTCGTGGTCGAGAACCTGATCTTCCGGACCATCGAGCGCAAGACCGTGCTGACCTGGGGAACCCAATCATGAGCGAACGCAAGCAACCCAATCAGCTGCGTAGCGCGCGCTGGTTCGCGCCCGACGATCTCCGCTCGTTCGGCCATCGCTCGCGCGTGATGCAGATGGGCTATGCCCAGGAGGAATGGAAAGGCCGCCCGGTCATCGCCATCGTCAACACCTGGTCGGATGCGCAGCCCTGCCACATGCACTTCAAGCAGCGCGTCGATGACGTCAAGCGCGGCGTGCTGATGGCCGGCGGCTTCCCGATCGAGCTGCCGGCGCTGTCGCTGTCGGAGTCGCTGTTGAAGCCGACCACGATGCTCTATCGCAACATGCTGGCGATGGACGTCGAGGAGCTCTTGCGCGGCCATCCTGTCGACGGCGTGGTGCTGATGGGCGGCTGCGACAAGACCACGCCGGCTTTGCTGCTCGGCGCCACCAGCATGAACCTGCCGGCGATCTATCTCCCGGCAGGCCCGATGCTGCGCGGCAACTGGAAGGGCAAGACGCTCGGCTCGGGCTCCGATGCCTGGAAATACTGGGACGAGCGCCGGGCCGGCAAGCTGTCGGACGCTGACTGGAATGCGATGGAGGCGGGCATCGCCCGCAGCCACGGCACCTGCATGACCATGGGCACGGCGTCGACGATGACGGCGATTGCGGAAGCGATCGGCATGACCTTGCCGGGCGCGTCGTCGATCCCGGCGGCTGATGCCGAGCACATCCGCATGAGCTCGGAATGCGGCCGCCGCATCGTCGAGATGGTGTGGGAGGACCTGACGCCGTCGAAGATCCAGACTCGGCCTGCATTCGAAAATGCGATCGCGGTCGCCATGGCGATGGGGTGCTCGACCAACGCCATCATCCACGTGATCGCCCAGGCGCGCCGCGCCGGCGCCGACATCGGCCTCGACGATTTCGAGACCGCCAGCCGCAAGGTGCCGGTGCTCGCCAACGTCCGGCCGAGCGGCGACGTCTATCTGATGGAGGACTTCTACTACGCCGGCGGCCTGCCTGGGCTGATGAGCCGGATGACGGAGCATCTCCACCTCGACTGCGTCACCGTCAATGGTCGCACGCTCGGCGACAACATCAAGGGTGCCGGCGTTTACAATGACGACGTGATCCGGCCGCAGTCGAACCCGATCTACCGCGAAGGCGCGCTCGCCGTGCTCAAGGGCAACCTCGCGCCCGACGGCTGCGTCATCAAGCCCTCCGCGTGCGAACCGCGCTTCCTGAAGCACACCGGACCGGCGCTGGTGTTCGACGACTATCCGTCGATGAAGAAGGCGGTCGACGATCCCGATCTCGACGTGACCGCCGACCACGTGCTGATCCTCCGCAATGCCGGACCGCAGGGCGGGCCGGGCATGCCGGAATGGGGCATGCTGCCGATCCCGACCAAGCTCGTGAAGCAGGGCGTCCGCGACATGGTGCGACTGTCCGATGCGCGCATGAGCGGCACCTCATACGGCGCCTGCATTCTGCACGTCTCGCCGGAGTCGTATATCGGCGGACCGCTGGCGCTGGTGCGCACGGGCGATCTCATCACCCTCAACGTCGCCGCGCGGACTATCAATCTCGATGTGCCCGACGACGAGCTGGCCCGCCGCCGCGCCGCCTGGACGCCGCCGGCGCCGCGCTTCGAGCGCGGCTATGGCTGGATGTTCGCCCGCCACATCAAGCAGGCGAATGACGGCTGCGACTTCGACTTCCTCGAGACCGATTTCGGCGCGCCGGTCAAGGAGCCGGCGATCTATTAGTTCGTGGCGGCGAGAGGCAGAGTTCTCGCCCCGACCGCGGTGCGCTCCCTCCCCCCTTGCGGGGGAGGGTCGGGGAGGGGGTAGCCCCAAGCGATACCGCCGATGTGGACCCCCACCCCCAACCCCTCCCCGCAAGGGGGAGGGGAGCGCAGCGAGCAAGATCAGAGACATGACCAGACTCAGCACCGCCACCCGCAACAAGCTCAAGACCGTCTCCACGGCGACCGTCGCCACCGCGCTGTTCAAGCGCGGCCTACGCATTCAGTGCATCCAGAACGTCCATCCCTTGAGCCCGGAGCAGCCGACCATGGTCGGCGAGGCCTTCACCCTGCGCTACATCCCGGCGCGCGAGGACCTCAACACCATCGAGGTGTTTCGCGATCGTGGCCATCCGCAGCGCAAGGCGGTGGAAGACTGTCCGCCCGGCGCGGTGCTGGTGATGGACAGTCGCAAGGACGCGCGTGCCGCCTCGGCCGGCGCGATTCTCGTCAGCCGCCTGCAGCAGCGCGGCGTTGCCGGCGTCGTCACCGATGGCGGCTTCCGTGATGCGGCCGACATTGCCAAGCTCGGCATTCCTGCCTTCCACCAGCGCCCGAGCGCGCCCACTAATCTCACCCTGCATCATGCCATCGAGATCAACGGCCCGATCGCCTGCGGCGACGCGCCGGTGTTTCCGGGCGACGTCATCCTCGGCGATTCCGACGGCGTCATCGTCATCCCCGCCGGGATCGCCGACGAGATCGCGGACGAGACTTATGAGATGACCGCGTTCGAAGATTTCGTTGCCGAGCAGGTCGCGCAGGGCCGCTCCATCCTCGGCCTCTATCCGGCGACCGACCCGCAGACCCCGGCCGACTTTGCCGCATGGCGGGCGAAGAACAACAGGTAGTGACTACACACACCGCTGTCGTCCCGGGCAAGCTTTGGCGTCGCATCGCGATGCCAAAGCGCCGACCCGGGACCCATAGCCACAGGACGCTGTGGCTACAAAGAACGCCGCTCCAGCGTGCTTCGACAACGGAAGACGGTGGTTATGGATCCCGGGTCTGCGTCCCGACAACGCTGGCGCGTTGCCGTGACTTGCCCGGGATGACAGCGGAGTGTGTTGCGATGGCCGGGCCCACTCCGGGCGCAACCGGTCGCGACTAAGCGTTCCGATCCGCCAGCCCCACCGCCCACAGCGCAAACGCATACACGATCGCGATCTCGTCCAATCTGTTGAAGCGGCCGGAGGCGCCGCCGTGGCCGGCGCCCATGTTGGTGCGCAGCACCACCGGGCCGCCACCGGTCATCGTCGCGCGCAGCCGCGCGACCCACTTCGCCGGCTCCCAATAGGTAACGCGCGGATCGGTAAGGCCGGCCATCGCGAGGATCGCGGGATAGTCCTTGGCGGCGACGTTGTCGTAGGGCGAGTAGGACAGGATGGTACGAAAGTCCTTTTCGCTCTCGATCGGGTTGCCCCATTCGGGCCATTCCGGCGGCGTCAGCGGCAGGGTGTCGTCGAGCATGGTGTTGAGCACGTCGACGAACGGCACCTCGGCGACGATGCCGGCGAACAGTTCGCCGGAGCGGTTGGCGACCGCGCCCATCAGCATGCCGCCGGCGCTGCCGCCATGGCCGACGATGCGCTTGGCGCTGGTGTAGTTGGCGGCGATCAGCGCCCGCGCGCAGGCCGCGAAATCGTCAAAGCTGTTGGTCTTCTTCTCGCGCTTGCCGTCAAGGTACCAGCCCCAGCCCTTGTCGGTGCCGCCGCGGATGTGCGCGATGGCGTAGACGAAGCCGCGGTCGACCAGCGACAGCCGGTTGGCCGAGAACGACGCCGGCATCGCGTGGCCATAGGAACCGTAGCCGTAGAGCAGCAGCGGCGCCGCGCCGTCGGCCTCGAAATCGCGCCGGTGCAGCAGCGACACCGGCACCTCGGCGCCGTCGTCGGCCTTGGCCATGATCCGCGTGGTGACGTAGTCGGCCGGGTTGTGGCCGCTCGGAATCTCCTGGCGCTTGCGCAAGGTCTTCGCGCGCGTCACCATGTCGTAGTCCCACACCTCCGACGGCGTCGTCATCGACGAATAGGCGAAGCGCAGGTTGGTCGTGTCGAACTCGTAGGAGCCCATCGCGTCGAGCGAGTAGGCGCCCTCGGCGAAGGCGATCGCATGCTCCTCGCCCGACTTGAGATCGCGGATGACGATCGACGGCAGGGCGTTGGCGCGCTCCAGCCGCACCAGGTGACCTGAATAGAGATCGTGGTCGAGCACATAGATGCCGGCGCGATGCGCAATGAGATCGCGCCAATTGGCGCGCTCCGGCGAGGCCAGCGGTGCCGTCACGATCTTGAAGTCGATCGCGCCATCGGCATTGGTGAGGATGTAGAGTTCGTCACCGCGATCGGCGATCGAATATTGCACGCCGTTTTCGCGCGCGGCGACCAGCCGCGGCGGAGCCTCGGGCGCGTCGAGATCGATCAGCCGCTGCTCGGACGTCTCATGATCGCCGCCGGCGATGACGCAGAACCGGCCCGAGGTCGATTCGTGGACATGCGTGAACCAGCCGGTGTCCTTTTCCTCATACACCAGCACGTCGTCGGCCTGCTTCGTCCCGAGCTTGTGGCGCCACACCTGCATCGGGCGGTGGTTGTCGTCCAGCTTGACGTAGAAGAAGCTCTTGCAGTCGCGCGACCACACCACGCCGCCGTCGGTCTCCTCGACGATATCGGCGAGATCATCGCCGCCATCCCAGTCGCGGACGCGGATGGTGAAGTATTCCGAGCCCTTGGTGTCGGCACTCCACGCCACGAGCTTGTGATCGTGCGAGTGCCGGCTGCCGCCGAACTTGAAGTACTCATGGCCGCGCGCCAGCGCATCGCCGTCGAGGCCGATCGTCTCGGCGCCGCCGTTGCGCGGCGTGCGGCAGAACAGCTCGTGCTGGCCGCCCTCGCGGTACTTGCGGAAATAGGCGTAGGGACCATCAGGCGACGGCACCGAGGAATCATCCTCCTTGATGCGGCCGCGCATCTCCGCAACGATCTTTTTCTGCAGCGGCGCGGTGTGACCGAGCACGCTCTCCGCATAGCCGTTCTCCGCCTCGAGATAGGCGCGGATATCAGCGTCGAGCAGCGAGGGATCGTGCAGCACCTCCTGCCAGCGCGCATCCTTGAGCCAGGCGTAGTCGTCCTGGACGGTGATGCCGTGGCGCGTGAACGAATACGGGCGGCGTGGCGCCACCGGCGTCTTGGTGCTGCTATCGGTCATGTCGTCCTTTACGGGGTCACGCTCTCGCCGAGCCATTGGATCGCGGCATCAAGGCCGCCGCGGCCGTGCGGGATCTTCAACGCCACCAGCGCCATTTCGATCACGCCGAGCGTGCCCAGCACCATCGGTGCGTTGACATGGCCCATATGGGCGATGCGGAACGCCTTGCCCTGGAGATCGCCGATGCCGGTGCCGAGCACCACGCCGCACTGCTCCTTGCAGTAGGTCTGCAGCACCGCCGGATCATAGCCGCCGCCGACCAGCACCGTCGTCACCGTGTTGGAGCGCTCCATCGGCTCCTCGATGTTGAAGCCGATCACCTGGCCCTCGCTCCACTTCGCGACCGCACGGCGCACGGCTTCGCCGAGCAACTGGTGGCGGCGGAACGCATGCGGCGATCCTTCGGCGAACAGCATGTCCATCGCCTGGCGCAGCGCGAACAACAGGTGCACCGGCGCGGTGCCGCCATATTTGCGATAGTGCTCGGTGCCTTCGCGCTCGCTCCAGTCCCAATAGGGCGTACGCATGTTGGCGCGCTCATGCGCCTTCAGCGCGCGGTCGTTCGCCGCGACGAAGCCGAGGCCGGGCGGCGTCATCAGGCCCTTCTGCGAGCCGGACATCGCGACGTCGATGTGCCACGCATCCATCTCGAATGGCATGCAGCCGAGCGAGGCGACGGTGTCGACCATGTAGAGGGCAGGGTGGCCCGAGGCCTTGACGGCGCGGCCGATCGCCTCGACGTCGTTGACCACGCCCGAGGCCGTATCGATCTGCGCCACCACGATCGCCTTGATCGTATGCTCCTTGTCGGCGCGCAGCCGCGCCTCGACCTCGGCCGGGCGCACCGCGCGGCGCCAGTCGCCACGGAGCACCTCGACCTCGGCACCCATGGCCTTCGCCGCATGGCCCCAGCCGATCGCGAAGCGGCCGCTCTCCAGCACCAGCACCTTGTCGCCGCGCGACAGCACGTTGGAGAGCACGGCCTCCCAGGCGCCGTGACCGTTGGCGATGTAGATGTAGGTCTTGCCCTTGGTCGCGAACAGCCGGCCGAGATCGGCCAGGATGCCGTCGGTCAGCTCCACCATCTGCTTGGAGTAGATGTCGAGCGCCGGGCGGTGCATCGCCTGCAGCACCTCGTCGGGCATCGTGGTGGGTCCGGGGATGGCCAGAAACTCCCGGCCCGCGCGAACGGTCATTGTCGGTATCCTCAGGCGATGTGGTCTAGCGATGGATGGTGGCAGGCCCGGGCACGCCGCGAGCCTGAAGCGGTTTTACGTGGCTCGGCGGCTTAAGAAAAGCCGGAGATCCCGGGGGGCTGGCATGCCGGGCGGCAGCTAGCGCCGTGTTTCCCGACAGCCCGCGGCTTCGGCATCCTCGACAGAGCAGAACCAGCGCGTCCCCTTGGCGACGTGCATCTTGATCTGTGCGTACCAGCGGCTCTTGGGGGTGTGATAGATGCACTCGCCGGCGCCGTTGACGTTGCCCTTGATGGTGCAGTCCGGCGACGGCGCGACCGGGCCGGAGGCGGAGGCGAGCAGGATGGCGCGCGCGCCGTCCGGCGGCTTGGTGGCGCCGAGGATCGTGGTCTTCTTGTTGCGCACGCGCCAGTCCCATGGCGCGATGAACGCGCCCTGCCACATGCCGGCCTTGGCGGCGCGCGCCTCGGCCTCGTCCGGCTCGTAGTCATGCGACACTGTGCGGTAGGCCAGCGCCCAGCCGCTGCGCACCAGCCATTTCTGGATGTCCTCGCCATCGACGTCGCAGCGCGCCACCTGGCGTCCGCGGCGATCGATCGAGCGCGGATGACAGACCCAGCTCTTGCCGTCGGCATGCTTGATCAGTTCGTCGCGTGCAGCCACCCCGCAGGTCCAGCGCTCGCCGTTCTTGTTCAGGCATAACTGGTCGACGGACGGCGCATCGACGCCGCCGAGCCGCACCCGCGTCGTGCCGATCACGACGTTGTCGGCCTCGCGGACCTTGGCGATTCCGGTGATTTCGGCAGCGGAAGCGACGGTTGGCAGCAGCAGAAGAAGGGCGAGCAGGGCGGGTTTCATCGACATGAACGGCGTGGGTCATCCTTGGGATGGGCAATGCCCGTAATTGTGCGGCGGATCGGCTGGCTGTGCCAGCGCCGGGATGGCCCGGGCCGCTCAACTTCGCGCGATGGGCTGCTGACAGTAAGGCGCAAGCTATTGCCGCGACGGCAGTGAAATCCCCTCCCGCAAGAGGGGAGGGGAGTCGACCGTCGTTGCGGTGACGGCTTTTTCCCTCACCTCGTCGCAACTCGCCGGGCCAGCGCGAGACCCATCAGCACGAAGGCGGAGGTCACCTCGGGGCCGCCGACGAGGATGCGGGTCGGGGTCTTCATCTTGTTCCACTCATAGGCGCGGTACGGATGGCGCCGGCCGCCTTCGCCGAAGCTGGCGATGATGCAATGCACCGCAGGTGCGAAACTCGCATCATTGCCGCCGAGATGGCCGAGCGCGATCAGCGCCAGAGCGGCGTCGAACGGGTTCATCTCGCGCCCGATCAGTTCGTCCTCGACATAGGCGAGCACGCGCAACCGGATCGTCTCGAACGCGCCGTCCGGATCGATCGCCTGGCGTGCGGCCGGCGGCAGCGCCATGAAGGCGTGATAGCAGCGCCCGAAATAGGCGCAATACAGCTCCGGCAGATAGTAGATGTGCGCGCGCGGATCGGCGAAGGCGCCGCTGCTGACAAGCTTCAGCTGGAAGCCGATGATGCGGCGGATGAAGGCGAGCCGGTCCGCGGTCTCCAGGATCTGCCAGCGCGCGAGATTGCGGAACGAGACTTCGAGCACGTCGAGGTTCAAGGTCGGATCGAGATCGTTGCCGTAGGGCCGCTCGCCCGCCATGCTGTCGATCCAGGTGGCGACACCGCCTTCGTAGTCGATGTTTTCGTTGATCGGCACGGTCACCCGCGGCTCGTTGCTCCCGGCGCGCACCTGATAGCCGGCATAGAAGTCGACCAGCGGCTGGCTCAGGATCGGATCGTCGGAGCCGGCCTGCGTCGCCGCCGAGAACGAGCAGGCGGTGGTGTCGCAATCGGGCACGTAGACGCCGAAGCCAAGGTCCTGCTTGATCTGGGTGAAGAAGCGCGAGAAGCGCGGATGCGGCGGCGGCGCCAGCGCGGTGACGACATTGTAGCTCTTGCCGTCGGCGCCACGCACCTCCTCGCGGCTGGTCTTGAGACAGAACTCCACCATCGCGGCGATGGCCGTGCGCGCATCCGCCGTCTGCCCGGACGAGGCGAGGCCGGTCTCCATGTAGCTCAGCAGCGCCTCGGTGAAGAACGCGTCGTAATAGGCCGAGCGGTGGCGGATCTGCACCGGCTCCCACATCGGCTCGGCGATCCCCAGCCATGGCGGATTGATCACCGCGGCGGCGGGCGAGCGGGCGATGAAGACGCGGGCGAGATTGAACAGCAGCGTCGAGTTCTTGTAGCCGCGCGCGTCGAGGCCCCGCAGGGCCATGAGCACCTCGCGGCCGCCCATGTCGGGGTCACCGATCAGGTTGAATGCCGCATAGGTCGGAATGAAGCCGTTGCGCGCATAGGAGCCGAGCAGGTCGGCGCCGCAAGCGCGGATCACGCGGTCGATCTCGCCGTTGGCCGGCATCGCCACCGTCCCGGTCCGCCGCGGCGGGGCCGGGTGATGCAGGGTGACGCTGTCGACCAGCTCCGCGATCGGTCCGCCGACCGCGTCCCAGTCCGGCGTCGGATTGTCGCGGGCGAGAACCAGCGCCTGACGCAGCGCATTGAGGCGAGCCGGATCGTTCAGCTCGGGCAGGCCGGCGCGGCGCAGCAGGGTGCGCAGCGCCGGATTGCCGAGCGCGGTCCGGTAGAACTTGGCGAGATGCGGATCGCCGCTGCCGGGCTGGCGCAGGATGGGATCACAGACCTCGTAGAGCGAGGGACCGTCCTTCCGGGCCGTCAACGCGCGACAGGCGGCGCCGGCGAAATACTGCAAATTCAACGTGGGACTCGCGGGTTGGCGGGGCGACTGCTGCTCGAAATGCCCCGCAAACGGCTCGTCACGCGCAGGCATGAGGCAAACTGACATGGGGCGTGGCCAAAGACAACGTGACCCGGATCACGGCGGCTTCTGTGGATTTGGCTGCAATGTGGCGGCCCCGCGGTCCTGCCGCGACGCTTTGGAGGTCCGGATCATGGTTAAATTCGCCTTAAATTCCAAGTGCTTGAAATGTCAATGGTGTTTGGATGTTGCTCCGCCGGCGCGTTCGGGTTAAGCCTTTCTTCGTTGCGGTGCCGCAAATTCCGCGCAATGTGACGACACATCGTCTCGCAACCCCTCAAACCTCAGAGGCGTCGGCGCGACCAAAGGGTGCGGACCCCCACGGGTTCACAGCCTTGGCCACGACGGATCGGCTCGGACCAGGATTGACGTGATGACCGCAGGGCAGCCTTCTCTCTCCCGCCGTTCGGCCGTGATCGCCGCCGTGCTGATGGGCACGGTGTCGCTCGCGATCGGCGCGCATGCTGCCTTGAACAAGCGTTTCATCGAAGCGCCGCAGACCGCGGCGGCCGAGCAGAATGTCGTGTCGACCGGCAATGGCACGCGCCTCGCGCTGGTCATCGGCAACGGCCACTATCCCGACGCCAACGCGCCGCTCGCCCAGCCGATCAACGACGCCCGTGCGCTCACCGGCGCGCTGCGCCGTGATGGCTTCGACGTCGACGTCGTCGAGGATGCGAGCCGCGACGACATGAGCCGTGCGCTCGAGCGGCTGAAATCCAGGATCAAGCCGGACTCGGTGGTCATGCTGTTCTTCGGCGGCTATGCGATTCAGGCCGGCCGCGACAGCTACATGATTCCGGTCGATGCCAAGATCTGGCGCGAGTCCGATGTGCGCCGCGAGGGCACCAGCATCGAGAAGGTGCTCGACGCCGTCAGCGAGAAGGGCGCTCGCGCCAAGCTCGTCGTGATCGACGCCTCCCGCCGCAATCCCTATGAGCGCCGTTTCCGCTCCTACTCGCATGGTCTGGCGCCGATCAGCGCGCCGGCCAATGCGCTGATCCTGTCCTCGGCGACCCCCGGCAAGGTGGTGGACGATCCGGCCGCGCAGCCCAACAGCGTGCTGGTGACAGAGCTGCTCGGCCAGCTCGGCAAGACGCCGAGCGCCGAGGCCGTCTTCAACAAGACCCGCAACGCGATCGCGCGCAATTCCGACGGCGGTCAGGTGCCGACGGTGTCATCCTCGCTGGTCGAGGACATCCGCCTCGGCACCGACGTGGCCAACGCGGGCAGCTGATTGATTCCCTTCGACCGTATCGCGCTACAGTCGGGCGGCACGTTCGACATTTTTGTCGACGCATCCGGTATCTTACGGGCTCAGTGCGCCCAGCACCTCCGTCCAAAGCATTGTACCGGGCTTAAGCCGTTCTAAAAGCACATTATTGTATACATGCGGTGATTGCTGCAGGGCCGGCTACACGCGATGTGTGGCGTCGCGTCGAGGTCCAGCTGCGCTCCCGATTAACGAGTCATTTCGAGTTCCGCGCAAATTTGCACGGGCGCAGCACGGCACACCTGATCGAACTCATCTTCCCGCCGCTGTCGTGAGCGCAGGCCAGCCGATGTCGCTTGGTCGAACACCTGCTCCACAGCAATTGCAGAGTCAGATTTACATGCCCGCACTCCCTACCGAGCGCCGCAATGATGCGGCCAGCTCTCGTCCCGCGACCTCCTCCGCCTTCTCGCTCGTCAACGGTACGATCCGCGCCCGGCTGATGACGCTGGTGATCGCGCTGCTCATCGCCATGCTGGTGATCGGCGCCGCCGGCATCCTCGCGACGCGTGACAGCAACGCGGCGATGGGATCGATGTACGACGATCGCGTGGTCTGCCTCGGTCAGCTGTCGGAGATCAACGAACGCTTGCGCGACAACATCGCGGCGCTGCTCGAGGCCGGGCATCTTGCCCGTGCCGGCCAAAGCACCGCCGGCATCGGCAGCCGCATCGAGGCGAACATCACCACGATCGACAAGATCTGGTCCGACTACATCGCGACCTATCTCACGCCCGAGGAGAAGATCGCCGCCGACAAATATCAGCAGGCGCGCAGGGAGCTGGTCGGAAAGGTCATCCGGCCGGCGCTCGCGCTGGTCGCAGACGGCAAGTCCGAGGCGGCGGCATCGCTGGTCATCACGACCGGCGGGCCGATCATCGCCGCGGCCAAAACGCATCTCGACACGCTCATCAACATCCAGCTGACCGAGGCGAAGAGCCTGCACGACACGGCTGAGCATCGCTACAACATCGTGCTCGCGCTCGCGCTGCTCTTGATCGCTGCCGGGCTGTTGACCGGCGCGGTGATGGGGCGCTCGGCGATCCGTGCCGTCACCGGTCCGATCAACATGCTCAATCAGGTCATGGAGAGGATCGGCCGCGGCACGTTCGACAATGCGATTGCCGTGATCCGCGACGACGAGCTCGGCCAGCTCACGCGCGGTGTGCAGGCGATGCAGGCCAAGCTCGCCGAGGACCGCGATGCTGCCGCTGAGAACGATCGCCGCGTGGCCGCCCAGCGCCGCGCCGACATGCAGCGGCTGGCGGGCGAGTTCGAGGCTGCTGTCGGCGAGATCGTCGACACGGTGTCGGCGGCGTCATCGCAGCTCGAGGCGTCGGCCAGCACGCTCAACGATACCGCGAGCCGCTCCCAGCAATTGACGGTCTCGGTTGCGGCCTCGTCAGAGCAGGCCACCGCCAACGTGCAGTCGGTGGCGTCGGCGAGCGAGCAGCTGTCATCCTCGGTCAACGAGATCAGCCGCCAGGTGCAGGAATCGGCGCGCATGTCCAACGAGGCCGTCCATCAGGCGCGCAGCACCAATGACCGCGTCAGCGAATTGTCGCATGCGGCCGCGCGGATCGGCGACGTCGTCGAGCTCATCAGCAGCATCGCCGGCCAGACCAATCTGCTGGCGCTCAACGCCACCATCGAGGCGGCGCGCGCCGGCGAGGCGGGGCGCGGTTTTGCCGTCGTAGCCACCGAGGTGAAGGCGCTCGCCGAGCAGACCTCGAAGGCGACCGGCGAGATCGGCCAGCAGATCGCAGGCATCCAGGCGGCGACCCAGGACTCGGTCGGCGCGATCCGTACCATCACCGGCACCATCGAGCGGCTGTCGGAGATTTCGTCCACGATCGCCGCCGCAGTCGAGGAGCAGGGCGCCGCGACCCAGGAAATCTCCCGCAACGTGCAGCAGGCCGCCCAGGGCACCCACCAGGTCTCGTCCAACATCACCGACGTGCAGAAGGATGCGTCGCGCACCGGCACGGCGTCGTCGGAGGTGCTCGCCGCGGCGAGGTCGCTGTCGCGCGACAGCCACCGGCTGAAGCAGGAGGTAGTCCGCTTCCTTGGCACGGTGCGCGCCGCCTGAGGACCGCGTCGCCGCGCCACGGCCGTTGCAGGTCGGGCGCGGCCGTGTCCCAGGCCAGGCCGCCGCGAGCGACGCTCTATCTACTTACTTTGCCGCCGGGTCGTTGCTCGCCATGACCGGCCGCACCGGATCGCCCTCGCGCAGCAGCGCGCCGGCGCGGCTGACCACGACGTCGCCTTCGGCGAGGCCCTCGCGGACCTCGACCTGGCCGCCGGCCATCAGGCCGATCTCGACCCGCTTGGTCTCGACCCGCTGCGCCTTGACCACCTGCACCACGGTGCCGTCGGCATCGTAGAGGATCGCGGTCAGCGGCACCGCGACGCCGCAGCTCTGGCCGATCTTGATCGCGGCGCGGCCGAACGCATTGACCAGCAGGCGGCCGGTGCCGGTGATGGCGATGAAGGCCTGGCCGAGCTGGCTGTTCGGCTCCACCGTCGGCGCGATCCGGCGGATCTTGCCGTCGACCTCGCCGGCGCCGACGATGCGGATGCGCGCGGCCTGGTTGACCGCGAGCTTGTTCAGCTGCGCTGATGGCACCAGGCCGACCAGATCATATTCGTTGCGGGCGATGATCGAGAACAACGCCTCGCCGCGGCCGGAGGCGAAGGCGCCGATGGTGGCGGTGGATGTCAGGATGGTGCCGGCGGCCGGCGCCTGGATCATGATCGAGCCGCCTTCCGGCGCCGTCAGCCGCGCCAGATTCTGGCCGGCCGTGACGGTGTCGCCGGCATCGACCATGATCTCGGCGACCTTCAGGCCGGGCCGGTCGGGCCGCACCGAAGTCTCGTCGCGCGCCAGCACCATGCCGGACACTTCGACCGTGTTGTCGAAGCAGGCCTTGGTGGCCTTCAGCACATTGACGGCGGCGCCCTTGGGGGCATCGGGCGTGTCGGCCGCGGATGCGGCCTGCGCCAGCACCGTGAGGCTTGCGGCGAGCAGCGCCAGCCGCCGCGCCGTCGGGGCCAGTCCGGAATGTCCCATGCGAAACCGATCCTCGCGTTGCTAATCGTCGTTGTCATGGCGTCGTCCGGAAATAGCAGACGCGCAGCCACCGGGCCAGCAGACCCATCGTCTCCCTCCGTAGTCGCGCCAGGCCTTCGCGACGTTCACCGGCGATAGGGGCCCGGCCGAACTTCTGCCCCACTGCCACGTTGTCTGCGGCGAATCTGACCTTCGCGACCCGGAATCACCCATCATGATCAGGCTCTCGATACCGCTTCTGCTCGCCGCGGCGCTCGCAACGCCGGTCACTGCGGCGGAGCTCACGGCGGATGCCGTCAACAACGCTGAAATGCGCAAGCGCCCACCGTCCGAGGAGAAGATGGACCCAGTGGCGATCCGCGCCCAGGTGCTGCTCGATCGCGCCCATGTCTCGCCCGGCGAGATCGACGGCCGCTTCGGCGACAATGCGCGCAAGGCGCTGGCCGCGTTCGCGACCGCCAAGGGCCTCGCCAGCGGATCGAAGCTGACGCCGGAACTGTGGGACGCGCTCCGCCAGGACCAGGCGCCGGCGATCGTCAGCTACAAGATCACGAAGGACGATGTGAAGGGCCCGTTCCTCGACAAGCTGCCGCGGCGCATGGAGGACATGAAGGACCTGCCGCGGCTCGGCTACACCTCGCCGCGCGAGGGGCTGGCGGAGAAGTTCCACATGAGCGAGGCGCTGCTCGCCGCGCTCAATCCCAACAGCAAGTTCGACAAGGACGGCGAGCAGATCGCCGTCGCCAATGTCATGAAGCCCGACGAGAAGGTGCCCGAGATCACCAGGCTCGACATCGACAAGGCGAGCGAGACGGTGCAGGCCTTCGCCAAGGACGGCAAGCCGGTCGCGGTGTTTCCGGCCACCGTCGGCAGCGACGACAAGCCGACGCCGGTCGGCAGCTTCAAGGTGGATTCGATCGATGCCGATCCGAACTACCGCTACAACCCGGACTACAAGTTCAAGGGCGTCAAGGCGCGCAAGCCGTTCGACATCAAGCCCGGCCCCAACAATCCCGTCGGTGCGTATTGGATTGGCCTGTCGGTCGGCAACGGCTACGGCATTCACGGCACCGCCGAACCCTCCAAGGTCGGCAAATCGGAATCCCACGGCTGCGTCCGCCTGACCAACTGGGACGCCAAGTTTCTCGGCGAGCACCTGTCGAAGAAGGCGGTGGTGGAGCTGCGGTGAGCACTCAGCTTCGCTTTCGCGATGGCCGCCGAACGTTGATGTCGCCAAGCGGTATCGGCAACCACCGCTGTCGTCCCGGCCTTGAGCCGGGACCCATAACCACAGGACGCAGTTTGAGGCAGACTAGTAGTCCTCAGCTCGCTCGCCACGACCGCCGCGGAGTATGGGTCCCGGGTCGGCGCCACGCCGCGCTGCCGCGCGTCGTAGCTTGCCCGGGACGACGGCGGCGGGTGAATTGCGGCACTGACGGTGCCTTAGGGTAGGCAAAGGCGCGCCCGATGTTGTTAGTTCTAGCCCCGATCTATCGCGCGCCGTGCCCACCATTCACATCCGTGGTGCCGGTGGTGGGCACGGCGCGTCGATGACTTTACGCGCCGCAACACCGCGCCACGCGCCTTTGCCCACCCTACGGGATGGTGGGCGTGGCCAAGCGGGCGGACTCATCTGGCCTGCTGACTCAAGGCGCCGTCACGTCGCAAACGAGCGCTTCGGCGCCACGTGCAGCGCGTAGGCGTCCGCCGCCTCGCTGACGCGTGGATAGAGCTCCGTCACCAGCGGATCGTGCCCCGGAATGAACCGATCCGGATGGCCGGCGAGGCGCTCGATGATCTCCCAGCCCTGCGCCATGTCGCCGATGTTGTAGACGATCGGAAACGGGCTCTTGCGCTGCAAATTGGCGTAGTAATGTGCGGCGTCGGAGGCGAGCACGACGGGGCCGCGGGCGGTCTCGACCCGCACCACCTGCAGCCCGTCGGAATGGCCGCCGACGCGGTGCACGGTCACGCCGGGGACCACCTCGCCGTCGCCGGAATGGAAGGTGACGCGCTCGCCATAGACGTGGCGCACCATCGTGGTGACGTGCTCGACCGAGAACGGGTAGCGCAGCATGCCGGTGCACATGCAGCGTCCCGTCGCATAGGCCATCTCGCGCTCCTGCAGATGGAACCGCGCTCCCGGGAAGCGGTCGAGATTGCCGGCATGGTCGTAATGCAGGTGCGTCACGATGACGTCGCGGATGCCGGCGGCGTCGACGCCGAAGGCGGCGAGCGAATCGACCGGATTGCGCGTCAGCTTGCGATGGCGGATCTCGGCTTCGGCGGCGTTGAAGCCGGTGTCGACGAGGATGTCGCGCCCGTCGCAGCGGATCAGCCAGACGAAATAGTCGAGGTCCTGCGCCACCGTGTCGTGCGGGTCCGGCTGCAGGAAGTTCATGCTCGGCGTGCGCGGCGACATCGTCGCATAGCGCAGCGCGTAGATCTCGGTGGCGTTCCCCATGGTGGTCTTTCTCGTTGCTGATGCCGTTGGGGCCGGCATCGAGCCATCGCCGCGCGCCGCGGTCAATCACGGCGAAGCGAACCGGATCGCTTGACGGATCGACACAGTGTGAGGCGGCTCACCGTCGTTCGCCTCGGGGTCACCGTATTGTTCCTCTCGCGGCGATCGAAGGACGACGAAAAGTCTGCCGGTCGTGACGATTCTTCAACCGTCCCAAGCGGTTGACGGATCGTCACGGCGATTTGATAATGCCTGACGCGTGGGATAAGGTCGCCGCGGCGCAAGCTGGACGGCGCCTGTTGCTGGACCGCTGGACCGCCATCGTGATGACGATTCGCCTGCTGTTGCTGCTCGGTTTGATGTTCGCCGTGGCGTTCTCTGGTCCCGCCCGAGCGGCCGGTGACCGCTTCGCCCTCGTGATCGGCAACGCCAAGTATCCGGATGCCGAAGCGCCGCTCAAGGAGCCGATCAACGACGCGCGCGATCTGACCGACGAATTGAAGCGCGACGGCTTCAGCGTCGACACCCTCGAGAACGCCACCGGCGATGCGATGCGCCGCGGCCTCGAGCGGCTGTATGGCAAGATCAAACCCGGCTCGGTGGCGCTGCTGTTCTTCTCCGGCTTCGGCATCCAGTCGAGCCGCACCAGCTACATGGTCCCGGTCGACGCGCAGATCTGGCAGGAGGCCGACGTGCGGCGTGACGGCATCAGCCTCGAGCAGGTGCTGCAGGAGATCAACAGCCGCGGGGCCGGCGTGAAGATCGCTCTGCTCGATGCCTCCCGCCGCAATCCCTATGAGCGAAGGTTCCGGACCGCGTCGTCCGGACTGGCCCCGGTGATCGCGCCGAGCGGTACGTTGGTGATGTATTCCGCCGCGCTGTCCTCGGTGGTGTCCGATACCGGCCGCGACCGCAGCCTGTTCGTGCAGGAGCTCCTCAAGGAGATCCGGGTGCCCGACCTGACCGCCGAGGAGACGCTGAACCGCACCCGCGTCGGTGTGACGCGGGCCTCGCGCAGCGAGCAGGTGCCGTGGATCTCGTCCTCGCTGGCGGAGGATTTCTCCTTCGTTCCGGGCGTGGGCGGCGCACGGCCGAATCCTCCGGCCGAGATCAGCACCGCGCCGGCTCCCGCGCCGGTCCCGACGCCGGTTCCCACGCCGAAGGTCGCGGCGGCGCCGCCTGTGCCCGTGCCGGCACCGCCGCCGCCAGCACCGCCGCCGCCAGTGCAGAAGATCGAACCGCCGGCTCCGCCCGTGTTGCCTGCACCGCCGGCGCCGACGTCTGAACCCACGCCGGTGCCGCCGGTCGCGAACCTCGCGCCTCCCGCTCCGACGCCGCCCGCGCCACCGCCTCCTGCCCCGACGCCTCCTGCTCCGGTCGCGCCTTCTGATCCGTTTGCCGACGATCCGGTGATCAAGGGCCTGACCGAGAAGCTCGCCAAGAATCCGGAGGACGCCGGCTCGCTGTATCGGCGCGGCCAAGTCTATGCCAGCAAGGGCGCCTATGCGTCTGCGATCCGCGATTTCGACGAGACCATCCGGATCAATCCAAAGGACGTCGAGGCGCTCAACAACCGCTGCTGGGCGCGGACCGTGGTCGGCGATCTGCAGTCGGCGTTGCGCGATTGCAACGAGGCGCTGCGGCTGCGACCGAATTTCGTCGATGCGCTGGACAGCCGCGGCCTGGTGAACCTGAAGAGCGGCGCGGCCAAGAACGCGATCGCCGATTTCGATGCGGCGCTGAAGATCAATCCGCGGCTGACGTCATCATTGTACGGGCGGGGCCTCGCCAAACAGCGCAACGGCGCGGCGCAGGAAGGCGCGCTGGACATCGCCAATGCCAAGGCGATGGATCCGAACATCGTCCGCGAATTCGAAAGCTACGGCGTGCGCTGATTTTTTGCGCCCGCCCGCCGGCCGCCTCGAACCATGCGGCGCGCCGGGCCGACATAAACGCGAACAGCCGGACTCGCGAGCGGGCGCTCGCGGCGAGGCGGAACATGAGTTCGCGTGAGTTGCGCGCGAGGAGGATTGGCAATGACCGCACCAAAGATTTCGACCAAAGCCCCCGGCCTGACCGGTCTGCTGGTGGCCGCCAGCCTGGGCATGTTCGCATCGTTCGGCATCACGCAGGCCTTCGCGGCCGAAGACGTGACCGAAGATCAGATCGTCCGTGCGCTTGCCGGACCGAAGAAGCCGCTCACCCGCGGGCTGTCGATGGCGCCGCCGTCCGAAGAGGCGGCGCCTGCGGCGAACCCGCAGCAGGACAAGTTCCTGCAGAGCATTCGCGGCCGTTCGACGCGCTCGCTGTCGACTGCGGAGCGCGAGGAGATCGCGGCCGTGGCCAAGACCAAGCCGAACATCGATCTCGAGATCACCTTCGACTACAATTCCGCCAACATCAGCCAGAAGTCGATGCCCTCGGTGCAGGCGCTCGGCCGGGCGCTGACCAGCGCCGATCTCAAGGGCTCGACCTTCGTCGTCGCCGGCCACACCGACGCCGCGGGCGGCGACGGCTACAATCAGGATCTGTCGGAACGTCGCGCCGATGCGATCAAGCGCTATCTGGTCGACAAGTTCGGCATCGCCGGCGCCGATCTGGTCACGGTGGGCTACGGCAAGAGCAAGCTTAAGGACCCGGCTCAGCCACTCGCCGAAGTGAACCGCCGCGTCCAGGTCGTCAACATGCAGAGCAAGACGGCGGCCGCCAAGTAGCGCCGCGTCTGCACGCCGTCGGGGGTCGCGTGGCGAGAGACCGAGGTCACCGGATGCGTCCCGCAGGCTTGCGGGGCGCATCGTCTTGCCGCAGTGGATTCCGTCTCGCCAGTGCCGGCATCCGCTGCATCGTGAAACCGCATCCCGCGCCGACCGGACCCGCTCTTCTATGACCCTGCCCAAATCGCTCAAAACCGCGGCCAGCGCGGTGGTCTTCGTGGCCCTCTTTGCGGGCTATTACTTGTACGAGCATCGCCCGCATCCCTCGGAGGAGGAGCCGCGCATGCAGGCCCAGGTGCTGGTGACCAAGGCGGCCAAGGCCTGCTTCTCCGATCTCGTCCGCGTCACCGGCTTCGTCGTGCCCCGCCGCGAGGCGGTGGTCGGCGCCGACCAGGAGGGATCGCGGGTCACCGACGTGCTGGTCAAGGAAGGCGACACCGTCACCGAGAACCAGGAGCTCGCCCGCCTGACGCCGCCACCGCCGCAGCCGGGGGCGCCTGCCGCGGCGGCCGGCCGTCCCGTGTCGCTGCGCGCGCCGGCCGCCGGCCTCGTCACCGAAGTCCGCACCATCGTCGGCGCGCCGGCGTCACCGCAGGCCGGGCCGATGTTCCGCATCGCCGTCAACGGCGAGCTGGAGCTCGACGCCGAAGTCCCCAGCGTTCACCTCTTGAAGCTCAGCACCGGCGTGCCGGTCCGCGTCACCCGCGACAATCTTCCCGACATCGTCGGCAAGCTGCGCGTGGCCTCGCCGCAGGTCGACCGGTCGACCCAGCTCGGCCATGTCCGGATCACGCTGACCAGCAATCCGTCGCTGAAGCCCGGCATGTTCGCCCGCGCCAACATCGATGCGCGGCGCAGCTGCGGGGTGGCCATCCCGAACACCGCGATCGACCATCTCACCGTCCAGGTCGTGAAGGGCAATACGGTCGAGACCCGCAAGGTCCGGGTCGGCCTGGTGTCCGATACGTCGACCGAGATTCTGGACGGTCTCACCGAAGGTGAGATCGTGGTCGCCGACGCCGGCAGCTCGCTGCATGATGGCGACCAGATCAAGACCATGTTCGCCGAAGACATCGATCGCACGCGGGTACGCTGATGGCACTGAATATCTCGGCATGGTCGATCCGGAACCCGCTGCCGTCGATCCTGTTCTCGATCATCCTGCTGATCCTCGGCTGGATGAGTTTCACCAAGCTCGCGGTGACGCGGCTGCCGAACGCCGACATCCCGGTGATCTCGGTGGCGGTGGCGCAGTTCGGCGCGGCGCCGTCCGAGCTCGAATCGCAGGTCACCAAGATTATCGAGGACGGCGTCTCCGGCGTCGAGGGCGCGCGGCACATCCAGTCGCTGATCACCGACGGCCTGTCGGTCACGACGATCACCTTCGCGCTGGAGACCAACACCGATCGCGCCATCAACGACGTCAAGGACGCGGTGACGCGGGTCCGTTCCGACCTGCCGCAGAACGTCACCGAGCCCCTGATCTCACGCGTCGACAAGATCGGCCTGCCGATCGTCACCTATGCCGCGATCGCGCCGGGCAAGACGCCGGAGCAGCTGTCGTTCTTCGTCGACGATGTCGTCAAGCGCGAGCTGCAGGGCGTTCGCGGCGTCAGCCAGGTCGAGCGCATCGGCGGTGTCGAGCGCGAGATCCTGGTCTCGCTCGATCCCGACCGGCTGCAGGCGATGGGCCTCACCGCCGTCAATGTCAGCCAGAGCCTGCGCGGCACCAATGTCGACGTCGCCGGCGGGCGCGCCGAGATCGGCAAGAACGACCAGGCCATCCGCACGCTCGCCGGCGCCAAGACGCTGAACGAGCTGTCCAACACCATGATCCCGCTGTTCGGCGGCGGCGAGGTCCGGCTCGCCGATCTCGGGACGGTCACCGACACCATCGCCGATCGCCGCACCTTCGCGCGATTCAACGGCGAGCCGGTGGTGGCGCTGGGCATCAAGCGCGCCAAGGGCGCCAGCGACGTTGTCGTGGCCGAAGCCGTGCAGAAGCGCATCGACCAGGTGAAGGCTGCCCATCCCGACGTCGATCTCCGGCTGATCGATACGTCGGTCGAATTCACCAAAGGCAACTATGACGCCGCGATTTCGACCCTGTTCGAGGGCGCGATCCTTGCCGTCATCATCGTGCTGCTGTTCCTGCGCGATCTCAGGGCGACGATCATCGCGGCGATCTCGCTGCCGCTTTCGATCTTCCCGGCGTTCTGGGCAATGGACATCCTCGGCTTCTCGCTGAACATGGTGTCGTTCCTGGCGATCACGCTGTCGACCGGCATCCTCGTCGACGACGCCATCGTCGAGATCGAGAACATCGTGCGCCACATGCGGATGGGCAAGTCGCCCTATCGCGCTGCGCTCGACGCCGCCGACGAGATCGGCCTCGCGGTCATCGCCATCAGCCTCACCATCATCGCGATCTTCGCGCCGGCCAGCTTCATGTCCGGCATCGCCGGGCAGTTCTTCAAGCAGTTCGGCATCACCGTTTCGGTGCAGGTGTTCTTCTCGCTGCTGGCGGCGCGGTTCGTCACGCCGATGCTGGCGGCCTACTTCATGAAGCACCACGACCATGACGATCCGCCGCCGGGCATCATCCTGCGGGCCTATCAGCGCATCGTGACCTGGTCGGTGAAGCACTACTACATCACGATCCTGCTCGGCGTCGGCATCTTCGCGGCCTCGATCTGGAGCACGACGCTGCTGTCGAAGGGCTTCCTGCCGGCACAGGACGCGGCGCGCTCGCTGCTCGCGATCGAGCTGCCGCCGGGCGCGCAGCTCGCCTACACCGAGAAGGTCACCGAGGACATCGTGGCGCGGCTGCGCAAGCGGCCCGAGGTGCGCAGCGTGTTCGTCGATGGCGGCCGGCTGCAGGGAGCGATGGAGGTCCGCCGCGCCGGGATGATCGTCAACTACACGCCGAAGACCGAGCGCAAGATCACCCAGAAGGAACTCGAGCTCGAGATCACCAAGGATCTGGAGACCATCCCGGACATTCGCTTCTGGTTCACCGACGAGAACGGCCTGCGTCCGATCAAGCTGGTGCTGACCGGCTCAGATCCCAAGCTGGTCGACAACGTCGCGAGCGAACTCGCCTCGCAGATGAAGCGGATTTCGATCATCTCCAACGTGGTGTCCGACACCTCGCTCGACCGGCCGGAATTGCGCGTGCAGCCGCGCGCCGATCTGGCCGCGCGCCTCGGCGTGTCCACGGAAAGCCTGTCGCAGACGATCCGCGTCGCCACCATCGGCGATGTCGGGCCCGCGCTCGCCAAATACGACGCCGGCGGTCGCCTGGTCCCGATCCGCGTCCAGCTGGAGGATGCGGCGCGCAGCGACGTGAAGATCCTCGAACAGCTGCGGGTGCCGCTCGGCCAGTTCGGCGAAAAGGGCGGCGTGCCGCTGGCGGTCGTCGCCGACATCAAGCTCGATCAGGGCCCGACCAGCATCAGCCGCTACGATCGCGGCCGACAGGCCACGGTCTCGGCCGATCTCGTTGGCCTCGCGGCGCTCGGCGATGCGACCAAGCTGATTGACGATCTGCCGGTCAGAAAGACGATGCCCGCGAGCGTCAAGCTGATCCCGTCGGATGACGCTGAAAGCCTGAACGAGCTCGCCTCCGGCTTCATCACCGCGATCACGGCGGGCATGATGATCGTCTACGCGGTGCTGGTGCTGCTGTTCGGCACCTTCCTGCAGCCGATCACCATCCTGTTCTCGCTGCCGCTCTCGATCGGCGGCGCGATCGGGGCGCTGATGCTGACGGGCAAGCAGCTCACCATCCCGGTCTATATCGGCATGATGATGCTGATGGGCATCGTCACCAAGAACGCGATCATGCTGGTCGAGTTCGCGATCGAGGCGATCCACGCCGGCAGCCGGCGCGACGAGGCGATCGTCGACGCCGGCATGAAGCGGGCGCGGCCGATCGTGATGACCACGATCGCGATGGTCGCCGGCATGATGCCGAGCGCGCTCGCAGTCGGCGCCGGCGGCGAATTCCGCTCGCCGATGGCGCTGGCGGTGATCGGCGGCCTGGTGTTCTCGACCGTGCTGTCGCTGCTGTTCGTGCCGGCGATGTTCCTGGTGATGGACGACGTCGGCGCGCTGTTCGCGCGGATCGGCCGCAAGCTGGTGGTGTCGTCAGGCGATGCTGCGGAGGCAGATCACGCGGCGCCACCGGAGCACGCGCCGAAGCCGCCGCCATCGGTGATCTCGCCGGCGGCGGAATGACAGCGTTGCTCAGTCCGTCTCAGGCAGGCGGCTGCGGGCGCTGACATCCTCGGGAGTGGCCGGGCGCTCCTTCGACGGCGTGATCGCCGGCGGCACGATCAACGCGACAAATCCCTGGCTGGCGCCGTGCCAGCCGAACAGCTTGGTCCGCAGCGTGAAGCCGACGCGCACCGAGCCTTTCGCCCGCGCCGCCGCGGCCGTCATGCCGGCGATGCAGGAGACGTCGGTGTCGTAGCACAGCGCCGCCCAGCCCTGCGGGTTCAGCGCCGCATCGGGAAGCCGCAGCTCGTACGGATGCACCAGGCTCATCTCGTAGAGCGGATGGTCAGCGCTGTAGAACGCCGCGGCGAACGCCAGGCCATCGTCGCCGCCGACGATGGCGAGAGGCTGGTCCGACGACGTCCGCCACAGCCGGTCGAGCTCGGCCATGGCGGGTGCATAGAAATTGCGGCCCTCGTTGAGCGGGACGTAGATCCGATACAACGCATGCAGCGGCGCAACCACGGTTACGGCCAGCGCCGCGATCGCCAACGTGATCGCGGCGAGATTGATCGTGTGGTCGCGCGGAGCCTGATAGCTGGCGCCGCAGACGATGACGATGACGAACAGGAACACCCCCTGCAGGCCCCAGAGCGGTGGCATGTCGGTGCCGAAGGTCGCGGACACCAGCGCCGGAAACAGAACGGTGCCGAAGCTGATCATGGCGAGCAGCCGCAGCCCGGAGCCGAGACTGAGCGCATCGTTCAGCACGCGCGCGGGGCGAGGGCGGGTCATGGCCAGCCATATCAGCCCGGGGACGCCGACGATGCCGGCCATCGCCAGCACGAAGCCCGCGGCTTCCACCAGGGCGGCCGCTCGGGTTTTGCCGACGTGATGTTCGATCGCGTGCGAGAACGGCTGCGCACCGGTCTCGGCCAGCCAGATCAGGTGGGGCGCCAGTACGACCAGCCCGGCGAGCGACGCGATCCACGGCGCGGCCGAGCCGAAATAGGCCCGTCGCTCGCGGTGGCAAAGGGCGGCGACCGCGAAGCTGCCGATCAGGAAGATCGAGTAGTATTTGCCGAGCATGGCGAACGCGGCGGTCACGCCGGCCGCAACCGCCCAGCCGGCGTGGCGGGTCTCGAACGAGCGCAGGAAGCACCAGGTCGCGAGCGGCCAGGTCGACAGCAGCACGGCATTCGCGTTGAAGCGCTGCGCGTGCAGTTGATAGATCGGCGGCAGCATCAGCAGCAGCAGCACGATGAGGCGCTTGTCGCCGCGCGCGAAGCGCCGCGTGATCAGGTCGACGGCCCACAAGCCGATCGCCGCGTTGACCAGCGCCAGCAGGTTGAAGGACCAGTTCGTCAGCGGGAACACGGCCGTCCAGGCCCGCGCCACCCAGCTCATCAGCGGCGGGTGCTTGGTCGAGCCCCAGTCGAAGCTGCGCCCCAGCGACCAGGTCTCGATCACATCCTGGTGGAGATCGCCTCCGACATAGGCAATCGAAAAATACGCCATCCAGGCCGCAACGAAACCGATGATCAGCAACGACACGGTCCAGCAGTCGTCGACGGCGTCGATCCAGGCCGAAAGAGCCCTGCGCCACCTGGCAATCGAGCCGCCTGTCTCGATCACGATTGCCGGTAACGCAAGGCTCATGACGTCGCTTCCAACTCAGTTGTTCTGGCGCGGCAAGCCCGCCGGCGCGCGCGAGCGCACCGGCGAAGGGACATCGCCGCTGCCGGATCGACCCCTGGTTAGAACTGTTAAAAATAGTTCATGTCGCAAATCGTGAGCCGTGGTGGCCCAAATGCGATCATGTTTGGTCGCCGGCGTTACCTCTCGCAGCATAGCGCGCGGTTTCCGCCGCGAGCCCGGCCAGGAATCGTCGGATTTGCCGCGCGCCGTCCGCCTACTCGTTGCGGGCGATGGTGTTGAGCCTGGTCAGGTCGTGCAGCAGGATGCGGCCGCGTTGCAGGTCGAGGATCTTGTCCTTGCGCCAGGTCTGGAGCTGACGGTTGACGCTCTCGCGCGCGGCACCGACGAAGATGCCGAGCTGCTCCTGCGAGATGTGCACCTCGGAGCCGAAATCCTCGGCCAGCGCGCACAGCCGGCGGGCCAGGCGAATCGGCAGCGGCTGCAGCACCGACTCCTCCATGCGCTCGCTCTGCCAACGGATGCGCTGGCACAACAGCTGGATGATCTTGATCGCGACCTTCGGCTCGCGCTCCAGGAAGCTCAGGAAATCCTCGCGCCGGAGCACGAACAGTTCGGTGACCTCGCCGGCCGTCGCGTCCGCGGTGCGCTCCTGCCCGTCGAGCACCGCGACCTCGCCGAACAGATCGCCGGGTCCCATGAAGTTGAGCGTCAGCCTGCTGCCATCGGTCGCGCCGGTCTCGATCCGGACCTGGCCGCGCCGGACGCCGAACAGGGCATTGCCGGGGTCGCCCTTCTGGAACAGCACCTCGCCCGCGGAGAGGTGCTGGGTGTGGCACAGGTTTGAGATGCGCTGAAGCTCGTCGGCACCGAGGTCGGCGAACATCGGGTTCATCTTCAGAATGACCGCAAATTCGGCCTGCTTGCTCATCGGTATACCCATAGCAATGGTGTGAAAGCCCCAGTTACCGAAACCCCTCCGGCAGAAGTGTGTCATAAGTCACATAAAGGCGCATGGGCTTCCGACTAGTTTGGTCGCTGTCGGGGCGGCTCTGGTTCCGAGATTGATTTTGAACCGGGTTGGCGTTGCCGCATGCTAACCCGTGTAGGCCGCTCGCGCGCCGCGATTGGGACATCGACATGAAGGCATTGAAGATCGCTGGCGGTTTGGTTGGCGCCGTCATCGTCGTGATCGCACTGGCGCTCGCCTTTGGGCTGCCGGCGGGCTTCCTGACGGTGGCCATCCAGGACCGCGTCGAGCGCGACACCGGTTATCGCTTGAGCGTGGCGGGTTCCGCGAGCGTCAGCGTGTGGCCGTCGCTGCGTGCGACGCTGACCGACATCACGCTGCAGGATGCGAAGGATCGGGACGGCAGCAATCGGCTGACCATCGGCAAGCTGCAGGCGGACATGACGCTGTCGAGCCTGTGGTCCGGCCGGCCCGACATCAGCGACATCATTATCGAGAAGCCGACCCTGTATATGCCGCTGCTGCGCGAGCGCCTGCGGGACACGACGCCGCGCGTCCGCTCGGCGGCGAAGCCGGAGGCGGCGCCCGCCGTCCGGATCGAGCGGGTCACGGTCAAGGACGGCGCCGTCGTTCTGTCCAACCCGCGCGACAGGGTCGAGAACCGGCTCGACAGCATCGGCGCGACGGCCTCGCTGAGCGACGGCAAGATCAAGGTCACCGGGACCGCCCAGGCCGGCGGAAGCCCCGTGACGTTCGACATCACGGCGGCCGCGCCGGCGATGCCGTTGGACCGGCAGACGCTGCCGGTCGAGTTCAAGATCGGCATGGCCAGCGCATTCCGCGGCGTGCTGGCCGGCCGCGCCGACGTCCGGCTGAACGGGCCTGTGGTGATGATCAACGGCCTCAGCGGCACGCTTGGGGATGGCGACTTCAACGGTTGGGCCTCGGTCGATCTCGCCAGCAAGCCGCTGGTGAAGCTCGATCTCGACGTGCGCCGTCTGGATATTGGCAGTCCGGCGTCACAGCGCGCGGTTGGTTCTCCCGGCTGGAGCACGGCGGCGATCGATCTGCGCGGCCTCAATTATGTCGATGCGCGCGTGAAGCTGTCGGCGACGGATGTCGGCGTGGCCGGAGCGCGCCTCGGTCCGCTCGATGTCGAGGCATCGCTGGCCGGCGGCTTGCTGAAGGCGACGATTGCCAATCTCGGCGCCTATGGCGGGCAGGCCAGCGGTGAGCTCGTCGTCGACGCCTCCACCGGCAACCCGGCCTATGCGATGCATTGCGATCTCGTCGGCATCCGCGCGCTGCCGCTGCTGCAGAACGTCGCCGAGTTCGACAAGCTCGACGCCCGGCTGCAGGGCAAGCTGGCGCTGCGCTCGACCGGTGCGAGCCAGCAGGCGATCATGAGCAATCTGAGCGGCTCGGCGTTTCTGCTGTTCCAGGACGGCGTGATCCGCGGCATCAACGTCGCGCAGATGATCCGCTCGCTGACCACCAATCCGCTGTCGGGCTGGCAGGACGCCAAGGACTTGTCGACCGACCTGACCCAGCTCTCGGCCTCGTTCCAGGTCGAGCGCGGCCAGGCCGCGACCAGCGACCTCAATCTGATCGGGCCGCTGGTGAAGGTGACGGGCGGCGGCACGATCGATCTCGGCAATCGGGCGCTCGCCATGCGCGTCGAGCCGAAGCTGGTGCTGACGACGGAAGGCCAGGGCCGGGCCTCGGATCCGGTCGGTCTCGGCATTCCCGTCGTCATCGACGGTCCGTGGAGCCAGCCGCGCTTCTATCCCGACATGGCCGGCATCCTCGATAATCCGGATGCGGCCTATGCCAAGCTCAAGCAGATGGGGCAGGGCCTGTTCGGCAAGGATGGCGCCGGGCTCAACAACCTGATCAACGGCCTCGGCGGCCTGCTTGGCAGCGCCGCGCCCAACACCGGCACCACTACCCCCTCAGGCACGACTCCAAACACGCAGGCACCCCCTGCGGGTCAATCCGATCTGCTCGGCGGCCAGCTTGGTGCGGCGATCGGCAATCTGATCCAGCAGGGACTGCAGCAGGGCGGCACGCAGCCGCAGCCCAGAAGCCGCGGCCGGACGGTGGTGCCTTCCGAGGGCGGCGTTCCGCTGCTGCAGCCGCCGCAGGCCAATCAGACGCCGCAGGCCGAGCCGGACCAGACCTCGCGGGATCGGTCCGAGCCGTCTCCGGACAGCGCGCAAGACAGCCAGCCGATGAACGACGTTCTCAAGCGGATTTTCAACCGGTAGCATAAGACCTCAATCTTTTGATGGCCTCCTCCGAATGGGGGAGGAGGATGGTCGCGGCCCGTGCGACCATCACATGGACATGGCCGACGTCCGCCAGCGAGCCCGCCTCAGCTCACATTCTGTGCTAGACCACGACCGGCGGCGAAATCGCTCAGAGCAGACTGGTGCTGCCGCCAGAGTGTCGCTGCCGCGAGGATGGCAGCGAACGCGCCCGTCCGGGGTTTTAGCCTCGGCGAAGACGCGCGAGGGGTCCGGATGAACGAGGTCGAGAACAGAGGCTGGTCGCTGCGGCAGGGCCTGTTCGCCAAATATGTCGTCTCGCTGGTCGGGCTCGTGGTGTTCGTGCTGGCCGTGAACGGCGCGACCGAGACCTGGATCAGCTATCAGGCCACCAAAGCGAGCCTGACGGCCGCCATGGCCGAGAAGGCCGATGCCAGTGCGCGGCGGATCGACCAGGCAGTCTCCGACCTGCAGCGCCAGATCAGCTGGGTGACGCGCGCGAGTGCCAAGACGCTGGAGGACCGTCGCGCCGACTACGTCCAGCTCTTGAGCCAGGCGCCGGCCGTGCGGCAGCTCTATCAGCTCGACGGCCAGGGACGCGAGCAGCTCCGGGTCTCCCGTACCGCGATCTCGTTCTCGTCGGGCACCGACCTGTCGCGCGACCTGCGCTTCACCGAAACCGTCACCCATGGCAGCAATTTCTCGGCCGTCACCTTCAAGGGCGCGCAGCCGATGATGTCGATCTCGGTCGCGCATTCCGGCTTCAATGCCGGCGTGACGGTGGCCGACATCGATCTCGACTTTCTCGAAGACTTCATGACCGAGGCGCAGGTCGGCAAGGTCGGCACCGCCTATGTCATCGATCCCAAGGGTCTGGTGCTGGCGAGCTCGGCGAAGGGGCCGGCGGTGGGACAGGATCTGTCCAAGCTGCCGCAGGTCGCGGCCGTGCTCGCGCCCGACGGGCAGCCGCTGGCCTCCGGCACCGACGGAGAAGGACACGCGGTGCTGTCGGCAGCCGCGACGCTGCCCAAGCTCGGCTGGGCGGTGTTCTTCGAGCAGTCGACCGCGCATGCGCTGGCGCCGATCCGCGATCAGCTGCTGCGTGGTGCGCTGCTGATCGCGCTCGGCCTCGCCGTGGCGACGCTCGCCGGCTCGCTGCTGGCGCGCCGCATGCTCGTTCCGATCACGGCCTTGCGCGCCGGTGCGCGCCGATTGGGCGCGGGGGACTTCGAGCAGCGCATCGAGGTGAAGACCCATGACGAGCTGGAGGAGCTGGCCGATCAGTTCAACAGCATGGCGGGACAGCTCGCGCAGTCCTATGCCGTTCTCGAAGCTAAGGTCGAGGAGCGCACGCGCGATCTCGCGCAATCGATCAACGAGCTGAAGGTGCTGGAAGAGGTCGGGCGCGCGGTCTCGTCCTCGCTCGATCTCAACGCGGTGCTGCCCACGGTGGCGGCGCGCGCGCTCGAAATCACCCATGCCGACGCGGTCCTGATCTATTCCTATGAGGCTGTTACGCGCAGCTTCAAGCTTGTGGAAGCCAAGGGCATCGAGCGTGCGCAGGATGCGGCCTACAACACGCTCGACGAGGAAGCGAGCCTGCTGGCCGAATCGGTCCGCAGCGGCGAGCCGATCGCGATCGCCGAGCTCGCGACCGCGCCCGACCATCCGTTGCGCGACGTTGCAGTGGCAGCCGGGTTTCATGCCGTGCTGTTCACGCCGCTGGTCGATCAGCAGGGCGTGCTCGGCGCGCTCGTCGTGCTCCGGCGGGCGGCCGGCGCGTTTCCGCCGAACCTGATCGGCCTGATGCGCACCTTCGCCCACCAGGCGGTGCTGGCGATGCGCAACGCGCGGCTGTTCACCGAGGTCGATCAGAAGGGCCGCGAGCTGGCGCTGGCGCACGGCACCGTGCAGCAGCAAGCGGCGAAGCTCACCGAGCAGACCGAGCAGCTGCGCGAATGGAACAAGTCGCTGGAAGAAAGAGTCGAGAAGCAGCTCGCGGAGATCGAGCGCATTCGCCGCCTCGAGCGCTTCCTGGCGCCGCAGGTCGCGCAGATCATCGCCTCGTCGGATGGCCATGATGCGCTGCTGGAAAGCCATCGCCGCGAGGTCACGGTGGTGTTCTGCGATCTGCGCGGCTTCACCGCGTTCACCGAGACCACCGAGCCGGAAGAAGCGATGAACGTGCTGCGCGAATATCACGCAGCCCTCGGCAAGCTGATCTTTAAATATGAGGGCACGCTCGACCGCTACGCCGGCGACGGCGTGATGATCCTGTTCAACGCGCCGATCCCGTTCGACGACCACGCCACCCGCGCGGTGAAGATGGCGCTGGAGATGCGCGAGGAGATCGGCGGGCTGACCGAGCGCTGGAAGAACCGCGGCCACAGCCTGGGCTTCGGCGTCGGCATCGCGCTCGGCTACGCCACGATCGGCCAGGTCGGCTTCGAGCACCGGCTGGAATATGCCGCCATCGGCAGCGTGACCAACCTCGCCTCGCGGCTGTGCGACGAGGCCAAGGCCGGCCAGGTGATCGTCTCGCGCCGCGTGTTCGGCGTCGTCGAGCACCAGGTCGACGCCAGGCCGATCGACGATCTGCATCTGAAGGGCTTCAACCACCCGGTGCTGGCGATGGAGATCCTGCGCTGGCGTGAAGACGGCACCGAGACCGTCGATGTGGCAGCGGAGCGGCGCCGGTCACAGGCAACATGAGGCCGTGACTGAGGCGTCGCCGAAGGCGGCCCGTGCGCGGTCCTCAATATGAGCGCTATCTTAGCCCGTCCAGCCCTGGTTTCCGCTCCGACCCCTCATGGTGAGGAGCGTCGCTCTTGCGACGCGTCTCGAACCATGAGGCCGCAGCGCGGGCCTTGCCCTTCGAGACGCCCGCGTGCGCGGGCTCCTCAGGGTGAGGGGAGATGCTGATGGCAGCCGATCGACGCGAGCAGACTATGAGCACGCTCATGGCGGCTTGCAGCCCGGTCTCAGTTCTTGCCCCTCATGGTGAGGAGCGTCGCTCTTGCGACGCGTCTCGAACCATGAGGCCATATCATTTCCGATAAAAATAAATCTCTTGCGTATTATCGGAAATTATGATTATCTCCGCGCATCCCGTCTCGATGCAAGGGGCGTAGCGCGCGATCGTCACGACACGCGAGGCGGGGATGCGATGGCCGCGAGAGCTCGCAGCATGTCCTGACCGGATGTGCGGACGAACGGGCGCTTGCGGACGGTCAAGTCGCGTGGTCCTGGCCTCCCGACGCTGAGGTCCGCGCAATGCGCGCAAGCGCATTGTCGCGATACGGTGGCCAACAAGCCGGCGCACCGGGGAGATCGCGAAGCAGCCGTAAGCCCGTCGCGCAGGGAATGCCGGATGTTCGGCTGAACCTGTGGTTCTCGCCGCCTGCATTTTTTTCGCAGGCGGGCCATGGGTGAGGCCTTCACCCGGCATTCCCTGCGCCCTTGCGTTCTCGCGAGGGACGAACTGATGGATCATCTCGGGCAGAGTCTGCCGCGAGACTGCGCCGACATGTCCCGAATACGCAGCAGTTGTTTGAACCGTGAATCCGCCCCATCCTCCGCCGTCGTCCCCGGACAAGCCGCGACGTGCGAAGCACGTCGCGGCGCCGATCCGGGACCCACGCCGCAGCCGACGTGAGTTGCGAGATGCCAACCACCAGCCTGCCCCAAACCACTCCCTGTGGTGATGGATCCCGGCGTTCGCCGGGATGACGGCGGAGTATGTTGATGCAGTTTTCGTTCGGCTACTCAATGCATGCAATGCATATTAGCTGTGACGCTGGTTCAACACCCGTCATTGCGAGCGCAGCGAAGCAATCCAGGGGCCGAGTATGCAGTTCTGGATTGCTTCGTCGCTTCGCTCCTCGCAATGACGGCGGAGGGATCGGTTGTGACGCCCAGCTGCCGTAGGGTGGGCAAAGGCGCCTGGGAGGTGTTCGTTGTTGGACTATGCTGTCGCGCGCCGTGCCCACCGCGGTCGTTTGACGAAGAACGGTGGGCACGCTTGGCCTTCGGCGATGCTTTGCCCACCCTACGCGCTCACAACTAATAGGCCTGCTTGGCGTCGGCTTCCTCGCTGGTCTGGATCAGATCCAGGCTCGTCTCGATCTTGCCGATCAGCCGGTCGAACAGCTTGCGCTCGTCCGCCGACAGGCACGCCATGATCTCGCGCTCGCGCTGCTGCAGCCGCGGGATCATTTCCTCGTACAGGGTCTTGCCCTTGCGGGTCAGCCGCAGGCGAAACTCACGGCGATCCTCGGCATTCTCCACCCGCTCGATCAAGCGGCGCTCCAGCAGCGACGTCACGGCGCGGCTGATGGTCGATTTGTGGGTGCGGGTGCAGGCTGCGACATATTGCGCGCTGCAGGCCTCGCGGCGGAAGCCGAGCGTCGCCAGCACCCGCCATTCCGGAATGTCGAGCCCGTAGCGCTCGCGATACTCGCTCGCCAGCGCGGCGCTGACCTCGGCGGCGAGCCGGTTCAGCCGGAACGGTGCGAATTTGAACAGATCGAGCCGCTCCTCGCCCTGCGGCAGTGCGGCATTCTGCTCGCCGTCGGCGGGTTTCGCCGGCCGCCTGGACGCCGCGGTGGGTGAGGTCGCCACGTTCGCGCTCCGATTTTTTTGAGTTGACGCGGCCGAGGCCGTCGGCTTTAGAATAGTTGCAGGTGAGACTATCTGGCAAGACAATCTGGAAGTCGGTCGTCTGGCATGCTGGACGCAGGCCTCACCTGAGGAAATGTCGGTCGCTTCGATCTTCAAGAAACCATAAGGCGAGCAAGCCATGGTGCAGACCAATCCGGGGCAGGGCGCGAGCCAGGCAAAGGTTCAGTTCGGCTATATCAGGCACGGCGATCAGGATCAGGCCACGCCGGCCGAGCATCCCGTCGTCGTTGTGGGCGCTGGTCCCGTCGGCCTGTCGTTCGCGATCGATCTCGCGCAACGCGGCCATGCGGTCGTGGTGCTCGACGATGCCGACCGCATTGGCGAGGGCTCGCGCGCGATCTGCTTCTCCAAGCGCTCGCTGGATTACTGGGACCGCCTCGGCGTCGGCGACCGCATGGTCGACAAGGGCGTCGTCTGGAACGTTGGCCGCATCTTCCACGGCCCGTCCGAGCTCTATCAGTTCAACCTGCTGCCGGAGCCCGGCCACAAGCGCCCGGCCTTTATCAACCTGCAGCAGTTCTACGCCGAGGCCTATCTGGTCGACCGCGTCAACGAGCTGCCGGCGATCTCGCTGCGCTGGCGCAACAAGGTGACGGCGCTGGAGCAACGCAATGACCGCGCGGTGCTGACGATCGAGACGCCGGAGGGACCGTACCGGCTGTCGGCGCAATATGTCATCGCCTGCGACGGCGCGCGCTCGTCGCTGCGCCAGATGGTCGGCGCCGGCTTCTCGGGAAAAGTGTTCGAGGATCAGTTCCTGATCGCCGACGTCAAGATGACCGCTGAATTCCCGACCGAGCGCTGGTTCTGGTTCGATCCGCCGTTCCACGCCGGACGCTCGGCGCTGCTGCATCGCCAGCCCGACGCTGTCTGGCGCATCGACCTGCAGCTCAGCCGCTTTGCCGACCCGACCGTGGAAAAACAGCCTGACAACGTCCGTCCGCGCATTGCGCGCATGCTCGGCCACGATCAGTTCGAGTTCGAATGGATCTCGCTCTACAAGTTCCAGTGCCGGCGCATGGAGCGGTTCATCCACGGCCGCGTGATCTTCGCGGGCGACTCCGCCCATCAGGTGTCGCCGTTCGGAGCGCGCGGCGCCAATTCGGGTCTCGAGGACGCGGAGAATCTGGCCTGGAAGCTCGATCGCGTGCTCAGCGGATCCTCGCCCGAGGCGCTGCTCGAGACCTATCATCTGGAGCGGAGCGCGGCGGCCGACGAAAACATCCGGGAGTCCACAAGGGCGACGGATTTCATGGCGCCGAACTCGCACCAGGAAGCCCGGCTGCGCAAGGTCGTGCTCGCGCTGGCTCGGCAAACCGAGTTCGGCAAGCGCATGGTCAATGGCGGCCGGCTGTCGGTGCCCTCGGTCTATGATACGCCGTTGTCGACAGAGGACGACGCGGTCTGGCAGGCCGGACCCTGTCCGGGAACATCAATGCCGGATGCGCCGCTGAGGGCCGCGGACGGACGTCAGCTTCATCTCACCGATGCGTTCAATGCTCTTGGCCGTCGCTTCACCCTGCTGTCGTTTGCCAATGGCGCGGCTACCGACGTGCCCGACGACGTCGGTGTCGTGAGCATCGGCGGCCCGGATGGCTTCGCCGATAGCGAGGGCTTTGCGGGCCGGCGCTACGGTGCCGATCCCGGCACATCCTATCTGTTGCGCCCGGACGGTTATGTCGCGGCGCGCTTCCGGCATCCGAGCCGTGCCGCGATCGAGGCCGCGGTCGCGCGCGCTTCCGGCATCAACTGAGGGAGCCGCGGCCATGTCACTCTCGACCGCGTCCAATTTCGCCAAGCCCGACGACGCCTTTCGCGCCATCGTCGAAGCCCATCGGGGACTCTCGGACCTCGAAAGCGCCGATCTCGATGCGGCATTGGTCCTGATCCTCGCCAATCACATCGGTGACATCGGCGTGTTGCACGAGGCGATCGCGCTCGCGAAACGCAGCATGGCCGACACCAGTCAACAGCAACAACAGCAGCAGCAATAGGCTGCGGCGTACACAGGGAATGAACTGATGGCGAAAGGTTTCGCGTCCACCACCGACATGGCCGAGAAGAAGGTCACGTTCTCCGAGATCGGCCCGGATCTCTACGCGTTCACCGCAGAGGGCGATCCGAACTCGGCGGTCATCGTCGGCGACGACGGCTGCATCGTGTTCGACGCCCAGGCGACGCCGGCGATGGCCAACAAGGTGATCGAGCGAGTGAAGACGGTCACCGACAAGCCGATCAAATATGTCGTGCTGTCGCATTATCACGCCGTGCGCGTGCTCGGCGCCTCGGCGTATCACGCGCAAGGGGTCGTCGCCTCGCAGGAGACGCACCGGCTGATCGTCGAGCGCGGCCAGCAGGATTGGGATTCGGAGTACGGCCGTTTTCCCCGGCTGTTCCAGGACGCCGAGAGCATTCCCGGCCTGACCTGGCCGACGCTGACCTTCGAGGGCGAGATGACCATCCATCTCGGCAAGCGCGAGGTGCAGCTGATCCAGCTCGGCGCCGGCCACACCTCCGGCGACATCGTCGCCTGGGTGCCTGACGCCGAGGTAATGTTTTCAGGCGATCTCATCGAATACCACTCGGCCTGCTATTGCGGCGATGCGTATTTGCGCGAATGGCCGTCGACCCTGAACGAGATCCGCGACTTTAATCCAAAGGCGATCGCGCCCGGCCGTGGTGACGCGCTGAAGGGCGAGTCGACCGTGCGAGAAGCTATCGCGATGACCCGCGACTTCGTCTCCTCGCTGTATGGGGCCGCTGAGATGTCGGTCGCCAAGGGACGCAGCCTCAAGGAGTCGATGGCGGCGACGCGCGAGGTGATGGATCCCAAATTCTCGAGCTTCGCCATCTACGAGCACTGCCTGCCGTTCAACGTGTCGCGTGCCTATGACGAAGCCAGTGGCATCGACGATCCCGTGATCTGGACCGCCGAGCGTGACCGCGAGATGTGGGCCCGCCTGCAAGGAGAAGGATGATGAACGTCAACACATCACCTGGCCAGCTGAACCGCGCCACCGGGCAGGTCACCCCGGGCTACATGTCCGGCTTCGGCAATTCGTTCGAGACCGAGGCGCTGCCCGGCGCGCTGCCGATCGGGCGCAACTCGCCGCAGCGCTGCGCCTACGGGCTCTATGCCGAGCAGCTCTCAGGCTCGCCGTTCACGGCGCCGCGCGGCTCCAACGAGCGCTCCTGGCTGTACCGCATCCGTCCCTCGGTGAAGCACTCCGGTCGCTTCACGAAGGTCGATGCCGGGCTGTGGCGCACCGCGCCTTGCCACGAGCAGGAGATCACGGTCCAGCAGCTGCGCTGGGATCCGACGCCGCTGCCGGCGGGCGAGGTGACGTTCCTGCAGGGCGTGCAGACGATGACGACGGCGGGTGACGCCGCGACGCAGGCCGGCATGGCGACGCATGTCTACGTCATCACCAAGTCGATGGTCGATCAGCATTTCTACGATGCCGACGGCGAGCTGATGTTCGTGCTGCAGCAGGGCCGCCTGTTGTTCGTCACCGAGTTCGGCCGCATCGACGCCGAGCCCGGCGAGATCGTCGTGATCCCGCGCGGCGTGAAATTCCGGGTCGAGATCCCCGCGGGACCGGCGCGCGGCTATCTCTGCGAAAACTACGGCGGGGCCTTCACCTTGCCGGAGCGCGGCCCGATCGGCGCCAACTGCCTCGCCAACGCCCGCGACTTCCTGACGCCGGTGGCGTCCTATGAGGACAAGGACGCGCCGACCGAGCTCTACGTCAAATGGGGCGGGGCGCTGTTCAAGACCGAGCTGAAGCACTCGCCGATCGATGTCGTCGCCTGGCACGGCAACTACGCGCCATACAAATACGATTTGCGGACGTTCTCGCCGGTCGGCGCCATCGGCTTCGACCATCCCGATCCGTCGATCTTCACCGTGCTGACCTCGCCGTCGGAGACGGCCGGCACCGCGAACATCGACTTCGTGATCTTCCCCGAGCGCTGGATGGTCGCCGACAACACCTTCCGCCCGCCGTGGTATCACATGAACATCATGTCCGAGTTCATGGGCCTGATCTACGGCGTCTACGACGCCAAGCCGCAAGGCTTCGTGCCCGGCGGCATGTCGCTGCACAACTGCATGCTGCCGCATGGCCCGGATCGCGAGGCGTTCGACCACGCCAGCAATGGCGAGCTGAAGCCGGTCAAGCTGACGGGCACCATGGCCTTCATGTTCGAAACCCGCTTCCCGCAGCGGATCACCAAGCACGCCGCGGAGTCCGGGACCTTGCAGAGCGACTACGCAGATTGCTGGAACGGATTGGAGAAGCGGTTCGATCCGAACCGACCATAACAAAGACTCTCGCCGTCATTCCGGGGCGCCGCGATAGCGGCGAGCCCGGAATCCATAACCACGACAGACCGTGTGTATGGAAAGTTGAGCCACAACCAACTCGCCTCACACATCTTCCTGTGGCTATGGATTCCGGGCTCGGCCCTGCGGGCCGCCCCGGAACGACACCGGAAGGCTTGGCGCGAACGCAGGAACACGACGTGCCCCACCCCAACGACCCCTCGCTCCGCTCCTTCATCCCGGTCGATCCCTCGTCCGACTTCCCGATCCAGAACCTGCCCTACGGCGTGTTCTCCGCCGCCGACTCTCCGAAGCCACGCATCGGCGTCGCCATTGGCGACTTCGTGCTCGATCTCGCCGTGCTGGAGGACGAAGGCCTGCTCGACCTGTCGCCGGCCTATGAGGTGTTCGCCCAATCTTCGCTCAACGCCTTCATGGCGCTCGGCCCTGCCGTGTGGTCGAAGACCCGCGCGGCGATCAGCACGTTGCTCCGCGATGACAATCCGCGTCTGCGCGACGACAAGCCGCTGCGCAGCCGGGCGCTGCTGCCGCGCTCGAACGTGACGCTGCACCTGCCGTTCCATGTCGCCGGCTATACCGACTTCTACTCGTCGAAGGAGCACGCCACCAATGTCGGCGTGATGTTCCGCGGGAAGGACAATGCGCTGCAGCCGAACTGGCTGCACATGCCGATCGGCTACAACGGCCGCGCCTCGACCGTCGTCGTCTCCGGCACCAGGGTGCGCCGGCCGCGCGGCCAGCTCAAGCCGCCAAGCGCCGATGTGCCGAGCTTCGGCCCGTGCAAGCGGCTGGATTTTGAGCTGGAGATGGGCGTGGTCATCGGCCAGTCCTCATCGCTCGGCGAGATGCTCAGCGAGGCGCAGGCTGAGGCGATGATCTTCGGCTTCGTGCTGCTCAACGACTGGAGCGCGCGCGACATCCAGCAATGGGAATATGTGCCGCTCGGACCGTTCCAGGCCAAGGCGTTCGCGACCTCGATCAGCCCATGGGTCGTGACACGGGAAGCGCTGGAGCCGTTCCGTGTCGCCGGACCGGCGCAGGATCCGACGCCGCTGCCCTATCTGCAGCAGAAGGCCGCGCAGAACTACGATCTCGCGCTCGACGTTGCCCTGCGTGCTGATGGCAGCAACTCCGCGCAGACCATCTCGCAGACCAACTTCAAATACATGTACTGGTCGAGCGTGCAGCAGCTGATGCACCACGCCTCCTCCGGCTGCGCCATGAGTGTCGGCGATCTCCTGGGCAGCGGCACCATCTCCGGCCCGGAGAAGCATCAGCGCGGCAGCCTGCTGGAGATCAGCTGGAACGGCACCGAGCCGCTCGAACTCGCCGGCGGCGTGAAGCGCGCGTTCCTGGAGGACGGCGATTCGCTGGTGATGCGCGGCTGGTGTCAGGGGCAGGGCTACCGCGTCGGCTTCGGCGAGGTCGAGGGCACCATCGTTGCCGCCGCCGAATAGCCACCTCATCCACCGCCGTCATTCCGGGGCGCGCGCAGCGCGAGCCCGGAATCCATACTCACAGGCGGACATGTCGTGCGAGCTGCTCGTGGCTATGCATTCCATCCACACGTCCAGTGGTGGCTATGGATTCCGGGCTCGGCCCTGCGTGCCGCCCCGGAATGACGAGGAGAGAGATCAGCGATTCTCCGGCATGACGTCCTTCACCCCAGCCACGAACGCCGCGACCTCCTCGGCCGCGTATTTCAGATGCACGCGCTTGTCGGACGGTGCCTGCTTCGCCGTGCAGACGCCTGGCCGCCATTCCCGCGACGGCCGGATCGGCCTCGGCGCAAAGCCGCCGCCGCAGTTCGGGCAGACGTTGAACAGCTTCGTCTCCACGCAGTCAGCACAGAACGTGCATTCGTACGAGCAGATCCGCGCATCCGTCGCGGACGGCGGCAGGTCCTTGTCGCAGGATTCACAGTTGGGCCGAAGCTGCAGTGCCATGGTCGTCTCGCGGGTCTGGGAACGGGACGATTGTCGCAGAAGCCGTGGCGCGCGGGAATGGCACAATTCCCTCGTTTCGCGACACGCCGGTCAGCCTGGGGACAGCGATCCCAGCGGCAGCTTCGCGCTCTCCTTGAGCCGGTCGAGCACGATCGAGGAGCGCACATGCGCCACGCTCTGATGCGGCATCAGCACGTTGTTGACGATGTCCGACAGGCTCTTGAGGTCGCGCAGCACGATCTTGAGCAGATAGTCGGAATCTCCGGTGAGCGCATAGGCCTCCTGGATGTCGTCGACGCGGTTGACCAGCGCGCGAAACTTTTGCGCGTTGTCGGGCGAATGCGTTGCCAGCGTGATCTGGATGAAGGCGATCAGCTCGAAGCCGAGCGCGCGGGCGGCGAGCTGGGCGCGATAGCCGGCGATGACGCCGTCTTCCTCCAGCCGCATCCGCCGCCGCGAGCATTGCGAGGCGGAGAGGCCTGCGATCTCGGCCAGCTCCTGGTTGGTCAGGCGGCCGTCGTCCTGAAGCGCGGCGAGGAGACGGAGATCGAAGCTGTCGACGGAGATCATGCGTTATTCTCCAAGATTGTGCGCGGATCGTGCATATCCAGGCGAAAATGACAATGGTTTGCATGCTCCGTGCGCGCGTTCCGGGAGATCATTGGCCAAGACAGCCAAGGGAGCTTCCGCCGATGGGTCCGTTTCCGCACGACGCGCCGCCTGCCACCATCTCCGCCGACAACCCGATGGGCACGGATGGTTTCGAGTTCGTCGAATACGCCCATCCCGACGCCGGCGAGCTGCATGCGCTGTTCAAGCTGATGGGCTTTGCGGCGGTCGCGCGCCACAGGACCAAGGCGATCACGCTGTACCGCCAGGGCGACATCGACTACCTCGTCAACGAGGAGCCCGGCAGCCACGGCCATGACTTCGTCGCCGCGCATGGCCCCTGTGCGCCGTCGATGGCGTTTCGCGTAGTCGATGCTGATAAGGCCTATGCCCGGGCGATCGCGCTCGGCGCCGAGCCGGCGGATCTGCCGTCACAGCAGAAGACGCTGGACGTGCCCGCGCTCAAGGGCATCGGCGGCAGCCTGCTGTATCTGGTCGATCGCTACGGGCCTAAGGGATCGGCCTATGATCTCGAGTTCGAGTGGACCGGCGCGCGCAATCCGCGGCCTGCGGGATCAGGCCTGTACTACATCGATCACCTGACCCACAACGTGCACCGCGGCCGTATGGACGTATGGGCCGGCTTCTACGAAAAACTGTTCAACTTCCGCCAGATCCGCTTCTTCGACATTGAGGGCCGCGCCTCCGGCCTGTTCTCGCGCGCGCTGACCAGCCCTGACGGCAAGATCCGGATCCCGATCAACGAGGACGCCGGCGATGCCGGCCAGATCGAGGAATATCTCAAGACCTATCGCGGCGAGGGTATCCAGCACATCGCCTGCGGGGCGCGTGACATCTACGCGACGGTGGAAGGTTTGCGCAGCGCCGGCCTGCCGTTCATGCCGTCGCCGCCGGACACCTATTTCGAGCGCATCGATGCGCGGCTGCCCAAGCACGGCGAGGATATCACCCGCCTGAAGCGCAACGGCATCCTGATCGATGGCGAGGGCGTCGTTGCGGGCGGCCACACCAAGGTGCTGCTGCAGATCTTCTCCGCCAACGCGATCGGCCCGATCTTCTTCGAGTTCATCCAGCGCAAGGGCGACGACGGTTTTGGCGAAGGCAACTTCAAGGCGCTGTTCGAATCGATCGAGGAAGACCAGATCCGCCGCGGTGTGCTGAAGGTGGAGGCGGCGGAGTAGGGCGGTTGGTCGGTGCGTGTTGTTGGCGCTGACGCGATCGCCGTGGCCCTGGGATTGCTTCGCTTCGCTCGCAATAGCGGTGAGCGTTGGAGGCATACGGTCGCTCCACAAATGGTGTCGTCCCGGCGAACGCCGGGACCCATACCGCGTGATGCCGCGGTAACGCACGGTGGCAGACGATCTTCGTCCCACTACGGCCTGTGGTTATGGATCCCCGCGTTCGCGGGGATGACACTGAAATTGAGGCGCGAGTGTCGTCAACTCATTTCGATTGGAGTGGTTGCGTCGTGCGCGGACGGGACGCTTAGCTCACCGTCCCGCCTTCCACGCATTCACCAGCGCGCCGATCTCTGTCACCTCCGGCTCGCGGATGTTGGACGGTGTCCGCGAGAATCGCGGCGCGGGCGCGGGCTGGGTCACGCCGTGGCGCTCGACGAACACGCCGCGCGCGGCCATGTGGGCGTGCTTCGGCGCTTCCGCCATCGTCAGCACCGGGGCGAAGCAGATGTCGGTGCCTTCCATGATCGCGCACCACTCCTCGCGCGTCTTGCTCTTGAACACCGCGACCAGCTTGTCCTTCAACGCCGGCCAGGCGCGCGGGTCCATCTGGGCGTCGAAGGCGGGATCGGAGAGGTCGGCGTGCTGGCGCAGCAGCGCGTAGAATTGCGGCTCGATCGAGCCGATCGAGATGAAATTGCCGCAAGCGCATTCGTAGACGCCGTAGAAATGTGCGCCGCCGTCGAGGAAGTTGCGCTCGCGGCCCTCGGTCCAGCGGCCCATCGCGGTGAGGTCGAAGAACATCGCCAGCAACGAGGCGGCGCCGTCGCACATCGCCGTATCCACCACCTGGCCCTTGCCGGACTTCGACGCTTCCAAGAGTGCCGCGAGCACGCCGACCACGAGATACAGCGCGCCGCCGCCGAAATCGCCGACCAGGTTGAGTGGCGGCACTGGGCGTTCTTTCGGGCCGATCGCGGCGAGCGCGCCGGTGATCGAGATGTAGTTGATGTCGTGGCCGGCCGCCTGCGCCAGCGGTCCTTCCTGGCCCCAGCCGGTCATGCGACCGTAGACCAGCCTTGGATTGCGCGCGAGCACGACATCGGGACCGAGCCCGAGACGCTCCATCACGCCGGGACGGAAGCCTTCGATCAGCGCGTCGGCGCCGGCAAGCAGGTCGAGCACATCCGCGATCACGGCCTTGTCCTTGAGATCCAGCTCGATCACCTTGCGGCCGCGGCCGGCGACGGACTTCATGGTCTTGCGCGCGCCGACGCGATCGAGCGTGACGACCTCAGCGCCCATGTCGGCCAGCAGCATGCAGGCGAACGGACCCGGGCCGATGCCGGCGAACTCGACGATGCGAACTCCGGCGAGCGGGCCGGTGGCGCGGGTCTGAGTGTTTGGTGCGGTCTTGTCGAGCACGTCGTTGTGTCCTTGCTTCGCGCGTCTTGTCGCTTGCGTATCCTGATCCGCAATTGTCCTGCGTGCATCAGGCCAACGCAAGCGCGCTGTATGCCGCAAAGCAAAACGGCGCGCATTGCTGCGCGCCGTTTGGAATTTGTTGTGCCGTGATGCGGAATGACCCGCGTCGTGCACTCAGCCCGCGGCTTGCACCGCGCGCTGCGCCATCACCTTCACCAGATTGGCGCGGTAATCGGCCGAGCCGTGGATGTCGCTGAGCAGGCCCGACGCCGACACGCTCACGCCGTCGATGGCCGATGCCGACCAGTTCGACTTCAGCGCCGCCTCAATCGCCGACACCCGCATCACGCCGCTCTGCGATGCGCCGGTCGCCGCAACGCGGACGTCGCCGCCCTTGGTCTTGGTGACGAACACGCCGGTGAGCGCGAAGCGCGACGCCGGGTGGCGCATCTTGGCGTAGCCGGCCTTCTCGGGAACCGGGAACGACACCTCGGTGATGATCTCGCCGTCTTCCAGCGCCGTCGTGAACAGGCCCTTGAAGAAATCATCCGCCGAGATCGACCGCTTGTTGGTCTTCACGGTGGCGCCGAGCGACACCAACGCCGCGGGGAAATCCGCCGCCGGGTCGTTGTTGGCGATCGAGCCGCCGATCGTGCCGCGCGAGCGCACGGCGGGATCGCCGAGCACCGAGGTGAGATGGGCGATCGCGGGGATCGCCTTCTTCACGTCGGCATTGGTCATGATGTCGTAATAGGTCGTCGCCGCCTTGATGACGAGCGTGTCGCCCGAGAGCTGCACGCCGATCAGGTCCTTGATCTTGCCGATGTCGATGACATCGGAGGGACTGGCGAGGCGCTGCTTCATGACCGGGATCAGGGTGTGACCACCGGCAAGGAACTTGGCCTCGCTGCCCTTGGCGAACAGCGCTGCAGCCTCGTCGACCGAGGAGGCGCGATGATAGGTCGTCTGGTACATGGTTGCTCCTCCGTTCGATCAGGCGTTGCCGTGGATCGCGTGCCAGACGCGATCCGGCGTTGCCGGCATTGCGAGCTTGTTGTTGCCGATCGCATCCGTGATCGCGTTGATCACGGCCGCCGAGGCGCCGATCGCGCCGGCCTCGCCGCAGCCCTTCACGCCGAGCGGATTGCCCGGGCAGAGGGTGGTGGTGTGGCTCAGCTTGAACGACGGCACGTCGTCGGCCCTGGGCATTGCGTAGTCCATGAACGACGCGGTCACCGGCTGGCCATTGCTGTCATACATGGCATGCTCCAGCAGCGCTTGGCCGATGCCCTGGACGAGACCGCCATGAACCTGGCCCTCGACGATCATCGGGTTGATCAGCCGGCCGAAATCGTCGGCCGCGACGAAGTTGACGAACGACGTCTTGCCGGTGGCTTCATCCACCTCGAGCTCGCAGATGTAGGTGCCGGCCGGGAAGGTGAAGTTGGTCGGATCGTAGAAGGCGCTCTCCTTCAATCCGGGCTCCATGCCGTCCGGCAGGTTGTGGGCGGTGTAGGCCGCGAGTGCGACCATCGGCAGCGCGATCGACTTGTCGGTGCCGGTCACCTTGAACTCGCCGTTCTCGATGACGATGTCACCTTCCGAGGCCTCCAGCGCGTGCGCCGCGATCTTCTTGGCCTTGGCCTCGACCTTCTCCATCGCCTTCAGGATGGCGGTGAGACCGACGGCCGCCGAGCGCGAGCCGTAGGTGCCCATGCCGAACTGCACCTTGTCGGTGTCGCCATGGACGATCGAGACCTGGCTGATCGGCACGCCCAGGCGTTCCGCGATCAGCTGGCAGAAGGTGGTCTCGTGGCCCTGGCCATGGCTGTGCGAGCCCGTCAGCACTTCGATGGTGCCGACCGGGTTGACCCGGATCTCTGCCGATTCCCACAGGCCGACGCCGGCGCCGAGGCTGCCGACCGCCTTCGACGGCGCGATGCCGCAGGCCTCGATGTAGCAGGACAGGCCGATGCCGCGCAGCTTGCCCTGCGCCTTGGCGGCCGCCTTGCGCGCCGGGAAGCCGGCATAGTCGATCGCCTTCATCGCCGCGTCGAGCGAGGCGTTGAAGTCACCGGTGTCATAGGCCATGATCACCGGGGTCTGGTGCGGGAACTGGGTGATGAAGTTCTTGCGGCGCAGCTCGGCCGGATCGACCTTGAGCTGACGCGCCGCCGTCTCCACCAGCCGCTCCAGCAGGTAGCTCGCTTCGGGACGTCCGGCGCCGCGATAGGCGTCGACGGGGGTGGTGTTGGTGTAGACGCCCATCACCTCGGCATAGATCGCCGGGATGTTGTACTGGCCCGACAGCAGGGTCGCGTACAGATAGGTCGGCACCGACGACGAGAACAGCGACATATAGGCGCCGAAATTGGCGTGGGTCTTGACCCGCAAGCCGAGCATCTTGTGGTCGGCGTCGAACGCCATCTCGGCCTTTGAGATATGGTCGCGGCCGTGCGCGTCGGTCAGGAACGCCTCGGTGCGGTCGCCGGTCCATTTCACCGGACGGCCGACCTTCTTGGAGGCCCACAGCGCCACCATCTCTTCCGGATAGATGAAGATCTTGGAGCCGAAGCCGCCACCGACGTCGGGCGCGATCACGCGCAGCTTGTGCTCGGGCGCGATGTTGTAGAACGCCGACAGCACGAGGCGGGCGACGTGCGGGTTCTGCGACGTGGTGTAGAGCGTGAAGTGCTCCTCGGCGGCGTCGTAATCAGCGATCGCCGCGCGGGGCTCCATCGCGTTCGGCGCCAGCCGGTTGTTGGTCAGCTCGAGGCTGACGACGTTGGCGGCCTTGGAGAAGGCGGCGTTGACGGCGGCCTCGTCGCCGATATGCCAGTCATAGACGACGTTGCCGGGGGCTTCCGGGTGGAGCTGCGGCGCGCCGGCCTTCAGGGCGGAGGGCATGTCGGCCACCGCCGGCAATTCCTCATATTCGACCACGACCGCCTCGGCGGCGTCGCGCGCGAGGTTCTTGCTGTCGGCGATCACGACGGCGACGGCCTGGCCGACGAAGCGCACGGTCTCCGGCGCCATCGCCGGCCATGCGCCCATCTTCATCGGCGAGCCGTCCTTGGAGGTGATGGCCCAGCCGCAGATCAAATTGCCGACCTTGTCGTCGACGATCTGTTGGCCGGTCAGAACCGCGACCACGCCCGGCATCGCCGCGGCGGCCGAGGAGTCGATGCTCTTGACCTTGGCATGCGCGTGCGGGCTGCGGATGAAATGGGCATAGGTCATGCCCAGAAGCTTGATGTCGTCGACATACCGGCCCTTGCCGGTGATGAAACGCTTGTCCTCCTTGCGGACGACGCTTGCGCCAATGCCTTCCATACCCATGCGAATCTCTCCCCTACCGGAGTTTTGCTGTCCCGCCGCGGCCATCGCGCAGCGGTCGTGGTCTCGGTATTTGATTGAAGACGTCGAAAGCCGGCGGTCCGGCAGCCTTTATTATTCGGCGGCCTGGGCGACCTTCATGCGGCCCGCGGCGTCGAGCACGGCCTTGACGATGTTGTGATAGCCGGTGCAGCGGCAGATGTTGCCCTCGAGCTGCTCGCGGACGGTGGCCTCGTCGAGCTCCCCTCCGTGGCGGTGCACAATATCGATCGCCGACATGATCATGCCGGGGGTGCAGTAGCCGCATTGCAGGCCGTGATTGTCCCGGAAGGCGGCCTGCATCGGGTGCAGCTCGTCGCCCTTGGCGATGCCTTCGATGGTGGTGACGTTGGCGCCCGCGGCCTGGCCGGCGAGCACGGTGCAGGACTTCACGGCCCGGCCATCGATATGGACGACGCAGGCGCCGCATTGGCTGGTATCGCAGCCGACATGGGTGCCGGTGAGATTCAGATGATCCCGCAACAGGTGCACGAGCAGGGTGCGATCCTCGACCTCAGCCGAGACCGCCTTGCCGTTCACTGTCAGTTTGACTGTCGACACGAGTAACCTCCCGATGAATTATTCTTATTCTGATTAGAAACAGCGCCCTCAGAACTTTGCAACTCGAATTTTCGTCTGAGATGTCATTGCGACGTCTTGTACGAGCCGTCGCGATTCGGTCGCATCTGTCGCCGCGGGCGCGCGCGCCGGGGGACGCCGGTTCGGTGCGGCGTCGACGCCGGGACTGTATGCGGGTGCTGCCCATTTACTGGACCTTAGCCATTGTGACCTAGTTTTGATCACGTTCGGGTGCGCTGCCCTTGGCTGGCCCGTTCTGGTCACATTTGAGAATCGACGTCGGGGGTTGGGAATGTCTGCGCGTTTGGCGCCGCAGTCGCGGCGTGGCAACGGTCTTGCCTTGCGATTCCGCGCCAAGATCTTTCTCGGCTTTGCGGTCGTCCTGGCGATCTCCGCCGCCAGCATCGGGTTTGCGTATGTCGGCTTCGAGAAGGTGGCGGCCGCCGTCGAATCCTACCGGATCAGCGTCGCCGAGGCCGATGCGGCCAGGACCATCGACCGCGAGCTCGTCTCCTATCAGGCGCTCGCGCGCTATTTTGCGCTGACCGGAAAGCCGGAGGACGAGGCGGCGGCCACCGCCGCTCAACAGTCGTTGCAGACCGCGATCGACAAGTCGCTGGCGGCGGCCGGCGCGGCGGACCGGCGCGCCCAGCTCGGCAAGCTGCAAGCGCAGTTTCAGACCTTCGCCAAGATCTTTTCCGAGATCGTCACGCTGACGCGCGACAACGCCAAGCTGGCCACGGATCAGATCGGGATTCTTGGCAACAAGATCCGCTTCAAGTTCGACGATCTCGCCGACACGGCGGCGCTGGCGGGGCTTCCGACAGTGCAGACCACGGCCAAGGACCTGACCGGCCAGTATCTCACCGCCTCAGCCCTGGTCGGCACCTTCCTGGCCAAGCCGGATCCGAAGACGGCCGATGGTGCCATCGCCCGGACGCGCTTCCTGGAGACGTCGCTGGTTACGATCTACGCCAATGACGAGAAGATCACCCAGCGCGTTGCGGAGCTCGGCGACCTCATCAAGCAATATCGTGCCGCCTTCATCAAGTTCTCGGACAATTCGAAGGCGCTGACCAAACTGGTGCACGACATGGGCAGCGCGGCGACCGAGATTCTCGGCCTGTCGGGCGGGCTGCGGTCCGACCTCGCGGCCGACCAGCAGCGGATCGAGGCCGCCAGCAAGGCGACCATCGGCGAGATCGAGCGGCTGATTGCGATCCTGGCGATCGGCGGCCTGGCGCTCGGCGCGGCGCTGGCGCTGATGCTCGGCAACGGCATCTCAAAGCCGATGATCACGATGTGCAAGGCGATGCGCGAGCTCGCCTCGGGCAATTTCGACGTCCGCCTGCCGGGCCTCGGCCGGGCCGACGAGATCGGCGAGATGGCCGCGGCGGTCGAGGAGTTCAAGGTGCAGGCGGTGGCTAAGGCGGAGCGTGACGCAGCCAGCCAGGACGCCCAGAACAAGGCCGCCGGCGCGGCGCGCCGGGCCGAGCTGATCCGCTTTGCCGACCAGTTCGAGACCGCCGTCGGCTCCATCGTGTCCAACGTCTCGACCTCCGCGCAGCAGCTCGAACATGCCGCCTCGACCTTGACCCGCACCGCAGAGACGACGCAGTCGCTGGCGAGCCGGGTCAGCGGCTCCTCGGATCAGGCCACCGGACGGATCCAGTCGGTGGCGAGCGCGACCGACGAGCTGTCGGCCTCGGTCAACGAGATCGGCCGCCAGGTTCGCGAATCCAATCGTATCGCCGAGTCCGCCGTGGCGCAGGCCGAGGAGACCGACGGCCGCATCGGCAAATTGTCGCGGGCGGCGCAGGAGATCGGCGACGTGGTCAAGCTGATCACCGCGATCGCTGAGCAGACCAACCTGCTGGCGCTCAACGCCACCATCGAGGCGGCGCGCGCCGGCGATGCCGGGCGCGGCTTCGCGGTGGTCGCCTCCGAGGTCAAGTCGTTGGCCGAGCAGACCGCCAAGGCGACCGACGACATCTCCAACCACATTTCCGGCATGCAGGCCGCGACCCAGGAGTCGGTGACCGCCATCAAGCAGATCGGTGGCACCATTCGCCAGATCTCGACCATCGCCTCGTCGATCGCGACCGCGGTCGAGCAGCAGGGTGGGGCGACCCAGGAGATCGCCAGGAACGTGCAGAGCGTCGCCGCCGGCACGCAGGCCGCGGCGACCGACATCACCCAGGTCAATCGGGGCGCGACCCAGACCGGCGAAGCCTCGGAGGAGGTGCTGCGCTCGGCCCAGTCGCTGTCCTCGGAGAGCGCAAGGCTGCGCGAAGAGCTCAGCCGCTTCATGGCGAACATCCGCGCGGCGTGAGGACGGGCGGGGATTGGCTTTTGGGCGTGGCTTCTGCACTCCTGTGCCGGGCTCGCAGCCCAGTCCTCCGCTGTCATCCCCGCGAACGCGGGGATCCATACGCCGCGGCGGTTATGTGGCGCGTGGTACTGATCGCCTGCCCTGATCTGGCATCACGCGGTATGGATCCCGGGTCGCGCTCGCTTCGCTCGCTTGCCCGGGACGACACCTGAAAGTGTCGCGCCGTCCGGGCTCTCCCTGCCGCCCTGCGCTGGCCGAAAGCGCTGTGTTCCGAGTTCCCCCTCCATTCCCGGAACCCACCGCCGGACGGGACGTTGAGTCGCAGCGGCAGGACATCGCTGCCGCAATTGCTTCACCCTCTCCGGTCAAGTTGTCGGTGCTGTCTCGCGCCGTCGCAGTGGGATTCCATGGCACCCCGGCAGGCATCGTTCCCCAATCTGCGCGTCATCACATCGGAGCCGCCCGGCGAGGCCGCGCGGAAACCGTCGGCCGACGACGACCGCATCATCGAGACCAACATCCCCGCGCGGCTCGATGATCTCCGCTGGAGTCCGTTCCACACCCGCGTGGTGCTGGCGCTCGGCATCACCTGGGTGCTCGACGGGCTCGAGGTGACGCTCGCGGGCGCGTTGTCCGGCGCGATGAAGCAGAGCCCGAGCCTGCACTTCTCCAATCTCGACATCGGGCTTGCCAACAGCGCCTATCTCGCCGGCGCCGTGCTCGGCGCGCTCGGCTTCGGCTGGCTCACCGACCGCATCGGCCGTCGAAAACTGTTCTTCATCACGCTGGCACTCTATCTCTCCGCGACCGCGGCCACCGCCTTGTCGTGGAACGTCGCGACCTATGCGCTGTTTCGCTTTCTCACCGGCGCTGGCATCGGCGGCGAATACACCGCGATCAACTCGACGATCCAGGAACTGGTGCCGGCGCGCTATCGCGGCTGGACCGACTTGATGATCAACGGCAGCTTCTGGCTCGGGGCCGCGCTCGGCGCAGTCGGCGCCATCGTGCTGCTCGATCCGGCGTTCGCCGGCCCCGACATCGGCTGGCGGCTGGCCTACGGGATCGGCGCCTGTCTCGGCCTCGTCGTGCTGATCATGCGGATGTGGATTCCTGAAAGTCCGCGTTGGCTCATGATCCACGGTTACCCGGACCAGGCACATGACATCGTCACGGCGATAGAGCGCAACGTCACCGGCCACGACCGCGAGGAGCGCGCGAAATCGCTCCCGAAGATCAAGTTGCGCATGCGCGACCACACGCCGCTTGCCGAGGTCGCACGCACGCTGTTTTCGGTCTATCGCCAGCGCTCCTTCGTCGGCCTGACCCTGATGATCGCGCAGGCTTTCTTCTACAACGCGATCTTCTTCACCTTCGCGCTGGTGCTGACCGACTTCTACGGCATCAAGGCCGATCACGTCGGCTGGTACATCCTGCCCTTCGCGGCCGGCAACGTGCTCGGCCCGCTGCTGCTCGGCCGCCTGTTCGACACGCTCGGCCGCCGCGCCATGATCACGTTCACCTATGGCGTTTCGGGCGCGCTGCTCGCGGTCACCGGCTATCTGTTCTCGATCGACGTGTTGAGCGCGCAGACCCAGACCGTCGCGTGGATGGTGATCTTCTTCTTCGCCTCACCCGCGGCCAGCGCGGCCTATCTCACCGTGTCGGAGAATTTTCCGCTCGAGGTGCGCGCGCTCGCGATCGCGCTGTTCTATGCTGTCGGCACCGGCATCGGTGGCGTCGCGGGGCCGGCACTATTTGGTGCGCTGCTCGACAGCGGCGCGCGGGGCGCAGTGTTCGCCGGCTATCTGTTCGGTGCCGCGCTGATGGGCGTGGCGGCGTTCGTGGCGTGGCGCTATGCGATCGCGGCCGAGCGCAAGTCGCTCGAGCAGGTCGCGCGGCCGCTGGCTGTGTTGGAGTAGTCGCGCATGTCTGACAATTCCGAGCTGATCGTCTCTCAGACCTCCGCGCCCGCGGAAATCGTTCCGGCGCCGGTCAGCCTGGTGCCGCATCTGCGCGAGGTCGCGATCCTGCTCGATATCGACGGCACGCTGCTCGATCTCGCGCCGACGCCGCGCGAAGTGTGGGTGCCGCCGGGATTGTCCGAGACATTGAACGTCCTGATGCAGCGCACCTCCGGCGCGCTCGCACTCGTGTCCGGCCGGTCGTTGAACGACATCGATCTGATCTTCGCGCCCGACATGTTTCCGGCCGTCGGCGGTCATGGCGCGGAGATGCGTCTGGCGGGTGGCAGCGAGGCCGACGCGATCAAGGCGCCGCCGCTGGACAAGGAACTCAAGCGCCGGCTTGCGGCGATCGCGAAGCTCAGTCCCGGCATTCTGCTCGAAGACAAGGGCTATTCGCTGGCGCTGCATTATCGGCTCGCGCCGCAAGCGGAGAAGGCGATCTACGAAGCGGTCTCGCGCATCCGCGCCGAGCTGCCGGGGGCGCCGATCGAGGTGCTGCCGGGCAAATGCGTCTGCGAGATCAAGCCGGCCGGATTCACCAAGGCGAGCGGCGTGCGCGAGCTGATGCGGCATGCGCCGTTCGAAGGACGCAAGCCGTTCTTCATCGGCGACGACGTCACCGACGAATCGGTGTTTGCGATCATGCCTGACTTCGCAGGCCTGTCATTCTCGGTTGGACGCCGCGCCATCGGCGTCGACGGACATTTCGACGCACCGGATCATGTGCGCGCATTTCTTTCGCAATTGGCGCAACTCGGAACTAATTCGATAGCTTCACGCTAAACCTTGTAGTTCCACCTGCGTTGTGTTCGCACAGCGTAAGCATGTTTTCGATTAGAAATGCTCTGAGTTGCCGCACGCTGCGATGACATCGCGCGGCTGCCTGAATTTGGTTTCAATTGGTTGAAAGGGTGGCCCGGAACCATATTGATGAACAGCTGTTAACCGACATGACCAACAGGAGGGGAGCTGTGAACCTCGTCGTGGTTTCGAATCGGGTGGCGCGTGGCAAAGCCAACGAGCCAATGACCGGCGGACTTGCGGCAGCTCTGCTGCCCGTTGTGGAAAAATCCGGGGCAGTGTGGGTGGGTTCCTCTGGTCGTGTGCGCGATGGCGCGCAGATGGAACCGATCGCCGAGATCGAACAACTCGGTGAGGGCGCGCTGGCGCTGCTGGATCTGCCGGCGGCACATTATGCCGGCTACTACGAAGGCTTCGCGAATTCCGCACTATGGCCGGCGCTGCATTCGCGCAGCGACCTGATCCGCGTCTCGCAGGACGACTACGACTCCTATCGCGAGGTCAACGCCTTCGTCGCGCGTGCGCTGCTGCGCTTTCAGAAGCCGGATACTCTGTTCTGGATCCAGGACTATCACTTCCTCTCGCTCGGGGCCGAGCTGCGCACGCTGGGCGTGAAGAGTCCGCTCGGGTTCTTCCTGCACACGCCGTGGCCGGCGCGCGGCGTCATCGACAGCGTGCCGAATCACCGCGATCTCATCACCGCGATGCTCGCCTATGACCTGATCGGCTTCCAGACCGAGGACGACCGCGACAACTTCACCGCCTGCGTTCGCGCCGATCTCGGCCTGCAGGTGCGCGACGGCGTCGTCAAGTCGCTGCATGGCCGCACCCGTCTCGCGGTGTTTCCGATCGGCATTGATGCCGACAGATTCGCGCAGCAGGCGGCGAAGGCGGTCGCGCATCCCGATGTCTCGCGGCTGCGCCGCAGCCTGCATGGCGAGAAGCTCGCGATCGGCGTCGACCGGCTCGACTACTCCAAAGGTCTCGTCAATCGCATCAACGCCTTCGACCGGATGTGGACGATGCACCCGGCCTTGCTGCGTGCTGCGTCGCTGCTGCAGATCGCGACGCCCTCGCGCGAGGCGATCGAGGCTTATGGACAGCTGCAAGGCGAGGTGGCGCGGCTCGTCAGCGAGGTCAATGGCCGCCATGGCGAGGCCGACTGGACGCCAATCCGCTATCTCAACAAGGGCTATGGCCAGAGCGTTCTCGCGGGACTCTATCGCAGCGCGCAGGTCGGCGTGGTGACGCCGCTGCATGACGGCATGAATCTCGTTGCCAAGGAATATGTCGCCGCCCAGAGCCCGGTCGATCCCGGCGTTCTCGTGCTGTCGAAATTCGCCGGCGCGGCCAACGAGCTCGATGCCGCGCTCCTGGTTAATCCGCATGACATTGACGGCATGGCCCGCACCATCGCGATGGCGCTGGCGATGCCGCTCAACGAGCGTCGGATGCGCTACGAGATCCTGATGGCCAAGCTGCGGCGCCATTCCATCCAGCAATGGTTCGCCGATTTCCTCGAGGCGCTGCAGGACGGCGATGCCGCCGCTAGCGCCGAGATCGAGCCCCTGCCGGCGCCGTCGGCCGGCTTCCTCGCCGGACGCCTAGCGTCATCGAGCGCGCGCTATCACTGAGCCTTTGCGGCTGAGCGCGCCGTTGCGCCCTCAGCCGTCCCTCAATGGCAGTACGAGACGCCGTCCAGCACCGCGCAGCGCAGCTTGTTTGGCGAGCTCGGATTGTCCATCGGCACCATGCCGTTGCCCTGGCCGACGAACACGCCGGGCCCGACCACCACCGAGGCCTTGTTGCCGACGATGACCGACGGGTGCGGCTTGAGGCTGGACTTGGTCCCGTCCGGCCACAGGATGGCGTCGCCCTGCCAGATGCCCTTGCGGCCATCGTCACAGGTGACGTCGACGCCCTGCCGGGTGCATTGATCGGCCCGTGCGGCGCCACCCCCGGCGAGGCAGAGCGCCGCGGTCAGCATCAGGACGGAGCGGAAACGGGGGGATTGCGGCATGGGCACATGTCCTCTCGTGGGCCGCCCCGACCAGGGAGCGCAAATCAGTGGTCGCGCCATCGCAGCGGCCGGTTCACCAGGCCCCGCAGGCCTCTGACGGGGCACCGCTCCAGCTTGGAGATCGGCCCGATTTTCGATCTTTCTCAAGGATTTGGAGGAAATTTGGCCCGAACCGCTCCACCCCGCTTGCAAAACGCCCCCGACCCCGCCAAGAGAGGGCCGCCGGAGAGATGGCCGAGTGGCTTAAGGCGCACGCTTGGAAAGCGTGTGTGCGGGAAACCGTACCGTGGGTTCGAATCCCACTCTCTCCGCCAGAATGGCCTATGGCGCCGGTTCTCCGGGCGATGTTGGCGGCGAAAAAGCCCGGGTTTTGCGGGCTTTTTTCGTTTTGGGTTCGGATGCCCAAATTAGGCGAGGGGCCAATTTTTCTCCGAACGGGCAGTTTTTCTCCGGACCTCTGAACTGCGCGGATTCAGTACGGTTTTGAAAAATACCTTGGTTTCAGTATCTTACAAGATGGTCAGTGGGGTTTGGTTCGCAATTGCTGTTGGATGGGGAGGGAGGCATCGAGCCAATCCGGGCCCATGGTCGAGCTCGCATTTGACGCCTTAGCGCAGGTCTCCTGAAATTCAGCGTTACACAGCCGGGGGCCTTAAAGACGATGTATGGCCTCGAAACTCGCGCTACAGTTGACATGCGGTTCAGTGTTTGGTTCGTGAGCCGTTCGATTGTTGCAACACATGATATTCCTCGGTGGCAATCGAAGCTTTTCAACAGCGGATGGGATATTATGCGTGGACGAGTCTTCGATGCCCATCACCGACTATCAAGCCAAACTCTTTGCCCACCAACTCACCCGAAGATGTGCCCCCGACAGTGCCGAGAAGCTCGCTGGCGCTGTCGCCGGGGCGCAGGTGGATCTCAATCCGCATCAAGTTGACGCGGCGCTTTTCGCATTTTCATCGCCCCTCTCGAAAGGTGCGCTCCTGGCCGACGAGGTGGGCCTTGGGAAGACTATCGAAGCAGGGCTTGTTATTTCGCAGCGCTGGGCGGAGCGAAAGCGCTGCGTTCTCATCATTACCCCGTCAAACCTGCGGAAGCAGTGGTATCAGGAATTAAGCGAGAAATTCTTTCTTCCGTGTACGATCCTTGAGTCACGTTCCTACAACGAGGCAATCAAGTCGGGTCGTTTTCGTCCTTTTGACGTTGAAGATACGGTGGTCATCTGCTCGTTTCAATTCGCTCGAAACAAAGCGTCAGATGTTCATGCCATGCCGTGGGACTTAGTTGTGATCGATGAAGCCCACAGGCTTCGGAACGTCTACAAGCCGTCCAATGTGATCGCCAACACGTTGAAGCATGCGCTCGGGCAGAAGCAGAAACTGCTGCTGACGGCGACTCCACTGCAGAATTCTCTGTTGGAGCTTTTTGGTCTGGTGAGTTTTGTCGACGAACACGCATTCGGAGATATCAAAAGTTTCCGTGAACAATTTGCCAATCTGAAGCAGGATCGCGTCTTTCATGTTCTCAAAGAGCGCCTGAAGCCACTCTGCCACCGGACCTTACGTCGGCAGGTGACAGCCTACGTCCCGTACACGCGTCGCTTGGCACTGATTGAAGAGTTCACGCCGACCGACGGAGAGGATCGGCTGTATGAACTCGTATCGGAGTATCTGCGACGAGATAATCTCCAAGCCTTGCCGGCCAGTCAGCGTTCCCTGATGACTCTCGTTCTGCGGAAGCTGCTCGCGTCTTCTACCTTTGCCATTGCTGGCGCGCTGTCTTCAATGTCGCAGCGCATGCAAGGCAAGCTGAAGAAGCATGAGGTCCGAGCGACACTCGAAGACGAACTCGCTGAGGACTACGAGAGCCTTGAGACTACGGCTGAAGAGTGGACAGAGGACGAGGAACTTGAACCGCTTACCGAAACCGATCGCATGGCGATCGAGTCCGAAATCGCCGACCTGAATGAGTTTGCTCGGCTCGCCACCTCGATCGAACATAATGCGAAGGGAAAGGCGCTTCTGAAGGCCCTGGATGTGGGCTTCGCCAAAGCCAAGGAACTTGGCGCCGCGCCAAAGGCAATCATCTTCACTGAGTCACGAAAGACTCAGGCGTATCTGCTACGGATCTTAGCCGACAGCCCATATGCCGATGGTATTGTGCTGTTTAACGGCACGAACACTGACGATCGCTCGAAGCAAATTTACGCCAGATGGATCGAGCGTCATCAAGGCTCGGATCGCGTTAGCGGGTCGAAGACCGCAGACATGCGATCGGCCTTGGTCGACTATTTTCGCGAAGAAGGCCATATCATGATCGCGACCGAGGCGGGCGCGGAGGGTATCAATCTTCAATTCTGCTCGCTGGTCGTGAACTACGACTTGCCCTGGAATCCGCAGCGGATTGAACAGCGAATTGGCCGGTGCCATCGCTACGGCCAGAAGCACGACGTTGTGGTAGTCAACTTCCTCAATCGCAAGAACGAAGCCGATCAACGCGTGTATCAGCTTCTGTCCGAAAAATTCAAGTTGTTCGAAGGCGTATTCGGAGCGAGTGACGAGGTGTTGGGGGCCATCGAGTCTGGCGTAGACTTCGAGAAGCGGATCAGCGCCATCTATCAGCAGTGCCGGCAAACGGCAGAGATCAAAACGGCTTTTGACCAGCTCCAACTGGAGCTCAGCCTCGAAATCAACGAGGCAATGAGCCAAACTCGAAAGAAGTTACTTGAGAATTTCGATGATGAGGTTCGCGAGAAGCTCAAAGTTCGTGATGAAGATGCGAAAGTGTACCTAGACCGCTTTGAACAATTGTTCATGCGTGTCACACGGCATGAACTGAATGGTTGCGCCGAATTCCTAAACGCCTCGTCTTTCCGTTTAGCTTCCAAACCGGCATGGGCGGATGGCCGGGAAATTCCACTTGGCCTCTACGAGCTGCCACGCCGATCGGGTGAGGCTCACCTTTACCGGCTGAGCCACCCTTTGGGCGAAGCAATCGTCGAACGAGCGAAGGCGCGAAAGCTCGCGCCGGCGGAGCTGACTTTCGACTACACCAATCACGCTGGGAAAGTTAGCGCGCTTGATCCACATAAGGGTCAGGCAGGATGGCTTGTGGCGTCGGCGCTTACCATCGAAGCCCTCGACCAGGCCGAAGACCACCTGCTCTTGTCCGGCTTGTCGGACGCTGGCGAACTGTTGAGCGACGATGCCGCGTTACGCCTCCTGACATTGGCAGGAGAGGTCGGGCCAGAGGTGGTCGCCCCAGCGCAAACGATGGATCGGCTGAATGGCGCTATTCGTCTCCAGCAGCAGGGCGTCCAGCATTCGATCTCGGAGCGCAATGCACGCTTCTTCGAAGCCGAAGCGGACAAGCTTGACGGCTGGGCGGATGACCTCAAAGTCGGCCTTGAACGGGAAATCAAAGAGATCGACAGGCAAATCAAGGATGCGCGGCGCGCTGCGACGACCGCATTGACGCTGGAGGAAAAGCTTGCGGGGCAGAAGCAGATCAAATCCTTGGAAGCGCTAAGAAATCATAAGCGACGAGCCCTTTTTGATGCGCAGGACCAGATCGATAAGCAGCGGTCAGAGCTCATTGCACAGATCGAGGCGAAATTGGAACAAAAAGCCGATGTTGTTCCGCTCTTTACGATCCGCTGGAAGTTGGTTTGAAAACGATGCCCAACGCTGCGGAGAAAATCGCCCACATCGAAGCTGCGCTCCGGCGCCGATTCTTCCCGCTGGTGCCAGAGCGCGCCCAGCGTTGGACACCAGAGCAACACGATGTTGATCGTTGCTCGCGTTCGCTGGCTGCCTATTCACTCTGCGGGGCGTGCGGGATCTCCGATGCAATTGCCGCAGGTGCGCTGGTCGACGGAGGAGATGACGGTGGTATCGACGCGCTTCATTTCGATCGGGCCGGTCAGCGACTGCTGGTGGTTCAATCCAAGTATAAGCGGCCGAACAACGCCGAGAACCCGCAGGGCACAGGCCCCAATCAAGCGGAAACTCTCAAGTTCATCAATGGCACCAAAGCGCTCATGGAGCGGCGCTTCGACGGGTTCAATGCGGCGGTCAGGAATCGTCTGGACGAAATAGAGGAAGCTCTGGACACCCCGGGCGTGAAGATCTGCCTCGTACTTCCATTCCTCGGCGAAGCATTGGACGGCCACGCGAAGGCTGACCTCGACGCTTACGTCGCTCAGTGCAACAGCCTTTCGGACTGCATGAGTGCCACTGTTGTGGGCATCACCCAGACCTATGACTGGATGGTTGCCGAGCAGGCAAACCAGGCAGTAGACGTCCGTCTCACCCTGGAGAAATGGTCGAGCGTGACCGCACCGCGAAAGGCGGTCTATGGACTGGTGAAAGGCCAAGAACTTGCGGCGCTCGTGACCGAGCACGGAACCGCGCTCTTCGAGCGCAACATCCGGCACTATCTCGGCTCGGTCGGCGTCAACGTTGCAATCGAAGAGACGGTCCGGCGACGCCCGGAGGATTTCTTCTACCTGAACAACGGCATTACGGCTGTCACGACGGCCATCACGCAAGCGCTGGGTTCACCCGACCGGTGTGTGTTCAGGCTCACCGCATTCTCGATCGTCAATGGCGCTCAGACCGCCGGCTCCATCACGACGGCGTCGCTTGCGGCCGCGATCTCCGAGAACGCGAAGCTGCACATCACGATCATCGAGGTCCCAGATCCTGCCGACGATTTCGCCGTGCGCGTAACGAAAGCGCGGAACTATCAGAACCAGGTGCGAGGGGTCGACTTTGCTGCGCTCGATCCCAATCAGGAGCGCATCCGGCAGGAACTCGCTGCCGTCGGTATTCGCTACCATTACCGTCCGTCAGTTGAATCACGGATCAGGCAGGACGACGCGTTCACGCTGGAAGAGGCGGCGCTTGCGCTGGCCTGCCTTTCATTCGCTGTTCCAGATGGTCAGCGAAGGGGTCAAAGAGGTACGAACGCGGTCGATCTCGTCGTCACCGCCAAGCGTGAAATCGGCCGCCTCTGGGAACAGGATGGCTCGATTTACGCGCAGCTCTTTCCGGCGTCGCTGTCCGGCGTTCGGATCTGTCGGCTCGTGCGCATCTACCAGTTCATTGACCGTATTCTGGCCGGGAGTGAGCGGGCGGAGACAGCCTACGATCGGCGAATGTTTTTCCGGCACGGCCGCTACCTTGTCATGAGCTTGGTCGCACATCGTCTCCCGGGGCTTATCGCAAAGGCCGCTCCTAGCCTCACCGCCGAGGAGGAGCGCGAGATTTCGCAGCAGACCAATCATCTTTCCGAGGTGATTTTTGCGACTTCCAAGGCTATGCAAATCGATCGTGGCTTTCTTGCCATTTTCCGCAATCTCACCGACGCGCAACCGCTTGCCGAGAAGGTTCTCCTTCGGTTGGGCGAACTGGATGCCGCTCAGAACCCACAGGCCCCTGCTAGCGCGGCTGCGCCGGCAACGGCCGCAGCCTCCACGGACCAAGCGTGACCAAAAAGCAAAAACTCGAACTAACCTGGGTCGGAAAAGAAAATCGGCCGCGATTGGAGCCGCGAATTCTGCTGGAGAACCCGGAGAAGTCCTATCACGCGAAACATCGAGTGAGCGACGATGACATTTTCGACAACCGGTTGATCTTCGGGGATAACCTGCTTGCGCTGAAGGCGCTGGAGCAGGAATTCGCCGGCAAGGTGAAGTGCATTTATATCGATCCTCCATACAACACGGGAAGCGCTTTCGAGCATTATGATGATGGTCTAGAGCACTCTACGTGGTTGTCACTAATTAGCGTAAGACTGCAAATTTTGTGGCGACTGTTGTCTCCAGAAGGGTCATTTTGGATTTCAATCGACGACTACGAGATGCCCTATTTACGCGTCGTAATGGACGAAATTTTCGGACGCTCAAATCACATTGCAACGAACGTTTGGCAAAAGCGCTATTCACGCGAAAACCGTGAAGCGATTGGTGACGTGCACGAATACATAGTCGTTTATGCAAAATCGCCGGATTTCTTTAAGAGAGATCGTAACATGCTCGAACTTACTGACGAGCAGAAAAAGGTATATAAAAACCCTACGAACGACCCCAAGGGGCCATGGCGTACAATACCAATTACCGCGCAGGCTGGCCACGCAACAAAATCTCAATTTTATACAATTGTTGGTCCAACGGGAAAGTCATTTGATCCTCCTGCTGGAAACTGTTGGCGATATTCAAAGGATGTTTTCGACAGGATGCTGGCTGAGGGCCGCATCTATTTCGGACGGGACGGAAATAGCCAGCCTACCACGATCCGTTACCTGTCTGAGGTTCCTGGTGCTGTTCCGTGGACTTGGTGGCCCCATACAGAAGTTGGGAACACGGATGAAGCGAAGAAGGAGATGATTAACCTTTTCCCGAAGGTCGAACTGTTCGACACTCCTAAACCCGAGCGTTTAATGAGGCGGATTATACACATTGCGACCAACCCGGGCGACCTTGTCCTCGACTCTTTTGCTGGCTCCGGCACGACGGGTGCAGTCGCCCACAAGATGGGGCGCCGCTGGATCATGGTGGAGCTGGGCGACCATTGCCACACGCATATCATCCCTCGGCTGAAGACGGTCATCGACGGTGAGGACCAGGGTGGCGTGACGGAGGCGACCGGTTGGAAAGGCGGTGGGGGGTTCCGCTATTTCAAGCTTGCGCCGTCGCTCCTCGAAAAGGACAAATGGGGCCGCGATGTCATCAGCAAGGTATACAACGCCGAGATGCTGGCCGAAGCGCTGTGCAAGATCGAGGGCTTCACCTATGCGCCCAGCGACAACATGTATTGGCAGCACGGCACTTCGACCGAACGCGACTTCATCTATGTGACGACCCAGACACTCTCGCCGGAGCACCTTGATGCCTTGAGTGAGGAAGTTGGCGAGGGACGCACACTGCTCGTTCTCTGCGCGGCCTTCCGCGGCAACTTGTCCGCATGGCCGAACCTTACGGTTAAAAAGATCCCGAACTACATTCGCCAGCGCTGCGAATGGGGTCATGATGACTACAGCCTCAATGTCGAAAACCTCCCAAAAGCGTCGCCTTCGCCCAAGGCTATCGACAAGGCATCACCTCGTTACGCCTCCCAGCCGGGCCTGTTCGATGTTGCGGGAGACGATCAATGAACCGTCACGTCAACGCCATCGCTGGCCGTCTCAGTCTCCGAGCTCCGCAGCGGCAATCTCTTGAAATTCTCGACCGTGTCACCGAGCTGTCGCTGCCGCGAAAGGACGCCGATCTCGAGGCGGCGCTTGCGGCGATCCGAGCCGAATTTCCGAGCGTCACGGATTTCGAGCGCGACTTCCCGAGCCTGTGTTTCGCGCTGGCGACGGGCGTCGGCAAGACCCGGCTCATGGGCGCGTTCATCGCCTATCTGCATCTGGCGCACGGCCTGAACAACTTCTTCGTGCTCGCGCCGAACCTAACGATCTACAGCAAGCTGATCGCAGACTTCACGCCCAACACGCCGAAGTATGTCCTGAAGGGCATCGCAGAGTTTGCGATTTCGCCGCCTGTCATTACGACGGGTGACAATTTCGAGCGGCAGATCGCGAGTGGTGGAAATCTGTTCCCGGTTACGATCAACATCTTCAACATCTCCAAGATCAACTCGGAGGTGCGCGGTGGCCGGAGCCCGCGCATCCGCAGCTTCAAGGAGGAGATCGGGGACAGCTATTTCGACTATCTGGCTTCCCAGAATGACCTCGTCTTGATCATGGACGAGTCCCACCGCTACCGCGCGACTGCGGGCGTGCGCGCCATAAATGAGCTGAAACCGGTCATGGGTTTGGAGCTGACGGCCACCCCGTTTGTCGAGACGACGCGTGGACCTTCGCCGTTCCAGAACGTCATCTTCGACTATCCGCTCGGCCGCGCCATGGCGGACGGCTTCGTGAAGGAGCCCGCTGTCGTCACCCGCGAGAACTTCGTCGCGGCCGGGAAATCGCCCGAGCAGCTTCAGCAGATCAAGCTGGAAGATGGCGTGCGCCTCCATGAAAGTGTCAAGGTCGAATTGGAAACGTATGCGCGCCAGGTCGGCGAGCGGATCGTCAAGCCTTTCATGCTGGTGATCGCTCGCGACACGACGCACGCAGCGGAGCTGATGACACTGGTGAAGTCCGCCGCATTTTTCGAGGGACGCTATGCGGACAAGGTCATCCAGGTCGACTCCAGCGTGAAGGAGGAGGAGACGATCGAAAGGCTGCTCAAAGTCGAAAGCCCGGATGAGCCGACAGAGATTGTCATTCACGTCAACATGCTGAAAGAGGGTTGGGACGTCACCAATCTCTACACGATCGTGCCCCTGCGCGCCGCCAATGCGCGCACGCTGATCGAGCAATCGATCGGGCGTGGGCTTCGACTTCCCTATGGCCGGCGGACAGGGGTGACCGCCGTCGATCGCCTGAACATTGTGGCGCATGACCGTTTCCAGGAGATCGTCGACGAAGCACGCAAGCCGGACTCTGCCATCCGCCTGCAGCAGGTGATCCTCACCGAAGAGCAACTGCAGCAGAAGACGATCACGGTCGAGTCCCGGCCTCAACTTGCCGCGAAGCTTGGCCTGCGCTCCGATACGGCGGCGAACGGAGCATCGAGCTTTCAGGAAGCGCCGACCGAATTCACGCATGAGGAGCAGCAGGTTGTTCGGATCGCCTATGACGTGATCCGCAAGATGGAAACCGAGCCGTCGCGCTTGCCCGGCGTCGCGCATCTTCAAAATCCGGAGGTTCAGGCGGCGGTTCTGCGGGAGGTCCAAAGCCAGTATCGGCCTGCTCAGATGGAGCTGGAGGGGATTGCTAAGCAACCCGATCTCACGGCAATCGTCGCCAGGACCGTCGATCTTGTGGTCCAGCAAACGATCGATATTCCCCGTATCCTTGTCACGCCCAAGGGCGAGGTGAAGTCAGGCTTCCATCACTTCACGCTCGATCTATCGCGCATGCGCTACGAAGTGCCGAACGAAACGCTATGGGCTGCCCATCTGCGGACCGGGCAAGTCGATCGGATCGGCCTCGGGGCTGGCAACATCGATGAGCAAAAGTTGGAGGATTACGTCGTCAGCGGTCTGGTCGACTTCGACGACGTGGCCTACGACGAGCATGCCGATTTGCTTTATGATCTAGCGTCTCAGGTCGCAACCCACCTGTTGGCGACGCATCCCGAGGACGGGGTTCGTAAGATCCTGAGACTTCACCAGAAGGAAATTGCGCGCTTCGTTCACGCACAGATGCAGAGCCATTTCTGGCAAGACACCGAAGTCGAATACGAGGTAGTCGTCACACGGGGCTTCACGGCGCTTCGGCCTAGCGCCTACACTGCTGCCGCAGGGGAGCAGCCACTCGATTTTAGGACGTCCCCCGCCGATAAAAGCAACATGTCGAAGTACCTCTTCGGCGGTTTTGCGAGATGCCTCTACCCCGTCCAGAAGTTCCAGTCCGACGCTGAGCGAAAGCTCGCCATCATCCTGGAGCGCGAAGCCTTGAAGTGGTTTAAGCCTGCCAAGGGCCAATTCCAAATTTACTACAAATGGGGTGCGGACAATCCAGAGTATCAGCCCGATTTCGTGGCCGAGACTCGGGATCGAATCTTCATGTTGGAACCGAAGGCGGCCAACCAGATGACCGATTCGGAGGTGCTGGCGAAGCGGGATGCAGCCGTCAGCTGGTGCAAGCATGCTTCAGATCATGCCCTTGGTCATGGAGGCAAGCCTTGGACCTATGCTCTCATTCCTCACGACGTAATCGCAGAAAATATGACGCTTGAGGGTTTAGGGTGCGGCATTGACGCGGCTGCCCGAGATTGTCCGGAACGCGACACCATGGAGGGCAAGAAATAGTATCTGCTAATGCGGCATGGCGCATTGCTCGCCGAATAGGAGATGCCTTTGCTCCTCCCACTCCACCGGCAGCGGCTTCAGCAGATCATCCACCTGCATCGTGGGCGGCTGCCTGCCATCAACGATCGCCTCGATAATGTCGGGGGACAGTAGAGTTAGCCGCAGAATCCTGCTGACGTAGGAATCGTTGACCTTTTCCGCCTTGGCGAGTTCGGCCGCGCAGCTGTATTCGCCGTTCTCCAGCATTTCGCGCCAGCGGTGGGCGCGGACAACGGCCTTGAGCAGGGAATGGTCGACGCGCGGTGCGGGCGACCAAGGGACTGAACCCCGGGGCGTCAGAATTTGCTTCCGGCCAGCGCGTTGCCGAAACCGAACGGGGATACGCACCGTGACTGTCCGCTCATCCCTACTGATGCTGATCTTGGGAGATTCGGCCTCATCCGTCATGCGGCGTCCTGCTGGCTGCGCGACTTGGCCGTGAGTTCTGCGACGAGGGTGCCGATACCTTCGATGCCCAGGTTCACCTCTATGCCATCGGCGGCGACATCAACCCGCTCGACCAAAAGCTGGACGATGCGCGCTTGCTCCGCGGGAAACAGTTCATTCCATAGCGGCTCGAATTCGACCAGCGCCGTCCTCACCTCGGCCTCGGTCAGTTCTGGCGACGTCTCGCGCGCCTGCCGCCACGTCCTGACGATGATTTCCGGAGATCGCAGCAGAATGCGGACCTGGTCGACCACTATCTTCTCGACCTCAGCGGCCGGCACCCGCCCGACTGGCATATCGGTCCGCGCCTGCTTCAGGATCGTTTGGCTGACGTAATAGCGGTAAAGCATGCCCTTCTTGCGCGTGTGCGACGGTGACATAGCGGTGCCGTCCGGGCCATGGATGAGACCCTTCAGCAGCGCTGGGGTCTGACCTCTTGCCGCGTTGGATCGCTTGCGCGGATCGATCTGCAGATGCGCCTGCACCTTGTCCCAGGTCTTTCGATCCAGAATCGCGTCGTGCTCGCCGGGATAGCTGACGCCTTTGTGGACGGCTTCTCCGATATAGACCGGGTTGTGCAGCAGCTTGTAGAGCATCCCCTTGTCGATCAGCTTGCCGTATTTGTTTCGGACTCCCTCCTGCACAAGCTGTCGGGCCAGGATCGTCGCCGACCCTGTTTTCAGGAAGCGCTGGAAAATTGATCTGACGAGTTTGGCGTCCTCTTCGTTGACGATCAGCTTGCGGTCCCGAACCTCATAGCCGAGCGGTGCCCAGCCGCCCATCCACATGCCCTTGCGGCGGGAGGCGGCAAACTTGTCCCGAATGCGTTCGCCGATCACCTCGCGCTCGAACTGGGCGAAGGACAGCAGCACGTTGAGCGTCAGTCGGCCCATCGAGGTCGTCGTGTTGAACGATTGTGTGACGCTCACGAATGTCACGTTTCGGCGGTCAAACACCTCGACGAGCTTGGCGAAGTCCATGAGGGACCGCGATAGCCGGTCGATCTTGTAGACGACGACGACGTCGACGCCTCCGGCTTCGATATCTGCGAGCAGGCGCTTGAGCGCCGGCCGCTCCAGCGTGCCGCCGGAGAATCCGCCGTCGTCGTACCGATCGGACAGGAGCAGCCAGCCTTCGGCGCGCTGGCTCGCGACATACGCCTCACAGGACTCCCGCTGGGCGTCGAGGGAGTTGAATTCCATCTCCAGCCCTTCCTCAGTCGACTTCCGCGTGTAGACCGCGCAGCGGATCTTCCGAATCGGAGAGCGGATCGTGCTAGCGTTGGCTGAGCGACGCTTGTCGGATACCGGTCCGCTTGGATTGCCTCCATACGCCGGGCTTGGTCGCGCTGATCGGCTCATGCTTTGCCCCGGCTGTTCTTCAGGCCGAAAAAGACCCAGCCGTTCCAGCGCGAGCCGGCAATCTCGCGAGCGATTGACGACAGCGATTTGTAGGGCCGTCCCTCATACTCGAAATGATCGCCGCGCACGGTGACGCAGTGCTCGACGCCTTCCCATTCCCGGATCAGCCGTGTGCCGGCAACCGGGAGTCGATCGTTGCGAAACTTCGACTTCGCGCTGGGCTTGCCGCCGTCATACTGCTTGGCGAGCGCCCGCAGCCGTTCGACGGTCTCCTTCTTCAACCCGCCATAGGCCAGTTCCTGGATCCGATAGGCCAGCCGACTCTCCAGGAAGCGCCGGTTGTAGGGCGGCGGCTCGGCCTCGAACAGTTCGCGCCATTGCTGCTTGAGCTGCGGAGCTGCCATCGTTTTCAGCGCGGCGATCCGAGCGAGTACGTTGTCCTTCATCAATCTGCCTCCAGAGATTTCCGGTCGGCATGACCGCTCTGGTGCTCGGAACAGTCGAGTGAACTCTCTCCAAAGTTGCGAGATAAAGAACTGGACTTCCGGGCCTGGAGCCGCGTCAGGCCGGCGACCAGGATCTCAGCGATCTCTCCGAGCCGTTCTGAGGTGGTCTCGGGGCGAATTGTGCGGCTCATCCAGGGAAGCCCATGTCCTCAAGGGGAAGCGCTGACCATGGCACGACGCGGCAAACGTTCGTAAGTCGTATCAATCGCTTGGCGAAATGCTGCGGCAACAATGGTGGGCCCGCGCAGACGCGCGAAAAGCGCGCGACGATCGATTTCGCACGTGCGCTTTCAAGATTCGACTCGACAAAGTTCGATGGAACAAAATAAGAACATTGAGGTCGGCAGTTTGTGACCTCGTTTCGCGAATGTGCGACCGGAGATTGCAGATTTGCGTAAAGGAGCAAAAAGGGTGTCGGAGGCACACGTGAGCTTTGGTGCATTCATTCGAGAGCGCCGCGGCGAGCGCGGTCTCACCCTGCTGGACGTCGCTGCGGCCCTTGAGATCTCGGTGCCGTATCTTTCGCGGATCGAACGTGATCGGGAGCGCGCGCCGCGTGACGAATTGATCGAGCGCCTTGCACGGGCCCTCGACATTCCGGAAGACGAGGCCTTCGCCGCTGCTCGCCGTTTACCTCCCGACCTGCAGAGCCGGGCGTCGGAGGTCTTTGCGCTCTACCGCCGGGCCTCACGCTGAGAGAAGTGGCGATGTTGATGTTGAACTATCCCCACCTCCGGCCGTCGCTGGAGCCAGCCAGGCTGCGCCGCGAAGAGATCTGGCAAATCGGAGAGATCGCGCGGCAGCAGATCGGAGGGCGAATGTCGCGCCCGAAGATCGAGCTTTCGCGGATCGTCGCGCGCTCCAATCGCTTCACGGTGAACGGCCTCAGCTATGAGGCCCATTGGGAAATCGGGCGATCCGTGACGGACGATGCCGGCCATCCCGTCATGGGCGCGATCGAATACGACGAGAGCTGGCCGTCGGCCGCGATGATCTCCGTCAATGGTGAGCTTATAGGCGATCGCGAGGACCTTGCCCGTAGCACCGTCGTCCACGAGCTCGGTCACGCCGTGTTTGATGCCCCGTCATGGATCAGGCGCGGGCAGTCCCGACCGCCTGAGGCGGGGGCGCTTCCTATGCGGCATTTTCAGCAGTCTGTTCCGGGCGAGGGGGCGAGCGACGGCGGTATCGACTGGTCGGAATGGCGCGCCAACGAATTCATGGGCGCATTCCTGGTGCCATGCTCCCTGCTGCACGTGCGACTGCATAAGCGAGCAGCGGCGCTCCGCGTTCCCTTGATGGAGGTGCCACAGTCAGATGGCTTGCCGGTCGTCAACGGGTACAAGGCAGGGTTCGACGCGATCGAGACGCTTGCTTTTGAAATGGCCGAGCTGTTCGGCGTCTCGGCAACGTTCATGCTCGTTCGCTTCCAGAAATATGGCCTGGTGACCAGCATCTAACCTCGTCACCCCAGCCGAACGGCAGGAGCAGAAATGGCGTTGCCTCCGAAGAGCTATTTCCATCTGGATGAGATCGCAAACTGCTGGGGCGCGTCGATACCAGATTTCGCCTGCTATACGCTCGACGGGTTGCTGGAGATCGCGGTGATGACCATCGGCACGCGTGTCGAGACCGGCAGGTTCGAGGCCGGCGACCGCGGGATGGTGCGAATCCTGGAGTCCGAGAGGATCTTGCACGGACCTCAGCTTGTCGTCTCATCCGATCTCTGGCCCATCTTTCGCGTAGGTTCCGGCGCAATTGCGCGTTTCAAGCCGAACACGCCTGACGGCTTTATTGATCTCGCGTCGGATGAGCAGCCTATCCGAGTGCGAATAGCTGACCTCCTGGTCACGCGGAGAGAGCGCGACCGGTTCGAGGCGGCCCACGGCATCGGCACAACTCGCTCCGCCGAACAGCCGACCGAAGCCAATGTTCAGAGCGGCGACGCATTTCTCCATCGCAACAACTATGCGGAGGTCGTCCTCAACGGCGAGATATTTCGGCTTGGGATCCTGCAGGCGTCCGTCGTTCGCGAGCTTCATCATGCAGCTCAATCGGACAACCCTTGGCGTCATGGAAAAGAACTGCTGATGAACTGCAATGCGTCGACTATGCGGATGGTCGATCTGTTCAAGGCCAAGCGCAACTGGCGCACGCTGATTGTTTCCGACGGGCGCGGATACTACCGTCTCAACGTTCCGGCTCGCGCCGCAGCACGGACCGCGCATCGCGCGTATCGGCGGTTTGCGATCAAAATCGCCTCGCAATCTCTGTGCTCAATGGTGCGCAGCCAGAACAATTTCTGAGCCCGGCAACCAATGGTCCGAGATCGCCACCTAACCGGATACGCGGTGGCCGTCCAAACTCGGGGCGAAGCAGCGACGCGAATGCGTAGGTCGCGATCACCGGGCCGATGGCGTCGACTTCCATCTGCTCAATAGGTCGTTCTGATAGGCTCCGTTTAGCTATGAGGCGGTCAAGGCAAGTTGCAGCCTAGCAAAATCTGACCGCCTAGTGTTGAAGCTCGTCGACTAAACTGGGCGCGCCACGGCTGATGGCTGCCTCCTTGAAGTTCTGTCAATTACACTTTCCCTGCTTAGCGGCGCAATCCATGTAACACGACTTGTCGTCGGGGCACGTCCAACTATACTCTTTACCACCACAGGACCCGTTACAGGATTTTACACGGTAAATCATAGATGCGTTCGGCACCTGCTTTAGCGGGCTCAGCAATGCAGCGAGCTTTGATCCGTTTTCGGCGTAGGCAGCACAAGGACTCGCGATAAGCACAACGGCGACTAGCGTCCTAAGCATGATTTCCCCCAGAACTGCTGAAAAAGCTGATCAAGTAAGGATTGAATCATTCTGACAGCACGACCTGAGAGGTCAATAGCTAAAGAGCGCTTCCGCGCTGAAAAAATGACGTTGTCATGCGGGCAAAGAATGTCAGGCTGATGCTGCCTTATCCGCCCATACTTCATCACCTTAGACAGTTCTGGCCATAACACGGCAATGCTGAGGCCGAACTTTGGGCACCCATAACTAGAGTTTTGCGTTACTTTAGATAGCGTACGCTGTCTCAAGAAGACTACGGAACAGCTAGTCTTTCGAGATTCGTTGGTTAGTCGCTACGCTGGAGTCATCGGTTTTGAGGAAGGGAAACTCGGAAACAGCTCTTATCTCCAACCGAAAAATCGACGTACTTTCTGTTCGCGTAAACGTTTTTAATCGGGCCTCCTTGCTCCTCGTCTAAGGCCTTCAGCAAACTAGCTTTTCTTTTGTCTCCTTCACCTTCATCTGGTAGAAAGTGTAACTCGGCACGCGTCTCCGGAGACGGAAAGCTGAAGCTAACCGCGCCGTTTGTTACTTTGAACTCTCCTTGCAAATTTACAGGAACCGAAATTTTTGCGTTGTAGCGAGCGGCGTCGCCATCCGCCCGGAGCACGCATGCCTCTTCGCCCACGTTGTTGACTATTCCGTCCTTAAAGGATGTTTCTCCTCGACCACATGGATCGCTTTCTAATTCGAACATTTCTCGAAGCTCAGATGCAGAAAGCGTTCCCGGTTTATCAAGCAAACGATTCGTCAGGGTGGTAAGGCCAGAAGCCTGTCCAGGCTCTAAAGTAAAGGTTTGGCAGAACGGGCTATTGCTGTCACAGGCGACTTGGCAACCCTCGGAAGTGTTTTCGAATGCCGCCGGCGAGACTAAGTCAGCGAGCGTTCTCGCAAGTTTTGTGTATAGAACTGGCGTGTAGTTCAGCTCAAGTGAACCGTGTTGCTGTGGATTGCCGAAAATAGCCCAAACAGTGTGGCCTTCTATGTTAGTGCTTTGATACCAAGTTGGCCTAGCAATGGTAACCTTGCCCGTAATAAAATCCCAGTGTTCGCCTTGTGAGTCCTTCTTCAACTCGCACACCGTTGTCGACGTACACGTGCTTGCGTAGACGTCAATAGTCTGGAGAGAAGAGCCGTACCCTGGGGGGCGATATGGAAACCAAGCGCCAACAAGGCCAGAACTGTAGCTGCAGATGCAGTCAGCATACGGACCTGAGCGAGGGGCTCCGCCATTGGAAGGACTAGTGTAGTCTTGACAACCACAAAAGCTGTCATGGACTTTGGGGTAATCGCACTTGTTTTTGCATAAATCGAGGTTGCCGCAACCCGACAGCCAAAGTGAACTAACAACAACTGCGGCTGAGCCCACTATAGTTCGTTTAATGTCCATCATCGCTCCAATCGATGTGGGCTCAAAATGATTTAGTGCTGGACTTCATCTCGAAACACGCAAGTGACCGCGGGCCTCTGAGCAGTTGAGCGCTCTCGTACCAATTCGAGTGCGCCATTCTGAGGCCCGCCGGGTGTCTGCTCAGACACTGATCTAAAATACGCGCGTTCATTTGCCCAATTCCACTTTACGGGGAGCGCGTTATCGCCGCTTTGCAGATCATCATTTGTAAGCTTTAGCTCTGGATAAGGGACGGAGAACTTTCCGACATTCGCCAAGCTGTTGGCAATGCCGCCAAACATGCTTCCAAATGTGCCCCCTAATCCCAAGACATTGTTGACTGAGAAATCGCTGTTTTCCGTAACGTCTAACAGAATGTCATTGCCTTTAAATTTTGGGACGAAGGTCGCCTCGTACCATCCGTTTCCTTTCCCGAGAACAGTCTTCGCAAGTCGCTTATAACAAAACCGTAGGGGCTGGCTAAAAGTTGGACACGGCACATCCATCCCTGGACAAGTCCACTTGGTTGCGGATATGTCGAAGCGTAACAGTAGCGACGGCCCTCGAGGAGAAGCGCTATATCCATCTATTGAAGAGTTCACGTCGCAGTCGTCGCGTGGGATAGCGGCTTTGGATGCGATCAACGGCAGAACCTTATTGTTGAAGTCTTTCAGCTCTGCGCTGGCTACCTCGAGAATTCTTATGAGGCCGTCTTTCTGTTCCTCAAACTTCCAGCTGACGCGAACTATAACTTCTGTGCTTTGGCCCATTAAATCGATACTTGTATAGGTCGGAGTCTTGCTAGTCACAGGTGCAAGGTCACATGGTGCTGCCAGGCTGTGTTCTGCTAATAAACAGAAATTGACGAAAATACTGAGAGGAAAGCCGACGTTTGAAATGAATTTCATTGCAACCTACCCATCAAAGAATGCGCTGTTAAAGCAAGCAATCATTGCGCGATCAGTTCAAATTGTAAACGGGGTTTTGAAAGAGACGGCTGGCGAAGCAAGGCACAACCGGTGCTCGGGCTGCCAAGGAGCTGGTTACGCGCCGATCTGCCTGTAGCTCGCAGCCTACCGTTCTCTTTCGCAGCGGTTACGGCTCGTACGGTCGCCCGGACGGGTACCAACATCATGCAGCGTTCATAAGCTATTCCAGGTCGAAGCCTTGGCTGAGATGATCGAAAACATGCTGACGTGATCTTCCCGTTTTACGCGTGAAATCAAGCCCAAAGACCAGTTCGAAGGGACCGAAGTCGGCTTCTGGACCCTTTCCGGACCTGATACGATTCTTGAAACGAACCGGGCGCGCGACCAAAGTGAGTATCCGCGACCACGCTGGATTTTTTGACGTCACGCCCAATTGGCTGCTGTGGTCGATAAGGGCGCCGTGGCCGCCAGCGCGTGCTCCCACGGCATCCCACCCGAACCCCACGCCATCCCACTCTGATCCCACACCGCATCCCTCTCCGGCGCCCACGGTAGGTAGCCCTGAGAAGTGGTTAGCTCCCGGTCGAAGCAATTCGCGACCCGGAGAAAACAGTGTCGGATCATTTCCTCAACCAGAAGCAGCTCGCGCGGCGCTGGGGGCTGTCGCCTCGGACCTTGGAACGCTGGCGCTGGCTTCGGCAAGGCCCGGTCTATTTCAAGCTCGGGGGTAGGGTCTCCTACCGCGTTGCCGACATCGAGGAGTTCGAAGGCGCGAACGTTCGCAAGACGAACTCTGCCCAATTCCAGCAGGCGAGGGCTGCGTGATGGCGCTCCGCATCGTTACCGCAGACGAGCGGCTCGCTGTCGCCAATGCCAAGACCACGGTCGCGATCTTCGGACCGGCTGGCGCCGGGAAGACGTCTCTGGCGCGGACGCTCCCGCCCGACGAGACAGTCGTCATCGACCTCGAAGCCGGCATGAAATCCCTCCAAGGCTGGGGTGGCGATTCCATCCCGGTCCGTACCTTCCCCGATGCAGCCGACGTGGCTTGCTTGGTCGGGGGCATCGATCCCGCAGCCGATGCGCAGGGGTTCTTCTCCGAAGCGCACTACCAGCACGTCGTCGCCGAATACCCCGATCTCGCGCAGATGATCGCGAGGAAGCGGTATGTCTTCGTCGACTCCATCACCGATCTAACGCGACAGGTGATGGCCTGGGCGAAGACTCGGCCTGAGGCGTTCTCGGATCGGACCGGCAAGCCGGACACGCGAGGCGCGTACGGGCTGCTCGCACGGGAGACCATATCGCTCCTGAAGCATCTGCAGCATGCGCCCGGCCGCACCGTGATCTTCGTCGGCATCCTGGAGCGCGTGGTCGACGAGTTCGGTCGCGAACATTTCCAGCCGCAGATGGAAGGCGGCAAGGTCGGCCGCGAGCTGCCGGGGATCGTCGACCAGGTGATGACGCTGTCGCTGTTCGATCCCGATCCAGGTTCAGATGGCGGCGCCTGGCGCCACAACATCACGAGCGGATCGACGCGGCGCCTGGTCTGCCAATCCGGCAATCCCTGGAGCCTGCCGGCAAAGGACCGCTCCGGACGGCTCGATCCCACCGAGCATCCCAACCTGATGGCCGTCCTCGACAAGATCAATGGCGCCAAGCCGCCGTTCGATCGCGCCGCCTGATCGCCCCCTTTTCGCAAGCACAGCAAACCACAGAAGGCATGACCATGCTCGATCTCAATGACGCAGAACCGCAGCGCTCCTCCGATCTCATTCCCGACGGATCCTTCGCCAAGGTGGTGATGGCCATCCGTCCTGGCGGCATCGACGGCAACACGCCGATGGATGCGGGGCTGCTGAAGGCCTCGACCCAGCCCGGCTCCGACGTCCGGATGCTGGACTGCGAATTCACTGTGACCGAGGGACCTCACATCCGCCGCAAGTTCTGGCAGGCACTGACGGTGTCCGGCGGCAAGGTCGACGAGAAGGGCGTCTCGATGGGATGGCTCATCACCAAGCGCACCATTCGCGGAATGATCGAGAGCGCGCTCGGGCTCGATCCCAGCGATGAAAGCCCGCAGGCCAAGGCCAAGCGCACGCTGCCGGCGCTCAAAGCGCTGGATGGCATCACCTTCATCGCCAAGATCAAGGTCGAGCCGGGTCGTGACGGTCAGTCCGATCAGAACCGCCTCGACATCGCGGTCACCCCAGACTTGCCGGAATGGTCGAAGGTGATGAAGGGCGAGGACGTGCCGCCGCGCCCTGGCACACGCCGAGCGCCGAAAGCCGCGGCAACGCCGGCCGACACGGCGCCCGCCTGGCGCGCGCAGGCCGCCTCTCCGGCCACGCCGGCCAGAAACGCGTCACCCCCACGTACGGCCGCCACGGGGCCGGCAAACGGCAACACCGGTTTTGCCGGCGCGGCGCCCGCCTGGCAGCAGAACCAGGCGGCCGCGTCCCATCAGGCGCAACAGCGCTCCGGTCCCGCCTGGCTCAACGAGTGAGCCATGGCCGCGACTGGGCCGACGAGCCGCAACCCCGACGATCTCTGGGCCGATCACGTGAGACAGCAATGCGCAAAGGCCGTCGCCGAGTGGCTCGAAGGGGCGGTTCGCCTCAACCGGCCGATCCGCAGCCTGACCTCCTGCGAACTCGAGAACATCGCGGAGGCAGCCACCAGCCGCTGGATCGCGCTCGCTTCGCAGCGGATCGCACAGGCGCCGGACGCACCAGGGTCGCGGAAGCTCTCGCAACTGCTGATCGGTTGAGACCCTGCACCATCTGCGCGCGGTCCGCGCGCGGCTTCTTCTTCACCCACGCGCTGCGGCCGGATCTCCACCCGACCTACGCCTTCTGTTCGCTTGCCTGCCAACGGGCAGGTGCGGCCATCGCAGGAAGAATGAACGGCATGATCGACAAGACTGCAATCGAGACCAAAGCCATCAAGGAGGCCCGCCGGCCCTTCGCGGAAGTCATCGGCGAACTCGGCCTGATGCCGGCATTCGATGGGCGGACCGCGGCCGAGATCGACCGGATCATCGAGGCCTGCGTCGACGGGTTTCGCGAGGCGATGGGCCGCCTCGCGCTGAACGACGATGTGCCTTTTTGATGCGGCTGCCAATGATCGATCTCAATCACCGCTCCGGCTTTGTCTACGGCGGACGCGGTCCGCGTGCAGCGCTGGCCGACCAGCTCGATGCGCTGCTGGAAAAAGCGCTCACGACTGAGCGCAACGCGTCCCCGTCACGCGACTACCTCGGCGCATCCCGGATCGGCGAGCCGTGCCTGCGCAGGCTCTGCTTCGAGTACGGCGGCACGCCGGTCGATGCCGACGCAGCATTCGACGGCCGTATCCTGCGGGTCTTCGAGGCCGGCCATCGGTTTGAGGACATGTCGATCCGTTGGCTGCGGCTCGCCGGCTTTGCTCTGCGCAATGAACGTCGCGACGGATCGCAATTTGGGTTTGCCACGGCGCAGGGGCGGTTCCGGGGACACATCGATGGCGTGATCGTCGACGGTCCTGAGATCGGCGCGCCCTATCCGATCCTCTTCGAGCACAAGGCGCTGTCGGCAAAATCCTGGCAGGACACGGTCAAGCGCGGCGTCGAAATCTCGAAGCCGGTCTACTGGGCCCAGGTCCAAATCTACATGGCCTATCTCTCGGTCGCCTGGACGCTGTTCGTCGCGCTCAACCGCGACACCATGCAGCTCTATCCCGAACTGATCGCGTTCGATCCCGCTGACGCCCAGGCTCTTTCGGATCGCGCGGTCGCTGTCATTCGGTCGGTGGAGTCCCGCCATCTGCTGCCACGGATCTCTGACGATCCCGAACACTACGTCTGTCGGATGTGCCCCTACGCGCGTCGCTGTCACCAGCATCGGAGGGCTGCGGCATGACCATTTCCATCTCGGACAAGCAGCGCGCGGCCATCGCGACGATCAAGGACTGGTACACCAATCGGACCAGGGAGCAGCAGGTTTGCCGCGTCTTCGGCTATGCCGGCGTCGGCAAGTCGACGATCGTCAAATACGCCATCGAAGAGCTGGGCCTCTCGGCGGATAAGCCGGGCGAAGTGCTCTATGCCGCCTTCACCGGCAAGGCTGCTCTCGTGATGACCCGCAAGGGAACGCCGGCCTCCACCATTCACTCGCTGGTCTACCGGGTCTCGGAAGCAACGCCGCAGGAGATCGAGAAGCTCGAAAAGGAAGCCGCCGACATCCGTGCTCGTCTCCACACTCTCGGCGTCGCCGAGCGACTGTTCGATGAGGCCCAGCTGCGCTCGCTGGAACTGCGGCTGAAGGATGCGCACAAGCCGCGCTTCGTGCTCAACACCGAATCCGCAGTCCGCGACTGCAAGCTCCTCGTTCTCGACGAGGTTTCGATGGTCGGCGCCGAGATGGCGCGTGACCTGCTCGCCTTCGGCAAGCCGACCCTCGTGCTCGGCGATCCCGGGCAGCTGCCGCCGGTCAAGGGCGAAGGCGCGTTCGATACGCCAACCCCGGACGTGCTCCTGACCGAGGTGCATCGGCAGGCCGGTGAGAGCGCCGTGCTGCGGCTGGCGACGCTCGCCCGTGAAGGCCAGTGGATCCCTTACGGGCACCACGACGACTTCGTCTGGAAGATGCGCCGCTCCGACGTCAGCCCGGAGCAGCTCCTCAGGGCCGACCAGGTCATCTGCGGGCGGAACGTAACCCGCATCCAGCTCAACGTTGCGATGAAGCGCGCCGCCGGGTTCGATGAGGTGTTTCCGACAGGCGCCGGCGAAAAACTGATCTGCCTGAAGAACCGCAATGATGTCGGCCTGGTCAACGGCATGTTCGTCACGCTCGACGACATCAAGGACGACGGCGACGACATCGCATTCACGGCCGCCATCACCTCCGAGGACGGCAAGACAATCGGCGGTGGCGCGAACGGCAAAAGCGAGCGCTTCCGCATCTGGCGCGGGCCATTCCTGGACCATGTCAGTCCCGATCCAGATCGCGAGCGCCGCGAATACCAGAAGAAGCGCACCTCGGTCGAATGCGTCTGGGGCTGGGCCATCACCTGCCACAAGAGCCAGGGCTCATCCTGGCCGAACATCGTGATCTACGACGACGGGCTCGGCCGCACGGCGGAGGACCGTGCCCGCTGGCTCTACACCGCGATCACCCGCGCCGAGCGCGGCCTTGTGCTGCTCGACTAGGGAGACGCCGGATGTATGACTTCAACGAAGCCGGCCGGCAGTCCATCGAGCAGCCGTCGATCGACATCGACGCCCTCAGCGCGGCGCTGCGCCAGACCGTGCAGGTCTGGGCGCCTCGGCTGTTTCCAAACGGTCGCAAGGTCGACGATGTCCTGCGGCTCGCCAACATCAGCGGCGATGCCCCGCGGAAAACGGGCTCGTGCGTGGTGCACCTGAAGGGACCACACGCGGGCGATTGGTTCGAGTTCGACGGCAACGTCGGGGGCGGGCCGCTGTCGACCGTCGCCGAGGCGACCGGATTGGAAGGCCGGGCACTGCTGTCGTTTGCGGCGGATCTTGCAGGAGCTTTGCCGCACCGCTCGATGAACAGCGCCAATCCATCGGGGGCGTCGTCCCAAGGAGCGACCGAGCGAGAGATTGCTTTCGTCCTGTCGCGTGCGGCACCGCTGCCGGGCAGCCACGCAGAGGCGTATCTCCGCGCGCGCGGGCTGGATGCGACGCAGGTCGAGGATCTGCTGTTCCACCCCGATCTCACGCATTTTCAGACGCGCGCGGGATATCCGGCGCTGGTTGCGATTGTGCGCGACGTCGCTGGTGAGCCCGTCGGTTTGCACCGGACGTGGCTCGATCCGGTCGCGCCGGCAAAGGCCGCCCTCGATACGCCCAAGAAATCGATCGGTACCATTCGTGGCGGAGCAATCCGGCTGTTCCCTGCTGCCTCGTTCGTCGTGATCGCGGAGGGGATCGAGACGGCACTCGCGATCCGCACCGCCAGGCCGGACCTTCCGGTCTGGGCGGCCATCGCCGCGGGCCACCTGGCCGAATGCCAGCTGCCTCCCAAGATCGGCGAGGTCCTCATCGCGGCGGACCACGATGCCAATGGTGCAGGACTGAAGGCTGCCGACCGCCTTGCGGAGCGGCTGGTCGGTGAAGGTCGACGAGTCTGGATCGCATTGCCGCCTCAGGCAGACACCGACTTTGCCGACGTGCTCGCAACTGGCGGTGTGTCGGCGGTCCGCACGATCCTCGGCGCCGCGATCGAATTCGTGCCGAAATCTCCGGTGCTGGGAGCATCGATCATCGGCGAACCGCCATCCACCCGACGGACCATCGAGGAGACACGAAAGCTCTACCCGCTACCCCGTCTCGAAAATCTCCTCGTCGACTATCGTCATGCCAGCGACGGCTCGGTGCGGGTCTACAAGAACGCAGGCAAGGACCGACGCGGTCAGGACCGCTGGGAAGCGGTGGCGACCCCGTTCGGTCCGGTCGCGCGCCTGCGCTACCTCGACCAAGAGGAGGCGTTCGGGCTGCGCGTCCATGTCGAAGCCATGGATGATCGTATACGGGCGGTCGATTTCGACCGGGCGTCGCTTGCCCGGGTCGGCGCCAGCGAGATCAAGGCTGCGCTGTTCGCCGCAGGGCTGCGCACCGAAGGCGACGGCGACAGTCTCGCGGCGCAGATCCTCAAAGCCGCCGATCCCGACGATGAGATCGTGGTCGTCTCTCGCCCCGGCTGGCACCGCGTCGACGGCATGGACCATCCGATGTTCGTGACGCCAGGTGGATCGGCCCTGAGCGACGACAAGGCGCGCCTGGAGCTTGCGACAGCAGCGCGCTTTGGCTCGGTTGCTCGAGGCACGATCGAGGGCTGGAAGGCTGCCGTCGCGGCCGCGGCCGAAGTCAGGGGATGCCCGCACTTCCTGCTCGGCGTGCTCTGCGGCTTTGCCGGCGTCGTGCAATCCCTCGCGGGCCTCGACAGCTGTGGCATCAACCTCTCCGGCCTCTCATCGAGCGGCAAGACGACGGCGCAGCGCCTGGCCGTCTCGCCCTGGACATCGCCGTCGATCGGCGCCGGCCTGCTGCAATCCATGCGCTCGACCGAGAACGCCATCGAGGTGCTCGCCCAGGCTGCCTCCGGAACGGTGCTGGCGCTCGATGAACTCGCCCACGCCGATGGCCGCGCGGTCGCAAGGCTGATCTACGCCATCGCCGGCGGCCAGGGCAAAGCCCGTCTCACCGCGGGCGCGCTGCTGAAACAGCGCTACGCTTGGTCGACCTATGCCGTGCTATCGAGCGAATGCTCGCTGGAGGAAAAAGTCCGCTCCGACGGCGCATCCTGGATCGCCGGCATGGCGGTGCGCATTGTCGATGTCGACGTCACCGACGTAGATCGCACAGTTCCGACCGAACTGATGCGCGCCATTGCCGGCGTCGAGAAACACTTCGGTCATGCCGGGCCGTTCTTCGTGGCCAAGTTGATCGAGCGCCAGCGGCACCACGCCACGGATGTGCTGCGCGAAGAGATCATCGAAGCCGCACGCAAGCTTGCAGGCCCGAAGTCGGACGCAGCGCGCCTGAGGGCGGCGACCTGCCTGGCGCTGCCGCTTGTGGCCGGCCGCCTGGCGCAGGATTTCGACCTGTTGCCCTGGTCGATCGATCTTGATGGCGCGATCCATTGGGCGTGGGAGCGGTTTACCCGATCGTCAGACGCTGATGCGCTCGCGCCCGACGAACAGGCGATCGCCAACATCAGAGCTTGGATCGCGGAGCGCTGGGACGTCACCATCAAGTCGGTCGACACCGGTACCGACTACTACGACCGCAAGCTGAACAATCGCGAGGCCGTCGCCTGGTACGACGCGACCGCGATCTATCTGCCGGTCCAGCGGCTGCGCGAGGCCTCCGGCGAAACCCTCAAAGCCCAGCAGATCGTCAAGGCGTTGATCGACCGCAACCTGCTGGCCAAACGTCACAGCGCCAAACGCGCGACCGTACGGCATGTGCCCCAGGTCGGACGCATCGATGCCTACGCGCTCAAGCGTCAGGAGTTCGGACGCCCCTCGGGATGGCAGGGCCCATCCCTCCGTGAGGAGGACGATCAATGAGCGCTATCGATTTCGCCCTCTTCCACGGTGGTGGCCCCGAAATCGCAAATGCGGAGCCAGCAGAGCCATCACCGGAAGGGATGTGGCTTCGCTCAAGTCATTGGCAATACACGCGGAAGCCAGCGAGCCAGTGGGGCCACCTCAGAACGAAGATATATGGGAAGCTCATTGCCATAGATGTGGCGGGGGTCGCGCGTAGTATCTTATCTTTTAAGGTGGTGAGGGTGGCTACTCTGGCTTCTGCCCTAATCCATCAAAGGGTTAGTCAGGGCCACGCAGAATTTTGCGATGGCCACTGTGGCCCCGAAATCTATCGAGCCCGTCCTCCTCCAGAGATCTCGTGATGTGACCAGACCACGCGCCTGACCGCGCGCACCACACAATCACGTCAATCAAGGATCTCATCGATGAACTCGACAGCAACGCGCGCCTCCGGCGCCGCGAACGACCTAGCTTTGCCTGAAGCGAAGCCAGTCCCGCTGGGTCTGGAGCCAGCGGAACCACCACGATCGTCAATCCTCGCGCTCGATCTCGGCACCACGACCGGCTGGGCCATGAGGCTTGTCAGCGGTCACATCGAAAGTGGCACAGTATCGTTCCGGCCGAGCCGCTACGATGGAGGTGGCATCCGCTATCTGCGGTTTCGCGGGTGGCTCGATGGGATAACCACGACTGCTCTTGCCGCGATCTACTTCGAGGAAGTCAGGCGGCATGCCGGCACGGATGCTGCGCATCTCTACGGCGGCTTCCTCGCAACACTGAGCTCCTGGTGCGAAGAGCACGGGGTTGCGTACCAAGGTGTGCCTGTGGGCACCATCAAGCGCTTCATCGCCGGCAAGGGCAATGCCGACAAGGCCGCTGTCCTCGCCGCGGTGAAGGCAAGAGGATTTGCGCCCGTCGATGACAACGAGGCCGATGCGCTCGCCATCCTGCTGTGGTCCATCGCCACCGATGGAGGCGTGCGATGATCCGCCAGCGGCTGCCCAACCGTCGTCCCTGCGTCACCATGGAGCTGGTCCATGATTGCAGATCGTACGCCGTCACGCTCGGCTTCAATCTCATCACCGGCCGAGTCGGCGAGGTGTTCACCCACGGCGCCAAGAATGGCTCGACCATGGACGGCATCCTGAACGATGCCTGCGTTGCGCTCTCGTTGCTGCTGCAGCACGGCGTTCAGCCTGCAGCCCTGGCTGCAAGCATGGGGCGGCTGGGCAACGGCAACGAGCCCGCGTCCATCATCGGCGCGTTGGCAGATCTCCTCGCTCGGGAGGATCAGCCATGAGGTGGACACCCCGAGGTTTCGGTGGAGAGCGTCGCTCCGCCGACAAGGTCAAGCACGAGGGCTGGCACGAGCAGAACATTCTGGTCGTCAGCGTGGACGATGAACGCCTTAGCTGGCCGGAGCGCGAACTGGTGAAGCAGCTCGGCACAAAGCTTTACGGCCAACGCAAGCCGAAGGAGAAGACCGATGTCTGACGCTCGGTTGAACCCGTCCCTGATCGAGGCGCGCTTTGTCGAGGCGGCCGATGTCTTGCGTCGACTGCCCGGCGTACGCGTCCCCGGATACTTCAACACGTGGCCAACGATGATGCGTGAGTTCTCCGACCTCGTTGGCCAGGAGCCGCGGCCGATGCGGCGACCACCACCCCCAGCTGACGCCATCAGTCGGATGGAAGAGACCCTCGAATGGCTGCGGTGGCTCGAGCCGCAGGACGCCAAGATCGTATGGCTGCGAGCCTCCGGTGACCGGTGGAAGGCCATTTGCTGGAAGGTCGGCCTGCAACGCTCGGCGGCGAACGAGCGCTGGCTTTATGCGCTTTGCGTCGTCGCTTGGCGGCTGAGCGGCGGTAAAGGCCGACCCGTGACCTCCAAACGGCGGCTGATTGAGGGGGTCCGTCAGAAGCCCGGAGGCTTCCGTAAATGAAGGAAAGGGGGTTATCCTTTACTTACGGGCTGCCCCAATTAAAGCGAGCCAGAACATGAGTGGAACGCAGAACCGCCGCTCGGGCCAGTTTGTGGAGACCAGCGCCGATGTTGGTGGGCCTCTACGAGGCGCAGCCAAGAAGCGCAAATTCTGTACGATAAGAGGCCGCACGGCCTCACGGGCAAGTGGATTCGAGGTACTTAACGGCCAGGCGCTTTTCCTAACTGGTCCGCGCACGTTCTTGCCGCCGCTCGGGAGACGAGGCTTCCGAGACTATCCTGAGCGTCCGGTGTTCATGGCCGATGCAAGAATCGGCCGCCTTCATCGGGATTTCGAAGAGTATTCGGGATACTGGTTTGTTTCGGTGAAGATGAAACGTGTGTTGCAGGATATCGATCCGGAGGCCTTCGAGTTTCTTGAGTGCGAGGTGAGATCGGCCGAAGGTGAGAGGCAACCTCCGAGATTCCTCTGCGATGTGACCCGGATTCTCGATGCTGTCGACGAACCGCGGTCAACCGTCCAAGCCGCAACCGCATCCGATGGAAGTAGATATTATCGACTGTTGAGTGACTCGATCCTTGCTTTCAAGGAAGAAGTCGTTGGACGATCTCACGTTTTTCGGATGAAGTATTTCGAGGCAGCGGTCGTCTGCGATGATGAATTCAGGCAGGCCTGCAGATCTGCGGAGCTGAAGGGCATTTCCTTTGACGACCGGTCCAGGTAGGCGGCCTTTCAGCGGTGAGGGATCAGGCACATCCAGGAACAAAGCTGATCGGACGAGCTATCGGCCTGTCATGCCGCACGCGGCTTCACCTCCTGTTCGATCCGCGCCGATCGGTGAGATCTGCCACATCGAGGTCATATCGAGATTGCAAGTTGATCCAGAACTCTGCGGTCATTCCAAAGTACCTGCCAAGACGCATCGCAGTGTCAGCTGTGATGCCGCGGCGTCCACGCACGATGTCATTGGCCCGCGAACGCGGCACCTTGATCGCGTGCGCAAGCTCATAGACGCTGATGTCCATGGGGGTCAGGAACTCATCCCGTAGAATTTCCCCGGGATGAATCGGCGGCAACCGACGGCCGGACCGTACATCCGAGAAGTCGACCTTTCGGCGATCGACATCCTCTCGCTTGATGCTCATCATCCATGCTCCTCAATGATAGTCCGTAACTTCGACGTCCCACACATCGCCATCGCGCCAGACAAAACGGATGCGCGTACCGATAACTGGCGGCGTAACGAAGGCAACGTCCGGGACATCGCAAAAAGGTCGCAATGGGCCACGAGCGGAAGTGGCTCGATGTATTCGAGTCGAACGCAATGCTATTTGATCCGCACAAAATCAGCACTGCCGAACCAGTCATACCACGTCAGTGCGTTGACTTCGTCTTCGGCAGCGCAAAACCGAACCCGGGCGCATTCACCCTGTGGTGCCCTTGGGACAGCCATCGTGGGCCAGGCCATAGCGTCGCGATCACCTTGATACTCGAAACTCAAGCTGGAGTAGCGCATTAGCGGACCGTCGAAGCCAGACAAGCCGTCAATCCGAAACCATAGATAGTCGCTTCTCGGTTCGACGTGCAGCAGACCAAAGCCTTCGTGCCTGTAGGTACCGACGAAATCGTTTTGCGACCATCGGGATGCGGAAATTGGCTCTGCCAATCGCTCCTTATCGAAGCGTGCGACGCGTTCGCTCAGCTCTACTCTTGCCATGTCATCAAAGTAGGTGATCCAGTCGATGAAGGGTTCGCCGCGCATCGCTTGAATTATTCGGTTGGTAACTGCGAAATGAGCAAAGCCAGAACCAATGTTGGTCGCCACAAATATAGCGACGCCGCCCTCCAAATCGCACCAAATGTTGGTTCGAAATCCGCGAACGGTTCCGTCATGCTGAATGCGCTGATTGCGGACGTGCCAGCCAAGGCCATATCCGTCATTCGCAGTCCGATCTCTGCGGACGGTTTGCAGAAGATGCGTCTCCCTCAATTGCTGCTGCGAGATGACCTGAACGCCTCCGCGCCCACCCTGTTCGAGATGGAAAGCCAGCCATGTCGCGGCCTCCTGGGCACTCATTGAGTGGCCAACCGCTCCCAAAAGATTGTCAAAGGATAATGACGGAACACTCTGGACCTTGCCATCAATCTGGTAGTGCGGAGCGGCAATATTGTTAGTCGCCCGGGCCGCATCGGACACCTCGCGCCCACGTAATCCGAGTGGTCTGAGGAGATATTCATCCATCACACGATCGAATGAATGACCGACAGACATGGCCATTGCCTCAGCTGCAATGACGTAGCCAATGTTGGAATAGGTGAATTGGTCGCGAAAGCCCGCAATGGGTTGAACGTGGCGAGCTTGACGCAAAACCTCCGCTCGGCTCAAGTCGGAGCCATATTCTGCGACACTTGCTCGCGATAGTCCTGTCCGATTGGCCAGCACGTCTCGCAACGTTACGCGGTCGCTGATCCAACAGTCATGCAGCTTGAATGACGGCAGATATTTTCGGATCGGATCGTCCCAGCCAATCACGTCAGCGTCGACCAGCGCCGCAGCCACCCCTGAAGTAAAGGCCTTTGTACAGGACCCAATGGCGAAGGTGGTCGCGATATCCGTGGGAACAGAGGTAGCGACATCGCGCACGCCATAGGCCCGCACGAGTACAGGGCCATCGCGACGAACCACTGCGATGGCCAATCCCGGCACGCCCCAATGCTGCTGTACCTCGGCAATGAAGGGGTCAAGTTGTGCAGCCAAGGCGTTCAATCGGAACCTCCAACCGTGGGGTATGAATCCTTACATTACAGGTTCCGTTGTTGCGCCGCGACTTCCGAAATGGGTCAAAAGCGGGTATCTGCCGGTGCGTAGGCGTAGCCGAGCGAAAAATGTTCGCCGGACACTTTTCGCGCGGACAAATCGCCGGGGAATCGCTATTGAAATTGGCATGATGGCCACGGTCGTGAGGGGCGATCATCTCTCAAGATGAAACTGCTGGTCAACGCCAAGGACCAGGTGCTTGCCAAGTTCGGTAATCAATTGGCGGCTCTGGGCGGTGGGCAGGCGCGAGCGGCAATGTCCCGCGCGCTGAACCACGAAGGTGATAAGGGACGCACCCAGGTCAAGCGTGCACTCTCCAAGCAGACCGGCATCAAGTACGGCGCAATCGACAAGGCGATGGCGACGATCCGCTCGACGCCGGCGACCTTGACATATCGGCTCAAGGCGCGCGGCGAGGAGACCAACATCGCGTGGTTCGGCGGCATTCAGCGGATCAAGGGCGTATCGGCGGCGCCCTGGAACAAGCGACGCGTCTTCAAGCACACCTTCATCATTTCGAGGTTCGGCCGGGCCTTTGTGCGCACCTCGAAGCAGCGTCTGCCGATCCGTTGGCTTTACGGCCCGAACATCGGACGTGAGTTGGTAAAGGACACGAGTGTAGCGGCGTGGCAGAGCGGGGTAGCTGCGCTGGTCAACCGCATCGGTCATGAGATCGGACGGATGCTGCCGCGTGGCTGATCGCAGTCGAGCGTAAGAGAGCGAAAAATGTACCAGTACATTTTTGGGGGCTGACAGCGTTGAGTCCGGATGTTAGATCGATGGAATTGAAGCGGACGCAGCAGCGGCGAGAGCGACTGCGTAGTCGAGCGAGCGAACGGGTCCTTCCTCCCGGGGGCCTCATAAGCGGCGGCGCCGCCGCCCGGAATTCGCGTGTTTTTCCAAATCGAAAAACCTCAGTTTGGTTGGGTTTGGAAGGCGAAAAACCCAATAAAATCAAGTTCCGCGAACTCGAAATCTTCGGATTAGGCAAACCGCGGTCAGTTGGATTTGACCGCTCAACGAGCCCGCATCTTCCATGAATTCACCCGTCAAATCTCAGGTCGCCTGGCCGGCGGCCAAGGTCGAACTGTGGGCCATCGATCGGCTTTCGGCCAACCCGCGCAATGCCCGCATTCACGGCGAGGAGCAGATCGAACAGCTCCGGGCGTCGCTCCGGGAGTTCGGCTGGACGATGCCAGTGCTGGTCCGTGAAAACGGGATGCTGATTGCTGGCCACGGCCGGCTTGAGGCCGCGAGGCTCGAAGGTTTGACCGAGGTGCCGACCATTGTCGCGAGCGGCTGGTCCGATGCGCAGTGCCAGGCCTACGCCATCGCCGACAACCGGCTGACGGAAGCGAGCGAGTGGAACGACGAGCTCCTGCGGCTCGAGCTGGGGGACCTCCGGGCAGCCGGCTTTGACCTGACGCTCACCGGCTTCGGCCAGGACGAGATCGACGACCTGTTGCAGATCGATGCTGATCTCGACGGCGATCCCGACGAGGTTCCGGAGCCGCCGGCTGACCCGATCAGCCGGCCCGGCGATATCTGGATCTGCGGCGAGCACCGGGTGCTGTGTGGCGACGCGACCGTGTTGTCGGATGTCGAGAAGGTGCTGGATGGCGAGCTGGCCGACATGGCCTTTACCGACCCGCCGTACAACGTGGACTACGGCAAATCAGCCCAGGACGGGAATCGGGCGAAACGAGGTTCGAAACGGCGACCGATCCTCAACGACGCGCTGGGCGAGGAGTTCGGGGTGCTGCTCTACGACACCTCGGTCAATATCCTCGCGGTCACCAAGGGGGCTGTCTACATCTGCATGTCGACCTACGAAATTGGCAAGCTGCAGAAGGCCTTCAAGGATGCCGGAGGCCGGGTGTCGACCTTTGTCATCTGGGCCAAGAACACCTTCACGCTCGGGCGCTCGGATTACCAGCGCCAATACGAGCCGATCCTGTACGGCTGGAAGGAGGGGGCCGAGCACTTCTGGTGCGGCGCGCGCGATCAGGGCGACGTCTGGTTCGTCGACAAGCCGGTCAAGAACGACCTGCACCCAACCATGAAGCCGGTGGCGCTGGTCGAGCGCGCCATTCGCAATTCGTCCAAGAGCCGGGATGTCGTGATTGACTTGTTCGGCGGCTCCGGCACGACCATGATCGCGGCAGAGCGGGCCGGCCGGCGGGCACGGCTGATCGAGCTGGACCCGAAATACGTCGATGTGATCGTACAACGCTGGCAAGACATAACCGGTGGCCGCGCTGTCCACGCCGCCACCGGTCAGCCGTTCGAGACGCCTCAGGCGGTGATGAAATAGACGCGCCCGCGCCGTTCGTCCTTCTTGGACTGGACTTTGAGACCGAGCTTCTTCTTCAGCGCTCCGGCGATGGCGCCGCGAACCGTGTGCGCCTGCCACTCCAGCGCCTTGACGATCTCGTCGAGGCTCGCGCCCTGGGAGCGTTCGAGCAGCTTGATCAGCTGAGCCTGCTTGCTGTTCTCGCGCGGTGCGCCGGGCTTCTTGGGATTGGCCTGCTTTCGGGCCGCTGGCTTGGACTTCGGGGATTTCTTGGCCTTTGCTGCGGCTTTTGCCGCTGGCTTCTTCGCAGGCTTGGAAAGCTTGGCCATGGTGGGTGCTCCTCGTAGGGGGCCGCGACCATCGCAAGCCCTGCTACTGCCTCACGCCCCGCCATCGCTGGATGCGCGGGGGCTGGCTCACGGCCGCTTCGTCGGTCGCCATACACGCTCCGATTTCGAGCGAAGCCAAGCGGAATGTTGAGCCACTCGATTGGAACGTGGCGCTACAGAGGTGATCGACAATGCCGAAGACCGCGGGCGCACGAGGCGCGGATGAAGCGGCGGGCACCATTGCGCCCGATGTGGCGGCCAAGCTGCTGATGGTCACGCCGGAATGGATCAGGCGGCTGTCGAAGGACGGCTGGATTCCGAAGGTCGAGCGCGGACGCTATCGCGTTGTCGACGTGGTCCAGGGTTACATTCGCTTTCTGAAGGACGAGGCACGGCGCTCCAGCAAAACGGCGTCGCACAGCCGGCTGCAGGATGTTCGGACACGAAAGGAGGAATTGGCGGTCGCCCAGGCCGAGCGCGAACTGGTCCCGCTGGCAGAGGCCATGACGCTGGTCGACGAGGTCGCTGGCGCCGTGGTTGCCCGCGTGAACGCGATTCCGGCGCGCGTGACCCGCAACATCGAGCAGCGCGCGGTCTTGCAGCGAGAAGTGGATGACGCGCTCAGCGAAGTGGCCGATCGCATCGCGAAACTTCGCGACGCTTATCGATCGGGCGACGACGATCCTGCGGCCGACGAAGAAGGTCAGGGTTGACGAATGGGCTCGTGCCAACCGGGTCTATCCTTTGTCGTCGGGACGGCCAGGCCCAAAGGACCCGGCCGTCACACCCTATGTGATCCCCTTCGTTCGAGCGTTCGACGATCCACTCTACAATACGGTCGTTCTCGTCTGTGCGGGGCAATCGGGCAAGACTGACTCCGTCATTGACGTCATCCTGTCCCGGCTCGACCAGCGCCCGGTGCCGATCATCTATGCCGGCCCGGACCGCAACTTCGTCACCGACCAGTTCGAGCCGCGGTTCGACGATGCGCTGAACCGGTCGGCGAGTCTGGCCGTCAAGCTGGCGCGCGGCAAGAAGAACAAGAAGACCCGCAAGATCGTGTCGGGCGTTCCCGTGCGCCTGGCATGGGCCGGCTCGGCCAACCAGCTGAAGTCTGACCCCGCCGGGCTTGCCATCGTCGACGAGCGCGACGGCATGATCAAGAACGTCAAGGGCGAGGGCGATCCGGTGCGCTTGCTTGAGGTGCGCGGCGACACCCACGCCGACTTCACCCTCGGCGTAACTTCGACCCCGACGGTGGGGTCGGTCGAGATCGAAAGGGACGTTTCAAGCGGACTGGAGTTCTGGAAGCCGGTCGATGCCGAGGATGCGGCCAGCCTCGACAGTCCGATCTGGAAGCTGTGGCAGCGCGGAACGCGGTATCATTGGTCGTGGCCGTGCCCGCACTGCGGCGCCTACTTCATTCCTCGGTTCAAATGCCTGGTCATTCCCAGGATCGACATCACGCTCAAGGGCCGCGAGGAACGGATTGAGCGGGACGCCACACCGATCGAGGCGCGGCGGCTGGCGCATCTGCAATGCCCGCGCTGTGACGGGATCATTGAGGAGAAGCACAAGTTCGAGATGAACGCCCGCGGCGTCTACGTGGCGCCTCGGCAATCCGTAGAGCCGGACGGTCGGGTGATTGGTGATCCCCCTGACAGCGCCACTGTCAGCTTCTGGGTATCGGGGCTGGCCTCGCCGTTCGTCTCCTTCGGCGAGCGCGCCGGCCGCTATGTCGAGGCGCTGAATTCCGGCGACCAGGAGGAGGTGCAGACCGTCATCAATGGCGGGTTTGGGGAGCTGTGGGCTCCCGCGGGCGGCGATGCGCCGGAGTGGGCCGACGTTGCCCGTCTGCGGATCCCTTACCGCTCGCGCGAATTGCCTGCGGGCGTGCTCCTGCTCACGGCCGGCGTCGACGTCCAGAAGAGCCGGCTGGTCTATGTCATCAGGGGCTTTGGCGTCCGGCAGGAAAGCTGGCTGATCGAGCAGGGCGAGCTCTGGGGCGAGACGGAGCACCAGGCCGTCTGGATCGATCTCGCGGACATGCTGTCGCGGCCGATCGGCGACCTGATGATCCGGCGCGCCTTCATCGATTCCGGCTTCCGTCCGGGCAAGAAGGACGAGGTGCCGGAGCATCGGGTCTACGAGTTCTGCCGCCGGCACGCGCGCGTTGCCTATGCGGTCAAAGGCTTCGATCATCGCGACCAGCCGCTCTCGGTCAAACGGATCGACGTGACACCGCGTGGCAAGGCGGCGAAGTACGGGCTCGACCTGGTTCGGCTCGACAGCGACTTCTTCAAGTCGTGGGTGCACGAGCGTGTGCGCTGGCCGGACGACCAGCCCGGCGGCTGGCATCTACCGCAGGACGCGACAGAAGCCTACTGTCGCCAGATCGTCTCGGAGGGTCGCGTCAAGAAGCCGTCAGGCGGGTACACGTGGGTGCAACGCTCCCGCGAGAACCACTTTTTGGATTGCGAGGCCATGGCCTACGCGGCGGCGTACATGCTCGGCGTCCAGCGCATCGCCGACTCGGCTCAGCGGCCGAGATCGGAACCAAAGGCCAGGGTGCCGGAAGCGCCGACGCAGGTCGCCCCGAAGGCGACGACCAGCATGGCTGCCATGGCGCGGCTCAACATGGGGCGATGATGGCGACGGCAGAAGAATTGTCGCTCTGGCGTCAGCAGCTGATCGAAGCTGAAGCCGCGCTGCACTCGATCTTGGTGCAAGGGAGCATCGCCCGCATGCGGCACGGCGACAAGAGCATGGAGTGGAATGCGCAGAATGTCGGGGATCTGCGCGCCTATATCGCCGAGCTGAAAGGCAAACTTGGCCAGAACGGCCGCGGCTTTGCGCGCCGGGTGACTTTTTGATCGTGCGTATCGAGAAACGCGCTTTTGCCGCGGATGGTGTGGGGCCGGTCAGACCTTGCGGTGCATGGCCGTTTTCGCGCCTGTCGATCTCGGTTGTATTGATCAGCAATCTCGATATGGACCGTGGCCAGCGCATCGCATAAAATCAATGCAGTTATTCGATAGAGGTCTCGTTCGAATGCCGATGTTATATTTTGTCCTGTGTATCTTCTTCGGCGTGAATTTATCTTCAAGCTTGGCCTTCGGCCAGACGACGCCAAATCAGTCACCCATCAGCTGTGAAATCAAGAACAACGTGGAAGACGCCACGTGCCAAGAGAAGCTAAAAAATCTCATCACGCGCAACGGCGAAAAGCTGACCCTTAGATTGGATAAGGGAAAATCAAAGACTTACGTCAGCAACCTAGCCGCGTGCGACGGCGAGAGTGTAGATGTCTCCAAATGCATTTCGTTCAACCTGTTGACCTACTTCCCGACGCTTCGATCATTCTTGGTAAGCAAGTCGTACTACGAGTGTGGGGACTACCTGTTCGTCAGCGGGCGTACTGGACGCGAGACGATTCTGTCTGCGCTCCCTGTCATCTCGCCCAATGGAAAATATCTGCTCTCCATCGATCAGAACGACGCTTGCGAGCGCAAATACGATATAGCAATCTGGGACCTGAAAACCGATCCACCCAAGCTGGAATTCAAATATCAAGCCAAGCAGTACGAAAATTGGGATATAGTCGCTTGGGAGGATGACGCGCACATCTTGGTGAAGACGTGGATCAACGGGAATCCACCTTATGACCAGGAGGCAAAACTGCTTCGTTCGACGAACGGTTGGGAGCTTCAATTTGGCAATAGGGTCGATCATCCGCCCAAACCAGAAGCTCCGAACCAGAGCAGCTCGTTTCCTGCTACCAACCCAGGAGCCATCCCGCAACCCAAAACAGAAGCTCCGAGGCAGAGCAGCCCTGTTCCTGCCGCCAACTCAGGACTCATCCAGCAACGCCCACCGCTTCCAAAATGCAAGCTTCTTGGAGGAGTGCCGGGTATTACCTGCAGCGATTAGTCATCGCTGCATGTAGAACAGGAAGTAAGCAGTCGGACTGTCGGAAGGCAGCGTTTGCCCCATTGCGGACCATGGGCCATCGTTCGTTGGGGTGACCAGACTAGCAAGCGCCGATCGCTTTGATTAGAGGCATGGGTTGGTGACGGGCGGGCGTGGTACCGACAATAAGTCGGCCACACTGGTCGTAAATTTATCATGCGACATCGAGCCGAATGCTTTAATCATTCCAGCCACGCTATCTGACCGGCAAAGCTGCGGCACATCCTTCCTTACGGAAGCCGCCCGCTGCTCAAGCTCCGCCTTAGAGACGGCAGACAGGCTGTTGGCGACGATGAAGTCGTTGATCATGTCGATGGCACCGGCCAGATCGGTCTTCAGTGGCTCGTTTCGAAACTCAGGACAAATCTCAAGGGCGGCAGCCACGATGACATAGATATTCCAGCTGCACATCACAGCACCATGACCACTTGTGTCGTTTCCGAAGGTTAGCGTCTTACCGTTTCGCCGCTCTTGGCGAAAAACGACCCCATTGGGAAGCTTGACTACTTTGACCTCGCTACCATCGTTGTTTGTCGTCGTCGTGATTTGCGCTCCAGGCCATGCAGCGATTGCGTCGAAACTCACCCCCTGTGCCGCAGCGGCCGCGTACGAGGCAAGAGAGATCGCGAAGCTCAAGACCAAGACTGTCGCAAAGCGCATGTCTTACTCTCCTCGCTTCGCCGACGGGTACCAAAAAGAGGCGCGACGCCGAAAAGTTACCATATGAGAGGCCCTCCTTCGAGTTGTGCGAATGCCCGCGATTGTGCCCATTCCGGATCTTTCGCCTTCCGTTGTCAGAGTGCAACCGGACGTCAGCCGCAGGATTGCCGGAAGATCGCTTTCGATCAATGCAAAGATCGAATATATTTACCACAGGATCGGTCAGTCATTCTCGGTTGCCTATCTCAAAGGGTTGACTCGCACTATTAATGGTTCGGGGGGAGCTTGAAGTCCGGACATAGAAATTTGTATGTGTCTAGTCACCTTCATTCGCGCTGGTCGAATGATCCTTTCAAGCTACCCTGTTGTGAGGCTTTCGTTAGTTGGGCATTTAGCCCACTCGAAGCATATTCCTATCCGAAGGAGGAGAGTGACCACGTTAATATGTTTTTCATAAAAGACAAATGGGACGGCAAAAGGCTGTTCCCGCCTCTTAACTGTTCAGAGGAGCAGATTGATTTGTGCTTCAGCGAAGTTGAAGCCGAAGACTTTAGAACGAGAGCCGGCAGCGGCCGCACCGAGATTGCTGGGGCCTTGAGTATTCCCCAAAGGCAATTGAAGGAGATGCAAACGGCGGTTGCGCGCTACACGCCGGACTTCGACTTGCGGTTCAGTTGGTACATCGGCTTTCGCAGCGAGCAGTTTGCCTTTCCAGCGTCGCGCGTCATTCCAGCTGATCATCCAATCATCGCTCCCTGGGTAAGGCAGCTGACCGTTCAGTCTATCGAATTGACGCTGGTAGAAACATGTTGTGATCCCATCGAGCTTGGCAATACTACCCAGCGTGCCAAGGCGGAAGATCTTCTCGCTCAATACTGGGCTGCTCCCAAGAAGGTTGCTTATTCCACGATATTGCAGACGTAAGGATCGTGGCCCCGGCACGTGGCTCGCCCCGGAAATCGCTGCGGAGGCTGTTGCCAGCGCTGGCGGGGTCGCTATCGGGGCATTGCCGAAATCACCCCCAAAATCGCGACTGATCCACCGAACCCGGAATGACTGAATTGCTCGGGCCCGACGGCCGGCCCGTCAAAATTCTCAGCCCACCCCGTTCAACGGCGCGCATGCTGGCCGCCGGCTACTCGGGCGCGTCGGTCACGGACCCCGATCTCGCGCAATGGCGCCCGCCGCTATGGTCGGCGCAGACGGCGCTATCGCCGGATCGGCCGGTGCTCGCGGCGCGCATCCACGATCTCGCGCGCAACGACGGCTGGGCGTCTGGCGGGGTGACCCGCCAGGTGGACGCCGTTATCGGCGCCGGCTGGCGGCTGTCGTCGAAGCCGAATGCACGCTCGCTGAAGATCGACCCGGAGGTTGCATCGGACCTTGCCTCGGAGATCGAGGCGGCCTGGAAGGATTTTGCAGAGGACCCGGATTGCTGGTGTGACGCCGAGCGCCGGCTTAGTATGGGAGGAATGCTCGCGCTGGCGTTTCGCCATCGCTTGATGGACGGCGAGGCCTTGGCTGCGATCCTGTGGCTGCCGCGCGGCGGTCGGTTTGCGACGTCGGTGCAGGTGATCGATCCGGATCGGTTGTCGAATCCCTATAATGGCATCGATACCTATTGGCGACGCCAGGGCATCGAGCTTGGCGAGCACGGCGAGCCCTTGGCCTACCACATCAGGCGGTCGCATCCTGGCGACCAGAACGTGTTCGACCCGAAGTTCTGGACCTGGGAGCGGATTCCCCGCGAGACGAGCTTTGGCCGCCGGATGGTCGTGCATGCCTTCGAGCCCGGGCGCGCTGGTCAGTATCGCGGTGTCTCTATCCTGGCGCCGATCATCAAGCGGCTGCGCATGCTCGGCCGCTACGACGAGGCAGAACTGCAGGCCGCGGTCTTGAACGCGGTGATGGCGGCGTTCGTTGAGAGCCCATTCGACCACGACCAATTTGCCTCGGCACTTGGCGGCGGCGAAGAATTGTCGGCCTACCAGCAGCAGCGCCTCGATTACTACCAGGCGGCACCGATCAATGTGGGCGGCGCCAAGATCGCCTTCACGTTTCCGGGCGAGAAGGTCATTCTCACCAAACCCAACCATCCGAACAGCGTGTTCGAGGCCTTCGAGCGGGCGAGCCTGCGCAATATCGCGTCCGCCATGGGTATGACCTACGAGCAGCTGTCGATGGACTGGGGCCAGGTGAACTATTCGTCGGCGCGCGCGGCACTGCTCGAGGTCTGGCGCGGCTTTGCCGCCCGCAAGGACCATTTTGCCCAGCAGTTCATGGCGCCGATCTATGCGGCCTGGCTGGAGGAAGCGATTGACCGCGGCGCTGTGTCCTTGCCGAAAGGTGCGCCGGAGTTTCGGGAAACCAAGGCCGCCTATTGCGCTGCTCGCTGGATCGGCCCGGGCCGCGGCTGGGTCGACCCGCACAAGGAAGCCACAGCGGCAACGGAGCGCATGTCGGCCGGGCTCTCGACCCTGGAGCGCGAGTGCGCCGAGCAGGGCGAGGACTATCTGGAGACGATCCAGCAGCGGGCTCGCGAGCGCAAAGAGATGATCGCACTTGGGCTCGATCCGGATCTGATGACAGATCGTAAGGCCGTACCTACCGACGATGCCGAACAGGACCGGCCGGCCAAACGGGGTACCGGGCCGGCATGATCCTGCGCCCTGAACTGGCCGCGCGCGTCTTCAACACGCCGCTGCTGATGCATCCGGGCAAGCTCGATGCAGTGCTCGCCGGCATCGGCGGCCGGATCGTCGAAGGCGGGATTGTTCTGGAGGGCTCGATCGACGCCGTCGATCACGTCGCATTCGGCAACGGACGTCCTCTGGCCGGCCGGATCGCCGATCGGACCGGACGACGATACGATGCGAGTGGGGCGCCCGTATTCGACATGGTCGACGGCGTCGCGCTGATCCCGATCGAGGGCACGCTGGTCCACAAGGGCGCCTATGTCGGCGCGGTGTCGGGGCGGACCTCCTACGAGGGCCTGCAGGCGCAGGTGCTGCGCGCGATCCGCAATCCGGCCGTCAAGGCTGCGGTCTTCGAGGTCGACAGCTTTGGCGGCGAGCTCGCCGGCAGCTTCGAGACCGCTGACATGATCGCGCGGCTTTCCGCCGTAAAACCGACGCTGGCGATCCTGACCGACCACGCGCTGTCGGCAGGCTATCTGCTGGCCTCGGCAGCACGGCAGATCATCATGCCCGAGCATGGGCGCGCGGGCTCGATCGGCGTGGTGACGCTGCATGCCGATTGGTCGGCTGCGCTGGAGCGCCAGGGGGTCAAAGTCACGGTCCTGCGCGCGGGCGCACACAAGATGGCGGGCAACCCCTTCGAGACACTGGGCGACGATGTTGCGCAGCGCATGATCGGCGATCTCGAAGCGGCGCGGCAATCCTTTGCCGGCCGGGTCGGGCGTTACCGCGGCACGCGGTTCAGCGCCGAGGCCGCGCTTGGGACCGAGGCCAGGGACTACCGCGGCGCAGACGCCGTCGCACTTGGGCTTGCCGATGCCACTGGACATGCGCTGGAGGCGTTCGATGGCTTTGTCGCCGCAATCAACCGAGGCCGGTTGGCCTCATAGGAGTTTCATCATGCGAGACGTCATCCTCGCGGCTGCCGGTCAAGCGGCGGCCGAGAATACCCCCATATCTGCGCACCAGGCTGCGAACGAGCAGGGGAGCGACGTCGTCAGCCAGATCAGGGATGCGCGCTCTGCCGGTCTCACCGAGGGGATCCGGCAGGGCAGCATGCAGGAGCGCGAGCGGATCAAGTCGATTCTGATGGCGGAGAGCGCCAAAGGGAGAGAGGCCCTGGCCCAGTACTTCGCGTTCGAGACCGATTTTGCGGCCGAAATCGCGCTCGGGGCGCTGACGAAATCACCGGCAGCCAGAGGCAGTCTCGACCAGGCCATGGCCAACGAAGTCAAGCCGAGGCTCGGGCCGGGCGGAGAGCGCTCCTCCGCCGAGCGACCGCGCATGATCAGCACCGAAGACATCTATGCCCGCCGTCGGGCTGCGGTTGCGGCAGCGTCCCGACAGTAGGACCGCAACCTCAGAATTCCACGTATCGGCGCGGCATCGGTGATGCCGCGAACAGGAGAGTTTATGTCCGTGCTCTACGAGAACCCGCATGACGGCAACTTCATCCTGTCGGAAGACGACGAAGGCCGCCTGTCCCGGGACAACATCGCCATCGCCTCAGGCGCGGGCGTGCTGCTGCCGGGAACGGTGCTCGGCAAGATCAGCGCGAGCGGCAAGTTCGTCCCCTCACCGCTGGCCGCGACCGATGGTTCGGAGGTCGCCGCCGCCATTCTGGTCGGGCGTGTCGATGCTGCGAATGCCGATGCACACGCCGTCGGCGTGATGCGACACGCCGAGGTCAATCGCTTCGGCCTCCTCTACGACCACACAGTCGACGACGACGCCAAGAAGTCAGCCAAGTGGGACCAACTGCGCGCCGCTGGCATCGTCGTTCGCTGACCGTAGGCAGACAACAGGACAATCATCCGCATGGAACCCATTCTCGACGTCTTCAGCGGCGACGCCTTCGGCTTCGTCGCGCTGACTGATTCGATCAACAAGCTCCCGTTCGTCCCGGGACGCCTCGGCTCGCTCGGGCTCTTCACCGAGGCACCGGTGCCCACCACGTCGATCGCGCTCGAAGAGCAGGCGGGCATCCTCAGTCTGGTGAATCCGACCCCTCGGGGCGGGCCTGGCGAAACCCGGCCAAAGCCGCTGCGGCGCGCTCGGGTCCTCAAGGTCCCGCACTACCAGCTCGACGACAACGTGCTGGCTGAGGAAGTGCAGAATGTCCGGGAATTCGGTCCCCAGATGCAGCCGCGCTCGGTCGAGACCTATCTGTCGGGCCGCATGGAGATGTTCACCGCCCAGCTCGACGTCACCACCGAATTCCAGAAAGTCGGCGCCATCAAGGGCCTGATCGTCGACCGCGACGGCGACACCATCTATGACCTCTACTCGGAATTCGGCGTGACCGCCGTCGCGCCGATCAATTTTGCCCTGGGCAATGCTAACACAGCCGTCCGCAAGAAATGCAGCCAGCTGGTGCGGACGATGTCGCAGACGCTAGGCGGGGTCGCCTTCACCAGCGTGTATGCGCTGTGCGGAGATACGTTCTGGGACGACCTGATCGAGCACCCCGAGGTGCGCGACACCTATCGCTACCAGGAGGGTGTTCGGCTGCGCGAAGGTGTCGTGTTCTCGACCCTCAAATATGGCGGCATCACCTTCGAGAACTATCGCGGCTGGATCGGCGGCGGCACCGACACCGGCGATACCGTGACGCCATTCATCGATCCCAATGAGGCGCATTTCTTTCCGCTCGGCGTGCCCAACCTGTTCAAGACGTTCTTCTCGCCGGCGGACTACATCGAGACGGTCAACACGCTGGGCCTGCCGCGATACGCCAAGGCGATCCCCTCAGACAATGGCAAGTCGGTGCGGCTGGAAATGCAGACCAATCCGCTATCGCTGTGTCTGCGGCCGCGAGCTCTGATCAAGGGGCTGCATCACTAGACAGGGATCAGGGCCCCTCGTTCATCGGCGCCCGTGCCGGGAGTCCGCTATGATCCGATCGCGACGAGATGCCGTAACGCAGCACACGACGCGATGGGCCAATCGGCGACACTACACAGCCGCTCTCTAGTTCGCTTAGGTTCAAAAACGTCTGCAAGCAAGCGAGTCAGGATGGTTTGGAAGCTTGTAGATGGCAATTCGGGTAGTGTCTCCAACAGATTCTTTGAAAAAGATGCACGTGCCAAATTCGATATCAATCTCGGACCCAACCCCTTCGCGATTGTCTCTATCAAGTTTCAATCTGATCAGGTTATTCGAATAGTCGTTAGGGCATTTCTTTGATAAAGCAGTCACGCGACCAGAATAGATTATTGCTCCGGGAAGCGGCTCATTGCACGAACTGAAAAAAATATACGCTTGGCAAAAAATTATTGGACATTCCTGTAGCTGTGCCGACGCATTCCGTGATTGGAATAGCGACATCAGCTCTAGCAAAACAATGAGGGATAAAAGTCTACGCATTGCCGGCTCTCCGAAAAATTATCTTGTTCTCTTTCGTGCCCCAATCCCAGTAACGATTCCGTGCTGCTGGAGGCATTAGTCAGTTTAAAGCCAAACGAGGAAGTAAGCAGTTATCCTCGCCTAAGATGAATCACCGCCATTCGGTGGCGCGGTGTTTGCTATCCTGTGTGCAATCTTTTCACGGCTCTTCGCGAGCAAAGCTGACGGCTTTTGGCCCGAAGCCACACAAAGGCACGCCCAGTAGTAAATCACATCACCAAGCTCCTCCGTGAATCCGTCACTATCTAGTCCTCCATCACGCAGCAGCTTCTTAATGTGATCCGCAACCTCACCGGTCTCTCCGACGAGGCCAAGTCCCAAATATGAAAGCTTGTCGGTTGAGGGCGCTGGCTCGACCCCAGCAACACCGGCCGCCCAATCGGCATATTCATCGATTGTCATCGCTCGAACTCCAGGACGCACGTCGGATCGGCTGATAGAGCGAACCACTCTGTGTGCGAAAGGACCGCTTTGGGTCATTCGCGTCGCGAGCTAACGGATCGCCGAGACGCCGATGTCCGCCTATGCCAGAGAGCAGAACCGAATTCTAAGATGCGTCTCTTCAGCGTAACCTGGGCTGCCCGCCAGCACCAGCTTGACGAGGTGTTCGCCGAAACCATCCGCCTGGTCCCGATGCTGCCCGGCGGATATGCCGCGCCGGTCATCGATCCCAACCGGCCGGAGCGGCTGCTGCCGGCCATTATCACCGAAACTCCGCAACGCAGGCACATCGACGAGAATGCGATTGGTCGCGATTTCAATCCTGCGCTGGTCGAAGCCCAGACGATTGCCAGCATCGACAACGCACGGCTCGGCGGCGACTGGCCCGTGGCTGGCGACCGCCTGATCGCGGTCGACCGTCCGGATGCACCTGTCTTTGAGATCACGGTCGTGGAGAGCGATGGGCTCGCGCGGGTGCTGTTGTCACTGGTGGGGATCGAGCCGTGAGCCTTGCGGTCGCCGCGATCAAGATCGCCGCCGTACGCTCTCTCAAGGGACGCACGTCAGCAGGCGAAGCTGTATTCGACAGTGCGGTCGAGCCGTTCGATGGCCTGCGCAACGAGGGCGCGCCCGTCGTCGTGATCTCCTGCGACACAGGGAAACGCGATGTCGAAGGCCGCGAGCTGTTCGGCGCTCGCCAGGTGATCGAGCTATCCATCGACATGTTCGTGGCAAGAGCCGTGACGGTCGACGCGGGCGATATCGAAATCCAGATCCCGGCCTCCGACGAGGGCAACGAGCTGTACTTGCGCAGTCTGGCTTACGAGGTTGAGAAGGCGCTGCTCGCCGACCCGTCGCCATGGCCGGAACTGTTCCGCCGGCTTTGGTTTCGTGGATCTGCACATGATCTCTGCGAGTGGGACCGCGGCGCCATCGCCGACAAGGGCCGACGCCAGGCGCTGCTCCGGGCGATCTACCGGGTCGAGCCGGTCGCCGATCCCTTGCCGGGGGCCGAGCCCGAGGGCGTCTGGGCGGATGTGCTGGCTGCCATGGAAGCGGATTTTGAACTCTCCGACATCGCCCGCTACTGGCGGCAGCTGATCGCCGGCTCCATCGCCCCGGATTGGCGCCAGGCGCAGGTGGCCCTCGGCCTCACCGCTGCCGGTGTCGGCGGAATCGGACTCGCGCCGGAGTCATAGCCGATGTCGATGGAGGTGCTGGAGGCGCTGACACGGATCGCGGAGATCGAGCGTAAGCTTGATAATCTGTTCCGCCATGGGCCGGTCGCGGAGCGCAAGCAGATCGACGGTCGCTGGCTGGTGCGGATGCGGATCGGCGGCAGCGAGGACGAACCGTTCCTGTCGCCCTGGATCCCCTATGTCTCGCCAAATGGCGGCCCCGAGGGGCTGAATGTCCACCGTGTGCCGAAGGAGGGCGAGCAACTGACATTGTTGTCGCCGGCCGGGGATTTTCAGCAGGGCGTCGCGACCTCGCTGTTCTGGTCGGACCAGCATCTGCCGCCGTCCGATGACCCCGACGCGGTCGTCATCACGCACCCGAAGTTCAAGATGACGCTCAGACACGGAAACCTGACGATCGAGAATGCTGAAGAGATCCATTTCAAGGCTGGCCGCTCGGAACTCGAGATCAAGGAGGACGCCATCAACATCGTGTCCGACAAGATCATCACCGTCGGCGAGACCTATCTCGGGCAGGAGCGCAAGGACGCTACAGACGGCGATCCCGTCGACACCGAAGGCGGGCCTGCCGAGAAGACCTGGGCACTGCCGGGCTGATGGCCGGCCTCGACCGTCAGACCGGCAGGCTGCTCAATGGCTGGCCGCACGTGGTGCAGTCGATCATGGTGATCTTCACGACCGGCTTTGGCGAACGAATGCTGCGGCGCTGGTTCGGCTCTGCGGTACCACAACTGCTCGGCAATAGCCTGACCGAGGCGACCGTCGTCTCGTTCTTTGCCGCGATCGTCACCTCGCTGGAGGTCCGCGAGCGCGACACGGGTCTGCCGCGGGAGCCGCGGTTCAGGATCACGAAGATCACCCCGAGGAAGGTCGACCGGACCGGCGAGCTTCGGATCGAGATCTCGGGCGTCTACATGCCGCGCGGGCATCTCGGCGATTTCACGCCGGAGGACATCAGGAACATCACACTCACCCAAAGCTCGACCGGACTGGTGGGGGCCTGAGCACGGATGTCTGTCACCTCCCGTTTCCTGGCGCCCGATCTGACGCAGCTGCAGCCGGCTGACCTGATCGAGGTCATCGACAGTGAAGCCATCCTGGCCGCACAGAAGGCCTGGATCCTGGCGCGATGGGCAGATATCCGGGTTGATCGTCCGGATCTGCCTCCCCTCGACACGCTCGGCCTGGAAACCGAACCCCTGACCATCCTGTTGGAGGCCTTCGCCTATCGCGAGACGCTCTTGCGGGCTCTCGTCAACGACAAGGCCCGCGCTGTCCTGATCGCCTATGCCTCGGGCTCTGATCTCGACCATCTCGGCGCGCTGTTTGGAGTGGTCAGGGCCGTGCTTGTCCCGGGCAGCAATCCGCCGGTCCTGGAAAGCGATGATCGCTTTCGGCGCCGCATCCAGCTGGCGCCGGAGGCGTTTTCGACTGTGGGGCCGCGGGGCGCCTATATCTTCTTTGCGCTCACCCTCGACCCGTCGATTGCGGATGCCTGGGCCTATTCGCCGCGCGACGGCCAGGTGCATGTTGTCGTCGCCGGTGCAAATGGCGAGGGCGTCAGCGACGCGGTGCTCGCCCGTCTAGTCGACCGGTTCGGACGCGAGGACACCGTGCCGCTGACCGATGTCGTCACCGTGCGCCGGGCCGAGATGGTCAGATATTCGGTAGCGGTCTCGGTCTCGTTTCCGCGCGGTCCCGACCCAGTGCTGATCAAGGGCCGGGTCGAACAAGCTCTTCGTGCCTATGCGGCTAAACGCTACCGGATCGGCACCGACGTCTACACGTCAGGTTTGATCGCCGCCGCCAAGGTGGGCGGGGTCGAGAGCGTAGCGCTGGCAGCGCCCGCTCAAGACGTCATCTGTTCCGACACGCAGGTCCCGCAACTCGCTGACCTGCTGATCACGTTGAACGTATCGGACTGACCTGGTGGCGATCGCCTACGCCGATCATCTACTGCCGCCCAATGCGACGGCGCTGGAACAGGTCATCTCCGCGGTCAGTACGCGGGTCCAGGACATCCCAGTCCCGATCGATCTGCTGAAGCGTCCGCTGGAGGTGCCCGAACCCTTCCTGCCGGCGCTCGCCTTCGAGCTCTCGGTGGATGAATGGAAGCCCGGGTGGTCACTGACGCGGCGCCGCGCCATCACGGCAGCCTCGATCCTGCTGCACCAGAGGAAGGGCACCGCCTACACGCTGCGCGAATATGCGCGCTATGCCGACAGCAACGTGCTGAAAATCGAGCGCCCTCCGATGCGGGTATTTTCAGGGGCGTCGCTGACACGGGCGCAGCGCGAGTCCTGGCTTGCCTCGCTACCTCAGATCCGGCTGTGGCGGGTGCGCGAGCAGGGCGTGGCGGCGTCTCACAAGGCGTTTCTTGGTGGACGATCGCGCCTGAGGCAGCACTCGTCCCGGTTCTTCTTTGCCGGCACGGCGGCGACGCCATCGATCGCGAAGCAGCATCTGCAGCGCCGCGCGCGATGGGTCGTTGACGGTGTCGAGACCGACACGCGGGTCTCGAACGAAGGCTCGAACTTGCGCCTGCACATCAAAGGACAGGCCGGGCTGAAGGTATTCCCCCATCGACCGATCGGCCGGCGCTATTTCGTGGTCTCCGATGCCTGGAAGCGCATCGTCACGGTGGCGCCGACGGCAGTGCTGCCGTGGCGGTCGGCGCTCGTCCCGACGCTGCAGGCGGTCGAGAGCGAGCCCGAGCGGGTCAAGGTCGCCGGCATGCGCGGATGCTCGGTCTTCTCGGATGTGCCGATCACAGGAAGGGCGTTCTTCGTTCCTTCATCGGCAGCGCTCCGCATCTACGAGCGCTACCCGGTGCTGTTGCCCGACACCACGCCGCGACGGCCGGCGGTTCAATTCATGGGGATCGGCCGCTACGGCTTTCCGGCGCACACCGCGCGGGTCCATCTGTCGGCGCCAGGCAAGCGCAGCCAATTCGCCGCTGGCGATGGCGTGTTCGTGCCGCGCCGCCGCTTCTGGATGCCGCATGATCCCGCGCGGTTGCGCGAGGCTCGCCTCGGCATTCGGGCGTCGATGCGGCTGTCGGACAAGATCCTGCTCAGGATCGGACCCGTACCGCGCTTCGTCGCAGGAGGCGCGCCTTTCTTCGCGGATATGGACAAATTGGTCGTTGGTCAGCCCTGAACAGAGAGACATCCGAAGTGGAACGACAGATACTGTTTCGCGACTACCAGGAGCAGACCGCCCAGGACCATAAGGACCTGCAGGACTTTGCCCGCGCTTCGATCGACCACCTGGTCCAGGACAGCGTGACGAAGACCCGTCGCTACTCCGGCTTCAGCACGATCAAGTCGGCCCAGGCCGAGCTGCAGGTCCAGCCGGGGCGGTTCTATGCGAACGACGGCGCGATCTACAACCGCGCGACCACGCTGGTGCAGTCGGTCTTGACCTATCTGCCGGCTGCAGCCAAGCGCGTGATCTCGCTGACCGCCTATGGCGTCGAGAACGAGACCGACGTCGAGGAACGCGACTTCCTGGTCGATGTCGCCACCGGCCGAACCGAACCGGATGCGGTGTCCACGACCAGGTCACGTGACGCCATCCTGACCATCGTCTCGGGCGCCGAGAGTGCGGACCCGCAGCCGCCGGCGATCCCGGTGTCGAGTGTCGAGATTGCCCGCGTCCTGCTCGATCCGACCCAGGTGCTGGCGGTCACCATGATGACCGAGAACCAGGTCACTTCTACGGAGGATCTCGATATCCGTGCCGCGGTGCTGGAGGCGTTCAAGCGGCTGATCGAGCCCCGGGTTGCCTCGCTCGCCTCGGACCTCGCAGCGCTCGCCAACAAGATCAACGGCCAGGGCGAGAAGATCGACATCATCCACATCATGCAGGACCTGGCTGAGGTCAAGGAGAAGGTCCATCTGCCGGCAACGTACTCGGATTATGGAGCCTCCTACTTCATCTGGGCCGATCCCGATGTCAGCGACCTCACCGACAGCCTGCATCTCGGTTTCGACGCCAAGGTCGAGGAGGGCGTCCGCTTTCCCGATGCCGCCGCCAACGAGTTCGAGGTGACGCTGTTTTCGCAGCTGGATCAGAACGCCTCCCTGCAGGGCGGCTTCCTGCTCCCGAAATACGATCACCGGCTCAAGATCAGCACCGGCGCCTATTCGACCGATCTCGGCATGGCGCAATACGGCTACCAGACCTACGAGCTGGTCGAGAAGAAGCTGCACAAGGAGCGCATCCGCTACGGCGGCACATATATGCGCTGCGTCAATGGCGCAGTCCTGTGGTCAGGCGGCGATGCCACGACGAACGCCTGGTGGCTCGATGACTTCACCACAGAGCAATACAACGCCACCACGACCTTCGATGGGCATTGGTACCGTACCGACTATTACTGGAAGGACTCCTGGACCGTACCCTATTGGGAGTTGGAGACCATCCAGCACAACATCAACGGTGCCCAGATCGCGCAATCCTTCCTGGTCGCCAACGACATGTGGGCGACTCGGCTCGGCTTCTACGTCACCAGCAAAGCGGCGGACGAGAACATCTTTGTCTCGCTGGTCGAGGTCACGACCGGCGTCCCCGATATCAGCAAGGCGATCCTGCACCAGGTCTATCCGGCTGCCAGCATCGTTACCGGTTGGAACCGGATCGACATTCCGCCGACCTTCCTGTCCAAGGGCGGCCGCTATGCCGTGGTGCTGACCTCGGCGGCCAATCACCGGGTCGGCATGGCTTCCGGCGGTTCTTACCTGGACGGCACCTTCTTCTACTCGATGGACGGCGCCTACTATCTCGGCGACTTCACCAGGGAGTTGATGGTCGAGGTCTGGTGCGCCCAGTTCGCGGCGTCCCAGGTCACCATCGAGTTCGCGCCGATCACGCTGGACGGCGGCTTCCGCAACGTCGATCTGCAGGCGCGGATGATGGTGCCGGCCTCGACAGATCTGGTACTGGAAGTGCGGCCCAATGGCTCCGGTGAGTGGCTGCAGCTGACGCAGGACAATATCTCGGCGCTGTCGAATGCGCCACCGCTGGCGCAATTCCGGGGCCGCTTCATTGGCACCCCCGACATTGCGCCGGGCATTGCGCTCGCCGGATCGCGCTGCAAAGTGACGCGGCCGAAGACGGTGTTCACCCACATCTGGAAGAACGTGACGCTGGCGGCGTCGAGCACCCACATCTCCGTCAAGCTGGTACTCGAGCGCTTCGACGCGACGCCGCACACCTGCAACGTGACGCTTCGGGTCGGCAATGCCTGGGTGAATCCGAGCACGGTCACGACCACCCTGGTTGACGACGCGGCCAAGCGATACGAGCGGGTCTGCACTTTCAACCTGGCAGCGGCCACCAACACGTTCTCGATCCGGGCAATCGGGACGACCAACTCGCCGGCGAATCTCTTTCATATCGCCGAGGAGCTGTATTGGTCGACGTAGGTGCAAGACATGGCAAGCGAACAGCATTGCAGCGCTGCAGTGCACTTTCGTCATCTACAACTATGTCGTCATTCTGGATGGTGAAAAAACATCAGCGGTTGTGTGGCTGAGCCGCGCCGATACCCCATCCATACCTAGAGACTTGTTTACGCCGAGCAGGCGCGTAGGTTGAGCGACTGCAAAACCCGGTTCGCCTGTTCGACGATCGTGCTCCCTGCAAAGGATCGAGAATGTTCACTCGCCGAGACGTTACTCGACTTGTCGTCAAAGCACTTGGGCTGCTTGTTCTGCTAAGCACCGCAGTCACGTTACCGGGGACTATATCCATTTTTGATCAGGTCTACTCTTACTGGATGACGGCAAATACCCCGGACCGGTCTTCCGCGTTGGCTATGTCTGTCGCTGTCTATTTTGGCCCGATTGCCGTTTACACCGCGTTCGGCTGCGGCCTGATATGGTGGAGCCGCCGGTTAGTGGAGGCAACTCACCAAGGGGCTGAGGACGGAAGTTTGCCAGCGGCGTCGAACGAGTTGAAAGATATGGAAACTAGCCTCGTCACCGTCATCGGCCTGTATTTCTTGGTAGACGGGTTCTCCGAGCTGCTTCAGTTCGCGTTTCTTGGAGTGACCATCCATGAGCTGAACGGCTCGGTGAGCTTCAAATCGGTGTGGACGAATTTGAATCGTTTTGAAGTTGTGAAAATCCTTCAATTCATGGCGAAACTGACGATCGGTGCCGCGCTCGTGCTGGGAAGAGGCGCAACAGTGGCCACGCTTCGTCAGGCTCGTCACTGGGTGAAGAAGTGGCGTGCATGGCCGGACGAACCTGAACAAGTAGAGAGGGGATAGGGCGAAGTTTTCAGTAGTTCTGTCTATCCGGATCGACTTCCTTACATGAGTGCGTCCCGGCAATCGTGGCGATAACATAGAGGCAGTTGTCATTGGAGCGACGCGGGGCGCAGGGTGCGCTGGTGTGAGCGGCCGCGTCCAGCAAGACATGGCGCCGTTTCCGCAGATGATCGGGCCAACTCTCAATTCCAATCGTTGAGGTGTCAAGTATGGCGAAGACCAAAGCCGCGAGCGTTAGCGCCGGCGCAACTCTGCCCGAGAAATTCGACCTTGCGGCGCACTACAGGCTCACTCTCAACCGCGTCGTCATGAACGGCCCTAATCCGCTGCGACCTTCCCATGACGTCGTCGTCACCGGGGCCTATGCCGAGACGATCCGCGACGCCATCGACAGCGCCGATAAGCTGTAAGGCCTCATGCGCCGGTTCGAGTTTTACCGAGTCAAGCGGGGCGACAACCTCGCCGATCCCGCCTTCTGGAACGACCGTTTCCAGGATCTTGACCTGCGCATCCACCAGAACGAGCTCTACGGCAAGGAGATCGCCGGCGCGGTCGACCAGATCACGGCAGCTGCGCTTGCCCGGCTCAACGACACGTTCACGCCCGCCATCATCGAGGTCCAGCACAAGCTCGCCGATGCGACAACACTCACGGCGGAGATCAGGACGCTGCTGGAAGGCCTGCAGAACGAGCAGGCCATCGACGGCGGCACGTTCTGACCAGCGGGCGAAGGAGCCGCCATGCCCCGGTTCCGCGTGCCGCGGATGCAGACCAACGCGGCTTGGCAAATGCCGCCGATTGCATTCCGGGCGGGATCCTCGCCTCAGCCGGTCGATATCCGCGCCTGGGTGCTCGGCGGCGTCGCCCGTTCGGCAGCCGGCGCGCTGACGCTCGACCTGATCAACGGTCGGTTGATGATCGGCGATGACGGACGCCTCGCGATCAGTTTGAGCCAGGCAGACTGTGCGGCGCTCGGCGAAGGGCGGATCGACTTCGAGGTGATGCGCCTGACGCCAGAGCCAACACGGCCGCTGTTGCGGTTCGCAACCATCAATCATCAGGGGCTGACCTGACGCGGGATCGCGCTCGGTCGGAGCCGGCCGTCATTGAAGGCGACACATGCCCTCGCTCGAACCGATCGAGATCGTCATCAGCGAGGCCGAACCTGGCCCGCCTGGTCCGATGGGGCCGCCTGGACCAGCGTCGGCCTTCTTCGAGTACGTCCAGACAAGTCCGCTCACCGAGTGGATCGTCAACCACAATCTTGGCTTCCGTCCCTCAGTCGCCGTCGTGGACGACGGTGGCAACGCCGTTCTGGCAGCGGTTGCTCATCCCTCGGTCAATCAGTGCCGTATCAGCTTTGCCCTCCCGATGGCGGGCCGGGCGCGATGCTGCTGAGACGTGTTGCGGCCGCTCCCGCGCAGACGGGGCGTCTACCACCGAGCCGCATGGCAGGTGCACAGGATAAGGAGAGAACATGGCCCGCAAGGTCCTGACCAATCTTGATTTCGGGTCGGTTGCCCGCATCACCAGCCTGCCGGACGCCCAGACCCCGCAGGAGCCGGCGACGCTGGCCCAGCTCAATGCCGTCAAGGAGAACCTGGCCTGGAAGGATGATGTCCGCGTCGCCTCGACGGCGAACGTCAACATCGCGTCGCCAGGCAATACGATCGATGGCATTGCCCTCGGGAATGGCGACCGCGTGCTTTTGAAGGACCAGACCGCGGCAGCCGAGAACGGCCTCTATGTCTGGAATGGCGCGACCTCGCCATTGACCCGCGCGATGGACGCCCAAGCCGGCGCCGACTTCAACTCGGCCGTGGTCGGCATCAACGAAGGCACCGTCAACGGCGGGTCGACCTGGCGGCAGACCCAGACCGGAATCACTCTCGGTACCACGGCCATTCTATGGACGAGTTTTGGATCAGCAACGCCTGACGCCACCACGGCCACCAAGGGCAAGGCGCAACTGGCAAGCCAGGCCGACGTCGATGCCGGCACTGATACCACCAGGATCGTGACGCCTGCGACGCTGTCGAACTGGGCCGGCCGCCTGCGCAAGGCGGTCGCCACCATCGGCGACGGCTCTGCCACCCAGATCGACGTCTCCCACAATCTGAACACCAGGGATGTTCAGGTCGAGCTGAGGGCGAATTCGGGGGCATATGACTTTGCCGACTGCGCGGTCTCGCTGCCCGACGCCAACACGGCGCGGCTGAACTTTGCGGCGGCGCCCGCCGCCAATTCGTTGCGCGTGATCGTCGTCGGCTGATCGGCGATCGATGGCCGTACGACCAGACCTTTCGGCGCGCACCGCTCCGGCCGAGGTGCCCGTCGCATCGACCACTATCTGCGATCTCGGCGCGGCTGGATCCGATCGGATCGTCATCACGGGATCGAACGCCATTACGAGTTTCGGCACCGCGGCCAACCGGCGCATCCGCCTGCGCTGGGCCGGCAGCGTGACCGTGACGGCAAACCCGGCAAGCCTCGTTCTCTCCGGCGGCGCCGACATCACGACATCGCCAGGAGATATCTGGAATGTCGAGAGCGATGCCGCCGGCAACTGGCGGATGATTGGTTGCGAGCTGGCGGCGCTCGCTCCCGGCGGCGCTGATGGAGGAACCTTCTAACCATGCCCGTCGTCAAGATCCTGCGCTCGACGGTTGCCGGTCACGCGCCGGCCTCGCTTGCGTCAGGCCAGATCGCCATCAACGAGGCTGATGGCAACCTGTTCTGGTGCGATGCCTCGGGAGCCGTCCGGTCGCTCAATCTGATCTCGCTGGCCTCTACCACGCCGGCTGCCGGCGATGCCTCAACTCGAGTTGCCACGACAGCCTTCGTTAAAGCGGCCATCGACGCCCTCGTGGCGGCCGCGCCAGGAACTCTGGACACGCTGAAGGAGCTCGCCGACGCCATCGGCGATGATGCAAATTTCGCCGGCAGCATCACGGCGGCCCTTGCTAATCGGCTGCGCGTCGATGCCGCACAGTCGCTCAGCGCCGCGCAGAAAGCTCAAGCCCAGGCCAATCTTGGCCTGAACACGCTCGCGATCGCGTTTGCCAACATTGATCCGGCGGCAGTCGCCTCCCCGGCCGACGCGGCGGCTGGGACGGCGGACAACAAGCTGATGACGCCGCTCAAGGTGGGGCAGGCGGTCGCCGGCGGTGCCTTCACGTTCAAGTCGAGCGCTGCCGGCGGCAATTCGCGCGTAACCGGATTCAAGACGGCCGACGGCGCCGACATCGGCACGATCAACCGCTACAACCGCTTCACTGACGATCGCGCGAACAATTGCACTGGCTATCTCCCGACCGGAAACTGTTTAGGCAACGCGCAATGGACGCCGCCGAATGGCAATTGGTGGACTTGGGGCCTCGGCCTTTCGCCGGCCAATCCGAATGGGTTCGATTTTGCCGGCGGTGCGACCGTTTCTTATCAAGCGGTGTCGGTTGGCTTCGTCTACTCCGCGTATGGACTGACGGCCGACGAGATCGGCGGCGGCGAATATCACCGCAACTACAACAACTGCAATTGCGGGGCCTTCAACTGCTATTCCAACTGTAATTGCAACTGTAATTGCGCTTGCGACTGCAACTGTTTCACCGGCTCCTGAGGTTAAATGATCGCGCCCTCCAGCTGCCACTCCTTCTTCCTGAAAACTCCGGTCCTGGTTCTCGTGCGCCGCGACCCTCGCAAGCTGACGCTGCGCACGCTTCGCGAGGTGAAGACCGTAGCAGAGGATCCCGACCTGCTGACGCCAGCGGAGGTCGAGCGCCTTCTCAGCGAGCATGCCGACACCCGACGCTCGACCCTGTTTGGCGCACGGCGTGTCCGGGGTGAAGACCTTGCGGATCGATTGGCGGGCCGCTTGTTCGAGGAAATCGGCGGCGTCTGCCTCGATCTCGACAGCGACCTCGGCAAGCGCGAGTGGGACGATCACGCCAACTGGATCTTCCCGATGGACTTCGTCGGTCGGCCGCAGGCGCCATTCAATCGCTACGCGGCCACGAAGGAGACGAAGGCGCGGGCACCTCGACATCTCGCAATCCTCGGGCGGAATTGTCCGCTGCAGGTCCATGTGCCCTTCGCGAGCTGCGACTTCCTGACCAGCAGTTTTAGCATCGCGCTTCATCCGGAATTCGGGCTTGTCGGCAACCTCGATCCGGGTGCCGAGATGACCAAACAGGACAATCTGAACGATGCCCGGCCGGCGTTCGCGGATATTGCCCTCACTGCCGACAGCCTCGATCTCAAGTCCGATGCGTATGCGACTGTGACGGCCCAACTGGTCGACGTTTCCGGCAGCGAGATCACCGAAGCTGACGCAGAACTCCATCTTGAGGCGACTGGGGGCTATCTGCCCAAACAGCGTGTCACAACGCAGCAAGGCCGCGTGCAATTCCGGGTCGGCGCGCTCGGGCTCTTAGCCGGCGACAGCTTTCGGGTGAAGGCGGGTTTCCGGCATTTTACCGGCGTGAGCGAGCTGACGTTCCGGGTGGTTCAAGCATGATCCATGCTGCCGCCTTGCATCCCGACCGCCCGCGCAATCCGAAGATGGCGCGACACTGCGAGGCTATCTGCGGTTTCTGGAGCGGCGACTGCAAAACCGCTGGGCATCACCTGGCTGGATGTGAATCTTGGAGACCGGATCGACGATGGCCATCTGCCGTTTGATGCATGCGGCTTCGGACTCACCCTCCTGAGTATCGACTTTCGTTCCTTCGGGTGTCGTTGCTCCGATCCCTCTCGAACGTGCTACCGCGGGGGCCGCCGAAGCGAGGGCGAGTACAGTAGAGAAAGCGGTCACCAATATGGCTATCGATCTAATGTTCATGACACCTTCCTCTTGACTGGCTGGGTGTTGCGGACATCCGCATTTCAGTCGTTTCAGCAACGCGCGTTGCCGGAATGTCTTCGTGAAGGGGCTCTTGGTAGGCAAACTATCTCGATCGATAATGTCTGAAGCTTCAAAGCGGCCGGCCAAAGCCACGGAACGAGGTACCAAGAGTGCTCGCAGGGTCATCTAGTCCCGCAAGGACAGATCCTGTCAATAGCGGTCATATCTTGCAATGTCCTCCGGATCGGCTTGGGCCGCTCCGTAACACGCCACCTTGCGTGATAGTTACGATCTGGATGATAGCTCGCTAACACAAGAATGAGGTTCGCTCGCGTGACGACCCTGAACGAATTCCGGCTCGCGATGGCGGGCCGGAACGGCTATCTGCGCCGACTTCTCTACCGGCCACATACGTCGGAACTGCTCTGGGAGGACACCGACGAGCGCATCGACCTGAGTGCCGTCGGCATGAGCTACGATCCCGCACCGCCGGACTGGACACCGGCCGAGATCGTCTCACCCGAACACCCCGGCCGCAAGAGCGGCAGAATTCGTACGCTCAAGATGCAGCTCGGGCTCAAATGCAATTATGCATGTGCCTATTGCAACCAGGGGGCACAGCCGCACGAGCGCGGAGGCAACGTCGAGGACGTCCACGCCTTCCTGCGCAAGCTGCCTGATTGGTTCGATGGCGGCGAGAATGGCGACGGCTCCGGGGTAAGGTTCGAGTTCTGGGGTGGCGAACCCCTGGTCTATTGGAAACAGCTGCGGGTGCTCGCCGGCGCCCTGCGCTCGGCCTATCCCAAGACAAAATTCAACATCATCACCAATGGCTCCCTGCTCGATGATGAGAAGATCGAGTGGCTGGATAGGCTGGGCTTCGACGTCGGCATCAGCCACGACGGCCCGGCGATGCGATTTCGGGGACCCGACCCGCTCGACGAGCCCAGATCCCGCGACGCGATCCGCCGTCTCTACGATCGTCTGAAACCTTGGGGGCGGATCGGCTTCAATTGCGTGCTGCACAAGCACAATACCTCGCTCGTCGCCATCCGCGAGCACATCGCCGCGCGTCTGGCCCTGCCGCCCGGCGAAATCCCGCTCTCCACCGAGGAGATCCTGCTGCCCTATGACGAAGGCGGCATGGGTCTGTCGCCGGCGACGGAAGCAGAACACGGCGCCTATCGCGAGGCGATCTTCTGGGAGGCCGTCCGCGGCCAGAGCATGTCGGTGACCACCGTTCGCTCGAAAATCGAAAGCTTCTTCCGGTCGATCGCGCAAGGCCGGCCGGCCTCCACGCTCGGTCAGAAGTGCGGCATGGACCGGTCCGACAACATCGCTGTCGACCTCAAGGGCAATGTCCTGACCTGCCAAAACACCAGCGCTGCCACCCGACATCGCATCGGCTCGATCGAGGCCTTCGAGGATATCAGGCTCGACACCGCTCACCATTGGTCGACGCGCGAGGAATGCGGACGCTGTCCGGTGCTCCAGCTCTGTCAGGGCGCTTGCCTGTTCCTGGAAGACCGGCTCTGGCGCCAGGCCTGCGACAACAGTTTTGAGCACAATCTCGCGGTCCTCGCCGGCGCACTCTACTGGCTGACCAGGCTGGTACTGGTCGAGATCGAGGGCCCGTTGCTGCGACGCGAGGATTTGCCGAGGCGCATCCCCGTCATCTCGCTGCCAGCCGCAACTGCGGCCGTCTGACCGCAACGTTCCGCACCATCGACATGGCAACCGCGCGGGTCGCGCGGCCGACCGCCTGTGTCTAAAAAGGAGAGACCGGAATGACCGAGCCGACCTTCGGCATCAGCTTCCTGGCCGACGACAACGAGCCGCGTCCTGCCGTCGGCTCCGACCTGTCGGTGGTCGGCATCGTCGCGCCGTCGCCGCAGGCAGATGCCACCGCGTTTCCGCTCGATACTCCGGTCCTCGTGTTCTCCGACCAGGCTGCGACCACGGCCAAGCTCGGTCCCGGTCCGATCTATGATGCCCTCCAGGCGATCAACGGCCAGCTCGCGGAGTTGCAGATCGCCGCCAAGGTGGTGGTGGTCAGGGTCGCCGAGGGCGCCAATCCCGCCGCGACCGTCGCCAATATCGTCGGCGACGCCAACGCCAAGACCGGCATCCACGCGCTCCTGGACGCCGGGACCATCCTGGGCGTGGTGCCGCGGCTGATCTGCGCGCCAGGCTATACCGGATTGCGCTTTGGCGGCATCGATCACTTCTCGAACCTTCAGGGCGGCGAGAACTATGTTGCCCCGCCCAAAGTTGTTCTCACTGGCGGCACGCCGGTCCGTGCCGCGCAAGCGACCGCCAAGCTCACAGGCGGCGCGGTCTCCGGCATCAGCATCGAGGACCCCGGCGAGTATCTGACGCCGCCCGTGGTGAACTTCGAAGGCGGCGGGGGCACCGGCGCCGCGGCAACGGCCGCACTGGAGCAACTGGCCAATCCGATCTGCACCGCGCTCCCCGCGGTTCTCGACAAGTTGCTGGGCGTTGCGGTGGTCGATGGGCCCGGCACGAACAGGCAGGAAGCCGTCGACTGGCGCGAAACCATTTCGTCCAAGCGCATCATTCCCGTCGAGCCCGCAACCAAGATCATGGCGGCGGATGGCAGCATCGCGATCAAGCCTCTGTCGCCCTACGTCATCGGGCGGGCGGTCCGGCGCGACTACGAGAAGGGCGGCTTCCCGTTCCATTCCTGGGCCAACCAGCCGATCAACGGCATCGTCGGCCCGAGCCGCGGCATCGCGTTTTCGCTGACGGACGGCGCCACGGAGGGCCAGGACCTGCTCGCCAACAATATCGGCGTGCTGATCCGCGGCGAGGCCGGTGTCGAAACTGCCATCGCCGATGGCGGCTTCGTCTATGTCGGGACCGACACTTGTGCCGATGACGACCTCTGGCGGTTCTATAACGTCGTGCGCGGGCGGGACTACATCCACCTCATGTTCCTGCGGACGCTCCGCTACTACCTCGGCAAGTTCAATATCACCGGCCAGACCGTGCAGTCGGTCCTGAACACCATGGAATTCGCTCTGCGGGACCTCAAGGCCGACCAGCATGTGCTGGGTTACACGGTCGGCTTCACCAAGGACCAGAACTCCCCGGAGAGCTTGCGCCTGGGCAAGTTCACCGTCCGCTTCCAGGCCGAGGAGCCCCCGGTCCTGCGCCGCCTGGTGATCCAGTCCGCCCGTTACAGGCCGGCGCTCGATGCGCTGCTGAACGATCTTCTGACCCAGCTCGAGCTCGCCGCTTGATCGCGGCCCATCCACCTGAGAGGCCTGATGTCCAATCTCTACGTCTGGGAAGCCGCCAACCTGTTTTGCGGCGACGAGGATCCCACGAAATCGAAGCACCTGACGCTGCAGAACCTCCGCCTGCCGACCTTGGAGGAGATCTTCCAGGACCATCACGCCGGAGGGGCGCGGGTCGCCATCGAGGTGGGTCTCGGGATCAAGAAGCTGGAGCCCACCTTCAAGCTGGTTGGCTGGGACCCCGACCTGCTGTCCCAGTTCGGTCTCGGCGCCAAGGGAAAGAAGCGCTTCACCGCCTACCAGATCATCCGTGACAAGCGCGCCGGTACCGCGATCGAGGGCAAGGCCGTGATCGAGGGACGGCTCGGCAAGATCGCGCCCGACGAGTTCAAGCGCGGTGACCTCCTGGCCAACGACTACGCGATCAACGAGGTCACGCACTACGAGCTCTACTTCGATCGCCGGGAGAAGTTCTACTGGGACTTCTTCATCAATTCCGTGCGCATCGACGGCGTCGACCAGAACAGCGACGAGAACACGATCCTGCGCGTGCCGGCGTCGGTTTGATGTGGGAGGGAAGCATGACGAGCGATGCGAGCAGACAGGCGTCCGATGAACCTGCACAGGCAGGGCCGGAGCTGCCGCGTTTCGTCGGGGGCAAGCCGCGGTCGCGCGATGTGCTGCTTGATTGGCCCCTGCAGTACGATGGCAAGATCTACGATCGGATCACCGTCCGGCGTATGACGACAGCGGAGGTTGGGGAGTTCGTAGCGGCGGCATCGACCGAAGCCGGGTCAGATATGCGGCTCCCAATGTTCGACTGTCCGCCCGAGATCATCGATGCGCTCGATCCAGATGACGCGGAAAAGGTCAACGAGGCCGTCAGAGATTTTTTGCCCCGCCTCTTGCGGCAGGCGGACGCGCCGAACCAGCAAAATGGCGAGAATATTCCGCGATAGTTGCAAGCGGCCTCAGCACCCCGATTCCGAATTTGCTCGCGATGCAATGGGACGAACTGCTGGCGTGGTACGAATGCGCACACGCGCTTGAGGCGCTCAAGATCCAGCATATTGGTTAGACCGATGCCGGGTATGTCCGCAGTACCCCCAGGCAGCCGACGACTTATTTCAATGGCGAGGGACGGCAGAGTCGGGATCGCTGGCGTCTATCACCGGCACATCGAAAGTTGAGTGTCGGAACTCTTAACTCCGGCCGAACCTTAATTTATCAAGCAGTTCTCGCCGAAGGAAATCCGCGACATTTTTGCATGTCTCCTCGGACGTGGTCGAGTTCTCGCCGCGATACCAGCCGAACGTCGTCAACATTGGCGGAAAGGTCGGCGGCGGGTTTCGCGCCGTATAGCTCGCAGCAACGAGTTGCGTCCCACCACTTCCAAACGCCAAGATCTCAACTGGCGGCGAATGATTGTCGAGGGGGACTCCATCTCCGAAGCTTGGCGGTCGCTCGGGGAATCGAACGAGCACATATTCGGCCGGTGCGCCGTCCACGGCTACACCCTTGTTCACCGGCGCATTGGCTGTTGTCCGCGTGTACCGGAGATAAGGACCCCAGCTTTTCCAACGCCGCCCGTGAGTCAAGACCTCGCCCACGCCGCGGTCGGCGGAGAGGATGCTGCTCCGCGCACAATTGATGAGCGACCCTTCTTCGCCTTCAACGACTACGACGTCGGCCTGCGCGGGCAGGGCAACCTTGGGAATTGCCGCAATCGCCTCTCTTTCGCGCGCTTTCGCCGTGAGGACCGACGAGAGCGACGTCGCCCAGAGGCCGAATGGGATTAGCGCGACAAAGAGTACGGTGACCGCGACTGCGTCCCGCCTCGCCGTCAACCGCAGGACCGCCGCGACCAGTGCCGTATAGATCAGGAATGTTGGCACGTAGAACAGCAACAGATTGGCCGCAAGCGCTATCAGCACCATTGGTACGGGCATGAGGCTGGTCGACAGGAGCGTCCATAGCAGAACCGCGCAGGCGATTGCCGGGCCGATCAGCGCCGCGCGGCCTGGTCGCCAGAGGTTCGGCGTCTCCAAGATGGGGACCGAAGGCGGTGACGGTATTGCGGAAGCGATAGGATGCGGTCGCCAAACGCGATAGGCCGCCAACACCAGAAAGACCGGCATCGTGTATGCCGCGTAGGACGTAAGCATGATCGCCACATAACGGACCATGGATGCCAAGGCGGCGAGCGGAATGACGCCTGCGCGCAGCACGGCACTGACCGACAACAATGCGGCCAAGATCAGAAGTGACCTGTCCAGGAGGCGGCTTCCGCCGTTACGAAGGGCATCGCGTGATGGGACTCCAAGCAGGGCCATCAGCGCCGTTCCGAACAGAGCCCAGATCGGTGGATTAGCTGCTAGGTTGCCCATCGACATTGGATGAGTCGGATCCATCCCGGCATACTGCAGGAACGCCTCGTCGCCAATCAACATCAGCGGCGGAAACGCACCCAGCCACGGGCGGAGTCCGACATCGCGCGTCCTGCGGACACATGCGCTTAGGACCATTGCGACGGCAGCAACAAAAAGTATCGGCCGAAAGATCGAGGGCGCAATGTGCGTGACGACGCCGCATGCGAGGCCACAATCAGACGCGAGCACGATCACGCGTGAAAGATATGGCGAAAGAAGGATCGTTCCGACCAGAAGCGCGATCGCAATTGTCGACCTCCGGGCGTAAGCCGCTCGATCAAGAAAGCCGGTCCAGACGAACATGAACACACCTTGTTGTGCAAATTGCAGCAACGCCGCCCGACGTCCACATGTTGCATAGGGAAATTAATGCTTCTTTGTGTGATTGTCTCGATATCGCTGTCAAACAGCTCATGAGAACCGCTTTGGATCACGTGCTGCCAGTCTGGGTGCGGCGATGCCAGGGGTGGTCCACTTCTAACAGCTGCCGACTGGTTGCGCCTCGAGGTTGTGGCAGCCCAGAGCTATTCGCGCCCGACGCGGCGCGCTTTTGGCTTTCGAAACGCTCACGACACAGACGTAAATCCAATGCGCCAGCGTGGATCGCGCTTAGGTACTCCGTGTCCCCTACTCTGAAATTCTGAGATCCCACACAATGCCCAGCCTGACCTCTCAGCTCATCATCTCGCTGATTGATCAGGTTAGCACACCCGCGAAGAAGGCAGCCCAGGCTCTAGCCGGCCTCGGCAAGGCCACTGCAGGCCTCGGCGACAGCAAGGGCGCCGATCGCCTCGCGAAGTCGCTGCAGAATGTCGGGAAAGCCGCGGCAACGGCCGGCAAAGGTTTTCAGGCCGATTGGTCGCGCGGGTTCACTCAGCAGGTCGATCGGCTTAATCTCAAGGCCAAGGATCTCGACCGGATCAAGCAGTCCTGGCGGGAGTTGCTCGCGACCCTCAATGCCGGTGGCCGGGTGAACCTTGCTGCGGCGGCGACCTCGATGGAGGCATGGGAACGCCGGACGCTGGCGAGCCTGCGGCGCGTCGGACGGGAGCAGGAGCAGATGGGCCGGGCCGCTCGCGCGTTTCGCCATGTGATGGCGCCCTATGTGACGGCCTACACGGTTGAGCGATATGGCCGCACGGCCGTCGAGAAGGCGGCGGAATTGCCGCGCGAGAAGGCGAGGCAGTGGCTCGCCGGCATGACGCCGGAGGAGACGGCCCGCGCCGTGGCCCTGTCGCGCAATCTGTCGCAGCAGTTTCCGTCGGTGGGCCAGGTCGACGTCATGGAACGGCTGCGCACGGCGGTTGGCACCTTCGGCGATTTCCATCACGCGGAGACGGCGCTGCCGTCGATAGTTCGATCGCTCGTGGTGCTGAGCTCGCTGCGCGGACTGGACCGGGCAGCCGTTGACCTCGACAACGTCATCAAGGGGCTCGAGGGGGCTGGGAAGGCGATCGATCCCGGACAGTTTCAGTCGATCCTGAATTCCTTCGTGAAGGGCGCCTCGCTGTTCGGCAACACGATCACTGGGGAGGATATCCGGACTTATTTCACGCGCGCGAAGGCGTCCAAATACGGATTGAGCCAGGACTACCTGGCCGGCGTCGTGCCGACCATGATCCAGCACGAGACCGCCGCCCAGTTCGGGACGTCGCAGGCCTCGGCCTTCTCTGCCCTGATCGGAGGACGGCAGACCAAGGCAGCCCAGGCAGTGATGCGCCGCTACGGTCTGCTCGGCGACGACGGCCGCGTGATCGCGGAAAGCCAGCTCGTGGCCAACCCCTTCGAATGGGCGACCAGATATCTCAAGCCGCACCTCGCCGCGAAGGGTCTCACGATCGACGAGGCCAACCGCGAATCCTTGATCGCGGAAGTGCAGCGCATGTTCAGCAATCGCAATGTCGGCGAGTTCTTCACCGCGATGCTGATCCAGGAGCAGGTGATCCGGAAGGACATGGAGCGGCTCAAGGCCGCCAAGGGCATGGAGGCGGCAGAGGATTTGCGGTCGAAAGATCCGTTCGTGGCGCTGGCAGGCGTCAGGGAGCAGATGGTCAACTTCGTCCAGACCATCGGCGGCCCGCATGGCGAGAAGGCGGCCTCTGTTCTGAACGCGATGGCAGATGCGATCGGTCGTCTCTCGAAATCGCTCGGTGACGATCCGACCAAGGCCGGGGCCGTCGGCGCCGTCGTGGGCGGCACGGCCGCTGCCGGTGGCGGCTATCTGTCCTGGCTGCTGGGCAAGAAGGGGCTGCAGTGGCTGCGCGGCGACGGCGCGGCGGAGGCTGCCGGCACCGCACGCTCGGTTGCCGGGAGCGCGGCGAGCAAGGCGGGATCGCTGCTTCGCCTGTTCCCATGGCTCGGCGGCGCGCTCTCGATCGCCACCACACCCGACATCATGGCGAAGACCCGGGATGGCCGCTCCTGGGAGGAATATCACCGTGACAGGATCGAACGTCTGAAACTGATGGCGCCGGTCCCGGACTACACATTCGGGTATTCGGGCCGGCTCAAGCAGAAGCCGCTGGAGCGCAGTCCGGGCTTTACGGCCGTGCCCGGCGGCTTCAACGACATCATTGGCCTATCGCCGCTGAGCCGCAAGCTCACCGATGAATTGAAGGGCAGGTCCGACGAAGCCGGCCAGGCCGGCCGCGAGTCGGGCCAGAAATTTCGCGAGAACTTGATCGAGGAGCTGATGCAGGCCGAGCGCCAGGTGCGGGACATCATCGGCCGCATTCGCTCGCAGCTCGACTTCACCGCGCGCCCGAGCGTGGCTCCGACCTTTGCGCCAGCGCCGGCCGCCCCCAGTGCCAGTCCCACCCGCGCCGCGGCCCGCGGTCTCTACTCCGACTATGATCTGGCCGGAGATATCGCCTGATGCTGATGGCGCTCGGGCCCGTCACCTTCGAGATCGCACCGTTCAATCCGCAGTCGACCGATCGCACGACGCAAGCGTCCTGGGTCGAAAAGTCCGTCATCGGCCGGCGACCGCCGCTGGAATTCACCGGCGACGGGCCGGAGACGATCAGGATCGACGCAAAACTGTTTCCGGAAAAGTTCGGCGGCCTGTCGTCGCTTACGACGCTGGACGCGATGCGCGCGTCGGGCGTTCCGCATTTTCTGATGCGGGGCGATGGCGTGCCGCAGGGCTGGTTCGTGGTCGAGCAGGTCAGCGAAAAATCCGCCTATCTCGACGCCCACGGCGTCGGCCGCGTGATCGAAATCGAGATCTCCTGCAAACGCGCCGATGCGCCAGGCGCCGACGGCTACATGGCGGCGCTGCTGAGCCTGATCGGATGAGCGCGGTGCAGATCATCCGCGTCGCGGGCGAGGGCGTCTCGCTCGACCTCCTGATCTGGCGGGAATACCGACGCCCGATGCCTGGCCTGATCGAGGCGGTGCTTGACAGCAATCCAGGACTGGCGGCGCTCGGGCCCATTCTGCCTGTGGGAACGCTGGTGAAGCTGCCGCTCGTGACGCCTGCGCCGGTTGCCGAACTTGCCGTAGTGCGTCTGTGGACCTGAGATGACGGCGGATCTTGCGATCTACCGTGTCCTCGTCAACGGCAATGACATCAGCAATCTGCTCAATCCGATCCTGCTGAGCCTGCGGGTCCATGACGCCGCGGGGACCGCTAGCGACACCGCCGAAATCGATATCGACGACAGCAACGGTCGCATCGCCTTTCCCCGTGACGGCGCCTACATGGCCATCGACCTCGGCTGGCGATCGAGCGGCATTGCCCGGGTTTTCGAGGGCACGGTCGACGACGTGAAGTCGCGGGGTGCACGGGGCGAAGGGCGGACTCTGCACATCTCGGCCAAGAGCGCCGATACCCGGACCAGAACCAAGCAGCACCGCGAGAAACATTGGGACAAGCAGAGCCTTGGGACGGTCATGCAGGATGCCGCCAGTCTTGCCGGGCTCACCATGATGGTTGATCCCGCCCTTGGCTCCCTTCAGCGCGACTGGTGGGGCATGACGGCGGAAAGCTTCCTGCATTTTGGGCACCGGATCGCCCGCGACGTCGGCGGGACGTTCAAGGTGTTCGGCCGGCGCGCCATTCTGGCCAAGCGCAATTCCGGCTTGTCCGTTTCAGGTGCGACGCTGTCGACCGTCACGGCACAATGGGGCGTCAATCTGATCAATTGGGATATTGCGCCCGTGGTCGGCCGGCCGCGATACGCGAAGGTGCGCGCGCGCTGGTACGACAGCAAGCAAGCCAGGTGGAAGGAAGAGGCCGCCGATGTCGAGGACCGGTCGGCGGAAGCCGAGGCCACCACGCGCTTTACCAGACCCACCAAGGACGAGGCGGAGCGCGCGGCTGAGAACGGCAAGACCGCCTCTGAGCGCAACCGGGGCGAGGGTACGGTCCGCATCCTCGGCAACATCAACGCTCAACCAGAAGGGGCCTGTCTCGTCATCGGAGCGCGGCCTGGCATCGACGGCCTCTACCGGATCGATGTCGTCGATCATGAGCTTTCGCGCTCGGACGGGTTCACCACCACGCTGTCGCTGAAGCAGCCGCAAGGCGACGCCGGCAAGGACAGCCGGTGAATCGGTAGTGGTCGAGCCGCCATCCCGGCTTCATTCCGAGGAGCGCGCATCCCTGCGATCTCGTCCAATCCGTTCAGCCGCCCCACGGGGCGGCTTTTTTGTGCCTGGAGAAAACCGACATGGCGGCTTCGACCTACGACGAGGCGCTTCGGCGCCTGCTTCTTCATGAGGGCGGTTACACCAACCATCCCTCTGATCCCGGCGGCCCCACGAATTACGGCATCACGATCGCCGACTACCGCAGATATGTGCAGCCGAACGCGACCGCCGCCGACGTCAGGGCGATGACCCTTGATGAGGCCAAGGCGATCTATCGTCGGCGTTACTGGGACGCTCAGCGCTGCGACGAACTGCCTGGCGGCGTCGACTACAGCATTCTCGACTACGGCGTGAACTCCGGCATCAGCCGCAGCGGCAAGGTGCTGCGCCGGATCGTCGGCCTTCCCGATCACACGCATCTGGTGACCGACGAGGTGTTGCATGCAGTCGCTGGCCGAGATCCCAGGGCGCTGATCAATGCCGTCAACGTCGAGCGATTGGCCTTCCTCAAGAGCTTGAAGACGTGGCCTGTGTTCGGCCGCGGCTGGGCGCGTCGGGTCGACGATGTCAATTCCGCGAGCCTTCGGATGACGAGCAATGGTGTGCCCGCCTCGGCGACCTTCCGACCCAACACGCCGGCACCTCATATCGCGCAGGCTCCCGGCAAGGGCGTCGTGCCGGCGCCGGCTGGGATGAGGAAGCTCATCGTCGGCGCTGGAGCCGCTGCTCCCGTCGCGGCCGGCGGCGGCTTCATCGGCTGGATCATCGCCCATCCGTTCGAAAGCGCCGCGCTCGGCTGTGGCGTCGCCTTGGCCGTGGGCGGCTCGCTCTCTGCTCTCAATCGCCGTTACCGGAGCCAGCAGGATGCCGCCACTCCTGCAACGCCCATCGTTCCCGAACTCACCACCGCCTGAAACAAGGAGAATCCGATGTTTGCATTTGTGCTGGTCGCGATCACGATCATCGCCGTCTACTGGTTCTGGATTCGTCCGATCCTGCAATCCCGCCCGGCCTTCCACGATCTCTACCGGAAGGAGGCCAGCGCCTTCGCCGCAGCGCGTGAGAAGTTCGCAGGCATCAAGCAGAAGCTCTCGACGGCGCTCGTGATCTCGGCCAGTGCCGCCGTCAGCGTCTACGATTTCTTCGCGCCGATCGTCGGCGGTGTCGACGTGAGCTCTCTCACCTCGCAGATGCCACCGTGGGCCTGGCCGCTTGTCCTGATCGGAACGACGGCGCTGTTCCAGTTCCTGCGCAACCTCGCCGACAAACGTCACGACGCCGAATTGGCCGCCGTGACGTCGCCGGGCCATGCAGGGTAAGTGGCATGTGGACCTGGCTAGCGAGCCTGATCGGCGGCCCGATCATCAGCGGTCTCATCAATGCCTACAAGGCGAGGCTGGAGGCCGCCAACACGCAGGATCGCATTGCGGCCGATCTCGCCGCCAAGGAAATCGAGGCCGAGATCGCCGCGCGGGCGCAGGCGTCCGCCATCATCATCGCCGAGCAGGGCCGCTGGTACACCGCCATCATCCGGCCACTGCTCGCATTCCCCATCATTGTCTACTTCTGGAAGGTAATCGTCTGGGACAAGGTGCTGGGATGGGGCAGCACCGACCCGCTCAACGGCATGATCGCTGATTGGGCCGGGATGATCCTCACCGCCTACGTCGGCGGACGGTCCATTGAGAAGGTCGCCCGGATCTTCAAGCGATAGCCGTACTCCCGTGCGACTTACTGCGCGCCTGGCGTAGAGCAAGACCTCACTCTTGAACCGGGATTACGGAGCACCCATGCGACCAGATAAAGGTCAGTCTCGGCAGCACAAAGCCCTATTCGACCCAACGATCAACTACGGCCATATTCTCACGGCCGTGAGCTTTATCGTCGCGGGAGCCGGAGCCTTCTATGGAATGCGGGCAGAGCTCGAAAGCGTAGATCAGCGGGTCGCCAAGATCGAGAGCACGCTGCATCAGCTTGCCAGCGTCCTGGTCGTCACGGCGCGTCAGGACGAGCGACTGGTCGCGATCGAGCGGCGGGTGGATCGTCTGGAGGACGGACAAACTCGGAGATAGCATCGTCGGAATTTGAAGCTAGACATTGCAACTACTAGCTGCAAGACTGCCTCCAAACGGAAGTTTCCTATCAACGTGATCAGAGCCTTTTCGGGAGCGGTATGCATAAAATGGCTGAGAAGACTCCAGAAAGGGAGACCGCTTGGGCAGATCTCCGACGGGTGCTCGACGACGAATTAGAGCATCTCAACTTTTTGCGCGACGCCCAGCGGCGGCGGTTGCGGATGAAAATACCTCGGGCCTTCTCGGAGGAAGGGTCTCGCATCGCACCAAAATCCATCGGTTCAGGCAGCGAGCTGTTCGGGCTCGCGCTTTCAGGCGGCGGCATCCGAAGCGCCACCTTTTCGTTGGGAGTCATCCAAGCCTTCGCCCAAAGAAGGCGTATCTCGAGTATTGACTATATCTCCACCGTTTCTGGGGGAGGCTAAATTGGTAGTTGGCTTTCAGCTTGCATTCGTCGTGCGCGGCTTGGTGACAGTTTTGACCCCGTCCGTGACGTCGAGATGCGATTGACTCCACAAAACATAAGACACTCAATTAATGAGGCGCCTGAAATAAGATTTCTTCGAGCTTATAGCAACTACCTGACTCCGCGCCTTGGCTTGGTGAGCGGAGATACATTGGCTGCGATGTCAGGCTTTCTGCGCAATCTCTTGTTGAACCTAGTTCTAGGGGTCTTATCTACCCTTTGTGTTTTGGCAACGTTCCATGCACTGATCGCTATTGAAGTGGCAGACTTTACCGTGAACGGGGAAAGTGACTGGCTGGGAGCGATCACGCTTTTTTTGTTTTTCTTTGCTCTATCTGCATTGTCTGTTCTTTTGACTCTACAAAGCTATGACGTGCGAGCTCTCAAAGGTCAGGACAGAAATGATGCTCGAACTAAGCTTGTAATGCTGTTCAATCGACGGCCCCGGTGGATCGTCGTGGTGCCGCTCAGCCTTAGTCTCATTGCGGGCTCGGTTTGGATTTGTATCAATCTAAAGAGTATTGGTCTGAAAGAAGTTGGTCTGACGATTGCGGTCGCTGTCGTGTCGATTGGACTGGGTTGGGAATGTGCCTATGTGCTGCTGCAGTACCGTCGGATCAGGCATGCTAGCAAAATCTCAAAAGCCTTTATCTTTCTCAAGCTAGGTGCTCGGAGAGCAATTAGAGATTCTCGGAACGAGCTCCGCCGATATGTTCTCGCAATACTGGTGTGTGGGCTTGCTGCGTACTGTTTGTTGCTGACTGGATCTTCATTCCTCAGGCTTTCAGGATTGGACGCAGAAAGCGCAATTCACGTCATAGCGCTCGGCCCTGCCGTAGGCGTAGTGCTGTTTTGGTTCCTTTTTGTCTTGTGGATGGGAATTGTTGGCAACACTTACTCGGAATTCACTCGCGAGTGGCTAAATCGATTTCTTGGCGAGTTGTCCGGATTTGCCGGCCTTTGGATAATAGCTGGAAGCCTGATTCTATATGCTCGGCCGGTATGGCGCTGGGGCAGCGCGAATACCTACACGTTCGTTCAGAACTATCAGCTTGCCACTGCCGGATTCGTCGGTGCCGCAGTATTGGTGGCGTCAGTCGCGCAACTTCGTAAAAGCAAGCGCATGTACAGCGAATCGGAAGCGGAAACCAAGCGTCCAATCTTGATGGCGCTGTGTTGGCTATCGGTTTGCGGCTTTATCGCTGCGGTAACCGTGGTTTTCCAGGACGTATTCCTCTCGGTCTTCGCCAAACTGCATAGTGGCGCATCGAGAGACACTTTTGCTGAGATATTGAATGGTCAGATTGCAGATTTGGCGGACGTATTCTCGTTTAGGCGACCAAAATTGGCGAGCCCAATCAGCTGGCTATTTGCGATGCCGGCAATCACGACCTTTTTCGTAGTTGGAGCTTTAGCGATCTGTGCCTTCGTTTGCGTAGATGTTAATACGTTCTCTCTACAAAATTTATATCGAAACCGCCTCGTGCGATGTTATCTCGGTGCTGCTCATGGAGCTAGTCGTCTGCCGAATCCCTACGCGGGGTTTGATCCGCGTGATGATTTTGCCCTTCACGAGTTTGCGAATCAGCGTCCCTACCTTTTGATGAACGCTGCGCTTAACATCACTCAGGGCCAAGATCTGGCATGGCAGCAACGAAAGGCCGCAGCATTTGTCTTTTCGCCGCGCTGGTGTGGCTACTGGTTGGAGTCAACCGAAATGTCACGCATCACAGGCGGTCTCACGAGGGGAGGGTATGTTCGAACGGATCAGTACGTTGTGGAGCCCGGTGCATTTCGAAGGGACTCCGAAGGTGTTATGGTCGGTACAGCGATCGCGACATCAGGAGCGGCAGTTAGTTCGCAGATGGGCTTCGCGAGTCGTGGGCCGCTTGCCTTCGCTTTGACGCTGCTAAACCTGCGGTTGGGGCGTTGGCTGCCCAATACCGCTCGGAAAACTGAGGCCCCGTTGTGGAAGAAATCCAGCCCGGGATTCGGGGCTTTTTGGTATCTGCGGGAGCTGTTAGGAACGACCAACGAACGATCGAGCTGGGTGTACGTATCGGATGGTGGTCATTTTGAAAATCTTGGCGTCTATGAGTTGGTAAGACGCCGCTGCACGCGGATCTTCTGCGTTGATGCCGGCGCGGATCCAAATAGAACGTTCTCTGATCTCGGCAACGCCGTCCAGAAGTGCCGTGTAGATCTTGGCGTGGATATACGAATCGATCTAGGCGCACTTCAGGTCGATGCTAAGGGAGTTAGCGAAGAGGCATTTACGATTGGCACCATTGAGTACCCGGCGCTTGGAAACGAGAAAGGTTTCAGAGGCGAGCTAGTGTATGTGAAGCCGTCTCTGCCGCGATCTTGGGAATATCTGCCGACTGACATTCTTGCATATCGAGCTCGTCATCCAGAATTTCCTCATGAACCGACGACTAATCAGTGGTTCTCTGAGTCTCAGTTCGAAAGCTATCGGCATCTCGGATATGTAATCGGGCTTAGAGCGCTGTCTGCCACAGACGGTTGGCGCGGGCCTCGAGGTACGAGAAGCAAAAAGACGAACCGAGCTTCGGGAGAGGAGCGTCCGTCCGCGTAGTCAAGCGTCAACTTCCAAAGCAGCAACCCTGTTGACCCGCCTGATGTTGACTTTAGTAGGAGGGTGGATTGAATTTCTAGAGTTCCTAAACGGTAACCTATGAACGCGACGAAAGAGACGGGCAGGCACTTACTAAAGTAGGCCATTGGCCCGCTTCTTCCATAACACCTCATACGCGAATCTGCGTTGTCGGAGGAGCAAAGCCCCCACCCCATGCGCGCCCAGGGGTGTGCAGGCGTTCTCGTCGACCGCTTACGACGAGGGGATTAGCTGGGTCCGCTAGAAGAGGCGCAGGCGCAGAGAAAGGTGTCCATCGGAGAGATCTCTTTGCCGTTCCAATGAGCTGTCGTCCCTCCGCAAAGACGCCAATACAACGGCAATTCCTGTAGCTACGATCCATACGATCGCGCCACACGGAAGGTCGATGGCGTAGTGCCCGCCGATCGGTATGGTCGACATGATCACGAGAGAATTCCAGCCCAACGAGATAGGGAATAGCCATCTAATAGTCCAAGTTGCGAATATGAGCATGAGGGCGAGGCAGCAATGAAAGGATGGAAAGGTCACAACGCCCTGCAGATTGGCAAACGACAAGAGCGGAGATGCGGCGCCGCGAAAGTAATCCAATTTTGACAAGTGATAGAGTCCCGAACCCGTCGGGAGATGCTCAAGCAAGCTGGCCGGGTACTCAAAAAACGCGAAAGCGCCTTTCGCCGGCCAGATCACGGAGATGCCCGCGCAGGCGAGAATGGTAACAACAAAAGTAAATGTCAGAATCCATAGGTGATCGAAACGACGGGTGATTGCGAGCGCCGTCGTTACGGCGAACAGCAGTGGGAACGAGCTGCCGTATGTGACTGCCAGAAGGTGAGACCAGGAGGGATGATCGGCCACCCATGCGATGACAGCGGGCAGGTCAACGCCTGCGGCTCGATCCCAGTTTGCAAGCTCTGCGTCGATGAATGGGGCGTTGTTGCGAAGCCCAACCAGGCTGATGATCCCGGCCGTCGCGCCTGACAGCAATATTGCTGCGAGTCCTCCGCACAGGTTGCTCAAAGCCGGCGATGGCCTTAGCTGGCGGTAGACGATGTGAGCGGTGAGGAGGAAGCCAAATATCGCGAGCGCGGCCAAGAGGCTTGCGACATCAACAGCGGCTCCGGAGCGATGGATTAGGAAGACCGAGGATGTGGCAGCGACAATGCAAATAATCCAGACGCATGATTCCAAAAGGCCGGTGGTGTGCCTTTTCTCAGAAGCCCAGGAGGAAGTTTCGCGCGAGGAACGTTGAAAGCCTTGAGATATAGGGTCTCCTATCCGGAGACCGGTGCTGTTCGATCGCAGAATCGTCGTAATCTGCGCTGTGGCCTGCGACGGTCGATGGAAGCGACGAAAGAGTGCAGGCAAAAGGGTGCCTATGGTGGGCTCCAGCATGGACGTCCACTTCTGTGTCGGCTTGTTTCGGATTGTTTCCGTCGGTACTTACATACGCAAAAGCCGAGAGCGGAGGCAATCTCTCAACGTGTGCTTTAAGATGATACCGTGTTGATATGCTTAGCGAAGCTCTAACGAGCGCTGCGCAATGTGAATCGAATTGATCTCGAAGGAGGCCGTTCGAAAAAGATCAACCGAGTACACGGCCACGATCTCCTGGAGATCCTCCAGGATTGCTACCGCCGCTCCACCAACGTCACCAGCCGGCTTCATGTCAGCGCGCGCTGGTCGGCGATCCCACTCAAATCGACGTCGTCTGCGACCGCGTGGTTCATAGCGCCCACCGGATCGACCTGAGTGACGAATCCGGCGCGTGCTTCATCGAATCGACGACTGCGCTGATGTTAATGAGGATGAATGAATGAGCCGACCACTGGGATCAGGGCCGCTCGACAGCCGCCGTCCTATTTCGATCAACGGAGCTTCGACGAAGCGAAATGAGAGCCAACTCGCGGTCAGGGCTAGAACTAAGTACTGAGGAAAGGAGTCTTGGAGATAGAAGATCGGCTTGGCCGTAAACACCTGCTGCCAGAGATAGATGCTGTACGAGGCCAAGCCCAGGCGCTGAAACACGGTTAAGCCGACAGCCCGGCGGAGAATACTCCGCTCGTTGAGCGTCTCGACGAAAATCAGGAAGATGCAGATGGGATTGATAAAGCCAAAGGTCAGCTGAACCGCAAAGGACTGAGGAAGGACGGTCTGGCTGACGAAAACGGCAAGGGAGATGGTCGACACGCCAGGCGAGGCAATCCTTTGGAGTGCCGTTCTGAACCAGGGATCGATGGCGTATAGGCTGCCTAACGCGATACTGGCGAAGCCGCCGCCTGTTGGTGCGTAGGCGTCGAAGAGGCGCAGCCCGGCACTCCATAGTGCAAGGGCACATAGGAGTCGGACGAAGATGACGCGCTGGGATCCGAAAAGCACGAGCAGAATCGGCCAGGCGAGATAGAACTGCTCCTCCACCGACAACGTCCACAGGTGTCCGAAGAACCAGTGACAGGGTGTGGCGTCACACGTGAACGTCAGAGCCGGTACGAAATCGCTAGAGCCGACGTCAATAAGGTCCAGGCGCGCCAAAACATGGATCGCCAAAACGTAGACGAGGAGCGCGGGGAGAATACGAAAGGCTCGCCGGAGATAAAAGCGGCGAAATGAGACTGCACCATCCGCCGTCTCCTGCTTCAGGAGGATATCCGAAATCAGCAGTCCACTGATGCCGAAAAATATTGAGACACCGAATACACCGCCTTTCTCGGCCAGCCTGAGAATGGAGGCCTGGGTGTTCTCCGACACTCTGTCGACGAACGGCCCGGATGACACGGCATCGGACAGGCGACCGAGAGTGACATGGGAGATCGCAACGACGAGCACGCTGAGCCCGCGCCAGCCGTCGAGGACGGAATGACGGACGGCCTTGGCCGGGTTGGCGGGGTCGGCCACCTGGGGCAAGCTCACGCTGAGTGCTCGCCAACGACGATAACAAGACGGGAAACAGGACCGAGCATGAGCGAACCGCCGTCTAAAATTGCAGATCGCTACTGTATGTGTCGAAATATGTCTGCGAAAGCTCGATCAACCATCTGCAGCCTTACGTTGTTGCCCGCGTCTGGTTGTCCCTAATGAAAGCTTTCGGAGATGAATACGTATGCATCGATCAACCCGTTCCGTACTGCTCAGCACTGGTCGATGAGCGAACTCCACCTATGAGCTTCTCGACGGAGTCGAGTTTCGTCGAGTTTAGCCGTGCCGTTCGGTTGCATGAATCGCCTATTCTCATCGGACGAGAGCGGTGATCTTAGGCTCCGTTCCCACGTGAGAGCGCCTCCGACTATCGACGAGGTCATCTTGGAGCAGACAGACGATGCCGAAAGTTGATGCACTCGGTTCTTGTCTGATCGTTTCCAGTATGTATTATAGCACCACGACTTAAAGTAGTGCTGGGGCAATGGACGCGGGGCAGAGGGATACGGGGCTTGACTGCCTGGCATTGCTGCTGCGGTTCCATCAGGTTGCCGTGGATCCGGCGCAGATTGCACATCAGTTGGCAGGTGAGCCGGTGGGCGTCACCGAGATGCTTCGCTGCGCCAAGCAGCTGAAGCTGAAGGCTCGTGCGGTCAGGCAGACGTGGGGCGGACTTACAAAGCTGCCACTGCCGGCCATTGTTGCGAGGCCCGATGGCTCATTCGTCATCCTGGGACAGGTCACGGCCGAGACGGCGCTCATTCAAGACCCGCTCGTGAACCGCCCGCAGAGTCTCAAGCGCGCCGAGTTCGAGGCCAACTGGACCGGCACGATCGTGCTGATGGCGCGCCGCGCCTCGCTCACGGATCTCGCGCGGCGATTCGATGTCACCTGGTTCCTGCAGGCGATGCACAAGTATCGCCGACTGCTCGGCGAGGTGCTGCTGGCCTCGTTCTTCCTGCAGCTATTCGGCCTGGTGACGCCGCTGTTCTTCCAGGTCGTCACCGACAAGGTGCTGACGCATCGCGGCTACACCACGCTCGATGTGCTGGTGTTCGGCTTGGTTACCGTAACGATCTTTGAGACCGCGTTGGGCGGTCTACGAACTTATGTGTTCTCGCATACCACCAACCGCATCGACGTCGAGCTCGGGGCTCGGCTATTCCGCCATCTGGTCGCGCTGCCGATCGCCTATTTCGAGGCGCGACGGGCCGGTGATTCGGTGGCGCGGGTGCGCGAGCTGGAGAACATCCGCAACTTCATCACCAGCTCGGCACTGACACTGGTGATCGACCTCGCCTTCACCTTCGTGTTCCTTGGGGTGATGTTCTACTATTCGCCGTACCTCACCTGGATCGTGGTCGGCTCGTTCCCGTTCTACATCGCGCTGTCGGCGGGCGTGACGCCGATCTTCCGCAAGCGCCTCGACGTCAAGTTCGATCGCGGCGCCGAGAACCAGGCCTTCCTGGTCGAGACCGTCACCGCCATCCAGACCTTGAAGGCGATGGCGATCGAGCCGCAGATGCAGCGGCGCTGGGAGGAGCAACTCGCCGGCTATGTCGGCGCCAGCTTCGATGTGCTGTCGCTCGGCAACTGGGCCAGCCAGTTGGTGCAGTTCATCAGCAAGATCGTCACCGCGCTGACCTTGTATTTCGGTGCGCATCTGGTGATCGAAGGCAGTCTGAGCGTCGGTGAGCTGATCGCCTTCAACATGTTGGCCGGGCGGGTGGCGCAGCCGGTGTTGCGGCTGGCGCAGCTGTGGCAGGATTTCCACCAGGCGCGGCTGTCGGTGGCCCGGCTCGGTGACATCCTCAACATCACGCCGGAGCCGGCGTTCAATCCAGGGCGCGCGGCGCTGCCGCCGGTGCGCGGCGAGGTGGTGTTCGATCACGTCCACTTCCGCTACCGCATCGACGCGCCTCTGGCGCTGCACGATATCAGCCTGAAGGTGCCGGTCGGTCAGGTCGTCGGTATCGTCGGCCCCTCCGGTTCCGGCAAGTCGACGCTGACCAAGCTGATCCAGCGGCTGTACGTCCCCGAGGGCGGTCGCATCCTGATCGACGGCGTCGATCTCACGGTGGCCGACGTCACCTGGCTGCGGCGGCAGATCGGCGCGGTGCTGCAGGAGAACGTGCTGTTCAACCGCTCGATCCGCGAAAACATCGCGCTCGCCGATCCCGGCATGGCGATGGAGCGGGTGATCCAGGCGGCCGAGCTCGCCGGCGCCCACGAGTTCATCCTCAGCCTGCCGGACGGCTATGACACCGTTGTCGGCGAGCGCGGCGCCAGCCTCTCCGGCGGCCAGCGCCAGCGAATCGCGATTGCCCGCGCGCTGGTCACCAATCCGCGCATCCTGATCTTTGATGAGGCGACCTCGGCGCTCGACTATGAGAGCGAGAACATCATCCAGCGCAACATGCGCAGGATCTGCGCCGGGCGCACGGTGTTCATCATCGCCCATCGGCTGTCGGCGGTTCGCAACGCCGACCGCATCATCACCATCGAGAACGGCCGCCTCGTCGAGGACGGCACCCATGACGAACTGATCAAACGCGCCGGGCGCTACGCGACCCTGCATCAGATCCAGGCGGGCCTGCATGTCGTCGGCTGAAGCACACCGGCATGACAACGCGCCGGTTTCGCTGGACGCGCATCGCCGCAGGCGCAACGACGCGCGCGAGTTCCTGCCCGCAGCGCTGGAGATCGTCGAGACACCGGCCTCGCCCGCCGGCCGCGCCGTGGCCGGAACCATCATGCTGTTCTTCGCGATCGCGGTCGGCTGGTCGATCATCGGCCATGTCGACATCATCGCATCGGCGCAGGGCAAGATCGTGCCGACCGGCCGCACGAAGACCATCCAGCCGCTGGAGGCGGGCGTGGTCGCCGCGATCCATGTCCAGGACGGCGACAAGGTTCATGCCGGCGACGTGCTGGTCGAGCTCGACCGCACCGTCACCGAGGCCGAGCGCCGCCGCGTGGCGCAGGGCCTGATGCAGGCGAGGCTCGATGTGACCCGGCTGAGCGTGCTTCGCGATAGCTTCGCCGATCTCGCCGCGTTGCGGCCCCTTAGCGTGCCCGAGGGCGCAGCGCCCACCGACGTCGCGCGCACCCGCGCCGCGCTGCAGGCCCAGGCCGCCGAGCAGCTGTCCAAGCTCGCCTCCAACCTGCAACAGATCGCGCAGAAGCGCGCCGAGGCGCAGTCAATTGAGGCCACGATCGCCAAGATCGACGCCGCTCTGCCGTTCCTGCAGGAGACCGCCGATATCCGCCGCAACGCCAAGGAAATCCAGTACGGCAATCAGATCGCCTATATCGACGCGCAGTCGCGGCTGATCGACCAGCAGAACGAGCGCGTCGTGCAGACGCGCCGCCTCGTGGAAATCGACGCCGCGCGGCAGGCGCTGGAGCAGCAGCTGGCGCAGACCCGCTCCGGCTTCGAGCGCCAGGTACTGTCGGATCTCACCGATGCCGAGAAGAAAGCCGAGGAGCTGACGCAGGACCTCGTCAAGGCCGAGCGCAAGACGACCGAGCAGGTGCTGCGCGCCCCGATCGACGGCACAGTGCAGCAGCTCGCGCTGCACACCGTCGGCGGCGTCGTTACACCGGCGCAACAACTGATGCTCATCGTGCCTGCCGACAGCCAGCTCGAGGCCGAGGCCATGATCTCCAACCGCGACATCGGCTTCGTCAATGTCGGACAGGCTGCGGAGATCAAGATCGACACCTTCAACTTCACCCGCTACGGCCTCGTCCACGGCAAGGTGCTGAGCGTCTCGCAGGACTCTATCACGCGCGAGAAGTCGGGGGATAAGCAAACCGGCGCCAAGCCCGCCGGTGCGTTGGCCGAGACCAGCGAGCCGGCGGGGCAGGAGTTCATCTACTCGGCGCGGGTGTCGCTGGACGAGAAGCAGATGCAGGTCGAAGACGAGATGGTGGCGCTCGCGCCGGGCATGGCGGTGACGGTGGAGATCAAGACGGGGACGAGACGGATCATCGAGTATGTGATGTCGCCGCTGCTGCGGTACAGGCAGGAAAGCTTGAGGGAGAGATGATGGCGAAGAACTCGATATCAGCTGTGATCGAACCTTCTGATCGATCCGCCTCTCCTTCGAAAGCTGAGATGCAATTTTTCAGCATTGTGCTCGCTTTGTTATCAGTTGTCCTCTCAACGGTCGTAGCTCTCGCTCAGCCAGACCGACCAATGAGCCAGTCATACAGTCAGGAGCCGGGCTATTTTTATCGAGTTCAAGCCAACTTCGAGGTTAAGGCCACCAGAGAGCTGCTGCAATTCGACTACATTGTCGCCTGCAACGTAAGATTGACGCGGTGGCGCGACAGTAGTCTATCCGACGACACGATTTACAGTCCAAAATCGATGGTGGTGGCAACGAGCAGTGGCGAAGCCGTGATGCTAAGAAGCCTCAATCTTTGTTCCGGCCTGACATCAGATAATGGCGATGTTCCCCACGACGTTCTGCCGCTCGCAATATGGTTTGACGACGTGTCGGACCTTTCAGTCGGTGTCGGATATCTTACCGAAGATGCGTACGCGAGCCGTCTCTCAAAGTTGGCTTTCAGGGGAGCCCGGTTTGAGCGGTCGGACCGATCTGCTTGGGAAGCTTGGCGTAAGAAGTCCGCGCAAGAATACATTCAGCGAGGCGCGTTGCCCGGGCCTTGGGGGTACGACTTTCCCAACCCTGCGCCAGAGAACGATGCGTACGTGCAAACCTGCGAAGCGTTTCAGCGTATCAAAATTCCATCAGACTTGACGGTGCGGTTTCGAGAGCTGCGGCCGAAGGATCGGCCAAAGTTCTGGGCGCCCACAAGTCGTACAGAAGAGAACGTCATAGAAGGTTTGGTTCGTATGCTTTCTAGGTCGTTTGCTCCGGGCAGCCCTAATAGTGGTCAACCTCTACGAAGCGGGCGAGTTGTCGGGGCAACTCCCCACGTGGCCTCCCGGTGGCCAACGGAGGTGTACCCGCTGCTCTGGCCCGGTTTACTGTCTATCACCCCCGTGAAAAAGACCCCGTACGATGACAGAGAAGATCGCTTCGTTGTAAATCTCGATTTTCGTGGAGGGGAGATGAATGGCTTTGCCGCATGCCAGGACGTGCGCAAACGCTATATAGCACGAAAAAAACGAGTCGTTTCCGAGAACATCTTTCAAATTGACGGGGTGTCTGTGAAGGCGCTCAGCCAAACAACGCCTGCACTTGATATTCCGGCCTACGTTATTGAAGGCGATGAAGCTGTCTTCATTCGTAGTTCGCAAGCATTTTAAGGGGAGATAACATGACTATCGAACTGACTGACGAGGCGCGGTATGCGCTGCTGTGCGAGCATATCTATCGACGTAACGAGCAGTTAGATCAGTCGCTGAAACTTTTGGATATCTTACCTGGCCAAGCGAATCCGCTGAGACTGTCTCTGGGAAATGACTCCAAATACATCCTCCAGAATAGTGACAACTATATCTATTCAAAGCCCGGCGGAGCTAATGGCTTTGCTGCCATGGTCAATCAGGTCGGCGATAAATATGTCGTAACGATCCGAGGAACAGACACCGCGCTCGGTGCGTGGACATCAATTTGGGCGCAAATGTTGGCGGGAAACCAGCCGGTTCCACCTTCGGGTGACAACCTCTATAACGGAAAGATCGATTACGGTGACGCTTATACAAGCAGGAATCTTGGGCAGGGAACTGTTGATGTAACGCAGTGGGATGCAACGAAGGAGTTGGTCAGCTTTGTTTTGAACAACTTGGCCGGCGGAGTCGCTTCGAAAGTGGTCGTTACCGGCCAGTCATTGGGCGGGGGACTTGCCGGACTTGCCTCTGCTTATTTTGGTGTGCCAGGCTTCGTGTACGCGCCTGCGCCATATGCGGCAGAGTTGAATATTGAGGCGGCTCGGTCCGTGTGGTTGGACGAAAAAAACTCGTTCTTAAATTCTTATGGCTCGTACTTCACGAGCGAGTTTCTCAATTTAAGTATTGACGAGAAGGTGCGCATTCTGGTCCATGCGACGGTGGAGGGCTATCCTGAATCAATAGTCATATACTTGAAGAATCCAAATGACTTGAAAATTGGCCAGGTAGTCTCCGCGTTTTCGGCGGCAATGCAGCCCACTCTGAAAATCTATCAGGATAATCTCAAAGGACTAACGGTTCAAAGAGTTGGTGGTGAACTGCTTACGGCTACCGATACGACTCTAGGTAAACTGCTCTCTACTGTCTCAAGTCAGCTTAAGCCGGCAGATCGGACGTATGACATTGGCGCCGCTCATGATGAGGGGAAGCATAGTCCAGCGCTTCATGCTCTACTGGCATTGACAGACAGCAGCCCCACGAGAAAATTTGAGAACCTTCTTCGGGGCGATCAGATCTTGCGGTATAGCATTGTGGGGGAACCTGCATCGTCTGATCCGAAAATGAATGCTGTGTCTGCCGTTGCGGACCATGGACGCATTGGTTTGGATAAAGATCCAGCGACGAAGCTGCCCGCTGGTTTTACCTCCTACTTGATGGAGGATCTTCTTTCGAAGGCGTATCTCTCCGGCGGTGATTCGAATCTCTATAACTATTTTTTTGATCTGTTCGGCGAGATCGCCTCCAAGGGCGCGGCTGGTTCAGGTATCGGCAAAGACAGTAGACCGAAGACATCGCTGCATGACGGTGTAGTTAAGCTTGCACTGCAGGTGTTGCGGGATGCTGAGCAGGGTACGAATAGCCTCGATCAGGTGAGGGAGAGGCTCGGTGGAACATGGAATTTTGCAGGCGGTAGTAATGATGGCGCGCCATCCTCCGATAAGGTTGTTCTAAACGTCGATAAGATATCGTCCACGCAACCTGATCGGCTGGAAAAGAATGGGGAAAATCAGCAGCCGTTCGGCGTCCGTGACGTTAACGCGTTTGTCGCGGAAGCGCTATCGTCCGCTCTTAAGGCATCTGGGTGGAGTTCGACGGACGCCGGGCTGGTTGCGCTGTTTGGTGGAACAACGAGCGATATTCTCGGCGGCTCAAAGTCCGCCTCTCTCGATTGGCGGAGGCTCGTCGTCCAGGCGGGAGGGGATCAAGCTCTTAGTCACGACGTCAAGACAATGGAGGCGCAGGCCGACATTGGTGTGTCGCATGCAATCATTGGCGGCAAGGGAAATGATGATCTGAAGGGCTCGAACGCTGCAGATCTTATTGTCGGTGGCGATGGGCAGAACAAGTTTGAGGGCGGAGGCGGGCGCGATCTTATTGTTGGCGGCAGCAATCAAGATACGTACACGGCTCGCCCGGGCAATACAGCCGAAAGCTCGGTTGTTTTTGTGGGCGGGAGCGGCGTTGATACCGCGTCGTTCGGAGATGACTTTTCGAGGTCGGACGACTTCACCCTGAGCGGTCTGAAGCTCGCCAACATCAACCCGAGTTACGGGGTGACGGTCACGATCGGGAAGGACGGAAGGGCGGATTCGCTGATCGGCGTGGAGGATGTGTTCCTAAGCGCCAACAAGCACCACCTTAAGATTGAAGACAGTGCCCGCAATCAGACGAACAAGATCAAATTTCATGGCGATGGCTTGCCGGCCGCCGATCCGGGCAAGAGGTCCGATGCGCAGCCCGCGCCCGGCCGAGATGTACTCGACTTCGGCGACATGTCGGCTGGCGTGGCGCTGACCGCAGCCGGCGATGACGTGCGGTTCGACAATATCACTTTCTCCGGATTTGAAGAGATCAGGCTGACGTCGAAGAACGATACGGTCAGCACCAGTGCGGCCGGTCTGTTACTCGACCTCGGCGATGGGGATGACACGGTCAAGGCGACCGGCAAGGGCACGATCATCAAGACCGGCGCGGGCGCTGACCGGATCGAGCTGTCTCACAATGGCCAGACGCTGATCGAGGATGCGGACGCGTCCGATCGGATTACCCTGTACGGGCAGACGTTGACGGGGGCCGTGCGCTGGGGTGGGTCTGAGAGTGTCTATGCGTATGACACTTATCTCGACCGCTACTTTCACAGCAAGACGGGTGATCTGGTCATTTTGGATCGTCAGGGTAACGAGACGTTCGTTCCTCGCTTCAATTTCGACCTCGGTGCATCCAACCTCGTCGCCGGTTTGTACGTCATCGAGGTCACCTTCAAGACGATCCGTAGCAACATGTGGACGTATGCGTTCGAGACCGCTGCGTCCATGATTCAGGCCACCGAGAAGGTCGGACAAGCACTGTTTGGCTGGCCGCGGACCCATCGTAAGGACCCGCTGGTGCTCGATCTCGACGGTAACGGCATCAGCTTCACGATCCAGGAGGCGTCGAATGCCAAGTTCGACATCGACAAGGACGGCTTCGCCGAGCCGGTCGGCTGGATCGGAGGCAATGACGGTTTCCTGGTCCGTGACCGCAACGGCAACGGCGTGATCGATGACGTCGGCGAGATGTTCGGCAGCGACACCGAGTCCGGCTTTGCGCAGCTCGGGAGTCTCGATGGCAACCAAGACGGTAAGGTCGATGCGCTCGACAACGGCCTGGTCGACTTCAACGGCGATGGCTCAATTGATTCCAAGGATACGTTCGATTCGCTGAAGGTCTGGGTCGACGCCAATGAGGATGGCATCACGGATGCCGGCGAGCTGAAGTCGCTTGCGGACTACAATATCGTCGCGATCTCGACTGGTGCGACGCCGTCGACCTACACCGATGGTGCCGATACAATTTCCCAGACCGGAACCTTCATTCGATCTGATGGCACGACGGGGCTGGCGGCGGACGTGCAGCTCGAGACCGACAATTACAATACCAGATGGCTGGGCGACTCGACAGTCAGCGATGCCGCAGCGAGCCGACCGGACCTGAAAGGCTTCGGCACGCTGGCCGACCTGCACGTTGCGATGACCCTGAAGCCGAGCCTGATCAACGTTGTTGACACGGCCTTGCCGACCATGGCGATGGTATCGTTGTCTGCGCTGCGTGATGCTGTCCGTCCAATTCTGTATGCGTGGCAGGCGGCAGTGCCCGTCCCCACGGGAACGCCCGGCACCGAGGCGACTTCCGACTTCCATTTCATCGGTACCACTAACGAGAAGGGCGCCATCGTCTACGACTTCATCGTTAGCAAGTCGGATGATAAGGGCACCTTTTATGCTTATGCCAGCGGCCAGGCTGTTCGAGACGCCAATGGGACGCCTATCGAGCGTCCGACCCTGCAGCAGGTGCTAAACAGCGCGCCGCAGCAGGGCAGCTGGCAAACCTTGGCTGCGGCTGACGTTTCATTCCTTGAGCGGTTCACGGGAGAGAAGATCGGCTTCGGCATTCCGAACAACCCGAGCGCGGATGCGATCCTGCGCGTCTCCAATGCCGTGACCGCCGGCTGGAACGAGATCAACAAGCTCGCGATCCGCATCGCCATGCAGGGAGAGCTCAAGCCGTTCTTTGCCGGGATCGCCTACGACGTCGCGACCGACACGTTCAAGCCGACCACCGACCAGCAGTTCGCGCCGATGCTGCAGCAGATCTTCCAGCATACCCCGGCGGATTCCACGGCTGCGGGCAGCTATCTGGAGCATTGGAAGGATATCATCGGCATGATGCTGCCGGACTTCCAGCGCGACGACCAGGGCCGCCAGATCACCGATGCCTATCTGTTCGCCAATATCGTCAATGCGTTCGAGAACGTTCCCGTCAACCTCTCGCTGCAGGCGGTCGCCGACAAGCTGTTCTACATTCCCGCCTCGGAACTGGTGATCGGCAACGGCAATCTGACTGGCGGCGACGGCACGGACGACATCTTCTATCTCAACGCCTCCGATCAGGTCGTGCAGGGGAAGGGCGGCCACGACGCTTATGTGGTCGGTTATAACTTCGGCCACGATGTCATTCAGGACGTCTGGCAAGGGCTCGGCGGCAACCAGGAGGACGCGATCTGGTTCGCGCGCCTCAATGTCTCTGATCTTACCTTCGCAAGAAGCGGCAATGACCTCCTCATCAGCCAGAACAACACCGACAATCAGATCAAGGTGGTCGACGAGTTCCTTGGTCGTCGGCCCGGCTTCGTCACCGCGTTTCAGGACTTCGATACTTCGGTCGAAGTGATCAAGTTCGCCGACGGTACGACCTGGGACAAGTCCGACATCGCCAAAGCCGTGGGCCAGAACCTGCAGCCGATCGACGGCAACCTGATCGGAACCGGAGATGCCGACTATCTCTACGCCGGTCGTGGAACGACCTACATGTCGGGCGGTAACCTCGGCGATCAATACTTTTACGGCCGGGGTGATGGCCGAGTGACCATCCAGGACCATGAGGGCTGGATCTGGGGAGAAAATCTGGACTTTGTGAATTTCAGAGATGGCATCGACCAGTCGATGGTCTCATTTCAGCGGAATGGCGACTCCAACGATCTGCAGATCGTGATCAACGGCACGAACGACGTTCTCACGATCAAGAACCAGTTCGAGGTCGACTATGGTCTGATCAACACCATGATCGACCGGATCGAGTTCTTTACGTTCGCGGACGGCAGCTACGTCGGCTGGGAAGATATCATCAAGCAGTTTGACGCGACGGCCGGTACGGACGGTAACGACACGATCTACGGCTTTTCCTATGATGACACCCTCGCTGGCGGCAAGGGGGATGACTATCTGGCTGGCGGGATGAGCGGGGACACTTACGTCTATACGCGGGGCGACGGCAACGACACCATCTTCGAGGATGTCGATGTCCAGAGCGGCGGAAATGACACCCTGGTCCTCCATGGCATTGCGCCCGGTGAAGTGATTCTGACCCGCAACGGCAACGAGGCCATCCTGGCCTTTGCGGAATCCACGCCCGGGGCAGGGGACGCTGGATCGGTGCGGCTCCAACGCGAGCTGGACGACTGGTTCGGACAAGGCGTCGAGCAGATCAAGTTCGATGACGGAACGATCTGGAGCCGGAGCGATCTGCGCGTGAGGCTGCTTGCGCAGGCGACCACCGATGGCAATGACGTGATCAACGGCTACAATACGAATGACGTTCTCTACGGCGGCAAGGGTGATGATGTGTTGGCCGGCGGTGCCGGCGACGATACCTACATCTACAACCGTGGCGATGGCAACGACACCATCACCGAGGTCGTCTTTGGCAACTACACCACGATCGATACGCTGCGGCTGAAGGGGATCGATCCCGCGAGCGTTTCGTTCAGCCGCAACGGAAACGATCTCACGCTGATCATCAACGAAAGCGCGATCGGGGCAAATGATGGTGGTTCGATCCTGCTCAAGGATGAGCTGGGTGATTGGTTCAGCCAGGGTGTCGAATACATCGTGTTCGACGATGGAACGACCTGGGATCAGAATTATCTTCGCTCGACGGCCCTGGCGAGGGCCTACACGCCGGGCGATGACGTCATCGTCGGCTTCAACACCAGCGATATCCTGATCGGTGGACGCGGCAACGACACGCTGGACGGTGGTCCCGGCGACGACACCTACATCTATACAAGGGGCGACGGCAACGACACCATCACCGATGGGCCGGCCGGCAACTTCAGCACGTTCGATACGCTACGGCTGCATGGTCTCGCGCCATCGGACGTCACCTTGGTGCGTACGGCCGAAAATGACGTCAAATTGGTCTTCGCCGAAAGTTCCCCCGGTGCCGGTGACGCAGGTTCTATCCTCCTCAAGGGCAGCCTCAACGACTTCTTTTCGCAAGGCGTCGATCAGATCGTCTTCGACGACGGCACGGTCTGGAGCCAAGCCACGTTGCGGACGGCTCTTCTGGCGCAGGCAACTCTGTCCAATGATCCTACGATTGTCGGCTTCAACGTGGCTGACACGATTGTGGCCGGGGTTGGCGACCGATTCATGAGGGGAATGCAGGGCTACGATACCTATGTGTACACATCCGCCGGTGGCAACGATGTGATCGACGACGATAGTGGCACGCTTGTCATGCAGGACATCGCATCGACTGGGGTCACTCTGTCGCGATCTGGAAGCAGCAACGCCGTCGTCCTCACGGTGACCGGAACCGGCAAGACCGTGACGCTGTCCAACGAGTTCGTCGGCGAGTTTGACGGCCTTGCCGTGAAATTCTCGGATGGCGTGAGCTGGAGCAAAGGCCAGATTCAGCAAATGCTGCTTGATCAGGGGAGTGCGGCCAGCGGAGGCAGCATATACGGCTACTATGGTCGAGCCGACACGATCGTCGCAGGTGGGGGAGACAAGTATCTCAACGGCCTCAATGGGAATGATACCTACATCTACGGCTCTGCGGGCGGTAACGATGTGATCGATGACGACAGCGGTACACTCGTGATGCAGGACATCGCGTCGACCGGTGTGACGCTCTCGCGCTCTGGAAGCAGTAATACTCTCAACCTGCGAGTGGCCGCGACCGGAAAGACCGTGACGCTGGCCAACGAGTTTGTCGGCGAGTTTAGCGGCATTGCGGTCAAGTTCTCGGACGGCGTGACCTGGAGCCAAAGTCAGCTTCAGCAGCTCCTGCTGGATCAGGGGAGCGCCGCCATCGGGGGAAGCGTCTACGGCTACTATGGCCGGGCTGACACGATCGTCGCCGGTGGTGGCGACAAATACCTCAACGGCCTGACTGGAGACGATACCTACGTCTATACATCGGCGGGCGGCAACGACACCGTCGAGGACTACGGCGGCGTCAACTCGCTAATCATGCAGGACATTGCCTCCTCCGCCGTCGCGCTGAGCCGCAACGGCTCTGATCTCGTCATCGGAAACACGCTGACCGGAAAGATCGTCACTGTAAAAGGGCAGTTCACTGCGGGCACGGTGTCCAAGATCAACTTTAGCGATGGCGTGAGCTGGAACCAGCAGCAGATCTTGGACAAATTGGCAAGCATTCCGGTTGAGGATGCCACGACGTATCTGTTCAATCCGGGGGGTGGTGCGGTCACCCTCGCGAATTCGGTTACGACGATTCGGATGGGCGGCAACATCGTGCCCGCCGACTTGTACTTCCAGGCCGAGAACGGGGACCTGAAGATCAAGTTCAGATCCAGCTCCGACGTCATTACTGTCGTCAATGATCTCGTGAGGCAGCCGTGGGGTGTTTCGAGCGCGCTCCTCAGAATCAAGTTCGGCGACGGAGCGGAGTTGGCGCTCGGTCAACCGGCGGCAGGACAAGGTGCACCGCTGGCCTTCACCTGGTTTGGTAGCGCAGCCAATTACACGATAACCGGCAGCAGTTTCGGTTCGAACATCTACGAGGTCAGCGCCGCCGGAAAGGTCAATTTTGTCGACGTCAGCGCGGCCGGCTGCATCAACGTCGTGAAGTTCGACAAAGGGGCTCAGCTCGTCAACGTCCAGGCGAACAATTTCATCGGTCGGCTCGAGCTCGGGGCGCAGATCCAGGCCAAGGACGTTTATTGGCAGACCAACAGCTATGGCGATCTGATCCTGAAGCTGCGCGGCGATGATGCTGACAGCATCAACGTCTGGGGCGACATGCACCTGACAACCGGGATCGTCAGCAGCGCGATCCAGGCGGTGAAGTTTGCAGACGGCACCTTGCTCGACATGAGCCACGGGGCACAGACGTTCACCTGGCTCGGCAGCACCGCCAATTATACGCTCAACGGCACAAATCTGGGGACGAACGTCTACGAGGTGACGGCCGGAGGGATGATCAACTTCGGTGATTCCGCTGCTGCCGGCGGCATCAACGTCGTGAAGTTCGACAAGGGGGCGCAACTCGTCAACGTCCAGGCGAACAACTATGTCGGCCGGCTTGAGCTTGGATCTCTAATCAAAGTCAACGACGTCTATTGGCAGACCAATGGCTATGGCGACCTGATCCTGAAGCTCCGTGGCGATGATGCCGACAGCATCAACGTCTGGGGTGACATGCACCTGACGACCGGTATCGTCAGCAGCGCAATTCAGACGGTGAAGTTTGCGGACGGCACCGTGCTCGATATGAGCCACGGGGCGCAGACGTTCACCTGGCTCGGCACCACGGCCAACTATACGCTGAACGGCACCAATCTGGGTACGAACGTCTACGAGGTGACGGCCGGAGGCAAGATCAACTTCGGTGATTCCGCCGCGGCCGGCGGTATCAACGTCGTCAAGTTCGACAAGGGGGCTCAGCTCGTCAACGTCCAGGCGAACAATTTCATCGGTCGGCTCGAGCTTGGGGCACAGATCCAGGCCAAGGACGTTTACTGGCAGACAAATAGCTATGGCGACCTGATCCTGAAACTCCGTGGCGATGATGTCGACAGCATCAACGTCTGGGGCGACATGCATCTGACGACCGGCATCGTCAGCAGCGCGATCCAGGCGGTGAAGTTCGCGGACGGCACCTTGCTCGACATGAGCCACGGGGCACAGACGTTCACTTGGCTCGGCGCCACGGCGAACTATACGCTCAACGGCACCAATCTGGGGACGAACGTCTACGAGGTGACGGCCGGAGGGAAGATCAACTTCGGTGATTCCGCTGCTGCCGGCGGCATCAACGTCGTCAAATTCGACAAAGGTGCTCAGCTCGTCAACGTCCAGGCGAACAATTTCATCGGTCGGCTGGAGCTTGGGGCGCAGATCCAGGCCAAGGACGTTTACTGGCAGACCAATAGCTATGGCGACCTGATTCTGAAGCTCCGTGGCGACGATGCCGACAGCATCAACGTCTGGGGCGACATGCATCTGACGACCGGGATCGTCAGCAGCGCGATCCAGGCGGTGAAGTTCGCGGACGGTACCTTGCTCGACATGACTCACGGGGCACAGACGTTCACTTGGCTCGGCACCACGGCGAACTATACGCTCAACGGCACCAATCTGGGGACGAACGTCTACGAGGTGACAGCCGGGGGGAAGATCAACTTCGGTGATTCCGCCGCGGCGGGCGGCATCAACATCGTGAAGTTCGACAAGGGGGCGCAACTCGTCAACGTCCAGGCGAACAATTTTGCGGGAAGTCTGGTGCTGGGGCCACAGATCTCGGCTCAGGATGTCTATTGGCAGACCAACGCCTATGGTGACCTGATCCTGAAGCTGCGCGGCGACGATACCGACAGCATCAACGTCTGGGGGGATCTCCAAAGCACGAATGGAATTATAACAAGCGCAATCAAAACCGTGAAGTTGGCTGACGGCTCGACGATAGAGATGAGCCACGGACCGACGAGCTTTACCTGGATTGGAACTGCTGGCGCGTCCGTGGCCGGGACGGGGTACGGGGCCAACATTTTCGAGATGGGCGCCGGCTCTGAAACGTTCACGGGTGGGGACAAGAGCAAAGGTGGAAGCGGCAACAACACCTACATTGCTTTCACCGGGACTGGCCAAGCGGTGATCAATCCGAACGAAGCGCCAGGCTCGTTCAATGAGCTCGATTTCGTTGGCGGCATCACTGACGAGAACCTGTGGTTCATCCAGTCCGGCAACAATCTCAAGATTGATCTACTTGGAACGAATACGAGCGTGACGATCAACGGCTGGTTTTCCAGCAGCTCAAATCAGCTGCAGGAGATCACCGCTGGCGGTCTCAAGATCGACAGCCAGATCTCTCAGCTGGTCCAGGCCATGGCGAGCTATTCCGCCAGTCACGCCGGCTTTGACCCCACCAGCGCGAGCGTCCAAGCTGCACCGAACGACGCGGGGCTGCAAACTGCCATTGCTGCCGCATGGCACGCCTGATCCGACGAGGAACGGTGCTGCGCGACATACGACTTCTCCCTTGAGCAAGGGAGAAGTCGTAGGGCCTTGCTGCTGCGGCCTGCCGGGTAGGCACGTCCGGCCGCCGAGTTCGGGCCTGGGTCAAGACTTGGCTCCAACGTCACAGAGCATCCCAAACTGGTTCTCCGGGTACGGCAGGCTGTTCGTTCGTCTGGACGTGGTCGGGTGTTGCTCCGAGGTCCGCCTTTGCTCAAAGAAATGGGGACGTTAGGCTGCGATGTCTACGCCTAGACACGCTGTAGTACGATCGCTTGCGAAGAGAAGTTTTAGGTTCGAATCCTCTCCCACCGCCAGCGCCTCAGTGAAGACGATACCCCCATTGTGGATGCGGGCGAACGTCCCAACCTTTAGCCCATCGGGTAGAGGATCTCCTTCGATACTGCGTCGATCTTGGTGAGGATATCCGCGTCCAGCGTCAGGTCGGCGGCCGCCAGGATATCGTCGAGCTGGTCGGGATGGGTCGCGCCAACGATGGTCGAGGCGACGAAATCATGTTGCTTGCTCCACGCTGTGGCCAGGGTGACCACGGAGATCCCGGCCTCCGCGGCGATCATGGCGAAGCGCTCGGTCGATGTCAGGGTCTTGTCGTTGACGAAACGTCGCGCCATCGTTGCCTGACGGCCGCCGATTTTGAGATAGTTGCTGAAACGCGCGCCCTCCGGCAGCTTGCCGCCATTGTACTTGCCGGACAACACGCCGCCGCCGAGCGGCGAGAACGGAATCAGGCTGATTTCTTCCTTGCGGCAGGCCTGCGCCAACTCGTCCTCGAAGCGGCGATTGTTCAGGCTGAAATTGTTCTGGATCGTCTCATAGCGCGCAAAGCCGCTGCGCTCTGACGTCGCCAAGCTCTTCATCAGACCCCAGGTCGTCTCGTTGCTGCAGCCGATGATGCGGATCTTGCCGGCCCTGACCAGATCATCGAGCGTCTCCAGCGCATCCTCGTAGCGGGCGCCGTGATCGGGCCAATGCGTCTGGTAGAGGTCGATATAATCGGTGTTCAGCCGCTTGAGGCTGGCCTCGAGCGCGCGGGTGATGTTGTGGCGGTCGAGCGCCGTCATGCCGCTGCGCTGGGCGCCCTTGATCCAGCCGTGACTTGGGCCGCAGACCTTCGTCGCCATGATGATCGCGTCGCGGCTCTTGCCCTTCATCCAGCGGCCGAGGATTTCCTCGGTTCGGCCTGCCCACTTCTCGTCCGGTGGCACCGGATAGTTCTCGGCGGCGTCGAAGAAGTTGATGCCGGCGTCGAAGGCCTTGTCCAAAATCCGAAAGGACGTGGCTTCGTCAGCCTGGTTGCCGAACGTCATCGTCCCCATGCAGATCTTGGAAACGACGATGGGGCTCCTGCCCAGGCGCTTGGTCTGCATCAAACTTCATCCTCGATCGATCCCTGCAGGCCGTCGTTGGACTGCTTGTCCCGGCTGCACGGATTTGCAACGTCGCGACAGGGTAACCAGCAATGGATGTCGCCGTCTACCATTGTCGCAGGGGGCATCGTGCCGGGCGCGCAACGCGATCCAAAAGCACATGACGGATCGGTGTTGCCGTGCGCCGAGCGAGAAGGTGAGACTCGAACTGTCGCTTGCGTTTGGGGTGGCCGCGGGTTTAAAGCGCGGCTGAACCGCAGCTGTCGGCATCGTGCGGAAGCGCGTCCTGTCCAGCCGCGCTCTGAGCAGACGCCCTGATAGCTCAGACTTGCTGAATTCACGAGGATGCCAACATGGCCAAGATGACCAAGACCCAACTGATCGACGCAATTGCAGATGGCACGCAGATCACCAAAGGTGACGTGAAGAAGGTCATCGAGTACATGGCGACCGTCGGCTACAAGGAGCTGAACGAGTCCGGCGAGTTCGTCATTCCTGGCTTTGTCAAGATGTCGGTCGTGAACAAGCCCGCGACGGAAGCGCGGATGGGCATCAATCCGTTCACGAAGGAGCCTATGCAGTTCGCCGCGAAGCCGGCAAGCAAGTCGGTCAAGGCGTCACCGCTGAAGGCTGCCAAGGAAGCCGTTTAGTAACGATCCAGGAAGCGATGACATCCGCCGGCCGCTGAGCTCGCGCGCTCCCGTGTCGGATCGGCCGTCCGGACTGCCGGCTGCCGTGGTCGGCGCCGCGGCCCGGTTGAGCAGGGCGAAGGCGGTCGCTGCCGTCGTACCCTTGAGGAGTCCACGACGAAAGATGTCGTAGGCGGGCATCGGTCGGCTCCCCTGGCCGGTAAGCACCAACCGATCGTGATGGGCGTTCCAACGGAGGTCGGGTTTGCGTATGGCTCTCGCAATTAAAGGAAAGTGCCATATCCTTTAATTAGGACGATCCCTAATTAAAGGATTGGAGATAGGGCGCCCCCTCTGCCCGGATCGTGAACACGATTGTCCGCCGGCAGCGTGAGCCGACGTCCCCTCCCGATAGCACTAGCGGATAAGGGTTTGTGGCGGACAGCGCGCGTTCGAGCAGCCGGTCTCCTCGTAGAAGCGCTGAACTTCCTTCCTTGGATATTTCGAGCAGCGGAGCGATTTGAGGGTCTTGCAGGACTGCAGCGGTCGCAAGGATCGATCGTCCGGGCACACGCCGAGCAATTCCAGATGTCGGAGGGATTCGAGTCCGGCGAGCGGCGCCAGTGACTCGACAGTTTGGACTTTGCCGCTCGCATCCCAGCTCGGCAAAGTGGCCAGCGACAAGGCTGTGAGGTTCGGCAGGCGTCCGAGTGGCGCAAGATCGCACACGCCCGGAAAGTGGCAGATGCTGACGCTCTCAAGCTGCTGGCATTGAGAGATCGGATCAAACACCGCGTCGGGATAGGCGAGGATCGCCAGCTGTTTCAGGTTGCTGAACGACGGCAGAAAGCTGAAGCTGCGAAAGCCGAAGTTCCAGATTTTGAGAGCGGTGATCCCGTCGGGATTGTCGATGCCGGGGAATGCTGGTGACTTGTCCTTGACGAAGGCAACGAACATGCAATGTCTCCGCGGCGCTCTCAAGTTGATAGCCCTTGGTCGGGCGGTCCGCCACCCCGCCTCGGGATCATCATCGGCGTCTTTCCCGTTGTCTTCGACCGGCGAGCAGGCCTGAAAAGGGCTGACCGGAGCGTCCCCGCCAGCCCCCCGTCCGCGGCGGGCCGCAATTCCGAAACAGCGGGGCTGGCGGGGTCCGAATGCGCTAAGACTAGCCGGGCGCCGAGTCTCGGCTCCGCCTTCCTGCCGTACCCACATCCCAAAATGCCGCCCGTCATCGCCGACCCTGCCATTCTGCGCGTCCTGATCGTTCTGGCCGTCACCCAGCTGATCGCCTGGGGCACGCTCAGCCTGCCGGCGGTGATCGGCCGGGCCATGGCGGCGGATCTGGAGATGGACCTGACCGCGATCTTCGCCAGCACGACGGTGCTGTACATGTCGATGGGGCTGTGCTCGCCGCTGCTGGCGCGGCCGTTCGTCAAGCAGGGCGGCCGCCGCGTCATGATCGCGGGCACGGTGCTGGCGGCGCCCGGCTATGTGCTGCTGTCGGTCGCGCAGGGGCCGCTGACTTATTATGCGGCCTGGCTGCTGCTCGGCATCGCCGGCAGCGCAACGCTCTCGACCGCCTCCTACATCGTTCTCAACGAGATCGCCGGGCCGCGCGCAGGCCGCGCCATCGGCGCCCTGATGCTGGTGACCGGCCTGTCGAGCAGCATCTTCTGGCCGCTCACCTCGGCGTTGTCGGCCTATGTCGGCTGGCGCGGCACCTGTCTCGTTTACGCCGGCCTGCTGCTCGGCGTGTCGCTGCCGCTGTTCGTGTTCCTGCTGCCGCGTCGCGTTCACGACCATCTGTCGCCCGGAGCGGGCGCGGCCACGCCCACCCCTGCAGCCACGCCGGCGCGCAGCACCTTTTATCTGCTGGTCGGCGCCTCCGGCCTCAACGCCTTCGTCGCCTTCGGCATGGGCGCCGTGCTGATCGAGCTGCTGAAGGCCGAAGGCCTCTCGCCGGCCGAGGCGATCGGCTTCGGCTCGATGCTGGGCGTCATCCAGATCAGCGCCCGCGTCGTCGACTTCCTCGGCGGCGGCCGCTGGGACGGCATCGCCACCGCCATCGTCGCGGGACTGGCGCTGCCGGCGGCGATGCTGCTGCTGATGCTGAGCCATGGCTCCCATGTCGCGATCGCGCTGTTCATGCTGATCTACGGCCTCGGCAGCGGCGCGCTCGCCGTCGCGCGTGCGACCATGCCGCTGGTGTTCTACGACAAGGCGGCGTTTGCCAGGGCCTCGGCGCAGATTGGTCTGCCGATGAACGTGCTATCAGCGGTGTCGGCGCCGATCCTGGTCGAACTCCTGACCCGTTACGGCAGCAATGCGCCTCTGGCGCTCAGCCTGGTGTGCTCCTGCGCCGCCGTGGCGATGCTGCTGCTGTTGCGGCAGCGCCGGCCAAAGCGGGTGGCAGCGTCGTTGTAAGCCACTGAGTCGCCCGTCGGGCAGCCTGCGCGACCGGACAGGGAACGTCGCCGGGGCTCAATCGCGCTGCGCCGGACAACGAAGTTTGTGCGATCCGTCAGAGACATCAGGACCTCCGGCCCGGGCTGCACAAATTTTGACATTTCGCTTTATCGGAAATCATGGTTGTCTCAACGCGTCCCGCCTCATCGACGAGGGGCGCTGCGCATCGTCAGGAGCGTTGGGGTGGGATGTGATGGACGTGCTGATGCCGACTGACGAGTGGCACCGCACGGACGGCGAAGTCGCGTGGTCCTGATACCCCGACGCTGGTATCCCGCAAGAGCAGGCTGACGCGTGCTGTTGCGCACGGTGGCCAACAAGCCCGGTGCACCGAGGAGAGCGCGTATAAGCCGTAAACCGTCGCGCAGGGAAGGCCGGGCAATCCGGCTGAGCCTGTGGTTCCTGCCCCGTGCATTTTTCTCGCACGGGGGCCGCAGGAATCAGCCGATGCCTGGTCTTCCCTGCACCCTCGATGCGTCGAGGGAACTTTCTTGCCAAAGCTCGGACGCCGGCCGCGTCGCGACGATGCGGAGCCGTGCCTCGGGCCGCAGTCATAGTGTCATATGTTATCTGCTCCATGCGCTTCGCAGAGAATTTCGGTTGTTGTCTGCGGTGAGTTCGCGCAATCAGATGTATTCTCGTCCCAAAGACTAATTAGTCCCGGCACAGCGGCGGATGCACGAATAGCAAACCATTAATGTGCGCTTGGTATCGTGCATACAGTCCACGCAACGAGAATCAGAAAATGCGACACCTGACTGTCTATCAACGTCTGGCGGCGATCATCGCCGTGATGTCGATCGCACTGTTCGCCGTCTCCGCCATGCAGATCCTGATGCTGCGTGGAACCGTCATCGAGGAGCGGCAGACCATGGTCCGCAATCTCGTGGAATCGGCCGTCAAGGTGTTGAGCTATTATGACGCCGCGGTGACGTCCGGAAAGATTCCGGCGGAGCAGGCGCGGCAGCAGGCCTTCGCCGCGATCGGCGCGATGCGCTGGGGGCAGTTCTCCGACTATCTTGGCGTCTATGGCACCGGCGCATCCGACGCTGGCGTGACCTATGTCCACGCCAATCCGAAATACATCAACGTCAACCGCTGGGAATACAAGGACTCCACCGGCAAGCTGCTGATCCAGGACATCGTGCGCGCGGCGCGCGCCGGCGGCGGATTCGTCGAGTACAAGGTGCCGCGCGCCGGCGGAACCAACGAACTGCCGAAGATGTCCTATGTCGGCGCCTATGGCAGCGGCGACAAGATGCTGGCGATCCAGGCCGGCGTCTATGTCGATGACATCGACGCGGTCGTCTCTCAGCGCGCGCTGTGGGCCGGCATGGGCGGGCTCGCGGGGCTGATCGTCGCCGGCATGGTTGCGTTCTGGCTCGGCCGCGGCATCGTCGTGCCGCTCGACCGGACCTGCGCCGTGATGGATGAGCTGACCAAGGGCAATCTCGGCTGCGAGGTGCCGTACACCAGCCGCCGCAACGAGATTGGGCGCATGGCGCGCAGCCTGCAGATCTTCAAGGATCACCTCGCCGAAAGCGACCGCATCAGGGCCGAGCAGGAGCGATCCAAGCAGCAGGCGGCCGATGAGCGCCGCGCGGTGCTGGTGCGTATCGCCGATGATTTCGAGCGTTCGATCGGCGGCGTGATCCAGACCACGGCGAGTGCGGCCGGCGAGCTGCAGGCCTCGGCGCAGTCGATGTCGAGCATCGTCTCCGGCACCAGCGATCAGAGCGCCAAGGTGGCCGGGGCTGCCGAGCAGACCGCCAGGAACGTGCAGACCGTCTCGGCGGCGGCCGAGCAGCTGTCATCGTCGATCCAGGAGATCGCCAAGCAGGTGACGCAGTCGTCGTCGATCGCGCAGAACGCGGTGGAGCAGGCGACGCGGACCGGATCGATGGTCGAACGGCTGGTCCATGCGTCGCAGAAGATCGGCGAGGTGATATCGCTGATCCAGACCATCGCCGGGCAGACCAATCTGCTGGCGCTCAACGCCACCATCGAATCGGCGCGCGCAGGCGAGGCCGGCAAGGGCTTCGCGGTGGTCGCCAACGAGGTCAAGGCGCTGTCGGCGCAGACCGCCAAGGCGACCGAGGAGATCACCAGCCAGATCGAGTCGATTCGCGAGGCCACGACGTCGACCGTCACCGCGATCCGCGATATCGGAACCACGATCGGCCAGATGAACGAGATCACCGAGACCATCGCGGCCGCGGTCGAGGAGCAGGGCGTCGCGACCAAGGAGATCGCGCGCAGTGTGCAGCAGGCGGCGCAGGGCACTCAGGGCGTCATGCAGCACATCGTCGGCGTCCGCGAGGCGTCCGGGCAGGTCGGCGCGGCGGCGGCGCAGGTGCTGAGCGCCGCGGCTCAGCTTGGCAGCCAGTCGGATCAGTTGAAGAGCGAGACCGGCCGCTTCCTCGGCAACGTCCGCGCGGCCTGAGGCCGAGGCGGCGGTCGGTGAGCGCTCACCCGCCGTCGATCGCCGCGAGACGATCGAGCAGCGCGGCCTGCGCCGGATTGATGCGCGCCCGCGCTTCGTCGAGGTCGAACCAAGCGGCGCGATCGACCTCCGGGAAGCGCTGGCGACGGCCGCTGCGCGGCGGCCATTCCAGCTCGAAATCGTTGCTGACGATGGCGTCGGCATCGAGATCGATCTCGGTGGCAAAGGCCTCGACCACCTTGCCGCCGCGCTGTTTGATCTCGCCGAGTGGAATCAGTGGTGCGGTCAACTCCGTGCCGAGCTCCTCGGCGAATTCCCGGCGCGCGACCGCCTCAGCATCCTCGCCGGCGCCGAACTCGCCCTTCGGGATCGACCAGGCGCCGAGATCCTTAGTTCGCCAGAACGGCCCGCCGGGATGCACCAGCAGCACCTCGAGCCGGCCATTGGTTCGGCGAAAGGCGAGCACGCCCGCGCTGCGCGCCGGCATGCCGTCATGCCTCGCCGGTGCGCTGGATGAGATCGCGCTCCCAGCCGAACACCGAGCGTCCGTCGAGATCCGGCGACGCCGCCCGCTCGGTCGCGATGAACGCCTCGAGCGATGGGCCGGTGGCGGTGCGCTCCAGCCGGCGCGCCTGATCGTCGAGCCGCTTCAGCGCCGCCAGCGTCTCGTCGCGCCCGAGCCTGGCATGGCCGACCGCCGACTTCAGCACACGGATGGTCTCGTCATAGATCTTGATCGGCACCGGATAGGGATGGCGATCCTTGCCGCCATGCGCCAGCGAGAACCGCGCCGGATCCGCGAAGCGATACGGCGCGCCGTGCACGACCTCGGCGACCATCGCGAGCGAACGCACGGTGCGGGCGCCGACCCCGGGCGTCAGCAGCAGCTCGGGGAAATCGACCGGGCCGCGTTCGGCCGCCGCAGCCAGCGTTCCGTGCAGCCGGCGGGCGAACACGTCCTTCGGCCTGACGTCGTGATGAGCGGGCATGATCAGATGCGGCAGCAGCGCCTGCGCCGGCTGCGGCGTGCTCAGCCGTTCGAATTCGGTGACGACGCGGTCGGGACCGAGCTCGGTCAGGAGCTCGAGCTGGGCATTGCGCGACGGTGCGGCGCGCTTGTCGGTGAGATTGACGATCTCGCCCTGGGCCGGGCCGTCGATCGCGCTGTGCGGAGCGTCGACGAAGTCGGCGAGTTGCTGGGAGTGCCAATGATAGCGCCGCGCCTGGCGCGCGTCGCCGTTCATGCCCTGCTGTACGACCGTCCATTTGCCGTCGGCGGTGACGAAGAAGCCGTGCAGATAGAGATCGAAGCCGTCCTGTACTGCGGCGCTGTCGACCTTGGCGACCAGCCTGCTGGTGCGCACCAGACCTTCGCCGTCGAGTCCGAGCCGGTCGCTGAGCAGGCGCAGCTCGTCGGGCGTCTTGCGCGAATGCTCGCCGCGGCCGCCGCAGACGTAGATGCCGAGTTCTGGAGACAGCGGCTTCAGTCCGCGCTTCAGCGCGCCGATCACGCTGGTCGTGATGCCCGACGAGTGCCAGTCCATGCCCATCACGGCGCCGAACGACTGGAACCAGAACGGGTGCGACAGCCGGCTAAGGAATTCATCGCGGCCGTAATGATGCACGATGGCCTGGGTGATGATGGCGCCGAGCGAGGCCATGCGGCTGCCGAGCCAGGCGGGGACACGCCCGGAATGGAGCGGGAGATCGGCGCTGCCGGTGCGTCGGGCCATCGGAACCTTGCCAGGGAGGTGCGTCGCGCCAATCTAACAGATGGCGTGCCGATGCGCGATCGATCTGGCGAGACGCTGCTATTCGCCCTGGCCGAGATGGCCGATCCAGTTGTGGAACAGCACCGTCGCGGCACTTTCGGCGGCCAGATCAGGCCGCAGCGTCAACCCCGGCAGCTCGGCCGCCAGGGTCGGATCGCGCCTGTCCTTGGCGCGCCGCTCGAACGCGTTGAGCACCGTCTCGGTCTCGGCGCTGAAATAGGCCTTCGGCAGCCGCGGATAGTCGTCGCGCTGGCCAGCGAGGAAGCGCGCGATGTCGCGCATGTATTCGCGCTGCAGGGAGAGCGCGTCATATTCCGGGTGGCCCTGGAAGAACACGAACCGGCTCGGCATCGAGCGCGCGAAGATGTCGACGCCGACGTCGTCGGAGCGGGTCAGGATGTCGTAGCCGCGCGCCGCCAGCAACGGCTCGTTGACAGCGTTGAGCCGCGAATGCGGCACCTTGAGCGGGGAATGAATGTCCTGCGTGAGCCAATCGTCCCGCACCTTCTCGCAGTCGAAGACGCCGGAGCATTTGACGGCCAGGCGCTGCCGCTCGATGTCGTCGAGATGCAGCACGGCGGCGTGGGCCGCGAGGCAGGACCAGATCGTCGAGCGGGTGTTGGTTCTCGCCCAGTCGATGAGCGAGGCCAGGTCCGACCAATACGGCTCGTCGCGCAGCTGCGCCGCGACCGGCTCGGCCCCGGTGACGATCAGCCCGTCGATGCCGAGGCCCTCGATGCGGTCGATGTCGGTGTAGGACTGGGCGATGTGATTCTTGGCGGTGTTCGCGCGCGCGATCGAGGGCAGCGAGAAGCAGTGCAGGCGGATGCGGACGTTGCGCGGCGCGGCGTGCTGCAGCAGCCGGGCGATCTGAACATCGGTCGCCTTCAGCGCACTGTCCGGCATGTTGTTGACGAGCCCGATCGTGAGCTCGACCGGCCGCCGCGTGCGGCCGTCGAAGTCGGCGGGCGCGAGGGCAGGGCTCGTGATCCTGCGATGCCGGTCGAACAGCAGGGTCATCGGCTGACGGCTCTATTCCGCTGCGTCCAGCTGGCGCTGAGTAGGACAGGCCGTTGCGAGCGCCTGGTCGAGATCCTCGATGATGTCGTCGATGTGCTCGATGCCGATCGAGAGACGAATCGTCTCCGGCAGCACGCCGGCCTTGCGCTGGTCGTCCGGCGGCATCTGCCGATGCGTGGTCGAGGCCGGGTGGCAGGCGAGCGATTTTGCGTCGCCGATGTTGACGAGACGCGTGATCAGCTTCAGCGCGTCGTAGAACGCCTTGCCGGCCTCCATGCCGCCCTTGATGCCGAACGTGAACAGCGACGACGCGTTGCCGTCGAGATATTTCTGGACCAGCGGGTAATAGGGGCTATCGGAGAACCCCGCGTAGTTGACCCAGGCCACGCGCGGATCGTTGCGCAGGAATTCGGCGGCCTTGCGCGCGTTCTCGACGTGGCGCTCCATGCGCAGCGCCACGGTCTCGATGCCCTGCAGCAGCAGGAAGGCGTTGAACGGCGACAGCACGGCGCCCATGGTGCGCTGATAGACGCTGCGGGCGCGCTGGATGTAGGCGCTGCGACCGAAATGTTCGGCGTAGATCATGCCGTGATAGGACGTGTCCGGCTCGGTGAAGGCCGGGAAGCGGTCGGCATGGTCCTTCCAGGGAAAATTGCCGCTATCGACCAGCATGCCGCCCAGCGTGGTGCCATGGCCACCCAGGAACTTGGTCAGCGAATGTACGGCGATGTCGGCGCCGTAGTCGAATGGCCGCAGCAGGATCGGGGTCGCGACCGTGTTGTCGACGATCAACGGCACGCCGTTGCGATGCGCGACCTTGGCCAGCGCCTCGATGTCGCAGACATTGCCGGCGGGATTGCCGATGGTCTCGGCGAACACGGCCTTGGTGTTCTCGTCGATCAGGCGCTCGATCGCATCGGGTTGATCGCTGTCGGCGAAGCGGCCGGTGATGCCTTGACGCGGCAGGATGTGTCCGAGCAGTGTATGCGTCGTGCCATAGAGCTGCGGCACCGAAACGATGTTGCCGCCGCCGTCGGCGAGATTGACGAATGCGAAGTGCAGCGCCGCCTGGCCGGTGCCGACCGCGAGCGCGCCGACGCCACCTTCGAGCTCGGCGACGCGCTTCTCGAGCACGGCTGTCGTCGGATTCGAGATGCGGCTGTAGCGATAACCCTCGACCTCGAGGTTGAACAGGGCAGCGCCGTGATCGGCGCTGTCGAAAGCGTAGGCGGCGGTCTGATAGATCGGAACTGCTACCGCCTTGGTGGTCGCCTCCGGCTCGTAACCGGCGTGGATTGCAATCGTCTCATTGCGCATCGGCGATCTCCAACCTCGCTGTTGGTTCAGCGAGCTGCACGTCATCCGCGAGTACCGATGTTGTACGGGGGCAGGCGTAAAGCGGTCCATAATTCGCGACAACAGCGACGAAATAACCCTAACGAGATGTGGTCGATAAACGTCGAATTAACGCGGTGCCGGAACCTGCAGGAGAGACCGAAGCTGGCGGCCGATCAGTTCGAGCGTCGGCTTGGCCTGCGGCAGCAGGGCGCCGAGCGCATGGAAATTGTGCACCATGCCGTCGTGGCAGACGTGAGCGACCGTGACGCCCGCGTCCTGGAGCCGCGCCGCGTAGGCATTGCCCTCGTCGCGCATCGGATCGAACTCGGCTGTGTGGATCACGGCCGGTGGCAAGCCGACCAGGACAGGATTGCACAACGGCGAAATCACCGGCTCATCGAGGCGGACGTCGGCGGGCAGGTAGTCGGCGAGGTCGGCCTCCCATGTGGCCTTGTCGAGCAGATAGGCGGCTCCGAACAATTCGCGCGACGGCCATGGTTTTGAGAAGTCGAGCACCGGGCAGATCAGGCATTGCGCCGCGATCCTCGGCCCGCCGGCTGCTGCCGCGCGTTGGCACAGGAATGCCGCGAGCGTGGCGCCCGCGGAATCGCCGCCGATCACGACCCGTTCGCTGTCGATCCCGAGCAGAGCCGCGTGCCGGACGACGAACTCGAGCGCGGCAAGGGCATCATCCACGGCTGCAGGGCATTGATGTTCCGGCGCCAGACGGTAGTCGAACGAGAGCAGGCGGCAGCCGGAGGCTGCGGCGAGCGCAGCGGCGACCTTGTCATGCGTCTCGATGCTGCCCGCCACCAGCCCGCCGCCGTGAAAGTAAACGAAGCCAGGGAGGCGCGCGTCGGCGTGCTGCGAGGCGAGTGCGCCGCCTGAGCCAGGCGTGTACATGCGGTACCGCAGGGACCCCGCTGCACCATCGCAGCAGCCGTCGCTCGTCGCGACCGGGCCGACATCGTTGCGCGAGAACTGCATCAGCTTCGCGAGCGAGAGCCTGCGCTGCTCAGGGCTCGGCCGCTCCCGCTGCTTCGGCGCGGTGGCGGCGACCATCGAAAGCAGGCGCTGGGCGCGCGGGTCGAGCGGCATGGGGGTTCCGGATTAACCAAGGCTGCGGTCATTGTGTCAGCCAACCGTGAATCGATGATGAGCAGTGGCGGAGCGAGGAGATCCTTAAAATTTCCACGCCAGAGCTGTAGGATCGATCGCTGTCCAATGGGAGCGCCGCCATGACCCACATCGTCAAGCCCGTCAGCTACTCGCAGACCTGGACGTATTTCGACGGCGAATGGCGCGAGGGCAATGCGCCGATCATGGGCGTGCGGACACATGCGACGTGGCTCGCATCGACGGTGTTCGACGGCGCCCGCGCCTTCGAAGGTGTCACGCCCGATCTCGACCGCCACTCCGCGCGGGTCAATCAGTCGGCAGCGAATTTCCGGCTCAAGCCTGTGGTCGATGTGGAGACCTGGATGGGGCTGGCGCGCGAAGGCATCGCGCGGTTCGGCGCGCGGGCGGAGCTCTACATCCGTCCGATGTATTGGGCGCAGCATGGCGCCGGCGGCGGGGTGCTGTTCGATCCTGACACCACCAACTGGTGCCTGTGCATCTACGAGGCGCCGATGCCGCAGCCGACCGGGAATGCCATCACGCTGTCGCCGTTCCGCAGGCCGACCGCCGAATGTGCGCCGGTCGATGCCAAGGCCGCCTGTCTGTACCCGAACAATTCGCGCGCGCTGATCGAGGCCGCCTCGCGCGGCTTCAACAATTGCCTGATGCTGGATCTGCTCGGCAACGTCGCCGAGTTCGGCAATGCCAATGTGTTCATGGTCAAGGACGGCGTCGTGTTTACGCCGGTGCCCAACGGCGCGTTCCTCAACGGGATCACCCGGCAGCGCGTGATTGACCTGCTGCGCGGCGACGGCGTCAGCGTGGTCGAGACGACGCTGCGCTATGACGACTTCCTGAGTGCCGACGAGATCTTCTCATCGGGCAATTTCGCCAAGGTCGCGCCGGTCATTCGCATCGACGAGCGGACGCTGCCGATCGGTCCGGTCTTCACCCGCGCACGCCGGCTGTATTGGGACTATGCGCATCAGGTCAGGGCGGCCGCCTGAGCTAGGGGCCATACAACGGCAGCTCGGTGTCGGTGAGATCTCCGAGCCGCGGCGGCTGCGGGCCATTGATGTACTTCCGGCCACGCCGTTCGGTGAAGATGCCGATGAGACCGTCGATCGGCCCGTTGGCGTCGAATATCACGGAGACGCAGGCACGGCGCAGCAGCAGAAGCCGGCCGACGGCGCCGGCACAACTGACATAGTCGGAGATGTCGCGGCAGTAAATCAGCTGCATCGCGGGCAATGCGAAGCGCCCTTGCCGAATCCGAACCTTCTGCAGCACCAGCGGAACGGGTCCCGTCTTCGATCGCACCACGATGCTGAGGCAGCCATAGCGCGCATGGCGGATCAGCAACTCGGCTTCGTCCGCCGGAATGCCGTCGACAGCCCGGGCGTCCGCGCTGACTTGGTCGATCGGCGAGCCAAGGCCAGCGGTCGAGAGCAGGGGCACCGAGAAGAACAGGCCCTTGCAATAGGCTTGAAAGCCCTGCGCCTCGATGATCGGCCAGGTCTGACGCGCTGCGCTGATGTTGACGTAGGTCACCTCGGGCCGACGCTGCGCGATGCGGGTCAGCATCGTTGCGTAGTTGCGGAACGCCGGCTCGACATACCAGCTCGACAGGTTGCACCAGATCCGAGGCTCCGAGACCGTGCCGCGGTCGGTGTAGATCAGCAGCAGCACGCCGACGGCGGCGCCGTCGTTTTCGAGCAGATAGCCATAGCGGGGATAGCCCGCAGGAATGGCCCGCGTCGACTGGCGGCGCAGGCCGCGCGCCCAGTAGTCGCGCGACCGCCGGGGGAAACCGCGCGTCAGCAGATCGGCGACCGGGTCGAGATCGGAATCTCCGATCTCCCGGCACCGGATCAACGGCTTGAGCGCGGTCATGGGGTGGACTGCCGATCTCCGAGCAACAGCGGCGCGGCGTCAGCCGACGGCGTCGGCCTGCCGCTCCAGCTGCAATGCGTTGCGCACGCGGGTGGGCCAGCGTGCGAGGTCGACGCCATGGGTGTGGAACAGGGCGACCGCCAGCCGATCCATGCCGAACGCGACACAGCCGGTATGGGCCGGCGCGCCTTGGGCGTCAGTGATGCCCCAGGTGGTGCCGAAATGCTCGCGGTGATAGTTGAAGCTCATGCACGCGGTCGGCTGTTCCTCCGAGCGCAGCGGCACCAGCAGCTCGAATTTCAGCGCCTGCTGCTTCTGGCTCACGGCCTTCATCTGGCCGACCCGGCCAAAGAACGGATCGCTGGCGTGATCGACGCGGAACGACAGGCCGAGATCCCTGGCGATCGCCTGAGCCTTCACCATCCAGCGGTCGCGGAAGGCCGAGACGTCGTCGGGCGTGCCGATGCAGACATACTCCCGCATCCGGAACGATTGCAGGCGGTCGAGGTGGCGCGAGGGCTCGCGGCGGAAGCAATCGGCGGCGACGTCGAAGCGCAGGCCGCCGACCGGCAATGCGCCGCGGCTCGCCGCGATAGGATACACCGGATAGCAGGCCGCCGGCGACAGCACGAGATCGGCTGGAGACAGCGACGTCGTCCAGTCACCGCCGCGATCGAAACGGGCAACGGCCTCATGAATGTCGCGCTCAGTGCCATGCAGGCCGCAGACGCAGCCGAGCAGGTTCGGGAAGCTCTTGAGATAGCCGGATTTCTCCAGCTGCGCGCGGCTCATGACCGGCGGAAAGCGCATCACCTCGGTGCCGGGCTCGCGATGCCGGGTGATCAGCGCGCTGAGCTGGTCCACCACGCCTTCATACAGCGCGGTGCGGGCGTAGACGCCGTCGGCGCCCATACGATGAAACAGCACGTCGGTCAGATGATCGAGCGCATCCGTCGGCTGAGGAGCAATCTCGGGCGACAGCGGGAGAACGGGGATCGTCATTCTGCAAAATCCTGAGTGGAGGCAATGGCTGCGATCGGCAAGATCATTCGTAGAGCGAGGTCGGTACCGCGCTCATCAGGTTCGCGGTCGCGATGTTGGTCAGGATGCGATCGTTGTTGATCATGATCGGTGCCGACAGCACGTCGCGGAGATGACGGCCGATCGAGAACTCGCCGTCATTGCGGTAGCCGGACAGGCCGCAGGCCCGCATCGCGTGCATCACGGTCTCGACCGCGAGCTCCGACGCCTGCACCTTCAGCAGCGTGATCGACGATTGAAAGTCGAGCGACGACAGCGCGCGCTCGTCATATTCGTGGGCGACGAACGCGTCCATGTTGGTGACGATCATCGCGCGCAGTCGCGCCAGCGCCATCTTCGCTGCAGTGTAGTGCGCAGCCGCCGGCGGCATCTGTCCACCGGCGCCGCGGGCCGCCTTGCGCAGGAATTTTTGCGCGCGTTGCACGGCGGCGGCGGCGATGCCGGCCCAGGCCGAGGACCAGCAGAGATGCGCAAACGGCGTCATGGTCTGGCCGTGAATACGGTCATAGGATTCGCTGAACATCCGGTCAGACGGACAGTTCACCTGGAGCGCGAAGCCGGTCGAGCAGGTGCCGCGCATGCCGAGCGTCTCCCAGCCCAGCGTGCGTGTCATGGTGTAGTCGTCCTTGGTCAGCGCCAGCAGCACCTGGTCGGACGCTGCGGCGCCATCGGCGCGCCGCGCGATCGTAACGAGACCATCGGCCTCGGCGCCGTACGAGATCACGGTGGCGTCGCGCTTGAGCGTGATGCGGTCGCCGTCATGGCCGACCGCTGCCGCGCTGGCGCGGATGTTGCCGCCGTTCTGGCCTTCGGTGGTGGAGGAGGCCATCAGCAGCTGCTCGGACGCGATCCGGCGCATCAGCGCTTCCATATACACGCTGCCGCGACCGTGGCGCACCAGGCAGGCAATCTTGGTCTGATGCATGGCGAAGATCATGGCGCTGGAAGCGCAGGCGCTGCCGAGCGCGTAGCAGACGTCGGCGATGTCATGGACCGAGGCGCCAAAGCCGCCGAACTCGACCGGAATCTGCATGCCGAGCAGTCTGTGCTCGCGCGCGGCATCGATCGCGGCTTTCGGGAAGCGCCCGTCGCGGTCGACGTCGTCGGCCTCTGCTGCGGCCTGTGCGGCAACAGCGCTGCTGCGCTGGACGAACAGTGAGCTGCGATCGAGCAGCAGGCCATCGTCGTCGTCGGAGGTCGGATTGCGAAGCGCGGTTCCCTGGACAGTCATGACCGATCGGTGCTCCGGATTTTGCCTTGTTTGAGAGATCGGCACGCGCATCCCGTCGCGTGCATCGATGTCCTGCACGACAACGCAGGGTATGGATTTGATTCAAATGCGTCGACGAAATTCAGCGTAAACGCCGTGGAATCCCGGGGCAGGGGTTAATTCCAAGTTGTTGCGGCTGGGAGGATTCTCTCCATGACGTTAGCGTTAAAGCCAATTCACCAATGGATCAGGGGGATCGCGTAACCTTTTTGCCAATCGAGTGCGTTACGTCTCATCGATCCGTCCGACGGTTGCGTCCGGCGGACCCATTCAATCGATGATCAGAAAGAGGTCGGGCATGGCGGGTTTCGAAGGCGACGTCAGCAAGCGGATTGTCGCGCTGGTGCGTGACATCCTCGCGCAGAATTCGATCGTCGCCGATCCGGCGAGCGATGCGAAGCTCGTCGATGTCGGCCTGACCTCGATGGACATGGTCAATCTGATGCTGGCGATCGAAGCGGAGTTCGACTTCACCATTCCGCAGGAGCTGATTACGCCGGAGAACTTCCAGTCCGTCGCGACGCTCGAGCGACTCGTGGCCGGGCAGCTTGCGGGCGCGAAGGCCGCATAGCGCCGATCCGGCTGCGGCCGGTCCCGTCGTCGCTGTTTTCAATTCGCAGCAAAGCTGGCATTCTCATCGCCGTTGGAGATGGGGACGTCATGACGAAGGCTGTGCTTGGCATTATCGGCGGATCGGGCATCTATGATCTGCCGGGCTTGGAAGACGCGCGCGAGGAGATGATCGCGAGCCCCTGGGGCGAGCCGTCGGCGCCGGTGCGCCGTGGAACCATCGCCGGGCTGCCGATCGTGTTCCTGCCGCGTCACGACAAGGGACATCGGCTGTCGCCGTCCGACATCAACTACCGTGCCAATATCGACGTGCTGAAGCGGGCCGGCGTGACCGACCTGGTGTCGCTGTCGGCGTGCGGCTCCTTCAAGGAAGATTTGCCGCCCGGCACGTTCGTGCTGGTCGATCAGTTCGTCGATCGGACCTACAAGCGCGAGAGTTCCTTCTTCGGCAAAGGCTGCGTCGCCCACGTGTCGATGGCGCATCCGGTGTCGCCGCGGCTGCGCATTCATCTGGCTGCGGCGGCCGAGGCCGAAGGCATCGCGATTGCCCGCGGCGGCACTTACGTCTGCATGGAAGGCCCGCAATTCTCGACCTATGCTGAGAGCATGACCTACAAGAGCGCGGGCTATTCGGTGATCGGCATGACCAACATGCCCGAGGCCAAGCTCGCGCGCGAGGCCGAGATCTGCTACGCGACGGTCGCGATGGTGACCGACTTCGACTGCTGGCACCCGGATCATGACGCCGTGACCGTGCAGGACATCATTCGCGTGCTCACCACCAATGCCGACAAGGCCAAGGGGCTGGTGGCGCGGCTCGCCCGCGAGTTTCCTCGAGAGCACGAGCCGTGCCCGATCGGCTCGGACCGGGCGCTCGATACCGCCTTGATCACGGCACCGGAAGCCCGTGATCCCGAACTCCTGAAGAAGCTGGATGCGGTCGCCGGCCGTATTCTGCGCGGTTGAAGGGAGGTCGGACATGAAGGTCGACGGCAAACACTATCGCAGCATCTGGCTCGATTCCGACGGCTGGTCGGTCTGCGCGATCGATCAGCGGCGGCTGCCGCATGAGTTTGTGGTGGCGAAGATCACGACCTGCGAGGAGGCGGCGGACGCGATCCGTCATATGCTGGTGCGCGGCGCGCCGCTGATCGGCGCCACCTCCGCGTTCGGCATGGCGCTGGCAATGCGTGATGACCGCTCCGATCCCGGCATCGATCGCGCCTATGAGATGCTGATTGCGACGCGACCGACGGCGATCAACCTGAAATGGGCGCTCGACACCATGAGCACGATGCTTCGCCGGCTGGCGCCGTCGGAGCGGCGTGATGCGGCCTATGCGCGGGCGGTCGATATTGCGGGTGAGGACGTCACCATCAATCAGGGGATTGCGGCGCACGGCCTGGCGCTGATCGAGGCGGCTGCCGCGCGCAAGAAACCCGGTGACGTCGTCAACGTGCTGACGCATTGCAACGCCGGCTGGCTCGCGACGGTCGACTGGGGCACGGCGACGGCGCCGATCTATCTCGCGCATGATCGCGGCATTCCGATCCATGTCTGGGTCGACGAGACGCGGCCGCGCAACCAGGGCGCTTCGCTCACCGCCTGGGAGCTCGGGCACCATGGCGTGGCGCATACCGTGATTCCGGACAACACCGGCGGGCACCTGATGCAGCACGGCATGGTCGATCTCGCGATCGTCGGGACCGATCGCGTCGCCGCGAATGGCGACGTCTGCAACAAGATCGGCACCTATCTGAAGGCGCTGGCGGCACATGATAATGGCGTGCCGTTCTATGTCGCGCTGCCGTCGCCGACGATCGACTTCGCCGTTGCCGAGGGACGGCAGATTCCGATCGAGCAGCGCAGTGCGCAGGAGGTCACCGAGATGACCGGCCGGACGGCCGATGGTCGTATCGAGACCGTGCGTATCGTGCCGCCGGGATCACCGGTTGCCAATTACGGCTTCGATGTCACGCCTGCGCGATTGGTGACCGGACTGATCACCGAGCGCGGTGTCCTGCAGGCAGATGGCGCAGCGCTGGCGGCGGCGTTTCCGGAGCGCGCGAAGCAGACAAATTTCTAGGGCACTCGTCATTGCGGGCGTAGCGCTCGCAATGGCGGCTATGCAAGTCTCAGCCCGGTCGCGGCTTCGAGCTCGGTGATCGCCTGCGCGGCGCTGACGACCTTAATCGTTGTCATGCCCATCTCGCGCGCCGGCTTCAGATTGACACCGAGATCGTCGAGATAGACGCAGTCCGCCGGGCTGACGCCGAGCGCCTCGGTCATCATCTGGTAGATCCGCGGATCCGGCTTGCGCAGGCCGATCTTGGCCGACTCGATCACATGTTCGAACAGCGCCATCACTTCGGCGACGTAGAACGAGCGGCCGCCCAGGCTGCCGATCGCGTTGGCCGGCAGATTGTTGGTGATGCAGCCGGTCTTGCATTCGGCCTTGATGCGGCGCAGCGCCTCGACCATCTCCGGGCGGAGATCGCCGGCCAGCAGCGGCAGCACCTCGCGGCCGCTGACCGCAGCGCCGCCCAGGGCCAGCGACTCCTCGGCAAACAGCCGGTCGAACGTATCGATGTCGATTTCGGCACGCTCGAACTTGGCCCAGGCGTTCTCGAGATGGTTGGCGGCGTTGGTGTTGCGGATGATGTCGACCGGATAGCCGCGCTCCTGCTCGAAGCGCGCGAACGCCTCGAACGGCGATGTCGTCATCACGCCACCGAAATCAAAGATCACTGCCTCGACCATCGCCACTCTGTCCTTCGTTCGATCATGCGACGATCGCTAACACGGCGCGTCACGCTTGGCGATATCGTCGCCGGACGCTATTGCTGGCACCATGAAGCTGTCCGTTGCGATCACTCTTGCCACCCTGCCGGTCTCGTCGCCGGCGCTGGCCATCGTCGGCAATGCACCGGCCGCAGCAGATGGTATCGGGCGCTCCGTCGTCACGATCGTCGGTTCGCGCGGCAATTTCTGCAGCGGTGCGCTGATCGCGCCGAAGCTCGTGCTGACCGCCGGCCATTGTGTGCAGCCGGGCGTCGATTACCGCATCGTGGAATACGATCGCGACCGCAAGCCTGTCCTGAAGACGGTGCGACGGGTGGCGGTGCACCCCGGCTTCAGCGTGCAGGCCATTCTCGCCCATCGTGCCACCGCCGACGTCGCGCTGCTGGAAATGGAAACCCCGGCAAAGGACCGCGTCCCGGTGGCGCTCAGCGTGCCGCAGGCGCCGCTGGCGGCCGGCAATGCGTTTGCGGTCGCAGGCATTGGTGTCGCAATTCCCGGTGACGGCAAGAGCGGTGGCGTGGTTCGCGTCGCGCCGCTGGTCGCGACCGGCAAGCCCGGAACTTTGCAGATCCGGCTCATCGATCCGGCAACCCAAGGCGCCAAGCCGGGACTCGGCGGCTGCACCGGTGATTCCGGTGGTCCCGCTTTCGAGACGCAGGCGCAAGGACAGGTGCTGATCGGCGTGATCTCGTGGTCGACCGGGCCCAATCTCGCTGACGGCTGCGGCGGCATGACGGGCGTCACGCCGCTCACGCTGTATCGCGACTGGGTGGTGCAGACCGCGCGGCAATGGGGCATGCCGCTCGGCGGAAATTGAGATCGTCCAGAACTGGCTGCGGCTCGCGCGCGGGTTGACCATCGTCGTGATCGGGTCCAGCCTGTCAGGCGAGCAAACAACAAGACCAAGCCCAAGGACACCCATGAACGTCATCGCGCCCATCCGTGAGGCTGCGTCCTCGCAGGCGACCGAACATTTCGACGTGCTCATCGTCGGAGCCGGCATCTCCGGCATCGGCAGCGCCTATCAGTTGACCAAGCAGATGCCCGGCACGCGCTTCGTGATCCTGGAAAGCCAGGACGGTTTCGGCGGCACCTGGCGCACGCATCGCTATCCCGGCATCCGCTCCGACAGCGATCTGCACACGTTCGGCTACAGCTTCAAGCCGTGGGTCGGGCCGCCGATCGCGACCGCGGAGGAGATCCTCACCTACATGGGCGACGTGATCGAGGAGAACGATCTCGGCCGTCATATCCGTTACGGCCATCGCATCCTCTCGGCGAGCTGGTCGAGCGCGACCAATCTCTGGACGGTGCATGCGGTGAAGGGGGCCGATCAGGAGCCCGTCACGATCACGGCCAACTTCCTTTGGATGTGCCAAGGCTATTACCGCCATTCGAAGGGCTACACGCCGGAGTGGCCGGAGATGGCGAGCTTCAAGGGCCGCATCGTCCATCCGCAGCTGTGGCCGGAGGACCTCGATCTCGCCGGCAAGCAGGTCGTGGTCATCGGCTCCGGTGCGACGGCGGCGACCATCCTGCCGTCGATCGCCGGCAAGTGCGCGCATGTCACGATGCTGCAGCGCTCGCCGACCTATTTCCGCATCGGCCGCAATGCCATCGAGATCGCCGAGGAACTGCGACGGCTGCAGATCAAAGAGGAGTGGATCCACGAGATCGTCAGGCGCAAGATCCTGTTCGAGCAGGACTGGTTCACCAAGCGTTGCCTGACGGAGCCGGAGCAGGTCAAGAAGGAGCTGATTGGCCAGATCAGTGCCATCATCGGTCCCGAAGAGGCGGCCAAGCATTTCACGCCGAGCTATCGGCCGTGGCGGCAGCGCATCGCCTTCGTACCGGATGCCGATCTGTTCGAGGGCATCAAGAGCGGCAAGGCGTCCGTGGTCACCGACGAGATCGAGCGCTTCACGGAAGGCGGCATCAAGCTGAAGTCGGGCGACGAGCTGAAGGCCGACATCATCGTGACTGCCACTGGCTTCGATCTCTGCGTGCTCGGCGACATCGCGTTCACGATCGACGGCAAGCCACTGGATTTCGCCGACACCGTCACCTATCGCGGCATGATGTTCACCGGCGTGCCGAACCTCGCCTGGGTGTTCGGCTATTTCCGCGCCAGCTGGACGCTGCGCACCGATCTCGTCGCGGACTTCGTCTGCCGGCTGCTCGCGCACATGAAGCAGAAGGGTGTGGGCAGGGTCACGCCGGCCTTGCGGCCCGAGGATCACAACATGCCGCTGTTGCCCTGGATCGATCCGGAGAACTTCAATCCGGGCTACATGATGCGCAACATGCATCTCCTGCCCAAGCGCGGCGACAAGCCGGAGTGGCAGCACAGTCAGGACTATTGGAGCGAGAAGGACCAGATCCCCGCCATCGATCTGGATGACCCGGCGTTCGTGTATGAGTGAGGCGACGTTGGATTGGTGACGAGTTGCGTCCAAAAATCCGGTGTCATCCCGGCCAAGCCCTGGCGTCGCGGAGCGACGTCCAGGGCGCAGAGCCGGGATCCATAACCACCGGCGGACGGGTCGGGCACAAGGTCAACTGACATCCTGCCTCAAGACGGATCACGCGGTATGGGTCCCGGGTCGGCGCCCACTGACGCGTTTCGTCAGTGGGCTTGCCCGGGACGACAGCGATGGTTGGCGCAGGCAGATCGGCTCGCCTCAACTCTCCCGCCGTGCGGCGCCGGTTGCGATCGCGGCGGCGGCGGTGCGGTTCTCGACGCCGAGCTTGGCGTAGATCTGTTCCAAGTGCTTGTCGACGGTGCGCGGGCTCAAGCCCAGGATCTGCGCGATGTCGCGATTGGTCTTGCCCTTGGACAGCCAGGACAGCACCTCGCTCTCGCGCGAGGTCAGGCCGAACTCGCTGGAGAATTGTTTAGGCAGTTCGTCAGCCTCCTTGGCAAGCCGCAGCAGGAACTCGTTGGATCCGGCGCTGCCCATGTAGTACAGGCGCAGCTCGGGATGATCCGGGATCGAGGCTGCCGTCTTGGCGCCTCCCTTGCCCTTCTGGGCCTGATCCAGCCAGGACCGTAATGTGTCCGGCAGCATGAGTTCCTCGACATCGCCGAAACTGTCCGACAACAGCCGCTGTGCCTGCGGCGTGGCCCACATCAGCCGGCCCTCGCGATTGACCGCAAGCAGGAAGCGGCCGGAGACATCGAGCGCGGCCCGCGCGCTCTGCGTCATCCGGGCATTCGCCAGATGCACGCGGATGCGCGCCAGCATTTCCTCGACCGCGATCGGCTTGGTGACGTAGTCGACGCCGCCGGCCTCCAGCCCCTGCACGATGTGCTCGGTGTCGGCCAATCCCGTCATGAAGATGACCGGCACGTTCGAGAGACCGGATTCACGCTTGAGTTTGCGGCAGGTCTCGAAGCCGTCCATGCCGGGCATCACGGCATCGAGCAGGATGATGTCGGGCGTGATCTGGTCGACGATGCGCATGGCGGCGGCACCATCGAGCGCGACCATCACGGTCATCCCGGCGCCGTCCAGTGCGTCGGTGAGCAGGCGGAGCGTCTCCGGCGAGTCGTCGACGACCAGCGCGACGTCGCGCTTCTTGCTGTCAGTGCTCATAGGCGTGCAGGGTCTTCAGAGTGGCCATGTACTGGTCGAGCTCGAACCGATCGACCAGCCCGCGCATCTGTGCCACGAAATCGGCGTGCTCCGGATGGCTGCTGCCGATCTCGTCGAGCTTGATCTGGATGGCCCTGACATAGCCGATCTGGCCAAGGCCCATCAGCTCTTCGACAAATTTCAGGGGCGGTCGCGATCCAGTGTCGGGTCGCCAGTGTGGCTGGGTGACCGGTTGATCGGTCTGATAGCTCCATTCGAGCTTCAGCAATTGACGTATCGCCTCAAGCAGACGGGGAATGTCGATCGGTTTCATCAGATAGCTGTCATGAAACGGCTGCGCCAGCGGCCGCCCATGGGCCTCGAGCGCGCTGGCCGACGTCATCAGAATCCGCGCCTGGCGATGGCCGCTGCTGCGCAGTGTCTCTGCGACCGTCCAGCCGTCCATGCCGGGCATCGAAATGTCGAGAATGAACAAGTCCGGCTGGCAATGCTGCGCCAGTGCCAGGCAGGCCGCGCCATCCGGCGCGCTCAGCAGAATGAAGCCGAGCGGCGTCAGCACCTCGCGCAGGAGATCGCGATGCACTGGGTCGTCGTCGGTGACGAGGATGGTCTTGCGCGGACCGAGATAGCCGGCCACCGGCGCCTTCACCGGCGGATGCCGTGTCGGGTTGGTCACCTCTGACAGCAGGATCTTGACCTTGAACGTGCTGCCTGTGCCGACCTTGCTCTCGACCTTGATGTCACCTCCCATCACGCCGGCGAGCAGGCGGCTGATCGTCAGCCCGAGTCCGGTGCCCGTCTGCGGTTGGGAAACACCGAGCGCGCCGCGCTCGAACGGCGCGAAGATGCGCTCGAGATCGTCGGGCTGGATGCCCGGGCCGGTGTCGATCACCTCGAACTCCGCCACGGGGCTGCGATAGTGCACGACGAACTGGACGCTGCCGTCCTGGGTGAACTTGATGGCGTTCGACAGCAGGTTGATCAGGATCTGACGCAGCCGCTTCTCGTCGGCGTAGACGACCAGCGGCAGCACCGCCGGCCGCTTGAACACGAAATCGACGCCTTTTGCCGCCGCCTGTAGCCGGAACATGCCGACGAGCTGGTCGAGGAAGTCGTTCAAGCGCACCTCGTCGCGCGACAGATACAGCCGTCCCGCTTCGATCTTGGAGATGTCGAGAATGCCGTCGATCAGGCCGGACAGATGATCCGCGCTGCGGCGGACAACGCGAACCTGGTCGCGCGGCTTCGGCGCCAGGCTCGTGTCCTGCTCGAGCAGTTGCGCGTAGCCGGAGATCGCATTCAGCGGCGAGCGCAGCTCATGGCTCAAGCCAACGACATAGCGGCTCTTGGCGAGGTTGGCGGACTCCGCGACTTCCTTGGCCCGTTGGAGTTCGGCATCGGTGCGCTTGTGGGCCTCGATCTCCTGGATCAACAACTGGGTCTGGCGCCGTGTTTCGGCTTCCGCCGCGCGGCGGCTCTGCTGCGCCAGCACGAACAGCCAGGTCACCACGCCGATGATGATCGACAGGGCGAAGAACACCTTCCAGAGCACGTCTGAGATGATACCCCTGAAGCCGGGCAGCGCCGCTGACGTCTCCAGGTAGATCATGCCGAGCGTCAGTGCGACGAGACCGGCCGAGGTCAGGAAGACCCCGACGTAGTGCCCGAGCTGTGAGTTGATCCTCGACAGAATGGCGTCCGGCAGCATGCCGCTGAGCGCGGCCGAGACCTGGGCCTGCGCCCGGCCATGCGGCTTGCAAAGATCGTGGCAGCGGGCGTCGAGCGAGCAGCACAGCGAGCAGATCGGGCCGGCATAGGCCGGGCAGGACGCGGTGTCCTCCGGCTCGAAATGATGCTCACAGATGCAGCACTGGATCTGCTCGATGTTCTGCCAGCTCCGCTTCGGCTTGCGCGCCAGATAATATTTGCCGTCGGTGAGATAGGCGATGGCAGGCGCAGTGACGAGCGCGACGCCGAGCGCGACGAAGGTCGACAGCGCCTTTCCCATCGGGCCGAACAGGCCGTAAAAGGCGCTGATCGAAACGATGGTCGCGATCGTCATGGCGCCGACGCCCACTGGGTTGATGTCGTAGAGATGGGCGCGCTTGAACTCCATCTGCTGCGGCCGCAGGCCCAACGGCCGATTGATCACGAGGTCCGCCACCAGCGCGCCGACCCAGGAGATCGCGATGTTCGAGTACAGTGCGAGCGTCTGCTCCAGCGCCTTGTAGACGCCGATCTCCATCAGGAGCAGCGCCACGACGACGTTGAACACCAGCCAGACGACGCGGCCCGGATGGCTGTGGGTCAGGCGCGAGAAGAAGTTCGACCAGGCGATCGAACCGGCATAGGCATTGGTGACGTTGATCTTGATCTGCGAGACGATCACGAAGGTGCCGGTCAACGCCAGCGCCAGGTCCGGACGTGCCAGCACGTAGCGGAACGCCTCCAGATACATGTGCGCCGGCTCGGCGGCGCGGTCGGCCGAGACCCCGTGGCTCAGCGCGAAGAAGGCGAGGAACGAGCCCGCCAGCAGCTTCAATGCGCCGAGCACGATCCAGCCGGGACCGGCCGACAACAGCGCGATCCACCACGACCGTCGCGACGTGCGGCGGTCACGCGGCAGGAAGCGCAGGAAGTCGACCTGCTCGCCAATCTGCGCGACGAGCGAGAACACCACGGCGGCCGCGGTGCCGAACAGCGCCAGATCGAGATGGCCCATCGGGTCGCCATGTTCGCCGGGAAACTGCTGCCACTCGGCGAAAGAGTGTGGGCTCGCATAGGCGATCGCCGCGAACGGAAGAATGTGCAGCACCACCCACAGCGGCTGTGTCCACAACTGGAAGCGGCTGATCAGCGTGATGCCATAGGTGACGAGCGGAATGATGACGACGGCGCTGATCAAATAGCCGATCGGACGCGGTATGCCGAAGCACATCTCCAGCGCGGAGGCGAGGATGACGGCCTCGATGGCAAAGAAGATGAAGGTGAAGGACGCATAGATCAGCGAGGTGACGGTCGAGCCGATATAGCCGAAGCCGGCGCCGCGCGTCAGCAGGTCGATGTCGATGCCGCATTTCGCAGCATGATAGGCGATCGGCAGGCCGCAGCAGAAGATGATGAGGCTGGCGACCAGGATCGCGGCGGTGGCGTTGGTGACGCCGTAGTTCAGCGTGATGGTGCCGCCGATTGCCTCCAGCGCCAGAAACGAGATCGCGCCCAGCGCCGTGTTGGCGACGCGCGCGGCCGACCAGCGCCGCGCACTCTTGGCCGTGAAGCGAAGCGCGTAGTCCTCCAACGTCTGGTTGGCGACCCACTGGTTGTACTGGCGCCTGACGCGGTCGATCCGCTGTCGCCCTGCCACTCTCGAACTCCTGAACGCGAAGCGGTTCGCCCGCACGCTCCGTCCTGCCCCTCGCAGGATCTGCGTAGAGCCTACGTCGCGCTTTTGCGGTGCAGTATACGCAATCTTGCGTATCTGTGCAGTGCACAAACCGCGCCATCCTTCGTCCGACCCAAAGCGTGTCCTCGAACCAATGAATGGGGTGCTCATGTCAGACGAAACTGAAAAAGGCCTGAAGTCGCCACTTCGGCGCCAATTGCTGATGGGAATGGCCGCAATTCCGGCACTCGCCATGATGCCGCGGCCGTCCTTCGGCGCCGGTCCCGCAACCTCTGCTGTCAATACGACCGGACTTGCAGTCACGGATAGCGAAGTGACGGTCGGTATTCTGCACTCGGTCACCGGTACCATGGCGATCTCGGAGACCGGCTCGGTGCAGGCCGAGAAGCTCGCGATCGAGCAGATCAACGCCTCCGGCGGTGTGCTCGGGCGCAAGATCAAGTACATCCAGGAGGACGGTGCCTCGGATTGGCCGACCTTTGCCGAGAAGGCGAAGAAGCTCCTGGTCAACGACAAGTGCGCTGCCGTGATGGGCTGTTGGACCTCGGCCTCGCGCAAGGCGGTGCTGCCGGTGTTCGAGCAGTACAACGGCATGCTGTACTATCCGACCTTCTACGAAGGCCTCGAGCAGTCGAAGAACGTCATCTACACCGGCCAGGAAGCGACGCAGCAGATCATCGCCGGCCTCGACTGGGTCAACAAGACCAAGGGCGCGAAGACGTTCTACCTGCTCGGCTCCGACTACATCTGGCCGCGCACCTCGAACAAGATCGCCCGCAAGCACATCGAGGGCCATCTGCAGGGCGCCAAGGTCGTCGGCGAGGAGTACTTCCCGCTCGGCCACACCCAGTTCAACTCGGTCATCAACAAGATCAAGCTGACCAAGCCGGACGTGATCTACGCGATCATCGTCGGCGGCTCCAACGTCGCCTTCTATAAGCAGCTCAAGGCGGCCGGCATCGACATGTCGAAGCAGACCTTGCTCACCATCTCCGTCACCGAGGACGAGATCGACGGCATCGGCGGTGAGAACATCGCGGGCGCCTATGCCTGCATGAAGTACTTCCAGTCGCTCGACAACGCCAACAACAAGGCCTTCGTCTCCGAGTTCAAGAAGATGTGGGGCGAGAAGACCGTGATCGGCGACGTCACCCAGGCTGCCTATCTCGGCCCGTGGCTGTGGAAGTTGACGGTCGAGAAGGCCGGCAGCTTCGACATCGACAAGATCGCCGCGGCCTCGCCCGGCATCGAGTTCAAGGGCGCGCCGGAAGGCTACGTGCGGATCCACGAGAACCACCATCTCTGGTCCAAGACCCGCGTCGGCCGCGCCAAGGCGGACGGTCAGTACGAGCTGATCTACGAGACCGCCGATCTCGTCGAGCCCGATCCGTTCCCGAAGGGCTACCAGTAAGCGGCCGATCGCAGCATCTGACCGATGCTGTTGCCGCGAGCGCGGTGCGACTCCCCTCCCCCACGCCGCAATCGCGCAGCGATTGTCGGCAGCGGGGAGGGGTTGGGGGTGGGGGTCCGCATACTCCAGCAGAGTTGAGTCCCCACCACCGCTACCGCCGAGCGGAGCGGACGACCTTGGCTGCGGGCGCTCGTTGTCCGCGCGCCGATCCAATTCCAGCAGGGCATCACGAGAGGACGGATCATGTTCGGCGACTATTCCATCGGCGACCTCGGGGCCATCTTCGCGATGCAGGGTTTCGCGGGCCTCATCCTGTTTTCGGTCTACGTGCTGATGGCGCTCGGACTTGCCATCATCTTCGGCCAGATGGGCGTCATCAACATGGCGCATGGCGAGTTCATGATCCTCGGCGCCTACGTCACCTGGATGACGTCGAACGCGTTCCAGCATTTTCTGCCGGCGCTGTTTCCCGGCTATTTCTTCGTCGCAATGGCCCTCGCCTTCGTCGTCTCCGGCTCCCTCGGCATGCTCGTGGAATGGGCGATGATACGCCGTCTCTACAAGCGGCCGCTCGATACGTTGCTCGCCACCTGGGGCCTCAGCCTGATCCTGCAGCAGGCCTATCGCTCGGTGTTCGGCGCGCGCGAGGTCGGCGTTGAGCTGCCGGAGTGGATGATGGGCTCCTGGCAGGCGACCGACGCCATCCAGATCCCGATCAACGGCATGTTCGTGATGTGCCTGACCATCCTGATCACGATCGTCGTGGCCTACGTGCTGTTCCTGTCGCGCTGGGGCAAGCAAGTGCGCGCTGTCGTACAGAACCGCGTGATGGCCGGCGCCGTCGGCATCAATACCGAGAAGGTAGACCGCTACACCTTCGGCCTCGGCTGCGGCATCGCCGGCGTCGCCGGCTCCGCCTTCACCATGATCGGTTCGACCGGTCCGACCGCGGGCCAGCTCTACATCGTCGATACCTTCCTGGTCGTCGTGTTCGGCGGCGCGGCCAGCCTGCTCGGCACCATCGCCTCTGCCTTCACCATCTCCCAGGCGCAGTCGACGATGGAATTCTTCATGTCCGGCTCGATGGCCAAGGTGCTCACGCTGCTGGCGATCGTCGCCATCCTGATGATGCGGCCGCAGGGCCTGTTCGCCCTCAAGGTCCGCAAGTGAGCCAGCTCCGATAGTCCAACAAGAAAGCACGGTCATGATCAATTCGCGCTTCTTCAACCGATCGGAGCTCATCGGCTTCGTCTCTCTGCTGCTCTTGCTGGTCGTCATTCTGCCGCTGGCGCTGGACATCTTCCGTCTCAACCTGGTCGCGAAGTATCTGACGTACTCCTTCGTCGCGGTCGGTCTGGTGCTGTGCTGGGGATATGGCGGCATTCTGAGCCTGGGGCAGGGCGTGTTCTTCGGCCTCGGCGGCTATTGCATGGCGATGTTCCTGAAGCTGGAGGCCTCCAGCGTTGCCAACACCAAGATCCAGTCGACGCCGGGCATTCCGGACTTCATGGACTGGAATCAGCTGACGCAGCTGCCGTTCTTCTGGAAGCCGTTCCAGAGCTTCCCGTTCGCGCTCGCTGCGATCATCCTGGTGCCGGCGGTCTTCGCGTTCATCATCGGCGCCGCGATGTTCAAGCGGCGTGTCGGCGGCGTCTACTTCGCGATCATCACCCAGGCGATCGCCGCCATCATGACCATCCTGATCGTCGGGCAGCAGGGCTACACCGGGGGCATCAACGGCATCACCGACCTGCGCACCCTGCACGGCTGGGACATCCGCACCGACCATGCCAAGTACATCCTCTACTTCGTCGAGGTGTTCTTCCTGTTCGCCGCCATCCTGGTCGCGCAGTTCATCCGCCTGACCAAGCTCGGCCGCATCCTGGTGGCGATGCGTGAGCAGGAGGACCGCGTGCGGTTCTCCGGCTATAGCGTCGCCAACTTCAAGATCTTCGCCTTCTGCGCGGCGGCGGTGTTCGCAGCCGTCGGCGGCGCGCTGTTCACGCTCGAGGTGGGGTTCATGTCGCCGTCCTTCGTCGGCATCGTGCCGTCGATCGAGATGGTGATCTACACCGCGGTCGGCGGCCGCCTGTCGATCTTCGGCGCGGTCTATGGCTCGCTCCTCGTCAACTTCGCCAAGACCAGCCTGTCCGAGACCTTCCCGCAACTCTGGCTGTTCGGCCTGGGTGCGCTGTTTATCGCGGTGGTCCTCGCCTTCCCGAACGGATTGGCCGGCATCTGGGGTGACTACGTGCAGCCGCGCATCGACCGGCTGCTGGCCTCCCGCACCAAGAAATCCGGCAATGGCGGCCTGGTCGCCGACGGCGCCCCCGCAGAGTGAGGAGACAGCGATGCTCATCGGTCATCAGCCCAAGGAATTCCTGCTCGCGGTCGAAGCGCTGACCGTCTCCTTCGACGGCTTCAAGGCGGTCAACGATCTCTCCTTCTACGTCGAGGAGAACGAGATCCGCGTGATCATCGGCCCGAACGGCGCCGGCAAGACCACGGTGCTCGACCTGATCTGCGGCAAGACCAAAGCGACCTCCGGCTCGATCCAGTTCCGCGGCAAGGAGCTGACCAAGCTGCGCGAGAACGAGATCGTCAAGGCCGGTGTCGGCCGCAAGTTCCAGACGCCCTCGGTGTTCGAGGATCTCAGCGTGTTCGAGAATCTCGAGATCTCGTTCCCGCGCGGCCGCACCGTGTTCGGCTCGCTGGCGTTCAAGCGCGATGCTGCCGTCAAGGACCGCGTCGAGGAGGTCGCCGAGATGATCTTCCTGAAGGACCGTCTCAAGACCTCGGCGGCCGAGCTCAGCCATGGCCAGAAGCAGTGGCTCGAGATCGGCATGCTGCTGATTCAGAACCCGGACCTGCTGATGCTCGACGAACCGGTCGCCGGCATGAGCGTCAGCGAGCGCGCCAAGACCGCCGAGCTGCTCAACCGCATCATCAAGGACCGCTCGGTGCTGGTGATCGAGCACGACATGAAGTTCGTCGAGGACATCGCCCACAAGGTCACCGTGCTGCACCAGGGGCAGATCCTCTCCGAGGGCACGATGGACAAGGTCAAGAACGATCCCAAGGTTGTCGAAGTCTATCTCGGGCATTGAGCAGGAGCAGAACTGATGTTGGCAATCTCCGATCTCCATGTCGCCTACGGCCAGAGCGAGGTGCTGCATGGCCTGAACGTCAAGGTCGCGCCCAACGAGATCGTTGCGATCATGGGGCGCAACGGCATGGGCAAGACCACGCTGATGAAGTCGCTGATGGGCATCCTGCCGGCGAAGAGCGGCTCGATTGCGATGGACGGCGCCGAGCTGTCGGCCATGAAGAGCTATGAGCGCGTCGCGAAGGGCCTCGCCTACGTGCCGCAGGGCCGCATGATCTTCTCCACCATGACGGTCAAGGAGAACATCGAGACGGGCCTCGTCGTCTCCGGCGAGTCCGAGGTGCCCGGCGACATCTACGAGCTGTTCCCGGTGCTGCTCGAGATGAAGGGCCGCCGCGGCGGCAATCTCTCCGGCGGCCAGCAGCAGCAGCTCGCGATCGCGCGTGCGCTCGCCACCAAGCCGAAGGTGCTGCTGCTCGACGAGCCGACCGAAGGCATCCAGCCGTCGATCATCAAGGAGATGGCGCGCACCCTCAAGCGCATCCGCGACGAGAAGGGGCTGTCGATCGTCGTCTCCGAGCAGGTGCTGAGCTTCGCGCTCGACATCGCCGACCGCGTGCTGGTGATCGAGAACGGCGAGATCGTCCGCGACGATCCGCGCGACCAGGTCGATGCCGCGCAGGTCTCCAAATATCTGTCCGTCTAACCACTCCGTCCAAGCAAAGGTAAAGGGGAGCTCTTGATGCCTGACACACTGATCAAGGTCGATCTGACCAAGTCGGCCTACGAGAACGACAAGGTGCACAATCGCTGGCACCCGGACATTCCGATGGTGGAGTGGGTCAATCCCGGTGACGACTTCATCATCGAGACCTATGACTGGACCGGCGGCTTCATCAAGAACAACGACTCCGCCGACGACGTGCGCGACATCGATCTCTCGATCGTGCACTTCCTGTCCGGCCCGATCGGCGTCAAGGGCGCGGAGCCCGGCGATCTTCTCGTCGTCGACCTGCTCGATGTCGGTCCGCTGAAGGAGAGCCTGTGGGGCTTCAACGGCTTCTTCTCCAAGCAGAATGGCGGCGGCTTCCTGACCGACCATTTCCCGCTGGCGCAGAAGTCGATCTGGGACATCAAGGGCCTCTACACCTCGTCGCGCCACGTCCCCGGCGTGAACTTCGCCGGCCTGATCCATCCCGGCCTGATCGGCTGTCTGCCCGATCCGAAGCTGCTCGCGACCTGGAACGAGCGCGAGACCGCGCTGATCGCGACCAACCCGACCCGCGTGCCGGGCCTCGCCAACCCGCCATTCGCGCCGACCGCGCATGCCGGCCAGGCCAAGGGCGACGTCAAGGACAAGATCGGCGCCGAGGGCGCCCGCACCGTGCCGCCGCGCGAGCATGGCGGCAACTGCGACATCAAGGACCTGTCGCGCGGCTCGAAGATCTACTTCCCGGTCTACGTGCCCGGCGGCGGCCTCTCGATGGGCGATTTGCACTTCAGCCAGGGCGATGGTGAGATCACCTTCTGCGGCGCCATCGAGATGGCGGGCTGGCTGCACATCAAGGTCGACGTCATCAAGGACGGCGTCGCCAAGTACGGCATCAAGAACCCGATCTTCAAGCCGTCGCCGATCACGCCGAACTACCGCGACTACCTGATCTTCGAGGGCATCTCGGTCGACGAGGCCGGCAAGCAGCACTACCTCGACGTCCACATCGCCTATCGCCAGGCCTGTCTCAACGCCATCGAGTACCTGAAGAAGTTCGGCTACTCCGGCGCCCAGGCCTATTCGATCCTCGGCACCGCGCCGGTGCAGGGCCACATCTCCGGCGTCGTCGACGTACCCAATGCTTGCGCGACGCTCTGGCTGCCGACCGAGATCTTCGACTTCGACGTGATGCCGTCGTCGGCGGGCCCGATCAAGCACATCAAGGGCGACATCCAGATGCCGATCTCGCCGGACAAGTAATTCTCCTCCCTGCGCGACGGGATGCGGGACGGCAGCGTATCGGCCGCCCCGCATCCGCCGCGCGGACTGGAGAGACGATGTTGCGCAGGAGACGAGACAATGCCGGTCTATGAATATCTCTGTAATGAATGCGGTCCGTTCACCGACATGCGTCCGATGGCGGAATGTGATGATCCGCAGGTCTGCCCGCAATGTGCCGACATGGCGCCGCGCGTGATCCTCACCGCGCCTGCCTTCGCCTGCATGCCGGCGGAGCGGCGCACGGCGCATGCCACCAACGAGCGCAGCCGCCACGCGCCGCAGACGGTTGCGGAATACAAGGCCAAGCACGGCGCGGGTTGCGGCTGCTGCTCGCCTAAGAAATCGCCGCGGCTGATGACCAAGACCAAGAGCGGTGCCAAGGGTTTTCCGACGGCGCGGCCCTGGATGATCAGCCACTGAACGCGCGCGAGGGGCGGCGTGTCCGCCCCTCAGCGTGCCGCCGGCACCCGCCGCGGTCCAGGCGCCACCGGCTGGCCGCCGAACTTCGCGCTCATCGCATTGGCGCCGTCGCTGATGTCGACCAGCGTCTTGCGGCCGTCGTCGATGACCTTGGCGGACTTGCGCTTGAAGCTGTCGACCAGCTCGCGCATCGACTTGATCTGATCGAACAACTGTCCAGGATTGCCGTCCGCGAAGCCGGGAATGGCACCGTCGATCTTGGTCACCAGCGTATCGAAGCCCTTGAAGATGCCCTCGGCCTTGTCGATCGCGGCATCGAACGCGGCCGTCTTGGCCTGCAGCGAGGCGGTCTCGGTTTCGAAGCTCTGCAGCGCGTCCTTGATGGCCGGGGCATTGCTGACGACGTATTTGTCGATGTTGTGCACCGTCTCGACCATCGTCTCCTGGTCCTTGAGATCGGCCGTGAGCACCGGCACGCCGTCGTGATCCAGCGGCACCGGCGGCGCCGTCGGCGCGCCGCCGACCAGCGAGATCGCGGCGATGCCGGTCAGGCCCTGGAACTCGATGCCGGCCGTGGTGTCCTTGCGGATCGGCGCTGACCTGTCGAGCGTGATCATGGCGACGATCTTGCGCGGACTCTCGAGGTTGATCGACAGGATCTGCCCGGCCTGCACGCCATCGAAATTGACCGGGCCGCCCTTGCGCAGCCCCGCCGCCGAGCCGCCGTCGAACACCACGCGCATGGTGCTGCGCTGCTCGGCGAGGCGACGCTTCTGCGTGATCAGCACGCCGCTGATGCCGGCCGCGACGATCGCGATCGTCAGGGTTCCAACAATGAGATTGATCGCGCGCATTCGGTATCCGCTGCTGCCCCGGCTCGATTTTAGCCGCTAACCCGCCGAGTGGGAAGCTCAGCGCGCCAGGCCCGGGCGGGACGGGGCGGCGAGGCCGGCCAGCAGCACCGCGAGGATGCCGGTGAGAAAGACGCCGTCGAACGTCCCGGCGCCGCCGATCGAGGCCACGGGGGCGCCGAGGCTGCCGATCTTGTCGAGGTTCATCAGATCGGCCCCGACCAGCGTGCCCATCGAGCCGCCGATATAGGCCAATGGCGCAGCGTATTCGCGCGACAGCAGGAAGGCCAGGATCGCGGTGACGACCACCGGTGCGAACACCGGCACAGCGATACCCACGCCTTGCACGGGCGTTGCCATGGCATGGATGATCACCGCGATCACCAGCACAGCGATCGTGGCCCGCAGCCACAGCTGATAGCGCAGCACGAGATAGGTCGACATGATCGTGGGAATGACCGCGCCGCCGACATTCACCGCGAGCAGGGTGCCCGGCCATTGATGCACCAGCGGCACGACATACTGCATGCCGAAAAAGTCGATGATCTCGCCGGAGCGCGCGACCTGCCCGGGCAGCATGGTGATCGGGATGTTGAAATAGCTGCCGACCAGCGAGCCGAACAAAAGCAGCATCGCGGTGCCCGAGCTGACGCCGAGCTTCATGTAGGCGTAGCGCAGGATGCCGAGCTGGATCAGGACGATCACGACGCCGAACGCCAAGACCAGAATGGCGAAGAAGGCGGGGGTGATCGGCAGGTATTGGACCTGGGAATGCATGTCGAAAGCGCTTCGCAGTTGAGCCTTGCTGTCTCCCTGGGATCATCCCACGAGGACAGCAGGGTGACAAATGGGCATTCGGCGCTTGGTTCCCAGTGGTGACCATGATCGCCCTCACTCTCCCGTCGCGATCAGTCGGGCATGCAGCACGTAGCGTTCCGGCCCCTGTGTCAGCGCGTCGAACGGCCAGCAGGTCGACAGCACCAATTCCGAGCCGTCGGTCGCCGGATCGATGCCTGAGGCATCGAAGCGGACGACCTGGCTTGCATCGGCGCGGTAGCGGAAGGTCTTGCCGTCGCGCCTGACAATGTCGATCTCGTCGCCGATCCTGATGTCCTTCAGAAAGCGGAAATGCGTGTCGCGATGCGCGGAGTAGATGGCGATGCCGGGCTCGCCCGGCTCGGCTGTGCCCTCGACATGACCGGCGCCGAATGCGAGCGCCTGGCCGCTGGAGCCGGCCAATGCGATGGTTGAGACGCCGAGGCGCTTCACATCGATCCGCGCAACCGGGACGGTGTCGGCCCAGGACCACGGCTTCACCGGCTGGCCGGTCGCGATGGTCCGGCTGAAGGCGCGGTCGAGCAGCACCTGCGCGACGATGGCCTTGGCGTGGATGAGGGCGCCATGGCCGAACAGCATGAGACCGACGAGTGCGACTGCGAGCGGGATGGCAAATCGTGGCATTCTCTTTCCTCTCGTCATTGCGAGGAGCGAAGCGACGAAGCAATCCAGAGTCGCGTGCTGGGCCCCTGGATTGCTTCGCTTCGCTCGCAATGACAGTGCTCCTTAGTTGATAGCTCGCCGCCGGATGGCGACCAGCCAGATCAGTTCGAGCATCAGCACCGCCAGCCCGAGCAGCGTGCTGAGCTCCGCGTCGGTCGCCGTCTTCGGCAAGGTGACCGTCGCGGGCGCCGCCGGCACCACTGGTCGTTTCAGCGCGGCGAGCTGAACATCTCCGTCCGCTTCGGCACGGCGGTCCTTCTGCATCGCCGGCATCCGGCCACGCTCGCCGAACACCTTCTCGAAATCCCAGCCGGCCGGCAGGTTGATCGGCAGCTCGGCCAGCCGGAGCGGCTCGCCGTCGGGGCGGCGCGGGGTCTTGTCGACGGCGACGAGGCTGGTCAGGCGGGACACCAGCTGATGCTCGAGCGCGAGCTTCAGAATGGCGCCGTCGGCTTCCTCCGGCGTCATCTGCCGCATCGTCTTCGCCACCTCGGCGTCGCCAATCTTGCGCCGTGCCCACAGTTTTGAGAGGCCCTTGCCCTCGGCCGCGCCGGACAGCGGCAGCGTGATCGTCCAGGGCTGGTCGCCGATGCGGCCCTTGAGCTGCAGCGATCCGGCGAGGCGGTCGATCCTGGCGGCCAGCACCAGCGGCTCGTTCCGATAGACGTCCGGCAGCACCGCGGGCGTGAGGTCGGCAGAGGCTTCCGAGAACGTCGCGGTCAATCCTGTCACGACCGGATTCTCCAGCTTGGCAAAGAGATCGCGCATGCGCTCCTCGACCTGCTCGACCGAGCCGATATGGGTGAAGGCGCCGCGGCCGAGCTCGGCCGCGCGGCTCATCAGGTAGGTGTTGGGCGCCGAGCCGATGCCGACCATGAAGATGCGCGAGCGGCCGCGCATTGCGGTGATCGTTTCGAACAGCTGCTGCTCGTTGCCGATGGCACCGTCGGTCAGGAACACCACCTGGCGCACGCGATCGCTGTCGCTGCCATCGTCGGTGAGTGCCGCGCGCATCGCCGGCACCATCTCGGTGCCGCCGCGCGCATCGAGCGCACTGACGAAGCTCGTGGCGTTGCCGACATGCTCGGCATCGGCCGGCACGGCGGATGGAAACAGCACCGTCATCGTGTCGTCGAAGCGGATCACGTTGAAGCGGTCGCCCGGCTGCAGCCGTCCCAGCGCATAGAGCAGGCTGGCCTTGGCCTGGCGGATCGAGGTGCCGCCCATCGAGCCGGAATTGTCGATCACGAAGATGACGTCGCGCGGCTGCGGGCGCTGCGCTGTTGCCGCGACCGCCGGCGGCGTCACGAAGGCAAGCAGGTAGTCGGCATCGCCGACCTGCTCGTGAAACAGCCCGACCGACGGCATCTTCTCCGACGCCGGCTTCCAGGTCAGCTCGAAATCACGATCGGCCGGCACCACGCCTTCAGCCAATGTCACGACCCGCGTCTTCGCATCGGGGCTGTCGATCGTCACCTGGTGATGGTGGCTCTTGACCTCGCCCAGCGCGAAGCCCGCCTGCAGCCGCACCGTGATGCGGGTCGGATTGACGGGGTCATTCTTGGCGGGGTCCAGCACCTCCGGCGTGATGCGGTCGCGATCCGGCACTGGATCGTTGCTCGCCGCACCCCAACCGTTGCTGTCCGGCCGCAGATCGACGCTCTGCACGATCGGCTTGGGATTGTAGCGCGGCGCGACCACCAGGGGGACACGCAGCGAGAACTCGCCGCCGCTCGACGCCACCTGCTGCTGATACTCGATCTGCACCAGCACGGTCTCGCCGGGTCCGATATTGGCGAGCGAGTTGGTGAAGATGTTCGGACGTTCCTGCTCGGTCAGCGCGGCGGTCTTGCCCTCGCGCTTGGCCTGCTCGTAGATCACCTTGGCTTGCTGGCGCGGCTTGATATCGCCGACCACGACGCGGTCGCCGACGATCATCTTCAGCGTGTCGACGGCGCTGTCAGGCGGCAGCGGGTAGACGTAGACGGCCTCCATCCATTGCGAGCTGGTGTTCTTGAACAGCTGCGTCACGCGGGCCCGCGCCGTCGGGCCGGAGACGACGATGTCGACATCGATGCCGAGCCGCGGCGCCTCGGCATAGCCGGCATCGGACTTGAACAGCAGCGCGCCGGAGCGCGCGTCGCCCGGCCCAGTCAGCGGTGCGAGCGGTCCTTCGGCCGACCAGCCGGGCACGATGCTGAAAAACAGCGCGGTGATGCCGACCAGCGCCACGGCGGCGGCTTGCAGCAGCAGGAACAGCAGCATGGTCACGATCCAGGACCGGACCGGGTGGGTGCTGCTGCGGATGTCATCGTCGATGGTTTCGCTCATCAGGGGCTCCGCAACGAACAGAATGGGGCAGGCCGAACCTGAGCGCGGCGCGCGCTCGTCGCGAGCGGAATGGTTGGTCTTGTTCGGCCCGGGTCCGCCGCATCGTGTGCGGCGGTCGCCGCGGCAAAGGCTGGATTGTGCGGGTTTGTGCCGGTTTGTCCGTCTGCTAAAGAGATCGGCGGCACGCGGCAGGGGGCAGGATGTCGATACCGGACAACGAGTTGTCGGACGAGCAGAGCCGGCAGGTGGCGGAGACCATCCGCGAGGAGATCGCGCGCCGGCGGATGTCGCGGCAGACCTTGGCGGAGCAGGCCAAGCTGAGCCTGTCGACCTTGGAGAAGGCGCTCGGCGGCCGCCGTCCGTTCACGCTTGCGACCATCGTCCGATTGGAGCAGGCGCTCGGCATGTCCCTGCGCAAGGCGCCGAGCGCGCCGGTTGCCGCGCCGGCCACGAGCGGCGGCATTGCGCCTGATAGCCTCGGCTCCTACTCGCGGCGCGCGGTGGAATGGATCGAAGGGACGTATGTCACGCTGCGGCCGTCGTTCGGCGATCGCGAGGCCATCTACGCCTATCGCACCGACATCGTCTGGGACGATGCGGCGTCGTCGCTGGTGTTTCGCGAGGGCGCGCGGCTCGATGCTGCGTTTTCGCAGTTCGGCGAGGTCGCCGTGCCCAACCAGTCCGGCTTCGTCTACCTCGTCACCAACCGCCACGGCCAGCATCGCCTGATCACGGTGTCACGCCCGACCATCACCGGCGAGATGTACGGCATCATCACCACGCTGCTTGCCGGCCGCGGCTCGCTGCTGACCCCGATCGCCGCGCCGATCGCGCTGTTGCCGCTGCAGAGCGTGGCCGAGCCGAGTTTCGGCAGGCTCGGGGCTGACGATCCGCACTATCAGCTGTATCGCGACCACCTGCGCAAGACCGTCGAGGAACCGTTCGCACTGTTCGTGCAAGGCGTGCCGTGAGTCGTTGGCGCTGACCTAACCACCGTCATTGCGAGGAGCCAACGGGTCCGCGCAAAGCGCGGCCCGATGACAGGCTCCGCGACGAAGCAATCCAGAGCCGCACACTCCGCCCTGGATTGCGTCGCTGCGCTCGCAATGACGGAGCTTGTGGTGCGCGGTCTGCTTCGACCCACACGCTGTCGTCCCGGCGAACGCCGGGACCCATACCCCCAGGGAGCGGTTTGAGGCAGGGTTGGTGATTGGCCTTTTGCCCAACGCGCCCGCCGCGGCGTATGGGTCCCGGATCGGCGCCGCGCCGCGCCTCGCGGCTTGTCCGGGACGACAGCGGTGGGGAGGGCGGATTCACGATTCAAACAGCCGGGAAGTTGAGGCGCGTGAAATCTGAGGGACGTGTCGGTGCAATCTCGCGGCACATCGTGCCCGAGGTCTGCTCTCAGTTCGTCCCTCGCAAGCAGTGCAGAGGGCGCAGGGAATGCCGGGTGAGGGCCTCACCCATGGCCCGCCTGCGAAAAAAATGCAGGCGGCAGGTACCACAGGCAAAGCCGAACACGCCGGCATTCCCTGCGCGATGGGTTTCACGCTTATACGCAGTCTCCCTGGTGCGCCGGCTTGTTGGCCACCATCACCACGCGGCACGTCAGCGCCATCGCGGCTTGATACCAGCGTCGGGGTATCAGGACCCTGCGACTTCACGTCCGCAAGCGATCGTTCGTCCGCGCCCTCGTGAGAAGACGCTGCAATCGCTCGCGGCCACCGCATCCCCGCCTCGCGTGTCGTGACGATCGCGCGCAACGCCCCTCCGCAGTGAGGCGGGATGGGCGGAGATAATCATTGATTCGGAAAAATGGCAATATATTTTTGATTTACAGAATCTGCCCCGCGGGCGGTCTGCTCCCCTCCCCCTTGCGGGGAGGGGTCGGGGGTGGGGGTCCACGAGTCCCGCTCGAATTGATGAAAGGACTCGCGGCCGCGTCGGTGGAGATCAGAACGGCCGAGAGCCACACAGCGAGATGGTGGAGATGCGAGGACCTCACGCGGTTCAGCGCCCGGGGACCCCCACCCCCAACCCCTCCCCGCAAGGGGGAGGGGAGTCGACCGGTGTCGTGGTCAGAGGGTGCCCAAGCTGGCCTTCCGATCGCACGGGGGTGCGCAGCTGGGCTCCGGTCAGCCTACCCACCAACATCCGCGCTGATGATGTCGCCGAACAGGTCCCATTTGCCGTTCTTGAACTGCATCATCTTGAGCTGCTCGATCGGTGCAAAATCGTTCGGGCCGGTGTTGACCTTGATGCCAGGGATCAGGGTGTCGGGCGCGAAGTCCTTCAGGCTGGCGGCCTGCTTCATGACGTTCTCGCGGGTGAGATTGTCGCCGCACTGCTTGAGCACCTGGACCATGGTCTGCGCCGCCGCAAAGCCATAGGCGAGGTTGGCGTCGGAGATGTTGGCGCCCGGCATGTACTTGTCGATGAAGGCCATGAACTTCTTCATGCCTTCGTCGTCCTTCCACTGCGGATCCGACGGATCCTTGAGATAGCCGGCGGACAGCACGCCCTCGGACGCTTCCAGGCCTGCCGGCTTCATGACCGCGCCGATCGAGATCGAGACGTCGGTCATCAGGTGCATCGGCTTCCATTCGAGCTCGGCGATCTTCTTGATCGCCTGCGCGGCGAATTTCGGCGTCGAGATGTTGACGAACACGTCGGCTCCGGTGCCCTTGAGCTTGACGATGTGAGAGTCGATCGAGGGCTCCGAGGTCTCGTAGCTCTCCTCGGCGATGATCAGATCCTTCGCCTTGTCGCCGAAGACGTCCTTGATGCCGGCGACGTAGTCCTTGCCGAAATCGTCGTTGGCATAGAAGATCGCGACCTTGGCGTTCGGCTTGTTCTTGAGGATGTATTTGGCGAAGATGCGCGCCTCGACGCGGTAGCTGGGCTGGAAGCCCATCGTCCACGGGAATTCCTTCGGATCGTTCCACTTGCTGGCGCCGGTGGCGACGAACAGCTGCGGCACCTTCTTGGCGTTGTGATACTTCTGGACGGCGGTCTGGGTCGGCGTGCCCAGCGCGTTGAACACCAGCAGGACCTCGTCGCTCTCGATCAGCTTGCGCACCTGCTCGACCGTCTTTGGCGGGCTGTAAGCGTCGTCGTAGGAGATGAAGTTGATCTTGCGGCCGTTGATGCCGCCCTGTTCGTTGATCATCTTGAAATAGGCTTCCTCGGTCTTGCCGATGATGCCGTAGGCCGAGACCGGGCCGCTGTAGGTCTCGACGTTGCCGATCTTGATTTCGGTGTCGCTGGCGCCGGTGTCATATTTCTTCTGGGCGAGCGCGCTCTGGCTCGCCGCGATGGAGAGCGCGGCTGCGGCTGCGAGAGAGAGCAGAGTCCTGGTCGTCATCGGCAACATTCCCTGGGCTTCCTCTTGGTTGATCTCGTGGTTCGTTGATCGGCGGCGCGATGTGCGCAGCCGTTGGTCTATGACGCCTGCTGGACCAGATCGACGGCCGAGGCCGTCGCAAAGCTCTTGCGCAAGGTTGGCTTGTGGATCTTGCCGGTGGCGTTGCGCGGCAGCGCGTCGACGAAGCGGACGGTGCGCGGGCACTTGAAGCGGGCGAGGTTGGCCTGGCAGTGGGCGTGGATGTCTGCTTCGCTCAATGTCTGCCCCGGCTTGACCGCGATGATCGCCATGCCGGTCTCGCCCCATTGCGGGTCGGCGATGCCGATCACGGCGGCCTCGGCCACGGCGCTCAGCTGGTGCAGCACGTTCTCGACCTCGGCCGGATAGACGTTCTCGCCGCCGGAGATGTACATGTCCTTCCAGCGGTCGACGATGTAGTAGAAGCCTTCCTCGTCGATCCGCGTGGCGTCGCCAGTGTGCAGCCAGCCGTCAGTGAACGAGGAGCGGTTCGCATCCGGCCGGTTCCAATAGCCTGGGGTCACGTTGGGTCCGCGCACCCAGAGCTCACCGAGCTCGCCGACATCGGCATCCGTGCCGTCGGGACGGACGATGCGCACCTCGGTATGCAGCACCGGCTTGCCGGCCGAGCCGGCCTTGCGCCCGGCATCCTCGCGGTCGAGCGCGAGCACGGCCGGCGAGGTCTCGGTCATGCCATAGCCCTGCTGGAGCGCGACGCCGCGTGTCTCCCAGGTGTTGAGCAGCGGCACCGGCATCGGCGCGCCGCCGACGCCGCCGATCGTGAGCCGGCTGAAATCGGCGGTCGCGAATGCCGGATGCTGCGCCATGAACTGATAGATCGCGGGCACGCCGAAGAACACGTTGATGCCCTGGGCCGGATCATTGATCAGCTGCAGCGCCGCGCCGGGATCGAACGCGCGCATGATCAGCACGGTGCCGCCGGCATGCATCACCGGGTTGGTGTAGCAGTTCAGCCCACCGGTGTGGAACAGCGGCAGCACGGTCAAGAGCACCGATGACGGCGTGATGTAGGCGGGGCCGCCGAGATTGACGCAATTGTAGAACGTCATGCCGTGGGTGATCATCGCCCCTTTCGGCTGGCCTGTCGTGCCCGACGTGTACATGATGGTGGAGATATCATCGAGCGTGACCGGCTCGATGGCGGTGAGAGGCTTGGCGGCGGCGATCGCCTGCTCGTAGCTGGCGCCGGGGCCGTAGCGCAGCGCCGAGGCGACGCCGCAGAGACGGCTCACGGCGAGCGCGGTGTCGGCGAGGTCGTCGTCGTGGATCATCACCTTCGGCGCGGCGTCGCCGACGATGAACTGCAGCTCGGGAACGGTGAGGCGGGTGTTGAGCGGCACGAAGACGGCGCCGACACGGAAGCAGGCGAACTGCACCTCCAGCGTATCGGAGGCGTTCAGCGCCAGCACGGCGACGCGGTCGCCCTTGCCGACGCCGCAGGCGTCGCGCAGATGGAAGGCGAGGCGCGCGACGCGGGCGTCGAACTCCGCGTAGCTGAAACGCCTGCCGCTGCCGAGATCGACCATCGCGGTCTTGGTCGGCGTCCTGCGGGCATGATGCGCAATCCAGTCGTAATACCGTACTGGCACGGTGTCCCTCCTCGTGTCCGGCGATCTGTCGCCGGCTTGCTTGGCCGGCGCGTTCCGCCCCTGACGATGCAGGGCGGAACGCGCGGCGTTTTTGACCGCGAGTGGGCCGGTGAGTGCATTGCACTGTCTTGCGTCAAGACGCTGGTTGGGCGCCACGAAGGCGGGGCGCGCTGCACGTGATTTCGGCAGTCAGCCACTCGACGCAAGGCGATACCGACGCTTCCGGTCATCCTGGCGGCGCAGCAACCAGAGCTTCGGCGGTCATGGCGAAAAACCCGTTCTATACGGCCGAGCACGAGGCCTTCCGTGACGTCGTCAGGCGCTTCGTCGACAAGGAGATCGCGCCGTTCGCGAGCGCCTGGGACGAGGCCGGCGAATTCCCGCGGGCGCTGTACGCGAAGGCGGCCGAGATCGGCCTGCTGGGCTTGGGCTTTCCGGAGGAATTCGGCGGCGTCCCGGCCGACCAGTTCATGAAGATCGTGTCGTCGCAGGAACTGGCGCGGGCGGGGGCCGGCGGCGTCAGCGCCAGCCTGATGAGCCACACGATCGGCGCCCCGCCGATCGCGCGCGCGGCCCGGCCGGAGGTGCGCGCGAGGGTGCTGCCGGAAATTCTTGCGGGGCGGAAGATCTCGGCGCTTGCCATCACAGAGCCGAGCGGCGGCTCCGACGTCGCCAATCTCCGTACCAAGGCGGCGCGCGACGGCGACCACTACGTCGTCAGCGGCGAGAAGACGTTCATCACCTCAGGGATGCGCGCCGACTATATCACTGTCGCCGTGCGCACCGGCGGACCCGGGCCGGCGGGCGTGAGCCTGCTGCTCGTTCCCGGCGATACGCCTGGGCTGACGCGCACCAAGTTGAACAAGATGGGCTGGTGGGCGTCTGATACCGCGACCCTGCATTTCGACAATTGCCGTGTGCCGGTGGAGAATCTGATCGGCGAGGAGGGCCAGGGCTTCAAGCTGATCATGCACAATTTCAACTCGGAGCGCATGGGCATGGCGGCGAGCTGCACGGCGTTCGCCCGCGTCTGCCTCGACGATGCGATCGCCTATGCGAAGGAGCGCCAGACCTTCGGCAAGCCGCTGGCGCAGCACCAGGTCATCCGCCACAAGCTGGTCGACATGGCGCAGCGCGTCGCGGCCTCGCAGGCGATGCTGGAAATGTTGGCGTGGCGGCTCGAACAGGGCGACAATCCCGTCGCCGAGATCTGCATGATGAAGAACCAAGCGACGCAGACCATGGCCTACTGCGCTTCCGAGGCGGTGCAGATTTTTGGCGGCGCGGGCTTCATGCGCGGCATACGCGTGGAACGGATCTATCGCGAGGTCAAGGTCAACGCGATCGGCGGCGGCACCGAGGAGATCATGAAGGACCTCGCCAGCCGGCAGATGGGATTGTGAGCCGTGCTCTCTCCGCTCGTCATGCCCGGGCTTGACCCGGGCATCCACGCTGCGCACCACGACTGAACAACGACGTGGATGGCCGGGACAAGCCCGGCCATGACGTCGAAAGAAACACGACAGGAGCCCGAGGACGAATGCTCTTCACCGCCGACCATGACGAACCGCGCCGCATCCTGCAGAAGTTCATCGCTGCCGAGATCAATCCCCATGTCGACGAATGGGAGGAGGCCGGCATCTTTCCCGCGCATGAGCTGTTCAAGAAGCTGGGCAGTCTCGGCTTTCTCGGGCTCAACAAGCCGGTCGAGTTCGGCGGCCAGGGGCTGGACTATTCCTACGCGCTGATGATGGCCGAGGAGCTCGGCGCCATCAATTGCGGCGCCATCCCGATGGCGATCGGGGTGCAGACCGACATGGCGACGCCGGCGCTGGCGCGGTTCGGCTCGGACGAGGTCCGCAAGGAATTCCTCGCGCCGGCGATTGCCGGCGACTACGTGGCCTGTATCGGCGTCTCCGAGCCGGGCGCCGGCTCAGACGTCGCCTCGATCAAGACCCAGGCGCGCGCCGATGGCGACGACTACGTCATCAACGGCGGCAAGATGTGGATCACCAACGGCACCCAGGCGGATTTCATCTGCCTGCTCGCCAACACCAGCGACGGTCCCGTCCATCGCAACAAGTCGCTGATCTGCGTGCCGATGAAGAGCAAGGGCGTGCAGGTCGCGCGCAAGCTCGACAAGATGGGCATGCGCTCGTCCGACACCGCGCAGATCTTCTTCGACAATGTCCGCGTGCCCAAGCGCAACCGCGTCGGCGAGGAGGGCATGGGCTTCACCTATCAGATGATGCAGTTCCAGGAGGAGCGGCTGTGGGCGGGCGCGGCCTGCCTCAAGGCGCATGAGGCGATCATCAACGCCACCATCGAGTACACCCGCAACCGAAAAGCCTTCGGCCGCTCGATCCTCGACAACCAGGTCGTCCATTTCCGCCTCGCCGAGCTGCAGACCGAGGTCGAGCTCTTACGCGCGCTGATCTATCAGGCCGCCGAGGCGCTGGTCGCCGGCGAGGACGTGACGCGACTCGCGACCATGGTGAAGCTGAAGACGGGACGGCTGGGGCGCGAGCTCACCGACGCCTGCCTGCAATATTGGGGCGGCATGGGCTTCATGAACGAGACGCCGGTCAGCCGCGCCTATCGGGATTCGCGGCTGAGCTCGATCGGCGGCGGCGCCGACGAGGTGATGCTGACGATCCTGTGCAAGATGATGGGTACCCTTCCGGGCATGGCCAAAGCGGGGAACGCCTGATGATCACGCTGTATCATTGCGACGGCGCCCGCTCGTTCCGCCCGCTGTGGATGCTGGAGGAGCTTGAAGCCAACTACGAATTGAAGATGCTGCCGTTCCCGCCGCGGGTGCTCGCCAAGGAATATCTGGCGATCAATCCTCTCGGCACGATCCCCTTCATGATCGATGGCGAGACGAAGATGACGGAGTCCTCCGGCATCTGTCACTATCTCGGCATCAAACACGGCCCGACGCCGCTGATGGTTGCGCCTGAGGAGGCCGCCTACGGCGCCTTCCTGAACTGGATGTATTTCTCCGACGCGACGCTGACGTTCCCGCAGACGCTGGTATTGCGGTACACGCAGCTCGAACCGGAGGAGCGGCGCTCGCCGCAGGTCGCCTCCGACTATGCCAAGTGGTTCCTGGGCCGGCTGCGCGCGGTTGAGGCGGCGACGGCCAATGCCGAGTTTCTGTGCGGCCGCTTCACCGCGGCGGACATCGTCATCGGCTATGCGCTGCGGCTGGCCGAGACGCTCGGGCTCGCCAAGGATTTCGGGCCGAATGTCGCCGCCTATTGGGCGCGGCTGCAGCAGCGCGATGGCTACCAGCGGGCGCGCGCCGCCGAGCAGCGCGCCGGCGTCGAGCAGGGCATCAAGCCGCGCGTCCGGCCGTGAGTTGCGCACGTCATTGCGGGTTCGATGCTGAGTGTCGCCCCGGGAATGACGACCATCTCAAAGCCGTGAGTTAACCGCGACAAAAATCGGCAGTCGTCACCGATGACAGCGGCGCGATTTGCGTTATGGTTCTCGTCCAAAGAAGCGGCCGACAGAGCCGCGCCTCAGGAGGAAGACCATGGATGTGACCCGCCGGGAGTCCGGCCATCTCATGCTGATCACGCCCGAGCGCGTCTTCTACGCCGGGCTGCTCGGCCGACCGCGCCAGCGCTGCTCGGGCGCGTTCCATGTCTATGTCGCGCTGACCGGCAGCTTGCGGCTGCTGGCCGACGGCGAGGAGCGCCGCGGCGAGCTGCTGGTGGTGCCGCCGAACAAGCAGCATACGATCGAGAGCGATTATCGTACGGTCATCGTCGTGACGATGGAGCCGGAGAGCGTGCCGCTCGGCATTCTGGACCGCTTCGCCGCCCGCGTCGCCCGCGAGGCCGAGGTTTTCGCCTGCCGCATCCGGGCCGCCTATGAGGAGCTGGTGCAGCGCCCGCTGAGCGGCGACGTCACCAGCGCGGTGTTCGACCGGCTCTGCTTCGGCGAGGTGCTGCCGCAGCGGACGCTGGATCCGCGCGTCGTCAAGGCAATCGGCCTGATCAGCCGCTTCTCCGGCGAACCGGCCACCGCCGAGAGCTGCGCAGCAGCGGTGGGCTTGTCGACCTCGCGCTTCCTGCATCTGTTCAAGGAGGAGACCGACATCTCCTTCCGCTCGTTCCGCGCCTGGAAGCGCGCGCGGCATCTGCTCAACTACGCCAATCAGGATCTCAATCTCGCGCATCTCGCGCAGGACATCGGCTATCCCGACTCGACCCATTTCAGCCATTCGATCCGCCGTTTCTACGGCCTGAAGCCGCGCGCGATCTTCTCCGGCTCGCGCGATCTCGCGATCTACCGCAGCGGCGAGGCCGCACTGACCTGATCCGGTCCTGCTGCGCGCCGTGTCAGCGCCGCGCGCAGCGGAAACTTCGACAGTTCGAGCACGATCAGCGTGGCGATGGCGGCCCCCGCCGTGAGCGCGAGATCGTCGGCGTGCAGCGGCCCGAATTTGAACAGCGCCGCGACCGGCGGCACGGTCAGGCTGGTCGCGAGCACGGCGATGACGATCGCGATCACCAGCAGCAGCATCCGGTTCGGCCGCAGCAGGGCGTCGCGCAGCGAGCTCGAGAACGAGCGGTTGACGAAGATCAGGCTGACGATCACCGACACCAGGGTGAAGAACACCAGCGCGCGCAGCTCGTCGTCCGGCAGGCCGTTGCGATGTGCCAGCAGCAGCACGCCCCCGGTCGTGATCACGGCGAGCAGGCCCTGCAGCGCGCCCCACAGCACCAGCGGGCGCGGCAGCAGCGGCTCCACGGGATCGCGCGGCCGCCGCCGCATGATGTCGTCCTCCTCGGTCTCGGCCTCGAACACCAGCGAGCAGACGGGATCGATGATCATCTCAAGGAAGGCGATGTGCACCGGGCCGAGCAGCAGCGGCAGGCCGGTGAGGAGCGGCAGCAAAGCGAGGCCTGCGATCGGGAAATGCACCGCAAGGATGAAGCTCATCGCCTTGCGCAGATTGTCGTAGATGCGCCGGCCCAGCCGGATCGCCTTGACGATCGAGCCGAAATCATCGTCGAGCAGCACGATCGCGGCGGCCTCGCGCGCGACGTCGGTGCCGCGGCCGCCCATGGCGATGCCGATATGCGCCGCCTTCAGCGACGGCGCGTCGTTGACGCCGTCGCCGGTCATCGCGACGATCTCGCCATCGGCCTTCAGCGCGGAGACGATGCGCAGCTTCTGCTCCGGCATGATGCGGGCGAAGGCGGTCGGCGTGCGTGCCGTCCGTGCCAGCGCATCGTCGTCGAGATCAGACAGCTCCGCGCCGGTGATGACTTGCTCGGGATCGAGCCCCGCCTGCCGCGCGATCGCGGCCGCGGTCGCCGGATAGTCGCCGGTGATCATGAGCACGCGGATGCCGGCCGAGCGGCATTCCGCCACGGCGCCGGGGACCTCGGCCCGCAGCGGATCCGCGAAGCCGACGAGACCGCAGAAAGTGAACGCGAAGCCTTGCTGCGTCTCGGGCAATTCGTCGCCGCTCCAGTTCGCGCGGGCGACGCCGAGCACACGCAGGCCTTCCGCGGCGAGCGTCTCGATACGTGTCTGCAGCGCCGTCAACTCGGTGGCGTTCAGGCCGCACAGTTTTGCGATCGCTTCCGGCGCGCCCTTGGCCGCGGCCATGACGACGCCGTCGTGCGACCAGACATTGGTCATCGCGAGCAGATCAGGCCGCAGGCCATAACGCCGCTGCAACGTGGCGCCGGCGGTCGCGCCGGGACTGATCGACTGCAGCGCCTTCTCCATCGGGTCGTGCGACTGCGGGTCGCAGGCCAGCACGGCGGTCGCGACGAGATCGCGGAAGTCGGTCGTCACGCCATCGGGAGACGCCGTCTCCGGTTGCAGCACTGCGCCGTCGGGCCGCACCAGCCGCGCCACCATCATGCGGTTCTGCGTCAGGGTGCCGGTCTTGTCGGTGCACAGCACGGTGGCGGCGCCGAGCGATTCGATCGCCGCGGCGCGTCGCGTCAGCACCCGCGCCTGCGAGATGCGCCAGGCGCCCATCGCCAGGAATACCGTCAGAACCAGCGGAAACTCCTCGGGCAGCATCGACATGCCCAATGCGATGCCGGCCAGCAGCCCCTCCAGCCAGCCGCCACGATACAGCGCATAGAGCACGACCGTGATCACGACCACGATGCCGCCGCCGATCGCGAACGCCATCACGAGGCGCCGCGTCTGCTGCCGCAGCCGCGGCGTTTCGGTCTCCAGGGTGCTGACCGACTGCCCGATCTTGCCAATCGCGGTGCGCGGTCCTGTTGCCATCACCTCGGCAATGCCGCCGCCGCGTACCACGAGGCTGCCGGAGAACACGAATGGCTGATCGTCGCCGCCGGCCGCAACGGGCACCTTGCCATCTTCAGCCGCAGCCGCCCGCTTGCGCACCGGCACGGATTCCCCGGTCAACAGGGATTCGTCCGTCAGCAGATCGTCGCACTGGTACAACACCGCATCGGCCGCGACGCGATCACCTTCCACCAGCACGATGAGATCGCCGCGCACGACCTCGCGGCCAGCGATGCGGATGCGCTCGCCGTCGCGGATGACGAGGGCGCGCGGACTGGAGAGATCGCGCAGCGATTCCAGCACGTGCTCGGTCCGCGCCTCCTGCACGATGGTGATGAATACCGAGGCCGAGGCGAACACCCCGAGCAGCAGCGCCTCGGCCGTATCGCCGAGCGCAAGATAGATCCCGGCGCCCGCCAGCAGCAGGAGCAGCATCGGCTCCCTGAGCACGTCGGCCACGAGGCGAAAGATCGAGCGCGAACCCGCCTGCGGCAGCTCGTTGAAGCCTTCGGTCTGCAGCCGGCGCGCGGCCTCGGCGGCGCGCAGCCCACGCGATGAGATCGGTGCCGGTTGAGTGTCGATTGGCATTGCACGCCCGGTGAGGAGGACAGACAGGAAACCGCCTAGCGTGGACCATCGGCCGCAGGCTTGACGCAAAGCAATACCGGGAATGCGCCGCCGCAACCAGCGAGTCAACGCAAGCAGATCGCGCCGCGGCATCATCATATGGGCCGACAGCAGCACCGCGCGGCGTGCGCGCAAGCCTTCATCGAACGAGTGCCAGAACGACTGCCATGAGCGACAAAGCCGTCATCACCTGCGCGCTGAACGGCGTGCTCACCGACCCGAAGCAGCACAACGTTCCGGTCACGCCGGACGAGATGGCGCGCGAGGCGCGCCGCGCCTATGACGCGGGTGCGGCGATCATGCACATCCACCTGCGCCAGCAGGCACCGGGCAAGGGGCACCTGCCGTCCTGGGAGGTGAACGTCTCGCGCGAGATCCAGCAGGCGATCCGCGAGGCCTGCCCCGGCGTCATCATCAATCACACCTCGGGCGTCTCTGGCCCGAACTATCAGGGCGCGCTGGACTGCATCCGCGAGACCCGGCCGGAGATCGCGGCCTGCAATGCCGGCTCGCTGAACTATCTGAAGGTCAAGGCCGACAACAGCTGGGCCTGGCCGCCGATGATGTTCGACAACTCGGTCGAGAAGATCCGGGACTATCTCGCCGTCATGAAGGACGTGCACACGATCCCGGAGTTCGAGTGCTTCGATGTCGGCATCGTGCGCTGCGTCGGCATGTACCGGCAGACCGGCATGTATTCAGGACCGCTCGAATACAACTTCGTGATGGGCGTGGCTTCGGGCATGCCGGCCGATCCCGAACTGCTGCCGATCCTGCTCAAGCTGAAGCTCGACGAGGCGCATTGGCAGGTCACCGCGATCGGCCGCGCCGAGATCTGGCCGCTGCACCAGCGCTGCGCCGAGTTGGGCGGTCATTTGCGCACCGGGCTCGAGGACACGTTCTATCTCGGCGACGGCACCAAGGTGACCTCGAACGGCCAATTGATCGAGGCCATCGCCGCCTGCGCCCGCCGCGCCGGGCGCGAGATCGCCAGCCCCGCCGAGGCCCGTCAGATGTTCGGGACGGTGAACTGAGATTTAGCCCTTCGTCATTCCGGGATCGCCCGAAGGGCGAGGCCCGGAATCCATACTCACAGTCTTGGTTATGGATTCCGGGCTCGCGACTTCGTCGCGCCCCGGAATGACGGAAAGAAGAGAGAAACTCGTTTCGTGGCCATCATCGACAGCACCATCTCTCCCACCGGCGCCGCGTTCCAGGCCAACCGCGACGGCATGCTCGGCCTGATCGCACGGATGCGCGATCTCGAGGCGCGGACGCGCAATGCGTCGGCGGCGGCGAAGGACCGCTTCCATCAGCGCGGCCAGCTGTTGCCGCGCGAGCGTGTCGCGCTGGTGCTCGATCCCGGCGCGCCGTTCCTGGAGCTGTCCACGCTCGCCGGCTACATGTTCGATACGCCGGATCCGGCCAAGAGCGTGCCGGGCGGCGGCGTCATCGCCGGTATCGGCTTCGTGTCCGGAGTGCGCTGCATGGTCTCGGCCAATGATGCCGGCATCGATGCCGGCGCGCTGCAGCCTTATGGTCTGGACAAGACGCTGCGCGTGCAGGAGCTCGCGCTGGAAAACAAGCTGCCTTACGTGCAACTGGTCGAAAGCGCCGGCGCCAATCTCCTGCGCTATCGCGTCGAGGATTTCGTCCGCGGCGGCAACATCTTCCGCAACCTGGCGCGGCTGTCGGCCGCGGGTCTTCCCGTGGTGACCGTGACGCACGGCTCGTCGACCGCCGGCGGCGCCTACCAGACCGGACTCTCCGACTACATCGTCATGGTCCGCGGCCGCACCCGCGCCTTCCTCGCCGGGCCTCCGCTGCTGAAAGCCGCGACCGGCGAGATCGCCACCGAGGAGGAGCTCGGCGGCGCCGAGATGCACACCTCTATTTCCGGCCTCGGCGACTACCTCGCCGAGGACGACCGCGACGGCTTACGCATCGCCCGCGAGATCATGGCCAAGCTCAACTGGGATCGGCCTTCGCACGAGGCGTCGTCGGCGAAGCCGCCGCGCTACGATCAGGACGAACTGCTCGGCATCATGCCGCTCGATCACAAGCGCCCAGTCGACATGCGCCAGGTCATCGCGCGGATCGTCGACGACAGCGACTTCGTCGAGATGTCGCCGAACTACGGTCCAGCCACTGTTTGCGGCCACGCCCGGATCGAGGGCCAGGCGATCGGCATAGTCACCAACAACGGTCCGCTCGATCCGGCCGGAGCCAACAAGGCGACGCATTTCATCCAGGCCTGCTGCCAGAGCCGCACGCCGATCCTCTATCTCAACAACACCACGGGCTACATGGTCGGCCGCGCCTATGAGGAGGCCGGCATGATCAAGCACGGCTCCAAGATGATCCAGGCGGTGACCTCGGCGACGGTGCCGCAGATCACGATCTATTGCGGCGCCTCGTTCGGCGCCGGCAACTACGGCATGTGCGGCCGCGGCTTCCATCCGCGCTTCTGCTTCTCCTGGCCAAACGCCAAGACCGCTGTGATGGGCGGCGAGCAGGCGGCGGAGACGATGGCGATCGTGACGGAAGCAGCCGCCGCACGCCGCGGCAAGCCGGTCGAGCGCGAGAAGCTCGACACCATGAAGGCCCAGATCATCGGCGTGTTCGACAGCCAGATGGACGTGTTCGCGACCTCGGCGCGCGTGCTCGACGACGGCGTGATCGATCCGCGCGACACCCGGGCGGTGCTGGCGGAGGTGCTGGCGATCTGCCGCGAGGCGGAGGCGCGTAGCCCCCAGCGCATGCAGTTCTCGGTGGCCAGGCCATGAGCGCAGAGGTGAGTGCAATGTCGCGCAGGCCGTTCCACAAGGTGCTGATCGCCAATCGCGGCGAGATCGCGTTGCGGATCATGCGCACGGCGCGCCGGCTCGGCCATGGCGTGGTCGCTGTCTACTCGGATGCGGATCAAGATGCGCCGCATGTCCGCCTGGCCGATCAGGCTGTTCGCATTGGCGCGCCGCCGCCGGCGCAATCCTATCTGAACACCGCCGCGATCATCGCCGCGGCCAAGGCGACCGGTGCCGATGCCGTGCATCCCGGCTATGGCTTCCTCGCCGAGAACGAAGAGTTTGCGCAGGCGTGCAAGGACGCCGGACTCGCCTTTATCGGACCGTCGCCGGAGGCGATCAGGGCGATGGGCAACAAGGCCGGCGCTAAGGCGATCATGCAGCGCGCCGGCGTGCCCTGCGTGCCCGGCTATCAGGGCGAGGACCAGGGCGATGACGCGATGCTGCGTGAGGCCCGGCGCATCGGCTTCCCCGTGATGATCAAGGCGGTCGCCGGCGGCGGCGGCCGCGGCATGCGGCTGGTGAGCGAGACCGATGCGTTTGTCGACATGCTGCGCAGTGCGCGCTCGGAAGCGGCGGCGGCGTTCGGCGACGGCACCGTCATCCTCGAGAAGGCGATCGCCAATCCGCGCCACATCGAAATCCAGGTGTTCGGCGACAGCCAGGGCAACGCCGTGCATCTCGGCGAGCGCGACTGCTCGGTGCAGCGCCGGCATCAGAAGCTGATCGAGGAAGCGCCGTCGCCGGCGGTCGGCCCGGAGTTGCGCGCGCGCATGGGCGCGGTGGCGGTGCAGGCGGTCAAGGCGCTCGCCTACGAGGGCGCCGGCACCCTGGAGTTCCTGCTCGACGGCGCCGGCCAATTCTACTTCATGGAGATGAACACCCGGCTGCAGGTCGAGCATCCGGTGACGGAGGCGCTGACGGGGCTCGATCTGGTCGAATGGCAGCTCCGGGTCGCCGCCGGCGAGCCGCTGCCGCTTCGCCAGGAGCAGATCAGGCTCGAAGGCCACGCCATCGAGGTCCGGCTGTGCTCGGAGGATGCCGCCCACGACTTCATGCCGCAATCCGGGCGCATGGCGCTGTGGCAGATGCCGGAGACGATCCGCGTCGAGCACGCGCTTGAGTCGGGCGCGGAGATACCGCCGTATTATGATTCGATGATCGCCAAGCTGATCAGCCACGGTACTTCGCGGGAGGAGGCGCGCGCGCGGCTCATCGTCGCTCTGGAGCAGGCGGTCGCGCTGGGGGTTGCGACCAACCAATCCTTCTTGCTGTCATGTCTGCGGCATCCGGCTTTTGCCGCGGGTAAGGCCACCACGGCTTTCGTCGCGGCGCATCGTGACGAGTTGCGTAACCCGGCACTCGAGCCACCGGTTCTCGCGCTCGGGGCGCTGCTGCTGTCGGTCAGCCATCCGGTAGCGCATCCACTGCGCAGCGGCCGCTCGCTGTCGGCGGCCTTCGCGACGCCGCTCCGGTTCGAGCTCGGCGGTGAAGTGAAGGAGTGCGAGCTGTTGCGCGAGCGCGACGGCAGCTATCAGGTGACGTCAGATGGCGCCGAGCATTGCTGCGAGATCGTTTCGCTCACCAGCAATACGATCCGGGTTCGTCATGCCGGCGTCACGGAGGCCGCGCGCTTCGTGCGCGACGGCGATTGGCTGTACATGCAATCTCGCGGGCAGACGCTGACGCTGCGCGACCTCACGCTGGCCGCACCGCAATCCACCGCGGTCGCCGGCGGCGACGGCAAGGTCCGCGCAGCCTTGAACGGCCGCGTCGTCGCGGTGCTCGTCAAGCCCGGCGATCGCGTCGCGTTGGGGCAGCCGGTCGTGACGCTGGAAGCCATGAAGATGGAGCACGTCCACACGGCCGGTCTGGCCGGCATCGTGAGCGCGATCGACGTCGCGGAGGGTGATCAGGTAACGACGGGGCGGATCGTGGCGGAGATTGCGGGGTGAGGTCTGGATCGCCGCCCCGCATTCAGCCGGGTGGGGTCGCAAAGGCCGCTCCTACTAATACTTCCCGTGCCGCTGCCCCTCATCCGACCCTCTCCCCCTGAAGAACGGGGAGAGGGAGCGCACCGTTCGCGTGGCGACGGCTAGTGTATCATCGCGGCGCGAAGCCCATCATGGATGGCAAGCTTAGTCTCTTGAGGCAGTGTCTGTCACCGCGGGCGGTGCAACCTCTCCCCGCCCTTCTGCGGGGAGAGGTCGGATTGCACAGCAATCCGGGTGAGGGGCATGGGATTAAGTGAGCCGGTGGGAGGTCCATCGGACTCGCACGTTGGGCTACGGAACTGAATGACACGCTTGTCGCAGGCCAGCTGCAAAACTAATGAGTATGGCGGATGTAGTTCGCCGACCGAGCAAACTCGTACCACCGCTCCCCAAACCTCACCGCGGCAATTGTCGCCGCAACGTCGCGACCAGACGTGACGTCTGGAACGGCTTCGACAGCAGCGGTGCGGTGGCGAATTCTTCGGGGCATTGGTCGACGGAATAGCCGGTGACGGCGACGAAGGGCACGCCGGCGGCGATCAGGGCGCGGGCGATCGGCGCCGAGGTCTCCTGGCCGAGATTGACGTCGAGCACGGCCAAGTCGCAACGATGTCGCTGCAGCAGATGCAGCGCCTTGCCGACCGTCGGCGCGACGCCGATCACGGCGAAGCCGGATTCCTCAAGCTCGACGGAGAGGTCGAAGCCGATCATGGGATCGTCTTCGACGATCAGCACGTTGATCTTGTCAGCGCCGGACATGGCTGTTGCTGCGGCTCAGGCGTTGCAGGGGGCACCGCAGGTGCCAGCGTAGTCCGGATGGAGCGAAATCGACCTCGACCGTTCCGTCGAGCCCGGCGCGGACCATGTCGGAGATCACGCGGCTGCCGAAGCCGCCATGCTCGGGAGCAGAGACCTGCGGTCCGCCACTCTCGCGCCAGTCCATGTCGAACCAATCACCGTCGTGGCTCCAGGCGAGCGTGATCCGGCCGTCATCGGTCGAGAGCGCACCGTATTTGGCGGCGTTGGTCGCCAGCTCGTGGATCGCCATGCCGATCGCCTGCGCCGCTTCCGGCGTCAGCTCGATCGGCGGCCCGTCGATCGCGATGCGGTTGCCGACCAAATCGGCGAAGGCGCTCAGTTGCGATCGCACCAGGCCGACGATCGGAATGAAGCGCCAGTCGTTCTGGATCAGCAGGTCCTGATTGCTCGCGATCGCCTGCAGGCGCTCGAGGAAGCGCTCGAGATCGAGCTGGCGGCCGTGGCGGGTCATCTGCCGGGCGATCGCCTGCACCAGCGACAGCAGGTTCTTGCTGCGGTGATTGACCTCGGCGAGCAGGGTGCGCAGCTGCTCACGTGTCTGGCGCTTGTCGGTGATGTCGCGCACGATCTTGGACGCGCCGATGATGCGGCCGGCCGAATCGCGCACCGGCGACACCGTGACCGAGACGTCGATGAGCGCGCCGTCCTTGCGCAGCCGGATGGTCTCGAAATTGTCGATCATCTCGCCGGAGAGGACGGTTGTCAGGATGCGGTCCTCCTCGGCCTGACGTTCCTGCGGAATGATCGTCCGGATCGAGCGGTTGATCATCTCGCCTTCCGAGAAGCCGAAGATGCGCTCGGCGCTCTTGTTCCAGCTGGTGATGGTGCCGTCCAGCGTCTTGCTGACGACGCCGTCCGACGACGAGGCGACGATCGCCGCCAGCATCGCGGCGCCGCGCTCCGCCTGTTTGGACTGAGTCACGTCGCGGAGGATCCCGGAGATTCCGACGATCTGATCGTGATCGTCGCGGATCGGCGAGAAGGTCACGGCGACCTCAATCGGCCGTCCATCCTTCCTCAGTCGGACGGTTTCGAAGCTCTCGATCGCTTCCCCGCTGCCGACACGTTCGCGAATCGCGTGGGCCTCCTCCTTCAGCTCCGGAGGGATGATCTGCGACGCCCGTTGGCCGATCATCTCGGCCACGCTGTAACCCAGCAATCTCTCGCACGCCGCGTTCCAGCTCCGAATGATTCCGTCCATCGTCGTACCGAAGATCGCATCGGCCGACGCGTTCACGATCGCGGCAAGATAGGCCGTGTCGTCATGGCTCACGCGGGGGACGGGGGAGGCGCCGGGCATTCCGTGCACGTCGCACGCTCCTTGCTAGCAGTTCGGCAGAGAAGATGCCGCGCACCCGATTACCAACTCGTTTGTGTACGAATGCAAGTTCTATCTCGTTTGCTGCGTTTTGTTGGCTTTTTCCGGCAACGAGCACAGGGAGCCGCCCCGTCGGCAGACCATGGAGGATCATGCGACGTCCTGCAGTTCACGGCGGCGGCGTACACCCAACGCGGAGTTGACAGTTTTGTTCCGAAGGATCTGCGCCGAAAACGGAGCATCCGGCCGTCGCCGGCCATGGCGCCGCCGGCAGCCTACCGGCAGATACCCCCTGCCACCTATTTTCTGAGGCTGAGGATGTAGCCCGCCAGATCGTCCGCATCGGCTGCGGTGAGCGGGTTGTTAGCCATGGTTGCGTGGGGCAGCTGGAGGAACTTGACTAGCATCTCCCTGGTCACGTTCTCCCTGGCGGCGATGGCCACGAACGGCTGGGCGCGGCGGAACCTGGTCGGCTCGGTGCCGACCGCGTGGCACGCGGCGCACCAGCGCTCAGCAAGCTGGCGGCCGTGATCGATGTTGTCAGCGGCGGCCGCGAGCGGGATCATCAATAGGATCGTGCAGGCGATGACGCGACGCAACGGCGATCCTCCTCACAGCGGCTGGTCGTCATCGGTCGACGGCTGGCTCTGCAGCGAGACGATGTCGCCGCCGCCATAATCCTCCTCCGGAGGCGGATAGACCCACATGTGATCGTGCACGTCCTTCACGCCCGGCACGCTCTTGGCCGCCACGATGGCGGTGGCCCGCTCGCCTTCGCTTCGCACCGCGCCGCTCAGATGGGCGATGCCATGGCGGACCACCACGTTGAAGCGGCAGTGCTTGCAGGCGGCGTGGTCGAGCGAATCGAGGATGGCAGTGCGGATCGCGTCATCGTCGGCGCCGGGCGCCGGCACGGTCGCCGCCAGATCGGCCAGGGTCTGCACGAAGTCGGTATGCGTCACCATGCCGACCAGCCGGTCGCCGCTGATGACCGGAAGGCGCTTGATGTTGCGCTTCTCCATGGTTTCGGCGATCTCGGCCAGGCTGGCATCCGCACTGACGGTGACCGGCGGCCGGCTCATGATGTCGCCGACGGTGCGGCCATGGGAATGGACGAAGTCGGCGCCGATGCGGCCGCGTCCGACCAGCAGATCGAGCCAGCGGCCTTGCTTGCGCTCGGTGCCGAGCTCGGCACGGCGCAGGAAGTCGCCGTCAGTGACCATGCCGACGAGCCGGCCGGCGGCGTCGACCACCGGCAGGCCGCCGATATGGTTCCGCAGCATGATCCGCGCCGCCTCGGCCACCGGCGTTCCGGGCGTGACGGTGATCACCGATCGGGTCATGATTTGATGAGCGCGCATGTCGTCGTCTCGTGCAAAATGCTGCGGCTGCAATCGGTGAAGCATAGTCCCGCCGCAGGGCGCGCGCTTGACCAGGATCAACCCGACCGCACCGTTCTACACGATCCGCGAGGTCTTGTTGCCCCAGTATCGGTCGCGCAGCAGCCGCTTGTAGAGCTTGCCGGTCGGCAGCCGCGGCAGTTCCTTCTCGAAGTCGATCGAGCGCGGCACCTTCTGCCGCGACAGCGACTGCCGGCAGAACGCGATCAGTTCCTCTTCCAGATCGGGACCGGGCATGATGCCCGACATCGGCTGGATCACCGCCTTCACCTCCTCGCCGAGATCGGCATTGGGCACGCCGAACACGGCGGCATCGGCGACCTTTGGATGGGTGATGAGCAGGTTCTCGCATTCCTGCGGATAGATGTTCACGCCGCCGGAGATGATCATGAAGGTGGCGCGGTCGGTGAGGTAGAGATAGCCGTCGGCATCGACATAGCCGACGTCGCCGACCGTCGACATCGTGCCGTCGGCCGAGCGCGCCTCCTTGGTGCGCTCCGGATCGTTGAAATACTCGAACGGCGAGCCGGTCTTGAACCAGACGGTGCCGGGAGTACCGACCGGGCAGGGCTGCATGGCCTCATCGAGGATGTGCAGGTCGCCGAACAGCACCTTGCCGACGGAGCCGCGATGCGCGAGCCATTGCTCGCTGTCGCAGGCGGTGAAGCCGAGGCCTTCGGTCGCGCCGTAATATTCGTGGATGATCGGTCCCCACCATTTGATCATGTCCTCCTTGACCTGCGCCGGGCAGGGCGCGGCGGCATGGATCGCGATCTCGAGCGAGGACAGGTCGTAGCGGTTGCGCACCTCCGCTGGCAGCTTCAGCATGCGCGAGAACATCGTCGGCACCAGCTGGGTGTGGGTGATGCCCCATTGCTGGACGAGCTCGAGATAGCGCTCGGGGTCGAAATTCTCCATGATGATGGCGGTGCCGCCGCTGCGGATGGTGAGATTGACCGCGGCCTGCGGCGCGGAGTGATACAGCGGCGCCGGCGACAGATAGATCATGCCCTCGCGATAGCGCCACAGCTTCTCGAGGAAGTCGAAGATCGGCAGCTGCTGCACCGGCGGCTGCTCGGGCAGCGGCCGCAGGATGCCCTTCGGCCGGCCGGTGGTGCCGGACGAGTACAGCATCGCCGTGCCCACGCACTCATCGGCAATCGGCGTCGCCGGCAGGCCTGCGGTCGCCTCCGCCAGCCCCACGATGCGGTCGCTCTCGCCCGGACCATCGGCCACGATGCACAGCTCGATGCCCGGCGCCTCCTTGAGCGCCTCGCGCGCGACGTCGAGCTTGGCGACCGAGGTGATCAGGAGCCGCGACTGGCTGTTGTTGAGAATGTAGCCGAGCTCGCCCGCGGTGAGATAGGAGTTCACGCAGGTGAAATAGAGCCCTGAGCGCTCGCCGGCGCCGCATGCTTCGAGATAGCGGCCGTTGTTCTCCATGAAGATCGAATAATGGTCGAGCCGCTTCAGGCCGTGCTGGCGGAGCAGATGCGCCAGCCGGTTCGAGCGCGCCTCCAGCTCGCGATAGGTCACCGCCTCGCCGGTGGAGGCCATGATGAAGGCGGGTTGCAGCGGGCGCAGTTTTGCGTGCTTGCCGGTGTACATGCGTTCTCCCTCCGGGCGCTTGCCGTTCGGCCGCAGCACAGCGCGCGATGGCGGGAGGGGCAGGGCATCGCCTTCAGGCCCGACGCCGACGCGGAATCACCACGCCGTACGCCCTCAGGCTGTTTCCTTCCACACGCACCATCCCTGCGGGACGGCTCTTTGTTGCTTGGGGAAGAATGTAGCGGAGGAGCTCCCCGCCCTCAACATGGCTCTCAGCCCTTTGGCCAGGGCGGGAAGGGATGGGCGCGGCCGGGGTTCTGACATAACATGAGCGCGCATTCCAACGAATGACATCGCAAAACCAAGAAACTCTGGGAGACACCACATGAAATCGGGCTTGCTGGCTTTTGCTGCGGTGGGCGCGCTGCTTTCAGCGGCGCCGGCGTCGGCACAGGTCAAGATCGGCATCCTCAACGACCAGTCCGGCGTCTATGCCGACTACGGCGGCAAATATTCCGTCGAGGCCGCCAAGATGGCGATCGAGGATTTCGGCGGCGAGGTGCTGGGGCAGAAGATCGAGCTGGTCACGGCCGATCACCAGAACAAGCCGGACCTCGCCTCGTCGATCGCGCGGCGCTGGTACGACACCGAAGGTGTCGACATGATCACCGAGTTGACGACCTCCTCGGTCGCGCTCGCGATCCAGGAGCTGTCGAAGGAAAAGAAGAAGATCGACATCGTCGTCGGCGCCGCGACCTCGCGCATCACGGGCGATGCCTGCACGCCCTACGGCTTCCACTGGGCCTATGACACGCGCGCGCTCGCGGTTGGCACCGGCGGCGCGCTGGTCGAATCCGGCGGCGACAGCTGGTTCTTCATGACCGCCGACTATGCCTTCGGCTATGCGCTGGAAAAGGACACCAGCGACATCGTGACCTCGAAGGGCGGCAAGGTGCTGGGCTCGGTGCGCATCCCGCTCAACTCGTCGGACTTCTCGTCCTTCCTGCTGCAGGCGCAGAGCTCGAAGGCGAAGATCATCGGGCTCGCCAATGCCGGCCTCGACACCACCAACTCGATCAAGCAGGCGGCCGAGTTCGGTATCGTCAAGGGTGGCCAGAAGCTCGCCGGCCTGCTCATGACCCTGGCCGAGGTGCACGGCCTCGGGCTCGAGGCGGCGCAGGGCCTGGTGCTGACCGAGGGCTTCTACTGGGATCACGACGACAAGGCCCGCGCCCTCGGCGAGCGCTTCATGAAGCGCACCGGGCGGATGCCGAGCATGATCCACGCCGGCACCTATTCGGCGACGCTGTCCTATCTGAAGGCGGTCAAGGCCGCCGGCACTAAGGACTCCGACGCCGTCGCGGCCAAGCTGAAGGAGCTGCCGGTCGACGATGCCTTCGCGCAAGGCAAGGTGCTCGCCAACGGCCGCATGGTTCACGACATGTATCTGTTCGAGGTCAAGAAGCCGTCGGAATCGAAGAAGCCGTGGGACTACTACAAGCAGCTCGCCACCGTGCCCGGCGACAAGGCGTTCTTCTCCGCCAAGGACAGCGGCTGCCCGCTGACGAAGTAGGCCTGCTCCACCATCGGTGTCGTCCCGGCCCAGTGCGCAATCGCGCACGCGGAGCCGGGACCCATACCGCGTGATCCATCTTGTGGCACGCTGAGCGTAGAACCGGCGCGGGCAAGAACACCCGCCGGTGGCTATGGGTCCCGGCTCAAGGCCGGGACGACGGTGTTATCCGTGCAGCATCCGCCAGAGGATCACGGCCAGATCGCCGACCAGCAGCACGGATGCGGCTAGCACCTGGACGCCGAAGCCGGGGCCGCGCTTGTTGGCGGCCTTGGTGTAGGACAGCATGTACATCACGCGGCCGGCGATCCAGACCAGGCCGATCAGCGCGGCGATCGCGTCGCTGACGTAGATCGCGAACAGCCACAGCGCCGGCAGGAAGATCGGCAGCCATTCCAGCGTGTTCATCTGGACCCGGAAGACGCGCTCGAAATCGGCATTGCCGGTCGTGGCGGGGGCCTTGACGCCAAACTTGCCGCGAGCACGTCCGACCGCCAGGCCCATGTAGAAATAGAGCATCAGTGCGAGCACCGTGACCAGTGCCGTGAAGTGATACATGCGCGGTTCCCCCTTGTGAGCGTCTTCTAATAGCCGGTCAGCTCGAGATAGCCCACTCCCGTGTGGCTGCCCTTGAAGCTGATCGGACCTTCCCAATACGGCACGCTCGTGCCCATCCAGGCGTTTGGATTGAGCGGCATCGAGTCGACGGTGATGCCGAGCGCCGATATCTCGATGTGCCATCCGACCGGCAGCCTGTGCTCGCCGATCACGGCCGTCTGCTTCGGGGTCATGACGATGTCGTTCGGGCCAAGCCTGCGCACGGCGCCGTCGGGGGTCGCCCAGCTGCCGGACGTGTAGTCGCCATTGCCCTGCCGCATCCGGTACAGCATCAGCTTCTCGCCGCCCGAGCAATGCAGCGCGAACCAGTCCCAGCCGCTCTGGTCGGGCGCGAGCGGCTGGCTGCTGCATTCGCGATCGAGCCAGGCGACGCCGGTGACATCGATCGGCTGATCGTCGAAGCTGAGACGGCCGCGCGCCCGGTAGAACGGCTGGCTGTAGTAGTAGGACGCCTGGCGGCGTTCTGATCGCTGATTGTAGCCGTGGTCGCCCTGCAGCACCAGCGGACCATCCGCCTCCAGATGCAGCGCATAGGAGAAGTCCGGGCCCGCCGCGTTCATGTCGAGCGGCGACAGCGTTTGATCGTCGGTGGCCGCGCTGCCGCGCAGCTGCCAATCGTCGATCCAGGCCTGGAACGGCGTGGCCACGACACCGGCCTGTCCGACGCCGCCGCGCGCATATTTCTCGGTCGTGCGATGACTGTCGGCGCGCGTAACAGCGGCATGCGCCATCCACAGCTGCTGATTATCCCAGCCTTCGGCTTCAGGACCCGGCCGCGACGACGAGCGGAACAGCGTCCATTGCAGCCCGTAGGCCTTGCCGTCGGCATCGCTGAGGTTCGCGGTGACGTACCACCATTCGATCCGAAAATCCGGATGCTGGCCGTGATCCCTCGGGAAGACGAACTCTTTCCCGGGGAGCACCTGGGCAAAGCCGTCGGGATTGTCGCTCAGCCCGGCAAAGCCCTGCGCGCGGGCGAGCGACGGCATGGCCAGGAGGCCAAGGCCGCCGATCAGGCGGCGTCGCGTGATCGTTGCTCTAGCGCTCAATGGTGAAGGTCCTCACCAGTTGGGCCGGCTGCATCCGCGCCAGCCGCAGCACGGGGAGCAGCGAGGCCACCAGCGCCGCGATCAGCGTGACGACTAGGAGGCGGATCAGTTGCAGCGGAAACACGTCGAACGGCAGCCGCCAGCCGAATGCCTTGACGTTGACGATCGCGATCAGGCACCAGGCGACGACGAGCCCGAGCGGCAGCGCCAGCAGCGCGGTGAGGCCGGCCAGCGACAGCGTCTTCAACAGCTCGACCTCGGCGAGCCGACGCCGCGTCAGCCCGATCGCCCAGAGCGGCGCGAGCTGCGGCAGGCGGGAGTTCGCGAGCGTCAGCAGGCTGGTCAGCAGCGCGATCGCGGCGACGCCAAGCGTGAAGGTGTTGAGCGCGCCGGTCACCGCAAAGGTGCGCGTGAAGGTCTGCTTCGATTCTCGTTTCACGCTGGCCTGATCGACGACGTTGCGGCCATCGAGGCCGAACTTGGCGCCGAGGTCGGCGATCAGCCCGGGCACGTCGGCGGCCGCCGCGCGGACCGCCATGCGGGTGATCGGCGTCGCTGGAAAACGCCGCGTCAGCGCGGCGACGTTGACCGTGACCTGCCCCTTCGGATTGCCGTAGTCGGCATAGATGCCGGCGATGCTGATGCGCCAGTCGCCGGTCGGCGCTGATACGTCGATGCTGTCGCCGAGCGACAGATTGAGCCGGCGTGCCAGCTGTTCGCTGACGAAGCCGGCATCGCCGCGCACCAGCTGCTTCCACGCGTCGTCTCCGGCCTGCAGCAGCGGCCAGTGGTCGCGATAGGTGGCGTGATCGGGCAGGCCGAGCACGTCGATCGGCTCGCCCGCGAGCTGGGTCTCCGCGCGGCCGCCGGGCAGCACGGCCTGGACATCGGGGCGCGCGCGCAGCCAGGTCTGGATCTCGCGCGCCTGCGCTTCATCCGGGGCGCTGATGTAGACGTCGGCGGCGAGCCGGCCGTCGAGCCAGACCAGGAAGGTGCGGCTGAACGTCTCCACCATCGTCGCGACGCCGACATTGACGGCAAGCGCCATCAGCAGCGCCATCAGCGCCAGCGACAGACCGGAGATCTGCTGGCGGCTGTCGGCCCAGAACCACTGTGCCAGCGCCGCACGCGCGCCGCGCTCGCCGAGACGCAGCACGAGCTCCAAGATCGCCGGCAGCAACAGCGCGGCGCCGAGCATCATCGCCGCGAGCACGCCGAAGCCAGCCAGCAGCGACTGCCCGAGCCATAGCAGCAGGCCCGCGGCCGCGAAGAAGGCGAGTGCGACGGCGCTCTGCAGCCGCAGCCAGCGCCGCTGTGCCTCCTGCCAGGCGTAGGGCTGCGCCGTCGAAAGGATCGGCAGCCGCATCGATTTGATCAGGCTGGTGGTGGCGGCCGCGAGTGCGCCGGCGATGCAGATGACGAGGCCGGCCAGCCACCACTCGGGCCGCAGGCTCAGCTCGCCCGGCACCTGCGCGCCGTAGAGCCCGCGCAACGACGCGGCGACGTTCGGCAGCAGCGTCGCCGCGATGACATAGCCGCAGACCAGGCCGATGGCGCCCGCCACCAGCGCGAACGCGATGAGCTCGCCGATCAGCACGGCGTTGAGCTGGCGCGCCGACACGCCGCAGGCGCGCAAGGTGCGTAGCACCGGCAGGCGCTGCTCGAAGGCGAGCCCGATCGCGGAATTGACGATGAACAGGCCGACGACGAACGACAGCAGGCCGAAGGCGGTGAGGTTGAGATGGAAGCTGTCGGTGAGCCGCTCCAGGTCGGTCTCGGCCTCGGGTTCGACCTGCTGCAGGCGGCCGCCGGCGAAGGTTTGCAACGCCGGCAGCTTGCCCGTCGTCTTGCCGAGCAGCAGCCGCGAGATCTGTCCGGGCTTGTCGAGCAGCCGCTGCGCGTCGCCGATATCGACGACGAGTACGCCGGGCGCGAGCTGCTGTTGCGCCATCAGCGGCGGCAGCGCGGCGTCGTTGCTCAGCCGCGGCGTCGCGCCGTCCTTGTAGCCGAGATCGGCCAGCGTCTCCGGCGAGATCAACGTGCGATGTGGCGGCGTGAGAAACGCCGCGAGTTCGCTGCGCCCGACCGTCGGCGCATTGCCGACCTCCCTGGGGATGCTGAACGGCTCGATGCCGAGCAGCCGGATCGATCGGCCGTCGATCTGCACGCGGCCTTCGACCACCGGCGACACCGGCCAGCCGGCGCGGCGCAGTTCGGCGAACACGCTCTGCGGCAGCATCTTGCCGTCGCGCGCGACCAGCATCGGCGTGCGCGCGCCGCCGAAGATCGCGGCTGCGCGGTCGTAGGAGCTGCGCGCCTGCTGGTTCAGCGCCTGCACGCCGCTCCACAGCGCGGTCGCCGAGATCAGCCCGATCAGCAAGGTCGCGAGCTGCATCGGATGCCGGCGCCAGTGGCTGAGCAGCACGGCGAGAATCCACAGCGCCCGCCTCATGCGACGCGGCCCGCATGCAGATGGACGTGGCGGTCGAGCATCGCGGCGAGCCGCGCGCTGTGCGTCACCATCAGGAAGCCGCAGCCGGTGCGCGTGACGAGGTCGCGCGTCAGCGCCATCACCTCGTCGGCGGTGTCCTCGTCAAGATTGCCGGTCGGCTCATCCGCGAGCAGCAGGCTCGGCTTGATCGCCAGCGCGCGGCCGATCGCGACGCGCTGCTGCTGGCCGCCCGACAATTGCTCGGGATAGCGCTTCAGCAGCGGCTTCAGTCCGAGCCGCTCCGCCAATTCGGTGTGCCACGCCGGATCATGTCGCCCGGCGAGCCGCGCCTGGAAACTGAGATTGTCCTGAACCGACAGGCTCGGCACCAGATTGAACTGCTGAAACACGAGGCCGAGCCGCTCGCGCCGGATCGCCGCGCGTCCGGCGTCATCGAGCGCACCGACCGACGCGCCATCGAGCATGATCTCGCCGCCGTCGGCCGCATCGAGGCCGGCGATGAGATGCAGCAGCGTGCTCTTGCCCGAGCCGGATTCGCCGGTCAGCGCGACGCGCTCGCCAGGGGAGACGTCGAGGTCGACGCCGCGCAGAACGTTGATCGGCTCGCCGCCGGATCGATAGGACTTGGTGAGATGACGGACACTGAGCACGAGCATGTCTTGCGGTTGTTGCATCACAACATAACAAGGGCCAACGCGAACATCACGTGCTCGTTCTTGGCAGGGCACATGATGTGATCACCCAATCAGGTTGCAGCGGTCGCGTCGCGCAGCCCAGGATTGGAAATTCTCGCGCTGCAACAATGACTTAGCTCATGAAGCGGTTGCCCGCGACGATACTTCGTGGGTAGCATCTTGGAACGCCCGAACCACAGAGGCGGATCAAGACGATCACGGGGAAGCACCATGGCGCCCACGACGCTCAAGAGCTCATCGCGCGGGAGCGCGACGCCCACGCCGAAAGGCGCCTGGAAGATGACCTTCCTGCTGTTCCTGTTCATGCTGGTGAACTTCGCCGACAAGATCGTGGTCGGACTCGCCGGCGTGCCGATCATGACCGAGCTCAATCTCGACGCTGGGCAGTTCGGCCTGCTCGGCTCCGCGTTCTTCCTGCTGTTCTCGATCGCGGCGATCGTGGTCGGCTTCATCGTCAACAAGGTGCCGACGCGCTGGGTGCTGCTGGTGCTGGCGCTGATCTGGGCGGTCGCGCAATTCCCCATGGTCGGCACCGTCGGCTTCGCCACCCTGCTGATCTGCCGCATCATTCTCGGCGCCGGCGAAGGGCCGGCGGGATCGGTCGCCATCCACGCGGTCTACAAGTGGTTTCCGGACGAGAAGCGCGCGATGCCCACGGCGATCCTGTCGCAGGGCTCCGCCTTCGGCGTTATCCTCGCCGTGCCCGCGCTGAACTGGGTGATCGTGAACTACAGCTGGCACCACGCGTTCGGCGTTCTCGGAGTTGTCGGACTGATATGGAGTGCGGCGTGGCTGTGGCTTGGCCGGGAAGGACCGCTGGGCGACATCGAGCTTGCCGGCGTAAGCGAGCAGCGTGTGCCCTATCTGCAGCTGCTGACGTCGCGGACCTTCGTCGGCTGCGTCGCCTCGACCTTCGGCGCCTATTGGGCGCTGTCGCTCGGACTGACCTGGTTCACGCCGTTTCTGGTCAAAGGGCTCGGCTTGTCGCAGCAGCAGGCCGGCCTCATCTCGATCCTGCCGTGGATCTTCGGTGCCTGCGTCGTGCTGACCACGGGCTGGTTCTCGCAGATGCTGATGGCGCGCGGCGCCTCGACGCGCGTGGCGCGCGGCGTGCTCGGCGCGATGCCGCTCATGATCGGTGGCGTCCTGATGGCGGCGACGCCGCATGTCGATGCGGCCTCGGCCAAGATCGCGATGCTGGTGGTCGGATCGGGCCTGTGCGGATCGATCTACGTCGTCTGTCCGCCGATGATCGGCGAGTTCACCCCGGTCGCGCAACGCGGCGCAGCCATGGCGATCTACGGCGCGCTCTTCACGCTCGCCGGCATCGTCGCGCCCTTTGTGATGGGCAGGATGATTCAGGCCTCGGGCAGCTTGATGGAAGGCTACATGGCCGGCTACACCGTCAACGCGGTCATCATGGTGATCTCCGGCCTGCTGGGCATGGCGTTGCTCTGGCCCGACACCGAGCGCGCCCGCCTGCAGGCGCGGCAGGGTGCGGCGCCGGAGTTTGCGTGATACATGAGTGGGGGCCATCGCAAGGTGGCCCCGCATTCATCCGCTGTGAGGTTGCGCGTGCTTCGCCTGTTCTCCCATATGTTGCATTACTGGCGCGGTGCGCGATGCCTGAAGTCCGATGACTTCCCCGGCGCCCTTTTTCATTTTAGCAAGGTGATCCAGCTCAACCCGCGCAATCATTTCGCCTACCACAATCGCGGCGTGGCGCTTCAGGGCATGGGCAGCTATGCGAGCTCGATCGACGATTTCGGCCTGGCCCTCGGGCTGAAGGCCAATGCGCAGACCCACGGAGCCCGCGGCGTGTCGCGGAAGTTTCTCGGCGATGTCGATGGCGCCATCGACGACCAGCTGCGCTCGCTGGCCCTGGAGCCCAAGCTCGCTTTGGCTCATGGCGAACTGGCGGGGCTCTACAACATGAAAGGCGATTCCGATCGAGCGCTGGTTCAGGGCACGACGGCGATTGGCTTGGACCCCAAGGACCCGATCTTGCACAGGGGCCGTGGCTACGTTCAATTCTGCCGCGGCCGATTCGAAGCCGCGGCGGCGGACATGGAAGCCTCGCTCGCGCTCCAGTTCGATCCCCATGCGGCCCTGTTTCTGTATTTGTCGCTCGCACGCGTGCCCGGGCGCGTCAGACCGGACCTCACCGCGCTGGCGGCGCGCTACACCGAGGCGCGGTGGCCGGGGCCGGTGTTCGGACTTCTGACGGAGCGTTCGACGCCGGAGGAGGTGCTGCAGGCGGCCACAACGTCTGCGGAACAGGCCGAAGCCTATTTCTACATCGGCGAGTGGCATCTCCTGAACGGCCGCAATGAAGATGCCTGCGGAGCTCTCGAGATTGCCCTTCGCTCATTGCCGCCGTGGTTCAACGAGCATTCCGCCGCGCAAGCCGAGCTCGCAAGGTTTGCCGATCATGCGGTGGCCGCGGTCCGCTGACGTCGCAGCTCGCCGTGGCTAGCAAGTCCGGCAACGCGCAGCGTTGGCGGACGCCGACCCGGGACCCATACGCCGCGGCGTATGGGGCTGGGCGGAATCGATCGACCAGCGTACCTCGAACCTCTCCCTGGGAGTATGGATCCCGGATCGGCGCGCGCGTGCCGCGCGCTTGTCCGGGACGACAGCGAGTTTGAGGCGCGCGCTGTGCAGCTCAGGCTAAGCGGGCAGCTATCATTGCATCCCGCTCCGCGCCCCCCTGACCAGCCGTCCCGGCCGCGCACCGGTGGCTTCGCCGTGCCGGCGCGTCACCACACCCGACACGATCGTCGCATCGTAGCCGTCGACTTCCTGCATCAGGCGGCGGCCGCCGACCGGCAGGTCGTAGTGCACCTTGGGCGGATGCAGATGTAGCCGGTCGTAATCGATCACGTTGACGTCCGCCTTGTAGCCGGGCGCGATCAGGCCGCGATCGTCGAGGCCGACCGACAGCGCGGTCTTGCGCGACTGGACCGCGACCACGAACGGGATCGACAGCTTGTCACCACGCCGGCGATCGCGGGTCCAGTGCGTCAGCAGATAGGTCGGGAAGCTGGCGTCGCAGATGATGCCGCAATGCGCACCGCCGTCGCTCAGGCCGGGCACGCTGCGCGGATCGCGCAGCATCTCATAGGTGGCGTCGAGATTGCCGTCCGAATAGTTGAGGAACGGCACGTAGAGCATGCCGCGTCCGCCATCGATCAACATCGCATCATAGGCCAGCTCTTCGGGGCGGCAGAAGCGGGCGCGAGCCTGGGCGCCGAGCGAGCGTTCCGGCGGCTGCTCGTAATCGGGCGGATCGCCGAGCAGATACATCTTGTCGTAGTTCGGCTTGAAGAACAGCGGGTCGTCGGTGGCGCTGGCCTGCTCGCTCAGGATGGCTGCGCGGACCTGCGGGTCACGCATGCGGGTGACGCGCTCAGCCAGCGGCAGCTGCGCGATCGCCTGGTAGCTCGGGTGCGTCTGCAGCGGATTCCGCGACAATTCCAGCCCGAGCAGCAGCCCGACCGGGCGCGCCGCGATCTGCGCCGTCACCGACAGGCCGCGCGCGGCGGCGGCGTTGATCTCGGCCAGCGTCTGCCGCCAGCGCTGCGGCGCGCGGTCGTTCTGTGTCACCGAGAACGAGATCGGGCATCTGGTCTGGTCCGCGATGCGCAGCATCATCGGCAAGTCTTCATGGATCGTGGAGATGTCGAGCACGAATTGCAGCACGGTGCGGCCGGCGCTGTGCATCGCGCTCGCAATCGTCGTCAGCTCGTCCTCGCTGGCCTTGAGCGTCGGCGTGTAGTCTCCTGTCGAGGTGCGATGGTTGAGTGTGCGCGAGGTCGAGAAGCCCAGTGCGCCGGCCTTGACCGCATCGCGCGCCAGCGCCGCCATCGTGCGGTTGTCGTCGGCGGTGGCCGGATCGCGCCGTGCGCCGCGCTCGCCCATCACATAGACGCGCAGCGCCGCATGCGGCAGCTGGGCGCCGATGTCGAGATCGAAGGCGCGCTTGCCCAGCCACTCCATATAGTCCGGAAAGCTCTCCCACTCCCAGGGAATGCCGGCCTCGAGCACCGGCTCGGGAATGTCCTCGACGCCCTCCATCAGCTGGATCAGCCGCTGATGATCGGCCGGCCGGCACGGCGCGAAGCCGACGCCGCAATTGCCCATGATCGCCGTGGTGACGCCGTTCTGCGATGAGGGCGAGATGTCGTGGCTCCAGGTGACCTGGCCGTCGTAGTGGGTGTGGACGTCGACGAAGCCGGGCGTGACGAGCTTGCCGCGCGCATCGATCTCCTCGCGACCGGTGGTGCCGACCTTGCCGACCTCGATGATGCGACCGCCTGCGATCGCGACATCAGCCTCATACAGCTCGCCGCCCGACCCATCGGCAAGGGTCCCGCCGCGGATCACGAGATCAGGCTGCGTCATGGCGTGTCTTCCCCGGATGCTTGTTGTTGTGGTCATCATCGGCGGCTGGGGGATGATGTCAACCTGCGAGGAAGCCGGGTGTGTCTCGTGTCCTATGCGCTGTCGATATGATTTAGACAGCGCAGCTTGAGCAATCTCTCCAAGGCTCTGAATCGGCAGGTTCGAGCTGTTTCCACCACGGCGGTGCGCTCCCCTCCCCCCTGCGGGGAGGGGTTGGGGGTGGGGGTCTCCGGGCGTCGCCCCAAGTGATGAGAAGTAATGGACCCAGGGGACTTAGAACGAAGCGGTATGGATATGGCAGGCACACATCACGGAATTCAGTGCCCGTGGACCCCCACCCCCGACCCCTCCCCGCAAGGGGGAGGGGAGTCGACTGCGCGTGGGGGGAGATCTCCGTATGCGATGATGGGCGAGAAGCCACTGCGATCTATGCAGCCTTCACCTTCTTCGGCTCGGTGAAGAACGCCAGCACGATGGTCAGCAGCATGAATACGACTGACGTGCCGAACACCCAGCGGGGAGCGTTCATGTCCATGATCCAGCCGAACAGCAGAGGGCTGACGACGCCGGCGAAGTTGAAGCCGGTCGAGACGATGCCGAAAGCGCGGCCTGCGGCGCCGGGAGGGGCGGCGTTGCGCACCAGCATGTCGCGCGACGGCGCGATCACGCCGCTCATGAAGCCGGCGGTCAGCATGATCGCGACCAGCAGCACCGTCGGCAGGCTGACGAAGGTGATGATCAGCACCAGCACCGCGTTGATCGCGTAGGCGACGGCGGCGACCAGATTGTGGTGGCGGATGCGGTCGGCGAGCTGGCCGCCGGCGAGCACGCCGACGGCGCTGGCGCCGAGAAACGCGGTCAGTGCGATGTTCGCGGTCGAGAACGAGATGCCGTAGCCGTTCATGAACGCGACCACGCCGAAGCTGGAAATGCCGGCGTTGGACAGGCTGAGCAGCATGAAGAACACCGTCAGTAGCATCAGCATCGGCGTCAGCAGGCTCGGCTGCTTGACCCTGGAGCCGTCGGCATGCGTCGGGTGCGGATGCGGCGGCACCTCCGGCACGTTGCCGACGAGCAGCAGCAGCGCGGCGAGCGGACCGACCAGGCCGGCCGCGATCAGCGCGCCCGAGCCGCCGACGGTGGTCACCAGCGCGGCCATGACAGCCGGCGCGACCGCGCCGCCGAGATAGCCGGCGAAGGTGTGCACGCCGAAGGCGCGGCCCATCCGCTTCTCTTCCATATGCGCCGACAGCAGCGCGTAGTCCGACGGATGATAGACCGAGTTGGCGAGACCGAGCAGCACCGCCGACACGATCAGGCTGGCATAGGTGAGATAGAGGCCGAGCATCGCCAAGGACAGGCCGCCGAGCGTGAGGCCCAGCAGCAGGATGCGCCGCGCGCCGGCGCGGTCGACGAGATAGCCGACCGGAGCCTGGGTCAGCGCGGAGACCACGGCGAACACGGTGAGCGGAAAGCCGAGCTCGACATAGCCGACACTGAGCTTGTCCTTCAGATACGGAAACAGCATCGGCAGCACGAGCATGTGCAGGTGGCTGACCCAGTGCGCCAGCGAAATCAGCGCCAGCGTGCGCAGCGACGACGCAGCCCGGACCGGAGCACCGGTATGTTGCGATGCGGCGAGAACGTCAGCCATGGTCGATCCGTCGGGCCTTCGGAGTCAGGAATGGAACTGGAGAATTGAAGCGGTCGAGAGCACCGCATGCGGCGCCTCGCCGCAACGATCACACTATCGGCGATTGTGGTTCATTGTCCATGAACGCGACTGCATGGCACGTGCGCGTAGCTCACGCCTGGCCCGCGCGAGCTGCTCAAATTCATCGGTCTCCCGCTCGCTGACGACCGGGGTGCTACCGATTCGCGCCGTCATGTCGGCCGGCCAAAATAGCAGCGCGCCGCTAATGCGCAGGCAACTCCCGCGCGTGACGGCGGCTTCTCGCCATCCGCGAGCCACATTTCGTTGACCGTGCAAGTTGTTGCCGGTGCAACTTGTGTGGTCATGCTGCATGTCCTATGGTTCGGCGTGTGCGTTAGTCGAGCAGTATGAGTTGGTGTGACATGCATGTGCGTGTGCTGAGAGCGTTCGCGCTGCGTCTCGCGCCTTGGCTGTGCGTCCTGCTGCTGTGGTACGCCGTGCGACTGAGCGGCTTCGTCAACGAGGTCCTGGTTCCGGCTCCGCAGCAGGTCGCCGCCCGCTTCGTCGATCTGCTGCTGCATCACGGCCTGCTGTACGACATCTTCGCCTCCGCCCGCCGCGTCGTGCTGGGCGTCGCGCTCGGCATTCTCGCGGCGGTTCCCGTCGGCTTCCTGATCGGCTGGTATCGACCGGCCCGCAGCTTCGCCGACCCGCTGATCAACTTCTTCCGCGCGCTGCCGCCGATCGCGCTGATCCCGCTGGTGATCGTCTATTTCGGCGTCGACGAGCTCGCCAAGCTGGTGATCCTGTTCTACGCGGCGTTCTTCTCCGGCGTGATCGTGATGTATGAGGGGGTCTCGCAGATTACGCCGCTCTACATCCGCGTCGCCCAGACGCTCGGCGCGAGTGAGTTCGAGACCTTTCTGAAGGTGATCATTCCGCTCACGGTGCCGCATATCCTGACGGCGCTGCGGGTGGCGCTCGGTGTGACCTGGGCGACACTGGTCGCCTCCGAGCTCATCGCCGCGCAGCGCGGGCTCGGTGCGACGATCCAGAATGCCTCGACCTATTTCCTGCTCGACGTGATCTATGTCGGCATCATCTGCATCGGTTGCGTCGCCCTGATCATGGACACAATCCTGCGCCGGCTCAGCGCCTGGCTGCTGGTCTGGCAGGATCGGGCCGTCTCATGACGAACGATTCCGGAGCACGGCGGGCGCGGTTCGATCACGTGTCGCTGCAGTACGCGACGGCGAGCGGCCCGCTGACGGTGATCGACGACGTCAGCTACGACATCAACGAACGCGACTTCGTCGCCGTGATCGGCCCGTCCGGATGCGGCAAGACCACGATGCTGAACATGCTCGCCGGCTTCCAGAAGCCGACCACCGGGCGCGTCCTGTTCGACGGCGCCCCGGTCGCGGGGCCTGGTCCCGAGCGCGGCGTGATCTTCCAGGAGTATGGCGTGTTTCCCTGGCTCACCGTGCGCGACAACATCGCGTTCGGGCTGCGCCTCAACGCCAACCGGGTCTCGGCGGCCGAGCGTGACGAGATCTGCGCGCATTATCTCGATCTGATGGGGCTGACCGAGTTCGCCGACGCCTACCCCAAGCATCTCTCCGGCGGCATGCGCCAGCGCTTGGCGATCGCGCGCGTCTACGCCGTCAAGCCGCGCTTCCTGCTGATGGACGAGCCGTTCGGCGCGCTCGATGCGCAGACCCGTATCCACATGCAGAACCTGCTGCTTCGGGTGCTGGCGGCCGAACGCAAGACGGTGATGCTGATCACGCATTCGGTCGAGGAAGCCGTCTTCCTCGCCTCGCGGATCGTGATCGTGACGGCGCGGCCGGCGCGCATCAAGGAAATCGTCGAGGTGCCGTTCGGCTATCCCAGGGCCGAGCAGCTCCGCGACGGCAAGGCGTTCGCCGAGTTGCGGGCGCGTGTCAGCCGGCTCGTCATGGACGAGTACAACGCGCCGGCCCCGCGACGGACCGTTGCAGCAGACTGAGCAACAAGCTTGAGCAACAACAACAAGGGAGGCGTATCATGGATCGGAGACAATTCTTGGTCACGGCGGCCGGGGGCGTGCTTGGCGGCACCGCGCTGGCAGCTCCGGCAATCGCGCAGGCGAAGACCCGCATTCGCGTCGGCTACCTGCACACCCTCGCCGTCGACGGCCAGATCTGGACCGGCGTGGACAGGGGCTCGTTCGACAAGCAGGGGCTGGAGCTCGAGCTGCGCCAATTCAACACCGGTCTCGAACTGTTTCAGGCCCTGATCGGCGGCAGTCTCGACGTGCTCGCCACCGGAGCCGTGGTGTCCAATTTCCCGGCGCGTGGCCAGGGCAAGGTGTTCCTGATCAACGACATCGAGGTTGCGACGGCACAGCTCTGGGTTCGCTCCGACCAGGGCATCGCGTCGTTCGCCGACCTCAAGGGCAAGCGGATCGCGACCACCACCGGCACGACCGCGCATGTCTTCCTCGACAAGGCGCTGCGCGCCAACAACGTCGACCCCAAGGAGGTCGAGCTCGTCAACCAGGCCATGCCGGCGGCGGTGACGGCCTTCATCTCCGGCGCGGTGCCCGCGGTCGCGCTCTGGGTTCCGTTCAACATCACGGTGCGTGACAAGGTGCCGGGCGCGGTCAAGCTCACCGACGCCTCGGCCTATTACCCGCAGGCCGCCATCATGGGCGGCTGGGCCGCCAGCAACAATTACTACGATGCCAACAAGGACGCGCTCGCCCGCCTGATCGCGGGATGGGCCGAGGCCAACGATCATCTCATCGCCCATAGCGAGGAGGCGCTGGAAGCGCTGCAGAAGGCACACTACGGCCAGACACCGCTGTCCGACCTGAAGGAACAGTTCGGCGCCCAGAAGATGTTCACCTCGCAGCAGTGGAAGCCGATGTACGCCGATGGCACCGTGACCAAATGGCTGCAGCAGTCGACCGACTTCTTCATGGCCAATGCCGGCATAAAGGAGTTCACGCCGGCCAGCAGCTATTTCGATTCGAGCCTGTATCTCAAGACGGTGGCGTGAGTTGCGCCGGGACGTTCGTCGAACCCGTCAGCGGTGGCCTGACCGCCGCTGCCGGAGCTCGGCGATCGGATCATCGTCGCGAGCGCTCAGAGATGACGCGTGAGAACGGAGGTCACGCGTCGTGTGCTTTCTATTGTCGCTTGCGCTCGCTCTCCGACCACTCGCGAAACTCGCGAAACAGGCGCTGCTTGTCGGCTGCGGATTCCGTGACCGCGCCGCCCTGCGCGCGGGCCGCACGGAATTGCTCGAACTGCGCCTGCTGGAGCAGGTCTTGCGCCAGCGGAAAGCGCTGCCATCCCGGCAGGTCCCGGCTGACATCGACCTCCCGCCACTTCGGATGCCGCGGCGGCTTCTTCAGGTCGGGCAGGCGAGCAAACAGCTCCTCGACGAACCTTGCCACGCGGCGATAGCGCTCGCTAGCCGGCGGCCAATTGTTGGTGATGAGAACGGAATCCACGCTCACGGTCTGCACCGCCTGGCCGGAGTCCATCAGGTTCGGATACAGCGCCGGCTCGAGCTGGCCGGGTTGGTACACGTTCTGCAGGCTGCGGCTGTAGGGCACTTCGAGCAGATGCAGATTGTCGCTGGCCGAGAGCCGGGCCAGAAGATTGGCGGGCTTGCCGGAAAAAACCACGGTGGCCGCAAGCTCGCCCTTCTTGATCGCCTCGATCGCGTCGGCCTGACTGAGGTTGACCTCCTGGACCGAGATGCCGAGCAGTCCGAACACGTCGCGCGCCGTGATCTGCGTCGTCGAGCCGGGCTCGGAGAAGTTCACCTTCTTCCGGGCCAGTTCCTCGATCGTCTTGATGTTGCGGCTGGCGACGACGTGCATCTCCTCGGCGAACAGCCGCGTGATGTAGGTCAATCGCGTTTCCAGGTTGGCGCCCAGTTCGCCGGTCGATGCGAAATAGCGCAGCATCTGCGTCGAGGTCAGCCCGATGTCGACACCGCGCAGATAGAGAACGTCGCGGATGTTCTGCGCGCCGCCGAGGCCCACGATCGGAAGCAGCCGTAGATTGTCGTTGTTGAGAACCACGGCGAGATCATGCGTGATGTCGAGATAGGTTTCCTCCGGGCTGCCGGCCACGATCGCCACCGTGTTGGCGTTGAGCTTGGCCTTCCATTGCTCTTCGAGGCGAGGAGCCCGCGGTGGCTCGGCCGCCGCGTTCTGCTCGATCGCGAGCGCGGGAGTGATTGCGACGCCAGCGATCCCGACGCCTGTGATCGCGAGCAGGACTGCGAGGATGGCCGCCATGCGCCGCGGGACTCGACGCCCATGAGCGCGCCGGCCGATCAGTGTCGCTGTGGGGTGGCTCACCTTCCGGGGCTGCTTGCTGTTTGCACCGTCGATCATCGGACCCTCCAGAGCATGGATCTGCAGACAACGCAGGCGTGTACGATCAGCGGTGCGCGAAATTCATCGCTGCGCAACCTGTCGGTGCGTAGTGTCGTCGCGCCGGCGAAGATTTAGCGAGATCAAGGCGGTTGTTTGATCGCTCTTGCAATTTTAAGGGATCAAGTCGACAAAAATAAAGCAGAGATTGAGGCGGTTGTCATGATCAGGCCATACATACCTGAGTTGTTTGATCGGATCGACGCTCGCCGGCGCTCTTGATGTTCGCCGACGAGTCGCGAGGGAGAGCGGACGCCGGGGCGCGTCGTCCGCTGGGCGTGGTGATGTCGTGAGGGCACGCAGCCGGTGATGCGGCCGCGGACGACGCATGTGGAGAGAAGCTTCATGGATCGGCGCAGATTCGTAACGACGACGTGCGGATCGCTCGGCTTGGCGGCCGTCGGCATCTCAGCACTCGCTGCTCCCGCGCTGGCGCTCGCGCAGGCGCGAACGAAGATTCGCGTGGGCCATCTGCATACGCTCGCCGTCGACGGCCAGATCTGGCTGGCGGATCATCTCGGGTCCTGGGCGAGGAACGGGCTCGATCCGCAGTTCAAGGAGTTCAAGACCGGCATCGAGCTGTTCACGGCGCTGTCGGCCAATGAAATCGATATGCTGGCCACGGGCGCCGTGATCTCCAACTTCCCTGCGCGGGGCCAGGGCAAGATGTTCCTGGCCAACTCGATCGAGTTCGCCACGGCGCAACTCTGGGTCCGCGAGGACCAGGGCATCAAGCAATTCGCCGATCTGCGCGGCAAGCGCGTTGCGACGACGGCTGGAACCACCGCGCACGTCTTCCTCGACAATGCCTTGCGTGAAAACCAGTTCGCGCCGACGGATATCGAACTGGTGAGCATGCCGATGCCGGAGGCGGTCAATGCCTTCATCACCGGCAGCGTTCCCGCCGTGGCGCTGTGGGTGCCGTTCAACATCGCGGTGCGCGAGAAGGTGACCTGGGCCAAGAAGCTGCTCGATGCGGGCGCCTACTATCCGAGCGCCGCCGTCGTCGGCGGCTGGGCGACCACGGCCACCTATCTCGCCAACAACCGCCCTGTGCTGACCCGCGTGATCAAGGCCTGGACCGAGGGCAACGACATGCTGATCGCGCGATCGAACGACGCGCTCAATGTGTTGCATGAAAAATACTATGCCCAGGTTCCCGATCGCGACATGCGCGAGCAGTTCGGTGCGATGCGGGTGTTTCCGACCGCGGTGTGGCGCCGGCTCTACGGCAATGGCGCGATCACGGACTGGCTGCAACAGGTGTCGAACTTCTACGCGCGGATCGGAAAGATCGAGAAGCCGGTCGCGGCCATCGACTACTTCGATCCGAGCCTTTTCCTGTCCGTGATCAAGGCATGATGCAGGTGCAATCTAGGAGCGATCAGCGAGCGAGGCCGAATTCAGGCTTTTTCCTAATGATCCTGTTACGAACGTATTTTCCGCCACATTTTGATTTATCTTATGCTATCTTAGCGTGTCTCGTTGCTGTGGGCCGGACTTGACGATTCGGGGGTGGGGACTCGCGATGTCTGAGCAGGGCCAATGTCCGGGCAGGGCCATGTATTGACCTTGCATGGATTGACCTCGCATGAGGTCGTCGTCGCACATGCATGGCCATGCAGGCCGGACCAACGAGATCACGCTGTCGGGCGCGAATGCCGGGCGTGGCGATCAAACCGCCAGAGCGGAAGCAGGCGACGCGGCCATGTTGGCTGCTGACGGTTTGATGGCTGACCTTGCGAAACGCTCGATCGCCGCCTTGCAGGCATGTGCGACCGGCGAGGAAAGGGGGAACTGGCGTGAGTGAGCAGGACGACGACAAATCCCCCAACAGCTTGCGTTACTACGCGCCGCGGCGGTCACGTGACCCAGATGGCCGGGACGAGAACGCGGCAGACCCGCTGGCGGCAGGCGGTCATGCGACCGGAACCTCCGTCTCCAATCCGCTCGATCGCAGCGGCGATCCGTTCACCGAGGCTGTGGCCCGCGTGCAACGGCAGCGCCGCGATCCGAAGTACACGGCCGGGCCAGAACCTGTGGTCAGTCGACGAGCGCGCCATGCCGGCGTCAGGCTCGCCGCTGCGATCGCGGCGGCCATTGTGGTGGCGCTGGCCTATGTTGCCGTCTTCCCGATGGCCGGCTCCATGACCAAGGCGGCCTCGCTGTGGTCGGCTTTCAAGACCGCCTACCTTCCGGGCGCCCATGCGTCGCTCGCTCCGGCCTTGATCGTGCGTGGCAATGCTGGCCCGGCGAATGCGCCGCTGGACCTCGGCGTCGTCGTCGAAAAGCCGGCGCCGGGCATGATGGTGATCATCGGCCGGTTGCCTCTCGGCTCCCGGGTCACCGCGGGCAGGCGCGTCGGTGCTGATGAGTGGCGCATCCCCGCCGCGGACGTGGCTGAAGCCGCCATCATTCCACCGAGCGATTTTGCAGGGGAGATGATTCTGCCGCTCGACTTGCGCGATGCCGATGGGACGTCGCTGGTGAAGTCGTTCGTCCACCTGGCCTGGGCCGCTGCTCCAAGTGCTGTCCTGGTCACCGGCTCGACGACGCCAGCACCTGCGGAGCCTAAAGCGGTGCCGCACGATGCTCCCGCGGTCGCCGCGCCGCCACCCCCGGTGGCCGTGGTCGTTCCGCCCGTCGATCCCGCTCCGGGATGGACGCCGAACGAGGTCGCGGCGTTCGTGCGACGGGCCCAGGAGCTGCTGGCGAGCGGCGAGGTGCAGGCGGCACGGCTACAGCTTCTGCGCGCAGCGGAAGCCCGCGATGCGCGTGCGGCGATTCTCCTGGCCAAGACATTCGATCCGGTTTCGTTGAAGCAGTTCGGCGTCGCCGACGCCGGTGCCGATCTGGCGCAGGCGCGGATCTGGTATCAGCGCGCCCGCGAATGGGGATCCCCCGAAGCGCAACGCCAGCTCGATGCGCTGGCGAGCTACCCGCGGCGCTGAGGATCGCGCGCTCAGCGCGCGTCCGCCTGCGCCTCTCCGCCGCGGACGAGCGCCGCGCCGCGCTCGCCGATCATCAGGCTCGTGGCGTTGGTGTTGGCCGAGGTGATCTGCGGCATCACCGAGGCGTCGATGACGCGCAGCCGTTCCACGCCGCGCACGCGCAGCGCCGGATCGAGCACCGCGTCATCATCGCTGCCCATGCGGCAGGTGCCGACCGGATGAAACACCGTGCCTCCCGTGGTGCGGGCGAAATCCCACAGGCCGGACGGGGTCGCCACGTCCTCGCCGGGCGCGACCTCGATGTCCCACAGCGATCGGAACGACGGCTGCCTGAAGATGTCGCGCAGGATCTGAAGGCCGGCGACGATGGTGTCGCGGTCGATGTCATCAGTGAAGTAGTTCGGCGTGATCGTGGGCTGCGCGAATGGATCAGTCGAGCGGATCGCCACCCGGCCGCGCGAGTGCGGATGGCATTGCCAGACCGACGCGGTGAATCCCGAATAGGCGTGCAGCGGCATGCCGGGCTTGTCGACCGACAGCGGCATCACGTTGAACTGCACGTCGGGGCGCCCGCCGACGGCCAGATGCGTGCAGGCGGCGCCGCCGACCTGGCCCGCGCCCGCCGTGAGCGGACCGCTGCCGGCGAACAGCCATTGCAGTCCCATCTTGGCGAGCTCGTAGGGATTACGAACCTGATCGTTGACGGAGATCGGCTGCCGCAGTCGCACGATCATGCGCGCCTGATAATGATCCTGCAGATTGCGGCCGACCTCCGGCGCGTCGGCGATGACGGGAATGCCGAGCGGGCGCAGCAGATCGGCCGGACCGATCCCCGACATCTGCAGCAGCTGCGGCGATTGCAGCGATCCGGCCGCGAGCAGAACCTCGCGATCGGCCGAGGCGGAGACCGCGGTCCCGTCCTTGATCCATTCGACGCCGATCGCCGATTGTCCGCGGAACATCACCCGGCTGGCCTGGGCGCCGGTGACGACAGTCAGGTTGGCGCGGTCCATGACGGGGTGGAGAAATGCGGTCGCCGCGCTGGAGCGCCAATGGCGGCCGATGCCGAGTTGATAGCTGCCGACACCCAGCGTCTTCGGACCGTTGAAATCGGGATTGCGCGGCAAGCCGAATTCCGCGGCGGCATCGACCCAGGCTTTCGAGGCAGGATTCCCGGTGCGCAACTCCGAGACGGCGAACTCGCCGAGGCCGCCATGATACTGACTGTCGCCGCCCTGGTAGCGCTCGTAGCGCCGGAAGTACGGCAGCAGATCGTTGTAGCTCCAGCCGCGGGCGCCGGCACGCTCCCAATCATCGAAGCCGGCCGGCTCGCCGCGAATGAAGATCAGGCCGTTGATCGACGACGAGCCGCCGAGCACCCGGCCGCGCGGCCAGACGATGCCGCGGCCCCCGGTGATCTCGCTCGGCTCGGTCTCGAACAGGCGCGAGAAGCGCTTGTCGAAGATTGTCCGGTAGTAGCCGATCGGGATCTTGAGCCAGAAATTCCGGTCGGCCCCGCCGGCCTCGAGCAGCAGCACGCGGCACGCCGGGTCGGCTGACAACCTGTTGGCGAGTACGCATCCCGCCGAGCCGGCGCCGACGATGATGTAGTCATAACCGAGCGCCGCCATCGCAATGCCTGTCATTCCCAGGTGAGCAGATTGCGTCGATGATCACCGGCGACCATCCTCGCACCGTCTTCAACGCGGACCACGCGAGCGGACGCCGCGCCGTCATCTCACCTTATCCCGCCAAGGTTGATTGTCCATCACGGCAGGTTCATGACGCCGCGCGCGAGATCGAAGATGGCTGCGGCCTGCTAGCCGCAGATCACCGGTCCGCCGGCCTTCTTCCACGCGTCCAGCCCGCCCTCGATATGCGCCGTGTTGACCAATCCGGCCTCTTGCGCGGTCTGAACCGCCATTGCGGAGCGTTCGCCATAGGCGCAGAAGAACACGATGCGGCGGCCGGTGGCGGCAGTGACCTCGCGCAGCAGGCCGCCGGGCCGCAGATTGTCGAGGATTCCGGGATAGGGCGCATGCAGCGCGCCGGACAGCGTGCCGTGCTTGGCGCGTTCGGGCGCCTCGCGCAGGTCGACCAACAGCACGTCCGGCCGGCCCAGGCATTCGATCGCCTCGCGCGCCGACAGCGACAGGCCCTGCCGGGCCAGCTCCTCCTGATGCAGGCCGACGCGCATGTTGGCCGGCACCGCGACATCCATCATCGTCGGGTTCGGCAGCTTCAGGCTGGCCATCAGTGTCACGTACTCGTCGACGGATTTCACCTGCAGCCGCGGATTGTAGCGGCGCTCCTCGCCGATGGTTGAGACGGTGTCGCCCTTGTAGTCGTGCGCGGGATAGACCAGCGTGTCCTCGGGCAGCCGCAGCAGCTTGTGGAAAATCGACTCGTATTGCATCCGCGCGTCGCCGTTCTGAAAGTCAGTCCGGCCGGTGCCGCGGATCAGCAGCGTGTCGCCGGTGAAGACGCGATCGTCCATCAGGAAGCTGTAGGAATCGTCGGTGTGGCCCGGCGTGTACATCACGTCGAGGCTGATGCCCTCGATGGCGATCCTGTCGCCCTCGCCGACGCGCATCGCCACCACGTCGGCCTTGGTCTGCTCGCCCATGATGGTGACGCAATGGGTGCGGTCGCGCAGTGCCCCCAATCCGGTGACGTGGTCGGCATGCAGATGCGTGTCGACGGCCTTGACCAGGCGCAGGTCGAGCTCGCGCAGCAGCTGGCAGTAGCGGTCGACCTTGTCCAGCACGGGATCGATGATGACGGCCTCGCCGCCGCTGCGGCTGGCGAGAATGTAGCTGTAGGTGCCGGAGACGCTGTCGAACAATTGGCGGAAGATCATCGGCGCCTCCTCTCGAATCCCGTTGTCGCTGGTTTAGACCACGATCGGCCCGCGGTCATCGTGCAACGCGGGAGAGGTGCGTTGCATCCGCAGCGCGGTTCACGATTGCGATGCAAAGCCGGGATTGCCGTCGACGCCCGACAGCGTGACCTTGTTAGTTCCCACCAGCACCAGCTGGCCGTCGCGCAGATGAGTGGCAACGACGTCCCACACCGGCTTGCCGTCCTGTGCGTTCATCGAGGCCCAGCCGGCAACCTTGTAGCGCTTGCCGGCCGCGAGGGCCTTGCCATTGTCGAGCGTGAGATCCGAGATGCGGCGGCCGATCGCCTCGGCGGGCGTGCAGCGGTAGGACAGGCCGCCGACCCGCACCATGTCGCCGCCCTGCTGCAGGTAGGGATCGGCGTTGAAGAGATTGTCGCAGACGTCCTCGAGCACGTCCTTGATCTGGGCTCCCGTCATCGGCTGCACATAGGTCTCGGGATAGCTGATCGCGGTCTGCGCCAGCACGTCCTCGAGCAGGATGGACTGGCTCGCGAGCATCGTCGTGCCCCAGCGGAACCCCGGCGACAGCGCGATCTCGGTATCGAGCTCGCGGCGCAGCGCCGCGCAGATCAGGTCGTCGGTCGCGCCTTCGAAATTGCCGCGTCGGTACAGCAAGCGGTCCGAGGTCGCGAGCTTCTCGCTCCAGGCCGCGACCTGCGGCTGCTGCGTCTGGTCGATCAGCGCTTGCATCGCCGGATCGGGCTTCAATAGCTCCGAATAGACCGGCAGCAGCCGATAGCGCACATCGGCGACACGGCCCTTGCCGATGTCGAGATCGAGCACGGCGACAAACTTGCCGTTGGAGCCGGCATTGGTGACGAGCGTCGTGCCCTTGGCGTTGCTGACGGCGACCGGTTGCGGAACCGCGTCATGGGTATGCCCGCCGAGAATGACGTCGATGCCGGTGACGCGGCTGGCGAGCTTGAGGTCGACATCCATGCCGTTGTGCGACAGCAGGATGACAGCATCGACCTTGTCGGCGCCGCGCAACGCATCCACCAGCTTCTGCAACTCCTCCTCGCGAATGCCAAAACTCCAGTCCGGCGTGAAGCGGCGCGGATGGGCGATCGGCACGTAGGGGAAGGCCTGGCCGATCACCGCGATGCGCGCGCCGCCGATCTCCCTGATCATGGCCGGCTTGAAGACGCGGCCGGAGCCGGCGTCGAACGCCTTGGCGTCGTTGAACGCGGCCTCCTCGGTCAGGAACACGTTCTGCGCCAGGAACTCGCCCTTGAAGCGGGCGAGATTGGCGCGCAGCGCCGCCTCGCCGTAGGTGAACTCCCAATGCCCCGTCATCGCATCGACGCCGAGCAGGTTGGCCGCGCTCACCATGTCCGCGCCGCGCATCGCGTTGGAAAGCCCGGTGCCCTGCCAGAGATCGCCGCCGTCGAGCAGCAGCGAGCGATGGTCGCCAGCATCGGCGCGCAGCTTGTCGATCAGGGTCTTCAGATGCGCGAAGCCGCCCATCCGGCCAAAGCGCCCGGAATACTTTTCGAACTCGAACGAGGTGAAGGCATAGGCCTCGGCGCTGTCGGGCCGGATGCCGTAGCGGTCGAGGAAGGCGCGCTCGACCAGATGCGGCGGCCGTCCCCACATCTCGCCGATGCCGAGATTGACGTTGGGCTCGCGGAAGAACACCGGCCGCAGCTGCGCATGCGTGTCTGTGATGTGCAGGATGCGGGCGTTGCCGAACTTCTCGACGTCGTAAAGGCTGACGGTGTCGGCGGCGCGGGCGCTGCGCAGCAGCGCCGGTGCGGCGAGCGCGGCGGCACCTGACAGTTTCAGAAATTCCCGGCGCCGAATCATGGCTCGCGTCCTAGACCGTGATGCGATTCCATGGAATCGCATCATGATCCATCCCTTTGTTTGAGCATGATCCACTTTTCCGGATCATGTCCTAGCGGATCTCCATCTCCCTCCAGCGCTGCTTCTCGCTGGTGGCCTGGACGATCGAGGCCTTGGCGAGCGCCTCGGCCTCCTGCGCCGACTTCAGCGCCGAATCGAAATTGCCGGACTCGGCTGCCTTCTTCGCAGCGGTCAGTGCGGCCTGTGTCACAGTCCATTGGTTGCGCAGACGTCCGGCTTCCTTGTTGGCGCTCTCGGCCGCCGCGACAGCCGCGAGATAATCGGCTTCCGACGCGGCCCGCGCGGAGCCGGCGCAGACCGCCGACACCATCATGGCGAAGGCGATCTTTTTCATGACGTTTGTTGTCGAGATATTTCTCATGGCCGCGCTCCGGGCCCTGAAACCGGCAGGCCGTTCGACACGTAGGAGAGATAGTATTCGAGGTTGCGGTATTCGTCCGACTGCGGCTCCAGCGGCACGGCGCGCGTCTGGCTGTTGCAGGTGACGAAGCGCCGGCTGATCGTGCCCATGCCGCTCCACTCGGAGCGGTAGATCGGCATCGCGTTGAGGATGCCGAGCGCGGGCGCGAGGATCTCGGCGCGGATGCGCTCGCCCGGGCTCTGCACGTGGCAGCTCGCGCAGGAGAAGTTCAACTGGCCGCGGCGGGTGTAGAAATACTCCTTGCCCTTCTCGAAGGCGTCGAGCGCGCGCGGGTCATCGGGGATCTTGATGTCGAAGCGCTTGCCGCGCGAGGTGAAGGCCATGTAGGCGGTCAGCGACGCCATCTCGTCCTTGACGTAGGAATAGGGCTGCTCGCCATTGGCCTCGCGGCAGCGGTTCAGCGCCAGCTCCAGGGTGATGACCTTGCCTTCCTTGCCGTCGAAATAGGGATAGTTCTGCCGGATGCCGATGCCGCCGTTCGGGAAGCAGTCGGCGTAGGTCTTGCCGTTCTTGAACGGCTTGGCGAACATCTCCTTGCCGGCGTCGAGCGCGAACTCGTATGGCGGAAACTGCTCCTTCTCCTCCCACTGCCGGCGCATGTCCTCGTTCATCGAATACGGCCCGTTGACGAAATCGTCGAACGCGACCTTCGGGAACTTCTTGCGGTAGTAGTCCTGGAACGCCTTGGCGTCGGCGACCGGGTCGGGCTTGTCGGCCGCCGCGACGCCGGCGGCGCCTGTTGCGAGCACGGCGATGAACGCAAGCGCGAGGCGCATCGCCCTCATTGGATGGTCGCCGTCAGGCTGTCGGTCGCACCCTTGTTGTCGACCCAGCTCACCTTGAGCTCGTCGCCCTTGGCGGCGCCCTTAAAGCCGAACTTGACGTAAGGGTCCTTGGAGACCGCGGTGCCCCAGTCGGCCAGGAACACGGTCTTGTCCTTGTGCGTGAAGGTGAGCTGCTGGATGTAGTGCGCCGGGATCAGTTCGCCCTTGGCGTCCTTGACCAGACCGGTGTCCATCGGATGCTGGATCAGGGTCTGAACCTCGGCGACGTCGCCGTTCAGGACCGCGCGGACGCGAATGCTCGATGCCATGATCGATCTCCTCCCTAGCCGCCGCAGCCGCCAACGGTGACCTTCACTTCCTTGGTCGCGCTGTACAGCTTGCCGCCGGATTCGACGAGCGCGATGACGCTGGAGGTCTTGGCCATCTTGAGCCGGTTCGCCACCGCCGGCACGGTACCGTCGGGGATGTGGTACGACGCCGCCAGCGCGAACGGATTCTCGCTGACCACGAACGAGATCGAGGTCACGTTCGGCAGGCTGGTGGTGACCGAGATCGGCACCACGCCGCCGTTCTCGGCGATCTCCGGCGCGTCCAGCTTGATCTTGTCGGAGGCCTCATGATCCCGGCCATACAGCGTTTTGATCGCGTCGCCGGCGTTCTTCTGCTTGAAGGCGTCGTCGGGATATTTGTTGTCGTTGGTGGCGGCGAAGGCGGGCGTGGCGTGCAGCACGGCGTTGCCGAGGCCGATCAGCGCGACGAGGCCGGCGCCTTTCAGGAACAGGCGGCGGTGGGCCAACGGGCCGGGCGAGGCAGTCATGAGAGGGTCTCCAGAACGATTGATCAGAGGGTCTGCAGGAAATCGACGACGGCGCTGATTTCCTGTTCGGTCAGGATGCGGTGGCGGCCGAACGGCGGCATCACCGTCAGCGGATTGCGCTTGGTCTCGTCGGTCAGGATCGCGATCAGCTCGGCGCGGTCGTACCTCTCCTTGAGGTTCTCCAGCTTCGGCCCGATCGAGCCGGGCAGGTCGCCGCCCTTGATCTGGTGGCAGGTCAGGCAGTTGCCCTTGCCGCGGTCGAAAGCGATCTTCTGGCCTTCGGCGGCGCCGGACTGGGCGTGAGCGGCGGTGGACACGGCAAACCAGAGCCCCAGCGCCAGGGCGGTACGCATGACGGATGTGATCAAGATGAAGTTCCGACGCCTCGGTGATCCCAGCAATATAGGGGTTGGAAAGCATAAAGACCATCGGCTGACAATGCGGCTATGGTGGCCGGCGCAACGCGGTTAACGCGGGCCGTTCAGGTCGGGGCGGGGAGCTTGGAAATGGCGGAATATGTCGTGGAGTTCGGCCGGGACGGCCGGCCGGTGGAACCGGACGGACGGCTCGATGCCGCCGCGTTCCACCGCAACCACCAGCCGATCTGGGCCGTGCTGGGCCGGCTGCTGGAGGGCTGGACCGGCGACGTGCTGGAGGCCGGCAGCGGCACCGGCCAGCATGCCGTGCATTTCGCCACGCAGCGCCCGGATCTGACGTGGTGGCCGAGCGACCTCAACGACAATCACCTGGCGAGCATCGCGGCCTGGCGGAAGCATAGCGGGCTCGCCAATATCCGCGATGCGCAGCGTATCGACCTGTCCGATCCCGGCTGGGTCGCCGCGTTCCGGGCTGCCGGCGGGCCCGCGCGGCTGACCGCGATCTTCTGCGCCAACGTCATTCACATCGCGCCCTGGCCGGTGGCCGAGGGCCTGTTCGCCGGCGCCGGGCAAGTGCTGGTGCCGGACGGCCTGCTCGTGCTCTACGGCCCGTTCAAGCGCGACGGCAAGCACACCGCCGTCAGCAACGCCGTGTTCGATACGTCACTGCGCGAGGGCAACCCGGACTGGGGCGTCCGCGACATCACCGATCTCGAAGCGCTCGCGGCGCGAAATGGTCTGGCCTTGCGCGAGACGGTGGAGATGCCGGCCAACAACATGATCCTGGTGTTCGCGCGCGGCGCGTGAGTTCGCGACGGCACTGCGTAAGTTGCGAAGGCGCTTCGCCACCCACAGCCGTCGTCCCGGCGAACGCCGGGACCCATACTCCGCAGCAGGAGTTTGGGGCGACGACAGTTGTCACGACGATCTCGCGTCACAACTGGACCCTGTGGTTATGGGTCCCGGCGTTCGCCGGGACGACAGCGGTGAGGATCAACGGCAGATTGCCTGACGGCAGCAAGCAGCCGCTACTCCATCTCCAGCCCCACATGCCGCGCCAAAAACCGCGTGCCCAGCGTGATGAAGCCGGCGCGTTCGCGGTTGTCGGTGCCGTAGCCGTGGCCGCCGGCGGCGGGCTCGTAGAACCAGCTGTCGTAGCCCATGGCCTGCAGCTTGGCGGTCATCTTGCGCGCGTGACCCGGATGCACGCGGTCGTCGCGACGGGTGGTGGCGATCAGGATCGGCGGATAGGGCTGGCCGGGCTTCGCCGTGTGATAGGCCGAGTAGGTCTGCAGCCATCCCCAATCCTCGTCCTTGTCGGGATCGCCATATTCGGCGATCCAGCTCGCGCCGGCGAGCAGCTTGGTATAGCGGCGCATGTCGATCAGCGGGATGGTGCAGAACAGCGCGCCGAAGCGCTCGGGATAGCGCACCAGCATGTTGGTGATCAGGATGCCGCCGTTCGAGCCGCCCTGCGCGGCGATGCGCTTCGCCACCGTGACGCCGCGGCGAACGAGGTCGGCGGCCACGGCGGCGAAGTCATCATGCGCGAGCCGCTTGCCGGCGTAGCGGCCGGCATCGTGCCAGGCGGTGCCGAACTCGCCGCCGCCGCGGATGTTGGCCTCGACCAGCGTGCCGCCGCGCTCCAGCCACAGCTTGCCAAGCGCCGCATTGTAGGCCGGACGGATGGTGTGGCCGAACCCGCCATAGGCGCTCATGTACACCGGCGCGTCGCCGGTCGGCTCGGCCGGTCCGGTTTGGGTGTAGGGGATGCGTGCGCCGTCGACCGAGATCGCCTCGTGGCGCGTCACGACGTAGCCGTCTGCGGTGAAGGTGCGCGGCGCTTGCTTCAGCACGGCCGGCGCGCCGAAGGTCTCGATGAGCTGCAGCGTCGGCGGCGTCAGCGGGTCCTGGATATTGGCGAGCAGGTCGCCATGACTTTCAGTTTCTTCGATGTCGAGCCGCCACACATCGACCGTTGCAATCTCCGGCAACCCCGGCAGCAGCTGATCAGACCAGCCCTCGGGCGATGGTGTCCACAACTCGAAACGCGGCTTGAGCTCGTCGAGGACTGACAGCACCAGCCGGCCGCCAGCCCAAAACAGCCCCTGCAGCGCACGCCGTGGGCCGGGCTCGAACAAGTGCACGAAGGCGCGCGAGCCCGCAAGAAATTCCGACAGCGGAATGCCCAGCAGCACATCGGCAGAGTGGGTGGCCTCGCCGACCGTCCACGGCTGGCGCAGCTTCACGGCCATCCAGTCGCCATCCACCGTCATCCAGCAATCCGTCGGCAGGTCCAACTTGGTGCGGGCACCGTTGGCGTCGCCGAGCCACAGATGATGGTTGAAGAAGTCGAGCCCTTCCGAGAACCACACCCGGAACGGCGTGACGCTGCGATCGACGCCCGCACGTACCCAGACCGACTCGCTGTTCTCGGCGGTGAAGATCACCTCTGCCTGGTCGATCGGCTGGCCGCGCCGCCACCGCCGCACCGTGCGGGCATAGCCGGACGGTGTCGCCATGCCCTGGCCGAACGCGCTCGACAGCAGCAGCGTATCGGCATCGAGCCAATCGACACTGCCCTTGGCCTCCGACAGCGTGAAGCCGTCGGTGACGAAGCGCTTTGTGGTGAGATCGAACTCGCGCAGCACCACCGCGTCGCTGCCGCCGCGCGACAGCGCCAGGATCGCGCGCTCATGGGTGGGGGGCAGGCTCGACACCCAGTTCAGCGCCCAGTCCTCGCCTTCGTCGGCGGCGAGGCGGTCGATGTCGAGCAGCACGTCCCATTGCGGCTCCGCCTTGCGGAACTCGTCCAGCGTCGTGCGCCGCCACAGCCCGCGCGGATGCGCCGCGTCCTTCCATTGGTTGTAGAGCAGCCCGCCGCGCCGGCTGACAAACGGAATGTTGTCGGGCCGGTCGAAGATCGCCGCCAGCGCGTCGCGATCGCGTTCGAAGCCGGCGCCGCCGAATGCGGCCAGCGTGCGCTGGTTCTGCGCTGCGACGAATTCCAGTGCGCGCTCGCCCTCGACGTCCTCGAGCCAGAGATACGGATCGTCATCGGGCGCGGCGAGGGTCGGACGATCGTCGATTGACATGGCTCAAGCTCCGCAGGCGGCTTTGACGCGAGAATACCGTTCGCCTGATTAGCCGTGGTGGCCGGGGCTGTCGAATCACGCATCGCGCTGCACGGCTCATCGTGGCCTGCCTTGTCGCTGCATGGCTTGTCTCCGTTGCGGCCGGTTGCCTCCGGCGCCGGCTTCCCGCAATAGTGCCGCCACAGCAGAGCAACAAGGGAGCGCGGCGCGCGTCCGGACAACCCATGATCGACGTGACCGTGACCGAAGACACCTCCGATGACGCCCGCGCGCGCCGCAATGTCGCCCGCCTCGCTGCCGCGCAGGCCCTGACCGGCGCCAACTCGGCCGTGATCTTCGCCACCGGCGCGATCGTCGGCGTCACCATCGCGCCGAACATCGGGCTGGCGACCGTGCCGATCTCGATGTACGTCGTCGGCCTCGCCGCGGGCACCTTGCCGACCGGCGCCATCTCGCGCCGCTTTGGCCGCCGCGCCGCCTTCCTCATCGGCACCGGCTGCGGCGTGGTCACCGGCGTGCTCGGCTGCCTCGCCATTTTGCGCGGCTCGTTCGTGCTGTTCTGCCTCGCCACCTTCCTCGGCGGCCTCTATGGCGCCGTCGCACAATCCTACCGCTTCGCGGCCGCGGACGGTGCCAGCGCCGCGTTCCGGCCCAAAGCCGTGTCGTGGGTCATGGCTGGCGGCATCTTCGCCGGCCTGCTCGGTCCGCAACTCGTGCAATGGACCATGGACGTCTGGCAGCCCTATTTGTTCGCCTTCAGCTATCTGGTGCAGGCGGCGGTCGCGCTGATCGCGATGGGCATCGTCGCCGGCGTCGACCTGCCGAAGCCCGCGGCCGCCGACCTGCATGGCGGCCGGCCGCTGTCGGAGATCGTCCGCCAGCCCCGCTTCATCGCGGCGGCGCTGTGCGGCACCATCGCCTATCCGGTGATGAACCTCGTGATGACCTCGGCGCCTCTGGCGATGCAGATGTGCGGGCTCACGGTGTCGGATTCCAATTTCGGCCTGCAATGGCACATCGTCGCGATGTACGGCCCGAGCTTCTTCACGGGCTCGCTGATCGCCCGCTTCGGCGCGCCGACCATCGTCGCGATCGGGCTCGCGCTGGAAGCGGTTGCGGCGGTGATCGGCCTGTCGGGCCTGACCGCGATGCACTTCTGGGCGACGCTGGTGGCGCTCGGCGTCGGCTGGAATTTCGGCTTCGTCGGCGCCTCCGCGCTGGTGCTGGAGACGCATACGACAGCCGAGCGCAACAAGGTGCAGGCGTTCAACGATTTCCTGATCTTCGGCCTGATGGCACTGGGCTCGTTCTCGTCAGGCCAGCTGCTCGCCCATTTCGGCTGGTCCGCGGTGAACCTCGTGGTATTCCCGCCGGTGCTGCTGGGCCTGTGCGTCCTGGCGCTGGTGTGGTCGTCGAAGCGCCGCGCGGCGGCGGCGGGCTGACGCTGGCAGGTCAGTAGTAGAAGGTCGTGCGGCACCCACAGTGCGCTCCCCTCCCCCTTGCGGGGAGGGGTCCGGGGTGGGGGTCCACGAGTCGTCCTCCATCAGTCTACAAAGATCATACTCTTTCGACAGGGACCTGATCGGAAAGAGCGCGCCTCACTTGGTCTCTCGCCCGGAGACCCCCACCCCCGACCCCTCCCCGCAAGGGGGAGGGGAGCGCACCGGCGTCGTGGCTACCGGTTCGATTCGATTAGTGCATCCTATTTCAACTCCGACACCTCGCCTTCCGGCAGGTCGAACTCGAACGCATTCAGCGTCATCGAGACCATCGTGTAGTAGCCGCACAGGCCGATGATCTCGACGACGCCGCGCTCGCCGAGCGTTGCGATCGCATTCTTGTACAGCGCGTCCGTCAGGCCGTGGCCCTCATGGAGCGACTTGGCGACGTCGTAGATCATCTGCGCCTTGGCATCGGAAAAGTCAGGCGTGCGGCGGTCGCGGATGGCGTCGATGATCTTGATGTCCAGCCCGCCGGCCAGTGCCAGGCGCTTATGCGCGTACCATTCGTAATGCGCGGTCCAGTGCCGCGCCGTCACCAGGATCGCGATCTCCGACAGCGCGGCCGGAAACATCGTGTCGTAGCGCAGGAAGGCGCCGAGCCGCGTTGCGTGGCGCGCCATCTCCGGGCTGTTGAGCCAGGCCATCATCGGCGGCGGCGGCGAGCCGCGCTTGCTGGCGATCGACTCGTCATAGGTCTGGCGCTGGTCGGCGCTCATTTCGCCAGGCGAAAGAAGTTTCAGGCGCATGGTCGTTTCCTCGTATTTTCACGCGGCGGCATCATGACCATAGATCACGGCGCAAGGCGAGGCCGCCCGCGGCGACATCGATGTTGAATTCCCTGATGCGCTGAGGTTAGGTCGTTCCAACGACAGCATTCATGGAAACGCGCGAGGACCGGACATGGCAGATCTCGACACATTCCGCCGCGAAACGAGGGCCTGGCTCGAGGCCAATTGCCCGCCCGAAATGCGCCGGCCGATGACCTCCGAGGAGGACACATTCTGGGGCGGCCGCAACGCCAAATTCTCCTCCGAGCCGCAGCGCATCTGGTTCGAGCGCATGCGCGACAAGGGCTGGACCGTGCCGCACTGGCCGCGGGAATATGGCGGCGGCGGGCTCGACGGCGAGGAGGCCAAGATCGTGCGCCAGGAGATGGCGGCGATCGGCGCGCGGGCGCCGATCACCTCGTTCGGCATCTCGATGCTCGGACCCGCGCTGCTGAAATACGGCACCGACGAACAGAAGCGCGAGCATCTGCCGAAGATCACCGCCGGTCTCATCCGCTGGTGCCAGGGCTATTCCGAGCCGAATGCCGGCTCCGACCTCGCCTCGCTGCAGACCCGCGCCGAGAGCGACGGCGACGACTACATCATCAACGGCCAGAAGATCTGGACCTCCTACGCCAACTTCGCCGACTGGATCTTCTGCCTGGTGCGCACCGATCCCGCCGCGAAGAAGCATGACGGCATCAGCTTCATCCTGTTCGACATGACCTCGAAGGGCGTGTCGACCAAGCCGATCCTCCTGATCTCCGGCCGCTCGCCGTTCTGCGAGACCTTCTTCGACAATGTCCGCGTGCCCAAGTCCCATGTGCTCGGCACCGTCAATCGCGGCTGGGACGTCGCGAAATATCTGCTGCAGCATGAGCGCGCGATGATCTCCGGCATGGGCGAGCGCGGCGGCAGCCGGCCGCTCGGCCAGGTCGCGGCGGACAGCGTCGGCAGCGATGCACTTGGTCGTCTCGACGATGCGCTGCTGCGGGCCGAGATCGCCACCTTCGACGTCGATGAGGCGGCGCTCGCGGCCGCCGCGGAGCGCATGGTCGATCTCGCCAAGGCGGGGCAGGGACATCCGGCATTCTCCTCGGCGATGAAGTATTACGGCACCGAGCTCAACAAGCGTCGCCACGAGCTGTTGATGTCATCAGGCGGCATCGACGCGCTGGAATGGGAGAGCGAACGCTCCCACGAAGGCGCGCGTCCCCGCGCCTGGCTGCGCACCAAGGCCAACTCGATCGAGGGCGGCACCTCCGAGGTCATGCTCGGCATCGTCGCCAAGCGCATCCTCGATCTGCCGGGGGCGTGACTTGCATCCCTCATCCTGAGGAGCGCGCTCCTTTGCGCGCGTCTCGAAGGATGAGGCCCCACTGTCGGCCTCATGGTTCGAGACGGCGCAAGGGCGCCTCCTCACCATGAGGGTTGAGAGCGAACCGGTCAGACGCAGTTAAGGAAATTCGTCACATGCCTCTCCTCCTCACCGAAGAACAATCCATGCTGCGCGACAGCGCGCGGGGCCTGATCTCCGATCACGCGCCGATTGCCCACCTGCGCAAGCTGCGCGACTCCCGCGACGAGACCGGCTTTTCCAGGGAGCTCTGGGCCACCTTCGCCGAGATGGGCTTTGCCGGCCTGCTGGTGCCCGAGGAGCACGGCGGCTCCGGCCTCGGCGCCGTCGAGGCCGGCGTCGTGATGGAGGAGATTGGCCGCACCTTGATGCCGTCGCCGTTCCTGGCCACGGCCGTGCTGTCGGCCTCGGCGCTGACGCGTGCCGGTTCAGCGGCGCAGAAGTCGGAGTACTTGCCGAAGCTCGCGAGCGGCAAGCTGCTCGCCGCGCTCGCGCTCGATGAAGGCGCAAAACATCGTCCGCTGCACACCGCGCTGCAGGCGGTGCGCTCGGGCAACGGGTTCAAGCTGAATGGCGCCAAGGCGATGGTGGTCGACGGCCATGTCGCCGATCTCCTGCTCGTCGCTGCCCGCAGCGCCGGCGCGCCGGGCGAGCGCGACGGCCTCACGCTGTTCCTGGTCGATCCCAAGGCCAAGGGCGTCGCGATCGAGCGCACCATCATGGTCGACGCGCACAACGCCGCGCGCATCACCTTCGACAATGTCGAGGTGACCGCGGATCACGTGCTCGGCGATGTCGATGCCGGCGCGGCCGTGTTGAACGGCGTGCTCGATCTCGGCCGCGGCGCCGTCGCTTCCGAGATGGTCGGCCTGAGCGAGGAGGTGTTCGGCCGCACGGTGGCATACCTCAAGGAGCGCAAGCAGTTCGGCAAGGCGATCGGCGAATTCCAGGCGCTGCAGCATCGCGCCGCCCATCTCTACATCGAGATCGAGATCACGCGCGCCGCCGTGCTGAAGGCGCTACAGGCGCTCGATGCCGATCCCGCGGCCGCGACGGCGGCCGTCGCCGTGGCGAAGGCCCGTGCCGGCGCCACCGCAACGCTCGCGGTGCAGGAGGGCGTGCAGATGCATGGCGGCATGGGCATGACCGACCAGTTCGACATCGGCTTCTTCATGAAGCGCGCGCGGGTGTGCGAGGAACTGCTGGGTGACGCGAACTATCACGCGGCCCAATTGGCGCAGCTGAGGGGGTATTGAAAATTGGTTGCCGTCATGCCCGGGCTTGTCCCGGGCATCCACGTCGTGCCACGCAGCAAGACGTGGATGGCCGGGTCAAGCCCGGCCATGACGTGGATAGAGCGAATGATACTAAAAGCGATCGAGCCCGCCGAAGCGGTTGAACGTTTGCAAGAGCGCGCCGTCACCGACGGCGCGCTCTCGTTCCATCAATGATGCATCGGCGCCTTGGCCGGCGGCAGCAGCACCTTGTCGATGACGTGGATGACGCCGTTCGAGGCCATGATGTCGGCCTGCACGACGTGGGCGTCGTTGACCTGCACGCCGAAGAAGGTGCCGTCGACCGACACCGGCTGGCCCTGCGCGGTTTTCACGCTGAGCTTCTTGCCGGCGACGTCGCCGGCCTTCACTGCGCCGGGAATGACGTGATACTTCAGGATCGCGGCGAGCTTGCCCTTGTTCTTCGGCTTCAGCAGGTCGTCGACCGTGCCGGGCGGCAGCGCGGCGAAGGCCGCGTCAGTCGGTGCGAACACCGTGAACGGGCCCTTGCTCTTCAGCACCGGCACGACACCTGCGGCCTTGGCAGCCGCCACCAGCGTCTTGAACTGGCCCGCGCCGACGGCGGTGTCGACGATGTCAGCGGCACGTGCCGCGGTTGCTGACATGGAGAGCGCGCCCAGCATCAACGCGCCGGCCACGAACGAACGGATTCCCAGCGTCATTCGAATTTTTCCCTGTGAACTGAACTGATGAGTTGGCTGATGCGCAAAAGGATTTGCGGCCCTCGTTCTCCCTGTGGTCCAGGGTCGCATCACCCTGACCGAATGGTCGAGGTCGTTACGATCGCTGTGAACGGATGGATTTGATGGAGTGTTCACGAACTCGTGAGCATGATTGTGCTGCGGTATGTGATGGTGGGCAGCGCCGTGAATCCGCTGAACTAATTGCGCGCGTTCGACGAAAGCGTTGCCCGTCGTGCCATTTTGTCGCAACCCGACGGGCGTTGTGTCGTCGGGCAAATCAGCTGCACATTTCCGCTCGTCACGGCCTGCACGAGGGGCGTTTCGCGATCGTCATGAAGCGCGGGCCGGTGATGCGATGGACGCGTCGAATCGCAGCGTGAGTGATCGCGCCGACGAACGATGATGATGCGAACGTGAAAGCGCGTGGTCCCGGCATCCCGATGCTGATGCCAAACCGGCGGGTGATGATCCCCTGCCGGTGACGGTGGCCAACAAGCCGGTGCACCGAGGAGAGCGCGCCATAGGCGTTAACACCATCGCGCAGGGAAGGCCGGGTTGCCCCGGCTGAGCCTGTGGTTCTGCCGCCTGCATTTTTCACGCAGGCGGACCGCAGGTGCCAGCCGGCACCTGGCCTTCCCTGCGCCCTCGATTTCGAGAGGGTGGAGAATTTGGCAAAGCTCGGGCGCAAGGCGCCGCGAGAAGGTCAGGCCATGCTCCGTCGTTGCGAGCGAAGCGAAGCAATCCAGAGTCTCTGCAACAACCCTGGATCGCTTCGTCGCGTTGCTCCTCGCGATGACGGCGGAGATATGCCGGGAGCCCTACCTGATCGGCGGTGCGTACTGGATGCCGCCGGCGTTCCACAGCTGGTTCATGCCACGCGGGATCTTCAGTTTGGATTCGGTGCCGACGTTGCGCTCGTAGACCTCGCCGTAATTGCCGACGTGGCGGATGATGCGTGCGGCCCAGTCCTTCGACAGGCCGAGATCCTGGCCGTAGGTGCCCTCGTTGCCGACCAGCCGCATCACGTCCGGCTTCTTCGACTTCAGCGCCTCGTCGATGTTCTTCGAGGTGACGCCGAGCTCCTCGGCATTGATCATCGCGTACAGCGTCCACTTCACGATCATCATCCAGTCGTCGTCGCGCTGTCGGACGACCGGTGCGAGCGGCTCCTTGGAGATCAGGTCGGGCAGGATGTCGTGATCCCCTGGCTTGGACAGGATCTGGCGCAGCGCATAGAGCTGCGAGACATCGGCGGTGAAGGTGTCGCATTTGCCGCTGTCATACGCCTTGATGACGTCGTCCAGCTTGGAAAGCTTCACCTCCTCATACTTCATGTTGTTGGTGCGGAAGTAGTCGCCGAGATTGAGCGCGTTGGTGGTCGCGTCCTGGACGCAGACCTTGCTGCCGTTGAGGTCGAGCGCGGTCTCTAGCTTGCGCGCGCGCGGCACCATGAAGCCCTGGCCGTCGTAATAGGCGACCGCCGGGAAGTACAGATCGTAGTTCTGCTCGCGCGCCATCGACCAGGTGGTGTTGCGGGAGAGGATGTCGACCTTGCGGCTCTGCAGCTCCTTGAAGCGCTCGTTGGCGTCGAGCGGGATGAACTTCGCCTTCTTCGGATCGTCGAAGATCGCTGCGGCGACCGCGCGGCAGAAGTCGACGTCGAAGCCGGTCCAGTTGCCTCTGTCGTCGGGAATCGAGAAGCCGGGCAGGCCGGCATTGACGCCGCACAGCACCTCGCCACGGCGGACGGTGCGCTTCAGGGTGCGGGTGTCGTACATCTCATAAGTGACGGCGAGCGCCGCGACGAGAACGGCAACGGCGAGCCCGATCAGCAGGCCGCCTCGGAAAGTGCGCATGGTCAATCTCTTTCGGAAAATGTCAGGACAAAGCGATGGCTGGACGTCCGGCGGCTGATGCCGCCGTCACAGTTCCGGCTTCTGCCGCACCACGACCTTGGTGCCGACCGGCACGCGCTCGTAGAGATCGGCGACATCGGCGTTCACCAGGCGGAAGCAGCCCGACGAAATCTTGCTGCCGATGGTCCAGGGCTGGTTGGTGCCGTGGATGCGGTACACGGTGGTGCCCAGATACATCGCGCGCGCGCCCAGCGGATTGCCGGGACCACCGGCCATGAAGCGCGGCAGATAAGGCTGGCGCTGGATCATCTCCGGCGGCGGCGTCCAGTCCGGCCATTCAGCCTTCTTGGTGATCGACAGCAGGCCCTGCCATTGGAAGCCGTCACGGCCGACGCCGATGCCGTAGCGGATGGCGCGGCCGCCCGGCTGCACCAGATAGAGGTGACGCTCGGCGGTAGAGACGATGATCGTCCCCGGTGGCTCGGTGGTGCGGAAATAGACGACCTGCTTGCGCCATTCGGGATCGAGCTCGTAGCCGTCATCGGCAACGAGACCGGGCTGGTCGCCGGGGTCTTCGGACTGGGCGAGGCTATGCGACGTGGACAGCGCCAGCGCGATGATGGCGCTGGCCGCACACAGCAGGCGACGGAAACTCGGCATTCAAAGCTCTCCTCAACGGACCCCTGCGAAGCTTGCCCGATCAAATCCACCCGCCAAATTTCAGGGGCAAATTCGCTGCAAAGTCAAGTTGAGCGCGGCAGGCCCGCCGTCATCCGAGCTTCATCCAGAGCCGCAGCAGGACGGCGACCGCGCCGACGGTCGCCACGCCGGCGAGCCACAGGCCGGCAAACCAGGCCAGGCGCTTTGCGAGCGGGGCAGGCTGCTCCGACGGCATCAATGATAGCCGGCGTCGTGGCCGACCTTGCCGCGAAACACCCAATAGGCCCAGGCGGTGTAGCCGAGGATCAGCGGCACCAGCACCAGCACGCCCGGCAGCATGATCAACTGGCTGCGCTCCGGCGCTGCCGCCTGCCAGATCGTGACGCTCTGCGGCACGATGTAGGGATACATGCTGATGCCGAGGCCGGCATAGGAGAGGAAGAACAGCGCAAGCGCCAGGAAGAACGGCCAGCCGTCACGCTTCTGCGCGAGATTCTTCAGCATCAGCACGGTGACGCCGACAACCGCGAGCGGCACCGGTGCGGCGAGGAAGATCGTCGGCCTGGTGAACCAGCGGTCCGCATATTGTTGAATGGGGAGCAACGGCGTCGCCAGGCTGACAGCGGCGATCGCGAGCAGCATCAGAAACAGCAGAACCCAGCTGATCCGGTAAGCCTTGTCGCGCAGGTCGTCTTCGGTCTTCAGGATCAGCCAGGTCGCGCCGAGCAGCGCATAGCCGGCGACCAGCGAGATGCCGGTGAGGATGGAAAATGGCGTCAGCCAGTCCCACCAGCCGCCGGCATAGTGGCGGCCCTCGACATGCACGCCCTGCAGGATGGCGCCGAGCGCGATGCCCTGCGCCAGCGCTGCGACCCAGGAGCCGCCGGCAAAGGCGATGTCCCAGAGATTGCGTGTGCTACGGGTGCGCCAGCGGAATTCGAACGCGACGCCGCGGAAGATCAGGCCGATCAGCATCGCGATCAGCGGAGCATACAGGGCCGGCAGCAGGATGGAATAAGCCAGCGGAAACGCCGCCATCAGCCCGCCGCCGCCGAGCACCAGCCAGGTCTCGTTGCCATCCCAGACGGGCGCGACGGTGTTGGTGATGACGTCGCGGTCGTGCTTGGCCGGAAACAGCGGAAACAGAATGCCGAGTCCGAGGTCGAAGCCGTCCATCACGACATAGATGAACACCGCGAGCGCGATGATGAACGCCCAGAGCGTGGCGAGATCGACGGCGACGCTCATGATCCCGCTCCCTGCACGACACCAGCGGCCGGGGTGATGCCGGCGGATCGAACCGGCTCCGTGCTGCTCGGGCCCGGCTCACCGGGATGCGGCGGCTCGGCCATCAAGCGCAGGATGTACAGCACGCCGGCGGCGAAGATGATGAAATACACGATGATGAAGGCGACGAGCGAGGTGCCGACCGCCGGTGCCGCGAGCGGCGAGACCGAGTCGGCGGTGCGCAACAGCCCGTACACGGTGAAGGGCTGGCGGCCGGTCTCGGTGGTCACCCAGCCGGCGATCACGGCGATGAAGCCGGCCGGTCCCATGGCGATCGCGAAGCGATGCAGGCCGCGATTGATGTACAGCCTTCCGCGCCAGCGCTCCCACAGGCTGAACAGGCCGAGCGCCAGCATCAGCATTCCCAGGCCGACCATGATGCGGAACGACCAGAAGGTGACCGGCACCGGCGGCCAGTCCTGGCGCGGCACGGTGTCGAGCCCGGCCATCGGCGCGTCGATCTGGTGCTTGAGGATCAGCGAACCGAATTTAGGAATGCCGAGCGCCCATTTCAGCTCTCCCTTGGCCTGGTCGGGCCAGCCGAACAGGTACAGCGGCGCGCCATCCTTGTGGCTCTCGAAATGGCCCTCCATGGCCATGATCTTCACCGGCTGGTGCTCGAGGGTGTTGAGGCCATGCTGATCGCCGACGAAGATCTGGATCGGCGCGACCAGCGCGGCCATCCACATCGCCATCGAGAACATCACGCGCGGTCCCGGCAGGTGCGGATTGCGCAGCAGATGCCAGGCGCCGACCGCGCCGACCACCAGCGAGGTGGTGAGATAGGCCGCCAGCACCATGTGGACGAGGCGGTAGGGGAAGGACGGGTTGAAGATCACCTTCAGCCAGTCGACCGAGACGAACTGGCCGTCGGCATTGACGGCGTAGCCGGCGGGCGTCTGCATCCAGGAATTGGCCGAGAGGATCCAGAACGCCGAGATCAGCGTGCCCACCGCGACCATCAGCGTGGCGAGGAAATGCAGCTTCGGACCGACGCGCTTGAGGCCGAACAGCATGACGCCGAGGAAGCCGGCTTCGAGGAAGAACGCGGTCAGCACCTCATAGGCCATCAACGGGCCAATCACCGGTCCGACCTTGTCGGAGTAGACCGACCAGTTGGTGCCGAACTGGTAGGACATCACGATCCCGGAGACGACGCCCATCGCGAACGCGATGGCGAAGATCTTGAGCCAGTAATTGAAGACGTTGAGATAGACGTCCCGCCCGGTCCACAGCCACAGCGCCTCGAGCACCGCGAGGTAGGAGGCGAGCCCGATCGAAAAGGCGGGGAAGATGATGTGGAAGGTGACCGTGAAGGCAAATTGCGCGCGCGCCAGCTCCACCGCATCCAAACCGAACATTCGAAACCGTCCGTCATTGCAGGCCGCGCTCGGCCGCCTGGGGCGGAAGATCGCACCTCGAACGGGCGATATCAAATGGTCAAATCGCCCTACGGCGGCATCGAGCGGCCGCAAAAGACGAAGACCCGGCGGGGGGGAGCCGCCGGGCCTTCGGAGCAACTGGGGAGGTGGAGGAATTTGCTCGTTCAAAACCGAGATCAGCTGGGGGACTGAGGCCCGGTCGATGGGTAACGTTCTAGCGGCCGAAGTTTTCCGGGTGATTTCGCCGATTGTTTCAATTGTGTCATTCGGCGATTTTCTCGATGTCGTCACGGGAACCCGCCGGGACATCAGTTCCGACGAGACTGAAGCAGGATCAGGCCGCGATGCTGTGGACGCCGGCGCCGCGCAGCAGTTCAGCGAGGTGCTTGCGGGCATAGAACATCCGGGTCTTCACCGTGCTCTGCGGGATGCCGATGATCTGGCCGACCTCCTCCACGGACTTCTCGTGGTAGTAGATCAGGGTGATGATCTCGCGATGCGCCGGCGACAGCTTGGCGACGCAGGCGCGCAGGATGGCGCTGGTGGTGGCGCGCTCGAGCGAGGTCTCCGGCGTGTCGCTATCGTCGGCGATCTCGCGCACCTCGTCCTGGTCGATGTCCTCGAAGCGGCGCTGGCGCAGCGCGGTCAGCGCCTTGAAGCGGGCGATCGACAGCAGCCAGGTCGAGACCTGCGAGCGGCCTTCGAACTGCTTTGCGGTGCGCCAGACGTCCAGGAACACCTGGCTGACGAGGTCCTCGGCGATCGTGGTGTCGCGGACGATACGCAGGATGAAGCGATAGACCCGCACATTGTGACGCGCATAAAGCGTGTGCATCGCGGTGCGATCGCCATCGGAAATGCTCTCCAGGAGCATGTCGTCCGTGGTCGCCTGGGCCGCGATGATGCCCTGGCTGGCTGCGGAATTGATGGCAACGACGTTCTGCATGGCACTCTCCCGTTCCGCCGCCCCCTTGCGGCGTTTCGACGGGATGGATTGTTAAGGAGTGCCCGTTTCGGGACGTCTGCACCGCAAGGCAAAAATGGTTTCGTGGGGGTGCAGAAATGTTTCGTCGGACCGTGCAGCGCGAAACAGTCGTGGCGGAATTGTGCCTCATTCCAAAATATGGCGTTTTTCGTTCCGTTCCACGGAAGTGGCCGGCCTTCCCCAGCCTGGCCCGGAGCGCTTTTTGGACAGCCGTCAGGCCTTTTCGCCGGCCGGCGAAAACAGGTAGCCGCCGCCGCGGATGGTGCGGATCACGGCAGGCTTGGTCGGATCGGGCTCGATCTTGCGACGAATTCGCATGATTCGCAGGTCCACGGCACGATCGAACGCCTCGGCGTCCCGGGCATTGGCGAGCTCGAGCAGCCGCTCGCGCGACAAAACCCGCTTCGGGTTGGCGGCGAATACCTTGAGCAGGCCGAATTCGGAGGCGGTCAACGGGTGCTCGTTGCCCTCGTCGTCACGCAGCGCCTGGGCATCGAGATCGAGCCATTTGGTGCCGAACCGCACCAGCTGCGGGTCCGGCGCCTTGGCCGGAGCAGCCTCCGCCACTGGCGCAGCGGCGGTTTTGGCCGGCGTGCTGCGCCGCAGCACGGAGCGGATGCGGGCCATTAATTCGCGCAGCTCACAGGGCTTGGCGACGTAATCGTCGGCCCCCAGCTCCAGGCCGACCACCCGGTCGATCGGGCTCGCGGTGGCGGTCAGCATGATGACCGGGATGTTGGTACGGCCCTTGAGGTCGCGGATGATCGACAATCCGTCCTCTTCGGGCATGTTGAGGTCGAGCACGACGAGATCCGCCGGACCTGTCTCGATGGCGCTGCGCAGACTTTTGCCGCCATCACACAGCGTCACGGTAAAACCGTGCATCTTGAGGTAATCACCCACCATCTCGCGGGCAGGGGCTTCATCGTCGACGATGATGATGTGCTGGCTCTGACTCATGACAACTCGGCCGCCGGCAGTGTGATGGTGAAGGTTGACCCCGATCCCGGCCCATCGCTGTTGGCCGTCACGTCGCCACCATGCATGTCGACGATGCGTTTGACAATCGACAGGCCGAGCCCGGTCGAGCTCTCGCCGGCGGTCGGCTTGGCCGACAGCCGCTGGAACCGGCCGAACAGGCGACCGAGATCCTCCGGCGACAGCCCCGCGCCCTGGTCGGTGACGCTGATGACGGTGTTGTCGCCGTCGTCTGCGGCGTGGACGGTGATGCTGCCGCCGATCGGGCTGTATTTGATCGCGTTGCTCAGAAGATTGTCGATCGCCTCGCGGATGCGGTCGATGTCGCACATGGTCGACAGGTGCGGCGGCGCCGAGACGGCGATCACCTGCTGCTTGTTCAGCGCCAGCGGCTGGTTGGCCTCGGCCACTTCGCGAACCAGCGCTGCGATGTCCACCGGCTCGCGGCGAATGGTGATGTCGAACGCATCGGCCATGGCATCCGAGATCAAATGGTCGACCATCGAGGTCAGCCGCTTGGCGGCATCGCGGATGTGGCCGACCTGGCTGGTGATGCCATCCTTGGAGGCGCCGGTCGCGATCAACTCGGTCAGCATCTCGGTGCGGCCGAGGATCACGCCGAGCGGATTCTTCAGGTCGTGGGCGACGGTGCCGAGGATCTCGTTCTTGAAGCCGTTGGCGCGCTGCAGCCGCAGCCATTGCGCCGACAGCCGCCGGTTGGCCTGCGTCAGCGCGCGGGTGCGCTGGGCGACGCGGTCCTCGAGCTGGGTGTTGGCCTCGTGCAGCTGCTGATAGAGGATGACGTTGTCGAACGCGATCGACAGCCGGCTGGAGAAGATCTCGACCAGCGAGCGGTCGGTCTCCGACAGCGGCCGCTCCGCCTGCAGCAGCACCACGACCTCCCGGCCGGAGCCGGTGCGGACATAGAGCACGGTGCGGTGGTCGGCAAATTCGTTGTCGCGCTGCCTGAAGGCCGCCTCGACCATCTCGCGCAGATCGGGATCGAGCGAGCGCGAGGTGACTGCGCCGGAGAAGCGGCTGTAGCAGCCGGACCCCGCCAGCACCGAGAAGTCCTCGCCCGGGCTGCCGTCGTCGCGCAGCACCAGCATGCCGGCGCAATCCACGTTGAGCAGCGAGGCCATCTGCGTCAGCACGCCCTCAGCCAGCCGCTGCATCGACTTGAAATCATACAGCGTCGATGCGGCGTCGATGATGATCTCGAGGCCGCGCCGGGTCTGCACCATCCGCTCGAGCTGCTGATAGCCGCGCAGCGCCGCGGTCAGCGAGGTGAACAGCTTGTCGGCCGTCAGCTCGGTCTTGGCCTTGTAGTCGTTGATGTCGTACTGGACGATGACGCGCCGCTCCGGCGCCTGGCCGGGTTGCCCGGTGCGCAGGATGATGCGGACCGTCTCGTTCCTGATCTCGTTGCGGATGTATTCGACCAGTTCGAGACCGGCGACGTCGGTCTCCATGATGACGTCGAGCAGCACGGCCGCTACGTCGGGATGCTCCCGCATCAAGGTGCGCCCTTCGGCTGCGGAATAGGCCGAGAGGATTTCGAGACCCTGGCCGTTCAGGCTGTAGTCGGAGAGCGCAAAGCGCGTGCCTTCGTGCACCGCATGGTCGTCGTCGATGACGGCGATCTTCCATTTCCGGGCCGAATGGTCTTCCTCGTCGAATCCGGTATCCTCGATCAGGTGGAGGACATCGTCCTGTTCGGCCATTGCGTCGTTCCGTCACCCATTGCTGTCTCGGTGCCGCCCTTGGCGACCCGCGGCATGATAATCCGAAAGGTGGTGCCTTGTCCCTCGCGGGATTCCAGCATCATCCTCCCGCCGAGCTGCTGCGTCACGAGATTGTAGACGATATGCAGGCCCAATCCCGTCCCGCCCTCGTTTCGGCGCGTCGTGAAGAACGGATCGAAGGCCTGGCGCTGGACGTCGGGCGGCATGCCGGCGCCGTTATCGGCGAAAATGATCTCGATGTCATCCGTGCCGCGTGGCCGCGCCGTGATCGAGATCGTGCCGGCGCGGCCGTCGGCGAAGGCGTGGTTGACCGCGTTGAGAAACAAGTTGGTCAGGATCTGCCCATATGAGCCCGGATAGCCGTCGACCGGCAGCCCCTCGGGAACATCGATCGACAGCGTGATCGGCGCCCGCTTGAGCACCGGTTTCAGGCTATTGACGATCTGGTCGGTGGCTTCGCTCAGCATGAAGGTCCGCCGCTCGGCGTGGGAGCGGTCGACGGCGACCTGCTTGAACGACTGGATCAATTCGCCGGCCCGCTGCAGGTTGGCGACCAGCTGCTCGGATGCATCGCGCGAGGTGCGTACGAATTCCTCGAGCTGCGACCGGCGCAGGCCGCCTTCGGGAGACCGCAGCGCGGCCTCGAACATCTCGACGCGGCGCGCGAAGCTCGAAGCCACCGTCAGGCTGATGCCGATCGGATTGTTGACCTCGTGCGCGACGCCGGCAACGAGTCCTCCAAGGGCAGCCAGCCGCTCGGCGTCGATGAGATTGCGCTGCGCGGCATTGAGCTCAAGCAGCGCGCTTTCGGCCTTCTCCTTCGCGGTGCGCAGCTCGTCCTCGGTCTTGCGCTTGGCGATCGCGTTCTCGCGGAAGATTTCGACCGCCCGGGCCATGGCGCCGACCTCGTCGCGCGCGTCGGTGCCCTGCACCTTGCGATCGTAGTCGCCGAGCGTGATCGCGCGCATCGAGGCCATGATCTGCTGCAGCGGCAGCCGGATCGAGAGCGCGATCAGCACGCCCGCGGACAGGATGATGCCGAGGAAGATCACCGCGATCGACAGCACCCTGCGCGAGATGTCGCGCAGCGTCTTGTCGAAGGTCGCCTGCGCCTTCTGCTCGTGCTGGCGCATCTTCACCGACAGGCCATCGATGGCGGCGATGGTCTCGGCCTGGCTGGCATCGATGGTGTTGCGCAGCAGCTCGGTGCGGTTGGTCAATTGCTCGGTCAGCTTGGAAAAACCGGCGCGCAGCGCTGCCGTGCGGGCCGACAGCCGCTGCAGCGCCAGCCGCTGCAGATCGTTGTCGGCAAGGCCCGACATCACCGGGATGGTCTTCTCGATGGTCTCGGTGTTGCGGCGGGCGTCGTCGGCGGAGGCGGGCGCAAGCGACAAATAGTAGGAGTTGGCCGCGACCAGCATCGCGGTGAAGGCTTCGCGGGACTTGCCGAGCGATGGCCAGATCTGCGCGTCGCGGTGGCCGGTCGCGCCTTCGATCACCGAATAGAGTCCGGCGATGTCGCGGGCGGGACCGAGCACTTCCTCCTCATAGGTTTTCGAGATCGTGGCCTGCAGGCCACGCAATTCGCCGAAGCCGTCGAGGAAGCGCACGGTCACGCGCTCGAGCTCCTCGACCGATCCCGACAGCATCGGGTCGGTGGAGGCCCGCGTCGTCAACGTGCCGAGGACGGCCTCGCGGAGCAGCAGGATCTCGGCGAACAGCTCCGGGCTCGGCTGGTTGATGTAGCGATGGATCAGGTTCTGCAGCCGGCTGGTCTCGCTCTCCAGCATCGCCAGCACCTTGTCGGACTCGCGCACCTGGCGGACGTCGTCCCAGGCGGTTCCCAGCACCTGCGCGCCGTTCCAGATCAGCGCGGCGAGCACGATCACGACGGCGGAGTTGAGGGCGGCGATGGAGAGAATGCGCCAACGGATCGGCACGGCCCGCAAGGCACGGACGATCCGGGCGCGGCCAAATGCAGTCACGCCGATCGGCTGCCGCGTAGACCCTCCTCCTTTGTCCGATCGCGCCACGGCACTCTACCTCGCCATCTCCAAAGGGAACTCCGGCGGACGCGACTCCTGGCGCACCAGGCCAGCAGGACGGCGGTTTGCATCGAGCTGGCGCACATTGTGCGTTGCAGCCAAACAGTGTCGACGGCGCGGTATGCCGCCACGTCCGTGCACAGCCGGCCCACGCCGCCGCGCGCTCGCCGCGCCCTGGGTCTGCACCGGCGTCACGTCGATGATCGGGATCCGCGAATGGCGGGCGCGGTACACAGGCAACATGTTCCCCCTGGTCATGAGGTCGGCCTGAGGACGAAAAGGTTCAAAGCGTCCATGAACAGGTGCTATAAGGCCATTTTGACGCCAAGGCGATACGCGTCAATGGTTCGCCGCAAAGTTGTTGCAGCCATTGGTTGTCGATGGTGGGATGGCCGGTTGCGGCCGAGTCCCGTCCAACATGCTTGTTGCATGACCTGCCAGTGCTTGACGTCCCACGACATGATCTGGAGTCTGCTTCGGTGACATTGGTCAGGCGTATTGTATGGATCGGCCTGCTTCTCTGCAGTGGCCTCGGGACGGTCTCCGCGCACGCCGCAACCGAAATCATGTGGTGGCACGCGATGTCCGGCCAGCTGGGCAAGCAGCTGGACAAGCTCGCCGCCGACTTCAACGGCTCGCAAGGCGACTATCACATCGTGCCGACCTACAAGGGCACGTATACTGAGACCGTCACGGCTGCGATCTTCGCATTTCGCTCGCGGAATCAGCCGGCGATCGTGCAGGTGAACGAGATCGCAACGGCCACGATGACGGCGGCGAAGGGTGCGATCTATCCCGTGTTCGAGCTGATGCGTGACGAGCAGGAGGCGTTCTCGCCGTCAGCCTATCTTCCGGCTGTGACCGGTTATTATGCCGATGCCGACGGCAACATGCTGTCCTTCCCGTTCAATGCATCGACGCCCATCCTGTACTACAACAAGGATCAGTTCCGCGCGGCAGGGCTCGATCCCGAGGCGCCACCGAAGACCTGGTCAGAACTCGGCAAGATGGCCAAGCGGTTGCGTGAGCACGGCATGGTGTGCGGCTTCACGACGTCGTGGCCGTCATGGATCAACATCGAGAACTTCTCCGCGTACCACAATCTCCCGATAGCGACGCGCGACAACGGTTTCGCCGGACTGGACGCCACCCTGAGCTTCAACAATTCCGAGGTGACGCGGCACATCGCGCAGCTCGCGGAGTGGCAGAAGAGCAAGGTCTTCGACTATGGCGGGCGCGGCCAGGCGGCCGAGCCGCGCTTCCAGAAGGGCGAGTGCGGCATCTTCATCGGCTCATCAGCGACCCGCGCCGACATCAAGGCGAACTCCAAGTTCGAAATCGGCTACGGCATGATGCCGTACTGGCCTGATGTCGCGGGCGCGCCGCAGAATTCGATCATCGGCGGCGCGACGCTGTGGGTGCTGCGCGACCGACCGGCCGCGGAATACAAGGGCGTCGCCAAGTTCTTCGCCTATCTGTCGCGGCCGGAGGTCCAGGCCGCGTGGCACCAGAACACGGGCTATCTGCCGATCACCCAGGCGGCGTTCGATCTGACCCGGATGCAAGGCTTCTACGACCGCAATCCTGGAGCGGCGATCTCCATCGAGCAGGTGACCTTGCATCCGCCGACGCAGAATTCACGCGGCCTGCGGCTCGGCTCGTTCGTGCTGATCCGCGACGCCATCGAGGACGAGATGGAGCAGGCCTTCAGCGGCCGCAAGCCGGCCCAGGCTGCCCTCGACGCGGCCGTCGAGCGCGGCAACCGCCTGCTGCGCCAGTTCGAGCGCGCGAGCCCGGACCGTTGATGGTGGGATTGCCTCGCGTCGCGGATGCCGAGCAGTTGCGGCGCCTGCGTGCCGATGCGGCGCGTTGGCTGCCGGTGGCGTCCAGCATCGTCAGTGACCATGACTATGGCGCAGCGCCGCTCGTGCCGTTTGCGGCCGGCACCAATCTGGTCGCAACGCTCGGCGACGGTGCGATCCTGAAGATCTTCCCGGCCTTTCTTCGCCGACAATTCCTGTCCGAGCGGGCGTCGCTGCGCCTGATTTTTGGGCGCCTGGCCGACGTTGCCACGCCCGAATTGCTGCACGAGGGCGAGCGCGACGGCTGGTCCTATCTGATCATGACACGGCTCGACGGCGTTCCGGCATCCGACGTCTGGCCGCGTCTCGCGGAGCCGGGCAAGCAGGACCTGCTCCGACGGATCGGCCGCGTGATCGCCGACGTGCAGCGAGTCCCGCCCGGGCAGCTGATGGAGCTTGGTCCGAGCTGGTCCGACTTCATGCAGGCGCAGGTCGCTGGGTGTCGTGATCGCCATCAGCGGCTCGGCCTGCCGTCGCCGCTGCTGGCGCAACTCGATGATCTCTTGCAGGAAGCGATCGTCCTGCTGCCGCGTGATCCGCATCCGGTCATCCTGACCGGCGAATACATTCCGGAGAACTTCCTGATCGCCCGCGGCAGCGAGGGCTGGCGCGTGAGCGGGCTGTTCGACTTCGGCGACGTCATGACCGGGTTCGGCGAATACGACCTGCTGGGACCGAGCGCCTTCATGGCCGCCGGCCATCCGGGACGCGTGCGCGCCCTGTTCGAAGGCTATGGCGTCCCGCCGGCGGGCATCACCTGGCAGCTCAAGCGACGGCTGCTCGTGCTGATGCTGTTGCACCAGCACAGCGATCCGCTCCGGCACATCTGCATCCCGGATTGGGCGTCCAAGGTACGCGACTTCGATGAGCTGCAGGCGCTGATCTGGCCCGATTGAGCGGCGCGGCTCAGCCCTTGGTTTGGATCAGCTTGGCGGCGCGCGCGAGCACGTCGGCCACGGCGGCGAGGCCCGATCCTCCTCCGGCGCCGCCGCCCCAGCCGGAGACGTAGCCGCCTCCGAGCGCACGAACCTTGGCCAGCGCGCCCGCAACCAGCGCCCGGCACTGCGAGACGGCGGACAAGGCCTGCACCTTGGTCGTGGCTACCCGCAACTTTGCTGCGGCATTGCTGAGCGCGCGTCGCGTCTCCGGCACGCCCGGCGCGGTGATCTCGTTGCTGAGCTTGTCCAGGACGTTGGCGACGCAGTCATACAGCGCCTTGCCGCTGTTGGTGGCGCAGCCCGCAAGACCGCCATTCGCGGTCACTGCGGCAGCCGCCATGCCGGCATCGGCGCGCGCCGGCGTGCCGGCGACCAGGCCCACTCCCAGCAAAGCGAGGATCATCGCCATCACGATCAGGCGGTGCGATCTTTCGTTGATAGACATGCTTGTCTCGCTGCTGCGTCAGCCCTTGCTCTGGACCAGTTGGATCGCGCGCGACAGCACGCTGGATATCGAGGTCAGGCCCGTGTCGCCCAATCCGGTGACGTAGCGACCGCCGGCCGCGCGGACCTGCTTCAGGTATCCCGATATCACCGACTGGCAGCGCGAGATCGCCGAGATGGCTTGCGCCTTGGAGCTGGCCGCGCGCAATCCGGCTGCGGCCGTCTGCAACGCGCGTTGCGTCTCCGGAACGTTGGCCGCGCCGATGTTGGAAGCCATCCGGTCGATCACGTCGGCGACACAGTTGTAGAGGTCCTTGCCCGTCTTGCTGCTGCACATCCCGAGCCCGCCGGCGGCATTGCTCGCCGCAGCATTCAGAACGGCCGACGCCATCGCGGGCCGCACTTGTGATGGGCCCATCAGCACGAAGATCGCCAGCATGGCGACGGGCAGCCAGCGCCACCATCGCCCGCCCGACTTCTGCGACGGCGTCTCGAACAGGTCTCGAACCTTCATGTGTTCTTCCTCTGGAGATCGAGTGTATCTGCCATCCCGTACCTTGGTCACGATTGGCGTCGCTCAGCCCTTGCTCTGGACCAGCTGCATCGCACGCGACAACACGCCAGTGATCGCGGTCAGGCCTTTTGCATCGCCACCTGCTGCACGCTGCCCGCGGATGATGGCGGATATCGCGGCCTGGCAGCGTGCGATCGCCGAGACGGCGAGCGTCTTGGAGGTCGCGGCACGCAACTCTTGGGCGGCCGTCTGCAACGCGCGCTTGGTCTCCGGAACGTTGATCGGGGCGATGCGGGAGTTCAGCCGATCGAGCACGTCGGCGACGCAGTTATAAAGATCAGGACCCCTCTTGGTACTGCAGCCCCCGAGCTCGCCGATGGCTGCGTTGGAGGCGGCGATCAGCGCTCCGGAAGCCATGGCCGGCCGCGACGGCAGCAAGGCGACCAGCGCAAACAGTGCCAGCGCCATGGCAAGCAGCCAAGGTCGAGATTTCCGCACGGCGGGCATGCGGCGAATACCGTCTGTCGTCATATCGTCCCCCTTGTTGCGGCTATCACGGAGCCGTCGATGGCGTGATCGCGTTGCCGACTAGGAAGTCGCAGGGCACCGTCGTCATCTTTGGCTCTCCCTTGACCGAAAACAGTCGCTCCCACTGTGATTTGCGACACACAACGCCGCCCGGCGCGTCTTCGACGATCAGCACCGCATACAGCCGGTCGCGCTTCTCGAACGCCTTGAGACTGGTGTCGTCGGGAAAGGTCTGCAGCAACGTCAGAATGCCGTGTCCGCTGTCGCTGTCGGCGGCGATCCCGGCGATGCCGGTGATCGTGCGCGGCTTGCCATTCTCGATCGATGCGCTGACGAAGACGCCTTCGGCGACGGTGCTGCGCAGGATCTTCTGCTTGATGAAATCGGGTCCCAGTTCAGGGCTCGCGCGCAGCCTGTTCTTCAATGTGGGCGAGAAGTACAGTTTGTCCGTTCCGCCGCGAAAGACGATGGTGGTGCCCTCGGGGCCGCCCGCCAGCAGGTTCTGGAATTCGCGGCCGCTCAGAACCTCGGCCGTCGCCGGAGCGCTCCACAGCAGGAAACCCATCAGCAATATGAAATAAGGTCGCGGCATCAGGCGCTGCGCAATGGAGGCCATGAAGCGGATCATACGTGCTGTCTGCCGTCAATTCGATGATGGTGGCCGGCTGTTGCGGCTTCGATATAATGCAGACATGCGAACAGGATTTTTCCGCCACTCAGTCTGGTCCATCGCGGCACTCGCGCTCGGGCTCATCTTGCACGGGATCGCGCCAGTTATCGCGGCTGAAGCTCAGAGGAAGATGGTACCTGCGTCAGCGCCGCGCGTGGCGCTCGTCGTCGGCAATGCCAACTACGTGCGGCTTAGGCAGCTCGAAAATCCCGGCAAGGACGCCGACCTGATCGCCGACCGGCTTCGGCAGCTCGGCTTCGAGGTGACGCTGAAGACCAATCGCGACCTGAAGGCGATGGGGGAAGATGTTGAGGCGTTCGCGCAGGTCATCAAGCAGCGCGGCCCCGACGTCGTGTCGGTGTTCTACTATGCCGGACATGGTCTGGAGAGCGACGGGCTGAACTACCTTGTCCCTGTCGACGCCGACATCAAGCGCAAGGCGGATCTCGCCGGTCACGCCATGAGCGTCAAGCGCATTGCGGACCGGCTGTCATCGGCCGGCAATCGCGTCAACATCCTGATCCTCGATGCGTGTCGGGACAATCCGTTTCCGGAGGGCGCGGTGGCGGCCAACGGCCTGCTCGGGCTGGCCCCGATGGGCGCGGTCTATGGCGCCTTCATCGCGTCCGCCACCGGCTCCGGCAAGGCGGCTTTCGACGGCGACAACGGCCACAGCCCCTATACGCTCGCGCTGGCGCAGGCGATGAGCGCGCCCGGCGAGAAGCTGGAGGACGTCTTCAAGAGCGTCCGCCGCCAGGTCCGGCTGGCGACCGCCGAGCAGCAGATCCCTTGGGAATCCACATCGATCGAGACGGATTTCTACTTCGTGCCGCCGGCGCCGCCGCCAAGCCAGGCCACCCAGCTGCTCGCGGCTGCGACCGAGACGGACAACCTCGCGCTGTTCGAGCTGCTGGTCGACCGCTTTCCCGACAGCGAGGAGGCCGCGCGCGCGCGAAGCATCCTAGAGCAGCGTCGGGCCGCCGCAGTCGAGCGCAAGCCGCCGGACGCCTCGCGTGCCGCCGAGGTGCTGGCGCGAGCGCGCCAAGTCCGAACGCCAGAGGCGTTCGATCTGGTCGCGTCGCTGTTTCCAGACGCGCCCGAAGCCGCCGAGGCGCGCGCGTCGGCATCGCGATTGCGCGAAGCCGTGGTGCTGGACAGCGCGGGGCCAAGCTTCGACGGGCGTGAGCTGATTTCCCGGCTTCAGGACGAACTGGCCCGGCTCGGCTGTCTCGGCGGACCGCTGAGCGGATCGTTCGACCCATCGACGGTCGGGGGTCTGAGACGGGCCTCGCTGCTGACCGACGAGCACTATCTCTGGTACCGGCCGACCATGGCCGCACTTCGAGCCTTGAGAAAGATCGACGCCAAGGAGGGATGCGCGCGTCAGAGGATCGCGGCGGGCCCGCGTTGCCAGCGCATCAACAACGAGGACTTCTGCCAGTAGCCGTGCTGGCCATACGGGCAGCCTGCGCCGAGTGCCTACAACGTAATCAAAACTCGATATTTGTATGCAATTCGCCTGGGCCGCGCTTTCAGGTTCGTTGGAAAAGCCAATTTATTCAACGGCTTGATTTTCGCGCGAGCTTGGCACGAAGCTTGCGAAATCTGCTCTCGCCGGTCGTAGTCCGTGGGAGCATTTGATGAAGCGTCGCGATTTTCTGAAGTCGGTGTCTGGTCTTGCCGCAGGTGCCGCGCTGCCGATGGCGCCGGCGGTGATGTCCTCCGCCAAGGCCGATGCGCGGTCCGAGACGTTGCTCATCGTGTCCGAGGGCGGGCCGAACAATCTCGACATCCATGGCATCGGCACCAACGTGCCGGGCTACGAGGTCTCCTGGAACTGCTACGACCGGCTGATCGGCCACGAGATGAAAAGCGGTCCTGGCGGCGTGCCGTATTACGATCGCGACAAGTTCAAGCCAGAGCTCGCCGAGGACATGACGATCGGCGACATGTCGGCCATCTTCAAGCTGCGCAAGAACGCCAAATTCCACGATGGCACGCCGGTCACCGCCAAGGACGTGAAGTGGTCGCTCGATCGTGCCGTCAGCGTCGGCGGCTTCCCGACCTTCCAGATGAGCGCGGGCTCGCTGACCAAGCCCGAGCAGTTCGTCATCGTCGATGACTACACCGTGCGTGTCGACTTCCTGAAGAAGGACCGGCTGACGATCCCCGACCTCGCCGTCATCGTGCCCTGCGTCGTCAACTCCGAACTGGTCAAGAAGAACGCCACCGACAAGGATCCTTGGGGCCTCGAATATACCAAGCAGCAGACCGCGGGCTCCGGCGCCTACAAGGTGACGAAATGGACCGCCGGCACCGAAGTGATCATGGAACGCAATGACGACTGGGTGTGCGGTCCGCTGCCGAAGATCAAGCGCGTGATCTGGCGCATGGTGCCGCAGGCCGGCAATCGTCGGGCGCTGCTCGAGCGCGGCGATGCCGACATCTCCTATGAGCTGCCGAACAAGGACTTCCAGGAGATGAAGTCGAACGGCAAGCACACCGTGATCTCTCTGCCGATCTCGAACGGCATCCAGTACATCGGCATGAACGTGACCAAGCCGCCGTTCGACAATCCCAAGGTGCGCCAGGCGCTCGCCTATGCGATGCCGTATCAGAAGATCATCGACGCCGTGATGTTCGGGCTCGCCAATCCGATGTTCGGCGCCGCGCCCGACAAGGCGACCGAAGTGGCCTGGCCGCAGCCGACGAAATACGTCACCGACATGGAGAAAGCCAAGGCGCTGCTGGCCGAGGCCGGCTACGCCAACGGCTTCGAGACGACGATCTCGTTCGATCTTAATTTTGCGCAGGTGAACGAGCCGCTCTGCGTGCTGGTCCAGGAGAGCCTCGCCCAGCTCGGCATCAAGACCACGATCAACAAGGTGCCCGGCGCCAACTGGCGCACCGAGCTGAACAAGAAGGAGATGCCGCTCTTCACCAACATCTTCTCGGGCTGGCTCGATTATCCCGAGTACTTCTTCTACTGGTGCTATCACGGCAACAATTCCGTGTTCAACACGATGAGCTACAAGTCGCTGGAGATGGACAAGCTCATCAATGGCGCCCGCGACGCCGCCGCAACCGGCGACAAGGCGGCCTACGACGCCGACGTCAAGGGCTTCGTCGACCTCGCCTTCGCCGAGGTGCCGCGCATCCCGCTGTACCAGCCGTTCGTCAACGTCGCGATGCAGAAGAACATCTCCGGCTATCAGTACTGGTTCCATCGCAGGCTCGACTATCGCGCGCTGGTGAAGGGATGAGCGGCATGAGCTGCTTTGGGCACGTGACCCGTGCTCTCTCACTCCCTCCCCCCTTGTGGGGGAGGGGCGGGGAGGGGGGTAGCCACGGGGACCGCCTTCTCGGCTCACCCCCCTCCCCAGCCCTCCCCCACAAGGGGGGAGGGAGCACACCACTTACTGCCTCGGGAGCTGTGGCAATTCCGGAGAGGCGCTGGCCATGCTGAGCCTCATCGCCAAGCGTCTCGCCTTCGCTATTCCTTCGCTGATCGGTGTGGTGATCGTCACCTTCCTGCTCACCCGCGCGCTGCCAGGTGATCCCGCGGCGTATTTCGCCGGCCCCGCGGCCACCAAGGAAGCCGTCGAGCAGATCCGCAAGAAGCTCGGCTTCGACAAGCCGCTAGTCGAGCAGTTCTTCCGCTACACCGTCGATCTCGCCCATGGTGATCTCGGCAGCTCGCTGACGACGGGCCAGCCGGTCGCGACCGAGATCCGCAACCGATTGCCCGCTTCCGCCGAGCTCACCTTGCTCGGCCTGCTGGTGTCGGTCGCGATCGCGCTGCCGCTCGGCGTGCTCGCAGCGACCCGGCCGGGCTCATGGATCGACCATACGTGTCGCGTCGTCACCACGGCCGGCGTCTCGCTGCCGGTGTTCTTCACCGGGCTCGTGCTCGTCTATGTGTTCTACTTCCAGCTCGGCTGGTCGCCGGCGCCGCTCGGCCGGCTCGACGTGTTCTACAGCGCGCCGAACACCGTGACCGGCTTCTATCTCATCGACACGCTGATCGCACGGGACGGCGAGGCGTTCCGCTCGGCGGTGAGCCAGCTGATCCTGCCGGCTGCGACCTTGGCGATCTTTTCGCTGGCGCCGATCGCACGCATGACCCGGGCCTCGATGTTGTCGGTGCTGTCGTCGGAGTTCGTGCGCACCGCGCGCGCTTCCGGCCTGTCGCCGTCGACCGTCACCGTCACCTACGCGTTCCGTAACGCGATGCTGCCGGTCATCACCACGCTGTCGATGGTGTTCTCCTTCCTGCTCGGCGCCAACGTGCTGGTGGAGAAGGTGTTCGCCTGGCCGGGCATCGGCTCCTATGCGGTGGAGGCGCTGATCGCCTCCGACTTCGCGCCGGTGCAGGGCTTCGTGCTGACCATGGCGGTCATGTACGTGGTCCTGAACCTCGTCATCGACATTCTCTATGGCGTCATCGATCCCCGAGTGAGGCTGGAAGGATGAGCACTGTCGCGCCGACCCTCGAACCTGCCGCCGTATCGGCCCGCACATCTGGGGTCATGGCCCTGATCGGGCACACGCGCTACGTGCTCGCCGAGAACAAGGTCACCGGCTTTGCCTTCGGGCTTCTCGTCGTGATCCTGTTCGCAGCGATCTTCGGGCCGTGGATCGTGCCCTATGACCCGCTCGCCAGCGACACCGCCGCGGCGCTGAAGCCGCCCTCGGCCGCGCACTGGTTCGGCACCGATCAGCTCGGCCGCGACATCTTCAGCCGTGTCGTGGTCGCGACCCGGCTGGATACGTTCATCGCCATCGCCTCCGTGGCGCTGGTGTTCTTCATGGGTGGCCTTGCCGGCGTCGCCGCCGGCTTCTTCGGCGGCGGGACCGATCGCATCGTCGGCCGCATCGCCGATACGATCATGGCGTTTCCGCTGTTCGTGCTGGCGATGGGCATCGTCGCCGCGCTCGGCAACACCGTGCAGAACATCATCATCGCCACAGCGATCGTGAACTTTCCGCTCTACGCCCGCGTCGCGCGCGCCGAGGCCAATGTCCGCCGCAATGCCGGCTTCGTGCAGGCGGCGCGGCTGTCGGGCAACAGCGAGCTGCGCATCCTGCTCGGCCACATCCTGCCCAACATCATGCCGATCATGATCGTGCAGATGTCGCTGACCATGGGCTACGCGATCCTCAATGCCGCCGGCCTGTCCTTCATCGGCCTCGGCGTGCGGCCGCCGACCGCGGAATGGGGCATCATGGTCGCCGAAGGTGCGTCGTTCATGGTGTCCGGCGAATGGTGGATCGCGCTGTTTCCCGGCCTCGCGCTGATGATCGCAGTGTTCTGCTTCAACCTGCTCGGCGACGGCCTGCGCGACATCGTCGATCCGCAGCGCAGGACTTGAGGCGATGGGCGCGCCACACCCACACCCCGTCATTGCCGGGCTTGACCCGGCAATCCATCCCTTCGGACAGCCCTTCCTTGGCTCGATGGATGCGCGGGTCAGGCCCGCGCATGACGAGCGGGAAGAGTGGAGGCATCGATGACCGCCCAGCCGCTGCTCGACGTCCACGATCTCACGGTCGAATTCTCAACGCGCCGCGGCATCGTCAAGGCGGTGCAGCATGTCGACATCTCGGTGGCCAAAGGCGAGACGCTGGCGATCGTCGGCGAATCCGGTTCGGGCAAGTCGGTGACGTCCTACGCCGTCATGCGCATTCTCGACCGGGCCGGCCGCATCGCCGAGGGCTCGGTGATGTTCTCCGGCGTCGACGTCAAATCGGCGGACGAGAGTGCGATGCGCGATCTGCGCGGGCGCGAAATCTCGATGATCTTCCAGAACCCGCGCGCGGCGCTGAATCCGATCCGCAAGGTGGGCCAGCAGATCGAGGACGTGCTGAAGCAGCACGCCCAGGCGGCTGCCAGCGACCGCGCCGAGAAGGCGATCGCCGCGCTCGAGCAGGTCAAGATCGCGCGCCCGCGGGAGCGCTATCACGCCTATCCGTTCGAATTGTCGGGCGGCATGTGCCAGCGCGTCGTCATCGCGCTGGCACTCGCGTGCAATCCGCAGCTCCTGATCGCCGACGAGCCGACGACGGGTCTCGACGTCACGACGCAGAAGGCGGTGATGGACCTCGTCGTCGAGCTGACGAAAAGCCGCGGCATGTCGACGATCCTGATCACGCATGACCTCGGTCTCGCCGCCGCCTATTGCGACCGCGTCGTCGTGATGGAGAAGGGCCGGGTGGTCGAGACCGCCAAGGCCGCCGACATCTTCGCCAACCCGCAGCATCCCTACACACGCAAGCTGATGCGCGCCACACCGCGGCTCGGTGTGTCCTTGCGGGAGCTGCTGCCGGAGGAGGAGGCGTCAGCGTCGTCTCACGCACCGTCCGTCATGGCCGGGCTTGACCCGGCCATCCATCTCGCTTCGCAAGAGTCGTTCAAGGTGATGGACCCCCGGGTCGAGCCCGGGGGCGACGAGCGGAAATCGGGGACGTCGCGCCCACTCCTCCTCGTCGACAAGCTCGTCAAGGAATATCCGCGCCAGGGCGCCTCGGCGACGTTGTCAAAACTGTTCGGCCGCAAGCCGGCGATCGAGCCTGAGATGTTTCGCGCCGTGGACGGCATCAGCTTCACCGTCGGTCATGGCGAGAGCGTCGGCCTGGTCGGCGAGTCCGGCTGCGGCAAGTCGACCACGTCGATGATGGTGATGCGGCTGCTCGACCAGACCTCCGGCCGTATCAGCTTCGACGGCGAGGAGATCGGCAACATCCTGCCGCAAGCGTTCGCGCGGCTGCCGCTGCGCAGCCACATCCAGATGGTGTTCCAGGATCCCACCGACAGCCTCAACCCCCGCTTTACGGCAGCGCGGGCCATCGCCGATCCGATCCTGCAGCTCGGCGAGATCAAGGGGCGCAAAGCGCTCCGTGCGCGCTGCGAGGAGCTCGCGACGATGGTTGGCCTGCCGCTGAACCTGCTCGACCGCTTTCCGCACCAACTGTCGGGCGGCCAGAAGGCGCGCGTCGGCATCGCCCGTGCGATTGCGCTGCACCCAAAGCTGGTCATCCTCGACGAGCCGACTGCGGCGCTCGACGTCTCCGTGCAGGCGGTCGTGCTCAATCTGCTGCAGGATCTCAAGCAGCAGCTCGGCATGAGCTATCTGTTCGTCTCCCATGATTTGAATGTGGTGCGGTTGTTGTGCGATCGTGTGATCGTGATGCGGTCGGGCCGAATCGTCGAGCAGGGCACCTCCGAGCGTGTGCTAGGTGATCCGCAGGATGCCTATACGCGCGAGCTGCTGACGGCGATTCCGCACCCGCCGCTGCCGGCGCATTGAATGCGAGCTTGAGGGAGAGGCTGATGGCCGAAGCTTCGAACGGTTCTTCGGACGACTACATCGACGCGGTCGGGCGCGCGCTCGCGCTGCCGATCGAGGACGCCTGGCGGCCGGCGATCCGGGCCAATCTCGAGGTCTCGCTGCGCATGGCGAAGCTGGTCGACGAATTCTCCCTGCCTGATGAAACCGAGCCCGCCAGTGTCTTCACCGCTTGATTCGACCGAGATGTCCGCGAGTGCCATCGCTGCCGCGGTGAAGGCCGGCAAGCTTTCCGCCGTGGAAGCGACCGAAGCGACCCTTGCCTGCATCGCACGCCGCAACGGCGTGCTGAACGCCTTCACCGATGTCACCGCCGAGCGCGCCCGCGCCAAGGCGCGGGAGGTCGACGCGGCGATTGCGGCGGGCAAACCCGTCGGCCCGCTCGCCGGCGTGCCGTACGCGGTGAAGAATCTGTTCGACATCGCGGGACTGCCGACCCGCGCCGGCTCGAAGATCAATCGCGATCGTCCGGCGGCGGCGCGTGACGCGACACTGATCGAGCGGATGGATGCCGCCGGCGCCGTGCTCGTCGGCGCGCTCAACATGGGCGAATACGCCTATGACTTCACCGGCGAGAACGTTCACGACGGCCCGTCGCGCAATCCGCACGATCCGACGCGGATGAGCGGCGGTTCGTCCGGCGGTTCGGGCAGCGCCGTCGGCGGCGGCCTGGTGCCGATCGCGCTCGGCTCCGACACCAACGGCTCGATCCGTGTGCCGTCGTCGTTCTGCGGCATCTTCGGTCTGAAGCCGACCTATGGCCGACTGTCGCGCGCGCGCTCGTTTCCCTTCGTGGCGAGCCTCGATCACCTCGGCCCGTTCGCGCGCTCGGTCGAGGATCTCGCGCTCGCCTATGATGCGATGCAGGGGCCTGATCCCGATGACGCGGCCTGCACGGCGCGCGCGCCCGAGCCAGTCTCCGCGCTGTTGTCGCAGGGGCTCGGCGATCTGCGCATCGCCATCGCCGGCGGTCATTTTCAGAAGCATCTGTTTCCCGAAGCGACTGAGGCCGTCAGCCGTGTCGCCGCGGCGCTGAAGGTGACTGAGGTCGTCGAAGTGCCCGAAGCTGCGCGCGCCCGCGCGGCCGCCTACGTCATCAGCACCACGGAAGGCGCCTCGCTGCATCTCGACCGCTTGCGCACGCGGCCGAACGATTTCGATCCCGCGGTGCGCGATCGTCTGATTGCGGGCGCAATGATTCCGGCACCGATGGTCGACCGCGCGCAAAAATTCCGGCGCTGGTATCGCGCCCGGGTGCTCGACCTTTTCAAGTCCGTGGACGTGCTGATCGCGCCTGCGACGCCGTGCATTGCGCCGAAGCTCGGGCAGGCGACCTTCGTGCTCGATGGCGTCGAGCTGCCGGTGCGCGCGAATATCGGCATTCATACCCAGCCGATCTCGTTCATCGGACTGCCGGTTGTTGCGGTGCCGATTCCGCTCGAGCCGATGCCCATCGGCGTGCAGATCATTGCGGCGCCTTGGTGCGAACATATCGCAGTGCGTGTGGCCCACGCCTTGCAACAGCTTGGTGTCGCCGCTGCGCCGGCCCCGAGAGGAGTCCTGGAGAATGGAAGTCGATCTGCCTGACGTCGTTGCTGAAGTCACCGCGCAGTTCCAGCGCTATGAACAGGCGCTGGTCAGCAACGATGTAACCGTGCTCGACGAACTGTTCCGACAGGACTCCCGCACGCTGCGCTATGGCATCGGCGAGAACCTCTACGGCTACAGCGAGATTGCGGCCTTTCGCGCCGCCCGCTCGCCAGCCGGCCTGATGCGGCGCACGGCGCGCACGGTGATCTCGACCTATGGCCGCGACGCCGCCGTCGCCTCGACCCTGTTCTATCGCGACACCGCGCCCGGCAAGGTCGGGCGCCAGATGCAGACCTGGATCCGGTTTCCGGAGGGATGGCGGATCGTGGCCGCCCATGTCAGCATCATCGACGAAGCAAAAGGCGGCTGAGCATGAGCCTGGACGATCTTCCGCCGCGCACGCAGCCGCGGCTCGTTCGCGATTCCGCTCTGCCGCGCACGGAGCGTGCGCCGCCGGCCGTCGCCAAGATCACCCGCGCGGAGGAGCTGCGCCTGCAGCTCGCCGACGACATCGTGCGCGGCGCATTGGCGCCCGGCGCGCCGCTGGACGAGACCGAGATCGCCAAGCGGTTCAACGTATCGCGGACGCCGGTGCGCGAGGCGCTGCGCCAGCTCGCGGCCTCAGGACTGATCGAGGCGCGCGCGCATCGCGGTGCCGTGGTGGCGCGTCCGTCGATCGACCGGCTCACCGGCATGTTCGAGGCCATGGCGGAGCTCGAAGGCCTGTGCGCGGGGCTCGCGGCGCAGCGCATGACGCCGGTCGAGCGGCAGCGGCTCGAGGCGATCCATGAGGAGCTGCGCAATCTCAGCCACGCCGGCAATCCCGAGCGCTTCCACGAGGTCAACGAGCGCTTCCACAACGCGATCTATGCCGGTGCGCACAACGCCTACATCGCCGAGATCACTTTGGCGACCCGGGTGCGCGTACAGCCGTTCCGCCGCGCCCAGTTCCGCAATCTCGGCCGTCTCGCCAAGTCGCATGCCGAGCACGACCGCGTCGTCGTCGCCATCCTGCGCGGCGACAAGGCCGGCGCTGCGAACGCGATGCGCGCCCACATCGAACTGGTGCGTGGCGAATATGAGATCTACGCGGTGTCGGTGTAGGTTGCCGTCATTGCGAGCGCAGCGAAGCAATCCAGAGTCCTTGCTGAGCCCTGGATTGCTTCGCTGCGCTCGCAATGACGAAAATGATCAGCTCTTCCGCGCCATATACGCCCGCCAGCCGCCGAACTCCGAGATATCGCGGGCGCCGTCGAGGGCTGCGGGCTCGACGAGGAAGCCCTTGGCGGTGCGGCCGTCGGCCAGCCGGATGGTGCCGATCGAGAGCGGCGGCGGAATCAGGTTGACGAACTTGCCGAAGCTTGCGGCCGACAAGGCCCAGAGCTCGACCGCCATGGCGGTGCCGTGCCCCGGCTCGATCCTGATCATGCCGGGCTTGGGCGGCGTGGTCGACAGCGCATAGAGCTTGTAGTCCGGCGCGGTCGACGTCGCCTCCAGCAGGCGGCCGCCGAGGCTGGTCAGCTCGTGATTGAGCGCCATGCCGGAGAGATGCGCGCCGACCACGACGATCGCGATCTCGTCGCCATGCCGTGACAGTGACACGGGTGCGAGCGGCGGTTGCGGGATCGATTTCGCGCCGACCGGCAGCGCGGTGTCGGCGTGGAAGGCGCGGCCGAGGCTGGCGAGCGCGGCATCGCGGCCGGCTGGTGCCAGCAGCGTGATGCCGAACGGAATGCCGTCGCCGCGCATCGCGGCCGGCACCGCCAGTCCGCACAGGTCGAGCAGGTTGACGAAGTTGGTGTAGGTGCCGAGCCGGCTGTTGAGCAGGATCGGATCGGCGAGCACCTCCGCGGTCGTGTAGGCGGTCGGCGCCGTCGGCAGCACCAGCGCATCGACATCGGCGAAGGTGCGCTCGGCCACCTTGCGCAGCGCCTGCAAGCGATACAGCGCAGCGAACGTCTCGGCCGCACTGCCGCGCGCGCCGCCAATGGTGATCTCGCGCGTGACCGGATGGATCGCGTCGGGGTCGGAGGCCAAGAGATCGCGGATCACGAGATAGCGCTCGGCCACCCACGGGCCTTCATAGAGCAGCCGTGCGGTCTCGTAGAACGGCTCGAGGTCGAACTCCACGAGCTCGGCGCCGAGCGCCGCGAACCGCGCGACGGCCGCGCCATAGGCGGCTTCCGCCGCCTTGTCGCCGAAGAAGATCAGTTGCCCAGGACGGGGGACACCGAGCTTCACTTGCTTCGGGAAGGACATCACGGCCGCCACCGGCCGGTCGCGCGAGAACGGGTCGAGCGGATCGGGCGCGGCCATCACCGAGAGCGCCGTGACCGCATCGTCGACCGTCAGCGAAAACACCGAGATGCAGTCGAGCGTGCGGCAGGCCGGCACCAGCCCTGCGGTCGAGATCATGCCGAGGCTCGGCTTCAGCCCGACGATGTTGTTGAGCATCGCCGGCACGCGGCCGGAGCCCGCGGTGTCGGTCCCGAGCGACAGCGGCACCAGTCCTGCCGAGACCGCGACGGCGGAGCCGGAACTGGATCCGCCGGGCACGAGATCGGCGCGGACCGGGTTCTTGGGAATACCATAGGGCGAGCGCACGCCGACCAGGCCGGTGGCGAACTGGTCGAGATTGGTCTTGCCGATGATGATGGCGCCGGCCGCGCGCAGCCGCGCCACCGCCGTGGCATCGCGCGCGGGCGTGTAGGCGAAAGCGGGGCAGGCGGCCGTGGTCTGCAGGCCGGCGACGTCGATGTTGTCCTTGACCGGGACCGGCACGCCGTAGAGCGGCAGCGCCGCGGCGTCCTTGCCCGCAAGGGCCTCTGCCTCTGCGAGAACCGCCTTCTCGTCACGCAGGCTGATGAAGATGGCCGGGTCATTGTGCGCGCGGATGCGATCGAACGTACGCGCGACCGTGTCTTTCGGCGTCATCAGGCCGGCGCGGTGGGCGGCAACGATCTCGGCGACGGTCTCGGTCACGCGGCGCCTCGCGTGTGGATTGCGCTCAAGGTCTGGCTTGCCATTTTCCTATGCTCCCGCAACCACAGATCAGGCTGCGATGGTAGCAAGCGGCGTGCCATTGTGTACATTGCGCTCAGCAAGGCTGCTTTGGAAAAACGTTCCGTTTCAGCGCTTTAGGCGACTGTCTGCGCGGGCGACGGCCGCGCGCGTCCTGTAAAGCAGGCGATCTGCCTATATTTTGATCAGCCTATCACATTGCTGCTGAGCGATCAGTAGCCGCGCCGCCCGGCATCGCCGCCGGTGATGCGCGCCAGCCGTGCCTCGCTGGCCGAGGCGGGGCTGCGGGAGCCTCGGGCCGGAGCCGGCGTCCGGCTGATCAGAGTTCCGCCCGATGACGACGTATCGCCGGCGCTGCTGGGAAAGAACAGCAATGCGACGGTCAAGCCGAGATTGATCAGCGCCCCGGGCCACGTGCCGGCGTGCGACGACGTCGCTGCATAGTCCGGAAACCGGGTGGCAATGACGTAGTCCAGCGCCATGACGGCGATCCAAGCCGGGATGACACAGACCGGATCCCAGCCGATGTCGCGGAAGCGCATCGCCTGCAGCATCAGGTTCGCGATCAGGAACAGGCCGATCATCACCAGGACCGGCCCGGTGATCGCCAACGCCGACGTGTGTTGAAACGCGGCCGCGAGGCCGAAGGCCACGACGAAGGTGAGAGCGAGCGTGACGACGACGAGACCGATCGAGGCGAGGAAATAGTGCAGCCGCCCGAGGCGGAGATTGAAACCGAAGATGAACCCCAACATTCCGCCGCATCCCTTTCGCGCCGTGGCGCGACATCGCCCCGTCAACCCATAGCAGCGCGACATTTCCGGCCGGCTTCGCAGATCCATAAAAGTGGAGGCATTGCACGGCAGCCGTCGAATCCGATGAAATCTATCGTTGCCAAAGCAACTATTATGTGGAACGATCGGCAGCGAAGGTGAGGGCGCGGCAGAGCCGTGCCATCGAACAAGGGATGGAGACCCCATGCGCAGCCTGCTCGCCGCAGGCGCGACCGCTTGCGTGCGCGCAAACAGACAGTTGATGCGGGCGGTTCGGTGTCCCGACGGCTTTGGCCGTAGGGACTCAGCTTGCGCCGGTGACGGCGTCGAGATTGTCGTGGATACGGCGGAGCAAGGCGATCAGGACTTCCTGCTCGTCCTTGTCGAGGCACGCCAGCAGCCGCCGCTCGCGCTCCAATGCGGCAATGATGACCTTGTCGTGGGTCGCGCGGCCCTTCGCGGTGAGCGAGATCGAGTGGCTGCGGCCGTCCTGCGGATCGTTGCGGATCGCGATCAGGCCGCGGCTCTTCATCAGCGCCAGGGTGCGGCTCACAGGTCCCTTGTCGAAACCGATCACGCTGCAGATGCGCGAGGCCGGAATTCCGGGCTCGATCGCCAGCAGCGACATGATCCGCCATTCCGTGACGTTGACGCCGAAATTGCGCTGGTAGAACGCGGTGGCGCTGTTCGACAGCTTGTTGGCGATGAAGGTGATGAAGGCCGGCACATAGCGGTCGAGATCGAGCGTGAGGCCGTGCCCCCGACCTTGGCCCTCAGGCTCGCGCGGCTGCGCCTTGCGCGGCGTCCCCTGTTTCTCGCTCATGATCCCCGGGCATCCATGTGTCACCAGTCATAGGGATACGAAAAGCCGCATGACAAGGCCAAACTTCGGGAGGTCAGCATGAACCCAACAGGTCTTTCCGCCAGCGCTGTCGCGGCCGCGATTCCGCATCTCGGCATCGATCCGTTCTCGCTCGCCTTCTTCGACGATCCCTATCCCGCGCATCAGGAGATGCGCGAAGCTGGGCCCGTCGTCTATCTCGATGCGTGGAAGGTCTACGGCGTCGCGCGTTACGCGGAGGTCTACGCCGTCTTCAACGATCCCCAGACCTTCTGTTCCAGCCGCGGCGTCGGCTTGAGCGACTTCGCCAAGGAGAAGCCGTGGCGGCCGCCGAGCCTGATCCTCGAAGCCGATCCGCCGGCGCATACGCGGACCCGCGCAGTTCTGAGCAAGGTGCTGTCACCGGCTGTCATGAAGCGGCTGCGCGACGGCTTCATGGCCGCGGCCGAGGCCAAGGTGGATGAGCTTCTCGCGCGCGGCTCGTTCGATGCCATCCCCGATCTTGCCGAGGCCTATCCGCTGTCGGTCTTCCCTGATGCGCTCGGGCTGAAGCCGGAGGGCCGCGACCATCTCATTCCCTATGCGAGCCTGGTGTTCAATGCGTTCGGCCCGCCGAACGAATTGCGCCAGCAGGCGATCGAGCGCTCCGCGCCGCACCAGGCCTATGTCACCGAGCAGTGCCAGCGCGACAATCTCACGCCGGGCGGCTTCGGCGCCTGCATCCATGCTTTCAGCGACAGTGGCGAGATTGCGCCGGCCGAGGCGCCATTGCTGGTGCGCTCGCTGCTCTCGGCCGGCCTCGACACGACCGTCTACGGCATCGGCGCGGCCGTCTATTGTCTGGCGCGCTTCCCCGATCAATGGGCACGGCTGCGCGCCGATCCGTCGCTGGCGCGCAACGCCTTCGAGGAGGCGGTGCGGTTCGAGAGCCCGGTGCAGACCTTCTTCCGCACCACGACTGTTGACGTCGAGCTCGGCGGCGTCACGATCCCGGAAGGCGAGAAGGTGCTGATGTTCCTAGGGAGCGCCAATCGCGATCCGCGCCGCTGGGAGCAGCCGGACAACTACGACGTCACGCGAAAGGTCTCCGGCCATGTCGGCTTCGGCTCGGGCATCCACATGTGCGTCGGCCAGCTCGTCGCACGGCTCGAAGGCGAGGCGGTGCTGACCGCACTGGCGCGCAAGGTCGCGAGCATCACGATGAGCGGCACGCCGGTGCGCCGCTACAACAACACGCTGCGCGGGCTGGAGAGCCTGCCGGTCACCTTCACTCCAGCCTGAGCGATCCCATGACGACGATCACCTTCATTCATCCCGACAACCGCAGTGAGACCGTGGAGGCCGCAGACGGCGACAGCGTCATGCTGGCCGCGCTGACGCATGGCGTCGACGGCATCGTCGCCGAATGCGGCGGCAACGCGGTCTGCGCCACCTGCCATGTCTATGTCGACGACACCTGGACGGCGAAGCTCGGTCCGGTCTCCGACGACGAGGATGCGCTGCTCGACGGCACAGCCGCCGAGCGGCTGCCGAACAGCCGGCTGTCGTGCCAGATCAAGGTGCAGCCGGCGCTCGCCGGGCTCGTGGTGCGCATTCCGGACCGGCAGAGCTGAGTCTTTCGAAATCAAAACAAGAAACACACGGGGAAGGATTTCATGAAGCATCTGAACACTTGCGCCTTGGCGCTGGTGACGTCGCTCGGTCTGGCCGGCACCGCATCCGCCGGCGAGATCTCGGACAGTGTCGTACGTGTCGGCGTGCTCAACGACATCTCCGGCATCTTCCAGGACACCAACGGCATGGGCTCGGTCGAGGCCGCGCGCATGGCGGCGGAGGATTTCAATGGCGGCGGCAAAGGCATCAAGGTCGAGATCGTCTATGCCGATCACCAGAACAAGGCCGATGTCGGCTCGGCGATCGTGCGCAAATGGCTGGATGTCGACAAGGTCGACGCGGTCGTCGACGTGCCCAATTCGGCCGTCGGTCTGACCGTCAACGAGCTCCTGCGGAACAGCCGGATGACGTTCCTGGCCTCGTCGACGGCGAGCTCCGACCTCACCGGCAAGGCCTGCTCGCCGAACACCATTCAATGGGTCAACGACGCCTGGGCGACCGGCAACACCACCGCCGCCGCGATGCTGGGCCGCGGCGGCAAGGACTGGTATTTCATCACGGTCAACTACGCGCTCGGCCAGGGCATCGAGGCGGAGGCGACCAACTACATCGAGAAGCACGGCGGCAAGGTGCTGGGCTCAGCCAAGCATCCGCTCGGCACCGCGGACTTCGCTTCCTTCCTGCTGCAGGCGCAGGGGTCCAAGGCGAAGGTGATCGGATTGGCCAATGCCGGGGGCGACACCATCAACGCCGTCAAGCAGGCCGCCGAGTTCGGCATCCAGCAGGGTGGCCAGTCGCTGGTCGCGTTCCTGCTGTTCATCAACGACGTCCACGGCATGGGCCTGAAGGCGGCGCAGGGCCTGCAGCTGCTCGAGGCATTCTACTGGGACATGGACGATGACACCCGCGCCTTTGCCAAGCGCTTCGCGGCGCGCCCGGGCATGAATGGCAAGATGCCGAGCGGCAACCAGGCCGGGGTCTACGCCTCGACGCTCGCTTATCTCAACGCGGTCGCGGCGACCGCCAGCGATGACGCCAAGGACGTCGTTCCGCAGATGAAGACGTTCAAGGGCAAGGACAGACTGTTCGGCGACGTCACCATCCGTGCCGACGGCCGCGTGGTGCATCCGATGTATCTGTTCGAGGTCAAGAAGCCGGAGGAGGCGAAGTATCCCTACGACTACTATCGTCTGGTCTCGACGATCCCGGCCGAGCAGGCGTTTCGGCCGATGGCTGATGGTGGGTGCGCCCTGGTGAAGTGACGCGGTTCGGTTGGGCTAGGCACATCGCAGGCAATACTCGTCCGCCAAGACCAACTGCTAATTAGTCACTCCGTCATGCCCGGGCTCGACCCGGGCATCCACGTCGAGCGGCGGGCTTTGGACGACGTGGATGGCCGGGACAAGCCCGGCCATGACGGCGGCTGTGGGGACGGCTTCCGCTTTCATGAGCTTCTCAAGCCCTCTGCTGTGCCGCAGCATTCTTAACAGGCACTATAGTTCTTGCCTTTGCCCGCTTCCGGGAATTATGGTGCATGGATCGATGGCGCGCAGGGCGAGCTCCGCGCGACAGAACATTGCGGCGAAACGCCGCCGCCGGCCGCGCTGCTGCGTGCCGGTGACGAAACAACGATAAGAACGATGCAGAATAGGGGAGGGAAGACCATGAAGACGAGCTTCTGGCTGGCAGGCGCCGCGGCGCTGCTGTTTTCGAGCACGGCCTTTGCCGGCGACACCATCAAGATCGGCTTCGTTTCGACCTTCAGCGGTCCGACCGCCGTGATCGGCAACGACATGCGCAATTCGTTCGAGCTCGCGCTCGATCATATTGGCCGCAAGATGGACGGCAAGCCGGTCGAGGTGATCTACGAGGACGACCAGCAGAAGCCTGACGTCGGCAAGCAGAAGACCGAGAAGTTGGTGCAGTCCGACAAGGTCGATTTCATCGTCGGCTATATCTGGTCGAACGTGCTGCTGGCCTCGCTGAAAACAGCGGTGGATTCCCAGACCTTCCTGATCTCGGCGAATGCCGGCCCGTCGCAGCTCGCCGGCGAATTGTGCTCGCCTTACGTGTTCTCGACCTCCTGGCAGAACGACCAGACGCCCGCGGCGATGGGCCTCTACATGAACCAGAAGAACGTAAAGTCGGTGTTCCTGATCGGCCCGAACTACGCGGCCGGCAAGGATATGCTGGCGGGCCTGAAGAGCACCTTCAAGGGCCAGGTCGTCGGCGAGGAATATACGGTCTGGCCGAGCCAGCTCGACTTCTCGGCCGAGCTCTCCAAGGCCCGCGCCTCCGGCGCCGAGTCGATCTTCGTGTTCTATCCGGGTGCTGCCGGCGTGCAGTTCCTCAATCAGTACGCGCAGGCCGGCCTCAAGGAGAAGATGCCGCTCTATACCGCCTTTACGGTCGACGAATTGTCGCTGCCGCTGCAGAAGGACAATGCGATCGGCGTCCCCGGCGCCCAGGAATGGGTCAACGACCTGCCCAACGAGCAGAACAAGACCTTCGTCGCCGACTACCGCAAGAAGTACACCGGCCTGCGCCCGACCTATTACGGTGCCCAGGCCTATGACGCGGCGCAACTCATCAACAGCGCGGTGGTTGCAGTCAAGGGCGATACGTCCAAGAAGGACGCGATGAAGGCCGAGATGGAGAAGGCCAACTTCAAGTCGTTGCGCGGCGGCTTCAAGTTCGGCAACAACCACATCCCGATCCAGAACTTCTACCTCCAGGACGTGGTCAAGGATGCCGACGGCCAGCTGTCGCTGAAGACGGTAGCGACCATCGTCGAGAACGACCAGGACCGCTTCCACGACAAGTGCCCGATGAAGTAAGCAAAAAGAATCCTGGCCGGCGCGGACCGGCCTGGAATTTGCTTGAAGCTTAAAACATCTTCGTCCTAAGATCAGGGACGGACATGGCGGCAGCGCCTGCAACGGTTCTGCCGCCGTCTTTTTGAGCGTGAAGTGAGGGGCATGCTTCTCGTCGTCGAACAATTCCTGAACGGGCTGCAGTTCGGACTGCTGCTGTTCCTGCTGGCTGCCGGCCTGACGCTGGTGTTCGGCATCATGGACCTTGTCAACCTCGCCCACGGCTCGCTCTACATGATGGGCGCCTATTTCGCGGCGACCTTCGTGGCCTGGACCGGCAGCTTCGTGCTCGGCGCCGTCCTGGCGCTCGGTGCCACGCTTCTGCTCGGCATCGTGCTCGAATTCACGGCACTGCGCCATCTCTATGGGCGCGACCATCTCGATCACGTGCTCGCGACCTTCGGCCTGATCCTGTTCTTCAACGAGGCGGTCCGGCTGATCTGGGGGCCGGCAGGCCTCGCGCTGCCGCTGCCGTCCTGGCTCGCCTTTCCGGTCACGATCATGCCGGGCATCCAATATCCGGCCTATCGGCTCGCGATCATCGTCGTCGCCCTGCTGGTGGCGCTGCTGCTCTATCTCGGCGTGATGCGCACCCGCATCGGCATGCTGATCCGGGCCGGCGCCTCCAACCGCGAGATGATCGGCGCGCTCGGCATCAACATCAAGCTGCTCTACACGCTGGTGTTCGGGCTCGGCGCCGCACTCGCCGGGCTTGCCGGCCTGATGCAGGCGCCGATCCTCACGGTGCAGATCGGCATGGGCGAGAACATCCTGATCCTTGCCTTCGTCGTGATCGTGATCGGCGGCATCGGCTCGATCCGCGGCGCCTTCATCGCCGCGATCATGATCGGCCTGATCGACACCATGGGTCGTGCGTTCCTGCCCAATCTGCTGCGCCAGGTGCTGAATTCCGCGTCGGCGTCCACCGCGGCGCCGGCGCTGTCGTCGATGCTGATCTATCTCCTGATGGCGATCGTGCTGGTGGCGCGGCCTGAAGGTCTGTTCCCGGCCAACCGCAGATGAAATCACAGCTCAACGTTTCGACCATCGTGGCCGCCCTGGTCGTAGCCGGCCTGGTGCTGCTGCCGGTCTATTCGAACCTCAGCGGCAACATCTTCATCCTGACGCTGTTCACCCGCATCGTGATCCTGGCGCTGGCGGCCGTCAGCCTGAACCTGTTGATGGGCTATGGCGGCATGATGAGCTTCGGCCATGCCGCCTATCTCGGCATCGGCGGCTACGCCGTCGGCATCCTGGCGCAGGAGGGCATCGGCTCCGGTTGGGCGCAGTTTGCTGTGGCGATCGCGGTGTCGGCGCTCTATGCGCTGGTGATCGGCGCGCTGTCGCTGCGCACCCGCGGCGTCTACTTCATCATGATCACCTTGGCCTTCGCTCAGATGGCCTATTACGTTGCCTCCGGCCTCGCGCGCTACGGCGGAGACGACGGCCTCACGGTGTACAAGCGCAGCGATTTCGGCGGCCTGGTCAATCTCGGCAACCGCGTGCAGTTCTATTATCTCTGCCTGTTCTGCCTGCTCGGCGTCGTCGTGCTGGTCTGGCGCATCGTCAATTCGCGCTTCGGCCTGGTGCTGCAGGGCCTGCGCTCCAACGAGCAGCGCATGCAGGCGATCGGCTTTCCGTCGAAGCGCTACAAGCTCGCCTGCTTCGTCATCGCCGGCATGCTGTGCGGGCTGTCGGGCGCGCTGCTCGCCAACAACACCGATTTCGTCAGTCCCGCCGTGATGTACTGGACCCGCTCTGGTGACCTGATGGTGATGGTGATCCTCGGCGGCATGGGCACATTGATGGGACCGGTCGTCGGCTCCGTCGTGTTCCTGGTGCTGGAAGAGGTGCTGTCGCAGCTCACTGAATATTGGGCGCTGATCATGGGGCCGCTGCTGCTGCTGATCGTGCTGTTCGGACGCGGCGGCATCATGGGCATGCTCGGGAGATTGAACCGTGGCTGAACCGCTGCTTCGCGTCGACAATCTGGTGCGCCGCTTCGGCGGCATCATTGCCACCGATCACGTCTGCCTCGACGTCTCCAAGGGCGAGATCCACGCCATCATCGGTCCCAACGGCGCTGGCAAGACCACCTTGATCAGCCAGCTCACCGGCCACCTCGCGCCGCATGGCGGCCGCATCTTCCTCGGCGGCCGCGACATCTCGCATTTCCCGGCCTACAAGCGCAGCGCCCTCGGTCTGGCGCGCTCGTTCCAGATCACCTCGCTGCTGACCGACTTCACCGCGGCGGACAATGTCGCGCTCGCGGCGCAGGCCCACGACGGCAAGCATTCGTTCCGCTTCTTCGCCAATGTGCGCAAGGAGAAGGCGCTGCGCGATGTCGCGCGTGCCGCGCTGGAGCGCGTCGGGCTCGGCCATCGCGCCGACGTGCTGGTGTCCCGGCTCAGCCACGGCGAACAGCGCGAGCTGGAGCTGGCGGTTGCGCTCGCGACCAAGCCGCAGATCATGCTGCTGGATGAACCGATGGCCGGTCTCGGCGTGACGGAATCCCAACGCATGGTGAAGCTGTTGGCCGAGCTGCGCAGCGAGGTCTCGATCGTGCTGGTCGAGCACGACATGGAGGCGGTGTTCGCGCTGGCCGATCGGATCTCGGTGCTGGTCTACGGCCGCATCATCGCCTCGGGCGCGCCGGATGACATCCGCCAGAACGAGGAGGTCAAGCGCGCCTATCTCGGCGATCAGCACGTGGTGGTTGGCCATGGGTGATCAAGGAACGAGCGCCATGCTGCTCGAGGTCGAAGGCATCGAGACCTGCTACGGTCTAAGCCAAGTCCTGTTCGGCCTGTCGCTGGCGATCCGTCCGGGCGAGATGGTCTCGCTGATGGGCCGCAACGGCATGGGCAAGACCACAACGATCCGCTCGATCATGGGCCTGACCCAGGCGCGCGCCGGCGTGATCCGCTTCTCTGGCCAGGAGACGCGCAAGCTGCCGTCCTACCGGATCGCCCAGCTCGGCATCGGCCTCGTGCCGGAGGGGCGGCAGATCTTCCCGAATCTCACCGTCACGGAAAATCTGGTGGCAGCCTCGACCAACCGGCTCGGCGCTGGTGATCCGTGGACGCTGGACAAGATCCACGCGCTGTTCCCGCGGCTCGCCGAGCGCGGCAGCAACATGGGCAATCAGCTCTCCGGCGGCGAGCAGCAGATGTTGGCGATCGGCCGCGCGCTGATGACCAATCCCAAGCTCCTGATCCTCGACGAGGCGACCGAAGGCCTGGCGCCGCTGATCCGCGAGGAGATCTGGAATTGCCTGTCGCTCTTGAAATCGCGCGGGCAATCGATCCTGGTGATCGACAAGAACGTCGGTCACCTCACCCGCATCTGCGATCGCCACTACATCATCGAGCGCGGCCGCACGGTGTGGAGCGGCACCTCGGAGCAGCTGATGGCGGAACCGGAGCTGCAGCATCGCTATCTCGGGATTTGAGGGCGCGTTCCCGGCAAGACGCTTTGGAGGCGGATTGACTCACGTCAAGACCATGTTGCGCGCGGGCGCGTAGATCTTTCGGCAGCCGTGCCGGTGCGCCGATTTTTCGCATTGAGGTGCGGCCGGGACGGGACTATTCTCCAGGGTAGTGTTTTGTTTTGCCTTTTATCAAAGGTTGAGCAAATGCGTGTACCTCATCTTCGAATGGAAGCACCGAAACGTGCCGTGGCCGGCCTGCGCGGCTTCTGGTCGGACCACTCCGACCTTGAGACGGCGCTGTGCATCGCCTTCATGCTGATCGTCGGAATCATCGTCAAGCTGACGCCGCCAACCTAGGCGCCCGCGAACTGCGATCTCCGAACAGCTGTCAGCGCTCGAACGGGATGTACTTCTGGTACTCCTTCGGCACCCGGCTGCGGTAGCGCGACGGCACCGTGCCGCTGCGCAGCGAGTGCTCAACCTCCTGCCGCGTGGTCCGCGTCCGTTTCTTTTTCGGCGCGGCCGCCTCGTTCGCCGGCTTCGCTTCACCTGCCTTGTCGGAGGACGCGGCGGAGGCCGGAGCGGTCGGCGTTGCGGCAGGAGCCGAACTGGGGCCGGGGCTCGGGCTGGGTGTGGGCTGGGCCGGCGCATCGGCAGCCGGGGCGCTCTGTGCGACCGCCGCGCCGGATGCGAGGCTCAGAGCCAGGACGCTCGCGACTGCAATCCCCGAGAACTTGATCATATCGACGGAACTCCACACCATTGCGACTGATGAGCTGGCCTTGTGAGGTCGTCCGCACGTTGCGACGGGTTCATGCACCATGTGCATGGCCAATGTTCGTCGCGGGCCTTATCGCTCAAGAAGAATTCTGTGTGCCAGCTTTTTGAGCACAGCGTGCCGCTGGTTCCATTGAATCGCAAGCGTTTTTCCCTGGCACGCGGCTTGCTGACCTAGTTGCTCAGAGTTGGCAGCTAGGGTTCCGGTTCTCTTCGAGAGAACGCTGGTCCGAGAGCAGCCGCCAGGGGAGAGCCCTGGTGCACGGCGGGATAAAAACCCGGGAGACCTCAGTGGCCGCGCTTGGCAGGCTCGAGGTTGTTTTTGCCAGTCCGCAGGTCACAAAACCAATGAGGGACTGGACATGTTCAACGCACGAAAACTGTTTGTTGCCCTGCTCGCGGCGTCGACGCTGGCGACCGCATCGTTCTCACCAGCAGCAGCTGAGAAGAAGAAGGAATTCAACATCGCCTGGACGATCTATGTCGGCTGGATGCCGTGGCCCTATGCCGCCGAGTCCGGGATCGTCAAGAAATGGGCCGACAAATACGGCATCACGATCAAGGTCACCCAGATCAACGACTACGTCGAGTCGATCAACCAGTACACCGCCGGCAAGTTCGATGGCGTGACCGTCACCAACATGGACGCGCTGACGATTCCCGCCGCGGGCGGCGTCGATACGTCCGCAATCATCATGGGTGACTACTCGAACGGCAATGACGGCGTCGTGCTCAAGAAGGGCAAGACCATGGCCGACATCAAGGGCCAGAAGGTCAACCTCGTCGAACTCTCGGTGTCGCACTATCTGCTGGCGCGCGGTCTGGAGACTGCGAAGCTGTTCGAGAAGAACATCAAGACCGTCAACACCTCGGACGCCGACATCGTCGCGGCGGCGAAGTCGCTGGACACGACGGCGGTCGTCACCTGGAATCCGCAGCTGCTCGAAGTGAAGGCGGAGCCGGGCGCCACGCTGGTGTTCGACTCCAGCAAGATCCCGGGCGAGATCGAGGATCTCCTTGTCGTCAACAGCGCGACGCTGAAGGACAATCCGGAGCTCGGCAAGGCGCTGGTCGGCATCTGGTACGAGACCATCGCGCTGATGAAAGATCAGAGCGAGAAGGGCAAGGCCGCGCGCGAGGCGATGGCCAAGCTCTCCGGCACCGATCTCGCGGGCTTCGAGACCCAGCTCAAGACCACCTTCATGTACTACGAGCCGAAGGACGCGCTCGCCTTCATGACCGGGCCGGAGCTGCCGAAGATCATGGACCACGTCCGCACCTTCTGCTTCGACCACAATCTGCTCGGCGAGAACGTGAAGTCGAAGGACGCCGTCGGCATCTCCACGCCGACGAAGGCGCTGGGCTCCACGACCAACGTCAAGCTACGGTTTGACCCGACCTACATGAAGATGGCGGCGGACGGGAAGCTCTAAGCTGTCAGCGCAACCGGTCTCAACCCTCATCCTGAGGAGCTCGCGCAAGCGAGCGTCTCGAAGGATGAGGCCCGATTGCGGCCTCATGGTTCGAGACGGCGCTTTCGCGCCTCCTCACCATGAGGGGCAGCTTTGAAGCCGGCGCTAAACGTTGACCATGGGAGTCCCGCAATGCCGCGTGCGATGAACATCGTTCCGAACCGGGGTAGCCGGATGCTGCTGGCGTTGCTGCCGTTCCTGCTGATCGCGCTGATCTACGTGGTCGGCTCGGCGCAGCGGCGGGCTGACAATCCCGACGACAAGCTGCTGCCGCCGGTCTCGGAGATGGTCGCGACCTCGAAGCGGCTCGCGACCGAGCCGGACCGGCGTTCCGGCGACTACGTGCTGTGGTCGGATACGGCGGCGAGCCTGCAGCGCCTTGCGCTCGGGCTCGGCATCTCCGCCGTCATCGGTCTCACGCTCGGTCTGGCGATCGGATTGCTCCCCGTCGCCGGCGCCGGCTTCGGCACGCTCGTCGCGGTGCTGTCGATGATCCCGCCGATGGCGGTGCTGCCGGTGCTGTTCATCGTGTTCGGCCTCGGTGAGCTGTCGAAGGTGGTTCTGATCATCATCGGCGTCACGCCGACCCTGGTCCGCGACCTCTCGCTCGAGGTGCAGAACATGCCGCGCGAGCAGCTGATCAAGGCGCAGACATTGGGCGGCTCGACCTGGCAGGTCGCGATCCGCGTGGTGCTGCCGCAGATCATGCCGCGGCTGATCCAGGGGCTGCGGCTGATGATCGGTCCCGCCTTCCTGTTCCTGATCTCGGCTGAGGCGATCGCCTCCGATGTCGGCCTCGGCTACCGCATCTTCCTCGTGCGGCGCTATCTGTCGATGGACGTGATCCTGCCCTACGTCGTCTGGATCACCTTGCTCGCCTACGTCTTCGACTACGCGCTGGTGTGGTTCGGCCAGCGCGCCTTCCCTTGGGCCTATGCGCGAGCGAGCCACTGATGAGCACGCTGTCCTTCCGCAACGTCTGGGTGGAGTACGGCAACCAGGTCGTGCTCGAACGCATCAATCTCGAGATCGCCTCCGGCACCTTCCTGTCGATCGTCGGTCCCTCCGGCGCGGGAAAGAGCACGTTCCTGCGGCTGATCCTCGGTCAGGAGAGACCGAGCCAGGGCGCGGTGCTGCTCGACGGTCAGCCGTTTCCGGCGGAGCCCGGTCCCGACCGCGGCATCGTATTCCAGCGCTACTCGGTGTTTCCGCATCTGACCGTGCTCGGCAACGTGCTGCTCGGCTATGAGATGGCCGCCAGTCCGCTCACCGCGCGGCTGTTCGGCACGGCGCGCAAGGAGGCGATCGAGAAGAGCCGCGCGCTGATCGAGGCGGTCGGCCTCGGTCCCCACGCCGACAAATATCCGAGCGCGCTGTCCGGCGGCATGCAGCAGCGGCTCGCGATCGCGCAGGCGCTGGCCAAGCAGCCGCGCGTGCTCTTGCTCGACGAGCCCTTTGGCGCGCTCGATCCCGGGACCCGCGCGCAGATGCATGCGCTGATCAAGCCGCTGTGGCGCGAGCACAAGATGACCATCGTGATGGTCACCCACGACATCAAGGAGGCGTTCGGCCTCGCCACGCGGCTGATCGCGCTCGACCGTCCACGCAAGGACCCGCAGGCGCCGGAGCGGTTCGGCGCGCGCATCACCTACGACCTCGATCTCACCCGCGACAGCCCCGTGCCCGTGCTCGGCTTCATCCGCGCCAGCGTGCAGGCGGCGCAATAACAAGACCCAGAAGAAACGCAAGACTCAAAAGAAACGAAGGAGAACTCCATGTCATTCCCAGTCATGCGGCGCACCCGCCGTGCCGGCCTGCAGCCGCAGCGCCAGACCCTGCGCCGTCACCATCCGGATTTCGACAAGATGGCCACGCAGGGCTGGCAGGCGCTGGAGGCCGAGGGCAAGCTGTCCAGCAATGGCTGGCGCAGGGAGAAGCAATGGGCGCTCGACATGGGCCTGCCCGGCTCGGACAGCCTGACCGATCGCGAGATCCCGACGTTTGCGCGCGGCGAGCTGCCGCATTTCGCCGGGATCAACACCTTCATGAAGGCGCCCTATGTCGAGAACGTCCGCGACGTCGGCAAATACGACGCGGCCGTGATCGGCATTCCCTTCGATTCCGGCACCACCTATCGTCCCGGCACCCGCTTCGGGCCGCAGGGCATCCGCCGCATCTCGGCGCTGTACACGCCCTACAACTACGAGCTCGGCGTCGACCTGCGCGAGCAGATGACCTTGTGCGACGCCGGCGACGTCTTCACCATTCCGGCGAACCTGGAAAAGAGCTTCGACCAGATCAGCCGCGGCGTCGCGCATGTGTTTTCGTCCGGCGCGCTGCCGATCATGCTCGGCGGCGACCATTCGATCGGCTTCCCTTGCGTGCGCGGCATCGCGCAATGCACCGACAAACGCATCGGCATCATCCATTTCGACCGCCACATCGACATCCAGGAGAAGGATCTCGACGAGCGCATGCACACCACGCCCTGGTACTGGGCGACCAATCTGCCGAACGTCTCGCCGACCAATCTGGTGCAACTCGGCATCGGCGGCTGGCAGGTGCCGCGCGAGGGCGTCGAGGTCGCGCGCAAGCGCAACACCAACGTGCTGACCATCGCCGACATCGAGAAGATCGGCCTGGAGAAGACCGCCGAGATCGCGCTGGAGCTGGCCTGGAAGGATGCCGACGCCGTCTACATCTCGTTCGACGTCGACTCCATCGATTGCGGCTTCGTGCCCGGCACCGGCTGGCCGGAGCCCGGCGGCTTCCTGCCGCGCGAGGCGCTCAAGCTGCTCGGCCTCGTCGCCGCCGAGGGCCTGTGCGGGCTCGAGGTCGTCGAGGTCTCGCCGCCCTACGATACGTCCGATATCACCGCGCTGATCGGCGTCCGCGTCGTCGTCGAGGCGCTGGGCTCGATGGTCGCCCACGGCAAGCTCGGAAGCCACAAGTCCATCATCAACAAGCCGGTCAGCTTCTGAGGCTCTCGATGCGACACCACCATCACGGCCATCATCATCACGACCATGGCCATCAGCATGATCATGATCACCACCATGATCACGATCATCCGCCGCATGGCCCGGGGCACAATCACCCGCATGGCCATCGCTCCCCCGTGCAGTGGCAGACGCCGCATCAGCCGGAAGGCGCCAAACCGGCGGCGGTGGTCGAGCCCGATCTCGACAAGGTCGAAGCCGCCTTCGTCGACGGCTTCATCGCCGCGCCCGATCCGACCAGCTTCCTGCGGCTCGCGCGCATCCCGTTCGAGATCTTGCGGGAGGGCAGCAGCCTCAAGCTGCTGCGCGTCGAGATCGACGCGCTGACCGACGTCGGCAGCCTGACGCCGCATCTCGGCGGCGGCACCTTCCGCTACGATCCGCTGCCGTCGAACTTCATCTCGCGCCGCCGCCGCCTGCGCTTCATCTATTTCGACGGCGCCGGCCTGACCCCGCTGACCTATGCGGAGCTGCGCGAGATCGAATGACATTCAAGGCAGCGGCGTTCGCTTGAGCGCCGCAGCCAGCGCCTCGAAGCGGCCCACGACTTCCGGCAGCACGAAAGCGCGCACGGTCGATGCCGCCGCGATGCCGATCAGCAGCACGATCACATATTGCGCGACGAGCAGCAGCGCGAGGCGCCCAAGCCAGGACCTGCGCGGGGCACGTTCGACAGCGAACGCCGCGTCCCGCGCAAGCGGGGCGGGCCATGGGAGCATCAGCTCATCGTGCTCGGGTGAGGTCTCGGACATCAGCTCAATGGCCCGACAGCATCTGCTCGAGACGCGATTTGAGCTGCTTGTTGGTGCGATCGCGCAGGCGCTGCGCGCGCGCCCATTCCAGCGGAATCACGTCGCGGTCCGGCGCGTCGAAGACGAGGCCGGCACCTTCGCTGTCGCGCCACACCATGCGGGCCTGCCGTGACCAGCCGCGCCGCTCGATCGCCAGATCGACGCGATCAGGCAGCAGCGCGGACCCGTCGACCTCGAGCCGGACGCCGCGGTCGCTGAAGTTGCGCACGACGCAAGCGAGCGTCGAGCAGCCGGAATTGAAGGTGAGAACCCCGCCATAATAGACGCGCTGGCGGGCCTCGCGACGGCGTTCTTCCATGATACGTCCTCCGGTCACTTAACGCATTATTAAGCAATCAAAGGGTGTATGGCCACCGTCGGCGGTATTAAAATGACGGCAGTGGTTAATCTGGGGGCTTGTGTTACCGCAGCGGTCGTCACGCGGGCGGTTTCACCCGCGCGCGAACATCCGCGCCTCGTTGGCGATGACCGGCTTCACGGCGTCGCCGAGCCGTGCGGCCGCCGCATCGACCGACAGCCCCGCCGTATCGACCACAGCATTCGCCCGCGCATACAGCGGCTCGCGGCTCGCCAGGATGTTGCGGAGCTCGGCCATCGCCGAGCGGTCGTCGGCCATCGGGCGGAGGTCGCCCTGCTTGCGCACGCGGCCCATGTGCTCCTCGGGCTCGGCCTTCAGCCAGATCGTGTAGAACGCGTTGAGGATGAGATCGAAGGTCACGGGCTCGGAGACGATGCCGCCGCCGGTCGCCAGCACCATCAGCTCCTTGCGCGCCAGCAGCTGCACCAGCGCGGCCTGCTCCATGCGGCGAAAACCTTCTTGGCCATAGAGCGCGATGATCTCAGCGACCGACAGTCCGTTCTGCCGCTCGATCTCCTTGTTGAGCTCGACGAAGCTCCAGCCGACGCGCTCGGCGAGCATGCGGCCGAGCGTCGATTTGCCGGCGCCGCGCAGGCCGATCAGCGCGATGCCTGAGAACGCACGCCGCAGCGGCGCTGACGAGCCGCCGGCGAGCAGCTCCTTCACTTGCGCGATCTGGCTCGGGCTCGCCTTCTTCAGCAGGTCGCGGATGACCGGCCAGTCCGGCGATGGCTCGCCGCCGGGAATGATGTCGTCGAGCGGGGCGTTGATGGCGTTGGCGATGCGGCGCAGCAGCACGATCGAGACGTTGCCCTTGCCGCTTTCGAGCTGGGCGATGTAGCGCTCGGAAATCCCGGACACCTCGGCCAGCACCTTGCGCGACATGCCCGCGAGGCCGCGCATCCGCCGCACCCGCTGGCCCAGCTGGTCGAGGAAATCGGTCTCGGCCGCGGATGGGCCGGCATCGTCCCTGGCAGCGTCGCTGTTGAGCGCCATGTCCCTCTGACTTCTCTTGAAGCGGAAACATAATGCCGGGGAGGATTGACAGCAAGCGATGTTGGTGGCCATCTATGAATTATAATTCAAAAATCCGGGGAGGAATGCCGTGAAGTCGTACAATGCGGTGTCGTGGCTGCTCGACCGCAATGTCGAGGCGGGCCGCGGCGACAAGCTCGCCTACACGGACACTGTCTCCGAGCTGACCTATCGTGGCCTGCAACAGCAGTCCTGTCGCGTCGCCAACATGCTGCGCCGCCTCGGCGTCCGCCGCGAGGAGCGCGTGGCGATGATCATGCTCGACACGGTGGATTTCCCGGCGGTGTTTCTCGGCGCCATGCGCGCCGGCATCGTCCCTGTGCCGCTCAACACGCTGCTGACCTCGGAGCAATACGCATACGTGCTGGCCGACTGCCGCGCCCGCGTGCTGTTCGTCTCCGAGGCGCTGTATCCGGTCGTGAAGGACATCGTCGGGCGGATGCCCGATCTCGACTGCGTCGTCGTCTCCGGCGCCAATGCGTTCGGCCACAAGCTGCTGTCCGAAGAGCTTGCGGGCGAGAGCGATCAGTTCGACACGGTCGCGACCCACGAGGACGAGCCGGCATTCTGGCTGTATTCGTCGGGCTCGACCGGCATGCCCAAAGGCGTGCGCCACCTGCACGGCAATCTCGCGGCGACCGCCGAGACCTACGCCAGCCAGGTGCTCGGCATCCGCGAGAGCGACGTCTGCCTGTCCGCGGCAAAGCTGTTCTTCGCCTATGGCCTCGGCAACGCGCTGACCTTCCCGCTGTCGGTCGGCGCCACCACGATCCTCAATTCCGAGCGGCCGACGCCGTCTTTGATGTTCAAGCTGCTCAACCGCTACAACCCGACCATCTTCTACGGCGTGCCGACCTTGTTCGCCGCGATGCTGCACGATGAATCGCTGCGCCACGAAAAGACGGGCTCCGCGTTGCGCATCTGCACCTCGGCCGGCGAGGCGCTGCCGGAGTCCGTCGGCAATGCCTGGAAGGCACGCTTCGGCGTCGACATTCTCGACGGCGTCGGTTCGACCGAGCTGTTGCACATCTTCCTGTCGAACGCGCCCGGCGACATCAAATACGGCTCCTCGGGCCGCCCGGTGCCCGGTTATCAAGTGCGCCTCGTCAACGATGCCGGTCAGGATGTGCCGGATGGCGAGGTCGGCGAGATGCTGGTGCATGCGCCATCGGCCGGCGAGGGCTATTGGAACCAGCGCCACAAGACGCGTACCACTTTCGAGGGCTATTGGACGCGCACCGGCGACAAATATGTCCGCGACACCGACGGCCGCTACACCTTCTGTGGCCGTTCCGACGACATGTTCAAGGTCTCGGGAATCTGGGTGTCGCCGTTCGAGGTCGAAAGCGCGCTGATCACGCATCCTTCCGTGCTCGAAGCCGCCGTCGTGCCGGACGCCGATCCGGAAGGGCTGTTGAAGCCGAAGGCCTATGTCGTGCTGCGCCCGAGCGTCGACCGCTCGACCCTGCACGATCAGCTCAAGGAGCACGTCAAGCAGAAGATCGGCCCGTGGAAATATCCGCGCTGGATCGAGGTGGTGGATTCTTTGCCCAAGACCGCAACGGGCAAGATCCAGCGCTTCAAGCTGCGCGAGGGAACTAATCAGTAATTGGCCCCCTCTTAGTCGTTGGCCCAACTCACAATGATTGTCATGGCCGGGCTTGACCCGGCCATCCATCCCGCCGCGGCGAAAAAAGACGTGGATGCCCGGGCCTTCGCCGCGCCGAAGCGGCTTCGGCCGCGCAGGCGGGTCAAGCCCGGGCATGACGAAGGAGAGAGTGACCCGTGCAGCTTTCATCGAACGGCTTCCTCACCATCGACTCCTCCGAACTCGAATACCGCCTCATCGGTCCGCAGCCATCTGACGCTCCGTGCATCGTGCTGCTGCATGAAGGCCTCGGCTCGGTCGGGCTTTGGGGCGATTTCCCCGACAAGCTCCAGGCTGCGACCGGCGCATCGGTGTTCGTCTATTCGCGTGCTGGCTACGGCGCCTCCACTCCCGTCACGCTGCCGCGACCGCTCGACTACATGCAGCGCGAGGCGCGCGATGTGCTGCCGAAGCTGCTCGACGCGATCGGTTTCCAACGCGGCCTGCTCGTCGGCCATTCCGACGGCGCCTCGATCGCGGCGATCTACGCCGGCAGCCACGCCGACCACCGCCTCGACGGCATCGTGCTGATCGCGCCGCATGTCATCGTCGAGGACGTGTCGGTGTCGTCGATCGCCGCGATCAAGACCACGTATGAGACCACCGACCTGCGCGCCAAGCTGGCGCGCTGGCACAGGGACGTCGACAACGCGTTCCATGGCTGGAACGGCGCGTGGCTCGATCCGGCATTCCGGACCTGGGACATCACCGGCGAGCTCGCCTATATCCGAGTTCCCGTCACTGTCATCCAGGGCGTCGACGACCAGTACGGCACCGTCCGCCAGGTCGAGATCATCCAGGAGGAGTGCTACTGCCCGGTCGAGGTGACGATGCTGCCCAGGACAGGGCATTCCCCTCATCGAGAGGCCCCCGAGGCCACCTTGCGCGTGATCGCCGAGTTCGCGGCGGCCACTTTGCCGAACCTGGCATCACAAACATGAAATAAAATGCATGTTTCGGCTTTTTGCCGTAGACGTCAGCCAGAACATGCATTATTTTACATCTCAACGATAAGCACTCCAACGAAGGGTGACTCATGGCCGGGGAAGACCGCGTACTCGCGGGAGGCAAGACGTTCATCGATTTTCAGACCGATCCCTCCCGCTACAAGCATTGGAAGCTCTCGATCGACGGCGACGTGGCGACGCTCGCCATGGACGTCGACGAGAATGGCGGCCTGTTTGAGGGCTACCAGCTCAAGCTCAATTCCTATGATCTCGGCGTCGACATCGAGCTCGCGGATGCCGTGCAGCGACTGCGCTTCGAGCACCCTGAGGTCAAGGTCGTGGTGCTGCGCTCGGCCAAGCCGCGCGTGTTCTGCGCCGGCGCCAACATCCGTATGCTCGCGGGCGCCACCCATGCCCACAAGGTGAACTTCTGCAAGTTCACCAACGAGACCCGCAACGGCTTTGAGGATTCGTCCGAGAATTCCGGCCAGCGCTTCATCACCGTCGTGAACGGCACCGCTGCCGGCGGCGGCTATGAGCTTGCGCTCGCCACCGACCACATCATCCTCGCTGATGACGGCTCGTCGTCGGTGTCGCTGCCCGAGGTGCCGCTGCTCGCTGTGCTGCCGGGCACCGGCGGCCTGACCCGCGTCGTCGACAAGCGCAAGGTGCGCCGCGATCGTGCGGACGCGTTCTGCACGACCGAAGAGGGTGTCAAGGGCAAGCGCGCCGTGCAGTGGCGCCTGGTCGACGAGATCGCGCCGAACTCGAAGGTCGATGCCAAGGTCGCCGAGCGCGCCAAGGAGTTCGCGGCCGCCTCCAGGCGCAATGGCAGTGGTAAGGGTGTCGCACTCACGCCGCTCAAGCGCGTGATCGATGCGTCGAGCGTGCGCTACGGCTTCGTCAATGTCGACATCGACCGTGCCGCCCGTATCGCCACCATCACGATCACGGCCCCCGAGGCCGCGCCGCCGGCCGACATCGACGGCATGATCGGGCAGGGTGCCGCGTTCTGGCCGCTGCAGGTCGCGCGCGAGCTGGACGATGCCATCCTGCATCTGCGCATCAATGAACTCGGCATCGCCATGCTGGTCTTCAAGTCGCAGGGCGAGAATTCCCAGGTCCTGGCCTACGACACCTTCCTCGAAGCCAACAAGGCGCACTGGCTGGTCAACGAGATCCGTCATTATTGGAAGCGCGTGCTCAAGCGTATCGACGTGACGTCGCGGACGCTGGTCACGCTGGTCGAGCCGGGCTCCTGCTTCGCTGGCACCTTGGCCGAACTCGTGTTCGCCTCGGACCGCTCCTACATGCTCATCGGCACCATCCAGGGTGACAACCGCCCGGCGCCGGCGATCGAATTGTCGGCGATGAACTTCGGCCCGTATCCGATGAGCCACGGCCTGACCCGGCTGCAGTCGCGCTTCCTTGACGATCCCAACGGGCTCGAGCGCGTTCACGCGCAGGCCGGCAAGCCGTTGGAGGCCGATGAAGCCGAGGAGCTCGGCCTCGTCACCTTCGCGCTCGATGACATCGACTGGGAGGACGAGATCCGCGTCTTCCTCGAGGAGCGCGCCAGTTTCTCGCCGGACAGCCTCACCGGCTTGGAGGCTAATCTGCGCTTCGCCGGTCCCGAGACGATGGAATCGAAGATCTTCGCGCGCCTCACCGCTTGGCAGAACTGGATCTTCCAGCGCCCCAACGCGGTCGGCGAGGAGGGCGCACTCCGGCGCTACGGCACCGGCGAGCGGCCGCAATACGACATGACGCGCGTTTAAGTTTTCATCCGTCATGGCCGGGCTCGACCCGGCCATCCACGAGCGACGCAGCTCGAACGAATTCAGGGAGGCACGCCATGAACATGAACATCATGAACGTCGACTACTCGACCAAGATTCCCAACAACGTGAATCTCGCCGAGGACCGCCAGGTCCTGAAGGCGCTGGAAGGCTGGCATCCCGGCTATGTCGACTGGTGGAACGACATGGGCCCGGAGGGCTTCCAGCAGTCGCTGGTGTACTTGCGCACGGCCTATTCGGTCGATCCGCGCGGCTGGGCCAAGTTCGACTACGTCAAGATGCCGGACTATCGCTGGGGCATTCTCCTTGCTCCGCAGGAAGAGGACCGCAAAATCCCGTTCGGCGAGCATTATGGCGAGCCGGCGTGGCAGGAGGTCCCCGGCGAGTATCGCGCGCTGATGCGGCGCCTGATCGTGATCCAGGGTGACACCGAGCCGGCCTCGGTCGAGCAGCAGCGCCATCTCGGCAAGACCGCGCCGTCGCTCTACGACATGCGCAATTTGTTCCAGGTCAACGTCGAGGAGGGCCGCCACCTCTGGGCGATGGTCTATCTGCTGCAGAAATATTTCGGCCGCGACGGCCGCGAGGAGGCCGACGAGTTGTTGCGCCGCCGTTCGGGCGATGCGGATTCACCGCGTATGCTCGGCGCCTTCAACGAGAAGACGCCGGACTGGCTGTCGTTCTTCATGTTCACCTACTTCACCGACCGCGACGGCAAGATGCAGCTGCACTCGCTCGCGCAGTCGGGCTTCGATCCGCTGTCGCGCACCTGCCGCTTCATGCTGACCGAAGAGGCGCACCACATGTTCGTCGGCGAGACCGGCGTCGGCCGCGTCATCCAGCGCACGGTGGATGCGATGCGCGAGGCCGGCATCGATGATCCCACCGACATCGCACGCGTGCGCGCGCTCGGCGTCATCGACCTGCCGACCATCCAGAAGAAACTGAACCTGCACTACACGCTGTCGCTCGACCTGTTCGGCTCGGAGGTCTCGACCAACGCGGCGAACGCCTTCAATTCCGGCATCAAGGGCCGCTATCACGAGACCCAGATCCAGGACGATCACCAGCTCAAGAACGCGACCTATCCGGTGCTGAAGTTCGTCGACGGTGAGATCAAGCTGGTCGACGAGCCGGCGCTGACCGCGCTCAACATGCGGCTGCGCGACGACTACTCGCAGGACTGCATCAAGGGCCTGCTGCGCTGGAACAAGATCATCAGCACGGCCGGCTATGAGTTCCAGCTCAAGCTGCCGCACACCGCCTTCCACCGCGCCATCGGCGAGTTCAAGGATGTCCAGGCCACGCCGGACGGCATCCTGATCGACGAGGCCACGTGGCAGAAGCGCAAAGGCGACTGGCTGCCCTCGACCGACGACGGCGCCTACATCGCCTCGCTGATGAAGCCCGTCACCGAGATCGGCGAATACGCCTCCTGGATCGCGCCCCCGAAGGTCGGCATCGACAACAAGCCGGGCGACTTCGAATACGTGAAGATCGAGACTTGATGAGAGGCGAATAGGGAGTTGCGAGTAGCGCATAGGGGCACTCCTTCTATTCGCTATTCGCTATTCGCTATTCGCCATAAGTCAGCTCCGAGCACCGGCCTCTCCAAACCTCTCCCCGCCCTTTGCGGGGAGAGGTCGGGTTGCGCAGCAATCCGGGTGAGGGGCATGGCACATACGCGGCTCAGCTCTCAAATACATCGGACGGGCACGACGGTGTCGCTCAACGCGAACAGCTGAGCTCTGACGGTTACGCTGCAGATCAGAGGCACCTCCCGTGTGGCTGCCCCTCACCCCGACCTTCTCCCCGTGAAGAACGGGGAGAGGGAGCACACCGGTCGTAGAGCGACAGTCTGGCCTCAGCTATCCCAGCCTGCGCCCGGAATGCCCGGGTTCGCGTAGACGATGCCGCCGTCCACCGCGATCGTATTGCCCACCACGTAGTCGCCGGCGCGCGAGGCGAGGAAGATTGCCGTGCCCGCCATGTCCTCGTCGGTGCCGATGCGGCCTGCGGGTACGCGCGCGGCGACCTCGTCGGCATTGTCGCGGGCGGCCTTGTTCATGTCGGACTTGAACGGGCCCGGCGCGATTGCGGTGACGACGATGTGGTCCTTGATCAGCTTCGCCGCCATCCGCCGCGTCAAATGGATCAGCCCCGACTTGCTTGCGGCGTAGGAATAGGTCTCGAGCGGATTGACGAAGATGCCGTCGATCGATGCGATGTTGATCACCTTGGCCGGCCGCTCGGTGCTCGCCGCCGCACGCAGCGGAGCCGCCAGCGCCTTGGTCAGGAAGAACGGCGTCTTGAGGTTGAGATTCATCACCTTGTCCCAGCCGCTCTCCGGGAATTCATCGAACTCGGCGCCCCAGGCGGCGCCGGCATTGTTGACGAGGATGTCGAGCTTGGGCTCGCGCTTCTTGATCTCGGCCGCCAGCATGTCGATTCCGGCCATCGTCGAGATGTCGATCGGCAGCGCGATGCACTCGCCGCCATATTCCGCTGTCAGGGCCTTGGCGGTCTCCTCGCAAGGCCCAGCCTTGCGCGCGGTGATGTAGACCCGCGCCGCGCCCTGCGCGAGCAGGCCGGACGCGATCATCCTGCCGATGCCGCGCGAGCCGCCGGTGACCAGCGCGATTCGGCCGTCGAGCGAGAACAGATTCTTGAGCATGATGCCTCCCTTTGCTTGTTGGCTGCGCTTGTGGGCGGGACGGGTCGGCACTGTCAAGTGAGACGCAGTCGCACGAATTTGCCGCAATCCGTCCGGGACGCGATGCTGGCCAGGCTATGCCGCGTCGATGCGGCGGAAGCCGTTCCACATCGCGGTGGCGGCGCCGGACGTCAGCACCGGCAGCACGCGGGCGTCCTGGTAGTGCCCGTTCAGCGAGACCCGCGACAAGGCGGTGAGATGATCGGCGCTTTCGGCGAACACCATGCCGGGGCGGGTGGTGACCGCCGTCTTGTAGCCGCTCGCGGCGGCCAGCACGAATTCGCGCTGGGATGCGGCGGCGCGGTCGCCATAGGGATAGGCCATGTGCAGCACCGGCCGCTGCAGCTCGGTCTCGATCCGCGTGCGGCTTTCGGCGATCTCGAGGCGAGCCGTCTCCTCGGTCTGCTTGGCGAGATTGCAATGGCTGATCGAATGCGCGCCGATCGTGATCAGCGGCTCCGCCGACAGCGCCCGCAACTCATCCCAGCTCATGCAGAGCTCGCGACAGATCGCCTCCTCGTCGACGCCGTGCCGGGTACACAGTGCGGTGATCTCCCGCCGGATGTCGTGTTCGCCCGGCAGCGAGCGCAACCAGTCGTGAAGGCGCTGGAACGCCACGCATTTGGCCGTGGGCGTCGACGCGTCGAGCCGCAACGCGAGGCCGCCGATCGCGACCTCGATGATGTCAGCCTTTGCCACCACCCTCTCCAGCGTGACCCACCACAGCCGTCCCTGGCCTGCGGCGAAATCGCTGGTGACGTAGATCGTGAACGGCGCATCGAATTCGCGCATCACCGGCAGCGCATGGTCGCGGTTGTTGCGATAGCCGTCATCGAAGGTGAAGCAGGCGAAGCGGCGCGAGAAGTCGCGCGCCACCAGCCGCCGGTGCATTTCGTCGAGGGTGACGATCTCGATGTCATGGTCGCGCAGATGCGACAGCATCTCGCGCAGAAACTCGGGTGTGACCTCGAGATGACAATTGGGTTGGAATTCGGCGCTCGAACGCGGCCGGACGTGGTGCAGGGTGTAGATGGCGCCGACGCCCGAGAAGATCGGGCGCAGCCAGACATGCGCGCCGCTCAAATACAGCGCTTCCAGGCCGGCCCGAATAAAGGTTTTGCGAAATCGCCTCATCTGAACTATGCGGCCCGGTGAGTGTCGGGACAAGATTACCGACAAATCGCTGAAGAAAACCTTAGCCCGGACGTCGCAGGATACCGGAAAGCGCGTCGCATTTCCGGTTTGACAGGCATGCAAGGGTTTGTTTTCTCTCTGCTTCCTCGATGCGACGGATGACGAATGCGCGGACTTTTCAGGTGGAGCGGAAAATGGTGGCCCGGCGTCATCCCGCTCGTCGTGCTTTGGGGCTTCGCGGCCTGGACCAGCACCGTTCCCTTGGAAAGTGACCTCGCCAGCCGCAGTTCGGCGGCGCTCAAGGCCGCCGTGCTCGACAGGACCAGCGTCACGGTCGACGGCCGCGACGTCTATCTGCGCGCCAATGCCTTCTCCGAGACCGGGCGGCGTGACGCGGTGGCTGCGGTCGACGCCGTGCCCGGCGTGCGTCTGGTCAATGATGAGACCCGGCTGGTGCCCGAGGCCAAGCCATTCGTGTGGTCCGCCGAGCGCGATGTCGTGCGCGTGACGTTGGGCGGCAACGCGCCGCTGCCGGCGCTCAAGGGCAAGCTCGTGGAGGCGACGCGCGCGGCGTTGCCCGGGGTCGAGGTTGCGGACCAGATGGGTCTGGCGCGCGGCGCGCCGCCGCGGTTCGAGGAGGCGGCGCTGCTGCTAATCGGCCAGATCGGCAAGCTCAAGGACGGCAAGTTCACGATCTCCGACGGCGACGTGTCGCTGTCGGGCATGGCCCGCGACCTCGGCGGGCGCGAAGCCGTCGCTGCGGCGCTCGCCAAACTGCCCGAGGGATTCAAGGTCGCCAGCAACGAGGTCAAGGCGCCGCCTTACGTCTTCCAGGCCTACAAGGACCCGGTCGCGGTCACCGTGACCTTGTCGGGCAACGTCCCCGACGAGAACATCCATGCCGTCGTGGTCGGCTCGTCGTCGCGCAAATTCTTCAGCGAGAAGGTCGTCGACAACCTCAAGAACAGCATCGGCGCGCCGTCGAACTTCGTCAACGCGGTGGTGCCGGCGCTGGGTGCCCTGTCGCGGCTCTCGACCGGCACGCTCGTGGTCTCCGATCGCGACATCAAGATTTCCGGCGACGCGCTGTATGACGCCGCCGCCCAGCAGATCCGCACCGGGCTCGGCAAGGACGTGCCGCAGGGCTGGCAGGTGAAGGCCGACATCACGGTCAAGCCCTCCGCTGCTCCGGTCGATCCCACCGTCTGCCAGCAGCTGTTCACCGAACTGCTCGGCAAGGCCAAGATCCGCTTCGAGACCGGGCGCAGCGACCTCGACCGGGATTCCACCGGGCTGCTCGATCGTCTCGTCGAGATCGCCTTCCGCTGTCCGGCAGCCAATGTCGAGATCATCGGCCACACCGACAATGAGGGCGACTCCGCGGCCAACCAGGTGCTGTCGCAGAAGCGCGCCCAGGCAGTGGTGGACTATCTGACCAAGGCCGGGCTGCCGGCGGACCGCTTTTCCGCGATCGGTTACGGCAGCACCCAGCCGATCGCATCGAACGACACCGGCGACGGCCGCGCGCAGAACCGGCGCATCGAATTCGTGGTGAGGTAACGGAATGGCCTATCTGGTTGCCTTCCATTGGGGCTGGCTGGCCGGCGCCTTCGGCATCGGGCTCGGCATGGGCTGGGTCGCCGTGGTGCATCGCGCTCCGGGGGTGTCGCGCCTGGTGATGCTGCTGCTGGCCGCGCTCGCCGCCACTCTCGTCGGCCTGGCCATCGCCTGCCTGATCCCCGGCCGGGCCGGCTATTGGCTCGAGCTGCTGCTGATCCTGTTCGTGCCCTATCTCGTCGGCTGCGCCATCGGCACCTGGTTGCGGGCCCTGGTCGTGATCCGCAGCATGCGGATGAAATCGGCGCCCTGACCGCCGTCCGCCGCCGCGGACAGCGCTTGCCGTTGTTGCGTTGCACCATCGTCAGCACCCCGTCGCGTCCGGGAGACACGAAGGTTTGACGAGCGGCGAGCCTGTCAAAGCGGCAGAGCGCAATTATCTTTGGCCATGCCCCATCATCGCCGTCGCAGGCCGGGCGACCGGCGCTCCTCACCGAAGTTTAACCCGGGATCCGCAGTGTGGCCGGCGCCGCAGGATTGCCCGATGTGCGGCAAAACGGTGCATCGCATTTCCGCGAAGCCTGTTAAGTATAGCCCGGTGGTTGGTTCTGTTCGCACGGCCCGTGTTTCCCAATGCACCGAAACGCGCTACCAGGGCGTTGTATGTGCAGACGATGTGCGGCGGCCTTCGGGGCGCCGTGCCGAGCCCGGTCATCGTGTTGTCGTCACGGGTAGAGGTGTAGATGCTTGAAGCCATACGCAGAGCGGCTACGTTCCTGCGCGAGAAGCAAGTCCTGCACAAGCTCGGCGTGCTGATCAGCATCGCTGTCATCGCGATTGCCTGCTACGTCCTCTATCACATGCTGCGCGGCATCGACACCTACGAGGTGCTCGAGGCCATCAAGAGCACCGAGCCGCACCAGATCGCGCTCGCGGCGCTGTTCGTCGCGGCCGGCTATTTCACGCTGACGTTTTACGATCTGTTCGCCGTTCGCACGATCGGCCACGACCACGTGCCGTACCGCATCAATGCGCTGGCGGCGTTCACCAGCTATTCGATCGGCCATAATGTCGGCGCCAGCGTCTTCACCGGCGGCGCGGTGCGCTACCGGATCTATTCGGCGCATGGGCTGAACGCGATCGACGTCGCCAAGATCTGCTTCCTCGCCGGCCTGACGTTCTGGCTCGGCAACGCCGCCGTGCTCGGGCTCGGCATCAGCTATCACCCGGAGGCCGCCGCCTCGATCGACCAGTTGCCGCCCTGGGTCAACCGCATGGCCGCGATCGCGCTTCTGGTCGGGCTGATGGGCTATGTCGCCTGGGTCTGGACCAAGCCGCGCGTGGTCGGCCGCGGGCCCTGGACCGTGGTGCTGCCGGGCGGTCCGCTGACCCTGCTGCAGATCGCGATCGGCATCATCGATCTCGGCTTCTGCGCGCTCGCGATGTACGTGCTGGTGCCGGACGAGCCCAATCTCGGCTTCGTCGTGGTCGCCGTGATCTTCGTCTCGGCGACCTTGCTCGGCTTCGCCAGCCACTCCCCCGGCGGGCTCGGCGTGTTCGATGCCGCCATGCTGGTCGGTCTCTGGCAGATGGACCGCGAGGAGCTGCTGGCCGGAATGCTGCTGTTCCGGATGCTGTATTATTTGGCGCCGTTCCTCATTTCTGTAATCCTGCTGACGTTTCGGGAGGTCATCATCAGCGCCAGGTCGAAGCGGCTGCGCCAGGCGGCGCTCAGCCTCGATCCGAGCCCTCCGCCCGAGGCCGCTTATGTAAGAAAGCGCAGCGATTCCGGTGCCTGACGCCACCAGGGGAGACGAATAAGGACGCGATGGCTCTCGACGCTCCCTCCCATTCTCCCCAGACCATCTTCACCCCCTGGCCGGACCGGCTGCGCCACGCCGCGATCATCCTGCTGGCGGCCGCGTTTGCGCTGGCGGGCCTTGTGCTCCTCGACGAACTGCTGCCGATGCGGGCGCTGGCGGTGTTCCTGTGCATTGCGGGCGCGGCCCTGGTGCCCTGGCGGCTGCATAGCGCCGTCACCAAGCGTGAGGAGGAGCGCCACGCCAATCCGGTCGAGGCGCCCGCAGTCAGTGCTATCGTCGCAGGCATTCCCGTCCCCGCCGTGCTGCTCGACCGCGCCGGGCGCGTGATCCATCTCAACGCCGCTGCCGCGCAGCTCGCGCCGGCGCTGCGCAAGGGCGAGCTGGCCCAGTTCGCGCTGCGCACGCCGGAGATCATCACCGCGTTGCGCGAGGCGATCGCCTCGACCGACACCAGGCGCGCGACCTATCACGATCACGTCCCGGTCGATCGCTGGACCGAGCTCATCGTCACCCCCGTGCCGGTGCCGACCGCCTTCGGCGGCGCCGACAAGTGCATGCTGATGACCTTCCACGATCTGACGCCGCTGCGCCGGGCCGAGGAGATGCGCGCCGACTTCGTCGCCAATGCCAGCCATGAGTTGCGCACGCCGCTGGCGGCGCTGTCCGGCTTCATCGACACGCTGCAGGGCCCGGCCAAGGACGACGCCAAGGCGCGCGAGCGCTTCCTCGGCATCATGCACGCCCAGGCGACGCGGATGGCGCGGCTGATCGACGACCTGCTGTCGCTGTCGCGGGTCGAGCTGTCGGCGCATGTGCAGCCCCACACCATGGTCGATGTCGTCGCGATCATCCGCCAGGTCACCGATGGCCTGGAGGCGTTGGCGCGCGACCGCCAGGTGGTGATCGAGACCAGCCTGCCGGAGGCGCAGGTCGCGATCGCCGGCGATCGCGAGGAGCTTTTGCGCGTGTTCGAGAACCTGATCGAGAACGCGCTGAAATACGGCGCCTCGGGCGGCCGCGTGCTGGTGTCGCTGGAGCAGGCCATCTCGGGCGAGGGCACGCCGGAGGTCCGCGTCAAGGTGCGCGACTTCGGCCCGGGCATCGCGCCCGAGCATCTGCCGCGCCTCACCGAGCGCTTCTATCGTGTCGATGTCGGTGACAGCCGCGCGCAGGGCGGCACCGGGCTCGGCCTGTCGCTGGTCAAGCACATCCTCAATCGCCATCGCGGCCGGCTCCTGATCGAGAGCGTGCCGCGCAATGGCGCGGCGTTCACGGCCTGCTTCCCGCAGTCGCGACCGCCGCGCGCATCCTGACTGCACAATGCAAAAGGCCCGGCGCAGGCCGGGCCATCCTCGTCAGTTGTGAGTTGATGTGCGAGCCATTCTTAAGGCCTCGCTCATGGCCTCGCGCGCCCCGCGCTCAGCGCGTCGGCGACTTCGCCGGCTGGCGGCGGCGGTCGGCCGCGGGCTGATAGGCAACGCGCGAATGCTGCGCGCAATAGGGCAGGCCGGCGAGCGCCTTGCCGCCGCAGAAGAAGAAGTCCGGGCTGGAGGGATCACCCACCGGCCAGTGGCATGTGGCCTCGTTGAGCTCCAGCAGCGACAGCCGCTGGTTCATCGGCACGACGTTGTCGAATGCAACTGGATCGGGCTCTGCCTCGACCTCGAAAACTTGTGCGAGCGCGGTGTTGCCGCGCGCCACGGGGCGCGCCACCCGCATCATCGGCTGGACAGGGCGGGCCGCCTTGCGCTGGCGGGGTGCTGCGGTCGCCGGGCTCTTGGCGCGGCCGGACAGTCCCAGCCGGTGCACCTTGCCGATCACGGCGTTGCGCGTCACGTTTCCGAGTTCCGCGGCGATCTGGCTGGCCGACAGTCCGGCTTCCCAGAGTTTTTTCAGTTGCTCGACGCGATCGTCGGACCAGGTCAATACCGTCATCGAACCTTTCCCTTCGCGTTGCGCCGGCCAATTCTGGGACGGCGCTGCGATCTTTGTCTCAAGAATATCCCTGACGGCAGAATCCCTTATCCCTCGCCGGGCGCGCGTGAAGCACCCGGACGTTAACGCGAACGAGGAAACTCAAAGAGGGATCAGAACTGCCGCACGAGATGTCGTACTCGACGCTGAAAACGCTACAATATGGCGTGACTCTCGCGCAAGAGTCGGTAACCACCGTCCACACATTCCGGGGTTCCGTGTTGGGCGTCTGAGCCGTGTCGGATGTCCGCAATCCCACGGCCGGTGCGGTCGCCGATCAGTCGACGCGTAGTTGACTCCGAGCGCCGCCCGCATACAATAGGTGCACGTGCCGCCTTGAAAAGGCGGCACATTTTGTTTTCCAGGGTGGGGTTCCTGATGCGCGATGGCGCCTGAAGGCGCGTGTCTCGGCCAGCCCGTCAGCTGATGTGATCGCCATGACCACTGTTGCCGCTACGCATCTCCTCCCCGTATTCGCCCGGGTCGATCTGGCGTTCGAGCGCGGCGAGGGCGCGTGGCTGATCGCGACCAATGGTGATCGCTATCTCGACTTCACCTCCGGCGTCGCGGTCAATTCGCTCGGCCATGCGCATCCGCATCTGGTCAAGGCGCTGCAGGAGCAGGCGACCAAGCTGTGGCACATGTCGAACCTGTTCAAGAGTCCGGACGGTGAACGTCTGGCCACCAGGCTGTGTGAGCAGAGCTTTGCCGACTACGTGTTCTTCGCCAATTCCGGCGCCGAGGCGATGGAAGGCGCGATCAAGATCACGCGCAAATATCACGCCGCCAAGGGCCATCCTGAACGCTACCGTATCATCACGTTCGAAGGCGCGTTCCATGGTCGCACGCTGGCGACGCTCGCCGCGACCGGTTCCGCCAAATATCTCGACGGCTTCGGACCGGCGATGGACGGCTTCGACCAGGTTCCGTTCGGCGACATCGAAGCGGTGAAGAAGGCGATCGGTCCGCACACCGCCGGCATCCTGGTCGAGCCGGTGCAAGGCGAGGGCGGTGTGCGTACCGCTCCGCTCCCGTTCTACAAGGCGCTGCGGCAGCTCTGCGACGACAACGGCCTCTTGCTCGTCATCGACGAGGTGCAGACCGGCATGGGCCGCACCGGCGATCTGTTCGCGCATCGCTGGCTCGGTGTGACACCTGATGTCATGTCGCTTGCCAAGGCGCTCGGCGGCGGCTTCCCGATCGGCGCCGTGCTCGCGACGGCAGAGGCGGCCGCGGGCATGACCCCGGGCACGCACGGCTCGACCTTCGGCGGCAATCCGCTCGCGGTATCCGCGGCCAACGCCGTGCTCGACGTCATGCTGGCGCCGGGCTTCTTCGATCACGTCCGCAAGATGTCGCTGCTGCTCAAGCAGAAGCTCGCCTCTGTCGTCGACCGTCATCCCGATATCATCTCCGAGGTGCGCGGCGAAGGTCTGCTGGTCGGCATCAAGGCGGTGGTGCCGTCGGGCGATCTGGTGGCGGCGCTGCGCGATCAGAAGCTCCTGACGGTCGGCGCCGGCGACAACGTGGTGCGCTTCCTGCCGCCGCTGATCGTCAATGAATCCGAAATCGAACAATCGGTCGAGATGCTCGATCGCGCCTGCACGGCGCTGTCGAGTTCTGCGAAGCAGGCGGCCGCATCATGAGCAAGACCATGGCCAACACGCCGCGTCACTTCCTCGATCTCACCGAGATGCCGGTCGAGGAGCTGCGCAACATGCTGGCGCTGTCCAGCAGGATGAAGAAGACGCTGAAGTCCAACGAGCCGGCGAGAAAGCCGCTCGAGGGCAAGGTGCTGGCGATGATTTTCGACAAGCCGTCGACGCGCACCCGCGTCTCGTTCGACGTCGGCATGCGCCAGCTCGGCGGCGAGGCGATCATGCTGACCGGCACCGAGATGCAGCTCGGCCGCGGCGAGACCATCGCCGACACCGCGCGCGTGCTTTCGCGCTATGTCGATGCGATCATGATCCGCATCCTGAGCCACGAAGCGCTGCTCGAGCTCGCCGCGCACGCCACCGTGCCGGTCATCAACGGCCTAACGCGGCGCTCGCATCCCTGCCAGGTGATGGCCGACGTCATGACCTTCGAGGAGCATCGCGGCTCGATCGAAGGCCGCACCGTGGCCTGGACCGGCGACGACAACAACGTCTTGGCGTCCTGGGCACATGCCGCCGAGCGCTTCAAGTTCAGGCTGAACGTGGCGACGCCGCCGCAGCTGTCGCCGGGCAAGCCGATGAAGGACTTCATCCGCGCCACCCGCGCCGATATCCATCTCAGCCATGATCCCGAGGCGGCCGTCGCCGGCGCCGACTGTGTCGTCACCGACACCTGGGTCTCGATGGGCGACAAGGACGGCGAGCACCGCCACAACCTGCTCAAGCCCTATCAGGTCAATGCCAAGCTGATGTCGCTGGCCAAGCCGGAAGCCCTCTTCATGCACTGCCTCCCGGCCCACCGCGGCGAGGAGGTCACCGACGACGTCATCGACGGCCCGCAGTCCGTCGTCTTCGACGAAGCCGAAAACCGCCTGCACGCCCAAAAGGGTATTTTGGCGTGGTGCTTCGGCGAGCGGGCTTAGGGTTCACCGCGACGTATCCGCATACGCGGTGTACCCTCTCCCCTTGTGGGAGAGGGTGGTTTCCATGCTTCGCATGGAAACCGGGTGAGGGGTTGCCCCGGGCTGAGGCCTGAGTTTGCGGCACGAACCCCTCACCCGAGTGAGTTTGTAGCTTCTGCCGATGTAGCCCTCTCCCACAAGGGGAGAGGGCGCAGTCATGTGCACCGTCAGGGCTGTTCATTCGACCGTCATCCGTGTGACAGAAGTAGTTCTCTACTCAGTAGATATCGCGCGGCAATCTCGGGTGAGTGGTCTCTCTCCGCTCGCTCAGTTTTGCGAGGATGTCCTCGAGAACAGCCGTTCGCTGCTTGAGCACATCATTGTTCCAGTACCGCGCAACTCTGAAGCCCTCGCTGGTGAGCACTTCGTCTCTCGTCCGATCACCCGTGGCATCCGCATGCTGACTGCCATCAATCTCGATGACCAGCCGCTGCTCGAAGCAGACGAAGTCCAGGATGTAGTTTCGGAACGGCACCTGTCGGCGAAACTTGAATTCTGACAGGCGCCGGTCGCGCAGCAGCCGCCACATCGCGGCTTCGGCATCAGTCGGCTCCCGGCGCATCGCTTTCGCGAAAGTACGGATGCGCTTGCCGGTCGGTCGATGATGCGGTGTTTCTGACATCACCCAGCCTCCGATGCGGCCTATCCCTTCCCCAAGATGGTATACGGAGCCCTCCGTATGCGCTAGTTCCAAGCCCCTTTCCCTTTGCCCGCTTCATCCCCAAATACGCCCCATGACAGCCAATCCCCCCGACACCAACATCAACCTCGACACCAGCCGCGCGCCGTCGGCCGTGCCGGTCGACGACGCCGTGCTGCCGTTCGAGGTCGCGGCGCTCGATCTGCGCGGGCGGCTCACCCGCATGGGGCCGGCGCTCGACGACATTCTCACCAAGCACGCCTATCCCGCGCCCGTGGGCAAGCTGCTCGGCGAGGCGATCGTGCTGACGACCTTGCTCGGCTCGTCGCTGAAGTTCGACGGTCGCTTCATCCTGCAGACCCAGACCGACGGTCCGGTGTCGTTCCTGGTGGTCGACTTCCAGGCCCCCGACCGGCTGCGCGCCTATGCGCGCTATGACGAGGCACGCCTTGGCGAGGCCAAGGACTCCGGCGCTCTGCTCGGCAAAGGCCATCTCGCGATGACCATCGACCAGGGCCAGGACATGAGCCGCTACCAGGGTCTGGTGGCGCTCACCGGCGGCAGCCTGGAGGAGGCCGCGCACGAATACTTCCTGCGCTCCGAGCAGATCCCGACCCGCGTCCGTCTCGCCGTCGGCGAGGAGTGGAGCGGCGGCAAGCACCGCTGGCGCGCCGGCGGCCTGCTGGCGCAATTCCTGCCGCAGGCGCCGGAGCGCCTGCGCCAGGCCGACCTGCATCCCGGCGATGCGCCTGAGGGCACCGAGCTGCACGAGGTCGAGGAGGACGAGGCCTGGGTCGAGGGCCAGTCGCTGGTCGCCACCATCGAGGATATCGAGCTGATCGATCCGGCGCTGTCCGGCGAGCGTCTGCTGTATCGCCTGTTCCACGAGCGCGGCGTCCGCGTCTTCGACATCGTCCCGCTGCAGGCGCGCTGCTCCTGCTCGCGCGATGCCGTCGCCAACATGCTGAAGAGCTTCTCGCCCCAGGACCGCGCCGACATGGTGAAGGACGACAAGGTCGTCGTCACCTGCGAGTTCTGCTCCTCGGTCTATCAGTTCACCCCGCACGAGGCGGGCGTGACGGAGAACTGAGCTTCGGCGCGAGCTTTGCAGGCTCCAAGCATGGCAGACTAAGTTGGTTCAGCCAGCTGCGCTGTTCGATACAGCGCCCTCTCCCCCTGTGGGAGAGGGCATCTTCTCCGCGAGTTCGATTGGGTGAGGGGTTGTCTCTCCAGGAAAGGTGCTCGTGGAAGCAACCCCTCACCGGACCGCGTTTGCTGCGCTGTCCTACATGCCCTCTCCCACAAGGGGAGAGGGCGCAATCACTGGCATTGCGCGCTAATGCATCATGAGCGAAAAACTGTCGTCGTCATTAGCTATCGCTGCAAGGTCCTCAGTCCGTAGGGTGGGCAAAGCGATGACGTGCGCCCGCAGGGCGCAGGGCATCGCGTGCCCACCATGGCGAGCAGTGGTTGCGGGCGGTGGGCACGGCGCTGTACATCTCGTGTCTGGGTGCGACCTTCCAGGCGCCTTCGCCCACCCTACGGTTTCCGACGCCATCGCTATTAGTTGATCTGAGAGCCGTCGCCGCGCCCGACCGCCTTGCCCGTCTGGCTACTTTGTCGCAGCAACAAATCGCTTGTGCCGTCGGGCAAATCACTGGCACAACTCCGCGCGTCCTGCTGCCGCATGAGGGGCGTGTCGCGACCGTCACGAGACGTTGGCAGTGGGATGCGATGGGCGTGTGCCGACGCAGCGTGGTTCAGTCCGCGCCGACGAACGATCGATGCGCGCACGGTCAAGTCGCGCGGTCCTGACATCCTGACGCTGATGTCAAGCGGGTGCCGATGCCGTTGGGTGTCGCGCTCGTGATGGTGGCCAGAAAGCCCGGCGCACCAGGGAGAACGCGAAGCAGCCGTTAAAACCGTCGCGCAGGGAGGGCCGGGTCTGTCCGGCTGGACCTGTGGTACCTGCCGCCTGCATTTTTTTCTGCAGGCGGGCCACGGGCCTCAGCCGAGGCCCGGCCTTCCCTGCGCCCTCATGATCGAGAGGGCGGACGAATGGACAAAGCTCGGGCGCGGGATGCGTCGCGAGAACGCGAAGCTGTGACGTCAGTAGGAGAGGGTCGTGCGACTCAAGCTGCCTCAGCAAAAATGGTGTCGTCCCGGCCTTGAGCCGGGACCCATAACCACAGGCGGCCGTGGTGAGACAAGATCGCCGCTCCAGCCATCGCCAAACTGATCCTGTGGTTATGGGTCCCGGGTCGGCGCATCCGCCAACGCTGGCGCGTTGCCGGATGCTTGCCCGGGACGACAGCGGTGGAGGTCATCGACAGGCGCGGCGGGCCGAAAGAGTGAAAGACGAGAGCGGCATTTCAACGAGCTGGACGCACGACCGCGCGTCAGTCTCACGAGATCTTCGCCGCGCTAGTTCAGCACCCGCTTGCCGCCGTCCGGGCTGTCGAGCGAGAACGCCGGCACCGCGATGTCGAACTGCTCGCCGCTGGCGCTCTGCATCTGGTAGGAGCCCGACATGAAGCCGGAAGCGGTGGTCAACGGCACGCCGGAGGTGTATTCGAAGCGCTCGCCAGGGGCGAGCACCGGCTGCTCGCCGACCACGCCCTCGCCGCGGACTTCCTGCTGGCGGCCGGCCCCGTCGGTGATGATCCAGTGACGGCTGCGCAGCTGCACCGTCTCCTTGCCGGTGTTGGTGATGACGATCGTATAGGACCAGAACCAGCGGCCATCCGCGACCGACGACTTCTCAGGCAGGAAGTTCGGTTCGACGGTCACTTCGATGTGGCGAGTCACGGCGCGGTACATGGAGGCATTGTAGCGGAAAGCCGGACGGGAACCAATCGTAACGCCATCGTGCTTTCAACACAGTTCCAGATTATGGCACCAGAATCGCGGACTCTGTCGTCCGTCCGTCAGCGCGAGCCGTTGCCATGGTGCGAGGCGAGGTTCGCTGGTGTGGCCGGCAGCGTTCCGGGAGCCGTCGATCCGTCTTGCGTCACGCGATCGCTCCCAGCCGTCCGCCAACGCCGAAAAACTGGGCGCGACCCAGCTGACAAGTCCTTCATCGCTTGCGCAAAAACTGCGCAGCCCTACATTTCTCCTGCCGGGCCTGCGGGCTGGCAGCCTTGACGTGGTGCCCGATGACGTCGATTGCCGATCGCCTTGCCGGACCATCGGTCCCCGGAGCCACTGCCGCACCGGCTGCGGACAGCGCTGTGGCCGCGAGCGTCGCCGCGCCTGCCATTGCCGCTGCGCCGGCCGTCGCCTCTGCTCCGGCCATCACCGCGACGCCCGCGATCACCTTCCCGGCCGTCGGCGAGCGTGAGCTCCGGCTCGACCTGTTTCGCGGATTGGCGCTGTGGCTGATCTTCATCGATCACCTGCCGCCCAACCTGCTGACCTGGTTCACGATCCGCAACTACGGCTTCTCCGACGCCACCGAGATCTTCATCTTCATCTCCGGCTACACGGCGGCGTTCGTCTATGGACGGGCGATGCAGGACGCCGGCTTTATGATCGCCACCGCGCGCATCCTGCGCCGCGTCTGGCAGATCTACGTCGCCCACGTCTTCCTGTTCACGATCTTCCTCGCCGAGATCTCCTACGTCGCGACCAGCTTCGAGAACCCGCTCTACACCGAAGAGATGGGGATCATGGACTTCCTGAAGCAGCCGGACGTGACCATCGTGCAGGCGCTGATCCTGCGCTTCCGGCCCGTCAACATGGACGTGCTGCCGCTCTACATCGTGCTGATGCTGTTCCTGCCGCTGATCCTGGCGCTGATGCGCTGGCGGGCTGACCTCACGCTGGCCTTGTCGGTCGTTCTGTACGCGGTCACCTGGGAATTCGATCTTTATCTGTCGGCCTATCCGAACGGTTTCTGGGCCTTCAATCCGTTTGCCTGGCAGCTCTTGTTCGTTTTCGGCGCCTGGTGCGCGCTTGGCGGCGCCCGTCGCATGTCGCGCATCCTGAACTCGCCGATCACGCTCGGCCTCTGCGTGGCCTATCTGGTGGCGGCGTTCTGTGTGACCTTGACCTGGTACATCCCGCAACTCGGCCATCTGATGCCGCGGCAAATCGAGCAATGGATGTATCCGATCGACAAGACCGACCTTGACGTGTTGCGCTTCGCCCATTTCCTCGCACTCGCAGCACTCACCGTGCACTATCTGCCCAAGGATTGGCCGCCGCTGAAGTCACGCTGGCTGCGCCCGTTGATTGTTTGCGGGCAACACTCGCTGGAGATCTTCTGTCTGGGCGTGTTTCTGGCGTTCGCGGGCCACTTCGTACTTGCCGAAGTGTCTGGCGGCGCCATGATGCACGCGATGATCAGCCTGTGCGGCATCCTCGCCATGTGGGGAGTTGCCTCGCTGATTTCGTGGTACAAGCGTGAGGCCGATAAGGGTGCAGCGCGAAAGGTGACGCGGAGCAACGCCGATATGGCGGGAGGGGGCTGATGAAGTCCGTCTCGTGGTTAAGGTTTGGTATCGCGGCGCTGGCGGCTTCGCTGGCGGTGGCCGCGCGCGCCGAAGACGCGCCGCAGAGCTGCGAGGTGCCGGCCTACCTGCTGACCACCGAGAGCCCGCTCCCGAAGGTTGCAGAGGCCGTCAAGAACGGCCGTACGCTCGATATTCTCGTGATCGGAAGCCGTTCGTCGGTGATCGTCAGCGCGTCCGACGCCAATGCCTATCCGGCCCGGCTGCAGGCCGCATTGAAGGACAAGCTGCCGACACTGACGGTCAACCTCAGCGTCGAGCTGCAACCGAAGAAGACGGCCGAGGAAATCTCGGGCAATCTTGTTAAACTGGTGGAAGGAAAAAGGCCTAATTTGGTCATCTGGCAAACCGGTACGGTCGACGCGATGCGGTCCATCGACCCTGATGAGTTCCGTCAGGCAGTCAATGACGGTGTCGCGACGCTGCAGAATGCGGGGGCTGATGTCGTCTTGGTGAACCTGCAATACAGCCCGCGGACGGAGACGCTGATCTCCGTGCCGCCCTACATCGACAACATGCGGGTGGTCGCGCAGCAGCGTGACGTCCCGCTGTTCGACCGCTTTGCCATCATGCGGCAATGGAACGAGCAGGGCGATTTCGACCTGTTCAATCCGACGCACGGGATCGAGCTGGCCAAGCAGGTTCACGATTGTCTCGGCCGGGCGCTGTCGAAGTTCATCATCGACGCAGCGCATCTCGGGCCGGCGCAGCAGAACTAGGATCCGTCTCGTTCATGACTACCAACTGTCGTCACCGCGTATCCAGGAGATGGGAGAGGCTGTCCGCGATTGCTGCCTTCGTGCTCGCCGTCACGATCAGCGCGCCGACGGCGCATGCGCAGAGCGCCACGCCGGCGGCTGAAGCCCAGGACACCGAGTCGATCAGCGAGCTCCGGCCGAGCATCGGTCACATCGTGGTTGCCCAGGCCGGCAGCCAGGCGCCGGGTCAGATCGCCGCCGTGCGCCCCTCGGCCAGCAATCCGCCGGCCACGCCGATGCAGCCGGTCCCGCCGCCGGAGGCCGGCGCACCCGCCGCAGCAGCGCAGCCGGTCGCGGCGGTGCAGCCGCCGTCGCGGAGCATCACCGAGCGGGCCATCGACAAGGTCAAGCAAGTCGCCAAATCGGCTTCCGACATCTTCAACCGCGTGCCGTGCCTGCCGCCGAAGGGCGTGGCCAAGAAGAACTTCATCTCGCTGCCGCACGTCGCCAACAAGCTGGCCTCGGGCCTGCCGATCGTGATCGTCGCGTTCGGCTCGTCGTCGACGCAGGGCTACGGCGCGACCACGCCGGACTACAACTACCCCAACCGGCTTGCCGCGCAGCTGCGCCGGCAATATCCGATGGCCGACATCAGCGTGATCAATGCCGGCGTCGGCGGCGAGGATGCGCCGGAAATGATGAAGCGGCTGGAGACGTCGGTGATCGACCGTCATCCGGACCTCGTGATCTGGCAGGTCGGCACCAACGCCGTGCTGCGCGATCTCGATCCGGCCGAGACCGCCAAGCTGGTCGACGACGGCGTCGCCAAGATCCAGGCGGCGGCCTCGGACGTCGTGCTGGTGGACCTGCAGTATTCGCCGCGCGTCAACGAGCGCTCGGAGAACGCCAGCCGCATGAACAAGCTGCTCGGCCGCATCGCCGAGCTGCATCACGCCGGCATCTTCCCGCGCTTCGAGGTGATGCGCGACTGGCACGAGCGCCAGGCGATCCCGATCAACGAGTTCGTCATCGCCGATGGTCTGCACATGAGCGATTGGGGCTATGCCTGCTTCGCCCAGCTGCTCGGCGACGACATCATCCGCTCGGTCGGCCAGGTGAAGCTCGGCGTTAACGCGCCGGCCGACGTGCTGACGTATCGGCCAATGTGATCGGGGCGAATAGCGAGTTGGGAATAGTGAATAGGGATGAGACCACCTATTCGCTACTCCCTGTTCGCCATTCGCTACGCTGCCCGAAGGGCGGCGTCGAGATCCGCGATCAGATCATCGGCATGCTCGAGGCCGGCGGAGAAGCGGATGAAGCCTTCGCTGATGCCGAGCTCGGCGCGCGCGTCCGGCGTCAGCCGCTGATGCGTCGTTGTTGCGGGATGCGTGACCAGCGTCTTGGCGTCGCCGAGATTGTTGGAGATGCGCGCGAGCGACAAGCCGTTGAGGGTGCGGAACGCGGCGGCCTTGCCGCCCTTGACCTCGAAGCCGACCAGGGTGGAGCCGGCGCGCATCTGCTTCCTCACTGTCGCCGCCTGCGGATGGTCCTCGCGGCCCGGATAGATCAGCCGCGAGATCTTCGGATGCGCAGCAAGGAAGTCGGCGACCTTGCCGGCGGTCTCGGTCTGCGCGCGCACGCGCACCGCCAGCGTCTCCAAGCCCTTGAGCAGGACCCAGGCGTTGAACGGCGAGATCGACGGCCCGGTCTGGCGCATGAAATTGTGGATGTGCTCGGCGATGAAGGCTTCCGACGAGAGGATCACGCCGCCGAGGCAGCGGCCCTGGCCGTCGATGTGCTTGGTCGCGGAGTACACGACGGCGTCGGCGCCGAGCGCCAGCGGGCTCTGCCAGATCGGGGTGGCGAACACGTTGTCGACGATCAGCCGCGCGCCGGCAGCATGGGCGATCTCGGCGATGGCGGGAATGTCGAGCACGTCGAGCGTCGGATTGGTCGGGCTCTCCAGGAAGAACGACTTGGTGTTCGGCCTGACCGCCTTCTGCCACTGGTCAAGATCGAGCCCGTCGATCAGGGTGGATTCGATGCCGTAGCGCGGCAAGAGGTCCTCGACGACGTAGCGGCAGGAGCCGAACAGCGCCTTCGCCGCGACGACGTGATCGCCGGCACGCAGCGGCGCGAGGATCGCGGTGGTGACGGCGGCCATGCCGGTCGCCGCGGAACGGCAGGCCTCGGCGCCCTCGAGCTCGATCATGCGGCGCTCGAACATCGCCGTGGTGGGGTTGGAGAAGCGCGAATAGATGAAGCCGGGATCCTCGCCCTTGAAGCGCGCCTCGCACTCCTCGGCGGTGGCGTAGACGAAGCCTTGCGTGAGGTAGAGCGCCTCGGCGGTCTCGCCGAATTCGGAGCGCAGGCCGCCGGAATGCACCAGACGGGTTTCGGGGCGATACTGGGCGAACGACGCCGGGGTCTTCGCGGGGGACTTCGACGCAGGAGAATTGGACATGTGACCTCCATCGTGGCCACCGCGCTCGGCGCGATGGGCACAAAAAAACCGGCCTGGGAAAACTCCTCACGGCCGGGATCACATTCGTCCCCGGCCTGTTTAGCGACTTATTTAACGTGGCTGCAAGCCGGCCGGCTCAAATCACCACGGGATAAGTCGTGCTCATAGTCGCAACCGGCCTTTTCGTCAAGGTGGCCATCGGATAACCGGTCGAAAGACGCTATATTGGCTCACAAGCCGCCGTTCCGGCGCCTGCAAAGGACCAGGTCTTGCCGTTCTCGCTTAGCCCCGACGCCCACGGCATCCTGCCCGATCGCATGATCGTGGCGATGGCCGAGGCCGGCCTGATCATTCCGGAATATGATTTCGTCGAGAGCCAGATCCAGCCGGCGAGCCTGGATTTGCGGCTCGGCGACATCGCCTACCGGGTGCGGGCGAGCTTTCTGCCCGGTCCGGGATCGACCGTCGCCGAGCGCATCGACGAATTGAAGCTGCACGAGTTCGCGCTCGCCGACGGCGCGGTGCTGGAGACGAACTGCGTCTATATCGTGCCGCTGCTGGAGAGCCTGGCGCTGCCGAAGGACATTGTCGCCGCCGCCAATCCGAAGAGCTCGACCGGGCGGCTCGACGTCTTCACCCGCGTCATCGCCGACGGCACCCGCCGCTTCGACATGATTGGCGCCGGCTATCACGGCCCGCTCTATGCCGAGATCAGCCCGAAGACGTTCCCGGTGCTGCTGCGCGAGGGCTCGCGGCTGTCGCAGGTCCGCTTTCGTTATCGCGACGCCGTGCTGTCGGAGGGCGAACTGGTCGCGCTGCATCAGGCCGAGCGGCTGGTCGATCGCGACGATGCGGATCTCGCCGGCGGCGTCGCGCTGTCCGTCGATCTGTCCGGCGCCAACGCCAATGGCTATGTCGGCTACCGCGCCAAGCGCCATACCGGCGTGGTCGATGTCGACCGCCGCGCCGGCTATCCGGTCGAAGAGTTCTGGGAGCCGATCAAGGCGCGGCCCGACGGCAGCCTCATTCTCGATCCCGGCGAGTTCTACATCCTGGCCTCCAAGGAAGCCGTGCAGGTGCCGCCGGACTACGCCGCCGAAATGGTGCCGTTCGATCCCTTGGTCGGCGAATTCCGCGTCCACTATGCCGGCTTCTTCGATCCCGGCTTCGGCTATGCCGGCGCCGGCGGCCAGGGCTCGCGCGCGGTGCTCGAGGTGCGCTCGCGCGAGGTGCCGTTCATCCTCGAGCACGGCCAGATCGTCGGCCGCCTCGTCTATGAGAAGATGCTGGCGCGGCCGAACGCGATGTATGGCAGCCGCATCGGCTCCAACTACCAGGCGCAGGGCCTGAAGCTCTCCAAGCATTTCCGCCTCTAGGAACGGCTGCGCGCCGCGCGCGTACCCGCAATGCATCCGCGGCACGGGGCGCTGTCCGGGGGTGTGCTAGGACAGTTCCAACGACAAGGGGCGCCGCGCTGCGCGCGCGGTCGAGCGGGGGCGAACATGTCCGAGATCGGCTTGGCCGACAGTCCGATCGACGAAGCACGATCCCTGCCACCCGCCAGACCGCCGGTGCGGAACGCCCTGGTCGACGGCCCGATCCTGCGCACGCTGCTGTCGCTCGCCTGGCCCAACATCATCGCGAATTCGGCCGGCGTCTGCGTCGTCATCGCCGAGACCTCCTATATCGGCCGGCTCGGCATCGAGGCGCTGGCGGCGATGGCCCTGGTGTTCCCGCTGGTGATCCTGACCATGACGATGTCCGGCGGCGCCATGGGCGGCGGCGTCGCATCGGCGATCGCGCGGGCGCTCGGCGCCGGCGACACCGAGCGGGCATCGACGCTGGCGTCGCATGCGCTGCTGATCGCGCTGTCGTTCGGCGCGACCTTCATGGTCGGCATGCTCGTGTTCGGCCCCGCTCTGCTCGAACTGCTCGGCGGCCGCGGCGCGGTGCTGGCGCATGCGGTCGCCTATCTGCAGATCTTCTTCGGCGGCGCCATGCTGCCCTGGCTGATGAATTCCATGGCCGGTATCCTGCGCGGCACGGGCAGCATGAAGCTGCCCTCGCTCATGATCCTGTGCTCGGCGATGCTGCAGATCGTGCTCGGCGGCACGCTCAGCCTGGTGCTGGGGCTCGGCATGCGCGGCGTCGCGGCCGGCGCGCTGCTCGCCTTCAGCGTCAGCATCTCGGTGATGGGCTGGTACCTGTTCTCCGGCCGCGCCCGTGTCAGGCCGAAGCTCCGCGGACTCACGATCAGTCGCGCGATGTTCGCCGACATTCTCAAGGTCGGCGCGGTCGCCTGCTTCTCGCCGCTGCAGTCGGTGCTGTCGATCACCATCTTCACGCACATGCTGGCCGGGTTCGGCACCGCCGTGCTCGCCGGCTACGGCATCGGCGCGCGCCTGGAATTCATGATGACGACGGTGGCGTTCTCCATCGGCATGGCCTCGGTGCCAATGGTCGGCATGGCGGTCGGCGCCGAGAAAATCGCGCGCGCCCGCCGGGTCGCCTGGACGGCCGGAATGGTCTCGTTCGTCTCGGTCGGGGCGTTGTCGACACTGATCGCGATCGTCCCGCAATTGTGGGTCGACATCTTCACCCAGGACGAGGGCGCACGCAGCGCGGGCCGTCACTACCTGCAGATCGCCGCGCCGATGTATGCGTTCATCGGCCTCGCGATCTCGATGTACTTCTCCTCACAGGGGGCGGCCCGCGTCATCGGGCCGGTGCTGGCGCAGACGGTGCGGCTCGTCTTCATTGCCGGAGGCGGCTTCTATCTGCTGCAGCATGCGGCGACGGAAGGCGACTTCTTCATGCTCGCGGCGGCGTCGATGGTGCTGCTCGGCGTTCTGACGCTGGCCAGCGTCATGCTCACTCCATGGGGATCGACGGCCGCCGCGGCCGGGCTGCGCCCGGCCGTGTTGGCGGCCGGCCTCAGCTCTGGTTCGCAACCGCCGCAGCGCACCGGCTAAGCCGCTACGCGCGGGCCTGCTCAACGTGTCCTGCTCAACGTGTCCTGCATCGCCCGCGCGCCGAGCTCCATCTGCTGCTCGATATGGGGCGCGATCTCGTGCGGCAGCACGTCGGTCGTCCAGATCACCCGGCAGCGCTCCTCGCCGTCCGGGACAATCTGGAACGAGGCGCTGTGCTGGGTGATGCGCTCATTCTTGATGGCATAGACGAGGCGCCGGCGTTCATCGTTGCAGTCGACCAGTTGCTCGCGCACCACGCTGCCGTTGGCAAAGCTGACGATGCGGACGTCGCCATCGAGCTTGGTGTCGATGACGAAGCCCGGCGCCACCCTGGTATGAACAGCGCCGAAATCGCGCACTGCGTCCCACACGGCAGCCGCCGGGGCTGCGATCGGAATCTCCCTCTGAATCGATGCCATGGCGCTGACCTCACGGACACACGGCTTCGATGTTGTTGCCGTCGGGATCGGTCAGGAAAGCGGCATAGTAGGTCGGGCTGTAGTCTGCGCGCGGACCAGCGCCGCCATTGTCGCTGCCGCCGGCCTTCAATCCCTCGCTGTGGAATCGGTCGACCGCGGCATGATCAGCCGCGCGAAACGCGATGTGCGCAGCGCCGTTGTGCGCCCCCTTGTCGAGATAGAGCCACAGCGCCGGCTCGCCCTTCGGGCCGATGCCCGCCGAGGTCTCGTCCTTCGAACAGAGGATGTGGCCGAGCGGCGCGAGCGCGGCCGTGTAGAAGCGGACGCTGGCGTCGAGATTGCCGACCCTGAGGCCGATATGATCGTACATCGATGATCTCCATGCTTCGCATGCGGCGGCCGCACGCGCTTGAGATCATCCAATCAATGGCGGCTCAGACGGTCTTGGAGAATCTTGCGGTCACCGCGCGACGCCTTGCGAAACTTTGCCGGCGATACGCCGGCGGCGCGCGTGAAGGTGCGGGTGAAATTGGACAGATCGGCGAAGCCCGAATCATAGGCGATCTCGGTGACCGGTGTGTCCTCGTCGCTCAGGCGTCGCGCGGCGCGGCGCAGGCGCGCGCGGATCAGATATTGATGCGGGGTCACGCCGAGCGTGGCGGTGAACAGCCGCAGGAAGTGGAACGGACTGACGCCGGCTCCGCGCGCCGCATCCGCAAGGTCGATAGTGCGCTCCGCATTTTCGTCGATCCACAACGCGCTCTCGACCGCGCGCCGGCGATCCCGCTGGCTCGGCTTCGCCGGCCGCTCGACCTCGCCTGACACAGCGGTGACGAAGCGGCTGGCCACGAGATGCCCGACCTCGTCGAGGCCGAGACTGTGCTCCCGTGCGGCCACTGCGTGGGCGAGCTCGCCGAGCACGATCAACTGCGGCAGCGGCGGCACGGCGCCGGCCTGCCAGGCCCGCGCGTCGCCGCCGATCTCGTCGATGACCTCGGCATCGAAGAAGAACGAGAGACATTCATCGCCGCAGACATGGTCGTGCGTGCACATGAATTCGTCGCCGGGATATCCGACCAGCAGCGAGCCGGTGACCAGCTCGAACAGGCGGCCGCGGTGATGACAGCCGAAGCTGCCTTTGCGCACATAGGACAGCGAGTAGCCGGCAAACTGCTCGATGTAGGGACGCTCGCCCGGAACCGCTGCACAGCGGAATTCGGACACGGTCACGTCTCGGCTCTCGAACAGGAGGGTGGCGGTCATCCCGCAAATCTAGAGCATCGCGCGCAAAAGGGGAGAGCCCCCTGCGCGAGAATTCCGCATCGCCTGGTTACGACGCGCGCCGCCGATCGACCGTGAGCAGGGCGTCGAACAAGCTCAGGCCAGCCTGCGGCTGTGTGCCTTCCAGCGACAGCAGCCGGCGTTTCGAGATGAGGCCGCTGTTGGTGGATGGCTTGTCCAGTCCGCTGCCGATGTCCCTCACGCGGTGGCATGGCACGATCAGGACGAAATTGTTCTTCGTCAGGGCCTGCGCGATCGAGTGGAGCGCCTTCGGCACGTGCAGCTCGTCTGCGAGCTCGTCCGCGGTGCGCGTGGCGCCGCGCGGGATCGCGCGGATGCAATCGTAGACGCGCCGATTGAACGGCGACACGCCGTCGAGATCGAGAACGACATCGGAGAAGTCGGCATCCTGCCCGCGCAGCATGGCGCTGATGCCCTTGATCGCGAGTTCAGTGTTTGAACACGGGCGCTGCTCGCGCGCTTCGGGAAACTGCCGGAACAACCGGCCGCGCGTCTCGATTTCTCGCGCCTCCGGCAACTGCACGCCGGTGATGCCGGCATCGCTCCACGCAACGCCGCAACGGCCGAGGGCCGTATCGAACATCGTATACCCACGCCCCATGACGCCACCTCAACCCCACGCTACAACCATATCACCATCACGGTCGCCCGCATCAATTTTGTTAACAATTTGTTAACAGCGCGGCACGACCGGGGCGGGGTTTGCCCTGATTTGGGTCGGGGTTGTCAAGTGTGCCGGTGGGATCGCAGTCGATTGGTATCGCAATGTTGGCATGCGGCGCAGCACGGATCGAAGCCGCAATCGTCGCTTCGCCTACGGTCCGCTCATCAGTGGCGGGCCATCGCTGGCGAAATCCGGATCATGCGCGAGCCACAATTCGAGCAGGCTCAGGAACGTGACGGCGATGCCGATGGTGATGCTGACATGCATTGCGGGCGTGTGGACGAAGTCGAGCAGCCAGGGCGCCGCGATCAGCCACACGCCCAGCGCGACCTTCAGCCATTCCTCCCAATCGGCGAACGCCATCAGGCCCGCGAGCGACAACGCGACGACGGCTGCGCCGACGATCTCCGCATCGATTCGGCCGGCGGTGCGGACGAAGCCGAACAGCCAGGGCGAGCCGAACAGGAACAGCCCGCCGGCCAGAGTGTAGAGATCGAGCGCCGTCGGACGTGACATGAACGACGCCGCGCGCGACGTCGCGGATGCGATGCCTTGGCTCTGCATGACGTCCGCTCCGTGGTCAGGCCGCCTGCGGGGAGGGGCGGCGCCTTCGATGGGCAGAAGCTGCAAGTCCACTATCCGTTCCGCGCCATGCTGGCGCCGCCGATCACGATCGGGCGACTGGTCCGTTTCGCACCAGCGTCGGCGCGAAGGTCCGTGGCAACAAGCCGCTTGGCGAAACGCAGCGTCTCGGCTAATCATGAGCCAGCGCGGGCGTAGTTCAATGGTAGAACGGCAGCTTCCCAAGCTGCATACGAGGGTTCGATTCCCTTCGCCCGCTCCAGTTTTCGGCTTACAGGCTGCATTGCAGTGATCTCTGACAGCCTGGCGTGACCGAGACAGGCGCCCGCCACGCATCGATCTCCTCGATCTGTGTCACACAGACGCGTGCGTGGCCCGGCGCAGCAGCGATGTCGCTCCACGACATGTGCTGGCTGAGCCACGCGCTCTCGGCCCGGCTCCTGCCGCAGCTCAGGCGCCTTCGGGGACCTTGTCGAGGAAGCCGATGATGCGATGGATGCGGCCGTCCTTCAGCTCCGCGACGTCGCTGCCCTCGATCGGACTGCTCTCGCCGTTCGGGCCGAGCGCCCAACGGAAGCGGACGTAGTTGCCATGACCGTTCGCCGCCCCGATCAATCGGAAGCTGAAATCCGGGAAACGTTGCTGCACGCCGGCAACGAGGGCGTCGATGCTGTCGTGACCATCGCCCCGCATCACGGGATCGACGTAGCTCGCATCGGCCGTCCAATGCCGGGCGAGCAGCGCGCGCCGCTGCGCGGGAGCGCGTTCGTTCCACAGCGAGATGTAGCTGTCGGCGATCGTGGCAAGGTCGGTCATCGGTGCTCTCCATGTTGTGAACGACGAGGAGCCGATGATCGCGCCGATCGCGGGTCGAATCGATTACGTCGGACGTCATCTCATTTGGCATGACCAAACTGTAAGTTGCCGATGTCCTGCGCGACGCTTACCAGCGCAGGGTCGGAGCGGGGATGCATTGCATGTTGTCCGATACCTGGAAGCTGATCGCGGTCGCCATCTGTCTCGTGCTGTTCACCGCTGATACGGTGCTCAAGCCGCACGACAAGCCCAATCGCATGGTGTTCTTCGAGCTGCATCGGGGCGACAGCCCGACCATGATCGGAATGATGCGCGACGATCTGATCAAGCTGCCCGGTCGCGGCGCGTCCCGCATCCGCGATGCGCTCGAACGCGGCGAGACGTTAACGGTCTGGCAATATGCGTTGAGAAAGACTGAAGACGGCAGCTATCAGGAAGTGCCGGAGCGCCAGATTCAGCTCGGTGCCGCCGATGCGCCGATCGTGACGTTCGGTGCCAGCATTCGCCTGCCGGATTAGCTCGCGTGGGGCCGTCGACGCCGATCTGAGGCCCTGGCGACCTCGTCGCGGCCCTCGGATCGGGAGGCCATCATCAACTCGGAGTTGCGACGCCGCCGCCGCGATGAAGGTGGCCGCGCCGGCTCGGACAGCCCGACGGCAGATCGGCATCGGCGCCGGCCGGTGCGTAAGCTGCAGTGCAATGTGATCGCCTCGTGAGCGCCGCCGCGATCGGATTCGCGAGAGGCAGCAGTGTCACCCGCCTGTTGCCAGCCCCGCAATTTCACGGGAAGCCTCTCGTGCACCCGTGACCCCGAAGTCGCGTCACAAAACGAATCAGGCCGGGCTGTTGCCGCGCACGTGGCGCGTTCGCCATGCGAGGAACCAGGGTGAGGCGATATTTTCGCGTCAGCAACCGTGTGGTGCAGCGAGCTTGCAACACTTGACCTGAATTTGGTTCGCACCGCTGCGCCGTCCTGGACAAAAACACGATCTCGCAACACGCTGCATTTGCGATTTGGATTTGGCTTTCGCGTTCCGGTTCTGGGGAGGGCTCGTGATTTCAAGGTCCGCCGCAGTCCATGCATCACAAGAAGCGCATCACTCGACGTGTATCAAAGTCGGTCAGATCGGTTTCGCCGGGTTGAACTGGGGCTCGACATGAAATTCTGGACGGGGTTGCTCGCGGTTGTTCTGTTGCTGTCGGGGGTCGGTGCGAGCCAGGCCGTGGTCCGGATCGCCGATGACCGCGGCGGCCGGATCGGCACCTATGTCGACAAGTATCAGGGCCTGCGATCCTCCGGCGAATATGTGATCATCGACGGGCTGTGCGCCTCGGCCTGCACCATCGTGCTCGGCGCCCTTCCCCACGACAAGATCTGCGTCACCTCGCATGCCAATCTCGGCTTCCATGCCGCCTGGGATTTCGGCGCCAACGGCCGGGCCGTGACCAATCCCGAGGCGACCCAGATGCTGTACTCGATGTACCCGTCGCCGATCCGCCGCTGGATCACCCAGCGCGGCGGACTGACGCCGCGGATGATCTTCCTGAAGGGCAGGGAACTGCAGGCGCTGTACAAGCCCTGCTACATGGATGCGCAGGCGTCGTCGCCGACCTCCCCGCAGGTCGCGCCGAACGCACCGGCGATGTCGCCGGCTGCCGCCAAGGCCTCCGCGTCGCACTGACCGGCTGGCTCCGCCGCCTGTGATCGGCCGGGAGCCGGTCACGCTTGCCTCATCGGCTCGCTGGGCCTATCTGAAAGCCTAAGAGGCGGGTCGCGGCTCGTGCCAGATCTGGTCAGCCATGTCTGGCCAGCGATCCGCCGGATGAGCACGTCATCATGCAGCCTCTTTCTGCGCCGCAAGAGATACCGTCCAGCCGGTCAGGCCCTCGTCTGGCGTCCGCGCCGGCGATGGCGGCTGCAGTGGCGGCGGTTGCGCTGCTGGGCGGCGCCGTGGCGCTGTGGGCCCATTACGGGACCGCAGTGTTCTTCGAGATGATCGCTGCAGGCGTTCAGGCTTGCTTCTGAGAGCTTGCTTCTGAGACAAGAGTGAGGAATTCGGCATGCCGGCCAATGCCACCCGCCCGTTGGTGATCATCGGAGCCTTCGCCGCCAGCCTGGTGGTCGGGCTGTCGCTGATGTTCCTCCTCATGGGCGGCGGCCGCAACATCGCCGCGCCGGCCGCGATCGGCGGTCCGTTTCAGCTGACCGACCAGAGCGGCGAAGCCGTCACCGAGAAGAGCCTGCAGGGCCGGCCGACCCTGATCTTCTTCGGCTTCACCCATTGTCCGGACGTTTGTCCGACCTCGCTGTTCGAGATCTCCGAGGTGCTGCGCGCGATGGGCAAGGATGCCGATGCAGTCAACGCCTATTTCATCTCGGTCGATCCCGAGCGTGACAATCCGGCGACGATGAAGGACTACCTGTCCAGCTTCGACCCGCACCTCAAGGGTCTGACCGGCGATCCCGAGGTGCTGGCCAAGGTCCTGACCGAATACCGGGTCTACGCCAAGAAGGTTCCGCTCAAGGACGGCGACTACACCATGGACCACACCGCGCTGGTGTACCTGATGGACCGCAACGGCCGGTTCGTCGCCCCGTTCAATCTCAAACGGACCCCCGAGGAAGCCGCGGCGGATCTGAAGAAATACCTTTGAGGGCATTAACGTTCAGGGCGCAGGCGGTCAGGCCGAGCCGAATCCAGCCTCGAAATTGCGCCGGGATGGTCTATAAGGCGCGCTGACCATCGGGACCGCTGATGCCGACCGTCTTGTCACCGACCTTCAGACCCATGAATCCGGCTCGCGCAGCGATGGCGGGGGTGCTGCTGTGTCTGGGTCTGGCCGGTGCGGCTCCGGACGTCCGCGCCCAGGCCCCGGTCAAGCCGCCGGTCGAGGCAGCGCCGCAGGCCGTGCCCGGATTCTGGGATCCGCGGCGGCGCCCCGAGCGCCCCGATCTGTCGCGCCTCACGGTGATCCGCTTCCTGACCGAGACCGATTATCCCCCGTTCAACTTCACCGGACCGGATGGCAATCCCGCGGGCTTCAACGTCGATCTGGCGCGCGCGCTCTGCGACGAGATCAAGGTCACCTGCACCATCCAGATGCGCCGCTTCGAGACCCTGCTGGATGCGCTGTCCTCCAACCGCGGCGATGCGATCATCGCCTCGATGGCGGTAACGCCGCAGATGCGGGCACGACTCGACTTCTCCGACCCGTACTACCGCGCACCGGCCCGCTTCGTGTCGCGCCGCGACGCGGTCATGACCGAGATCCGCCCCGAGTTTCTCGAGGGCAAGAAGATCGGCGCCGTCACCGGCACCGCCCATGAGGCCTACCTCAAGGCGATGTTCACCGACGCCGAGATCAAGACCTATCCTAACGACGAAGCGCTGCGGCAGGCGCTGCGCCGCTCCGAGGTCGACCTGATCTTCGGCGACGGCATCTCGCTGGCGTTCTGGGTCAACGGCACGGATTCTGGCGATTGCTGCGCCTTTTCCGGTGGACCTTTCGTCGAAAGCCGCTATTTCGGCGAGGGCGTCGGGATCGGGGTCCGCAAGGGCAACGACCTCCTGCGCCAGGCCCTGAACTGGGCGCTGTTCCGGGTCTGGGAAAAAGGCCGCTACACCGACCTGTGGCTGCGCTATTTCTCGATCAGCCCGTTCTGAACGATTCACCCGTAGGGTGGGCAAAGGCGCGTGGCGCCGTGCCCACCACCATCGCGGTGGGCACGCTTCGCTTTGCCCACCCTACGCATATCGAACAACCGGTACTTCACCATGTCCACGATCGATCTCGTCCCGACCAGCCCGAGCGACCTGCGCGCGCTTGCCGAAAATTCCAATGCCTGGCCGTTCGAGCAGGCGAAGGCGATCGTCAACCGGCTGAAGAAAACCCCGAAGGACGAGGTGCTGTTCGAGACCGGCTACGGTCCGTCGGGCCTGCCGCATATCGGCACCTTCGGCGAGGTCGCGCGCACCACGATGGTGCGCCACGCCTTCCGCGTGCTGACCGAGGACAAGATCAAGACGCGGCTCATCGCCTTCTCCGACGACATGGACGGGCTGCGCAAGGTGCCGGACAACGTGCCGAACAAGGAGATGCTGGCCACCCATCTCGGCAAGCCGCTGTCGCGCATCCCCGATCCGTTCTCCAACGAATATCCGTCGTTCGCCGCCCACAACAATGCACGGCTGCGCGCCTTCCTGGACAAGTTCGGCTTCGAGTACGAGTTCGCCTCCTCGACCGAGTACTACACCTCCGGCCGGTTCGACGCGGCATTGCTGCGCATGCTGGAGCGGCTGGAGAAGGTGATGGCGATCATGCTGCCGTCACTCCGCGAGGAGCGCGCGGCGAGCTATTCGCCGTTCCTGCCGATCTGCCCGCGCACTGGCCTGGTGCTGTACGTGCCGATCGTCGAGCACGACGCCAAGGCCGGCACGATCTCCTATGATGACCCGGAGACCAAGGAGCGGATGACCGTTCCGGTGACCGGCGGCCATTGCAAGCTGCAATGGAAGCCGGATTGGGCGATGCGCTGGACGGCGCTCGGCGTCGACTATGAAATGGCCGGCAAGGACCTGATCGACTCGGTGAAGCTGTCGGGCAAGATCTGCGCAGCGCTCGGCGGCACGCCGCCGGAGGGCTTCAACTACGAGCTGTTCCTCGACGAGCAAGGCCAGAAGATTTCGAAGTCGAAGGGCAACGGCCTGACCATCGACGAATGGCTGCGCTACGCCTCGCCGGAATCGTTGTCGTTGTTCATGTATCGCGAGCCCAAGGCGGCGAAGCGGCTGTATTTCGACGTCATCCCGCGCAACGTCGACGACTATCAGCAGTTCCTCGAGGGCTTCCAGAAGCAGGACGCCAAGCAGCAGCTCGGCAATCCCGTCTGGCACATCCATTCCGGTAAGCCGCCCAAGGCGGACATGCCGGTGACGTTCCAGCTGCTGCTCACGTTGGTGTCGTCGTCGAATGCCGAAAATGCTGGGACGTTGTGGGGCTTCATCGGGCGTTACCGTCCCGGCGTGACGCCGCAGACGCATCCGAAGCTCGACGCGATGGTCGGCTACGCCATCAACTACTATCGCGACTTCGTCGCGCCGACCAAGACGTTCCGCGAACCGACCGAGGTCGAGCGCGTGGCGCTGCAGGACCTGCGCGATGCGCTGTCGAACCTGGCGCAGGATGCCTCGGCCGAGGACATCCAGAACGTGGTCTACGAGATCGGCCGCCGCGAGCCGTTCCTTGATCACGTCAAGAAGGGCAAGGACGGCCGGCCCGGCGTGTCGCTCGACTGGTTCAACATGCTCTACCAGGTGCTGCTCGGCCAGGAGAAGGGCCCGCGCTTCGGCTCCTTCGTCGCGGTGTATGGCGTCAACAATGCGGTCAGCATGATCGATGGGGCGCTTGCGCGGAGCGCGTAAGGCCCACGCGGGCTACTCCGCAAACGGTGTCGTCCCGGCCTCCGAGCCGGGACCCATAGCCACCGGCCCGAGTTTGGCCGAGGCTCTCCGCCACCTTTTTATAACAACTGAGATTCCGCGGTATGGGTCCCGGCTCGGAGGCCGGGACGACAGCGGAGTGCTTGGTGGCGGTCCTCGTCCAAAACGGACTGCGTCCTACATCCCCTGCAGCACGAAGCGGCGGTCGAGCTTCTGCACCGGACGGGCGTTCATCGGATAGAGTCTGGCGAACTTGGCGATGTCGGCCTCGGCGACCTGGATCGGGTCGGCCAGCAGCAGCCATTCGACCACCTCGGAGCAGGGCGGCGTCGTCAGCGAGCCGGCATAGCGATAATAGGAGCGGCGCGCCGGCAGCAACATGCTCGGATCGATGCGCGGATCGGCCTTGACCGCCTGGCCTTCCTTGTCCGGCATCGTCACCACGATCTGGCTGAAGGCGGGATTGGGCCGGCCGGTGGTCATGAGCACACCGAGCACGGCAACGCCGCCGGAGGCGGCGCGGTGGACGAAATGCGCCTCCATCGGAAAGTTCTTGCCGCCGATCTGATGCTCGCTCGGCCGGTGGAAGTGCACCTGCAGCAGCTTGTAGTTGGTCTCGCCGAGCCTGAGCGTGCCGCTGCCGTCGGCGAAGTTGAGCTGGATGGTGTGGCCGTTGTTGACGATGGTGTCGGCGGCCTTGCCCCAGGAGAGCTTGAAGTCGGGCAGCCGGGTGCGGGTCGGGTTCTCGATGTCGATCGGCGATTGCTGGCTGCCGATGCTGCAGACCTTGTTGGCGGCGTCGAGGTCGCCCCATCTGGCCGGCCCGGTCGCGCCCTCATAGCTCCAATGCGGCGCGCCTTCGGCGGCGAAGCCCGGCGTGGCGCAGACGGGGCAGAGCGCGAGGCCCGCAAGGGCCTTCAAGACGTGGCGGCGGTCCATGACAATCTCCAGAATCGAACGTGGCGCATGCAATCGGGCGGCGCGTCAGCGCGTGGGTCGCGCGAGCGAATCGCAGGAACCAACAGAAGCCGAATTGGGTTAATCCTTGCTGAGGAACCCGGTGCGTCCAGCGGAATCCGTGGCGGCATGGACGCAACTGCTGCGCACTGGCATGTGGCGCAGCGGGGCACGCGAGGCTTGAGTTCGACGCCCCCTGCCGATACGGTCGGCCGCATCCCCAGACATCAGCAAACTCAAGCTCCAGCCAGGACCGCGCCAAGGTGCCCAAAATCTACAAAATCTGCTCAGCTTCGGCCTGGCGCGAGGCGGAGCGGCAGGGCGTGTACCGCGGCAGCGCCGACGATCTGCGCGACGGCTTCATCCATTTCTCGACCGCCGCCCAGGTGCCGGAAACCGCGCGGAAGCACTTTTTCGGCCAGAGCGCGCTGTTCCTGGTCGAGGTCGAGGCGGACGCGCTGGGCGATGCGCTGCGCTGGGAGCGTTCGCGCAACGACGAGCTGTTTCCGCATCTCTATGGCGAGCTCGATCTCGGCGCGGTGACGGCCGTTCACCAGATGCACAACCGTGCCGATGGCGGGCACGAGATTCCGGGGCTGGTGCCGTGATCCGCGCCTTCGACCAGCTCTCGCTGCCGCTGCTCCGCTGGCTCGATGCCGAAGATGCGCACCGGCTCGCCATCCAGGGCCTGAAGCTGTTGCCGGCCGTCAAGCCGCGGCAGGACGACGCCAAGCTGGCGGTGCGCGCCTTCGGGCTCAACTTCCCCAACCCGGTCGGCATGGCCGCCGGCTTCGACAAGAACGCCGAGGTGCCGGACGCGCTGCTACGGCTCGGCTTCGGCTTCGTCGAGATCGGCTCGGTCACCCCCCGGCCGCAGAGCGGCAATCCGCGCCCGCGGCTGTTCCGCCTTGAGCGCGACGAGGCGGTCATCAACCGCATGGGCTTCAACAATGACGGCGCCGAGATCGTGCTGCGCCGGCTCGCCGGCCGCGCCAATCAGGGCGGCATCGTCGGCGTCAATGTCGGGGCCAACAAGGATTCCGCCGATCGGGTCGCCGACTACGTCCGGCTGATCGAGACCTTCGCGCCGGTGGCGAGCTATTTCACCGTCAACATCTCCTCGCCGAACACGCCTGGCCTGCGCAACCTGCAGCAGGCCGCGCAGCTCGACGAGTTGCTGTCCAAGGTGCTGGAGGCGCGCGACCGGGTCCGCCGCAAGGCCGGCGACACGCCGGTGCTGCTCAAGATCGCGCCCGATCTCAGCCTCGCCGAGCTCGACGACGTCGTCCATGTCGCGCGCTCGCGCGGCGTCGACGGCATGATCGTGTCGAACACCACGCTCGCCCGGCCCAACAGCCTGCGCGAGCAAATGCGCGCCAAGGAGCAGGGCGGGCTGTCCGGCCGGCCGCTGTTCCGGCTGTCGACGCGCATGGTCGCCGAGACCTTCGTCCGGGTCGAAGGCGCGTTCCCGCTGATCGGCGTCGGCGGCATCGACACCGGCGGCGCCGCGCTGACCAAGATCCGCGCCGGCGCCAGCCTGATCCAGCTCTACTCCTCGCTGGTCTACAAGGGCCTCGGCCTGGTCGAGAGCATCAAGTCCGACCTGACCTCGACCCTGCTGCGCACGGGCCGCGACTCGCTGTCCGAGATCGTCGGCGCCGATGCGGCCACGATCACCGCCGAGGACTGGCCGGTTTAGGGCGCGCGCCAGCGTTGGCAAAGAATGTAGGGTGGGCAAAGCGCAGCGTGCCCACCATTCACACGGCAAGCCGGACGGTGGGCACGCTGCGCTTTGCCCACCCTACGATGTGCCAAACGACATCCTCAGCAGCGCCGGATAGCGTATGGCCTGGAAGCCGCCGCGGGCGGCGTAGAAGCTGAGCATTGCGATCCACAGGCCGGCATTGCCGAAGCCGCGCAGCGCGAACCAGGTGCCGAGGAAGACGATCAGCGCGGCGATCATCAGGTTGCGCATGTCGCGCGCCCAGGTCGCACCGATATAGACGCCGTCGAACGCAAAGGCGAACACCGACAGCAGCGGCGAGGCGACCACGAACGGCAGATAGTCGCGCGCGGCGCTGCGCACGGCGGCGCTCGACGTCATCACGTCGATCAGAACAGGCCCGAGCAACACGAATACGACGGCGACGGCCAGCGCGAAGCCGAACCCCCAGATCAGCACCAGCCTTGTGGCACCGGCGAAGGCATCTCTGTTGCGAGCGCCAAAAGCGTAGCCGCAGAGCTGCTCGGCGGCATTGGCGAGCCCGTCGAGGAAGAACGCCGCCACCAGCAGGAAGTTGTTCAGCACCGCGTTCGCCGCGAGCGTGGTGTCGCCGGCACGCGCACCCTGCGAGGTGAAGAACAGGAACGCCACTATCATCGCCGCGGTCCGGATCATGATGTCGCGGTTGACCGCCATCATGTGCATCAGCTTGACGCGGTCGAACAGCAGCGGCAGCGACAGGCCGTCCGTCGTCTTGACCAGCCGGCGGGCCAGCACCAGGCCGATCGCCACGCCGACGGCCTCCGCGAGCAGCGCGGCGATCGCCGCCCCTGCAATGCCGGCTTCGAGCACCTGCACCAGCAGAACGGTTGCAGCCATGTTGATCAGGTTGATCGCGACCTGAACCGCAAGCGCCAACCTCGCGCGTGCCAATCCGACCAGCCAGCCGAGCAGCACGTAGTTGGCGAGCGCCAGCGGTGCCGACCAGATCCGGATCACGAAATAGCTGTGCGCGGCGCCGAGCACTGCATCGCTGCCGCCCATCAGCTCGAAGATGATCGTGGCCAGCGGCGCCTGCAGCGCGATCAGGGCGATGCCGATCAGCGCGGCGAGCGCGAGGCCGCGGATCAGCACCCTCAGGATCTCGTCGCTTTCGCCGGCGCCGAGCGACTGGGCGGTGAAGGCCAGCGTGCTGGCGCGCAGGAAGGCGAACAGCCAGAATAGGCAGTCGAAGATCACCGAGGCCATCGCGACGCCGCCGAGCATGGCGGCCTCGCCGAGCCGCCCGATCGCGGTGGTCGAGACGATGCCGATCAACGGCGTGGTCAGATTGGCGATCATCGCGGGACCCGCGATGTCGAACACCTGCGCTGACGTGACTTTGGCTGAAGCGGTCAAGGGCGGCCCGTGGCATGCGCGCGGTGGCCGCGCGTCGACGTTCTTAGCCGGCTTCTGTGCTGGCGAGCTAGATCTCGACGCTCATGCCGTCATGCGCGGTCATGTGAGCGATCTGGTCGCGCCGCCGCAGCATGTCGTCGCCCATATGGGTCAGCACCAGCCGCTTCGGCCGGATGTCGGCGAGATGGGCCTCGAGCGCCGCGAGGCTGAGATGGTTCTTCACCGGCTTGTCGAACGTATAGGCTTCCGCGACGAACAGGTCGGCATCGCGGCCGAGCGGGATCAGGCTGTCAGTCCATTCGGTGTCGGCCGAATAGGCGACCACGCGACTCTCGGCCTTGATGCGGTAGCCGAGAAACGGCCCGCCGGAATTGCCATGCACGACGGCATAGGGCGTCACCGCGATCTCGCCGAAATGCGTCGTCGCCTCCGCCTGCAGTTCGACGACAGAGAGCTCGAACTTGCGCGGCGTCGCGGAGGAATGCTCGAACAGCGCCTCCATCACCTGCGCCAGCCGCACCGCGATGCCCGCGGGCCCGGCGATGACCAGCGGCTGCGTCCGCCGCGAGAACTGGGCGTCGAGCAGCAGGAACGGCAGGCCGGCGAAATGATCGCCATGGAAATGCGTGATCAGGATCAGCGCGACGTCGTCGCAGGCGATGCCGAGCCGCTTCAGCGCCGGCAGCGACGACGCGCCGCAGTCGATCAACAGATTGGTATGCTCGCCCGTGAGGTGAAAGCAGGTGTTGACCCGGCCGCCCGAGCCGAACGCGTCACCGCAGCCGACGAAGCGGAGCTGCATCAGCTGCGGTCCGCTAGCGGCCGCGCGGAGCAAACAGCCGCGACAGGAACCAGATCGGGATCACGATCACGGCGCCGAGCAGGAAGTAGCGCCACAGCCAGTTGAAGGCGTCGAAGCCGAGCTCGTAGAGCCGGATGAACAACAGCCGGATGCTGTGCAGGATGTTCAGCGGATCGAAGCCGATCGCCGACAGCACCACGCCGACCAGGATCGACAGCAGGATCAGCCGGAACGCCACCGCGACCGGCGAGCCGCCGAGAAAGCGATACAGGCCATCCGAGCTGCGGGCGCGGGCCGGATAGTCCCTGATGTCGTTCGACATGTCATCGTCTCCAGGCGGGTTCGTCGGATTCGCAAGCCCGACTATAAAGCACGGCAGGGCAGGTGGGGAACCCGCCTCGGCGGCGCAAGCTGGTTACTGGCATTTAATGTTCCCGCTGCGGCGCTCGCCTTCTGGTTTCACCGTTGCGCCGTAATGCCAAACATCGTCATGGCCGGGCTTGACCCGGCCATCCATCTCGCGAAAGGGGATGGATGCCCGGGTCAAGCCCGGGCATGACGAGCAACAAATTGTCACCCCCATTTGTGTCGAGAACTGTGAGTCATCCTCACCCCGCCGCCTCGCTCTTTAGCATGCGCTCCAGCGTCTCCAGGCGGTCGGCGTCGCGCGGCGGCTTGTCCCAGCGGAGGCGGCTGATGCGCGGGAAGCGCATTGCGATACCGGATTTGTGCCGTGGCGAGCGCTGCAGCCCCTCGAAGGCGACCTCCAGCACCAGGCCCTGCTCGGGCTCGTGCACGACATGCCTGACGGGACCGAACTTCTCGGTCGTGTTGCGGCGGACGAAACGGTCGATCTGCAAGAGTTCCTCATCGGTGAAACCGAAATAGGCCTTGCCGACCGGCACGAGCTGGTCGCCGGCCTCGCCCGCCGTCCACACACCGAACGTGTAGTCGGAGTAGTAGGACGAGCGCTTGCCGTGGCCGCGCTGCGCATACATCAGCACGGCGTCGATGATGTGCGGATCGTGCTTCCACTTCCACCATTGTCCCTTCGGGCGGCCCGGCAGATACAGCGCGTCGCGCCGCTTCAGCATCACGCCCTCGACCGCTTCGGCATCGTCGCCGGCGCCGGCCGAGGCGGGATTGGCGCGCGCCGCCTTCAACTCGTCCCAGCTGGAGAAAGTGATCGTGGGCGACAGATCGACGCGCGGATCATCCAGCCGCTTGATGAACCATTCCAGCTTCACGCGCCGCTCGGCAAACGGCAGTTCGCGCAGATCGTTGTCCTCGTCACCGAGCAGGTCATAGGCGCGCAGATGGATCGGATAGTCCTTCATCAGCTTCGGCGACACCGTCTTGCGGTTCAGCCGCTGCTGCAGCACGTTGAAGCTCTGCACGCGCTGATCGCGCACCACCAGCAGCTCGCCGTCGAGCGCGCCCGGCAGATGCAGCGAGGGCAGCAGTTCCGGGAAGCTCCCGGTGATGTCCTCGCCGCTGCGCGAATACAGCCGCGTCACGACGCGGCCGCCGGCCTCGCGCCCGCTCACCGCCTGCACGCGGATGCCGTCCCATTTCCATTCGGCGATGTAGTTGGCCGCATCCATGCTCGCGAAGTCGCTGTCCTCGACGGCATGCGCGAGCATGACCGGGCGGAACGGCGCGGGATCGCGATTGACCGGCTTGTCGCCGCGGCCTTCGAGCCAGGCGAACAGATCGAGATAGGGCGGCGACAGGCCCGGCCAGATCAGCTCGACGTCGTGCGGGTCCTTAGTCCCGAGCGCGGCGGCCGCGGTCTTGGCGAGACGCGCCGATATGCCGATGCGCAAGGCGCCGGTGACGAGCTTCAACAGCGCCCAGCGCCCGGTCTCGTCGAGCTCGTCCAGCCATTGCGCCAACTGCTTGGGCATCTCGGTCTTGCCGAGCGTGCGCAGCGTGGTGACGACGTCAGTGAGCGTCGGGGGCGGAGGGTTGTTGTGGCCGGATGCAGGCGGCGCCGCCTTCGGCCACATCAGCGCGACAGTCTCGGAGAGATCCCCCACATAATCATACGACAGCGCGAACAGCACCGGGTCGGTGCGCGCAGCAATAAGGTCGCGGATCAGCGCCGGTTTGGCGTGCTTGAACGACAGCGCGCCGGTCAGTGCGCCCAGCGCGTAGCCGCGATCGGGATCGGCGACCTCGCGGAAATACGACGTCAGCAGGCGCAGCTTGTTGTTGCGGCCGGGCTCATAGGCGAGGCGGTCGAGCAGCTCGGCGAAGCGGTTCATGCCTCCGCGTCCTCCGTGGCGACCACCTCGCTCTCCTCCTCGTCGCCATAGCCGACGAGATCGAGCGGCCGCGCCGCAAGGCCCGTGGCTTTGCACCAATGCACCAGCGCGTCCTCCTGGCCGTGCGTGACCCAGATCTCGCCGGCGCCGGTCGCCGCGATGGTCGCGGTGAGCCCGTCCCAATCGGCGTGATCGGAGATGACCAGCGGCAGCTCGACGCCGCGCTGCCGCGCGCGGGCGCGCACCCGCATCCATCCCGACGCGAAGGCGGTGACCGGATCAGGAAAGCGCCGCGTCCACAGGTCGGACGTCGCGCTCGGCGGCGCGAGCGTGATGGTGCCGGCGAGCTCGGCCTTCTTGACGCCCTTGACCGGCCGGAGCTCGCCGAGCGCGATGCCCTTGTCCTGGTAGTAGCGCGTGATCTTCTCCATCGCGCCATGCAGATAGATCGGGGCGTCATAGCCGGCCTCGCGGATCAGCGCGATCACGCGCTGCGCCTTGCCGAGCGAGTAGGCGCCGACCAGATGCGCGCGCTCAGGAAACAGCGCCACCGAGGCGAGCAGCTTGTCGACCTCATGGGCTGCATCGCCGTGCCGGAACACCGGCAGGCCGAACGTCGCCTCGGTGATGAAGACGTCGCATGGCACCAGCTCGAACGGCGCGCAGGTCGGATCGCGCGCATCCTTGTAGTCGCCGGACGCCACGATGCAGGTGCCCCCTGACGACACCTTGATCTGCGCTGAGCCGAGCACGTGCCCGGCCGGGTGAAAGCTGACGGTGACGTCGCCGAGCTTGATCGCCTCGCCATAGCCGATCGCCTGCGTCGAGCCCGCAAAATTCTCGCCATAGCGCAGCCGCATGATGTCGAGCGTCTCCTGCGTCGCCAGCACCGCGCCGTGGCCGGCGCGGGCATGGTCGGAATGGCCATGGGTGATCAGCGCCCGCTCGACCGGGCGCACGGGATCGATGTGGAAGCCGCCGGCCTTGCAGCACAGGCCTGAGGGAACGGGCATCAGGATGTCTTGCGGACGCATGCAGCTCATATAGGTCTCGCGTTGGAAAATTCAGCCGGCTCCACCCACCCCCCGTCATGCGCGGGCTTGACCCGCGCATCCATCTGCTGGAATGACTCGTTCGATGATGGATGGCCGGGTCAAGCCCGGCCATGACGACCCCGTGGTTCCAAGATGCCCCACCGCCTGTTCCTCTCCTCCGGCGACCTGATCGCCGACCGCCGCTACGAGTTCGCCCGCGACCTGCAATTAAAGGGCGATCTGGCCGCTGCCGCCGAGGTGATGGAGCAGGCGATCGAGGTCGCGCCCACATTCGCCTCGGCGTGGTTCGAGCTGGGCCAGATCAGGATCGCGCTCGGCGAAACCGACAAGGCCATCGCCGCCTTCCAGAACGCGGTTGCCGCCGATCCGGATGACCGTCACGGCGCCGGCGTGCGGTTGATGCAGCTCGGCGCGGCGCCGCTCTCGGATATGCCCAAGGCCTATGTGCAGTCGCTGTTCGACCAATATGCGCCGCGCTTCGAGGCCGAGCTGATCGAGCGGCTCAGCTACCGGGCGCCCGCGATCCTGTTCAAGGCGGTGCTGGCGGTGCGTGCCGCCGAGAAGAAGCCGGCCTATTTCAAGCGCGGCATCGATCTCGGCTGCGGCACCGGCCTTGGCGCCGCGGCGTTCGCCGCGAACGTCGACAGCTTCACCGGCATCGATCTGTCGGAGGGCATGATCGCGCAGGCGCGCGCCACCGGCCTCTATGCCGAGCTCGAGGTCCACGACATGACGGCAGGGCTGCGCCGCCAGGGCGATGCCTCGGCCGACCTCGTTCTCGCTGCGGATGCGATGGTCTATGTCGGCGATCTCGCCCCGGTGCTGCACGAGGCGTCGCGCGTGCTGACATCAGGCGGCCTGCTGACATTTACCGTCGAGACGCATGATGGCGACGGTGTGATCATGGGCAAGGGTTTGCGCTATGCCCATGGTGCGGAATATATCCGCCGCGCCCTGGCCGATGCCGGCTTGAAGCCTTTGCATCTCGCGCCGGCCTCGCCGCGCACCGAGGATCAGCAGCCGGTGCGCGGGCTGGCCGTGGTCGCCGCCCGGACTTGAGTCTACACGCTATTGAATGCGCTGCACGCGCCCGCAATGCGGCAACTTCGCTCTTGCCGCGCGCCTCCCGATGCCAAAAAATGCGTCGATCCAGGGAGGAACAACGAATGAAAAACAATCTGACCCGGCGCGGCTTCTGCGCCACCGCGCTCGCGACCTTGGGTGCGTCGACCATCGCGTCGCCTTACGTCTGGGCGGCGGAGAAGAAGTACGATGCCGGAGCCAGCGATACCGAGATCAAGATCGGCCAGACCATTCCGCATTCCGGTCCCGGCTCGCTCTATGGCGTGCTCGGCCGGGTCGGCGAGGCCTATTTCCAGATGCTCAACGAGCAGGGCGGCATCAACGGCCGCAAGGTCAAGTTCCTGACCATGGACGACGCCTACAGCGCGCCGAAATGCGTCGAGGCGACGCGGCGGCTGGTCGAGCAGGACGAGGTGCTGGCGCTGTACGGCTCGCTCGGCACCGCGCCGCAGACCGCCGTGCACAAATATCTCAATTCCAAGGGCGTGCCGCAGCTGATGCTCAACACCGGCGCCTCGAAATGGAACGATCCGAAGAACTACAAATGGACCATGGCCGGCCTGCCGCTGTATCCGACAGAGGCGCGCATTCTCGCCAAGCACGTGCTGAGCGTGAAGCCGGAGGCCAAGGTCGGCATTCTCTATCAGAACGACGATTTCGGCCGCGACTTCCTGGGTCCCTTCAAGAAGGTGCTGGCCGATGCCGGCGGCAAGGCCCAGGTGATCATGGAGCAGACCTATGATCTCACCGAGCCGACGGTCGACTCGCAGCTGATCAACCTGTCGAAGTCGGGCGCCGATGTGTTCTACAACATCTCGACCGGCAAGGCGTCGTCGCAGTCGATCCGGAAGGTCGCCGAGCTCGGCTGGAAGCCGCTGCAGCTGCTGTCCGCCGGCTCGACCGGCCGCTCGATCCTGTCGGCCGCGGGCCTCGAGAACGCCAAGGACATCGTCGCCATCCGCTATTCCAAGGACGCCGGCGTGCCGCAATGGAAGGACGATCCCGACGTCAAGGGCTTCGAGGCCTTGCGCGCCAAGTACCTGCCCAACATCGATCCCGACAACACCATCGCCTATGCCGGCTACGGCCAGGCGGTGTCGATGGGCGAGATCCTGCGCCGCTGCGGCGACACGCTGACCCGCGAGAACGTGCTCAAGCACGCCACCACCTTGGCCGGCTTCCACTCGCCCTTCTTCCTCGACGGCGTCAACTTCGCCTACACGCCCGACGACTACACGCCGATGAAGACGCTCTACATCTCGATCTTCGACGGCAAGGACTGGAGCATCTCCGAGAAGCCGATGACGGAGTAGGGCTGTCGTCCGCTGCCGGTTTGAGCCGCAACATCTCCCCGACGACGCTGCGCTCCCCTCCCCCGACCGGCAAGCGCGCAGCGTTTGCCGGTTGCGGGGAGGGGTCGGGGGTGGGGGGGCCACGAGTCCTGCACCCTGCGATGAGAATTGCACCTCCAGCCGACGTTCCGGGCAACGACGACGCTGCTCGACGGGCAAAGATCCCTGAAGGCGGCAGTGCGCTTAAACGAGCGTCCGTGCGTGCTGTCCCCCACCCCCGACCCCTCCCCGCAGCCACAATCGCTGCGCGATTGCGGCCGGGGGAGGGGAGTGCACCGGCGTCGGGGGATACGTGTGTTTCCGTAATAAAGAAATCTATTGCGCTTTTTCAGAACACATGATTATATCCCGCCATCCCGTCCCAAGCCGAGGGGCGTTGCGCGCGATCGTCACGACACGCGGGGCGGGGAGCGGTGGCCGCCGAGATGCCGTAGCGTGAGCGAAGGCTTGCGCGGACGAACGGTGTGCGGCGGACGCGAAGTCGTGTGGTCCTGGCCTCCCGGTGCCGAGGTCAAGTGGATGTCAGCGCGGATGTGCTGCATCGGCGACGGGGTCAATCAGCCGGTCCCCGGGGAGAGCACGAAAGAAGCGTGAAGACCACCGCGCAGGGAAGGCCGGGCGTGCCCGGCTGCACCTGTGGTTCTGCCGCCTGCATTTTTTTCGCAGGCGGGCCGCAGGCGTCAGCCGACGCCTGGCCTTCCCTGCGCCCTCTGCAATTTGGAGGGGCATGCCGATGCATCACTCGGGCGTTATCAGCCGCGAGATCGTGGATGCTTGTTCAGGCTGTTGAGATATGCGGATGAAACGACCACCCGCGGTGATCAAACTCGATGTCGTCCCGGGCAAGCCACGAGCACGCGACAGCGTGATCGTGGCGCCGACCCGGGATCCATACGCCGCGGCGGATGTGATGGGCAAAAAGCCAATCGCCAGCGTGCCTCAAACCGCTCCCTGGGGGTATGGGTCCCGGCGTTCGCCGGGACGACGGCGAAAGTTGATGACGCGGTGGTGCGCCCGATGAATGCTCCAAAACGTGAGGTCTCGCTGCAGCGGCTGCGTCCTCCCTCGACGAACCACCTATGACTGCCTACCTTCCCCCGGTGCCGCCCCGCATCCGACCAGCCCCGTCCGACGACACCGCCGCGCTGCCTGACCATTTCACCAAATGGTTCGCGGCGCGCGGCTGGGCGCCGCGGTCGCATCAGCTGGCGCTGCTGGAGAAGGCGCGGGCGCGGCGCTCGGCGCTGCTGATTGCGCCGACCGGCGCCGGCAAGACGCTGGCCGGGTTCCTTCCGACCCTCGTGGAGCTCGGACAAAAGCCTGCGGCGAGGTCCGTCGCCCGGCCTGCCGGACTGCACACGCTCTACATCTCGCCGCTGAAGGCGCTCGCGGTCGACATCGCGCGCAATCTCGAGGCGCCGATCTCCGAGATGGCGCTGCCGATCAAGGTCGAGACCCGCACCGGCGACACGCCGGCCTCCCGCAAGCAGCGGCAGCGCCGCTATCCGCCGGACATCCTGCTGACGACGCCCGAGCAGCTGGCCCTGCTGCTCTCGTCGGACGACGCGCCATTTCTGTTTTCGTCGCTGAGGCGCGTCGTGCTCGACGAGCTGCATGCGCTCGTCACATCCAAGCGCGGCGATCTCCTGTCGCTCGCGCTGGCGCGGCTGTGGCGGCTTGCGCCTGACATGCGCATGATCGGGCTGTCGGCCACGGTGGCCGAGCCGGAGCAGATCGCGCGGTTTCTGGTGCCGCAGCCGGGCGGCGCGACCGAAAGCGCCGATCTGGTCGTCGCCGGCGGCGCCGCGCAGCCGGTGGTCGAGATGCTGGACACGCGCGAGCGGCTGCCCTGGGCCGGGCACACCGCACGCCATGCGCTCGCCGAGATGTACGAGCTGATCAAGGCCAACAAGACCACGCTGGTGTTCGTCAACACCCGCAGCCAGGCCGAGATGCTGTTCCAGGAGTTCTGGCGCATCAACGACGACAACCTCGCCATCGCTCTGCATCACGGCTCGCTCGACGTCGCGCAGCGCCGCAAGGTCGAGGACGCGATGGCCGCGGGCCGATTGCGTGGCGTGGTCTGCACGTCGTCGCTCGATCTCGGCGTCGACTGGGGCGACGTCGATCTCGTCATCAATGTCGGCGCCCCCAAAGGCTGCTCGCGGTTGATGCAGCGCATCGGCCGCGCCAATCACCGGCTCGATGAGGCGTCGCGCGCGGTGCTGGTGCCGGCCAACCGCTTCGAGGTTCTGGAATGCTCGGTCGCGATCGACGCCATCGCCGACAATGCGCAGGACACGCCACCGTTGCGCACCGGCGCGCTCGACGTCTTGGCGCAGCACGTGCTCGGCTGCGCCTGCGGCGAGCCGTTCCTGAGTGACGAGCTCTATGCCGAGGTGATCACCGCCGCGCCCTATGCGACGCTGTCGCGCGCCGATTTCGATGACGTCGTCGACTTCGTCGCATCAGGCGGCTACGCGCTGAAGACCTATGAGCGGTTCGCGCGCATCAAGCAGGACGCCAAAGGCCGCTGGCGGGTCACCAATCCCAAGGTGCGGCAGAGCTATCGCTTGAACGTCGGCACGATCGTGGAAGAGGCGATGCTGAAGGTGCGGCTGGTGCGTTCGCGCGGCGGCGGCACCGGATCGACAGGTGTGATCGCGCGCGGCGGCCGGCTGCTCGGCGAGATCGAGGAGTACTTCATCGAAGGCCTGACGCCCGGCGACACTTTCGTGTTCGGCGGCGAGATCGTGCGTTACGAGACGCTCGCCGAGGATCAGGTGTATGTCTCGCGCGCCAACGACAGCGATCCCAAGGTGCCGTCCTACATGGGCGGCAAGTTCCCGCTGTCGACCTATCTCGCCGAGCGCGTGCGCGGCCTGCTCGATGATAACAGCGCCTGGTCGCAACTGCCCGTGCAGGTACGCGACTGGCTGGCGCTGCAGAAGGACGTATCGCGCATCCCGGCGCGCCGCGAGCTGCTGGTGGAAACCTTTCCGCGCTCGAATAAGCACTACATCGTCTGCTATCCGTTCGAGGGCCGGCTCGCGCATCAGACGCTCGGCATGCTCTTGACGCGCCGGCTGGAGCGGGCGCGTGCGCGGCCGCTCGGCTTCGTCGCCAACGAATATGCGCTCGCGGTGTGGGGGCTCGGCGACATGTCGCTGATGGTGAGCCAAGGCCGTCTCGATCTCGCCGCTTTGTTCGATCCGGACATGCTCGGCGACGATCTCGAAGCCTGGCTCGCTGAATCCGCGCTGATGAAGCGCACCTTTCGTTCGTGCGCGATCATCTCCGGCCTAATCGCGCGGCGTTCGACCACGGAGGAAAAGACGCGGCGCCAGGTGCTGTTCTCGACCGATCTCGTCTACGACGTGCTGCGCCGGCACCAGCCGGATCACATGCTGTTGCGCGCGGCGCGCGCCGACGCCGCCACCGGCCTGCTCGATCTGCGCCGCCTGGGTGATATGCTCACGCGGATCGCGGGCCGAATCACCCATCGCCCGCTCGATCGCGTCTCGCCCTTGGCGGTGCCGGTGATGCTGGAAATCGGCCGCGAATCCGTCTATGGCGAGGCCGCCGACGAGCTCCTGGCGGAAGCCGCCGAGGAACTCGTCAAGGAGGCGATGGGGTAGGCTGGAAAGGGCGAGGCGGACTTTGCGGGGGACACTTTGCGCATCGGGCCTGATGAGCGTCGCCGGCACCGCGCTGCGCGCCGATCTCTCGGGCGCGCTGGTGTGGGACGAGCAGCGCCTGCTCGTCGTCTCCGACCTGCATCTTGAGAAGGGCTCGAGCTACGCCGCACGCGGCACCCTGCTGCCGCCGTTCGACACGGTGGCCACGCTGCGCCGTCTGGCCGCCGTCGTCGCGCACTACGAGCCGCGCCTCGTGATCGCGCTGGGCGACAGCTTCCATGATCGTGATGCGCATACCCGTCTCACCGGCGACGACCGCGCCGCGATCGCCAATCTGCAGGTCGGCCGCGACTGGGTGTGGATCACCGGCAATCACGATCCGGCGCCGCATGGCATCGGCGGCGAGGTCGCCGACGAAGTCGTGATCGGCGCGGTGACGTTCCGCCACGAGCCGACCGGCGCGCTCGGCGAGATCGCCGGACATCTGCATCCCAAGGCGCGGGTGGCGACGCGGGCGCGCACCTTGGAGCGGCGCTGCTTCGTCTCCGACGGCGAGCGCGCCGTGATGCCGGCGTTCGGCGCCTATGCGGGGGGCTTGAGCGTGCGCGACGCCGCGTTCGCAAAACTGTTTCCGAAGCGCGCCTTCATCGCCCACGTGCTTGGCGACACCCGGCTGCACAGCATCGCTGCGGCGAGGTGTTATTAGTTGCGGAGCCTCGTTACGAGCAGCAGGCAGGTGGTCATGTCCCGCGTCACGCCGAACCTGCTGCCGCTCGAGATCGGCCTGTTCTGCCTGCTGTGGAGCTTCGCCTTCGTCGCCGGCAAGATCGGCGTGACCTATTGCCCGCCGCTGCTGCTGCTCGCGGCGCGGTTCTCGCTCGCCGGCCTCCTCATCCTGATCATTCCCGCGATCAGCGGCCAGCTGCGCATGAGCTGGCGCGATGCGGCCGTGTTCGCGATCATCGGCATCGCCAACAATGCGCTCTATCTCGGCCTGGGCTACACGGGCCTGCAGACGGTGTCGGCCGGGCTCGGCGGCCTGATCGTCTCGGCCAATCCGGTGTTCACGGCGGTGTTCGCCGCGCTGCTGCTCGGCGAACCCTTGACCTTGCGCAAGGTCGCGGGGCTCGCGCTCGGCATCATCGGCGTCACCATGATCGTCTGGCACCGCATGGCGGTCGGCACCGATCATCTGGAAGGCATCCTCTATACGCTGGCGGCGTTGGCCTCGATGGTCACCGGCACCATCCTGTTCAAGCAGCTCGCGCCGCAGGGCAGCCTGTGGGTCGGCAACGGCATCCAGAACCTCTCCGCCGGCCTCGTGCTGTGGCCAGTCGCGCTCGGCGTCTCCAGCGTTCACGACGTTGTACCGAATGCGCAGCTGATCGGCGCGTTCGCCTTCCTGGTGCTCGGCGGCTCGATCCTGGCCTACGTCATCTGGTTCCACCTGCTGAAGGTCTGCGGTGCCACCGCCGCCAGCGCCTATCATTTCGTGATGCCGCCGCTGGCGATGATCTTTGCCTTCCTGGTGCTCGGCGAGCACGTGGCGCTGCAGGACCTGCTCGGCGTCATTCCGGTTGCGATCGGCATCTTTCTTGTGACGCGTGCGCCGGCGGCGACGGCGGAGGTCGCGCCATGAGTGCGCGCTTGGCGAGCGCGCTAATCCCTTCGGAACACGATCGAGGCCATCCATCCCGTCATCAGCGCCATCACCGTGGTGACGAGGCCATAGACGAAGCCGTTCTGTCGAGCCGAGGCGGCGACGAACTGCTCGAAGCCGACCTTGACGATCTCGAACGCGGTCTCGGTCTTGGTGACGAGCGCACCATCGGCGAGCAGCTTGATCTCGATCTCATAGGTGCCGATCGGGACCGCCGCGGGCAGCGGGATGCCGGTGCGGAACAAAGTCGGGGTCAGGAACGTCACCGCCGACGTATCCTCGCGGTACAGGCCGTGCTGCGACTGCAGCCGCACGAAGGCGCTGCGGAAGACGTCGTTGGGGACGACGTCGGCATAGTCGGGGCCGACGCGCTGGGTCAGCAGCACGTTGGTCAGGCCGAGCTGCTGCCGCCGCTGCACCTCGGGCGCGGCCATCGCATCGAACGGCCGGTTGGCGAACAGTGCCAGATAGCCCGGCACCTTCAGGAATTGCCGCGAGTCGGTGTTGATCCAGATGCCGAATTTGCGCTCCTTGCGCCGCGTCACCATGTCGGCGCGGGGCCCTCGGACGGTGACCACGAGATCGTAGCTGGTGCGGCCCGGCGGGGTCTGCGCGTCCTTCTCGACCGAGCCGAACAGCACCAGCTCCTCGCCGGAATAGTTCGGCGTCACCGTGACGCGGTGGTTGGAGACGGAGGCGATCAGTCGCTCGGCGCGCGCCGGCGCGGCTGCGGTGAGCATCAGCAGCAGCAATGTCGTGCTGATGAAACGCAGCGGCGTCATTGGCTCATCTCGGTCTCGCGGATCGTGAACAGGTCGGCGGGCCGGATCACGAGCTCGAACGCGAAGCGGATGCCGACGGCGAGGATCAGCAGCCCCAGCAGCAGCCGCAGCTGCTCGCCGCGGATCATCTGTCCGGCGCGGGCGCCGAACTGCGCGCCGGTGACGCCGCCGACCATCAGGATCAGCGCCAGCACGGCGTCGACCAGATGGTTGCTCATGGCGTGCAGCATGGTCGCGATCATCATGGTGGCGAGCGTCAGCACCATCGAGGTGCCGATCACGGTCGAGGTCGGCACGCGCAGCAGATAGATCAGCAGAGGCACCAGAATGAAGCCGCCGCCGATGCCCATGACGGCGCCGAGGAAGCCGATCAGGAGGCCGATGCCGATGACGGGGATGACGGAGACGTAGATCTTGGAGCGCTTGAACCGCATCTTCAGCGGCAGGCCATGGATCCAGACATGACTGCCGGGCCGGCGCACCGTGGCGGCGGCGCCCTGGCGCGCCCGCAGCATCGCGCGCAGGCCTTCCCAGAACATCATGCCGCCGACGCTGGTCAGCAGCGCGACATAGGACAGCGCGATCATCAGGTCGAGCTGGCCGAGCGAGCGCAGCAGGGTGAAGGTGGAGACGCCGAGCGCGGTGCCCAGCGTGCCGCCGATCATCAGCACCAGCGCCAGCGACGGATCGATGGCGCGCCGCCGCCAATAGGACAGCGCGCCGGAGAACGACGAGGCGGCGATGTGGCTGGAGACCGAGGCGACGGCGACCGCCGGCGTGATGCCGACGAAGATCAAGAGCGGCGTCATCAGGAAGCCGCCGCCGATGCCGAACATGCCCGACACGAAGCCGACCGCCGCTCCCATGGCGAGCAGCAGGAAGATGTTGACCGGGATGTCGGCGATGGGGAGGTAGATCTGCATCCGCGCGGTCCTGCGAGCGTTCAACCCAAGCAGCCCGCGCATGCGAAGCAGGTGCCAAGGTCTTGCATAACCGAAAATGCCGCCGAAGGGATCAGAGATTCCGGCCCGAGATCGTGCGGTGCGACATCCGGCGCGGCCACGCTCCGGGGTGTCCCGTCACAGCGTCTTGAGCGGGGTGGTCACGAGCTTCATCGCCTCGGCCTCGTTGTTGTCCAGCCAGCGGATGTCGCGGGTCCGCGACATCGCCTCGATGACCTCGGACGAGACGCCCATCCGCGTCATGTAGCCGAGGATTGCACCGGTGACGCGCTGGGTGTCGGCGACGGCATCCGCGCCTTGCGCGGCCGAGGTGAAGCGGTGGACGCCCAGCGCCGAGCCGCCGAGGCCGTAGCGGACCTGCCCGCCGGCGAAGGCGAACACGCAGGCGCTGGCGCAGGAGCCAGGCCGGACACGACCGCCATTGTCGGCGACGCCGACGGCGGTGGCGAGGCCGTGGGCGCGGATGATCTCGCCCATCAGCACGCCCTGATCGAGGCTGCCCCCGGGCGAGGACAACAGTACCACGTCGCCGGGTTTGAGATGGGCGTCGTCGATCCGCGCGCGCAGCCAGATCGCGGCGGCCGGCCCGATCTCGCCGCTCACCGCGAGCACGGCACGTGGCTCACCCAAACCGCCCACGGCGGCATCGGTGAGCAACGTCGAGGAGAGGCTCGGCGAGATGAACTGATCCCTCCAGAACGACCAGGCGTCCGGTCGGGACAGGTCGCGATAGGCGCGAATGCCTGCGGTGAGCACAATGGTGACGAAGAAGATCACCGACGCGATGCGCCGCCAGCGAAATGCGGCCGGAAGGCCGTCCGTGACCGCCTGCACACGCGGTGGAGGTGGCGGCGCGGCCGGTCCGTTCGCAATGGGCTTCGGGATCACGCGAGGGCCAGTCGGTGACTGCCGGAAGCGCGCGCCATCCTGCGGTTCATTCTCGCCTGACACGGGCCGGCACTCCTGCGCGGCGTCCACCGTGGGCCGCTGCGCAGTCCTATACCGTTCGGCGGCGCGAGACTATGGCGCGCGAGAAAGGTCATTCAGGAATCTGCCGTGCCGCCGGCGGAGGCCGGCAGCCGAATCGCGAGGATCTGCAGCCGTCAGCGCGGAGCTGCCGCCGCCGTGCGCTTGGCCAGCGCAGCCTTGGCCGCAGCGGCCTTGGCGATCGCCTGGTTGCCGTCCCAGCCACCGGCGGGGGCGGGCACGTTGACCGCATCGTCCGGCTGCGGTTCGACTGTGAAGGTCTGGATCGCGAGCTTGGCGGCGGCGAGCGACTGCGCATCGAGCCGCTTGGCGACGTCGTCGCGCTTGCGGCCGGCGTCGGCATCGCCCTGCGAGGCGGCGAGGCTGAACCATTTGTAGGACTCGGCGAGGTTCTGTTCGACGCCGATGCCGCGGGCGTAGAGGATGCCGAGGTTGAACTGGCTGTCGGCAACGCCGCGCTCGGCGGCCTTGCGGAACCATTGCGACGCGCTCTTGTAGTTCGCGCCCTTGCCGCCGCCGTCGGCATCGAGCACGGCCAGATTGTGCATCGCCTTGGCGTTGCCGCGCTCGGCGGCGACGACGTAGTAGCGGCGGGCGATGTCGGCGTCCTTCTTCACGCCCAGGCCCTTCTCGTAGAAGGTGCCGAGCCGGAACACCGCCGGAATGAGCCCGGCCTGCGCCGCGCGGTCATACCATTTGGCGGCTTCCTCGTAGTTCGCTGCGATGCCCTTGCCCTCGGCAAGGCGGACGCCGACCTCGTAGGCGGCAGTCGGATCGCCCTTGAGGGCGGCATTGCGCAGCGCCATCCCGCCGACGGCGTCGGGCAGCTTCTCCGAGCTGGGCACTGCCACCAGGCCGAGCTTCTGGCCATTGGCGGCGGTCGGAATCGTTCCGGTGATGTCGCCCGCTGCCGCGGCCTGCTTCTCGGTGTCCTGCGGGATTGCGAGCATCGCAATCGTCTCGGCTTCCGACGGCATTGCCCTGTTGTAGGACTGACGGTCGATCGGAGTGGGCGAGGTCAGCGATGGACCGCTCTGATCCGGCGTGGCCGGTCGCGGCAACAGGCTGGGAGTGGCCGACGGCATCTGCGCATGCGGCGCCTCGCTCTGGGTCTCCATCGGCGAGATCGGAGGCGGCGTGCTGCCGCTGTCGAGCAGCGACATCGCGAACTTGAAGGTCCCCAGCACGATCACCACGACACTGGCACCGACCAGCAGCGAGCGGATCTTCGATCCGATCGTGGAGACCTCCTCGTCGCCCTCCGCGGTGAGCGCGACCGTCGGCTTGTCCTTGGCCTTCGCCTTGGGAGCCTCTTTCGGTGCAGCTTCCTTGACGACGTCCTTGGCCTTGGGCTTCTCCTTCTTGGCCTTGTCGGCCTTCTTGGCGTCGACCGGCTGCGCCGCAGCCGCAGCCTGCGCCGCGCGGCGGGCGGCGGCGATGAAGCTCGAGGTCGAGACCGGCTCGCGCTTGCCGGCCGGGAGCTCGGTCAGAGCGTCCTCGGAGGCGGCGATCCGTTCCGCGGGCGATGCGGTCCGTCCGAGCGGCCGCGTGCCGGGCTCCAGCGGATGATCCGGCGGCAGCTCGGGCACGATCGTGGTCGGCCGTGCCGCCTGAGCCGCATGGGGTTCAAGGATGTCGGCGATCGCCTTGGGCGGCACCAGCGGCGGCGGCGCGACCGGCGGGGCAGCGGCGGCGTGGAATTCGCGCGGCGCGGCGGCAAAGCCGGCATGGCTGGTGGGCGGATTGACGATCTGCGCAGCCGGCTGCTCGGCCGCAGGGTTCGGCAGCTCGGGCCGGTAGGCGGGCTCGGGCTTGACGGGTTCGGAGTAGCTCTGCGGCGCAGGCGCGCGCGGAGCCGGCATCGGCGGTTCGAGCACCGGGGCCAGCGCTGCGGCCGGGTGGCTCGAGCTGGCGCGTACGTTGCGCAGATCGCCTTCGATCATGGCGAGGCGGTCGACGACGTGGCCGAGCGTGTTGTGAACCGCTTCCAGCGAATCCTGGGTGTTGCGATCGGTTTCGGTCTGGCTGAAGCGGATGTCGGACAGCTCGCGCTTGACCATGTCGATCATGCCGCTGTCCTGCGCGGATTCGCGCTGCGACCGGCTCTCGGCGAGCGCGGCGAATGTCGCCTGCTGCCGTTCCAGGTAGCGCAGGATGTCCTGCAGCCCGCCCTCGACACGGCTCATGTTGCCGCCGTACGGATCGTTGGCCGCTTCCAGCCGCTCCAGGAGATAACTGATCCGCTGCTCGAGATGGGCGATGGCGGACGAGCCGTCATTGCCGACCTGCAGCCGGTCGATACGATCGGACAGGCCGCGCAGCGCGTCCTCGATCTGGGCCGTGTTGTCGGGGGCGGGAGCCGGCGGCTCGCGGCTTTCCAGCGTCGAGGTCAGTGCGGCGATGCGCTGCTCGAGTGCGGCGAAGGAATCGTGGAAGGAGTCGTGCGTGTCGCGCGCCTGCGCGAGCTGGTCCACCTTCGAGGACAGCTGCCGCAGATCGTCCGACAATCGCTCCAGCGCATCGTTGGAGGCGACGTTGGACACGATCGCCCGCAACGCGGAAATGGCGTGTTCGAGCTGCTGGACCGTGCCGGGGTCGTCATTGGCGCGCAGGATCAGGTCCAGCTTGGCGCCGAGATTGCGAATGGCTTCGTCGTAGATGGCGAGCTGCTCGGCCGGCTTCAGCGACCCGACGACCTCGCGGATGTCCGTCAGCGCCCGTTCGATGCCGGTCAGCGCCTCGCCGTCGACGCCGCTCTGGCGGTTCTCGTCGATGCGGCGCGACAGCGAGCGGATCTCGTTCTCGATCGATTCGATCGCACGCCGCGGCATGGCCTCGGTGATGGCAAGGCGGATCTCGGCGAGCTCGGTGCGGAAGCCGGCGATCGACTGCTCGACGCCGTCATCGGGCCGCTGCAACGCCTCGATCTGGCTGGTGATCTTCTGCAGATGCCGTTCGAGCAGCGAAAAGTCCGGACCCGGTGCAGCCGCCGGTGGCGGCGTCATCAAAGGCGCTGCGGCATGCGCCATTGCGGGCGCGGTCGGCGGCGCCTGATACGGCGGCAGCGGACGCGCCGCGTCGAGCTCGCTCTGACGGGCGCTGATCTCGGCGACGGCAATGTCGAACGAGCCTGCGCTCAGCGGCTGTGCAGGCCGATAGATCTGGGCGGCGGCGCGCTCGACGCCGTCGGAACCGCGCGGGCGATCCTCACCGGCGGGCTTGCGCGTCGGCGTCGAGATTTGCGACAGCCGGGCATCGAGGCGGGAAATGGCATCATTGAGCTGGCGCGCAACGCCCTGCTCGTCGCGGGGCGCATCCTTGCGTGCGCCGGGGCGCGACATCTGCTCGATCTGGCGGGCGATCGAATCGAGCCGCTGATGAATGTCGGCGACCTCGCGCGCGTCGCGGTTGGCCGGCGGCGTGCTGCGCAGCGGATGGCTGCTGCGGAATTCCGGCGGGGCAGAAGCGCCGAGCGTGGAATTGATCCAGTCGTTCAGCGTCATTCCGGCGCGTTGCGCCGCGGCCTCGGCCCTTTCGCGGACGGACGGGTCGATGCCTTCATTACTCCACGGTACGCGCGAATTCATGTCTCGTCCGGTTCCGCTTCCAGCGCTCCACCAAGCGCCTCCAGCCTCCCCACGCGTCCCGGACCTGAAGATGAACGGAACCGCGCAGATCGTCTGCTCCAGGTCCCGACATTTGACTTTTACGGTAAATAACGCGTTAAATTTACCGCCAGCGCGGTCAGAAGTTTTGCGGCTATCGAACTGTACGCGTCAGCCGGCGCTTTCTCGCGAAGTCGTATCGAGCGGCCGCACGCTGCCTGTTCCTGACATCGCCGACAACGCGGTGATCGCTTCCTCGCACCATTCGGCCACCATGCGCTCGTGGCGCAGTCCGAGGCGTAGATTGAGCAGCTTGCCCATGTCGGCCGGCGCGACATTGCCGTCGGCATAATGCTTCTTGAGAATGCGATCGTAGCGCTCGGCGCGGTCGCGATGATGTTCGAGCCGCGCCATCAGGTCGGCCCGGATCGGCGCGATGTCGGCAGCGCCCAACGCATAGAGCCGCACCAGGAGGTCGTCCTTGGTCGAGGCCGGCGTGCTCGGCCGAGCCGCCCAGCTGCGGAACGCAGCGCGGCCCTCGGGCGTCAACGTGTAGACGAGCTTGTTCGGCTTTCCGGTCTGCACCACCTCGCGACCCTGGATGTAGCCGCGGTCGCGCAGCCGGGAGAGCTCCCGATAGATCTGCTGATGGTCCGTCTTCCAGAAGAAGCCGATCGAGGAATCGAACGTCTTGGCGAGCTCGTAGCCCGTCATCGGGTGTTCGGTGAGGCAGGCGAGGATGGCGTCGCCGAGGGCCATGGCCGGAAATTGCTCCCGTTTTTCTGATCGTTGTCTGCCCCGTTCCAAGCTTGACATTATGCACATTGGCGCATATGCGTCAATGTGCATATGGGGTGGTTGTGGTGCTGGCCTGTTCCGCCCCGAGGAGACGCCCGATGACAAAGACCGGCCTCGACGGATGGTACGGCTATATGAGGTCTCACGATCTCGGCGCTTTGCAGGAGTTGCTGCATCCCGATGCCGTGTTCGAAAGCCCCGTCGTGCACACGCCGCAGCGCGGCCGCGACATCACCTTCAAATATCTCGCGAGTGCTGAGAAAGTCTTAGGCGGTCCCGGATTCAAGTATGTCGGGGAGTGGCGTAACGCCACGGGCGCGGTGCTCGAATTCGAGAACGAAATCGAAGGCATCAAGCTCAACGGCGTCGACATCATCACCTTCGACGATTCCGGCCTGATTACGCATTTCAAGGTCATGGTTCGCCCGCTCAAGGCGATCAACCTGCTGCACCGCCTGATGGGCGAACAGCTGGCTGCCATGAGCTCGCAAGTGACCAAGCCGTCCTGACGTGACCACCGGCCGCAATCACACGGCTGCCGCAAGTCCAGAGAAATCGCTACAGTCCGCGGCCCGCATTGTGTGCCGCGTCCGCAAAAGTTCAGTCTGAAACTCAGCCTTCCTGCCGGAGACGCCGATGCCGATCTACAAAGCCCCCGTGGAAGATGTGACCTTCCTGCTCAATGACGTGTTCCAGATCGACCGCTATGACAATCTGCCGGGCTTCTCCGATGCCTCGGCCGACGTCCGCGAAGCGATCATCAGTGAAGCGGCCAAGCTCGCCGAAGAGGTGCTGCAGCCGCTCAATCGCGTCGGCGATCTCGAAGGCTGCAAGCGCCATGACGACGGCAGCGTAACGACGCCGAAGGGCTTCAAGGACGCCTACAAGCAGATCGTCGAAGGCGGCTGGCTCGGCCTGTCGGCGCCGACCGAATATGGCGGTCAGGGGCTGCCGGTCACGCTCACCCAGACGGTCAACGAATTCCAGTGCTCGGCCAACATGGCGTTCGCGATGTATGGCGGCCTGACCATGGGCGCGACCGCAGCGCTCATCGTGCACGGCAACGAGGAGCAGAAGAAGACCTACGTGCCGAAGATGGTGGCCGGCGAATGGACCGGCACCATGAATCTCACCGAGCCGCATTGCGGCACCGACCTCGGCCTGTTGCGCACCAAGGCGGTGCGCCAGGCCGACGGCAGCTTCAAGATCTCCGGCACCAAGATCTTCATCTCGGCCGGCGAGCACGACATGTCGGACAACATCATCCACCTGGTGCTTGCTCGCATCGAAGGTGCGCCGGCGGGCATCAAGGGCGTGTCGCTGTTCGTGGTACCGAAAATCATGGTCAACGCCGACGGCTCGCTCGGCGCGCGCAACGGCGTCAGCTGCGGTTCGATCGAGCACAAGATGGGCATCCACGGCAACTCGACCTGTGTGATGAACTACGACAACGCCACCGGCTGGCTGATTGGCGAAGAGAACAAGGGCATGCAGGGCATGTTCGTGATGATGAACGAGGCCCGGCTCGGTGTCGCCGTGCAGGGTCTCGCGCAGTCCGAAGTCGCCTATCAGAACGCGGTCGCCTATGCGCGCGAGCGCATCCAGGGCCGCTCGCTGACCGGCGCCAAGGCGCCGGACAAGGCCGCCGATCCGATCATCGTGCATCCCGACGTGCGCCGCACCTTGCTGTCGATCCGCGCCTTCAACGAGGCCGCGCGCGCCATGGTGGTGTGGACCTCGCTGAAGAGCGACGTCGCGCACCGGTCGCAGGATCCGAAGGACCGGCAAGCAGCCGACGATCACATGGGCCTGATGACCCCGGTCATGAAGGGCTACATGACCGACATGGGCTTCGCCAACGCGGTGCAGGCGCAGCAGATGTATGGCGGCCACGGCTATATCGCCGAGTGGGGCATGGAGCAGTTCGTGCGCGATGCCCGCATCGCCATGATCTACGAGGGTGCCAATGGCATCCAGGCGCTGGACCTCGTCGGCCGCAAGCTGCCGCGCGACGGCGGCCGCGCCGTGATGGCGTTCTTCGCCGAGGTCGGCTCGTTCGCCAAGGAGCACGGCGGCAACGACGCGATGAAGCCGTTCATCGCGCCGCTGTCGATCGCGCTCGGCCATCTGCAGCAGGCCACGACGTGGCTGATGCAGAACGCGATGACCAAGCCGGACAATGCCGGCGCGGCGGCGACCGACTACATGCATCTCTTCGCGCTGGTGACCTTCGGCTACATGTGGGCGAAGATGGTGAAGGTGGCGCAGGACAAGATTGCGGCCGGCGACAGCTCGACCTATCTCACCACCAAGCTGGTGACCGGCCGCTTCTTCATGGAGCGCGTGCTGCCGGAGACGGCGGCGCATCTCGCCCGCCTGCAGGCCGGCTGCGCGACCGTGATGGAACTGCCGGCGGAAGCCTTCTGATTTCGGAATGAAGGCCGGTGCGCCCCGCGTGCCGGCCTTCGTTCCATGCTGACAACAACAAACTGGACCAGATGAGGAGGGCGTGATGCCTGAGGCCTTTATCTACGACCACGTACGGACTCCCCGCGGCCGCGGCAAGGCCGACGGTTCCCTGCACGAGGTGACCGCGCTCGCGCTCGCCACGGTGCCCTTGAAGGCGCTCAAGGATCGCAACAACATTCCCGAGGACGCCGTCGATGACGTCGTGCTCGGCGTCGTCGATCCCGTCGGCGAGGCCGGCTCCGACATCGCCCGCTTCGCGGCGCTCAACGCAGGCCTCGGCGAGGCTGTCCCCGGCATCCAGATCAGCCGCTTCTGCGCCTCCGGCCTCGACGCCGTGAACTTCGCGGCCGCCCAGATCATGAGCGGCCAGCATGAGCTCGTCATCGGCGGCGGCGCCGAGTCGATGAGCCGCGTCGGCATCGGCGCCTCCGGCGGCGCCTGGCCGATGGACCCGTCGATGGCGGTGCCGGCCTATTTCATGCCGCAGGGCATCTCGGCCGACCTGATCGCGACCAAATACGGCTTCTCGCGCGACGACGTCGATGCCTACGCGGTGCAGAGCCAGCAGCGCGCTGCGAAGTCGTGGGAAGAAGGCCGCTTCAGCAAGTCGGTGGTGCCGGTGAAGGACATCAACGGCCTGACCATCCTGGCCAAGGACGAGCACATGCGGCCGTCGACGACGATGCAGTCGCTGGCGCAGCTGCAGCCGTCGTTCGTGCAGATGGCGCAGATGGGCGGCTTCGACGCGGTGGCGATCCAGTCGCACCCGGAGATCGAGCGCGTCAACTACGTGCATCACGCCGGCAACTCCTCGGGCATCGTCGACGGCGCCGGTGCAGTGCTGCTCGGCAGCAAGGAGGCAGGCGCGAAATACGGCATGAAGCCGCGCGCGAAAATCCGCGCCTTCGCCAATATCGGCTCGGAGCCGGCGATGATGCTGACCGGCCCGGTCGACGTCACCGAGAAGCTGTTCGCGCGCTCCGGCATGAAGACGTCGGACATCGACCTGTTCGAGCTGAACGAGGCCTTCGCCTCGGTCGTGCTGCGCTACATGCAGGCGTTCGAGATCGACAAGGACAAGATCAACGTCAATGGCGGCGCCATCGCGCTCGGCCATCCCTTGGGCGCCACCGGCGCGATGATCCTCGGCACCGTGCTCGACGAATTGGAGCGCACCGGCAAGGCCACCGCTCTGGTCACCTTGTGCATCGGCGGCGGCATGGGCACCGCGACCATCATCGAGCGGGTGTGATTGCCGTAGGGCGGGTTAGCCGCAGGCGTAACCCGCCGTGTTGCGAGAGGCGGTGGGTTACGCTGCGCTAACCCACCCTACGATCGACGAATACAGGACAACGCCGCGCCGACCGGCTGCTGGCACCGAGGGAGCACCACATGGCCTTCAAGAACTTCAAACTCGAAACCGATGCCGACGGCATTGCGCTGATCACCTGGGACATTCCGGGCCGTTCGATGAACGTGCTGGACGAGACCTCGACCAACGAGCTCGAGGCCCTGGTCAAGCAGACCACCGCCGACGCGGCCATCAAGGGCGTCGTCATCACCTCGGCCAAGGAGGCGTTCTGCGCCGGCGCCGATCTGTCCATGCTCGAAGGCATGAACCGCATCTATGCGGACGTGCTGAAGAGCAAGGGCGAGGAAGCCGCCAACCAGATGCTGTTCGACACCAGCCGGCGCTTCTCGCAGATCAACCGGTCGATGGAGACCTCGGGCAAGCCATGGGTCGCCGCGATCAACGGTCTCGCGCTCGGCGGCGGCTTCGAGGTGACCTTGTCGTGCCACTACCGCGTCGCGGCCGAGAACCCCAAGACCCGCCTCGGCCTGCCCGAGATCAAGGTCGGCCTGTTCCCTGGCGCCGGCGGCACCCAGCGCGTGCCGCGCATCGTGCAGCCGCAGGACGCGATGAACCTGCTGCTGAAGGGCGAGGCGCTCACCCTCGACAAGGCCAAGGCGCTGAAGCTGGTCGATGCGATCGTGCCGGCTGCTGATCTCATCAAGGTCGCCAAGGACTGGATCAAGGGCGGCGGCAAGGCGGTGCAGCCGTGGGACGAGAAGGGCTTCAAGCTGCCCGGCGGCCCGGTGTTCTCCAAGAACGGCATGATGATGTTCCCGGCGGGCAACGCCATCTACCGCCGCGAGACCTATGACAACTATCCGGCCGCGCGCGCCATCATGAGCTGCGTGTATGAAGGCCTGCAGCTGCCGATCGACGCCGCGCTGCGCGTCGAGTCGCGCTACTTCACCAAGATCCTGCGCTCCAAGGAAGCCGCGGCGATGATCCGCAGCCTGTTCCTGTCGATGCAGGAGCTCAACAAGGGCGCGCGTCGTCCGGCCGATGTGCCCGCGACCAAGCTGAAGAAGATCGCCGTGATCGGCGCCGGCTTCATGGGCGCATCCGTCGGCTACGTCTCGGCGCGCGGCGGCCTTGAGGTCGTGCTGATCGATCGCGATCAGGAGAGTGCCGACAAGGGCAAGGCGCACGCGCAGAGCGTGATCGATGGTCTGGTCAAGAAGGGCCGCGCCAAGCCCGGCGAGGCCGAGGCGATCATGGGCCGCATCACCGCGACCGCGGACTACGCGGCATTGAAGGACTGCGATCTCGTCATCGAGGCCGTGTTCGAGGACCGCAAGGTCAAGGCCGAGACCTATGCGAAGGCGCAAGCGCATCTGAAGGACGGCGCGATCTTTGCGTCGAACACCTCGACCCTGCCGATCACTTCGCTGGCCGAGGAGTTCAAGGACCAGGGCCGCTTCATCGGCATCCATTTCTTCTCGCCGGTCGAGAAGATGATGCTGGTCGAGATCATCATGGGCAAGGCCACCGGCGATGTCGCGCTGGCGACCGCGCTGGACTATGTGCGCACCATCGGCAAGACCCCGATCGTGGTCAACGACTCCCGCGGCTTCTTCGCCAATCGCTGCGTGATGCGCTACATCGCTGAGGGCAACGAGATGTTCCTCGAAGGCGTGCCGCCGGCGATGATCGAGAACGCCGCCAAGATGGCCGGCATGCCGGTCGGCCCGCTGTCGCTCTCGGACGAGGTCGCGCTCGATCTCGGCCTCAAGATCATGAAGGCGACCGAGCACGATCTCGGCCCCAACGCGATCAACCAGGACCACAAGAAGCTGATGGTCGAGCTGGTCGAGAAGCAGGGCCGCTTCGGCCGCAAGAACGCCAAGGGCTTCTATGACTATCCCGAGAAGGGCAAAGGTCAGAAGAGCCTGTGGCCGGATCTCGCGAAGCTGCAGCCGAAGCACCTCGATCCCGATACGCTCGACGTCGAGGAACTGAAGCAGCGCTTCCTGGTGGTGCAGGCGGTGGAAGCCGCGCGCACCGTCGAGGACCACGTCATCACCGACGTCCGCGAGGCCGATGTCGGCTCGATCCTCGGCTTCGGCTTCGCCCCGTTCACCGGCGGCACGCTGTCCTACATCGACTTCATGGGGACGAAGAAATTTGTCGAGCTGTGCCACGCCTACACGGCGAAGTACGGCTCGCGCTTCGCCCCGCCGAAGCTGCTGGAAGAGATGGCCGCCAAGGGCGAAACTTTCTACGGCCGCTTCCCGCCGAAGAAGGCCGCGGCTTGACAGCGATCAGCTGCGCCTGAGGAAAACCCCATCGCGCCACATCGACGGTGCACTCCCCTCCCCCTTGCGGGGAGGGGTCGGGGGTGGGGGTCTCAGGAAAAGGTCTCTCGATCTCGATGAGATCTTCTGGCCCCGTCATTTTGAGTGCACGCCGAACTCGCCACGCTGCACGTTTTTCTAAGAAGCGCTGATTTTACTTCCCGGCTCTTCGTCGGTGGTGGAGCAAGCGGCTCGGTGGACTGATTCTGAGTCCCCGTGTGGACCCCCACCCCCGACCCCTCCCCGCAAGGGGGAGGGGAGCTCACCTTTCTCGTGGTGGCATGATCGCTTTAAACGCGAGATATCACCCCGCCGTCATCAGCCCTTCCTTCGTCAGCGCCTCCTGCACCTTCGGCCGCGCGGCGACGCGGTTCTTGTAGGCGACGAGGTTCGGCATGCCCGATAGGTCGAACTTCATCCGGTCGGCCCAGGTCAGCACCGTGAACAGATAGCCGTCGGCGACGGTGAACTCTTTGCCCATCAGATAGTCGCGGCCGGCGAGCTGGCTGTCGATGTACTTGAACTTGCCCATCACCCGGTCCTTGAAGAACGCCTTGGCCTCGTCGGCCAGGACAGGCGAGAACATCGGTCCGAAATTCTTGTGCAGCTCGGACGTGATGAAGTTCAGCCACTCCAGCAGCTTGTAGCGCTCGCCGCTGTCGCGGGCCGGCGCCAGCTTCTTGTCGGCGGCCTGGTCGGCGATCATCTGGACGATGACCGGGCCCTCGGTCACGATCTCGCCGCTCGGCAGCCCCAGGGCCGGCACCTGGCCCTTCGGATTGACCTTGAGGTAATCGTCGCCATTTTCCAGCGTCTTGGCGCGCAGATCGACCTTGACGAGATCGTAAGGCAGGCCCGCCTCGAGCAGGGCGATATGGGGCGAGAGCGAGCAGGCGCCGGGTGAATAATAAAGCTTCATCCTGTATTTCCTCCGTGAGACCGTTGTTGGCCGTGGAACCGGCCGGGGCGTCACACCCGGCCTTAAATGCACTTGCATGGAATAGTCAAGATTGATGCAGCTGCATCGAATGCGCTAGAACGGCGACCAGAGGATACGAGCCGGCCCATGAAACGCAAACCATCGACCGAGGCGACCGCCGCCTGGATCCGCCTGATGCGGGTCCAGAGCCGGGTGCTGGACTGCGTCGAGCAGGAGCTGAAAAAGGCCGGTTTCCCGCCCCTCGCTTGGTATGATGCGTTGCTCGAGCTGTCCCGGGCGCCGTCGGGCGAGCTGCGGCCGGTCGAACTCGAGCGGCAGATGCTGATACCGCAATATTCGACCTCGCGGCTGATCGACCGTCTGGTCGACGAAGGCCTGGTCGTCAGGCGCGAATGCAAGATCGACAAGCGCGGCCAGTTCGTCGAGATCACCGAGGCCGGGCGCGACCTGCAGAAGCGGATGTGGTCGGCCTATTCGGCCGCGATCGAGAAGCATGTCGGTTCCAAGCTGTCGGATACCGACGCCGCCAAGCTCTGCATGCTGCTGGACCGTCTCGGCTGCTCGTGCGGTCAGGCCGCTCCCTTGTCGGCCGGAGAGGGCGCCTCGACCAGATGACCCACTTCAGTTCATTCACATCCGCGGTCCCGCCGGGTCCGCGGACATCCCTCGTACCCTGCGCGACCATCGACGCGCTCTTCCACCGGGACTCCCATGGCGCGTGACCAGATCGATATGACCCCGCTGCAGTCGCGCGATGAACTCGTCGCGTGGCTTGCGGCCGGCGTGAAACCGCCCTCGGCCTTCCGTATCGGCACCGAGCACGAGAAGACCCCGTTCACGCTCGATGGCCATCGCCCGGTGCCTTACGAGGGCGCGCGCGGCATCGGCGCGCTGCTGGAGGGCATGAAGCTCCTGCTCGGCTGGGAGCCGATCATGGAGCGCGGCAACATCATCGGGTTGTATGACGTCACCGGCGGCGGCGCCATCTCGCTGGAGCCGGGCGGCCAGTTCGAATTGTCCGGCGCGCCGGTCGAGACCGTGCACCAGACGCATTCGGAGCTGATGGCGCATCTGGCGCAGGTCCGCGAGATCGCGACTCCGCTCGGCATCGGCTTTCTCGGCCTTGGCATGACGCCGTCCTGGTCGCGCGACGAAATCCCTGTCATGCCGAAAGGCCGCTACAAGATCATGCGCGGCTACATGCCGAAGGTCGGCAGCTACGGCCTCGACATGATGTTCCGGACCTGCACGGTGCAGACCAATCTCGACTTCTCCTCGGAAGCCGACATGGTGAAGAAGCTGCGTGTCTCGGTGGCGCTGCAGCCGATCGCGACAGCGCTGTTCGCCAATTCGCCGTTCACCGAAGGCAAGCCGAACGGCTATCTGTCGTTCCGCTCCGAGATCTGGCGCGACACCGACAATCAGCGCGCGGGCATGATCCCCTGGGCGTTCGAGGACGGCATGGGTTTCGAGCGCTGGGTCGACTACGCGCTCGACGTTCCCATGTATTTCGTCAAGCGCGAGGAGACCTATATCGACGTCTCCGGCACCTCGTTCCGCGATTTCTTCAACGGCAAGAACCCGGCGATGCCCGGCGAGCGTCCGACCCTGTCGGACTGGGCCAATCATCTCTCGACCGCGTTTCCCGAGGTGCGGCTGAAGCGCTATCTCGAAATGCGCGGCGCCGACGGCGTGCCGTGGGGGCGCCTGCCGGCGCTGCCGGCGTTCTGGGTCGGCCTGCTCTACGACGACGCAAGCCTCGATGCGGCATGGGACCTCGTCAAGGACTGGACCGCGTTCGAGCGTCAGAACCTGCGCGACGACGTCCCGCGTCTCGGCTTCAAGGCGCGGATCCGCAATCGCTATTTGTTCGAGGTCGCCAAGGACTGCCTGACGCTGGCGCATCACGGCCTGCGCCGCCGCAACCGCGTTGATCAGTCCGGCCGCGACGAGAGCCGCTACCTGGAGCCGCTCGACCACATCATCGCGTCAGGCCGCTCGCCCGCCGAGGAGATGCTGGAGAAGTTCAACGGCCCCTGGCACGGCTCGGTCGAGCCGGCCTATGACGAATATGCGTTCTAGCGCGCTGCGCTTCTGGGCCGCACCTCTGTTGGCGCTGGCAGTCCTGAGCGGGCTGGACGCGGCTCGCCTGATGGCGAAGGAGCGGATTAACGTGGACCAGAAGATCGAGGCGTTGTCCGACCAGGAGACGTCGCAGCTTCAGAAGCAGAGAGGCTGGGTTCGCGATCACTACGATCCCGGCGCGAGGGACCGCTACGAGACGTTGGAAGGGAAGCTCGCTCTGCTGGACACGATCCTGCGCAAGAACTGGGTGGATCGGAACGAGACGTGGAAGCTCCAGAGCCTCGGCGTCACCTTCGGCGATGCCCTGGCTCAGGAGCTGGGGCTGCGGTGGGTGGCGGTCGAGGATCAATACGGCCGCGATCCGGCGCTCCATGACGAGGGAACAACGATTATCGTGTTTCCGGTGACCTCGATCTCCAAGCGGGTCGAACGGGGCGAGCTCGTCGACGTCCGGCGCCTGTTCAGGGAGGCGTGCGAGGGTGTTGCCCACGCCAGGGCCCAGTCGTCGTCCTCGAACACCCGCTGACGGTACTGAAGCCAACTCCCGGAAACGCTCGTGACTTCGAGGTCCGACGTGTTCGCCCGAGGAGGCCCGCTGGCCGCGTCCATGTGTCTGAACGTGTCTGGCGCCGTTCATGCGCCGTACAGGTTCGTGGCGATCAAATGACCGCCCAAAACAGCTTAGAAAATACGAACGTTAACAATGGGTCCAATGGTTCAGGGGCGGCGCCTGGGGCGCCTGATCGGGGCATGGCTGCGCGTCTGCGCGTGCCTGCTCGCGGCTGCATGCCTGACACAAGCGTCGGCCCAGACCTATTCCGACCGTCCCGGCGGCGACTACATGAGCGCGCCGATCGCCTCGGGTGATCCGGCCGATTGTGCCCTGCTGTGTGAGCACGACCGGCGCTGCCGGGCCTGGAGCTTCAACTATCCGACCGTGATGGAGGCCGGCGCCGTGTGCTGGTTGAAGAACAGCGTGCCGGCGCGCGTGCCCGACAATTGCTGCGTCTCCGGCGTACGCGGAGCAGGGGTCGTCGAGATCCGCAACGACGCCGTCGAGACCTCGATCGACCGCCCCGGCGGCGACTATCGCAGCTTCGACATCAAGACCACGGATCTGAAGGCCAACGACAAGGCCGACAAGTCTCCCGACAAAAGCGGTGACAAAGGCAGCGACAAGGCGGCGGACAAGAAGGACGAGAAGGCCGCCGATGCGGAGGAGATCTGCAAGGCGGCCTGCACCGGCGACAACAAATGCCGTGCCTGGACCTTCGCCCGGCCCGGCTATGCCGGCAAGGAGGCGCACTGTTTCCTGAAGAAGGAAATCAAGCCGCCGCGCCGCCGCGCCGGATTCACGTCGGGTGTCGTCCGCTGACGCCTCGGCCGCTGATGTGCTAGAAAATTCCTGTCCGCGGTCGCGTAACTTTTCACCTGTCCCGCTCGAATTGATCGATGGCACCACGGCTCTCGCCGCCGCTGCCTGTCGCAACGCAGATCGGGGTTTGCCATGACGTTTTCGCGTAGGTTGTTCGCCACCGCAGCGCTTGCTGCGACAGTCGTCGCCGTAGGGCTGGGGACGGCTTGGGCCATCGAGACCACCCCCTATTCGGACGCCGCCTTCAAGGCGGCGCAGACTGCCGGGCAGCCGATCCTGATCGAGATCCATGCTGGCTGGTGCCCGACCTGCAAGGCGCAGAAGCCGATCATCGACAAGCTCGCGGCCGAGCCGAAATTCAAGAATCTGAAGATCTTCCGCGTCGATTTCGACGACCAGAAGCCGGTCGTGAAAGGGTTTGGCGCGCAGATGCAGTCGACCCTGATCACCTTCAAGGGGGCGGCCGAGACTGGACGCTCCGTCGGCGACACCAAGGAAGCCTCGATCGCGGCGCTCCTCGACAAGAGCCTGTAGTACGCCATGGTCGCGCTGGCGTTGGCCTTCGCGGCCGGCCTGCTCTCGATCCTGTCGCCCTGCGTGCTGCCGCTGGTGCCGATCGTTCTCGGCGCCGCGGCATCAGCGCATCCGCGCGGCGCGCTGGCGCTCGCGGCTGGCCTCGCGCTGTCGTTCACCGGGATCGGACTGTTCATTGCGCTCGCCGGCAGCGGCCTCGGCCTCGATGCCGGCGCGTTCCGCATCGTCGCGGCCGCCATCATGCTCGCGATCGGTGTCGTGCTGCTGGTGCCGTCCTGGCAGGCACAGCTCGCCGTCGCGGGCGGCCCAGTGCAGCGCTGGGCCGACCGGCACTCGCAAGGCTTCGCCGCGTCCGGGGCCTGCGGGCAGTTCATCATCGGGCTGCTGCTCGGTGCGGTCTGGTCGCCCTGCGTCGGGCCGACCTTGGGCGCAGCATCGCTGCTGGCCTCACAAGGCCGCGACCTCGTTCGCGTCACCCTGACAATGTTCGCGTTCGGCTTGGGGGCAGGGCTGCCGCTGGTGGTGCTGGGGTTGCTGTCACGGACGACCATGACGCGCCTGCGGGCGCGGCTGCTGTCCGCCGGCAAGCTCGGCAAGATGCTGATGGGGGCGGCCTTCGCGATCGTTGCGGTGGCGATCCTCAGCGGCGCGGACAAGCAGCTGGAAGCTTGGCTGGTCGAGAATTCGCCGGCGTGGCTGACCGAGCTGACGACGTCGATCTAGCGAATTGAGGGACGATGGCGCAACACACGCAGTGTCATTCCGGGGCGTGACGCGCAGCGGCACGAACCCGGAATCCATCGGGCTGCACGCACTGACGCAAAATGGATTCCGGGCTCGCGCTCCGCGCGCCCCGGAATGACGCTCGGAGAGGGCTGGAGCTTCTCAGGAGATCATTCCTCAGCGGCAATCACCTTGATCTCCGGCCACAGCGCCTTCCAGCGTTCAGCCTTGGCTGCGTAGTTCGCTACCGAGAAATTGGCCGTGTAGTTCGGCCGCACGATCATCTGCGCGATGTCGTCGAGGCCTTTCGGCGCATAGAGCTCGTATCCGTCGGGAGCAGGACGCAGGCCAACCTGCGTGTTGGCAGTGAGAAAGCGGTCGATGCCGTCGGTCGAGCGTGTCAAAGGCGGGTAGGGGCGGCCGTGCTTGGCCGGGTACCAGAGATGCACGCGCGACTGGTTGCGCACCTCGACCTTGGCATCGATGCCAGCGAGACACGACGCAACACGCCGGATTACTGCATCTTCGGCATCCCATGACGTGTCGGGATCAAAGTAGAAAATGTCGTAGTCGTTGATGCCGTAGTCGATGGGACGTCCGGTCTGCACGTTCCAGACGGTCTGGGTCAGGCAGCCTGCGACGAGCCACGCATCCGGCAAAGCCGTTGTGCGCAGCACGTCCATGATCGTCGCGTTGACGGGATTGCGTAGCGCTGACGTGACAAAGTCGTCCTCGGTCATGTCCGTGGATAACACGAAAATACCGTTCGTTCACGGGGCACCACTGCAAGGAACCGCGGACGAATTTGGAAAGCGGAGCACCCAGCCACGCTCCTCTGCAGCCAGCGCCTTCTTCGACGCCAGCGCCCGCCACTGCCGCCGCAACAGCGGCTCGACATCCGCGCGCTGCGCCTTGGACAGCCTCAGCAGCACGATCGGATAGTCGCGATAATGATCGGTGAAATAGAACAGCGTTGGTCGCGTCTCGACCAGCATCGCGCGTTCGTCTGGGGGCACGCCCGGCAGAACGAGGCTGTCCCGGTCCTCCTTCAGCCGCGCCAGCATCTTCTTGCGCACCTTCAGCGCCGGCGTGCCATAGGACGTACCACCCCCGACCTCCGGCCATGCCAGCGCAAAAGCCCTGACATCGTCGAAGGTCACGGGCGCCGTCGCTCAGCGCACCGCCGTGAAGAAGCGATCCAGCCGGAATCCGGACAGCCAGGCCCACACCGGCTGATTCTTGAAGCCGAGATCCCAGGAGCCCACCACCGCGTCGGCCCGGCCGACCAGATTGTCGATCGGCAACAGGCCAACGCCGCCGTCGCGCAGCGACACGCGGCTGTCGGCAGAGTTGTCTCTGTTGTCACCGAGCACGAACAGCTTGCCGGGCGGCACGGTCACCTCCGGCGTGTTGTCGAGCCGGCCGTTGTCGCGCATCTTGAAGATCAGGTGCGACACGCCGTTCGGCAGCGTCTCGACATAGCGATACGCCGGCTCGTTGCGGCCGCTGTCGTCCTCGGCATCGCCGATGCCGTCCGCCTTCAGCCCGGCCGCCTGGCCGTTGATGTAGAGCTGGCCCTGGCGCATCTGGATGCGATCGCCGGGCAGACCGACGACGCGCTTGACCCAGGCCTGCGAGGTGTCTCCCGGCCAGCGGAACACGACGACGTCGCCGCGCTTCGGCGTTTCGCCGAACAGCCGGCCCGTCTCCGGCAGGGTGATCTGCATCGGCAGTGACGAGGTGCCGTAGCCGTAGGGGAATTTCGACGCCAGCAGCGCGTCGCCGATCATCAAGGTCGGCTCCATCGAGCCCGACGGCACGTAGAACGGCTCGGCAATCGCGCCCTTGGCGACGAACACGACCATGACGACGGCGGCGAGTTGCGCCAGCTGTCCACCCCAGGTCGTCGTATCCTTGCGCGCGGCCCTGGTGACGGGCTTGTCCGAAGACGTCTTCTCGAGGCTCATCGGCCCGTGCCTCCAACCGTGATGCGATCCATGCGAAGCGTTGGCTGTCCGACGCCGACCGGCACGCCCTGGCCGTTCTTGCCGCAGGTGCCGATGCCGGTGTCGAGCGAAAGGTCGTTGCCGATCATGCTGATGCGATTGAGATCGGTCGGCCCGTTGCCGATCAGCATCGCGCCCTTGACCGGCGCGCCGACCTTGCCGTTCTCGATCTTGTAGGCCTCGGTGCACTGGAAGACGTACTTGCCCGAGGTGATGTCGACCTGGCCACCGCCAAAGTTGACGGCGTAAATGCCGTTCTTGACCGAGGCGATGATCTCGGCCGGGTCGCGCTCGCCGGGCAGCATGTAGGTGTTGGTCATGCGCGGCATCGGCACATGTGCATAGCCCTGCCGGCGGCCGTTGCCGGTCGGCGCCATGTTCATCAGGCGTGCGTTCTGTCGGTCCTGCATGTAGCCGACGAGAATGCCGTCCTCGATTAGCATGGTGCGGCTGGTCGGCGTGCCCTCGTCGTCGATCGACAGCGAGCCGCGGCGCGACGACATCGTGCCGTCATCGACCACCGTGACGCCCTTGGCGGCGACCGGCTTGCCCATCAGCCCCGCGAAGGCCGAGGTCTTCTTGCGGTTGAAATCGCCTTCGAGGCCGTGACCGACCGCCTCGTGCAGCATCACGCCGGGCCAGCCGGCGCCGAGCACGACGTCCATCTCGCCGGCAGGCGCGGGGACGGATTCGAGATTGACCAGTGCCTCGCGCAGCGCGCCGTCGGCGGCCTCGCGCCAAGCCTTCGTCTCGATGAATCGCGCATAGGCCTCGCGGCCGCCATAGCCCTTGCTGCCGCTTTCCTGCCGGTCACCCTGGCCAGCGACGACGGACACGTTGACGCGCACCAGCGGCCGAATGTCGCGATAGCTCTCGCCGTCGGGCCGGATGATCTCGACGACCTGCCACGTCGCGCCGAGGCTGACCGTCACCTGCCGCACCCGCGGATCCTTGTCGCGCAGATAGGAGTCGATCTCGCCGAGCAGCTTGACCTTGCTCTCGAAGCCCGGCGCATCCAGCGGATTGTCGTCGCCATAGAGCCTCACATTGGTGTGCGGCGGCGGGCTGGCGAAGTTGCCGGAATAGCCACCGCGCACGGCGCTGACGGCATCGGCGGCGCGCATCAGTGCCGGCAGCGACACGTCGGAGGAGTGCGCATAGCCAACCGCGTCGTCCTTGACGGCGCGCAGGCCGAATCCCTGGCTGGTGTCGTAGGTCGCCTGCTTCAGGCGGCCATTGTCGAAGGTCAGCGCCTCGGTCTGACTGTATTCGAGATACAGCTCGCCGTCGTCGGCGCCGGTCAGGCCGCGCGCGATCTCGCTGCGGACCGCGTCGCGATCGAGATTGGCGCGGTCGAGCAGGGAGGTGGTGGCGGGATTCGTCATGGGTCAATCCGTTGTCGGAGCGTTCATTCCAAGATAGTTGTTTTGACGTGGGGGCGCGAGGGGCTGAATGATTACCGAATTGACATGGTTGAGATCGTACCCATCACGGCCGCTCACATCGAGAGCTTTCACCGCACGCTCGATTTCGTCGCGCGTGAACGGCGCTACCTGTCCTTCGTGCAGGCGCCGCCGCTGGAGTCCACGCGTGCCTTTATTCTGAACAATATCGAGCAAGGTTATCCGCAATTCGTGGCGCTGTCGGCCGGCGAGGTGGTCGGCTGGTGCGACGTAACGCCCAAATCAGGGCCGATCGATGCTCGAATTGGGGTGCTCGGCATGGGTCTCATGCCGCAGTTTCGGCAGCAGGGCATTGGAACCCGGATGATGGTCGCGGCGCTCGAGGCGGCGCGCCGGACTGGCTTCTCGCGCGTCGAGCTGACGGTCTACCGCGGCAATACCGACGCGATCCGGCTGTATCAGAAGGCTGGTTTCCTGCTCAAGGCGGTGCAGCCGCGCGAGGCCGGCAATGACGGCTCCGACAAGACGCTGCTGGTGATGGCCCTCGCGCTCGACGGCGCGCGCTGACATCGGCTACAGCGTGCGGTTGGCGCGGCCGAATTCACGATCGCGCCAACACCATCATGTCGATGTGTCAGGTATGCTGGGCGTCAGGGTAGCTTGTCAAAGCCGTCGGCCAAGCCGTTCAGGCTGAGCGGGAAGCCGATGCCTTCCTCCGGCGTCTCGAAGATGATGAAGGTTGCGGTCTTCGCGGTCTTGAGCTGGTTGAGCAGCTTGTCCTCCAGCACGACCTCGGCGACGCAGCCGTTCGGCAGGCAGCGCACGAAGCCGGCGCGGCCGACGTCCTGGTTGTCGAGCTTGAGGCCGAGGCCGGACGGCAGCAGCACGCCGAGCGGCGCGACCACGCGCATCAGCCGGCTCTTCTGGTCGGCGGTCTTGAGCATGATGACGGTGAGGCCGGCATTCGAGCGGTCCTCGGCCACCACGCTCTGAATCAGCGCGCACTGCTCGGCCTGCGCGCCCGGCGGCGTGTCGCAGCGGATCTGCCAGTCGCCATGCACGGAGCGCACCGCGCCCTGCGCGTGAGCCGCGCCCGGCAGGCCGATGCTGGCCGCCATAGTCACCACGATCGCAGCCGCGGCACAAAGGGCAGCGGCGCTGGCGGTGAGTCGCGCGCGAGCCGCACTGAATCGGCACAAACGGCGCGAGTCATTCGCAGCTGGGGTCGACATGTCAGCTGTCCTGTCCGTTGAAACCCTGGTTCGGGTCAGTGCCATGACAATTTCCTGTGGGTGACCTGCGTGCCCGACGCCATGATACGGCAATGATGGCGTCATGAGGACAGCGTCGTCAGCCTACGGCGCGAAACGTTACGAAATAAGGCCTCGTCCGGCGACCTGCCGCCGCAGTCTGCCGAATCGGCGTCGCAAACCGCGATGTTCCGTTGCCTACATCGGACACACGGCCTGTCAAGCGCTCGTTGTCCGCGAAACTGCGCGACGCGGCAAGTTCTCGGAAAATTCGCCCGTTGTTGCGGATCGTGCCCCCGGCGAAATCCGGCTTAAGACTGCATTGCGATAGATCAAGAATTATGATTTGAGAAGAAAGATTTCGTCATTCCAGTGAACTGGCCCAGGTGCTTTTCTATGCATCCGCCCGAAGGCCATTTGTCAGGAGAGCGGATCGCACGGCGCGCCTCTCGGAGAGATATGCGCGCCGCGGGGGAAAGATCTGAAGGGAGCGCGACGACATGAAGATGTCGAAAGGCCAATTGAGTGCCTGCTTGCTGGGCTTGGCCGTGGCGGGCATGACGCTCGTTGGGAGTGGATCGGCGTCTGCTGAAATGGGGCAGCCGGCACCGTGGGAATACAAGCTGCAGGAAGCCGCGACGCCGGTGATGGAGAACATCACCTGGTTCCACGGGCTGCTGCTGACGATCATCACGATCATCACGCTGTTCGTGCTGGCGCTGCTCGTGGCCGTGGTGGTGAAGTTCAACGCGCGCGCCAATCCGGTGCCGTCGCGCACCACGCACAACACGCTGCTGGAAGTGGCGTGGACGCTGATCCCGGTGCTGATCCTGGTCACCATCGCGGTGCCGTCGTTCCGGCTGCTGTTCCTCGAGCTCGACGTGCCGAACGCCGATCTCACCATCAAGGCCACCGGCAAGCAGTGGTACTGGAGCTACGCCTATCCGGACAACGGCAAGTTCGAGTTCGACTCGCTGATGGCCCAGGACAAGCAGCCGCGCCTGCTCGCGGTCGACAATGAGATGGTTGTGCCGGTCAACAAGGTGATCCGGGTGCAGACCACCGGCGCCGACGTGATCCATTCGTTCGCCGTGCCGTCCTTCGGCATCAAGATCGACGCCATTCCCGGCCGCCTCAACGAGACCTGGTTCAAGGCGACCAAGGTCGGCATGTATTACGGTCAGTGCTCCGAGCTGTGCGGCAAGGATCACGCCTACATGCCGATCGCCGTCCGCGTCGTCAGCGATCAGGACTTCGCGGCCTGGATCGAGGACGCGAAGAAGAAATACGCCAGCGCGCCGACGAGCACCTATGCGTCGGCTGCGGGCGTATCGCAGTAGACCGGCGGGGACGAACGCGAGATTGCAGGGCCGCGTCGCGCGGCCCACGGGGACACTGAGGATTGGACAATGGCGACGAACGTAGCGACCCATACCGGCCATGACGATCACGCGCACGACCATCCGACCGGATGGCGGCGGTGGATCTATTCGACCAACCACAAAGACATCGGCACGATGTACCTGATCTTCGCGGTGTGCGCCGGCATCATCGGCCTCGTGATGTCGGTCGCGATCCGCATCGAGCTGATGTATCCGGGCGTGCAGCTCTTCCACGAGAACCACACCTACAACGTGTTCGTGACCTCGCACGGCCTGATCATGATCTTCTTCATGGTCATGCCGGCGATGATCGGCGGCTTCGGCAACTGGATGGTGCCGCTGATGATCGGCGCGCCGGACATGGCGTTCCCGCGCATGAACAACATCTCGTTCTGGCTGCTGCCCGCCTCGTTCGCGCTGCTCCTGACCTCGACCTTCGTCGAGGGCGAGCCCGGCGCCAACGGCGTCGGCGCCGGCTGGACGATGTATGTGCCGCTGTCGACCTCGGGCCATCCGGGACCGGCGGTGGACTTCGCGATCCTGTCGCTGCATCTCGCCGGTGCGTCGTCGATCCTCGGCTCGATCAACTTCATCACCACGATCTTCAACATGCGCGCGCCGGGCATGACCCTGCACAAGATGCCGCTGTTCGTGTGGTCGATCCTGGTGACGGTGTTCCTGCTGCTGCTGTCGCTGCCGGTGCTCGCCGGCGCGATCACGATGATGCTGACCGACCGCAATTTCGGCACCACCTTCTTCGCCCCCGAGGGCGGCGGTGACCCGCTGCTGTTCCAGCATCTGTTCTGGTTCTTCGGCCATCCGGAAGTGTACATCCTGATCCTGCCCGGCTTCGGCATGATCAGCCAGATCGTCTCGACCTTCTCGCGCAAGCCCGTGTTCGGCTATCTCGGCATGGCCTACGCCATGGTCGCAATCGGCGGCATCGGCTTCATCGTCTGGGCGCACCACATGTACACCGTCGGCATGTCGTCGGCGACGCAGGCCTATTTCGTCGCCGCCACCATGGTGATCGCGGTGCCGACCGGCGTGAAGATCTTCTCCTGGATCGCCACGATGTGGGGCGGCTCGATCGAGTTCCGCGCGCCGATGCTGTGGGCCGTGGGCTTCATCTTCCTGTTCACGGTCGGCGGCGTCACCGGCGTCGTGCTGGCGAATGCTGGCGTCGACCGCGTGCTGCAGGACACGTACTACGTCGTCGCGCACTTCCACTACGTGCTGTCGCTCGGCGCCGTGTTCGCGATCTTCGCCGGCTGGTACTACTGGTTCCCGAAGATGTTCGGCTACATGTACAACGAGGGCGTTGCCAAGGCGCACTTCTGGGTGACGTTCATCGGCGTGAACCTGGTGTTCTTCCCGCAGCACTTCCTCGGCCTCTCGGGCATGCCGCGCCGCTACATCGACTATCCGGATGCCTATGCCGGCTGGAACCTGGTGTCGTCGATCGGCTCCTACATCTCGGCGTTCGGCGTGCTGATCTTCATCTACGGTGTGATCGAGGCCTTCATGCGCAAGCAGCAGGCGGCGAACAATCCGTGGGGACCGGGCGCGACCACCCTGGAATGGACCCTTTCGTCGCCGCCGCCGTTCCACCAGTTCGAGGTCCTGCCCAAGGTGCAGTGATCCCGGCTCTCCCGACGCGGCATCATCCGGTGCCGCGTCGGCATCTACCGGCCGGCGCGCGTCGTTGCGTGCCGTTCCGCGGTGAAGCAGATCGCTTCTGAAAAGCTTTGAATTGAAGTCTGGAATCGTCGTGTCGGTCATTGATCAGAATGCCATTGCGGTCGGCCCGCGGATCTCCGAGGCCGATGTCGGCGACTATCTCGCGCTCCTCAAGCCGCGGGTGATGTCGCTCGTGATCTTCACGGCGCTGATCGGCCTCCTGATCGCTCCCGGCCATTTCCATCCGGTGCTCGCCATCACCTCGCTCTTGTGCATCGCCGTCGGCGCCGGCGCCTCCGGTGCGCTGAACATGGCGCTCGAGGGCGACATCGACTCGCTGATGTCGCGCACCTCCAACCGCCCGATCCCGCGCGGACGCGTCACCCGGCAGGAGGCGCTCGCCTTCGGTATCACGCTGTCGTTCTTCTCGGTGCTGACGCTCGGCATCCTCGTCAACTGGTTCGCCGGGGCGCTGCTCGCCTTCACGATCTTCTTCTATGTCGTGATCTACACGCTGTGGCTCAAGCGCTGGACCGCGCAGAACATCGTCATCGGCGGCGCCGCCGGCGCGCTGCCCCCGGTCGTCGCCTGGGCCGCGGCCACCGGATCGCTGGCGCCGGAGCCGCTGTGGCTGTTCCTGATCATCTTCTTCTGGACCCCGCCGCACTTCTGGGCCCTGGCGCTGTTCCGCACGGACGACTACGCGCGCGCCGGCGTGCCGATGCTGCCCGTCGTCGCGGGTCCCGATGCGACCCGGCTGCAGATCCTGCTCTACACAATCGTCCTGGTGGCCGTCGCGCTGGCGCCCTGGGCGCTCGGCTATTTCGACGCGGTCTATGGCGTGGTCTCGCTGGTGCTCGGCGCCGGCATGCTGTGGCTCGCCATCGAGGTGTTCCGCAAGCGTGAGCGCATCCCCTCGCTGCGCGCCAACCGCAAGCTGTTCGGCTTCTCGATCCTGTATCTGTTCGCGCTGTTCGCGACGCTCGGGCTCGAGGCTGTCGCGCGCATGATCGCGCCGCTGATCTTTTAAGGGAGCGCGGGGCAGGAAGGCATGGCAACCGCGATGACAGATCCGAACGAGTCGGAGGGCATCGTCCTCACCGAGGCGCAGCTGCGCAGCCGCCGCCGCCGCTCGATCGCGATTGCGCTCGCGCTCGGCGTGCTGGTGGTGCTGTTCTTCGCCGTGACCATGGTGAAGGGCCCGATCGTTCTGAAGCGGCCGATGTAGGACGACGATGCAGGACGGTGTGAAGCAGAGCGGGACGATGGCGAGCGACGACCAGACCCCCGAGCAGACCTCTGGGACATCAGCGCAGGCCGCGCCGCGCCGCGGCGTCGGCCGCGATGCGCTGGTCGGCGGCATCTGCGGCGCCGTCGTGGTGCTGATGGTTGGCGCGTCCTACGCCGCCGTGCCGTTCTACAACTGGTTCTGCCGCGCCACCGGCTTCAATGGCACCACCCAGGTCGCGACGTCGGCTCCGTCATCGGCGCCGCTGGCGCGCCGCATCAACGTCCGCTTCGATTCCAACGTCGCCGGCGGGCTGCCGTGGAAGTTCCAGCCCGAGAAGACCGAGATCGAGGTCGCGATCGGCGAGGTGGTGACGGTCTACTACACCGTGACCAACCAGTCGGCGCGCACCACCATGGCGCAGGCCGCCTACAACGTGACGCCGCTGACCTCGGGCGCCTATTTCCAGAAGATCAACTGCTTCTGCTTCACCGAGCAGACCATGGCCCCGGGCGAGACCCGCGAGATGCCGGTGGTGTTCTATGTCGATCCGGCGATCACCGCCGATCACGAGAACGACGGTCTGAAGACGATCACGCTGTCCTACACCTTCTATCCGGTCCGCGACGCCGCGCCCAAGCCCGTCGCCGCAGGCGAGCCGGACAAGCCGCGGGGCAATCTCTGATGCCGCGGACGTCCGGATTGCCGGGACCATCGCTGTTGAACGACTACGTGCCGGCGCGACCGGCATCGATCTGGGGAGAGACTAGACATGGCTGAGGCGCACGCCAAGCATCACGACTACCACCTCGTCGACCCGAGCCCCTGGCCGTTCGTCGGCTCGGTCTCGGCCTTCATCATGGCGTTCGGCGCGATCGGCTGGATGCACAAGATGTTCGGCGCCGCGCCGATCGTGTTCGGCGTCGGCTTCGTCGGCGTGCTCTACACGATGGCGAGCTGGTGGGGCGACGTCATCAAGGAAGCCCAGTACAAGGGCGATCACACCCGCGTGGTGCAGCTGCATCACCGCTACGGCATGATCCTGTTCATCGCCTCCGAGGTGATGTTCTTCGTCGCCTGGTTCTGGGCGTATTTCAATTCGGCGCTCTATCCGGGCTACGAGGTTCAGGCCACCCGCGACGCGCTGTTCGGCGGCGTCTGGCCGCCCAAGGGCATCGAGACCTTCGATCCCTGGCATCTGCCGCTGCTCAACACGCTGATCCTGCTGACCTCGGGCACGACCGTCACCTGGGCGCACCACGCTCTGCTCGAAGGCGACCGCAAGGGCCTGAAATACGGCCTGATCCTCACCGTGCTGCTCGGCGCCACCTTCACCTGCGTCCAGGCCTATGAGTACGGCCACGCGACGTTCTCGTTCGCCGGCCACATCTACGGCTCGACCTTCTTCATGGCGACCGGCTTCCACGGCTTCCACGTCCTGGTCGGAACGATCTTCCTGATCGTCTGCCTGATCCGCGCCTATGCCGGCCATTTCACGCCGAAGCAGCATCTCGGCTTCGAGTTCGCCGCCTGGTACTGGCACTTCGTCGACGTGGTGTGGCTGTTCCTGTTCATCTGCATCTACGTCTGGGGCCACGGCGCCGAGGCGATGGCGCACGGCGCCCATTGAGACCGTCACGCCGGGTGCGAAACGTGTTACAAGGGGGCGGCCGAACGGCCGCCCTTTTTGTTGAGCCCCGATTGTCGAGCCCTGGCGTGGCGCTCGCCGCAGCCGAGCTTCGGCCTAGCCGGCCGGCAACATGAAAGATGCCCGGCGCATCCCGGCATCCGGCCCACCGCGGCAGCGGCGCGCGCATCGCGATTTCGAAGGCAGGCAGACATGACCCTCTCGACCCAACCCGTCACCCTGACGCAGACCATCCTGCGCGGCCTCGCCTGCCGCTGCCCGCGCTGCGGCCAGGGCAAGCTGTTCGAGGGCTTCCTCAACCTTCGCAAGCGCTGCGAGGCCTGTGATCTCGACTACGCCTTCATCGACACCGGCGACGGTCCGGCCATCTTCATCATGATGCTCGCCGGCGCCATCGTCGTCGGCGCCGCGCTGATCGTCGAGGTCAAGTACCAGCCGCCGTTCTGGGTCCACGCGGCGCTGTGGGGACCGCTGATCCTGGTGACGACCTTGCTGCCGCTGCGCGCCATGAAGTCGCTGCTGATCGCCCTGCAATTCCACCACAAGGCCGCCCCCGGCCGCCTGGTGGACAAGACGCCGCGATGAGGTTCGGCCTACTCTTTGAGTTGCGGACCGGCGCGGCATCGGCGGTGCGCTCCCTCGCCCCGTTCTTCACGGGAAGAGGGTTGGGGTGAGGGCAGCCGCACGGGGAGTGTGTGTGGCGAGACCTGTACCCCCTCACCCGGATTGCATCTGACGATGCAATCCGGGCTCTCAGCGCGAGCGAAGCTCGTCGCGCCCCCGCAAGCGGGGCGAGGTGAGGACCGAGCCCGCTGCGCCATCTTCCTTCAACCAAGACAAAAAAGACCGCGCAAATCGACCGGCCCAAATCAGCACATGACCTCCACCCGCTCGCAGACCTCCTCCCGCGGCTTTGCCGCCTTCACCGTCCTGATGGTCGCGCTGTTCATCGGCCTCGGCGTCTGGCAATTGCAACGCCGCGCGGCGAAGCATGCGCTGATCGACGCGCTCACCGATCGCGTCGCCGCGGCTCCCGCATCACTGCCGCCGCAAAGCGAATGGCGCACGCTGACGCCGGAGCGCGATGAATTCCGCCGCGTCAGCTTCAGCGCCACCTACGCCAAGCTTCCCGACGCGATGGTCTACAGCGCCGGCTCCGCCGTGCGCGAGGACGTCTCGGGCCCCGGCACCTGGGCGTTTCTCCCCGCACGCCTCGCCTCGGGCGAAACGATCGTGATCGACGCCGGCTTCGTTACCAACACCATGCAGGAGCGCACCATCCAGGACCGCCAGGTCGGCAAGCTCGTCACCGGCGAACCGGTGACCCTGACCGGCTATCTGCGTTTCCCCGAATCCGCCGGCCTGCTCACCGCGGCCGAGAATCGCGACAAGCGTCTGTGGTTCACCCGCGACCATCTCGCCATAGCCAAGGCGCTCGGCTGGGGCGAGGTCGCGCCGTTCTACATCGACCTGGAGACGCCGGTGCCCGACAACGGCATCCCCAAGCCCGGCCCGTTGTCGCCGCATCTGCGCGACGAGCACATGCAATACGCCATCACCTGGTTCTCTCTGGCCGCGGCGCTGATCGCAGCCTTCGCAGTGTGGGCAAGAGGACGGCGCAGCGCTGATCGATGACGCCTGGTCCACCGGACTGGGCGCACTGGGTCCAGCGGGGGAAGTCGACTGGACCAATTCGCGTGGGATGCGTGCACGACCTACGAGCTACGGACCTCTCCTATATCGCTCTATGTAGATCTGGCCGAGCTCCGGCATCTGCGTCTTTTCATACGCGGCAAACCAGATTTCATTCTCCAGCCAAAAACGACAGAGAAACTCTTCGAAAGATCCGGCGCTGAAAACGATCGCCGATGGGTCCGCCTCGTCGTCATTCCAACGCTCGGCCTCGGTGCCGTAGAAATCCGGCGATGCAACGACCGCATGGTCCGATCCATCTGCGGTCAAATAAACGTACCAGAAAATGCACCCCTGCGAGTCGGCGAGGAACCGGATGAGATGTCCGTGCCCTACGACAGATGGTACGACGTCGGCGCAGAGGGCCAAAAAGCAATCTGTGTTCGAGCGTATCCGCTGCTGGAGCGTTGGCGTGGAGAAGAACTTGGTGAATGCAGCAGGCAAGCGGATGCCCTTGAACTCAACGACCCTCTGCAGTTCGCCGAACGCCCTCGCATTATCCTTCGCTCGCTCGTCACCAATATGGGATGAATGGGCCTGAGCTTGCGACAACCAGCCGAAACTACCACTCAGATCACAAGGCAACGACGGAAGCTGTGCGTAGTCGTAACATCCATACGTCGAAACCCATGGTCGAACATCTCCAAGACCGACGTTCGCCAGGTCTGTGCCCCACCAGCCGGGGGGAAATGGAGAGTCTTCCGGTCTCATCAATTTGACCTCGTGGTACGCGAGAGCATGATGCGTTTCCACGAGAGCGCATCATGCTCTTGTCCTTCTGTTGAGCGTGATCTTTTGGTACGACCAGTTTCACTTTTCCGGATCACGCTCCACAGGCAGTAGTCGCCGTACGAAGCTAGCAAGGCGAGCCAGCGAGAGCTAGCAGACGTTTTCCTGCTTCGGCGATGATCGCCGCCTTCGCGGTATGGACGCGGGGACGGCGTAACCGAGCCGTCCAAAGTGAGGTGCAGACGTGCGTTGCCCGGAAACGCATGCTGCTCCCGGCGAGACGTTCAGGTCGTGCGCTCGTCGCTCGTCGCTGCGGCCTGAGCCAGGGCGGTCATGGCTGTCGCGATTGTCGCGCGAATCTCGAGTGAGGCAATGCGGCCCTCGGCATCGAGCGCCGTCGGTGGCGCCGGCGTGGCGACGCAGGCCGCCTCGATAATGGTCGCGCCGGCGCGCTCCAGTACGGTGCGCAGGTCGGCATAGGCATCGTGCGCGCCGCCATGGCCGGAAGGATTGATCCAGCCGACGGGGCGCTGATAGAGGCTGCCAGCCCCAACCGTCCAGTCGATCAGGTTCTTGAAGCTGCCCGGCAGCGAGCCGGCATATTCCGGCGTCGAGAGCATCACCGCGCTTGCACGGGCGAGCAGCTCACGCAGGCGCGCGACCTCGACCGGCAGCGGATGCCGGTCGTTGTCCGGATTGAAATGCGGCAGCGTCGCGAGTTCCGTGTAGATCATCGAGGGGACACCGGCCGGAGCCAGTTCAGCCGCGGCCGCGATGACGGCGCTGCTGGCTGAATGCGCGCGTAGGCTGCCGCTGATCAGAACGATCATGCTCGTGTCGTGCCTGGTTGCGCCGGCACCGCGATCATCGTTGAGCCGGTGCCCCCGCAAGTCAAACGCCTGTGTCTGGCGCGCGGCGCCGAATGGCAGCTCTCCATTCGCGACATGGCTTGGATCATGTCACGCGCGCATCGATCGGACGCGTCCGGACACGCGGACGGGTGCCCCCGCAGGCCCATCGAGATCCACCTGCAGGCAGCACGGCACGCCCATGTCCTCGCCCTGCCGGATCACGATCGGCCCTTCGGCCGCCCAGCCGAGCTCGCGCAGATAGCCGGCGAACGCCGCCGCGGCGGCGCCGGTCGCCGGGTCCTCGTAAACCCCGCCGAACGGGAACGGATTGCGCGCGTGAAACAGCTGCGGCGTTTCGGCGTGAACGAGGGCGAAGGTGCAGAAGCGCGCGCGCTGCGCCAGCTCCTGGCCGCGTCCAAAGTCGTAGGCGATCGCAGCGAGCCGGCCGCGATCGCGCAGCGCGATCACCGGATGATCCATCCCGGCATGGGCAACGACCGGCGGAATGCGCGCGTCGAGATCGCCATGCGACAGCCCGAACAGCGCGAGGATCTCTTCGAGCGCCGCAGCCGGCAGAGCGCGCGTCCGCGTCGGCGGCGAGCGGAACGCCGCGCTCCAATCCGTTGCCGAAGCGTGCCCATCGACGGTGATGTCGGCGTGATTGAGCTGCAAGGCAAAGGAGCCGGAGCTCTTGTGCCGGGCCAGCGCGGCGCCGAGCGCAATCGTCGCGTGTCCGCAGAAATCGACCTCGGCCTGCGGCGCGAAGTAGCGCACCCGCCATGTGTCGCCGAGCGGGGCCGCGAACGCCGTCTCCGAGTAGCCGATGTCAGCCGCCATCGCCTGCATCGTGGCAGGGTCCGGCAGTATCTCGCTGATGACGACACCGGCCGGATTGCCGCCGCGGTCTCCGTCGGTGAAGGCTGCGATATGCTGGATGATCATGGAACCCCTGGGAATAGCATCTGCTAGTGCACCGCTGGTTCGCCTTCATTCGAGCCAAGTTTGCTAAGGAGTCAAATATTGGTCAAGGTGAGACGTGCGGCGGTTTTAGGAGCCGAAGTTGAGTAATGATAGTGTTGGTCTTCTGCGGACATTCCGTGATCCGCTGATAGGGTTGCCACTTTCCCACGTGTGGCGAGGCGCCGGCTCGGCCATTTTCCTGGAGTTTGGGCATCTCACAGGCCGTACCCGGCGCGACGGAACGCCTGGTAATCCGCAGGGAGAGTTTGGCCTGATGATCCAGTGGAGCTGGCGTATCGAAGACAGCTCGTCGATCCTGTGCGGAAGCTGGAGCGAAGAGTCCTTGTGGGCGGCAACATTTGATCGCATCCGTAACAAGGCCGTCCTGGATTTTTCGGTCTTTGGACGATTGCCCGAAATCGCCGTGAGCCTGTCGGATGAGCTCTACGTGACATCCTTCATGACCGCCGAAGGCGATCCGGCTTGGGCGCTATTCGAGCGACGAGGGGACGTGGTGAGAACCCTGGCCGTTCGGCAGGGGCGCTTGGAGGTGGAAATCGGGCAGCGGTGCGAGTCATGATCGTCTCTATCCCTGTCGATCGTATTGGAAAAGCTTCCACCGCGTGTTTCAGGAGATCCTCGGCTTCCCAGACTTCTACGGCTGCAAAATGAATGACTGGGATCGCACACTACCGCATATAGGTGCTCCAGAGGATGACGCAGAGCCCTATGAGCATGAGCGGTGCAACCAATGATATTGAGATCGCGGCCCATTGCACACTCAAGTTCAGCTGAGAGACAAGCGGCATTTGTTCAAGCGCTCTCTGCTTTACGTCGCGGGTGGTCGAAGCGAGATCTTTCCAGAACATCAGCATCCATAGCGGGAAGAGTGCAAAGATCATCCCCGCCAGAATAGGGCCGGCATTTCGGAATAGCGCGGTAGCGGTCGCCACGATCAAGCCAATGAGTCCCAGCGAAATGAGGCACCATGCCTTGACCACAGGTGGTATGCGACCCTGGTATCGAACCTGACCTCGCTGCGCATCCAAGAACAGAGGTTCGTCGGGTATCAGTGTTTTCCAGAACGCCATGATGCTTTAATCTGGCCGATCAGTTGGCCCTCCGACGTAGAGCATCTTCGCTTAAAAGAAGAGAATTTGCGAGAAGTGCTCGTGGCCGGGCAGAGGAGGGCCGGGTCACCCGCTGTCGCGATGTGCTCACCGTCCCGCCCGCACATACGCCCGCTCGCCGGTTTTCGGATCGAACCACACGTCGAGCGTTTCGCCGCTGGTGGGGTCGACGAAGCGCTCCTCGGTCTTGACCCAGCCCGGCCCGGGCGGCGCCGAGAGCGCGTCGCGCTTGTAGCCGCCCTGGCGGAAGAAGAACCACACCAGCACGACGGCTGCGATGACCGCGAGCCAGAGCACGAGGGCGATCATCGCGCGGGTTCGATGACCGCCGCGGTGCCGTAGGCGACGATCTCGCTCATGGTCTGGCCGATCTCGGCGCTATCGAAGCGCATCATCACGATCGCGTTGGCGCCCATCGACGTGGCGTTCTGGACGAGCCGGTCCAGTGCGTGCCGCCGCGCCTCCTCGAGCATCTGGGTGTATTCATGGATCTCGCCACCGACGATCGAGCGCAGGCTGGCCATGAAGTTGCCGCCGATGCCGCGGCTGCGCACCACCACGCCGAAGCACTGTCCCAGCATGCGCACCGTGCGGTAGCCGGTCACGTTTTCAGTCGTCACGATGATCATGGAAGGCTCCATCTCCTGCCGGCCCGCGCGGCCGACGCTCGATTTGACAATCGAGCCGGTGTTCCGGTTCAAGCGAGCCAGGGGCCAAGAGCCACGCGCGATGCGTCGTCTCCTCTGGAGATCATGCTGCGCCTCACACTCCGCTGTCGTCCCGGGCAAGCGCGGCGGCGCGACAGCGCCGGCGGGCGCCGACCCGGGACCCATAACCCCTACCGGGTGTGAGGCGGCAGGCTGGAGCCACAGCGTGCCTCACACGGAGGATGGTAGTTATGGGTCCCGGGCGTCCGCCAACGCTTGCGCGTTGTCGGACTTGCCCGGGACGACACCGGGGGTTAGGGAGGCCGTGTCAGTCCTCATCGCATGCCATCGTCTCATCTTCGGACTTGAGTTGCCCGACGGGCTGTCGGCACCTGGTTCGCGCAGGCGTCGCGAACTAACAAATCTGGCTGCGCCGAACATTTCTTTTTGTCAGCAGATCCAAGGCGATCAAGCCGTCCAGCCCGATCCGCTCGAAATTCATCTTTCATTTTTTCCGAAATCATGATTGTCTCTCCCTGTCCCGCCTCGTTGCGAGGGGCGTACGCGTCGTCACGGACGTTGGGGTGGGATGCGATGGACGTGGTGGCTGCGCCTGACGAGAGCGGCCGGCACGGACGGCGAAGTCGCGTGGTCCTGACACCCCGACGCTGGTGTCCTGCGGCAGTGCTGATGCGCTGTCGCTCACGGTGGCCAGAAAGCCCGGTGCACCGAGGAGAGCGCGTATAAGCCGTAACCCGTTGCGCAGGGAAGGCCGGGTCGCTCTGGCTGAACCTGTGGTTCCTGCCCCGTGCATTCTTGCTCGCACGGGGGCCGCGGGTGCCAGCCGGCATCCGGTCTTCCCTGCGCCCTCCGTTCAAGGAGGGAGGAATTTCCGCAAAGCTCGGGCGCCGATCGTGCCGCGAGACTGCTTCTTCACGCGCGGCGTCATTCCGGGGCGCCCGCAGGGCGAGCCCGGAATCCACACTCCCGGTCGTGGTTATGGATTCCGGGCTCGCGCTCCGCGCGCCCCGGAATGACGAGGTAGAGAGATCGTGCGGTTATCGCATAGCTCGTTCGCTTGTTCAAAGTGCCCCGCGGGAAGCCGCAAGCACCGCCGTCATCTCCATCTCCGCGCAGGCGGGGATCCAGTACGCTGTGGCGGTGCGGTCGACCTCAGGCGGCGCGGCGGACTGGGTCGCCCGCCTGCGCGGGCGACGACAGCGGTGGTGGGGGCGGTCCGCCCGATCCATTCGATCCACTCGCATCCACCCTTGCAGACACTTGCCCCGTAACCCCGCCGTAACCCGCCCCCGCGACCATTCCTGCGGCAACAAGCGGTTTCGCGGGCGGGGCAAAACCATTATGGTGCCGGACCATGTTGCCGCCGGGCGGTTCCGATTTCGAGTTCAATCAACGGGTTATGGCCTGGTGACGCAGGTCAGGAGAGCGGTTTGACGCGCTATGTTTCGACCCGCGGGGAAGCCCCCGCGCTCACCTTCTGCGATGTGATGCTGACCGGGCTCGCCCGGGACGGCGGCCTCTACGTGCCCGAGACCTGGCCGCAGCTGGCGCCCGCGACAATCGCTGGGTTCTTCGGCCGGCCCTATTGGGAGGTCGCCGTCGAGGTCATCAAGCCGTTCGTCGCCGGCGAGATCTCCGATGCCGAGCTCGGCCGCATGGCCAACGAGGCCTATGCCACGTTCCGTCATCCCGCGGTGGTGCCGCTCGACCAGAGCGCGCCGCATCAGTTCGTGCTGGAGCTGTTCCACGGCCCGACCCTGGCGTTCAAGGACGTCGCCATGCAGCTGATCTCGCGGCTGATGGACCACGTGCTGGCGAAGCGCGGTGAGCGCACCACCATCGTGGTCGCGACCTCGGGCGACACCGGCGGGGCCGCCGTCGATGCGTTCGCCGGCCGCGACAATGCCGACCTCATCGTGCTGTTCCCGCACGGCCGCATTTCCGAGGTGCAGCGTCGGATGATGACGACGTCGGGCGCGGCGAACGTGCATGCGCTGGCCATCGAAGGCCATTTCGACGACTGCCAGGCGATCGTGAAGGGCCTGTTCAACCATCACGCCTTCCGCGATTCGGTGGCCCTGTCCGGCGTCAACTCGATCAACTGGGCGCGCATCGTCGCCCAGGTCGTCTACTACTTCACCTCGGCGGTGGCGGTCGGCGCGCCGCACCGCGCGGTCGACTTCACCGTACCGACCGGCAATTTCGGCGACATCTTCGCCGGCTATGTCGCCAAGCGCATGGGCCTGCCGGTACGCACCCTGCGCGTCGCCACCAACGTCAACGACATTCTGGCGCGTACTCTTCAGACCGGCATCTACGAGGTGCGCGAGGTGCATGCGTCGGCCTCGCCGTCGATGGATATCCAGGTGTCGTCGAATTTCGAGCGGCTCTTGTTCGAGGCCGGTGGCCGCGACGCCGGCACGGTGCGGCGGCTGATGGACGGCCTGAAGCAGTCCGGACGTTTCGTGCTGCCGGACTCCATGCTGGTGGCGATCCGCGCCGATTTCGATGCCGGCCGCGCCGACGAGACCGAGACGGCAGCGGCGATTCGCGCCGCCTTCCGCGAGGCCGGCGATCTCGTCGATCCGCACACGGCGGTAGCGCTGGCGGTGGCCGACCGCGACGGCACCGATACCTCGGTGCCGAACATCGTGCTGTCGACGGCGCATCCCGCCAAATTTCCCGACGCGGTCGAGGCTGCCTGTGGACAGCGGCCGCAGCTGCCGGTCTGGCTGGAAGGGCTGATGAGCAAGCGCGAGGACATCAGGATCATGCGGAACGATCAGGCCGAGGTGGAGACATTCATCCGTTCGGTCAGCCGGGCCGCCAAGCAGGGAATTGCATGATGGGCGTGGAAGTCACCAAGCTGCCGACGGGACTGACGGTCGTCACCGACACGATGCCGCATCTGGAGACAGCCGCGCTCGGGGTCTGGGCCGGCGTCGGCGGCCGCGACGAGAAGCCGGATGAGCATGGCATCTCGCACCTGCTCGAGCACATGGCGTTCAAGGGCACGACGACGCGCAGCGCGCGCGAGATCGTCGAGGCGATCGAGGCGGTCGGCGGCGACCTCAATGCCGGCACCTCGACCGAGACCACGGCCTATTATGCGCGGGTGCTGAAGGCTGACGTGCCGCTGGCGCTCGACGTGCTCTCCGACATCCTCGCCAATCCCTCTTTCGTGCCGGAGGAGCTGGAGCGCGAGAAGAACGTCATCGTGCAGGAGATCGGCGCGGCGCAGGACACGCCCGACGACGTCGTATTCGAGCATCTCAACGAGCTGTGCTTCCCCGATCAGCCGATGGGGCGCTCACTGCTCGGCACCGCCAAGACGTTGGAGGCGTTCGACCGCGACAAGCTGCACGGCTATCTGTCGACGCATTATCGCGGGCCCGACATGGTGGTCGCCGCGGCCGGTGCCGTCGATCACCAGCGCGTGGTCGAGGACGTGACGAAGCGATTCGCCAGTTTCAACGGCGGGCCGGCGCCGACGCCACTGCCGGCGGCGTTCGGCAAGGGCGGCTCCCGTGTCGTGCATCGCGACCTCGAGCAGGCGCATCTGACCTTGGCGCTCGAGGGCGTGCCGCAGGCGGATCCGTCGCTGTTCTCGCTTCAGGTGTTCACCAACATCCTCGGCGGCGGCATGTCGTCCCGGCTGTTCCAGGAAGTGCGCGAGAACCGCGGCCTCTGCTACTCCGTCTACACGTTCCATGCGCCCTACAGCGACACCGGGTTCTTCGGCCTCTACACCGGCACCGATCCGGCCGATGCGCCGGAAATGATGGAGGTCGTGGTCGACATCATCGGCAATGCCGTGGAGACGTTGAGCGAGGCCGAGGTCGCGCGCGCCAAGGCGCAGATGAAGGCGGGATTGTTGATGGCGCTGGAGAGCTGCAGCGCGCGCGCCGAGCAGCTGGCGCGTCACATCTTGGCCTACGGCCGGCCGCAGACCCTGCAGGAGATGGTCGCCAAGATCGAGGCCGTCAGCGTCGACAGCACGCGCGATGCAGCGCGGGCGTTGATGGCGCGCAGCAAGCCGGCGGTGGTCGCGCTCGGCAGCGGCAGGGGTCTGGACACGGCGGTGACTTTCGCCGAAGGTCTGACCGGTTCGAAACCGAAGGCCCAATTGCACTGAGCGGCGAAGACGCGCCGCAGGCCGGCGCGTATCGCGCTCCCGAATTGCGTCGGAATGGTCGGGCAGAGTTCAGGGATTGCCAGGAGCCGAGCTCCGAAACGGAAAGAGCAGGGGGAGCATCACCGATGGCCCTGTTTCGCTTACCATCCAACGGTCCGGCGGCGCTCGCTCCACGCGGCCACGGCCTCATGCTGCGCGCGCCGCAGATGGCGGACTATGCGCAATGGGCGCGGCTGCGCGAGATCAGCCGGGATTATCTGACGCCTTGGGAGCCGATCTGGCCGTCCGACGACCTGACCCGCTCCGGCTTCCGCCGCCGCCTGCGCCGCTACGCCGAGGACATCTCGGCCGATCGTTCCTATCCGTTCATCGTGTTCCGCGAATCGGATGGCGCAATGCTCGGCGGCATCACGCTGGCCAATGTCCGCCGTGGCATCGTCCAGGCCGGCACCATCGGCTACTGGATGGGCCAGCCGCACGCGCATCATGGCTACATGACCGCAGCACTGCGGCTGCTGCTGCCGACGCTGTTCGGCGAGCTCAATCTGCACCGGGTCGAGGCGGCCTGCATCCCGACCAACACGCCGTCGATCCGGGTTCTGGAGAAGTGCGGCTTCACCCGCGAAGGGCTGGCGCGCCGCTACCTCTGCATCAACGGGGTCTGGCAGGACCACTACCTCTACGGCCTGCTGCATGAGGACTTCCGGGGTTAGGATTCGTGATCGGGCCGGGGGCGGGAGAGGCCGATCGGGACTGGTTCCGGGCTCGGAAATGGGTATAGACGCCGAGGCTGGACGACCGAGTTGCCGGGGATATCAGACGATGCGACAGACGAGCGTGATCAGGGTTGGAACGTTGGCGGCCGTGCTGGTGGCCATGAGTGTGGCCGGAGCGGCTCCGCCTGCGGCGGCTCAATCCCTGACCGACCGCTTCAAGAACCTGTTCGGGGGCGGCTCCGATGACAAGGGGCAGCAGAACCTGCCCGCCAATGGCGGGCCGCCGGTCGATCCGACGGAAGGCCTGACCTGCCCGCCGGTCAACATCCGGGCGGGAGCCTCGACCTATGCCGTGGCCACCCCGGGCAAGCAGGCGGTCGGCAACGACGTGCGGTTTCAGGCCTCGATCACCAGGACGGCGCGGGAATGCAATCTGAATGGCGCCGAGATCGTCGCCAAGGTCGGCATTCAGGGGCGGGTCGTCGTCGGCCCTGCGGGCGCGCCGGCCAGCGTCGACATTCCGATGCGCATCGCCGTGGTTCAGGGCGGCATCGGCGAGAAGGTGATCGCGACCAAATCCTATCGCACCACGGTGCAGATGACCGAGGAGGGCAGCGTTCCGTTCACGATCGTGGCCGAGGACATGGTCTATCCGGTGCCCCCGCCGGGCGCCAATGCCGACAATTACGTCTTCTACATCGGCTTCGATCCGCAGGCCCTGGGCCCGGAGCGGCCGCGCGCCAAGAAGGCGAAGAAGTGAGGGGACGGAGCTTCAAAGCAAAAGGCCGGTGCGAGCGAAGCGCACCGGCCTTTTGAAGATGGTTGGTCGATGACGGAGGGCCGCTCAGTTCAGCTTGCGGCCGACTTCAGCGATGCCCTTGGCGACCAGGTCTTCGCCGAGACCGCCCTTGACCGACTGCGACAGCACGGTCGCGGCGGCCTGGACGGCGGCGTCCGCCGCGGCGGCCCTGACGTCGGACAGCGCCTGGGCTTCGGCCATGGCGATCTTGCTCTCGGCGGCCTTGGTGCGACGGGCGACGAAGTCTTCCATCTTGGCCTTGGCTTCCGCCGCGATGCGCTCGGCTTCCGCCTTGGCGCTGGTGACGATCTCCTCGGCCTCACGCTCGGCGCTGGCGCGGCGGGTCTTGTATTCGGCGAGCACCTTGGCCGCCTCGTCCTTGAGCCGCTTGGCCTCCGCCAGCTCGTTCCTGATGCGCTCGCCGCGATGATCGAGCGCCGTCAGAACCATGCGGTGGACACCGAGATAGGCGAACAGGCCCATCAGGATCACGAAAGCAATCGCAACCCAGGTTTCCGGATCAGCGAGCAAATGCATCAGGCTGTTCCCTTCAACGATGCATCGACCGCAGCCTCGACCGTCTTGGCCGCGGGGGCCTTGCCGGTGAGCTGCTGCACGATCGCAGAGGCTGCGTCAGCGGCGATGCCGCGGACATTGCTCATTGCGGTCGCGCGCGTGGTGGCGATGGAGGTCTCGGCCGCCGCGAGCTTGGCCGCGAGGCTGTCTTCCAGCGCCTTGCGCTCGGTCTCTGAGGTGGCCGCGAGCTTCTCGCGGGTCTCGGCACCGATCGCCTGGGCGCGGGAACGGGCCGTCGCCAGCTCGGTCTCATACGCCTTCATCGCGGCTTCGGATTCATCCTTCAGCCGCTGCGCGTCGGCCAGGTCGCCGTCGATCGACTTCTGGCGGGCGTCGATGACGGCCCCGACCTTCGGCAGCGCCACACGCGAGACGATCACGTACAGCGCCACGAAGGCGATCACCAGCGAGACGATCTGGGAGGGAAAAGTTTCCTTCGAGAAGGGAGGGAAACCATGCCCGCCATCGGCCTCCGTATGGGCGCTTGCGGTGCCCTTGGCCTCGCCGCCCTTGGCTTCGCCATGACTTTCAGCCACGGGCTTCTCCTGTCCGGCTCAGGCCGTCTTAGACGGCGTACAGCAGGAGCAGGGCGATCAGCAGCGAGAAGATGCCGAGCGCTTCGGTCACCGCGAAGCCGAAAATCAGGTTACCGAACTGGCCCTGGGCGGCCGACGGATTGCGCAGAGCGGCCGACAGGTAGTTGCCGAAGATGATGCCGATGCCGGCACCCGCGCCACCCATGCCGATGCAGGCAATGCCCGCGCCAATGTACTTCGCTGCAACCGGATCCATGACGAACTCCTTTGAGAGGTTTGGTAGAGAGGGCCGGATCAGTGGCCCGGATGGATAGCATCGTTGAGATAGATGCAGGTGAGGATCGTGAAGACGTAGGCCTGGAGGAACGCGACCATCAGCTCGAGGCCGGTCAGGGCGACCGTAAGACCGAGCGGCAGCAGCGCGCCGACCTTGCCGACGAAGCCGAGCGCGCCAAGCATGGTCACGAAGCTCGCGAACACCTTCAGCGTGACGTGGCCGGCCAGCATGTTGGCGAACAGACGGACGCTGTGGGAGATCGGGCGGGAGAAGAAGGAGATGATTTCGATCACGACCACCAGCGGCAGGATCACCGCGGGGATGCCGGACGGTACGAACAGCTTAAAGAACTTCAGGCCGTTCTTGTAGAAGCCGTAGATGATGACCGTCAGGAACACCAGCAGCGCCAGCGAGAAGGTGACGATGATGTGGCTGGCGATGGTGAAGGTGTAGGGGATGATGCCGACGATGTTCGAGACGAAGATGAACATGAACAGCGAGAACACCAGCGGGAAGAACGTCATGCCGTGCGAACCGGCGCTCGTTCTGATGGTGTTGGCCACGAATTCGTAGGACAGCTCCACCACCGACTGGAAGCGGCCCGGCACGAGCGCGCGCCCGGCGGCCATCATCATGACGGTGATGAGAACGACCGCGAGCAGCATGTACGCGGACGAGTTGGTGAAGGCGATCTCCTGATTGCCGATGTGGCCGATCGTGAAGATCTTGTTGAGGTGGAATTGGTGGATCGGATCGATCATCCGCGTGGCGTCTCAGTTGTTCACCGGCCACGCCGGCGCTTTGCAATTCACTCGCTGGCCTTCAGCGTTGCGGTCTTTGACGCAGGTCTCACTGGCGGGGCCTGTCGGGAGCTATGCCTGCAGATCTCACCACGTTCAACACGCCGGCGGCAAAGCCGAGCAGGAAAAACACGATAAATCCAAAGGGCGATGTCGACAGCAAGCGGTCGAAGCCCCAGCCAAGCACCGCGCCGACGAGGACACCGGCGATCAACTCGGATGACAGTCGCAGTCCACGCGCCATGGCCGAAGCCCGGGCTGCAGTGTCACCGCTGCCGTTTCCAGGTTGATCAGCCCCGATCTTTCGGCCGTCGCGAAATTCGGACAACCGTTGGTCGAGACTTCCGAGCCTTGCGGAAAGCGCAACCTCATCGGGCGACTTGTCGCGATCTCCGTGTCCGCCGCTGTCGTTCGTGTCATCCGCCATGTGCCATCGCCACGTGTGGAGACCCGACCCGATGCTGCGAGTTGCAGGAAATAGCGCCCCATCGCCCTTTAAAGCCGCGCGGACCATACTGACCGCATCCACCCAAGTCAAGATTGCGTGTTGAACTGTTAGATGCCTGATTCTACTCGTTTTCTCGGCTTTTTCGTCAGATCGGTCGCGGCTGTCACTGCGCCGCATCAACAGCGTTGTGTGCAGTTGCGATCTTGCACCGGCCAAAGCCGTCTGATCCGATGCCGTCGGTACCTTGAGACAGTACGGGAACCCGCATGCCGCGCCAGATCGACTATTACTTCTCCCTGCAATCGCCATGGGCCTATATCGGCCACCGGCTGTTTCGCGACGTTGCCGCGAGCCACGGCGCCGCCGTTAACCTCAAGCCCGTGATGCTGCTCGACCTGTTCGCCGAGACCGGCGGGCTGCCGCTCGCCAAGCGCCATCCGGCGCGGCAGCGCTATCGCATCGTCGAGCTGAAGCGCTGGCGCGATCGACGCGGGCTCGATTTCCATATCCAGCCGAAGAACTGGCCGTTCAATGCCCGGCTCGCCGACGGCGTCGTCATTGCGGCGCTGCAGGCGGGGCATGATCCGGAGCCGTACCTCGCGCGGGCATTCCCGGCGATCTGGGAGCAGCAGCTGAATCTCGGAGATGCCGAGGTGATCGCTGGCCTGGCGGATGCGGCGGGATTGCCGGGCCGCGACCTCGTGACGCGCGCGGCCGCCGATGCCGTGGGGGCGGCCTATGAGCAGAACCGGCAGGATGCGATCGCTGCCGACGTGTTCGGCTCGCCGGCCTATGTGCTGGATGGCGAAATCTTCTGGGGCCAGGACCGGCTCGAGTTGCTGGCCGATGCGTTGAAATCCGGCCGATCCGCCTATACGTGCGAACCATAGGTGCGCGCCGTGGCAACTCACCGCACCACAGGGAACGCCATGGCACCGACACAATGTGGGCGTGCATGACGGCCGTCGTGAAAGCGTCCTGGAGAGCGAGCCATGAGTCTCACGAAGCCATACCGGCAGCCCCTGGTCGCGCTCCTGGCGTTGAGCTGTCTCGGCGGCGAGGCGTTGGCGATCGAGGACACCGCGCCCGAGGGCGAGAAGGGCCGCTACACGATGTCGACGACGCCGGATGGCGTGGTCCGGCTCGATAGCAGGACCGGTGCGGTCGCGACCTGCAACAACAACTCCGGTTCCGGCTGGGCGTGCTACGCCGTCCCCGATGAGCGCGCCGCCCTGGACGCCGAGATTGGCCGGCTGCAGGCGGAGAACGAGAAGCTCAAGGCCCAACTCGCCTCGCGCGACCAAAGCATCTCCGGCAAGATCGATGAGCCGCTGCCGAAGGACCAGGCGCTGCCGAAGGCCGATCAGTTGAAGAAGTCCGAGCCCAGGCTCGACTCGAAGCCTGATTCGAAATCTGCTGACGGCGCGCGCAAGCTGGAGATTCCGCTGCCGAGCGACCAGGACATGGATCGCATGATGGGCTTCCTCGAGCAGGCCTGGCGCCGGCTGCTCGACATGGCGAGCCGGGTGCAGAAGGACGTCTCGGGCAAGATCTGAGACCGGGCGCAGGAGGCCGACGGCATGGCCGCAACATCGACGTCGCGCAGCGCGCCCACGGCGGTGACCGTCAGCACGGTGGTGACCGCCACGCTCACCGTCCGGACGCCGGGCCGCGGCTTCACCGACCTCACGCGCGACGTCGAGGCGTTCCTGCGCGAGGTCGCGGCGCGGGAAGGTGTCGTGACCGTGTTCATCCGACACACCTCGGCGTCGCTGACGATCCAGGAAAACGCCGACCCCACGGTGCTGCGCGATCTCACCACGGCACTGGCGCGGCTGGCGCCCGAGAACGCCGGCTGGGTGCACGACACCGAGGGGCCCGATGACATGCCGGCCCACATCAAGACCATGCTGAGCGCGGTCTCGCTGCAGGTGCCGGTGCAGAACGGCCGCATGCTGCTCGGGACCTGGCAGGCGATCTACCTGATCGAGCATCGCGCGCGACCGCATCGGCGCGAGGTGGTGGTGCAGTTCATCGGCGCGGTCTGACGCCATAAAGAAGAAAATCCTTGGCTTGAAACGCCGAACGGCCGCGGAGCGATCCGCGGCCGTTCGTTTGAAGGGGATGCGAGCGGGGGCGCCGCTCGCATCGTGATCAGGGCCTCAATGGTCCTGGATGTTCACGTCCTTCGTCTCCGGCAGGAAGATGAAGCCGACGATCGCCGTGATCACGGCGAACGTGATCGGGTACCACAGGCCGGCGTAGATATCGCCGGTCGAGGCCACGATCGCGAACGCGGTCGCCGGCAGCAGGCCGCCGAACCAGCCGTTGCCGATATGGTAGGGCAGCGACATCGAGGTGTAGCGGATCTTGGTCGGGAACAGTTCGACCAGCATCGCGGCGATCGGGCCGTACACCATGGTGACGAAGATCACCAGGATGAACAGCAGGCCGACGATCGCGGCGACCTGCGGACGGAAGACGTCGAACGGATGCGCCATCTTTACGATCCCGGCGTCGCCCGCCTTCGGATAGCCGGCGGCCTGGACGGCGGCGAGGACCGCGGGGTTACCGGCCTTGGCGTCGGCATAGGGCACGTCCTGGCCGTTGACCGTCACCTTCACGCCGGACCCGGCCGGACCCGAGGTCGTCGAGTACTTCACCGACTGCCCGGACAGGTAGGCGCGGGCGGTGTCGCAGGGCTGGGTGAAGACGCGGGTGCCGACCGGGTTGAACAGGTCGCCGCAGCCGGCGGGATCGGCCACCACTTCCACCTTCACCGTCTCGATCGCCTTCTCCAACGCCGGGTTGGCGTTGCTGGTGATCATCTTGAAGATCGGGAAGAAGGTCAGCGCCGCGATCAGGCAGCCGCCCATGATGATCGGCTTGCGGCCGATCTTGTCGGACAGCACGCCGAAGACCACGAAGAAGCCGGTGCCGAGCAGCAGCGACCAGGCGATCAGGAGGTTGGCGGTGTAGCCGTCGACCTTCAGGATCGATTGCAGGAAGAACAGCGCGTAGAACTGGCCGGTGTACCAGACCACGCCCTGGCCCATGGTGCCGCCGATCAGGGCGAGCAGCACGATCTTGGCGTTGCTCCAGTTGCCGAACGCTTCCGTCAGCGGCGCCTTCGAGCTCTTGCCCTCTTCCTTCATCTTCTGGAAGACCGGCGATTCGTTGAGGCGCAGGCGGATCCAGAGCGAGACGCCGAGCAGCAGCACCGAGACCAGGAACGGAACGCGCCAGCCCCACTTGGCGAAGTCGGCCTCGCCGATGATGGTGCGGGTGAACAGGATCACGAGCAGCGACAGGAACAGGCCGAGCGTCGCGGTGGTCTGGATGAAGGAGGTGTAGTAGCCGCGCTTGCCGTTCGGCGCGTGCTCGGCGACGTAGGTCGCGGCACCGCCATACTCGCCGCCGAGCGCAAGGCCCTGCAGCAGGCGCAGCGAGATCAGGATCACCGGCGCTGCGAAGCCGATCGTCTCGGCGCTCGGCAGCAGGCCGACGATGAAGGTCGACAGACCCATGATCAGGATCGTGACCAGGAAGGTGTATTTGCGGCCGACGATGTCGCCGATGCGGCCGAACACGATGGCGCCGAACGGGCGAACCAGGAAGCCGGCGGCGAAGGCGAGCAGGGCGAAGATGTCGCGGGTGGCCGGCGGATAGGCGGAGAAGAACTGCGCGCCGATGATCGAGGCCAGGGACCCGTACAGGTAGAAGTCGTACCACTCGAAGACGGTGCCGAGAGAGGAGGCCAGAATGACGAAGCGTTCGTCCTTCGTCATGCCTCCCGATCTCGCTTGCGTGGCGACCATTGTTGACATTGGCATTCGCTCCCCAAGATCGTTGTGATGATGGCTTCGTCTCCGCATGCCGGACTTGGACGGCTGTCGTCGCGGAGGCCTTGGGTCTTCAGTAACATTGCAGTGAAACTCGCCCCAATACGACTTTCGGCCCTGCCGGCCAGCGCGCGCGGGAAAGGTGGGGACATTGCGGCGGATCAAGTTCGCGGGCCGATCGGTGCGCTATCGATGCTGCGTCGCACAAGGCGCGGATTAACCGCTCGGCCTGCAAGCGGAATTGCACGCTTGCATGCAACCAGCCGCCGGGCGAGTATTTTCGGAAGTCCGAGCGACGTGCGCGTCGCCGGTGTTGCAAGGTCAAGTCTGTTTTCAAGTCAGGATTCAAGTCAGGATTCATGGCGGCTGCCACCACCCATCTCGTCATCGCCGATGATCACCCGCTGTTCCGCAACGCGTTGCGGCAGGCGGTCGCCAGCGTGCTCGCGGAGGCCGTGGTCGACGAGGCCGGTTCGTTCGAGGACCTCACCGCGCTCCTGGAAAAGGATTCCGAGGTCGATCTCGTCCTGCTCGACCTCACCATGCCCGGCATCTCCGGCTTTTCCGGGCTGATCTATCTGCGCGCGCAATACCCGGCGATTCCGGTGGTGATCGTGTCGGCCAGCGACGACGGCGCGACGATCCGCCGCTCGCTCGATTTCGGCGCCTCCGGCTTCATCCCGAAGCGGTTCGGCGTCGATACCCTGCGCGACGCCATTAAAAAGGTCATGGACGGCGAGGTGTGGGTGCCGGCCGACACCGATCTCGCCGCCGGCGCCGATCCGGAAATGACCAAGCTGCGCGACCGCCTGGTCACGCTCACGCCGCAGCAGGTGCGCGTGTTGATGATGCTGTCGCAGGGCCTGCTCAACAAGCAGATCGCCTACGAGCTCGGCGTCTCCGAGGCGACCATCAAGGCGCATGTCTCGGCCATCCTGCAAAAGCTCGGCGTCGAGAGCCGGACCCAGGCCGTGATCGCCGCGGCAAAGATCGCGGGCAGCGCCTGGCGGCAGGACGTGCCGACGGGGAAGTGAAGGGCTGATTTTCTTATGAGCACGCTGCGCATGGCCAATGTGCAGCTCCGGTCTCGGTGCCAGATCCTGATGGTGAGGAGCGCCGCGCCAGTCAGCTCACTATTGCGCAATCTGAGGGCTCGCGGCGCGTCTCGAACCATGAGGCCCGAGCTGGGGCCTCGCCCTTCGAGACGCCCGCCTTCGGCAGGCTCCTCAGGGTGAGGAGCGCGATCTTCGGCGCGAGAGCACAAGACCGGCGCTGAGCGGGAAATCCACGTCATTTGGTCGATCCATCGCGACACACCTTCTCAGCCTCGCGGCGCCATCGGCGTCCGAGCTTTGCTGATCATCCGCCCTCTTGAAGAATGAGGGCGCAGGGAAGGCCGGGCGCTGGCCGCGCCCGTGGCCCGCCTGCAGAAAAAAAGCAGGCGGCAGTCACCACAGGTCTGGCCTGATACACCCGGCCCTCCCTGCGCGATGGTTTTGACGGCTGCTCCGTGCTCTCCCCGGGGACCGGCGTTCTTGCCCCCGTCGTCAGCAACATCGTCGTCACCGACTTGGCATCAGCACCGGGATGCCAGGACCACACGGCTTGACCGTGCGCGCCGGATCGTTCGTCCGCGAGCCAAAGCCCGCTGCGACCCGACGCGCCCACCGCATCCCGCACCCCACGTTCGTGACGATCGCGAAGCGCCCCTCATGGCGGGCACGGGACGACTCAAGGGGTAGCATGATTTCTGGGAAAAAGAAATAGGCAATGTGCCGGAATTCCGAAGCGCGGGGGCGAGATTTGCTGCGCCATTCGGTCATCACGGCAGGTGCCACCGCAGTCCGGCTTGTGCTGGCGGCACGGATACGGTCGCAGTGGATTTCAAAACAGCCATTGACGTTCTGTAGGTAAAGTATATTGTACTAGATAATGCATACAGAGCTAATGAAATCGCTGCGGCTGGAGAGTTCCGGCATTCCGATCTACGTCCAGCTTCGCGACCAGATGCTGCGGAGCCTCGGCGCGGGGCTTCTGCGTCCTGGCGACCGGATGCCGACGATGCGCGAGATGGCGGTGGCCCTGAAGGTCGATCTCAACACGGTCCGGCACGCCTATGACGAGTTGGAGCGGATCGGCGCGATCACGCTCGTCAGAGGGCGCGGCAGTTTTGTCGCGCAGCCGCCGCGGCCTCCGAATGCGCGGGCGCTGGCCCAGCAGGTCGATAGCCTTGCCAAGCAGATGCTGGCGACGGCCGCCGCCGCCGGCGTCGATCCGGTCGCGGTGGCGGAACGAATGATCGCGCTCGTCAACAAGGAGGCGTCCAATGACTAGCTATCTCTCGGGAAAAGGCACGAACCAGCCTGCGCTGGTGCTCGCCGTGCTCACGCTGGCACTGGCCGGCTTGATCGCCTGGTCCGGCCGTGACACCGGTTCGGCCGTGCCGTATGTGGCTGCCGCGGTGCTGGTGCTCGTCGCCTTTCTCATCCCGCAAGCCGTCATGATCGCCGACCAGTGGGAGCGGGCCATCGTGCTCCGGCTCGGCCGCCTCGTCGGCGTTCGCGGCCCTGGCCTGTTCGTCATCGTGCCGTTCGTCGACCAGGTCGCGGTGTGGCTCGACCAGCGCATCCAGACCACCGAGATCAATGCCGAGCAGGCGTTGAGCAAGGACACCGTTCCGGTCAACATCGACGCCGTGGTGTTCTGGCAGATCCATGATCCGGAACGCGTCGCACTCGAGATCATCGACTACCGCCAGGCGATCACGCGCGTGGCGCAGACCTCGCTGCGCGAGATGGTCGGCTCGTCTCTGCTCTCGACCCTGCTGTCCGAGCGCAAGCAGGGCGATCAGTTGCTGCGCGAGGAGATCGGCCGCAAGACGGCGGATTGGGGTGTTTCAGTCTTGTCGGTAGAGATCCGCGACATCGGCGTGCCCCCGGCGCTGCAGGATGCGATGAGCCGCCAGGCGCAGGCCGAGCGCGAGCGACTTGCTCGCGTGCTGCTTGGTCAAGCCGAGCAGGAGGTCGCGCAGAAGTTCGTCGAGGCCGCGGACACCTATGCCCGCAGTCCGGCGGCGCTGCAGTTGCGCGCCATGAACATCATCTACGAAACCACCAAGGAACGCGGCGCGACGATTCTGATGCCGACGGCCATGGTGGACGCCATGAACCCGGCCACGGCCTTGGGGATCGTCGCCGCAGCGCGCTAGACGACGATGCTTACGAGAGTACGAGCGTTGGGTGGCTGCGATGTCAAGCGAGACGGCGATCTGCTAGCCTCCACCGCATGACGAGAACCAGAACCTGGGTCGAAACCACCGGCGGTCCCCACCTGCTGATCCCTGCCGAGCTGCTGTCAGATTGGCGCGGCATCGAGGGATGGAGCGATCACGACGATCCGGCTGACCAGAGCGACTATGCGCGCGCCTGCCGGGTGACGAACTGGCTCGGGGCGATCAGCTGCGGGCAGGGTGTCGCCGTCGTGTTGTCCGGTGATGCCGGCGACGTCGCCTGGTACGCCGACGACCGGGACGATCGGGGTTTCCTGGTGCAGTGGCTCGGCGTCGACGACGAGCGACTGATCGGTCCTGCTCTGCAGACGTCGCAACTGCGCGCCGATCTCGACGGCCCTGAGGCGGAGCGGCTCGAATTCGAGACCGGTGTGTCGGGTGTGATGTGGCTGATCGATGCGGCCGATTGGGGTGAGGATCGGCGGAGCAACCATCTGACTGTCGCGTTGCGGCCAGGGCGATATCTGGCGCGGGCGATGCACCACGACTCTGCTGGCCTGCTGATTGTCGTCCGCGAGCTGTGTTGGACCGGCCCGTTGCCCACTGATAGGATGTGAATGCGGGCGGCGGCTTGCTGATTGGATGTGGATTACTCGTTGCGCGAGAAGGGATGGCCGAGCACGATGTCAGGACTCCTGCGCATGCGTTTGGCTTTCCCATTGGCCGCCATTGCGATCGCGCAGATCTCGCCGGCGGCCGCATGCTCTTCCCTGAACGGCCCGCCGTCCGAGGAGCAGTTGTTCGCAAAGGCGACTTCGGTGTTTGTCGCGCATGTGACGTCTGTCGCAGAGATCGCCGCACCAGACGACGTCAAGAAAGTGTATCCGCAGATCCTTGAAGCTTCGATCACCACCGTCGAGGTGATCAAGGGACAGCCGCCCGCCGATGCGAAGGTCAGGAGCCTGCCGTTGGGATACGGCAATTGCACGTTGCCGCTGCTGGCGGGTGCCGACTACATCTTCTTCTTTCAGGATCAAGTTTCCTACGTCACCTTCGTGACGGGATCCGCCGGACCCATTTTGAATCTCGCCGGGACAGAGGTGCGCGGGCGACTCGAGCGGCTGCGATCGCTGGCGAAATGAGGCACTTGGCGGAACTGAAATCTTGGTCGTTGCCGATGACAGTCAGATCCGCTGCGCCTGTCCGCGGGAGATGTTGCAAAGGCTGAGCAGCATGGCGGGAACGTGGAGGCCACCTCATGAAGGCTGCCGACAATAGAGCCGACTTCAGATCGTTCGTGGAGATCGTCGTCGCTGGAGACATCGCACGGGCTGTCGACCTGCTCGATGCTCATCCTCAGCTCGCGACGGAGTGCTGCATGCGAGGTGCGTCACGGCAGGGGGCACGGGCGAATTTCTTCGATTGTATCGGGCACTATATCTACGCGGGCGACTCTGCCGTGCACATGGCCGCAGCGGCCCAGCAGTCCCGGATCATCAGCGAACTGATCTCGCGGGGAGCCGACGTCCATGCCCGCAACAGGCGCGGTGCGCAACCGCTGCACTACGCTGCCGATGGCGGGCCGGGTTCACCAGCCTGGAATCCCGAGGCGCAGGTGAAGATCATCGCCGCGCTGGTGCGCGCCGGTGCGGACCCGAACGCGCTCGACAACAGCGGCGTCGCGCCGCTTCACCGCGCCGTACGCAATCGTTGTGCGAACGCGGTGATGGCCTTGATCAAGGCTGGCGCCGATCCGCGTCTGCCCAACAAGAGAGGATCGACGCCGATGCAATTGGCCGGCATGAACACGGGAAAGAGCGGATCAGGGTCGCCCGCCGCCAAGGAGCAGCGGCTGCAGATCGTGCGCATCCTGGAGCAGTACGCGACCAGGTAATCGGTCGCCGATGAGCATGGGACAAACGTGCGCCCGGCAGCGATCGGGATCGCCGCCGGCGAGCGGTCCAAGCGGCGCCGCCTGCTCGATCTCGCCGCGCCTGCAGCGGATCAAGCTACGAACGACGCCTGCATCTATCCTCAGCGATCGTAGTAGCCGTGATGATGATGATGGTGATGATGGTGACCCCGTCCGATGCTGACGCCGCCGACGCCGGGAATGCCGATGACCGTGCGGTGGTGGTGATGATGATGGTGATCGTGGTAGTGCCGGCGGCCTCTGCGGATGATCACGGTTTCCGCCAGCTTGACCTCGTCCGCCCTGGCCTCGTTCGTCTTTGTCTGGGCGCGTGCGGCGTCGTCGGCCTGCAGCAATGCCAGAGCATTGGGAAGTGGCGCGAGCAACTCCGCGTAGGACGATGCCTGCGGGATGACGGACGCGTTCGCGCCTGGCAATGTATTGGCCTGTGCGCCACCGGCGGTGATCGCCGCGGCTGCGGCTCCGAGCAGTGCGGCTGTCTTCTTGTCCATGTCGGTGTTCTCCCAGGCTGAATCTCAGGACGCCGTTCCACGGCGCCCGAAAGCCCGAACGCGGCCCTCGGCTGCTTTGTTCCGTGCGCTGAACTCCGGACCGGCCATCCGCTGCCCTTGGTATCAGCGCGGCGACGGCGCGGCGGCCGGCGGTGAGTTGAGGAAGGCATCGATCGCCGCGACCGTCGCAGCCGGCTGCTCCTCCATCAGCCAGTGGCCGGAACCGTCGATGACCTGCCCCTGCACGTTGGTTGCGCCGGCGCGCGCCACTGTCGCCATTGTAGCGCCGAAGGATGACGCGCCTCCGACGGCCAGCACCGGCATCGGCAGCTTGCCATGCGCGTCGAGCCAGGCGCGGTTGTCGATCGCGTCCTGGTCGAACGCGGCGAACTGGCTGAAGCCCGCATGCATCCGCCCCGGGCCGGCGTAGAGCTGCGCGTAGTGGACCCGCGCGGCTTCCGGGAAATTCTTCGGGTTGGCCGAGAACTCGTTCCAGAAGCGGTCGAGATAGATGCGCTCGCGGCCTTCGACCAGGCGCTCCATGTCCGGGCCGCCGAAGCGGAAGTGCCACAGCAGCGGGTTCTTCAGGATCTCCTCCCACGGGCCGATGCCCGGCACCGGCGCATCCATCAGCACCAGCTTGGTGATGCGGTCGGAGTGCCGGGCCGCCAGCGCATAGGCGACCATGTTGCCGATGTCGTGCGCGACGACGTCGGCGGTGCGGGCGCCGAGCGCGTCCATCACGCCGGTGATGTCCTCGGCCTGGTTGGCCTTCTCAAAGCCCTTGTCGGCGCGAGCGGACAGGCCGAGCCCGCGCAAATCGGGCACGATCACGGTGTGGTTCGCGGCCAGCCTGGCGGCCAGCGGCACCCACATGTCGCCGGTGTCGCCATAGCCGTGCAGCAGCACGACGGCCGGTCCGGAGCCGCCGACCCGGACATGGATCGTCGTGCCGTTGGTCGGGACCTCCTGGGTGCGGAAGCTGGTCGGAAAGTTGCCCGGCGCCTCGGTGGCGCCGGCGAGCGCGGCGCTGGCGAGCGCGGTCAGCGCGGTCGCGGCGAGGGCGGTCTGTCGCAGCAGGCGGGGCAGGGACATGGCGGTCTCCTCTGAGTTGTCGATGCACGCAAAACTAGACCGGGGCGGATCACGGTATTAGAGGATAGTGAAGCGAAGGATTTTTGATCTGCGCGCAAAGATGATGTTGGCCGGCGCAGACCGCGCCCGGGATCTCGAAGTGTTCTGTGCCGTCGCCGACAGCGGCAGCTTCTCGGCGGCGGGGCGCGGTCTTGGGCTGACGCCCTCAGCCGTCAGCCGCACGCTCGACCGCATCGAGATCAGGCTCGGCGCGCGGCTGCTGCTCCGGAGCACGCGCGCGCTCACGTTGACGGCCGAGGGGCAATCCTATCTCGCCGCCGCCCGCCGCATCCTCGCCGATCTCGACGAGGCCGAGCAGGCGATCGCCGACCAGGGCGCGCCGCGCGGCCGCATCCGGGTCAGCGCCGCGCTCTCGCACGGCCGTCTCTGCATCGTGCCGCTGCTCGGAGAATTCGCGCGGCGCTATCCGAACATCCTGGTCGACATCAATCTCGGCGACCAGCTCGTCGACGTGGCGGCGGGGCAGGCGGACGTGGCAATCCGCGGCGGCCCGCTCGCCGACAGCGCGCTCACCGCGCGCCGGCTCGGCGACAACGGCCGCAGCATCGTCGCCTCGCCCGACTATCTCGCGCGCTGGGGCATGCCGGAGACGCCCGAGGACCTGCACAACCACAACTGCCTGAACTTCAGCTTCCGCCGCGCCGAGCCGGTGTGGCCGTTCCGGCGCGACGGCGTCGACTATGCGCTGAAGCTGCGCGGCGCCATCGAAGCCAACAGCGGCGACACGCTGACCGAGCTCGCGCTCGATGGCGTCGGCGTCGCCCGCGTCGGCGATTTCAGTCTCGGCAACGCCATCGCTGACGGGCGGCTGGTGCGGCTGCTCGAGGCCTACAATCCCGGCGACCGGGAGGTCTTCCACGCCGTCTTCGTCGGCGGAGCCAACACGCCGGCACGGGTGCGGGTGTTCGTGGACTATCTGGTGGAGCGGATGAGCGAGTGGAGAGTGAGTTAGGGGGCAGGGTTCGCGGCGTGCCGCCCGCCGGGTTGGGAGAGTCCCCGGCGGGCGACCTGCGTGTCGTCGTCAGGCCGGCTGCAAGGCGAGATCGACCTTCGGGAAGTCGATGACGGTCTGCGCCACGTTGTTGGTGTAGTTGGTGAGGACGTTGATCGCGACGTTGGCGATGATCTCGATCAGGCGGCCCTCGTCGAGACCCGCGGAGCGGGCGGCCGTGATATCGGCGTCCGCCACCTGTCCCTTGGCTTCGAGAACGCGGCGCGCGAAGCGGGCGATGGCGGCGTCGGTGGCGTCGTCAGCCGTGCCCTGGCGCGCCTTGCGCAGGCCGTCCGGAGTGAGGCCCGCGCCCTTGCCCATCAGCGAGTGTGCCGCGAGGCAGTACTCGCAGCCATTGGCCTGCGCGACCGTGAGGGCCACGATCTCGCGCTGCCTGGCGCTGAGCGCGCCTTTGGCGAGCGCATCCGAGAAGGCGACATAGCCGTTCAGCGCGGCGGGGGACTGAGCGAAGGTCGAGAACAGGTTCGGCGTCATGCCGATCTTGGCCTTGACGGCAGCGAGGGTGGCGAGGACGCCGGCATCGGCGCGGGCGGTATCGACAACAGCGATACGGGGCATGGAGGAGATCCTTTTCTGAGGGAAGTGGGTTGCACGCCCCCTCTATGCCGGACTATGGGTGACGTCAGGTGCCAGAAACATTGCAGATCGTCCCATGGATCCGTTTGCCGCGCTGTTCGCCCACGTCACGCCACGGGCCCGGACCTTCTTCGCCGGCAACCTCTGCAACAGCGTGGATTTCCCCGAGGTCGGCCATCTCCACCTGTTCAAGGGCGGCGTCCTGACGCTGACCCAGCCGGGCGCTGCCCACCTCGCCCTGCACGAGCCGACGCTGCTGTTCTTCCCGCGCGGGCGGACGCACCGCTTCGTCGTCGATCCCGAGCGTGGCGCCGACCTCGTCTGCGCAACCGTCGAGCTCGGCGGCGCCGAGGGCAATCCGATCGGCGAGGGCCTGCCCGAGCTCGTGGTGATGCCGCTCGCCGGGCATCCGACGCTCGCGCCGGTCTGCGACCTGCTCATGGCCGAAGGCTTCGCCGACGGCGGCGGTCGGCAGGCGGCGCTGGACCGGTTGTTCGACTATCTGCTGATCCTGATCGTGCGCGACGTCGTGGCCCACGGCGGCGTCGAGAGTGGCGTGCTCGCCGGACTCGCCGATCCGCGCCTCGCCAAGGCACTGACCGCGATCCATGATGCGCCGACCAAGCCGTGGACGCTGGAGGATCTCGCCGACCTTGCCGGCATGTCGCGCACACGCTTCGCCGAATTGTTCCGGATGCGCGTCGGCCGCACGCCGATCGACTATCTGACGGCCTGGCGCATGACACTGGCGCGGCAGCTGCTGGCCAAGGGCAAGCCCGTGAAGAGCGTCGCCGCTCAGGTGGGCTACGACAGCGCCGCGGCGTTTTCGCGCGTGTTCAGCCGGATGTCGGGACACTCGCCGCGGGAACTGGCGGGCAAGCGCGACGGCGAGGTTGGATCCTGATCCTACTCCGCCGCCACCATTTGCTGGATCCGCCACTGCCCGAGCAACGCGCGCAGCGAGGCCGGCTTCAGTGGCTTGTTGAGGACGGCGATGTTGTCGTCGCGGGCGGCGGCGCGGACGTGGGGGCTGCGGTCGGCGGTGATCAGGATGGCGGGCAGCGCCTCGTTGAAGCGGCGGCGGATGTCGCGGATGGCGGCGATGCCGTTGCCGCGGTCGAGGTGATAGTCGACCAGGAGACCGGTGACGGCGCCGTTACGCGCCGCGATCGCCTCTTCGGCGGATTCCGGATCTGAGACGGCGATGACCTCGGCGTCCCACGCCGTCAGCAGCGTCTTCATGCCGTCGAGGATGGCGGGATCGTTCTCGATGCAGACGATCAGCGCGCCCGCGATCGGCGTCGTCGCCAGCGGCGTGGCGCTGGTGACGGCGGCGGTGTGGTTGATCGCCTTGGCGATCGGCACAGTGATCGAAAACACCGAGCCGCGGCCGGGCTGCGAGTCCAGTGCAATGCCGTGGTCGAGCACGCGCGCGATGCGCTCGACGATGGAGAGGCCGAGGCCGAGGCCGCGGGCGATACGCGCGCCCTGTTCGAGGCGGTGGAATTCCTTGAAGATCTCGCCGCGCTTGACCGGGGGAATGCCGACGCCGGTGTCGTAGACGCCGATCTGCAGCGACGTGCCGCGGCGGCGGCAGCCGACCAGCACGCGGCCCTGCGGCGTGTACTTGATGGCGTTGGAGATGAAGTTCTGCAGCAGCCGGCGCAGCAGCAGGCGGTCGGATTCGACGGGCAGCGAGCACGGCACGAAGACGAGATCGAGCCCCTTGGCGCGCGCGGCCGGCGCGAACTCGATCTCCAGCGAGCGCATCAGGTCGGCCATCTTGAAGCTCGACACCGACGGTGTCATCGCGCCGGCATCGAGCCGGGAGATATCGAGCAGCGCGCCGAGGATCTCCTCGATCGCCTCCAGCGAGTCATCGATGTTCTCCACGAGGCGCGAATCCTCGCCCGCGGTCTGGCGTTCGACCAGGCTCGTGACATAGAGCCGCGCCGCGTTGAGCGGCTGCAGGATGTCGTGGCTGGCCGCTGCGAGGAAGCGCGTTTTGGAAATGTTGGCATCCTCGGCCGCGCTCTTGGCGACCGCGAGCTCGGAGTTCAGCCGGGTCAATTCCTCGGTGCGGTCGCGCACGCGCTTTTCCAGCGTGGCATTGGCGCGCTCCAGCGCCTCAGCCGCCTCGAACGACGGCGTCACGTCGGTGAAGGTGATGACGATGCCGCCATCCGGCATGCGGTTGGAGCGCACCTCGATCACCATGTGGCGATCGGGGAGCCGCTCGAGATAGGACTGGCCCTCGGTGGTGTAGGCGGCGAGCCGGCGCGCCAGCAGCAGCTCGCTGTCCTCCTCGCTGGGCGCGCCGATCGTACCGATGAATTCGAGGATCTCGCGCAACGGGCTGCCGATCTGCACCAGATGCGGCGGCAGGCCGAGCAGCTCGACGAACTGGCCGTTGGAGCAGATCAGCTGCAAATCGGCATCGAACACCGCGATGCCCTGGCGTACATGGTTCAGCGCGGTCTGCAGGATCTCGCGGTTGAAATGCAGCGCGGCGTGGGAATCGTCGAGCAGCTTCAGCGCGGCCTTGGCCGACACCGTGCGCTTGCGCAGCAACAGCGACATCACGAGGCGCGACGACGCTGCGCCGATCGAGGAGGCGATCAGGTGCTCGGCGTGGCGCAACAGCTCGAAGTCGGCCGGCGCGGCCGGATCGAGCGGGATGCCGCGCTGGGCGGCGAAGGCTTCGAACGAGGCGCGGGCGCGGTCGGGGCCGAGATATTGCCCGACGGTGCTCTGGATGTCCTGCACGGTCACGGTCGAGCGCCAGCGGCGGAAGCTCGGCGCGCTCGGCGTCAGCTCTGCCGGCACGAACAGATCGGCCTGCAGCAGCTCGATCGACGACGGCTGCCGCGCCAGCGACAGCACGATGTAGGTCAGGAGATTGAGCGACAGGCTCCACAGCACGCCATGCAGCAACGGCGGCAGATCGGTGCCGAGCAGCGCCTGCGGCCTGAGCGCCTCGAGCCCGAACGGGCCATGCTGAAGGAAGAGGATGCCGGACGTAGAGGTGTCGAGAAAGCTCGGGATGAACAGCGTGTAGAGCCAGACGGCGAAGCCGACCAGCATGCCGCCCATCGCGCCGCGCGCGGTGGCGCGCCGCCAGAACAGGCCGCCGAAGAAGCTCGGCGCGAGCTGCGCGATCGCCGCGAACGACAGCAGGCCGATCGCGGCGAGCTGGGTGTTGCCGAGCGCGCGATAGTAGAAATAGGCCATCACCATGATGGCGAAGATCGCGATGCGACGGGTGCCGAGCAGGAAAGCCGCGAAGTCGCGGCCGATCTCGCGCTGCTCTTGCCGTTGCAGCACCAGCGGCACCACGATGTCGTTGCAGACCATGATCGACAGCGCGACGCATTCGACGATCACCATCGCGGTCGCTGCCGACAGGCCGCCGACGAAGACGATGATCGACAGCCATTGCGAGTTGGCCTCGATCGGCAGCGCCAGCACATACATGTCGCTGTCGACCGCGCCGAACGGGAAGGTGACGAGGCCGGCGAGCGCGATCGGGATCACGAACAGGTTGATCGCGACCAGATAGAGCGGAAACAGCCAGCGCGCGCGCGACACCTCTGCATCGTCGGCGTTCTCGACCACGCTGACATGGAACTGGCGCGGCAGCAGCATCGCGGCGCAGAACGACAGCAGCGTCATGGTCAGGAAGCTGCCGATCCCCGGCACATATTCCAGCGCGCGCTCGGCCTCGGGCGATTTCATCGCCCGTTCGATCAGCTCGACCGGCGAGAACATCACGAAGGTGACGAAGGCGCCCGCGGCGATGAAGGCGACCAGCTTGATGATCGACTCGGTCGCCACCGCCAGCATCAGGCCGTGCTGGTGCTCGGTGGCGTCGGTCTGGCGGGTGCCGAACAGCACCGCGAACATCGCCATCGCCAAGGTCACCATCAGCGCCATGTCGCCGACGATCGGGATGTGCGCGAAGGCGCGGTCGTCGATCATGATGGTTTCGAGCGACGACGCCACCGCCTTGAGCTGCAGTGCGATGTAGGGCACCGAGCCGATGATCGCGATCAGCGCCACGGTCGCCGCCACCGCCTGGCTCTTGCCGTAGCGCGCGCCGATCAGGTCGGCCACCGAGGTGATGTTCTGCGACTTGGCGAGATGGATGACCCGGCGCAGCAGCGGCGTGCAGGCGCCCACCATCAGGATTGGGCCGAGATAGATCGCGAGGAAGTCGACGCTATTGCGCGAGGCGAAGCCGACCGAGCCGAAGAATGTCCAGGAGGTGCAGTAGATCGCCAGCGACAGCGGGTAGATCAGGCCCGACAGCCGCGATGGCCGCCGCCCGCCGGCCCGGTTGCCGCGGCTGGCGACCAGGAACAGGAACCCGATGTAGCCGAACGCGGCTGCGATCACGCCCCAGTCGTGCAGCATGCGGTTACGCCAACTCCTCGATTGCTCCAACGTATGAATTGGGCCGCGAGCTTAGCGCTTTGGGGGAAGTGGGGCGATAGGGATGTGGCAGGGAACGTGGGAATGAGGCGGCGTCGTTAAGGTGACGCCTCGGCTGCAGGGATGGTGTTGGACGAGCACAGCCTGTGGGAGTCGATCTCTCACGGCGAGGTCAGTCGGCTCCCCTCCCCCTTGCGGGGAGGGGTTGGGGGTGGGGGTCTCCGGGTGCTGAAGCTAGTTGGCGTGCGCTGTCCAAATCTCGACTGAGCAGCTGGATTGGTCGCGTGAAGAGCCTCGGCTCTCATGGGCAGCGGGACTCGTGGACCCCCACCCCCGACCCCTCCCCGCAAGGGGGAGGGGAGCGCACCGTCGTCGCGTGGACCTGTGCGGCCTCACCAAGGCAAGCTGAAAAGTTACTCCGCCGCCAGCGGCTTCTTGTGCAGCGCCAGACCCAGCCGTTCCCACACCTGCAGCAGGGCCTCCGCGAGGCGGTCGATCAGGCCGTCGTCGTGGTAGGGCGAGGGGGTGATGCGGAGGCGCTCGGTGCCCTTGGCGACGGTCGGGTAGTTGATTGGCTGGATGTAGATGCCGTGCTCTTCCAGCAGCAGGTCGGAGGCCTGCTTGCACTTCTCGGGGTCGCCGACGAACAGCGGCACGATGTGGGTGTCGTTGTCCATCACCGGCAGGCCGGCGGCGTTGAGGATCGCTTTGACGCGCGCGGCGCGGTCCTGGTGGCGCTCGCGCTCCCAGCTCGACGATTTCAGATGCTTGATCGCGGCGGTCGCGGCCGAGCAGATCGGCGGCGGCAGCGCTGTCGTGAAGATGAAGCCCGGCGCGTAGGAGCGCACCGCGTCGATGATCTCGCCCTTGGCTGCGATATAGCCGCCGAGGCAGCCGAACGCCTTGGCCAGCGTGCCTTCGAGAATGTCGATGCGGTGCATGACGCCGTCGCGCTCGGCAATGCCGCCGCCGCGCGGGCCGTACATGCCGACCGCGTGCACCTCGTCGACATAGGTCATGGCCTTGTAGCGCTCGGCGAGATCGCAGATCGCCGCCAGCGGCGCGACGTCGCCGTCCATCGAATACAGGCTCTCGCAGGCGATCAGCTTCGGCCGGTTCGGGCCTGCTGCGATCAGGAGCTGCTCGAGATGGGCGAGATCGTTGTGGCGCCAGATCTGGCGCTCGCAGCCGGATTGCCGCACGCCCTCGATCATCGAATTGTGGTTGAGCGCATCCGACAGGATCAGGCAGTCCGGGATCAGCTTGGCGAGCGTGGCGATGCCGGTCTGGTTGGAGACGTAGCCGGAGGTGAACAGCAGCGCCGCTTCCTTGCCGTGCAGGTCGGCGAGCTCGGCTTCGAGCTGCACCAGCGGATGATGGGTGCCAGCGATGTTGCGGGTGCCGCCGGCGCCGGTGCCGACGCGGGTCGCGGTCTCGACCATGGCGCCGACCACCTTCGGGTGCTGGCCCATGCCGAGATAGTCGTTGGAGCACCAGATCACGACATTGCGCGGACCGTTCGGGGAATGCCAGGTCGCGTGCGGGAACCGGCCGGCGATGCGTTCGAGATCGGCGAAAACCCGGTAGCGACGCTCATCATGCAGACGACCGAGGGCGGCACTGAAGTACTGGCTGTAGTCCATCACGGAACCTGACGTGCTGCGCTGCAATGCAGCGCCTGGAGCGGACCCTCTAAGTGGCGGGGTTCACAGCCTTCTTAGAGCGTTTCCAGATCGGCTGTCGAGCCGGAATCCCACGGCAGGACCTGGGCGTTTTGTCCATGGATAGCCCAATCTGGACGGATCCGCGGTCGCATCGCGGCGGCGCTGCGGCAGCCTCAGGTGGTGCGATAATGCAGCACGCCATCGACCTCGCGGGCGGTCAGGCGGCCCTCGACCAGCATGTAGTTGACGTGCGCGATCAGCTCGCCGGCGGCGAAGCCCATCTGGTGCGGGTCGAGCACGTGCTTGTGGAACACGACCGGCACGAGTTGCGCCGAGGTTCTGGTCTCGTCGCGGCAGGCGTCCGCGATCATCCGGCAGCGCTCCTCGTGATGGTCGGCGAGCTGCTTGATGCGGGTCTTCAGGCCGTAGAACGGCACGCCATGGCCGGGCAGCACCAGCACATCATAGGGCAGGGTGGTGGTCAGGCTCGCCAGCGAGGCCAGATATTCGCCGAGCGAGTTCTGGTGCGGCTCGACCGCCCAGACGCTGACATTTGGCGAGATCTTGCTCAGCACCTGGTCGGCGGACAGGAACAGCTTGTCGGCGGCGCAATACAGCATCACCTGATCGAGCGCGTGGCCTCCGCCGGTGATCACCTTGAAGCGTCGGCTGCCGATCTCGATCTCGTCGCCATGGGAGATGCGGCGGTAGGAGGCCGGCAGTACCGAGACGCGCTGCAGATATTCCTGGCCGCGGCCGAGCAGCTTGTCGGTGAGCGTTTCGTCCATGCCGTGGCGGCGGAAGAACAGCCGCTGCGCATTGCGGCGCTCCTCGGTGCCGCGGTTCTGGTGATAGACCGATTGCAGATACTCGACCTGCGACATCACCAGCGGGCAGTTGAAGCGCTCGACGATCCAGCCGGCGAGACCGACGTGATCGGGATGCGAATGGGTCACGATCAGCCGGCTGATCCTGACGTGCTGGAGCGGACCTTCGAGCAGCCGCGTCCAGGCGGCGATCGACTCCTCGTTGCCGAAGCCGGAATCCACCGCGACCCAGCCGTCGCCGTCAGCGAGCAGGTAGATGTTCACATGGTTGAGCCGGAACGGCAGCTTCAGCCGCAGCCACAGCACGCCGGGCGCAACCTCCACCACCTGGTCCTCGCCGGGATGCTGCTCCCAGGGATAGCGCAGGGCTTCGGCGGAGGAGATGGCGGTGTCTGTCTTGGTCATGCCCCATCGATTAACGGCCGCCGCGGGCGAAGGCCAGTCGAAAAACACGGCGGACCTGGCATGCCTGCCTGTCATTCCGGGGCGCGGCAGGCAGGGGCCTCATGGTTCGAGAAGGCGCTGCGCGCCTCCTCACCATGAGGGTGCAGCTCCGAAATCGGAGCTGCAAATCGGCCATGAGCAGCGTGCTCATAGAGAGGGTTGAGGGTCTGCGCTTCGATCCCTCGGTCTGCCGGCCACAAATCGACCTGCACCTCCTCACCCTGAGGAGCCCGCCAGAGGCGAGCGTCTCGAAGGGCGAGGCCCGGATCGCCGCTACGCCGCCCTGATGTTGCTCAGGAATGCGTCGACCTCGGCGCGCAAGGTGTCGGCCTCGCGGCGTAGCGCCTCCGAGGCGCTCAGCACCTCGTTGGCTGAGGTGCCGGCCTGAGCCGAGGCGCTGGAGACGCCGGTGATGTTGTCGGAGACCTCGCTGGTGCCCGAGGCCGCCTGCTGAATGTTGCGGGCGATCTCGTGCGTCGCGGTGCCCTGCTGCTCGACGGCGGCGGCGATCGCGGTGGTGACGTTGTCGATCTCGGCGATGGTGCCGCCGATGTTGCGGATGGCCGTCACCGCCGACGAGGCCACCTGCTGCATGCTGGCGATCTGGGTGCGGATCTCGTCGGTGGCCTTGGCGGTCTGGCTGGCGAGGCTCTTCACCTCCTGGGCGACCACTGCGAAGCCGCGGCCGGCGTCGCCGGCGCGCGCCGCCTCGATGGTGGCGTTGAGCGCGAGCAGATTGGTCTGCGAGGCGATTGCCTGGATCAGATCGACGACCACGCTGACACGGCTCGCATTGTCGGCGAGGCCCTGCATCGTGGAGTCGGTGGCGCCGGCCTCTTCGACCGCCTTCTTGGCGATCTGCGCCGAGGTCACGACCTGGCGGCCGATCTCCGCGATCGAGGACGACAGCTCCTCGGTGCCGGCCGAGACGGTCTGCACGTTGACCGACGTTTGCTCGGCAGCGGCGGCGACGGCGTTGACCAGCGAATTGGACTGATCGGCGGTCTGCGACATGCTCTGCGCCGTCGTCTGCATCGCCGAGGCGGAGCTCTGCAGATTGCCGAGGGCACTTTGCACCGTCGCTTCGAACTCGGCGATCCGAGCCTCCATGCGACTGGCGCGCTGCGCCTTGGCGGCATTCTCGCGGTCCTGCTCGGCGGCGAGCGTGCGGGCCTGGATCATGTTGTCGCGGAACACCTGCAGGGTATCGACCATGGCGCCGATCTCGTCGCGCTGTTTCGAGGTGGCGATCTCGCTGTCGAGGTCGCCGCTCGACAGTGTCTGCATCGCCTGCTGCAGCCGCTTGATGCGGCGCAGGATGTTGCCGCCGACATAGAGCCAGACGAACAGCACCGAGCCGAGCAGCGTGGCCGCGCCGGCGCCGATCATTCCAAGCGTTCCGAGCTCGATCTCGCGGCCGGCCGTGTTGGTGGCGCCTTCGGTCGACTTGCGCACGCCCTCGACCAGTTGCTGGACGCTGATGTCGAGGCCGACATTGAGCTTGCGCGTCTCCTCAAGCACGGTCTGGCCGTAATCGTTGGCGTCGAGCTCCTTCTCACGGGTCTTGAACACCCGGCCCTTGCCCTCGCCGAGCGCGGCGAGCTTCATCGCGGCATCCTGGATCGCCTTGGTGCCGCGGCCGGCCGGCAGCAGTTCGAGGTTGGATTTCAACTGAGCCAGCGCGTCCTTGAACTGCCGCTCGATCGTGTCGAGCGTGTCGCCGTCATTGGCTGACAGCGCGGCCGCCATCTGCGCCACGATCAGATTGCCGGAGGCCGTGACGTTGCCGAGCTGCTCGACGAACCGCGCCGCCGCGGTGGCATCATCGGCCGACACCTCGGCCGCACCGAGCACGGCGTTGAGCTGGGTCTGCGCGTCCAGCATCGGCTCGTTCGCCGCCTTGGTGAATTCTTCCTGCGCCTTGCGCAGCGCGCCATACTGCTGGTTGTGCGTCGCTGCGACGGCCAGCCGCTCGCGGGCTGCCGACACCAGGCTCTGATTGGCCTCGTTGATGTTCTTGATCGTCTCGCCGAGCGGCGCCACGATGCTCTTCTCGGCGCCGAGCGCGATGATCTCGGTGAGCCGCTCCTGCGTGACCTTCTGGATCTCCTGCATCTTCTTCAGGCGATCGTTGAGAGCATCCTCGTTCTGCGATCCCAACAGCGCCGGGCCGAGGCTTGCGAGGCTCGAACTCTGCGCCAGCAGCTGCAGGCTGGCGGTGAGGCGGGGAATGTCGCGGCCCGACAGCTCGACCATGGTCCCGCCGATCTGACGCAGCATCAGCCCGGCGGCGACGCTGATCGCGATCGCCATGCCGGCAATCACCGCGAAGGCCGCGAACAGGCTGCCGCGAACACCCCATCTGGGTCGCAGGACTCCGATTGCTCTGCCGATGCCGAACCGAATTGCCATCCTTGTTCCCCCGAACGCACGCGACTTTACGCTGAAGCTTTGCGGGCAGTATGGCGGGAGCCAGTTAACAAATACGGGAAAATACCTAGGCGAGGCTGATTTTTCTCACTAATCAGCTTTTCGCCGCGCGGAGTTTAACGCTCTGGTCATGATTCGTGGGTCCGCGCCGTGATTGCGCAATCATGGTGGCGCAAACAACGAAGGCCGGCATCGCTGCCGGCCCTCGTGTCGTTTGTTGTTGTCAGACGCCTGTTGATCAGTAGCGAGCGGCGACCGGCGCGCCCCAGTTGAAGCGGTAGTTGACGCCGGCCTTGAAGGTGTGGTCGTCGGTGGTGAAGCTGCCGGTCGGGACCAGCGCGGCGGGCGCCGCGAAGGTGGCGCTGCCGAAATTGTAGTACTGATATTCGGCCTTGGCCGACCAGCTCGGTGCGAACATGTATTCGACGCCGCCGCCGACGGTCCAGCCGTTGCGGTGGTCGCCCGAAGTGGCGAAGGCGACCGGGACGCCGCCGAGCGTCACCTTCTCGTTGTTGTCCGAATAGGCGTAGCCGCCCTTTACGTAGAGCAGGCCCGGGCCCCAGGTGTAGCCGAAGCGGCCGGTGATCGAGCCGAGGCCGCGCTGGCTGTTGGTATAGACGAAGCCGCCGGGGAACGCCGCGCCGACGCTGCCGCCGACCCAGCTGTACTGGCCTTCGGCGCCGATCACCCAGGTCGGGGCGAACTGCCAGTCGGCGCCGACCTGGACGCCGCCGAGGAAGCGGCCGTTCGAGTTGTTGCCGGTCGCAAGGCCGGAGAAATTGTTGTCGCTGGAGAACGCGCCGCCGAGATGAGCGCCGAGATAGAAGCCGGTCCAGTTGTAGATCGGGGCGACGTAGGCCGGCGCCTTGGCGGCGTAGGGATAGGTCCGGGCGCCGAGATCGGCGGCAACAGCGGACTGGGCCGAGGCGAGCGCGGCAAGGGCAACGGTTGCGAACAGGATCTTCTTCATGGCGTGTCTCCAACACTCAACTAACAAGGCTCGCGCATCGCGCGCCGTCGATGGATCGGAGATAGATCGCTTTCGCGTAAAATGCTGTCACCGGCGCAGCACACCGGTCTCGAACCCAACCGGACCATGACCAAACGTCTTCTCATAGTTAGCAAGGTCCTAACGAGATCAGAGTCCGGCGTGAACGAAGTCCGCAGCTGTGCCGTCGCGGCACAACTGGTTAAGGGGCGTTAAGAGCTTGGTGCAGGGTGGCGACGGCCTCGCGCAGCTGCTCGCGATGAATCACGTCATCCTTCGGCAGCGACGTGATGCTTGCGGCCATCTCGTTCAGAATCGCGGCCAGCAGTCCGTAGTTCAGATGCATGTGAATCGATTTGCGGATTTCCTCGGGCCCCGGCCTCTCCAGGGTCAAGGCCAGTCCGGTGGTTTCGAGACGGGCTTCGAAGCGGGACGAGTGCTCGAACGTGCCGGCATAGAACTTGTCGGGATATTCCAGCGCGATCTCGGCCTTGTCGGGAATCGGTTTCGACATGATGGCTCCTTGGAGGGCAAGGCCGCATTCTTGCCGGTCCGCGAGCCGACCGCCTTGCGCCAGGTCAGAGGTCGTACCTGGTCAAAAGTCGCGCGAGTTCTGTCAGCCATCGGCGCGCGTGAGACGCCAGCTCCGCAATTTTACGGAGGGGGAAATTCACACTCCCTGAATACTGTTTGTTCACCATGGTGGCGTTCGAATTCAACAAGGGCATTCCGGCCGCGCTCTCGCCGATGACGCGCGAGTTGGCCTCGAAGGCGCTTCCCGATCACGGGTCTCCAACCGGGAATGATCTGTTCGCCATGAAGATGCGTCTCTCGATTTCCGCGATCATCGCGGTGTTTGGCCTCGTGCTCGCACTCGGCTTCGGCGCCGTCGTCATGACCAGCGCCTATGCGCTGCGCGAGCTGAAGGTCGGTGGGCCGCTCTACAGCAAGATCAAGCTGGGCAACGATCTGGTGGCCGACATCCTGCCGCCGCCGGAATATGTGCTGGAAGCCTATCTCGAAGCGACGCTGGCGCTGCGCAATCCCAAGAACGCGGATGAGCACGTCAAGAAGCTGGCGCAGCTCAAGAAGGACTATGAGGATCGCAAGACGTTCTGGGCCGGCTCGGCGCTCGAGCCCGATCTGAAGACGCTGCTGGTCGACCGATCCGATGCCGAGGTCCGCAAGTTCTGGCAGGCCGCCGAAGGCGAGCTCGTCCCGGCGCTGCGCGCCGGCGACATGACGAAGGCCGATGCGGCCTATGCCCGGCTTAGCGGCGCATACGCCGCACATCGCGCCTTCATCGACGTGCTGGTCGAAAAGGCCAACAAGCTGAATTCGGACATCGAGGCCCAGGCCGCGGACCAGGATCGCAGCATCTCGGTCGTGGTCTGGACCGTCGCCGGCATCGTCCTGGCGCTGGTGGTCGGCGGCATGACGGGACTGGTGATGGGCGTCGTCCGTCCGCTGTCGCGCATGACCGGCCTGATGCGGCGGATCGCGACCGGAGAGCTGTCGGCCGACATTCCCTATTCGCAGCGTGGCGACGAGATCGGAGCGATGGCGCGCGCGCTCAGCATTTTCAAGAAAAACGCGCTGGAGAACGGCGAGTTGCGCGACAAGCAGGAGCGTGATCGCGCCGAGGCGGAGCAGGTGAAGAAGAAGGCCATGCTCGAGATGGCCGACGTGATCGAGCGCGAGACCGGTACGTCGGTCGAGGCGGCAGCGGGGGCGTCGCGCCAGGTCGAGGCGGTCGCCAGTGGTCTTTCGGACCTCGCCCATGAACTGTCGTCGGACGCGCAGTCCGTCGCGGCGGCCTCCGAGCAGTCGCTCGCCAATGCGCAGACCGTGTCGGCGGCGTCGGAGCAGCTCAGCTCGGCGATCCGTGAAATCTCGAGCCAGGTGGCGCGCGCCAGCACCATCACCAAGTCGGCCGTGACCGGACGCGAGAAGGCGAAGTCGACGATGATGTCGCTGACCAAGGCGGTCGACAAGATCGCCGAGGTCTCGAACCTGATCGGTGGCATCGCCGAGCAGACCAATCTGCTGGCGCTCAACGCCACCATCGAGGCGGCGCGTGCCGGCGATGCCGGGCGCGGCTTCGCAGTGGTTGCGGCGGAGGTCAAGTCGCTGTCCGATCAGACCGCCAAGTCGACGGAGGAGATCTCGCGCCTGATCGGCGAGGTGCAGACCACCACGCAGGCGACCATCGACGTGGTCGAAGGCATCGGCAGCCAGATTGCCGAGATCGACGAGGTGGCGGCCTCGATCGCCGCCGCAATGGAGGAGCAGCACGCGGCGACCCAGGAGATCAGCCGGTCGGTTCACTCCTCGGCCGATGCCGCGCGCGATGTCTCGGCGAAGATCGGCAATGTCGGCAAGGATGCCGGGATGGTCAACGATCGCGCCGCCGAGGTACGCAGCGCGATCGGCAATGTGGCCTCCAGCCTGACGGCGCTGAAGGCCACGCTGGTGAAGGTGGTCAGGACCACCACGACGGAGGCGGATCGTCGCCAGTCGCCGCGGCTCAGATCGAGCCTCCCTATCAAGGTCGTCGACAATCGCAAGGGCCCCGTGAAAGCCGACCTGGTGGATATCTCCGAAGGCGGCGCCTGGTTCCGCTTCCAGCCCGAGGGGAGCATCGGCGATCGCGGCGTGATGGAATTCAGCGGCTTCGACGGCAGTGTGGCCTATGAGGTCCGTGGCCGCGACAAGGACGCGCTGCATGTCGAGTTCGAGCCGGGCCAGAACCGCGAGGCGTTCCTGTCGTGGTTCAGGCGGACCTTCGCGCGGCAGGCGGCGTGACGTTGCGATGACGAGCGGAAGGCGCGCTCCGGGGTGAGCGCGCCTTCTGTCATTTGGAGAGACGACGCGGGGTTCAGCTCACCGCTTCACCAGATCAGCGATTCGCAACGGGAAGCGCCTGACGCGAATGCCCGTCGCATGCGCCACCGCATTGGCGACGGCGCCCGCCGAGCCGGTGATGCCGATCTCGCCGACGCCCTTGATGCCGAGCGGGTTCACGAACGGATCGTGCTCCGCGACCGTGAACGCCTCGATCGCTGGGATGTCGGCATTCACCGGCACATGATACTCGCCGAGATTGGCGTTCATGATCCGTCCGGTGCGGCGGTCGGTGACCGCCTCCTCGTGCAGCGCCAGCGAGATGCCCCAGATCATGCCGCCGATCAGCTGGCTGTTCACCAGCTTCGGATTGATGATCCGCCCCGCCGCGAAGGCCCCCACCATGCGCGTCACACGGACCTGGCCGAGATCGGGATCAACCTTCACCTCTGCGAAGACGGCGCCGTGCGAATGCATCGCGTATTGCTCGTTGGCGGCCGGATCCGGCACGCCGCTGCCCGCGCCTTCGACCTCGTCGAGGCCCGCGCGCGCGAGGATGTCGGCATAGCTCTCGCCGCGGCCCTCGTCGTCACGCCGCAGCAGCCGCCCCTGGCGCGCGATCACGCCCGCATTGCCGGCACCGAACAGCGGCGAGCGCTGATCCGACGTGGCGAGCTCGGCGAGCTTGGCGATGACGGCGGCGCCGGCATTGTGGATCGCGGTGCCGACGGTTGCGGTATGCGCCGAGCCGCCGGCGATGCCGGCATCGGGCAGATCGGAGGTGCCGGCCTTGAACGTGACCTGATCGCGCTCCAGCGCCAGCGAGTCGGCTGCGATCTGCGCGAACGCCGTCCACGCACCCTGGCCCATGTCGTGGGCGCCACTCTCCACCACGCCGCTGCCGTCGCGCCGGATCACCGCGCGCGCTTGCCCTGCGAACATCAGCGCATGGAACGTCGCGGTGCCCATGCCCCAGCCGACCAGGAAGCCGTCCTTGTCGCGCATCATCCGCGGCTTCAGCGGACGATCCCCCCAGCCGAAACGCTCCGCGCCTTGCGTGTAGCACTCGCGCAGCGCCTTCGACGAGAACGGCTTGCCGGTCGAGGGCTCGACCTCGGCATAGTTCTTCACCCGGAACGCCAGCGGATCGAGGCCGCAGGCTTCGGCCATCTCGTCGACCGCGCTCTCAAGCGCGATCGATCCCGGCGCGATGCCCGGCGCGCGCACGAACAGCGGCGTGCCGGTGTCCATGCGGACTGCGTCGTAGGTCGTGGCGATCGCCGGCGCGGCATACAGCGTGTGCGTGAGATGCGCCGCGGACTCGTAGAAGTCCTCGAAGCTCGAGGTCGCGACCCGGGCGTGATGATGGATGCCTGCGAGCTGGCCCGCAGCGTTCGCCCCGAGACGCAGCGTCTGCCGGGTCGGCGAGCGGTGGCCGAACGGGCCATAGAGCTGCTCGCGGCGAACGACGAGCTTGACCGGGCGGCCGGTCATCTTCGCGGCGAGGATGCCAAGGATCTGCGGGCCCGCGATGAAGCCCTTGCCGCCAAAACCGCCGCCGAGAAACGGGCTGCGGATCAGGATGTTCTCCGGCGCGATGCCGAACAGCTCCGCAAGGCGGCCGCGCATCATCACGAGGCCCTGAGTCGGCGTGTCCACGACGAGCTTGTCGCCCTGCCATTCCGCGACGATCGCATGGGGCTCCATCGCGTTGTGATAATGCGGCGGCGTCTCATAGGTCGCCGTGACCTGCTTGTCGCTGCCGGCGAGCGCGGCTTCGACATCGCCGTGGTAGCTCTCGGCGGGAAAGCCCATGCCGACGACCGGCGGCACATAGGCCTCGGCATCCAGGCCGATGCGCGCTGGCTCGGTCTGATAGCGCGGGGCCAGCAGCGCGGCCCCTTCGGTCGCAGCTTCGAGGCTTTCGGCCACCACGACCGCGATCACCTGGTTGGCATAGCGCACGCGGTCGTTCTGCAGCGCTTCGAATCGGAACGCGAACGGGTTCGGCTTGCCGTCGGGATCGGCGTGCAGCGGCGGCCGGTTAGCCGGGGTCATCACCTCGACCACGCCGGGATGCGCCTTGGCAGCATCGACGTCGAGCGCGGTCACGCGGCCGCGTGCGATGCTGGAGACGGCAAGCACTGCATAGAGCAGTCCCGGCGGATTGTTGTCGGCGGCGTAGGTCGCGCGCCCAGTGACCTTGGCGAGACCATCCACGCGCGACAGCGGCTGGCCGATGTTGGAGCCGTGGCGGATGTGGGCGGGATCGCGGGTCGGGTTGAGCTCAGGCGTCATGGAGCACTCCTGGAACGGAGGAGAAGGGAGAGGCCGGCAGCGCCGGCATGCGCGATGGCGTGCCCTGGGCAGCAGCGGCCAGCGCGCGCACGATCAGCTGGCGTGCGAGCGAGATCTTGTAGGCGTTGTCGCCGGAGGCGTTCGCCGCGCCGAGCGCAGCGTCCGCAGCCTGCTCGAACACGCGTGCATCGGCCCTCTCGCCGGCGAGCAGCGCTTCAGCCTCGCGGGCGCGCCACGGCTTGGCGGCGACGCCGCCGAGCGCGAGACGCGCTTGCCTGATGCCGCCGTTCTCGATCACGAGGCCGGCCGCAGCGGAGACGACGGCGAACGCATAGGAGTTGCGCTCGCGCACCTTCAGATAGCGCGCATGCCTGGCGAAGGCGCGCGCGGCGGCGGGCAGGCGGATCGCCACGATCAGCTCGCCGGGCGCGAGCACGGTCTCACGCTCCGGCGAGGTGCCGGGCAGGAGGTGCAGCGCGTCCAGCGCGACTTCGCGCCGGCCTGACCGTCCCTCGATCTCGACGACGGCATCGAAGGCCGCGAGCGGCACGCAGAAGTCGGACGGGTTGGTCGCGATGCACGCCTCGCTCCAGCCGAGCACGGCATGCTGGTGGTTGTCGCCGCCGCGCGCATCGCAGCCCGCGCCGGGGCTGCGCTTGTTGCAGGCCGACGCCGTATCGTAGAAATAGGCGCAACGCGTCCGCTGCAGCAGATTGCCGCCGACGGTCGCCGCATTGCGCAACTGCGCCGAGGCGCCCGACAGCAGCGCCTCCGCCACCGCCGGATAGTCGCGCGCGAAACTGGCGTCATGCGCGAGATCCGCATTGCGCACCAGCGCGCCGATCCTGAGATCGCCGTTGCCTGACGTCTCGATCCGCGTCAGGTCCTTGATCTCTGTGATGTCGACCAGCCGCGCCGGCCTGACGACATTGCCCTTCATCAGGTCGAGCAGATTGGTGCCGGAGGCGAGATAGGCCGCGCCGGGCGCGCTGGCCGCCGCGATCGCGTCTGCGATCGTGGTCGGCTTGACGTAATCGAACCGGTTCATGCCGCGCGCTCCTTGTCATTGGCGAGCGTCGCCTGGGCGTCGAGCACCGCCTCGACGATCCCGACATAGGCGCTGCAGCGGCACAGATTGCCGCTCATGCCCTCGCGCACGCGCTCGGGATCATCGCCGGCGTGGCCTTCATGGATCAGGCCGACCGCGCTCATGATCTGGCCCGGCGTGCAGAAGCCGCATTGCAGGGCGTCGTGGGCGATGAACGCCTCCTGCACGGGATGCAGCTGATCACCCTGCGCGAGGCCTTCGATCGTGGTGATGGTGGCGCCGTCGAGACTGACTGCGAGCGTCAGGCAGGAATTGATGCGGCGGCCGTCGACCAGCACGGTGCAGGCGCCGCACTGGCCGCGGTCGCAGCCCTTCTTGGTACCGGTGAGGTGGAGGCGCTCACGCAGCAGGTCGAGCAGGGTGACCCTGGGGTCGTCGAGCGCAAGGGTTCGCGGCTCACCGTTGACGGTGAGTCTGACAGTCCAATTCATGCGTTGTTCCGATCGAAGCGATGGCCTAATCGGATCGCAGCGAACGCCGCCTTACGGGCGGTCGTCCGTCCAGATCCAGCGACCGCGGGACGACGAGCTGAGCAAGGTTGGCTGTCCCGGGTGGCAGGTCTAGTTATACGGAGGCATCCTCCGTTTAGCAAGGGGACATGAACGGTCCGTCATCAAGAGCTGGTGAGATGGAGACGAAACCACAAGAGCGCCATCGCAAGCCGCGCGCCGATGCGCAGCGCAACCGCGAGCGGGTGCTGGAGGCGGCCAAGGCGGTGTTCAGCGTCGGCGGCGCGGAGGCCAGCCTCGAAGCGGTGGCGCGCCAGGCTGGCGTCGGCATCGGCACGCTCTATCGCCACTTCCCCACCCGCGACGACCTGTTCGAGGCGGTGTATCGCAGAGAGGTCGAGCAGCTCGCCGAGTTGGCCGAAGAGCTGAAGGGCGAGCCGTCGCCGGTCGAGGCGCTCCGGCGCTGGCTGCGCTCGACGGTGCAGTTCGTCGCCACCAAGAAGGGCATGATCGCGGCGCTCGCGATCGTGATGAACGCGAACTCCGAGCTCATCGCCTATTCGCAAGGCCATCTCACCCGCTCGATCGGCGCGCTGCTCGTCCGCGCCGTCGATGCCGGCGAGATCCGCAGCGACATCAGCGCAGACGACGTCCTCCGCGCCCTGATCGGCATGTGCTACATGCACGACCAGACCGGCTGGCAACAAAGCGTGCTGCGGCTGCTGGATGTGTTCGTGGACGGGATGAAGGTGAGGTAGCCCAGCGGGAGTGAGGATGCCGCTGCGCGTTAGCTTGCCTTAGCTACCAGTTTCGATGGTACTCTCGTTAGGGCGATGCTGCGTCGTGCGGGCCGCACTCTCTCTCCATCGTCATTCCGGGGCGCGCGAAGCGCGAGCCCGGAATCCATAACCACGAGACCCGATGTTGTTCGCGGTGCCTGCACACGGCGTTCTTGCCCGGTAACGGCGGCCTGTGAGTATGGATTCCGGGCTCATTCGCTGCGCGAATGCCCCGGAATGACGGAGGTGGGGTGCGATGATGTTAGCAAACCGGCGTTCCGCACGCGGCACAGAATTTCGCGCGCGGTGTTCTCAACGGCTTTCCGCACGACATGCAGGGCGGACCGAAATCACTTCGCCGATGGTGCCAGATCGCAAGCGCATTGGTCTCGTCGAAGTCGGTCAGTTCGCGGTAGCGCTGCAGCGCGCCCGCTTTGCTGTCGACCGCAGTAACGGCCTGCCCGAGACTACATTCATTCGCCCGCCGATACTCCTTGATGTCGTCGATCCGCCTTCTGAGGAGCGGCTCGATCTCCGCCCACTCCTTCTCGTCGAGCATCGGCAATTCGATCCGACAACGCCAGCAATAAGCTGTGATCGCCATCTCACCCCCTCAGCCACTCCATCAGCGCCTGCGCCGTTTCCTCCGGCTGCTCGGGTTGCGGCAGGTGGCCGCAATTGTCGAGCACGACCAGCCAGCTGCCGCTGATGCCGTCGGCCATCTCCTTCGACAAGGTGTTGGGAATGGTGTTGTCGGTGTCGCCGGTCAGCACCAGCGTCGGACAGCGGATCGCGGTCAACGTCGGCCGCGAGTCCGGGCGGCCCATGATCGCAGTGAGCTGCCGGATGAAGCCGATGACGCCGACCTCCTCGGCCATGTCGTGCACCATCTGGCGCAGCCGCGGATCGTCCTGGCGCGAGGGATGCACGAAGCCCGCGAACAGCTCATCGACCACGGTGTGATAGTCGCCATCCTTCGCGCGCGTGATCATGGTGCGGCGGCGCGCGCTCGCCTCCGGCGTATCCGGCCGCGCCTGGGTGTTGATCAGCGCCAGCCTGGAGACGCGCTCCGGCGCCTGGCGCATGATCTCGAAGGCGATGTAGCCGCCCATCGAATGGCCCGCGAGCGCGAAGCGCGGCGGCGCCTCGGCCAGGATGCGGTGGGCAATCCCGGCCATGCTGTCATCGCGGATGTGGTTCGCCACCATGACAGGCCCGAGCCGCCACAGCGCCGGGATCACTGGCGCATATATGCGGGGCGACGAGATCAGCTCGGGCACCAGCACGAGCGGCAGCGCATCAGTCATGGCTCTTCCCCTGGAACGGCGTTAAGGTTTTCGAAGCGGGTGTTGCTTGCCTACGATGCTATTTATGCGCGAGATGCTGCCGATGTCCAACGAAGTCCTGCGTTTCGAGCTGCGTCGGCAGAGTGACGATCTCGTCTACAGCTTTGCCCGCATGGTGCGCGCCGACGGCAGCACCGGCTTCAAGCGCGCCGACGGCGATTATTGGATCGTGTGGAAGACGGACTGGGGCTGGGTGGCCTGAGACGAGGCGTCGCAATCCTGCATGGGCCGTCCCTGGACTGTGCTGCCGCAGGACCGGGACGGCGCGTCTAAGGATTGGGCACGGCGCTCGATCGCGCATGGCGGCGGTGCCGGCTGCGGCGCTCGCGGCAATCTGGTGGCGACGCCTACCTTTGCGTCGCGCGCGGCGCATCTGATTACTACCAGGGAAGACGCACCGCGGGTGCAAGTAGCGCGATAGTACCAGCCGGTTACAAGTAATCGTGGCAGTGGGAACCCGGCGCCACGACAATATCACGTCCGTGGCAGCCGGTATTAACGGGCAGCGAGCAGCCATCGAAGCTAATTAGTTGTGGCTGTCGAAAGGCATCGCCAGGATTCGACCACATGTCGATCTGCAACTAATAGATAGCCCGATGGGATTCGAACTACTTAAGCGCTCATGGCGCGGGCGGTACGATATTGGATGACTGAGGTCATCTGAAGATCCGTCGATGACAGGGCATGCCGGCGCCGTCGCGCGCTGTCGGTTGCCGGATCCGCGCCGGTGTATGACGCGATCGCGTCCGCCGGGGCGTGCCCGAAGGATGCTGGACGATGGCGTGCCCGTGCTGTCAGGATGATCTGTCGGGCTCGTGCCGTTCGTGCGCCGGCGCTCCCGATCTCGGTGCGCAAGGCTGCGGCTCGTCCCGTGCGGCTTCGTGCGAAGCCGGCACCTTCGGTGTGACTACACCAGCAACGGCTGGGCGGCTGCGGCGAGCTTGTTCAGGAGCGGCAGGAAGCGCTCCTTCATCTCGTCGGTCGTGATGCGGTCGACGTGCCCGCCGATATTGGCCGCGGCGACAATGCCGCCGTCGTAACGGCGGATCGGCACCGAGATCGAGCGGAAGCCCTCCTCGGCTTCGCCATCGACCAGCGAGTAGCCGTCACTGCGAACGGCAGATATCGCTGCGATCAGCGCCTCCTTGTCGGTGACCGTCTGCGGCGTCACCGCCGTGAGCGTCATGCGCTCGATCGCCTCGCGCAACTGGTCGTCGGGCATCCGGCTGAGCAGCGCGCGACCTACCGAGGTACAGTAGGCCGGTAGCCGGTAGCCGATGTCGAGCCCCGTGGAGAACATCCGCGTCGCGGATGCGCGCGCGATGAAGACGACCTGGTCACCGTCGAGAACGGCAAGCGAGCAGACCTCGCGCGCCTCCGTCGCCGTCGCGTCCATCATCGGCTGCATCACGGTGTTGATCTGGTTCGATGCGAGGTAGCTCGATGCCAACAACAGCACGCGCGGCGTCAACGAGAACAGCCGGTCGTCGCCATGCACCAGGCCGGAGGCCTTGAGCGTCAGCAGGATGCGCCGCACGGTGGCGCGGGCGAGACCTGTGAGCTCGGCGGCCTTGCTCAACGTCATCGGCCGACCCTCGCGGCTGAAGGCTTGGATCACCCGCAAGCCGCGATCGAGCGCTTCCACAAACTCCGGACCATCGCCCCGAGCTTGCTTCTTCTCCTCCTCAGTCCGCTTTAGTTTCGGCATCGGCCTGACACGATCCATTGTTGTTGTTCTCGGCCGCAGTGAAGCTGCTGTCCCTTCGCCTCTCGGCTTCGGTTGTAGCTTTTTCACTTGCGCTTCCCCCTAGTTAAAGCGAATCTAATCTTGGCGAACATGTGTTCGTGTAACGAACATTATTAGATGATCGCGTGACGACAACGCCCGACTTGCGACGGAACAGGAGAGACGGCCATCATGATGAGCAAGGAGCAGAACGACCTGATTACGCGCATCGGACTCAACGCGCCTGCCGGTAAACTAATGAGGATGTACTGGCAACCGGCCGCCTTGGTGGACGAGCTCGCGGGTGAGCGCCCGGTGCGCGCGGTCAAGCTGCTCGGCCAGGACTTCGTGCTCTTCAAGGACGAGCAGGGCCGCTATGGGCTGCTCGACCGCGACTGTCCGCATCGCGGCGCCGACCTCGCCTTCGGCCGTCTTGAGAACGGCGGCCTGCGCTGCGCGTTCCATGGCTGGCTGTTCGACGTCGACGGCGCCTGCCTGGAAACGCCGGCGGAACCGGCCGGCTCGCCGCTCTGCCAGAACGTCAAGCAGCGCTCTTATCCGGTGGTCGAGAAGGGCGGCATCCTCTGGGCCTGGCTCGGCGACGGCGCGGCCCCGGCGTTTCCGGATCTCGACTGCTTCACCGCGCCCGACACCTACACCTTCGCCTTCAAGGGCCTGATCGAGTGCAACTGGCTGCAGGCCCTGGAGGTCGGCATCGATCCGGCGCATGCCTCGTTCCTGCATCGCTTCTTCGAGGATGAGGACACCTCAACCGCCTATGGCAAGCAGTTCCGCGGCGCCTCCGCCGACAGCGAGCTGCCGATGACCAAGGTGCTGCGCGAATATGATCGCCCGATCATCAATGTCGAGCGCACCGAATACGGCCTGCGCATCATCGCCCTGCGCGAGATCGATGCCGATCGAACCCACGTCCGCGTCACCAATCAGCTGTTCCCGCATGCCTTCGTGATTCCGATGAGCACGGAGATGACGATCACGCAGTGGCACGTGCCGGTCGATGACGAGACCTGCTACTGGTATGCGATCTTCACCAGCTATGGCGCGCCGGTCGACCGCGCGAAGATGCGGGCGCAGCGGCTCGAGCTCTATGAGTTGCCCGAGTATCGCTCGCGCAAGAACAAGGGCAACGACTACGGCTTCGACCCGCGGGAGCAGGCGACGGAGACCTACACCGGCATGGGCAGCGACATCAACGTGCACGACCAGTGGGCGGTGGAGTCGATGGGCCGCATCCAGGACCGCACCCGCGAGCATTTGGGACAATCGGACAAGGCCATCATCCAATATCGCCGCCTGCTGCGCGAGCAGATAGAGACCGTCGCGCGCGGCGAGACGCCGATGCTGCATCTCGACGCATCAGCAGCGCGCAGCGTGCAGGGGCCGGCGACCATGGACGGCATCGGCCCGACGCGCGGTTGGGAGACCTATTGGATGGACGTCGACGTCCGCCGCCGCCGCAACGCCCCCTGGGCCGCCCCGGTCCCAGCAGATATCGTCCGCCTCGCGCCGCATCTGAGCGCCGCGGAGTAATCGCGTTGCTGCGAACTGCCGTAGGGTGGGCAAAGCTGGCGGAACGGCGCAATGCGCCGTCCGACGGCGTGCCCACCATTCACATGCACGGTCGCGGCGGCGGGCACGTCGCGTTCGCAGTGTCCACCCGAGCCAGGGCAGAGGCACCGACGCGAACGCTCCTTTGCCCACCCTACGATTCCAGGAGCCATCGTTGAGTTTCGTTGCCAAGCATCAGCTGTGGACCGCCGAGCAGGCTGACGCCGCAACGCGCATGCGCCGTCTTGCCGAGGAGCACGGCCTCACCACCATCCGCTTCTCCTTCCCCGATCAGCACGGCATTCTCCGCGGCAAGGCGCTGACCGTCGATGCCGCGCTGTCCTCGCTCGAGGATGGCTGCTCGATCACGACGACACTGCTCGCCAAGGACACCTCGCATCGCACGGTGTTCCCGGTGTTCACCGCCGGCGGCGGTTTTGGCATGACGGAGATGCAGGGCGGCAGCGATGCGCTCATGATCGCTGATCCCACGACGTTCCGCGTGCTGCCCTGGGCGCCCGGCACCGGCTGGGTGCTGTGCGATCTGTATTTTTCCAATGGCGCGCCCGTGCCGTTCGCGACACGCAATCTGTTGCGGTCGACGCTCGCGACGCTCGATTCGCGCGGCTATCAGTTCATGGCCGGCCTCGAGGTCGAGTGCCATATCTTCAAGGTCGAGGATCCCAGGCTCGCGCCCGGTGATGCCGGCGCGCCCGGACAGCCCGGCGTGCCGCCGACGGTCAGCCTGCTGACGCAGGGCTATCAGTATCTCACCGAGCAGCGCTTCGATCAGATGGCGCCGGCGCTCGAAATCATCAGGGCCAATCTCGTCGCGCTCGGCCTGCCGCTGCGCTCGATCGAGCTCGAATATGGTCCGAGCCAATGCGAGTTCGTGCTGCAGCCGGGCATTGGCCTCGCACCGGCGGATACGATGGTGCTGTTCCGCAGCGCCGTGAAGCAGATCTGCCAGCGCCATGGCTATCACGCCACCTTCATGTGCCGGCCGCGCATTCCCAACGTGATGTCGTCGGGCTGGCACCTGCACCAGTCGCTGGTGGCGCGCGACGGCCGCAACGCGTTCATGACGGACGAGACGGACGGCCTTTCCGCGCTCGGCCGTCACTACATGGCGGGCCTGCTCGCGCATGCGCGGGCGTCCGCGCTGTTCTCGACGCCGACGATCAACGGCTACCGGCGCTACCGCGCCTATTCGCTGGCGCCGGACCGCGCCATCTGGGGCCGTGACAACCGCGGCGTCATGATCCGCGTGCTCGGCGGCCCCGGCGACCGCGCCACGCGATTGGAAAACCGCATCGGCGAGCCCGCCGCCAATCCCTATCTCTATATGGCCTCGCAGATCGTAGCCGGTCTCGACGGCATCGACCGCAAGCTCGATCCGGGACCCTCCGCGGACGTGCCCTACGAGACCAAAGCGAGCCTGCTGCCGACATCGCTGCGCGAGGCGGTCGACGCGCTGAAGGACGACGCGTTCTTCCGCAATGCCTTCGGCGCCACCTTCATCGACTACTACACGTTCATCAAGAACGCCGAGATCGAACGCTTCGATGCCGAGGTGTCCGACTGGGAGCAGCGCGAATATTTCGAGATGTTTTGAGGACTAAGCGTCGGTGGCAGAGCAACGGCCGCGGGAGGTCAACCTCCAATATTTCAGCCGTCATGGCCGGGCTTGTCCCGGCCATCCACGTCGTTCGGCATGTCCGGATAAACGTGGATGCCCGGGACAGGCCCGGGCATGACGGAGTAACTAATCGGCAACTTGATTGTAGCGATCGCTGCTTCTGCAGGTGTTGCCTCTGTGTGGTTAGCTGCCCCTCACACACTCCGCGTCAGGCCGCCGTCGACGCGGATGTTCTGGCCGGTGATGTAGGCGGCGCCGTCGGAGGCCAGGAAGGCGATGGTGGCGGCGATCTCCTCGGCCTTGCCGTAGCGGCCCATCGGTACGGTCTTGCGGCGCTCCTCGGTGGCGGGAAGGCTGTCGATCCAGCCCGGCAGCACGTTGTTCATCCGGACGTTGTCGGCCGCATAGGTGTCCGTGAAGATCTTGGTGAACGACGCCAGCCCGGCGCGGAACACCGCGGAGGTCGGAAACATCGCAGACGGCTCGAACGTCCAGGCGGTCGAGATGTTGATGATCGCGCCGCTCTTCTGCGCCTGCATGATCGGCGCCACCAGGCGCGCAGGGCGGATGACGTTCAGGAGATAAGTATCGAGCCCCGCGTGCCACTGCTCGTCGGTCAATTCCAGGATCGGCGCGCGCGGCCCGTGGCCGGCGCTATTGACGAGCACGTCGATTCGGCCCCAGCGGCTCATCGCGCCGTCGACGAGCCGCTTCAGATCATCGTTGGACTTGTTCGAGCCGGTGACGCCTAAGCCGCCGAGTTCTGCCGCCAGCGCCTCGCCCTTGCCGGACGAGGACAGGACCGCGACGTGAAAGCCGTCACGCGCGAGGCGGCGTGCCGCAGCCGCGCCCATGCCGCTGCCTCCGGCGGTGACCAGCGCGACCTTTTGTCCAGCCATGACGATGACTCCTGCCCATCTCAGAAAAGCGGATCGATGATGTAGCGGTTTGCGCGGGCAGCGTCGAGCGGACGGCAGCTGACCTCCACCGCTATCGCGAGGGTGATAGCCGAAACGGTTCCACGGCTCCGGCTTCGCATGTTCGTGATCGTCGTTTGCTCTTCTCGTCGCGCAACCCTGCCTCCCGGAACCCGATCCATTCCAGCGGCATATCGAATGTGCGCTGATCGGAACGCGCGGAGCCGTGCGACGATGATGTCGCTTTTGGAAAGGCGGAGCAGGGAAGATGTCAGACCACAAGCCGCAGCGCGATCGTGCGGTCGTCGACAGCGGCGATGCATCCGACCTCTCGACCGACCATCACGACATCTTCTTCGCTGCCGTGGAGACGACGCGGATGCCGATGATCGTCACCGATCCGCGCCAGAACGACAATCCGATCCTGTTCGCCAATCGCGCGTTTCTCGAGATGACCGGCTATGGCCTCGGCGAGATCGTCGGCTCCAATTGTCGCTTTCTGCAGGGGCCGGACACCGACCGCGACACCATCGACGCCGTGCGCACGGCGATCGCCAATCGCCAGGACATTGCGGTCGAGATCCTGAACTACCGCAAGAACGGTGCGGCGTTCTGGAACGCGCTGTTCATCAGCCCGGTCTACAACCGCGATGGCGATCTCGTCTACTTCTTCGCCTCGCAGCTCGACGTGTCGCGCCGGCGCGACGCCGAGAGCGCGCTGGTGCAGTCGCAGAAGATGGAGGCGATCGGCCAGCTCACCGGCGGCATCGCGCACGACTTCAACAACATCCTGCAGGTGATCATCGGGTACACCGAGACCCTGCAGGGCGCCGTCAGCGAGCTCGCCCCGCGGCATCGCCGCGCCGTCGACAACATCCGCTCCGCCGCCAACCGTGCCGCGACCCTGACGCAGCAGCTGTTGTCGTTCGCCCGCAAGCAGCGGCTCGACAGCCGGCCGATCAACCTCAACAACATGATCGAGACGCTGGTGCAGATGGCGCGGCATACGCTCGGCGAGAACGTCCGCATCGTCGTCAAGGCACAGCCCGGGCTGTGGAACAGCCGTGTCGATCAGACCCAGGCCGAGGTCGCGCTGCTCAATCTGTTCGTCAATGCGCGCGATGCCATGCCGCGCGGCGGCACGCTGACCATCCGCACCGAGAACAAGGAGATCTCCGAGGAGGACGTCGTGCAGTTCGGCGTTCCCAAGGGCGGGCGCTACGTGGCGCTGAAGGTCTCCGATGACGGGATCGGGATCCCGCCCGACATTCTCGCGCGCGTCGCTGAGCCGTTCTTCACCACGAAGGAGGAGGGGAAGGGCACCGGGTTGGGGCTTGCGATGGTCTATGGCTTCACCCGGCAGTCCGGCGGCAGCACCTACATCTACAGCGAGGTCGGGCTCGGCACCACCGTGCAGCTTTTGTTTCCCGCGACCGAACAGGCGATCGCAACTCCCTCGGTGCGACCGCAGATGGCGATGGACCGCAGCGGCAGCGAGCGCATCCTGATCGTGGAGGATCGCGCTGAAGTGGCCGAGCTCGCGCGCTCGATCCTGGAGGATTTCGGCTATCGCACCGAGGTGGCCGAAAACGCGCACGCCGCGCTGGAGCGCTTGGACCTGTCCGTCCGCTTCGATCTGCTGTTCACCGACCTGGTGATGCCGGGCGGCATGAACGGCACCGTGCTGGCGCGCGAGGCGCGCAAGCGCCAGCCGAAATTGAAGGTGCTGCTGACGACCGGCTATTCCGATGCAGCGGTCGAGCGCGCCGACGCCAACATCGGCGAGTTCGAGATCATCAACAAGCCGTACCGGCGCACCGACCTGGCCCGGCGCGTCCGGCAATTGCTCGACGGCCCCACGGGCGTGACCTGATGCAACGCTTGACCCGGCGACTCCTCGCGTCGAAAGTCGGTCTGGAGAGCGGAGAACGAGCCATGCGTCACGTCACGACCCAGCCAACAGCCGATCTGCCGGCTGTTCGGGCGCGCGGCGAGCCGCGCGAACCCGGCGTGGTCGCGGCCGGCGTCTATGCCAACGGCCGCCGCGTCGCCGACATCGCGATCGAAGAGGCGGGCGACTGGAGCAAGCGGCCGGACCACGTGGTCTGGATCGGGCTGCACGAGCCGGATGCGGAGCTGCTGCAGCGCGTCGCCGATCAGTTCGGCCTGCACGAGCTCGCGATCGAGGACGCGTCCAAGGCGCATCAGCAGCCCAAGGTCGAGCGCTATGGTGACGCCCTGTTCGTCGTCGCGCGCACGGCGCAACTGGTCGAGGAGCACATCGTCTTCGGCGAGACGCACATCTTCGTCGGCCCGGGCTTCGTCGTCTCGGTGCGGCATGGCGCATCGACGTCCTACGGCGCGGTGCGCGAGCGCTGCGAGAGTTGCCCCGGCTCGCTCGCCAAGGGTGAGGACTACATCCTCTATGCGATCCTCGATTTCATCGTCGACAACTACCGCCCGGTGACCGAGAGCATCATGGCCGAGGTCGAGACGCTGGAGGAGGTGGTGCTGCAGCGTCCGCTGGCGCGCCACGAGGTCGACCGTCTCTATCGCCTGCGCCGTGACCTGCTCAGGCTGCGCCGCGCCGTCGGGCCGGTGGTCGACGTCTGCAAGCGGCTCGAGCACGTCGACAACGTCGCGATCGATGCCGAGATGGCTCCGTTGTTCCGCGACGTGCTCGACCATGCCAAGCGCGCCGAGGAAGATGCGGATTCGCTGCGCGAGATCCTCGCCTTCGTGTTCGAGGCCAGCATGATGGCCGGCCAGGCGCAGCAGACCGACATCGCCCGCCGGCTGACGTCATGGGCTGCGATCCTCGCGGTGCCCACCGCGGTTGCCGGCATCTACGGCATGAACTTCGAGCACATGCCGGAGCTGAAATGGCAATACGGCTACTACGCCGTGCTCGGCTTCATCGCCACGGTGTGCAGCGTGCTGTACTGGCAGTTCCGAAGACGCGGGTGGTTGTGAGGGAAAAGCAATCCTGGTGTCGGTGTCATTCCGGGGCGGCGCGCGCAAGCGCGTCGAGCCCGGAATCCATTCTGCGGCGCACTGTGTGGTGAGATGGATTCCGGGCTCGTGCTGCGCACGCCCCGGAATGACGGCGAGAGGCTACCCCTTCGCGAACTGCCGGTAGTCCGGCTCTCTGTGAAACCAGAACTCGTAGCCGCTCACGGCCTTCTGCATGGCGACGTCGTGAATCGGCTGGTTGAGTGGCACCACCGGCACCTCGCGCATACACAGGCCGATGAAGTCCTTCACCGTGGCTTCATACTCCGTCGCATCGGTGGTGAAGCGCGCCTTGTCGATCAGCGCGTCCATGTCCTTGCTCTGGTAGGACGAGATGTTGAAGATCGAATTGCGGCCGTGGAAATTCCAATAGAAGTAGTATTCGGGATAATCGAGCCAGCCCGAGAACCGGTTCAGCGCCATCGGCAGCTCCTTCTTGTTGAGCGTCGTGCGCCAGTTGGCTCCCGGGATCTTCTCGATCGACGCCTTGATGCCGATCTTCGCGAGGTTCTCCTGGATCAGGATCGCGGTGGGCTCGCCGACCGTCGCGGTGCCGGCGTCGAGCGACAAGGTCGTCTCAAGGCCTTCCAAGCCGGCCTCCTTCATCAGCGCCTTGGCCTTGTCGAGATCGGTGACATAGGGGAACGGCTGCGGCCACACCGGCTTGGTCACATCTGCGGCGCCACCATACATCGGCACGGCGCGGCCGAAGAAGGCGCTCGACTGGATCTGCTCATAGGGCATCGCCCAGGCGATCGCCTGGCGCAGCTTCACATTGTCGAATGGCGGCTTCGCCGTGTTGAGCGCGACGTACCAGAGCGCGTTGGGAATCGGAACGCCGGTGACCTTGACCTTGCCTTCCTTGATCAGCTGATCGAAGTCGCGCGGCGCGAAGCCTGAGGAGAGATCCGCATCGCCGCGCTCGAGCATGGCGCGCCGCGTGCCCGCGGATGGAATGTCGCGCGCGATCACGCGCTTGATCTTCGGCAGCGGACCACATTTCCAATTATCGAACCGGCTCAGCACGGTCTCGGTGCCCGGCTTCCAGCTCTCGACCTTGTAGGCGCCACCGCCGGCCTCGTTGCTCTTCAGCCAGGCCAGCGCCCACGGATCTTCCGCGGTCGCATTCTTCTTGGCGAGCTCCGAATTGATCACGAAGGGCACGACCACGGCGACGTTGAACAGCAGCATCTTGTCCTTGCGGATGTAGTCGATGCGGAAGGTGTGGTCGTCGACCACCACGAACTGCTCCGGCTTCTCCAGCGATCCCGCCGACATCTGGAAGGTCGGGAAGCCGCCGACCGACACCGCGCGGTCGAACGACCATTTGACGTCCTTCGCCGTGACCGGCGTGCCGTCGTGGAAGGTCGCATCCTTGCGCAGCTTGAAGGTGCAGGACATTCCGTCGGCGCCGATCTCCCAGCTTTCGGCGAGCTCCGGCGCCAGCACGGCGCGGTCGTAGGACGTGGTGGCGTCGGGCAGCGTCTTTGCCGCGTAGCTGAGCAGCCGGTCGTAGCAGTTCCAGGCAAGGCCGTTCACCGTCTGGTTCGAGCCGGTGCCCTGCATGTCCAGCGAGTTCGGCCCGAGCTCCTGCACCACCAGCAGCGTCTCGGCGCGGCCTTGCGCCAGCGCCATGCGTGGCGCCAGCGTCAATCCGGCCGCACCAAGGCCGCCGAACAGGATGCTGCGGCGTGTGAAATCGAAATGCGAGCTGCTCATTGGGACCCCCTGCGATGCACGAAATTGCTTTGCGAGAGGCAAGGCCTATGCCAGCGGCGACCGCGCATCCCCCGCGGATTGGTCCCGACATCGCGGGCTTGCTTTGCTAGGTTGATCCGCAAAAGACCCGGGAGGAGACCAGGATGACAGGTGAACTCGAAGGCAAAGTGGCCGCCGTGACCGGTGCGGCCTCGGGCATCGGTCTCGCCAGCAGCGAGGCGATGCTGGCGGCCGGCGCGCGGGTCGTGATGGTCGACCGCGACGCCGCGGCACTGGCGAGCTTGCGCGCGCGGCATGGCGAGGCCGCCATCCCCATGGTCATTGATCTGCTCGATGCCGCCGATTGCGCCACCCTGCTGCCGCGCGTCCTCGATGCCGCCGGCCGGCTCGACATTTTCCACGCCAATGCCGGCAGCTATCTCGGCGGCGACCTGGTCGATGCCGCGACCGACGCGATCGACCGCATGCTGAACCTCAACGTCAACGTCGTGATGAAGAACGTCCGCGACGTCCTGCCGCACATGATCGAGCGCGGCTCCGGCGACATCATCGTCACCAGCTCGCTCGCCGCGCATTATCCGACGCCGTGGGAGCCGGTCTATGCGTCCTCGAAATGGGCGATCGACTGCTTCGTGCAGACGGTGCGCCGCCAGGTGTTCAAGCACGGCATCCGCGTCGGCGCGATCTCGCCGGGTCCTGTTGTGACCGCGCTGATCGCCGACTGGCCGGCGGACAAGCTGCGAGAGGCGCGCGCATCCGGCAGCCTGCTGGAGCCTGCTGACGTGGCCAATGTCATCATGTTCATGCTGACGCGTCCGCGCGGCATGACCATCCGCGACGTCGTGATGATGCCGACCAATTTCGATTTGTAGGACGCGCGCGAGCGCCTGCGCTAAGGAGTGGCCGTAAATCTACGGAAGCGATCCTAAGCAGAGCCTTAATGATCGAACGGTAGGTTCGCCGGGTTCAAACCCGGGATTCAACGATGAAGATCGGCCGCCTCTTCGCTATTTCCATGCTTTCGGTGACGGCCCTGGCCGTTCTCCCCGCCGCACAGGTCGTGATCGAGCAGGTCAGGGCGGTCAACGACAAGGCCGAAGCCATCAGGGCCGTGGAGGCCTTTGGCGCCGTGCTGCTCTACGTGCAGGATGTCGTCGGCCATCGCGCGCCCTACATCACGCCGCTGTTTCAGGACACCCAGGCGACGCCGGCGCAGCTCGAAGGCGTGCGCAAGATCAGGCAGTCATCGGAGGCGTCGTTCGCCAAGGCGCGTGCGCAGCTGGCCAACGTCTCCGACAGCGAGGCGCTCACGCGCAGCCTGGAGCAGGCGTCGTCGAAACTGTCCGAGATCCTGGCCAAGGTCGATCCCGCGCTGAGCACGCCCTTGAGCGCCCGCGATCAGGCGGTGATCAAGAGCTTCCTCCCCGGCGTCACTCAGGCGGCGCTTGCGATCGAGCCGATCCTGAACCGGCTGCAGAACCGCATCGCCAATGCGGACGCGTCGCTGACGACGCTGCTCGACGTCGCCCGCACCGCGCAGGATCTGCGCGTCACCGCCGGCGGCCGCGCCGCCGCGCTGTCGCCGGCGCTCAGCGCCCGCCGCGCCGTGACCCCGGCCGAGAAGGCGGCGATGGACCGCGCCGTCGGCCGCACCGAGGTCGACCGCGAGCGCCTCGACTCCGGCATCGATCAGCTCGGCAATCCGGAGCGCCTGCTCGCGGCGTTCAAGGAGGCGAGGGATGCCTATTTCAGTCGTGCCGTTCCGATCGTGGACAAGGAGATCGCCACCGGGCTCGGCGACCTCAACTACACGCTCAACGCCGATCAGCTCGCCGAGACCGTCGTCCCCGCCGTGCAGAAATTCTTCGTCGTGCGCGATGCGGCGATTGCCGAGGCGCGCGACCGCGCCGTTGCGGCGCGCGACGCGGCCTATGTGATGCTCGCGCTGGCGACGCTGGTGGTCCTGGCGCTCGCCGGCATTCTCGTGTTCGTCACCATGCTGCTGCGCCGCCGCGTCATCAATCCGATCGTGAGCCTGACCGGACTGATCGGCGAGATGGCGGCGGGCCGCGACGACGTCGCCATTCCCGCTGTTGACCGCGACGACGAGATCGCAGCGATGACCGGCTCGCTGCGCACCTTCAAGGAGGCGCTGCTGGAAAAGAAGCGTGCCGAGCAGGCGGCCGCGGCCGAAGCCCAGGCCAAGATCGAGCGCGGCCAGCGCGTCGAGCGCTTCACGCGCGAGTTCGAGGCGGCGATCGGCGAGGTCGTCGGCATCGTGTCGTCGGCGTCGGCCGACCTGGAGCGCTCCGCCGGCTCGCTGACGACGACCGCCGGCCGCTCGCTGGAGCTCGCCACCGTCGTCACCTCGGCGTCGGAAGAGGCCTCGTCCAACGTGCATTCGGTCGCCGCGGCCGCCGAGGAGATGAGTTCATCGGTCAACGAGATCAGCCGCCAGGTGCAGGACTCCGCGCGCATCGCCAGCGATGCGCTGGCGCAGGCGCGCAAGACCAACGACAATGTCGCCGAGCTCGCCAAGGCGGCGGCCCGGATCGGCGACGTCGTCGAGCTGATCAACGCGATCGCCGGACAGACCAATCTGCTCGCGCTCAACGCCACCATCGAGGCCGCGCGCGCCGGCGAGGCCGGCCGCGGCTTCGCCGTGGTCGCCTCCGAGGTGAAGGCGCTGGCTGAGCAGACCGCGAAGGCGACCGGCGAGATCGGCCAGCAGATCGGCGGCATCCAGTCCGCGACCCAGGAGTCGGTCGGCTCGATCAAGGAGATCGGCGAGACCATCGCGCGGATGTCCGAGATTGCGTCGGCGATCGCCTCGGCGGTCGAGCAGCAGAGCTCGGCGACGCGCGAGATCTCGCGAAACGTCCAGCAGGCGGCCCATGGCACGCAGCAAGTGTCGGCGAACATCGCCAATGTCCGCCAGGGCGCCAACGACACCGGCTCGGCCTCCTCGCAGGTGCTGTCGGCCGCGAAGTCGCTGTCCGGCCAGAGCAGCCGCCTCCGCGACGAGGTCAGCCGCTTCCTGAACTCGGTGCGCGCGGCGTAAGACGGCGCCGGATAGAGCGGCGTCGGCGGGGCGTGCTGCTCGATCGTCCTTCGGCGAACGCAGTCGCATGAACGCCAGCGACATGCGCGGTCTCCGCAAGCACCGAGACGCATCCCTCGCGTGGGCGTCCTATTCGTCCGCCGGCGGAATCGGCGCCGCGCGGAACGCCTGCCGCCGATTGTTCAGGTTCATGATCTCGGCGGCGCGCTCCAAATCGCGCCAGAATGCGCCGCGGGGCGTGGTGAGGTCGCCCAGCTCCATGAGCGTATCGAGCGCGAGCTCGAGTTCGTTGTGCTCCAGATACTCGTCCAATTGCGTCGAAAGGCTGGCATAGGCCAGCTCGTGCGGGGGCAAAGGCTTCGGCAGCGCGTGACGGGCGCGGTCGAGCAGGGCGGTCGTCGCCTTCCAGCGCGCGATCAGCTCCATGTCCGCCATCTCATGGCTCCCTGTCATGCGCACGTTTCACAGTCGAACGTGAGCGTCGAGGCTGCGACAAAGCCCTTACTGGCCGGGCGCGAACTGGCTCCCGCGCTGCTCCGCGATTGCGCCGATCGCACCCAGCATCCGCCGGCGAATGAGGCCGCTTGCCGGCCGTATCAGCAGCCAGTACGGCAGGAACATCAGATACGCTTTGCGGTCGGGACAATACACCCGCGTCTCGGTGACGAGCCGCGTCATCTCGCCCTCGCTCTCCGCCATGAAGCCGAGCACGAGCTTCGGCGTGCCCGGCGCGTCGAAGGCCATGAACGCCTCAGGGCCGTCGATCTTCACCAGGCCGAAATCGTTTCGCCAGAACCGTCCGATCAATCCGGCGACGATGGCGTGGTCGCCGTCGCGGCCGAGCGGCGTGAAGCTCCTCAGGCCGAACGGCTGCGGCGCCGCATGCCGCGCCGGCGCCAGCGCATGCATCAGCCGCGCCGGCGTCTGCCGCAGCGCCATCGCCATGTCGGCAAAGCGGTCGCGCGGATCCCAGCCCTGGATCATGTCGAGCAACTCGCCGGGCGGACAGCGCACGCGCGCCTCGTGCCGTTCGGAGAATTGGTAGTTCGGCAGCAGGCGATCGATCAGGGACATCGGGGTCTTCCAGGATGCTCCGGCCGACTCTATCTTCGCATGGTTTTTCGTTCGCGACGACGACCAAGAGCGTGCTCCGTTCGGCCATGCGCAGCGAGCCAACGTCCGAGGGCTGATGGAGCCGCCGCCGAACTCGCAACCAAGCCGCATCCTCGTTCTCGGCCCGTCGGGCGCGGGAAAGTCGACGCTCGCACGCGCCATCGGCAGCCGCGTCGGCTTGCCCGTGGTGCACCTCGACGCGCTGTACTGGACGCCCGGCTGGGTGGCATCGGATGCCGCGAGCTTCCGCGCCAAGGTCGCGACGGCTGCGGCAGGAGATGCCTGGGTGATGGACGGCAACTATGCCAGCTCGCTCGACCTGCGGCTGCCGCGCGCCGAGGTCGTGATCTGGCTCGACCTGCCGCGCCGGATCTATTTTCCGCGCGCGGTGTGGCGGAGTCTTCGCGGCTACGGCCGCCCCCGCGCCGACGTCGGTGAAGGCAATCTCGAGCGGTTCGACTGGTCGTTCTTCCGCAACTGGGTCTGGACCTATCCCTCGCGCCGGCCCGGCGAGGCGAAGCTGATGGCCCAGCTGCCGCCGGGCCTGCACGGCATCACCCTGCGCTCGCCCGCCGACGTCAGGAGATTCGTCGCCGGGTTGCCGCTCTCGCTTGTTGAGATTTTACGTGTCTCCGGTGGACTGAGTGTATTGGCGGTGGGTACAATTGTCATTCGTTACTTCGAGCGACAGCCTTGCGGCCTTCGCTCAGCCGGAGGTACTGCTTTCCAATTGTAGAAGTGAATTTCAATGGATCGATTGCTGCAGCGCATCTGTCGGTGGATGAGAGCCGAGATTGTGATCGGGTTCCTCGTGAGCACCCTGTTCTGGATCGCTGTCCTCGGATGGCAGGCGGCCTATGCGCCGACTGAGGCGCAACGACAGAAGTGTTTCGAACTGGCCGAGCACTCTGGCCTGAAAGGTGATGAGTGCAGATCGATCTGGGAACGCACGACTTCTGACCCGGTGGCGCTCTTCACGCTCGTGCTTGCAATCTCAACGGTTGGGCTCTGGATAGCCACCATTGGTCTGTATAAGGCCGGCGAGCGACAGCTTCGATTCTTGAAGAAGAGCTCGGCCATCCAGTTTCGCGATACGCAAAAGTCAATCGCGGTCGCAGACCGCTCGGCCAAGGCGGCGGAGCGGGCACTCAGTGAGTTGGAGCGACCTTGGATTTTCGTTCATTTGTCACGGCATCTTGTTAGCCGAGGCGATGATGCTAATTCCTTTGGTGCACCACCGGTCGCCGTCTTTGAGATTGCGAACCACGGGCGAATGCCTGCGACTATAGCAGCCTGTTACATTGCTCTCGAGGGAGTACATCAGACTGAGCCTTCATCAGGACTACTACGTGATGAATTCCACATCTCTATCGGACCCCAAGAAAGGTCAGGAAAGCTGCAAGTCGATTGCCCTGGTGGCTTGGCAAAGTACGGCGTAGTGGTCGATTTGCTCTCTCAGGAGGTTCATCCTGTGCCTGAATTGGATCAGCTAGAGAGCTTTTTCTTTTACATCTTGCTAGAGTACTCAGATGTAAGAGGTAAGTCTTACACTAGCAGCTTCTGCTGGCGGTTTGACTTGGGAGTAAATTACTGGGTCGGGTTTGGTGGGCGTCAACGTAACTATCTCACATAATTGTGCGCGGAGTTACGGTGACAGCGCTGTCACCGTAATTTCTTCTGGCAGAGGGGGTGCTTTGATGCGGTTCGGCCGTCCGATGATGCTTAATCGACGTCCAGTTAAGGGTTCTGTGCGTGAGCCCCGTTGAAGATGCCGTCGGGCGAGTTTTGTTCAGTTGTTTGAATCGAGTAACGCGTGCGTTGCGTGTCGACAAAAAGTTGAGCTCGAAAGCAATTCAGTTAGTATTGAGAGCGAATATGTCTGCTGGAAATTGCGTGCCAAGAACTGGAAGCTGATGGGGCTTGGGCGGCGGGGCGACAATGGCAAAAGAAAATGTGGATCCTAAGAAGATTGCACTGCAAGCAATTCAAGAGGCGCTCAATATTTCGTCAAGCGGGTTGCCTGAATTCGAAAAGAAGATGCTTCTCGATGTAGTGGAAATATTTCGGGCAGCGGGGTGGAGCGTGACGGCTGCCGGAGGTCGGCGCCGATTCTCTCCCGACCTTGTTGCAACTCGTGTCGAACTTGGTCGAGAGCGGCGGTACGGAGTTGAACTTAAATTCAAGCTTGATGCCATAACTATCAGAGAGCAGCGAAGTCGCTTTCAAAACTGGTTACAGCAGGTCAAACAGCCCTTTCAGGATTTTGATGAGTTTTGGCTCGTTGGAACTGAATATGTTGGCGAGCCAAAAGAACTTGCTTACATTAAGGAGGGAAATTTTCGAGTGTTTGATCTGAAGGAGCTTAGGGCCGTCGTTGCTCCACCTCGGTCCAAGAAGTCCAAGTCGCGGACAAAAATCGGGAAGTCGGTAGAAGCGAACTACAAGGCCATTCAAGTGGCCATTGCTGCGCTCACTCTTCAGATCGACGGCAAAATTGAAGTGTTAGCTGACGAGCGTCCGAATTCTCCAGAGGCCATCGCCGCCAGGAAAAGCCAGATATCCGAACTCGAAGGTATGCGTGCTCAATTAGAGGCCATTCGAAGCGCAGTTACGGCGTACGTTAACGGACACGAAAAGGAAACTGTTGTCGTTAAGACGGTGAGCACCTTCAAGGAAGGGCTGTACGGATGGTGGTCAAAGCGACATGCGAATATCTGCGACAATGCCGCAGCTGGAAGTCTCTTCTTGGGGTCAGCAAGTCTGCTGCATCTGCTGAATGCCGATTCGGCAATAGCAGTGGCGATCGCAGGCACTATTTTTGGAGGAGAAACGGTTGTAAAGGCGCTAAAGGCGCTGCCCAAAAAGCTGATTTAATAGGCGGCCAGCTTAGTTATTTGAGAAAGTCCGACCGAGATGGTGCTGCTGTACAGGATTGATCTGTCGACATCTTCCTTGCCACGGGAGTGCTCTGTCACTGAGCTACGGCAGCAGGATTGCGTTGGTGCTTCATCAAACAACAAAGCCTCCCGCATACCCGCCATGCCCAAACTGCCCGTCGTGCCACTCTGCCGCAACAATTCCCCTTGCACCGTCGGGCAAATCACCTGCACATTTTCGGCCGTCCCGTGCTCATCGAAGAGGGGCGTTCGCGAGTCGTCACGAGCGTTGGGTGGGGGATGCGATGGCCGGATCGGGTTGCAAGCTACGCATTCGCGAGCGGACGAACAATCTCGATGCGGACGGAGAAGTCGCGTGGTCCTGGCCTCCCGGTGCCGAGGTCAAGCTCGCTGATGTGCGTCACGCGCGTCGCGGGTGATGGGGGCAAACAAGCCGGTCCCCAGGGAGAGCGCGTATAATCCGTAAGCCCATTGCGCAGGGAGGGCCGGGCGTGTTCGGCCAGACCTGTGGTACCTGCCGCCTGCATTTTCTTTCGCAGGCGGGCCACGGGCGCGGCCAGCGCCCGGCCTTCCCTGCGCCCTCGATCTCGAAGAGGGCGATCCTGCCGCAAAGCTCGGACGCATCAGCGCCGCGAGGCCGATGATGTACATCTGCGATCGTGCGACGACGGGTCTGCGTGACGGCGGAAGGTGTTGCGAGGCTTGGAGGGATGCCCTGGTGCTGCCGGACAGGATTGAACTGTCGACCTCTCCCTTACCAAGGGAGTGCTCTACCACTGAGCTACGGCAGCAAAGGGACTCGCGGGGGCCGGCCCGAAGGCTGCGACCGAACGCGGGCGGTTCTTGCCACAAGGTCCCCTCCTGCGCAAGCGCGGCTCGCCCGGTTTTCGGGGAAAGACGCCGGCCCGAGGGGGCAAAATCCAGCGAAGGGCCGCCGAATCGGGGCGAAATCGTCGTTCGGGCCGCGATCGGCACCGTTGGCGGCGAGAATCGCCGGAAATGGCCATGGGACGTGCCGGCACCTCCCCATCCGGGCAGGCGACGCCGGAAAAGGCGGAACCTACCGTCTGCGTCGCCATCCCCTCTTGGCTTTCGCGTTCGCAGCATCAATTGTGCGCATGGCGAGCAGCGGTATTTGCGACCGGAGGAGGGATGACGGATCAGACCAGCAAGGCGCCGCAGAAATCATCGCGCGAGGAGCGGCTGAAGCAGGCGCTGCGCGAGAATTTGAAGCGGCGCAAGGCGCAGAGCCGGGAGCGCAGCCAGGCGGCGGCAGAGGATGACAGCTCGGACCAGGCCGCGCCCGGCGACCAGGATGATGTGACGCATTGAGCAGAGCGGAAGCGGGGAGCGTGATGGCGGCGAATGACGGGACGACGGCGAACGCGGCACAGCCAGCGGATCTGGCGAAGAGCTTCGCCCGCTTCGAGCAGACCTTTCCCGAGCTGACCGCGTCGGAGATCACGCGCCTGCGTGGCTTCGGCGAGATCCAAACCTATCGCGACGGCGAACTGCTGTTCGAGACCGGCAAGCCCGGGCCCGGCATGTTCGTGATTCTCAAGGGCCACGTCGCCATCACCCAGCGCGATGGCCTCGGCCACGTCACGCCGGTCATCGACCAGGGGCCGGGTCAATTCCTGGCCGAGATCGGCCAGCTCTCCGGCCGCATCGCGCTGGTCGATGGCCACGCCGAGGGCGAGGTCGAGGTCATCCTGATTCGCCCCGAGAAGCTGCGTGCGTTGCTGATCGCCGAGGCCGACCTCGGCGAGCGCATCATGCGCGCGCTGATCCTGCGCCGGGTCAATCTGATCCAGGGCGGCGCCGGCGGCCCGGTCATGATCGGCCCGCCGCAATCGGCCGCGATCGCGCGGCTGCAGAGCTTCCTCACCCGCAACGGCTTTCCGCACCATCTGCTCGATCCGGCCACGGATCACGACGCCGCCGACCTGATCGCGCGCTATTCGCCGACGCCGGCCGAGCTGCCGCTGGTCGTCGTGTCCGATGGCAGCGTGCTGCGCAATCCGAGCGAGACCGAGCTCGCGCGCGCCGTAGGCATGATCGGCGGTCCGCGCAGCGAGAAGATCTACGACGTCGCGGTCGTCGGCTGCGGGCCGGCGGGACTGGCGACCGCGGTGTATGGCGCGTCGGAAGGTCTGTCCGTGGCGGTGCTGGATTCGCGCGCGTTCGGCGGCCAGGCCGGCGCCAGCGCGCGTATCGAGAACTATTTTGGCTTTCCAACGGGGATCACGGGGCTGGCGCTGACTGCGCGCGCCTTCAACCAGGCGCAGAAGTTCGGCGCCGAGATCATGATCCCGGTGTCGGTGGCCGCGCTCGATTGCGAGCGCAAGGCCGGCGCCTTCGTGCTGGCGCTGGAGGGCGGCGACGAGGTGCGGGCGCGCTCGGTCGTGGTCGCCAGCGGCGCGCGCTATCGGCGGCCGGGGCTCGACCGGCTCAAGGAGTTCGAGGGCCGCGGCGTCTGGTACTGGGCGTCGCCGATCGAGGCGCGGCTGTGTGCGGGGCAGGAGGTTGCGCTGGTCGGCGGCGGCAATTCGGCGGGGCAGGCCGCGGTGTTTCTGTCGGGCCACGTCAAGAAGGTGCGCATGATCATCCGCGGCGGCGGCTTGGCTGCGTCGATGTCGCGCTACCTGATCGAGCGCATCGAGGCGACGCCGAACATCGAGCTGCTGTTCAATACCGAGGTGGTCGCACTCGACGGCGGCACTGACACCGGGCTCGCACGCATCACCTTGAAGAGCCGGCTGTCCGGCGAGGAGACGCCCGCTGACATCAGCAATCTGTTTCTGTTCGTCGGCGCCGATCCGGCCACCGGCTGGCTCGGCGATTGCGGCGTCACGCTCGACCGCGCCGGCTTCGTCGTGACCGGCGCGCAGTCGGAGCAGAATGCCGGGCGGATGGTGTCACCGCTGGAGACCTCGGTGCCCGGCGTCTTCGCGGTCGGCGACGTCCGCTCCGGCTCGGTCAAGCGCGTCGGCGGCGCGATCGGCGAGGGCGCCCAGGTGGTGGCGGCGCTGCACGGCTTTCTCGCCGATCCGCTGGTGCCTCCGGTGTGATTCGGGAGCGGCGGATTGCACAGGCAGGGGACGAAATCCCCGAGGTTGCGCCCCGCCGTTGCGAACCCATCAAATCGCCGTAATGTCGGTCCTGTTGCGCCCATCTCAGCCAAATTTCCCGGTCAGCCCAGCAGGATCAGCATGGATCGCATTCGCATCGTCGGCGGCACCCCGCTTCACGGCACCATCCCGATTTCGGGCGCGAAGAACGCCGCGCTGCCGCTGATGATCGCAGGCCTGCTGACGCAGGAGACGCTGATTCTCGACAACGTCCCGCGGCTGGCCGACGTCGCGCAGCTGCAGCGCATTCTCGGCAATCACGGCGTGGACATCATGTCGGTCGGCAAGCGTCCGGGCGACGGCCAGTACCAGGGCCAGACCCTGCAGATCTCCGCGGCTGACATCATCGACACCACGGCGCCGTATGAGCTGGTGTCGCGGATGCGGGCGAGTTTCTGGGTGATCGCGCCGCTGCTCGCGCGCATGCACGAGGCGCGGGTGTCCTTGCCCGGCGGCTGCGCCATCGGCACGCGGCCGGTGGATCTCCTGATCATGGCGCTGGAAAAGCTCGGCGCCAGCATCGACATCGACGCCGGCTATGTCGTCGCCAAGGCGCCGGGCGGCCTGCGCGGCGGCACGATCGATTTCCCCAAGGTCACCGTTGGCGGCACTCACGTGGCGGTCATGGCGGCGTCGCTCGCCAAGGGCACGACGGTCATCACCAACGCCGCCTGCGAGCCGGAGATCACCGATCTCGCCGACTGCCTCAACAAGATGGGCGCGCGCATCTCCGGCGCCGGCACGCCTGTTATCGAGATCGAGGGCGTGGCGTCGCTGCACGGCGCGCGGCATACCGTGCTACCCGATCGCATCGAGGCGGGCACCTATGCGATCGCGACCGCGATGACCGGCGGCGACGTCCGGCTCGCCGGCGCCCGGCCCGAGCTGCTGCAATCGGCGCTCGACGTGCTGGCGGAAGCAGGCGCGGAGATCTCGAGCGATGCCGATGGCATCCGCGTTGTGCGCAACGGTCACGGCATCCGTCCGGTGCAGGTCACGACCGCGCCGTTTCCCGGCTTCCCCACCGATCTGCAGGCCCAGCTTATGGCGCTGATGGTGCGTGCGCAGGGTGCGTCGGCGATCACCGAGACCATCTTCGAGAACCGTTTCATGCACGTCCAGGAACTGGCGCGGTTCGGTGCGCGTATCAGTCTGGACGGCGAGACCGCGCGGATCGAAGGCATCTCGACCCTGCGCGGCGCGCCTGTGATGGCGACCGACCTGCGCGCGTCGGTGTCGCTGGTGATTGCCGGGCTGGCGGCGGAGGGCGAGACCATGATCAACCGTGTCTACCATCTCGATCGCGGCTTCGAGCGGCTCGAGGACAAGCTGAAGGCCTGCGGCGCCACCATCGAGCGCATCCGCGAATGAGGGCTTGGCCAAGAGGATGATGTGGTGACCGACCGGCTCAAACTGATCGCGCTCGACGCCGATGATCTCGCGGTGATCTCGGCACATGTGCAGGACGCGCGGGTTGTGCCGGCCGACATCATCTGGCGCCAGGCCGAGAAGCGGCTGGTGATCGGCATGAACCGGCTCGACTGGGACCAGGCGCTGCACGGCGAGAGCGAGCCGCGCCGGCTGCTTTCGGCGTTGCGTTTCGACCGGGTGCTGGCCTGCAAGTCGCGCCGCATCGACCTCGCCGCGCCGGATGCGGCGCTGGAGCTGATCGGCATCGAATTCCATGCCGGCAGCGAGGCTCCGGCCGGCAGCGCGCTCTTGCTGTTCTCCCATGGCGGGGCGCTGCGACTGGATGTCGAATGCCTGGAATGCGAGCTGACCGATCTCGGCCAGGACGATCTCGGTGTCGGCGCGATCGACGACGTGCCGCCGCTGTCGGGGTAGGGCAGGGTTCAAAGGGTTGACGGCCCCGCGCTGCCGCGCCATTGAGCAGGGGGTCGGGGGCAGCCACCCCTTCGGAAAGTGCCAGAGATGCCCATTCGCCTGTCCCGCGCCAGCGCCGATTTCGACGCCCAGTTTCGGCAGTTTCTCGCCGCCAAGCGCGAGACCTCCGCCGACGTCGAAGCCGCCGCCCGCGCCATCGTCGACGACGTCGCCCGGCGCGGCGATGCGGCGCTTCTCGAGGCGACGGCCAAGTTCGACCGCCTGGAGCTGACCGCCGCCACGCTGCGCGTCACGGCGGGCGAGATCGAAGCCGGGGTGAAGGCCTGCGATGCGGCGACCGTCGATGCGCTGAAATTCGCCCGCGACCGCATCGAGGCCTTTCATCTCAAGCAGCTGCCGTCCGACCAGCGCTTCACCGACGCCGCCGGCGTCGAGCTCGGCTGGCGCTGGAGCGCGATCGAATCCGCCGGTCTTTATGTGCCCGGCGGCACCGCGGCCTATCCCTCCTCGGTGCTGATGAATGCCATTCCCGCCAAGGTCGCCGGCGTCGGCCGGCTGGTCATGGTGGTGCCGGCGCCCGATGGCAGGCTCAACCCGCTGGTGCTGGCGGCCGCGCAGCTCGGCGGCGTCTCCGAGATCTACCGCGTCGGCGGCGCCCAGGCCGTGGCCGCGCTCGCCCATGGCACCGCGACGATCGCCCCCGTCGCCAAGATCGTCGGCCCCGGCAATGCCTATGTCGCCGCTGCCAAGCGGCTGGTGTTCGGCAAGGTCGGCATCGACATGATCGCCGGCCCGTCCGAGGTGCTGGTCATCGCCGACGACAGCGGCAATGCCGACTGGATCGCCGCCGACCTGCTCGCCCAGGCCGAGCACGACGCCAGCGCGCAGTCGATCCTGATCACCGACAGCCGCCGCCTGGCCGATGACGTTGCCCGCGCCGTCGAGGGCCAGCTCAAGACCTTGCCTCGCGTGGCGATCGCCGGCGCGTCCTGGGCCGATTTCGGCGCCATCATCGAGGTCGACAACCTCGACCAGGCCGTGCCGCTGGCGGATGCCATCGCCGCCGAGCACCTGGAAATCATGACCGCCGACCCCGACGCCTTCGCCGCCAAGGTCCGCAATGCCGGTGCAATCTTCCTGGGCGCGCACACGCCGGAGGCGATCGGCGACTATGTCGGCGGCTCCAATCACGTGCTGCCGACCGCGCGCTCGGCGCGGTTCTCCTCCGGTCTCGGCGTGCTCGACTTCATGAAGCGCACGTCGCTGTTGAAATGCGGTCCTGACCAGTTGCGCGCGCTGGGACCAGCGGCGATGACTCTGGGCAAGGCCGAGGGTCTCGACGCCCATTCGCGCTCCGTGGGAATACGTCTCAACCTGCCATGACCCAGAACCCGCCAGGCGACGACCGGACCAATCGCATCGTGGCGGTGACGCTCGACGAGGAGTCGATCGGCCGCTCCGGTCCGGACATCGAGCATGAGCGGGCGATCGCGATCTATGACCTCGTCGAGGAGAATCTGTTCGCGCCCGAGGGCGCCGACGGCAATGGTCCCTTCACTTTGCATCTCGGCATCACCGCCAACCGGCTGATGTTCGACATCCGCAAGGAGGACGGCACCCCGGTCGTGACGCACCTGCTGTCGCTGTCGCCGTTCCGGCGGATCGTGAAGGACTACTTCATGATCTGCGACAGCTATTACAACGCGATCCGCACCGCGACGCCGGACAAGATCGAGGCCATCGACATGGGCCGCCGCGGCATCCATGACGAGGGCTCGCGCACCCTGCAGGAGCGGCTCAAGGGCAAGGTGCGGGTCGACTTCGAGACCTCGCGCCGGCTGTTCACCCTGATCACGGTGCTGCACTGGAAGGGCGAGGGCCAGTGACGCCGCGCGCCCGCCAGCGCGCGTCCCAGCTTTCGGCCAAGGGCGCCTAGGCGCATGGCCGAGGGGCCGCCGCGCGCGCGCCAGCCGCAGGCGGTGCTGTTCGCCTGTGGCCAGAACAGCGTGCGCTCGCCGATGGCCGAGAGCCTGCTGCGCCAGATGTTTCCGCAGGCGCTGTACGTCCGCTCTGCCGGCGTCAAGAAGGGCGAGCTCGACCCCTTCGCCGTCGCCGTGATGGCCGAGCTCGGCCAGGACATCTCGCAGCACAAGCCGACCACCTTCGCGGAGCTCGAGGACTGGGAGGGACTCAACTTCGACCTCATCATCACCCTCTCGCCCGAGGCGCATCACAAGGCCCTCGAGCTGACCCGCACCATCGCCGCCGACGTCGAATATTGGCCGACGCCGGATCCGACCAATACCGACGGCAACCGCGAGCAGAAGCTCGCCGCCTATCGCGAGGTCTGCGACGGCCTGTTCACGCGCATCCGCAAGCGCTTCGCCAAGCCGGGTCCGGCCGCGTTGTGAGCTCCGGGTCCCGAGCGCGGTGTCATCGAACCGAAATGCCAGCGTCGTCCTCAGCTCAAACTCGCGCCTTAGAGCAGGCTGTCGCAGCTTGCCGCACCCTTCGGGTTGTGGAATGACAGCCCTTCCGATAGGTTCCGCGCGCCCGCCCCGCCGCTTCCGAATCCCCTAGCGAAATCAGCATGCTCGGCCGTCCCAAAATCGTTCTCGCATCCGGTTCGCCGAGGCGTCTCGCGCTGCTCAACCAAGCCGGCATCGAGCCTGACGCACTGCGCCCCGCCGACGTCGACGAGACGCCGAAGCGCGGCGAGCTGCCGCGCGCCTGCGCCAACCGCCTTGCCCGCGCCAAGGCAGATGCGGCGCTGAAATCGGTCCAGCTCGACGACGAGCTGCGCGGCGCCTTCATCATCTCCGCCGACACCGTGGTCGCGGTCGGCCGCCGCATCCTGCCGAAGGCCAATCTGGTCGACGAGGCCTCGCAGTGCCTGCGGCTGCTGTCCGGCCGCAACCACCGCGTCTACACCGCGATCACCCTGGTGACGCCGAAGGAGGCGTTCCGCCAGCGCCTGGTCGAGACCCGCGTCCGCTTCAAGCGGCTCAGCGAGGACGACATCCAGGCCTATATCGGCTCCGGCGAATGGCGCGGCAAGGCCGGCGGCTACGCCGTCCAGGGCATCGCCGGCTCGTTCGTGGTCAAGATGGTCGGCTCCTACACCAACGTCGTCGGCCTGCCGCTGTACGAGACCACGACCCTGCTCGCCGGCGAGGGTTTTCCGATCCGCTTCGGCTGGCTCAACACCGTCGGCGTCTGAGCGCAGGATGGGGGTGCATCCGCCCGTCGGGACGCCTAAATAGCGGCCATGTCCGACGAATCGACCAGCCCGAAGACCGCCGCCCCGCCCAAGCCCATCCGCCGCTGCCCGGTCTGCAACCGGCCCGCCGCGGAAGCGTCCCGCCCGTTCTGCTCGCCGCGCTGTCGCGACGTCGACCTGCATCGCTGGCTCAGCGGCTCCTACGTCATCCCGGCCGCCGAGGGCGACGAGGAGGACGTCGAATAAATCAGTATTTTCATCGTCTTGGGCCGGCGATGCCGGCGCCCGGCGGCGCGGCTGGGCAACTGCAAAAGGAATGTGAAAACTTCGCGTCTGGGCGGTAGACAGCACCGTCCGCGCCCACTATAAACCGCCGGCTCGCAGGGCTTTTTGCCCCTCACGAGACCTGCCCAGGTAGCTCAGTTGGTAGAGCATGCGACTGAAAATCGCAGTGTCGGTGGTTCGATCCCGCCCCTGGGCACCATCATCCTTTCCGGACCCGTTCTTTCCCGTGCGCGCCGGTTCGCCGCTCAGCTAGATTCGCCATAAAATCAGACGCTTCGGCGTCTATAAAAGCCCGATACGGTTCGCGGCCGTTCGCTGGCATCCGGCTCTTTTGGGTACACTGTAGGTACACTGAATTGGCCGGGTACACTGGAGCGGCTCACTATTGCGAGGGCGCCTCCCATGGACGAGCTGAGCGATACGAAGATCCGCAACGCGGCGCCGTTGGCCAAGGAATACGCGATGGCCGACGGCCAGGGCCTGAGCGTCGTGGTTCGGCCCAATGGAACGAAGCTCTGGCTTTTTCGCTACCGCTTCGGCGGGAAGCGCAAGAACATGTCTTTCGGCACCTTTCCAACTGTCGGGCTCAAGGCCGCGCGCGAAAAGCGTCATGAGGCGGCGAAGCTGCTCGACCAAGGCTTGGACCCCGTCGCTGTGCGCGAGACGAACCGCCAGGAAGACGCGAAGCTCAAACACACCTTTCGGGCCGTGGGCGAGGAATGGGTCAAGGCGAAGCTCGAGAAAGAGAACAAGGCAAAGGCAACGATCAAGCGGGAGTGCTGGAATCTTGCTCAGCTTTATCGCGAGCTTGGTGATCGCCCACTGTCCGAGATCACGCCGCCGGAACTGCTGACAGCCTTGCGCCGCGTCGAGGCCCGTGGCCGCTTCTACACCGTTGGGCGCCTGCGATCGACCGCCTCGCGTGTGTTCCAGTTTGGTGTCGGCGCCTCGTACTGCAGCAGCGATCCCACCCGCGATCTGAAGCACGCCCTCACAAAGGCACCCAAAGGCAACCCTCGCCCAGCACTGACCGATCCGGAAGATGTCGGCGATCTGATGCGCCGCATTGAGGTCTATGACGCCAAGAACGGCGGACTTGTCCGCTACGCCCTCAAGCTGATCGCCTTGACCATGGTCCGCCCTGGCGAGCTACGGCTGGCCGAGTGGACTGAGTTTGACGAGAAGAATTGCGTCTGGCTGATCCCCGCAGAGAAGATGAAGATGCGCGATGATCACGAGGTGCCGCTGTCTCGCCAAGTCCTGGCTATCCTGGCCGAGTTGCGACCCCTGACTGGCCGCGGTCGGTATTTGTTTTCCCATGACGACGATGTGCCGATGTCCGACAACACGATCAACAAGGCGCTGCGCATCATGGGCTACGACACCGGCCCCGGTGGCGACCACTGTGCACACGGGTTCCGCTCCAGCGCCTCGACCTTGCTCAATGAAGAAGGTGCTTTTGAAGGCGATGTGGTGGAAGCCCAACTCGCCCATGAAACAGACGAGAAAAAGAGACGGCGTCGCGACGAGGTGGTGCGGCGCCAGCTTGCCAAGGGTGACAAGAACAAGATTCGCGCCATCTATAACCGAGCAGCCTATTGGAACGAACGCGTGCGCCTCATGCAGCATTGGGCCGATCGCCTAGATCGCTTACGCGAAAGAGCCACCGAGCCGCTGCGCAAGTCCGCCTAAATCATAGCTCGCGATTCGACCCGTGGCAGCGAGGCGTGATACTCATCAATGCTATCGAGATCGATGAGTGTCTTGCCTCCCATCTTGTAGGCCCTGATACGCTCTTGCGCGATAAGTTCGTAGGCTTTTGTCTTGCCGAATTTGCCATAGCTGCACCCGTCCTTCAAGTCGACGAGACGGCGCTGCTTGATGGCGTTGTTGTCTGCTGTGCTCATGTAATCGTTGCGGTCGCCTCAGTTTAGCATCGGGCACGGAGGAGCACGGTGCTTTCTAAATCAGTGAAAGTGCTACAGCTCACCGATGGAAGACCTATGAAACGTCGGTGAGTGTTTCGGATACAATGGCGTAGAAATTCGTGTAAGCGACAACAGCCGTCTCACACTGGCTACACCGAGTTTTGCGTGTTCTCCCGCATTTCATGCCAAGCATCAGGCTGAAATGGGAGGTGGTTCGACCCAATCAAATGCGCTAGAGTTGGCGCTCGACTACTAGGTAGCAACTGCGCGCCTTAGTTCGCCATAACCGGCTCGTGTCGATCCCTGCCGGAGCGCCAATGCGAACTTTTCTCGGCCGTCGCGCGCCAGTCCGAATGTTGGTTCTAGGCCAAGGGCAGGACTAGCGGGCAGACTACGAATCTGAGGGTCGGACGTTCGAATCGTTCCGGGCGCGCCATTCAATTCAAGCACTTAGCCAAAATCACCGTTTGAGTTTTGACAACTAAAACGGCTTTTCAAACGGTCCGAAGGTCCGGCGCGACATGTGCGCCTGGGCTGGCGCGATACAGTTCAAGTCTAAGAATTTGACCAGGAGGAGAGCGGGCGAGCTCACGCGGCTTTCTGATGGGTGGCAGGTGGGGCACGGTCTGGACGCAGCTCGCGGCACGTGAATCGGGCGGGCCGCGACGGTATTGAAAGGCCCGGCGGGATCGGCGCCGTGCAGTGCTATTCTACATGAAGCCGGATATCACGGAGACAGTTAAGGAGGCCGCTGCCAACGACCGGAACGCTTGGCAGTTCGTTAAACAGGCGGTGGTCAGGCGCCGAAGTCGAACAAGACTTGACCGGATCCGCGCCGGCGCAGAGATTGCTCACACGCACGTCGATTGGCCCGGACGGCATCCGTCGGACTAAGACCGCCGCAACGCTGCGCGACATTACGCAGACGACCCACGACCGAATCCTGTCGGTCAGCTCCGGACGGATCAGTCGGGCGCGGACGATTGCGGGTTCGCTGCTTGAACAGACGTTTGCAGCCGACCCGGATCGAGGTTCTTTCGCTTGGCCCAATCGACAAGGTTGACCGGGCGATATGCGGGGTCTGCGCGCCACCGGTCGAAGACGCTTACGTCGATTGTTTCGTTAACCGTCGGATGAGTGCCGTCGTCGCGCTCCTCGGCTTCGGCGCCAATTGGACGGTAGAAAGGCGACGTGATCCATCGGTACAATCCGTAGCCGAATTTGCCGTATGAATCGGCGATAGGGGCGGCCAGCGAGTCCCCTTCCAACTCTACTTCGGTTCGGAAGGTCAGCCCGTGAGACTCTGCCTTCTTCATCAACCAACGGAGCGGAGCCTGATTGAGAAGATCGGTTTCATAGCCGCCTCCGACGTTGGCGTGGGCGCCTACAAACCACCGCTGTTCGACGGCCGACAGAGGACGAGGTTGCGCGATCACCGCCTTCGGCTCCTTGGGATGACGGACGGTCCAGAGCGTCGGAGCGAAATCTCTGCGATGTTCGTCGACAGCGAGCGCATGATAGCCATTGAGGATGTGGATCCGCAGGCCGGTCTGCAGGTAGTCGAACTGCGAACGGCTGATACCCTCGATGTTGCCGGCCGCCAAACCGACCGAGCCCACCGTGTCCCAAACGCCGATCATCTTGACATCAGCGGGGTTGGAATACTTCAGGAGCCAGCGCTCCTGCTCGGTAAGCTTGCTTGCCTCGCCGGAGGCCTGCATCTCCCTCAGTCTCCAGATGGTCTCCTCGTTGCCCTTGCGGTAGCGGGCGAACAATTCGGCCACTCCGATCGGGGAGCCGGCCTTCAGGACACCGTCGATGGCGATGAGGCCGGCGAGTGCCCTCGCCGTGTATGCGCCGCGGCTGAATCCGAAGATGAATATCTCGTCGCCTTCATTGTAGTTCTCGATCAGCCATTCGTAGGCCAGACGGATGTTGTCATCCAAGCCCTGACCAAAGACGCCACCGAGCACGCCGTTCACGCCGACCGAGTAGTAGACCAGCTGCGGCCTGTCGTCCTTGCCCTTAGCCGCCGTCAGCGCCCTCATCCGCCAGACGTTCGTGTTGCTATCGACGGAATTCCATGTGCCGTCGAGATAGACCACCAACCGCTTCTGCTTCTGGTCTGCGCCAGCGAACGTCGGTTGACTACCACTCTTCTCTGCGGGGCGACCCACCAGAACGCCGATCCAGACGATCGCGATGATGGCAAGGAGAAAGCCGACCGTATGCGCAGTCCGCTCGATGAACCGGAGAACTCTTTTCATTCGATGCGCTCCTGGCAGTTCATGACAACCAGCGGGCGTAGGCTTGGATGTCGATCATCGGAACAGTCCCGCTGTACTGGAGAATGGAGATGAGATTGAACAGGAAGGCCGTCGCGGGGCGCCCGTCCTTGGTGAAATTGTATGTCTTCGCCTTGGGGTCGAACGTGAAGTGCCCGTGCGCGGCGACGCATCCCATGTCCAAACGCTCGAGTTCGTCGGTCACATCGAGCGCGCGTTCAAGCGGCTCTCCGAAGGGCGGGCTCCAGTCGCTCTCGAACGTGAGCAGGCCGCCGATGATCGGGATCAGCGGCTTCGCGGGATAGGTTCCGCCGGCGTGCGGTATCGGCAAGCTGGTACGGTGAAGGCATCGCACAGAGGCAATCTTCTTCTGCGCGTATCCGACCATGGAGGCGTTGATCGCCTGCTTCGCCTCGAACGCCGCGTATACGCTTTCCGCCGGGACGATCGTCTGTCCCTGGTACTTGAAGATGAACGGCGAATACTGCCGGTCGAAGACGACGACATCGATCTGGTCGCTGAAGTTGCCCTGGCTGTCGACGATGTGCGCCGATGCGGCTTGGTACCGTTGCGGCAGGTAGGCCTGCAGCATCTCCAGCCACACCTGCTCGCTCGCGTCGCCCTTCGTCCCGGGGTGGGCGAACGATTTGCGTGCGATAGCAAGCTTCTGCTGGATATCGTCGTGCAACCCCGACAGCAGCACGGAAAGCGACCAGTCAGTCACGTTGGATACTCCTCACGATATCGGAAACTTCTGGCCGAACAGCGCTCGCCAAGCCTTGAGCGAGTCGCCATGACGTCCTTTACGGTCGAGATCGATCGCATAGGCAGCCTCTTGCTCCGCCGCGCGCAGCAGATCGCGTGCGCGCTGCTTGCGCGCCTGATCCATGCCGTCGCTGATCGGCGGCCCCAACCCCGCCGGGTCCGGCCAGGTGTCGAAGATCCGATCGGCGAGAGTTGCGAAAAAGCTCTGGATTTCGCGATCGAAGCTACCACCGAAGCCTCCGTAGAGCACCTCCAGCGCCATGACCTCGATCAGGAAGGACGGCTTGACGGGCTTCTCGCCGTGCTTCGGATTATTGTTCCAGTATTTGACCATCCGCACGAGACCCTTCCATTCGCTAGAGTAGGCTTGGTGCGCAGCGGTCGCCTTCTCGGCATGCTTTTTCGGATTGGTCTTGATCCACTTGCCGAGATCCTTGTCGGGTATTTCGTAGTCGTCGCCGGCGACGAAGGCGGGCACGGCATCGACGCTCATGATGCGGTAGTCGGTGTTGTCCTCGGCATCGACTTGCACACCGAAGTCGATGTTGATCGATCGCCCCTGCTTCTTGACGGCCTTGTCGCCATACTTCTTGACGAGAGCGTCGTAGAAGTCGTCCAGGACCACCGAAGGGGCCTTGGAGCGGTAGTCGTGCTTGTTCGGGTTCAGCACGAAGAATATATCGACGTCCTTAAGCGGCTTGGTCTTCGTCCAGCGCGCGTACGAGCCGGTCAGGAAGTCGTTGACGATCGAGAACTTGGTGTCCAGGTACTCGCGTACTTCCTGCTCGCGCGATCTGGCGTTGTCCTCCTCGCGCTGGTTGAGCTCGAGCTTATTCTTGAACTTGCGGAAGGCTTCGTTAGTGGTCAGCATCAGGGCCTCCTCAGGTACGACGTGCTGCCGCTGAGGCTGCCGTGGCCGATGGTAGTGCCGAGGCTCTGGCGGATCATGCCCTCGGCAGAACGGGCCTTCCCCGTGCCCCAGCCGGTGATCTCGCGATGCCCCGACTTCAAATTGAGGCGCAGGTCGTACTTCGCTTCGCTCGGCACCAGACCGGCTTTGCGGATCGCATATTTCAGCTGTTCGGTGTCGGTCCAGAAGCTGCCGTCGCCGCCCGTCCAGCTGTAGGAGATCTCGATGTTCCACTGGAACAGAAGCTCATCGGTGAGCGGGTGATAGATGTCGAGTTTCACGCACTTGAGGTCGCCGGAGCGGAGCCATCCGTCGACGCCGCGCTTGTGAAGCTCCCAGTTGTTCACGAACACCGCCGGATCGAGTCCACTGTGAAGGATGACGTCCTTCAGGCTCTTGAGAATGTTCTCGGCCACGTATGTGACCGAGTGGGTGTGGGAATAGACGTTTACGGCCACGGCGGTCATGGTTCGAGCAATCCCTTGAGATCGGGAACGAGCGAGAGCCGGGACGCGGCCGTAGTGGGCTCGTTCTGATCGGCTGCGACTGGAGCATCGGCCTCACGCGCCGTGATCCTGGCGCTGTGCTGCTTCAGAGCCCGCTGCACCCAGTCGAGTTCGTCGGCATTGCAAGGCAACGAGATAGCCCAGTTGCCCTTCAGGGCGTCGTAACCCAGGACCGCTTCGTTCGCGTCCGACCCGTCCACGGCGTCGTCGTCGAAGATGCAGTAGATCCGGGTGCGCGGGCCGTCGCAGGTGGCAACGATGGGGTAGTCCTTCGGTGCGCGGTCCGAGATGATGCTGGCGGCAATGCCGGCAACGGCGGCCAGCTCCTTGCGGGCGGGGTGCGAGGCCCCGGGCGCGAGCAGGTCGGCGATCGCGCTCCACGTCGCGAGGGCATCGCGGGCGGGAGTGGAGGCGAAGGTGCGTCGGATGACCGTGCTCATCGTCAGCCCTCCACAGTGAGACGGGCCGCTTTCGCCGCCTTTGCCGCTGCGAGCAGTTGCCCGAGGGTGACCTTCTCCGGATGCATGGCCGTGTCCGGATCGGTCGCCAGCGCGCTCGCGACCATCTTGCGGATGGCACGGCCGTCGAGCCCGACGCAGGCTGCGGCGCATTCCGCGAAGCCGGGCGCGTTCGCGAGTCTTGCGACTGCTGGATACGTCGCGCTGAGCGCGGTCAGGCAGTCCTTGAGGATTTGCGCGCACGCCTCCTTCGAGGGGAGCTGGATCTCGACGATGAGATCGCAGCGGGAAGTGAAGGCGCCGTCGACCGCGCGCGGGAAGTTGCTGGTCGCGACGAAGAGAAGGTTCGGATATCGCTCGGCCAAGGCGTCGAGTTGAACCAGGACAGCATCGGTCGCGCGGTGTACGTCGACGGGGTTGGCGTCCATGCTCAATTTGGCGCGATCCACGGCGAGTGTCTCGACCTCGTCGAGCAGAACAACGACGGGTCCCTGTGCGGCGGCTTCCGCGATGGCTTGGCCGAACAGCTCCGTGACCGCACGCTGACTCTTCCCGAGGGACGAGCTCGCAAGCTGATGCGGCTCTACTTCCATCAGACGGAAATTCGCGCCTGGGAATGCCTTCGAGACACGGTGCGCCAAGCCGCGGGCCAAGGAGGTCTTGCCGGTTCCGGGCTCCCCCACCAGCAGAATGACGCCGTGCAGAGGAAGCACTGTCCGGGAGACCTTCTCCCGGATCGTGAAGTTAAGGATCGCCTGGGCCGTGAGCTTGTTCTTGATCGCCGGGTCCAGAACGATGGAGTTCCAGAGGGCGCCAAGCGAGTCGTCCGGAAGAGAGAGGATGCGCTGGATGCCCTTGGGCAGATCTGCCTCCGCGGGAACAGCCTTCAGTTTCGCCGTCACATGATTTCCGATGCGTTCGGCGGCGATTCTCGATCGGGATCGCCGGGTTTGATCGTCGATGGCGGATCTGAAGGGGCGCCCGGACATCCGGAGGGCCGAATTCAGTTTGCCATCAAATTTGTTGGTAACCTTACTCCCGGATGGCTCGATTCGCAAGAATTGCCATCAATTTTGTTGGCATGTATGGTGGCGGCGGCACCGATCGATCCTCGGTCGGCCTAATTCTCTAATGAAATCAATAGACTGATGGCAACGACGTACAGGTTCAATCCTGGGTTTCAGACCGACGAGGAGTCCGTCCAGACCTTCATCGTGCGGAAGGCGGACCTCGAACTGGCTCTCGCTCCCTTCCGGGAGAGCGCTTCGGCCCCACCGAGAGTCCTGATCGTTGCGCCGCGCGGCGCTGGCAAGACCACCCTGTGCCGGCGCGTCCTGGCAGAGGTCCACCAGGATCCGTCGTTGAGCAGAAGGTGGCACCCGATCTTCTTCGGGGAGGAAAGCTACGCCATCACCACGCCGGGGGAATTCTTCCTTGAATGCTTATTCCATCTTCAGGATCGGTCGAACGATGGCGTAATCAAAGCCGCCTATGAGCGAGCCCTGTCGCATCCGGGCGAGGAGGAACTGCTCGATCTCGCTTCGAAAGCGCTGCAGGACTTCTCCGCCAGCGTAGGAAAGCGGCTTTTGATCATCGTCGAAAATTTCCAGACCATACTCGACGATCAGATCGGCTTGGGCGCGCAGGATCTGCTGAAGCGGCTTTCCGATGTCTCCGTTTTCGGAGTGTTGGCCACGTCGGTTTCCCAGCTTGCGACCGCAGAGAACGTCGCCCTCCCGTCCGATTTTCTTAGGATCGACCTCAGGCCGCTGTCGCGCGAGGAGTGCCGTGCACTTTGGAATTTTCTCACCAAGCAGGAGATCAAGATCGACCGGATCCGCCCGATCGAGATTCTGACGGGCGGAAGCCCTCGCATGATCCACATCCTCGCGGAGTTCATGCGGTCTCCTTCGCTTCACAACTTGATGGAAAACCTGAATTTCCTGATCGACCAGAATACTGAGTATTTCAAGAGCCAGCTCGATAGCCTTCCGCCCACGGAACGCAAGATATTTGCCGCCCTGCTGGAAGCCTGGGACCCGGCAACGGCGAAACAGGTCGCCGAGGCCGCGCGCGTATCGACCAACACCGCGTCGGCGATGCTGGCGCGCCTCGCGGAGCGCGGTTCTGTGATCAAAAGCCCCGGATCAGGGAAACAGGCGCTCTACTCGGCGGCCGAGCGGCTGTTCAACATCTACTACCTCATGCGTCGCCGCAGTCATCCGTCGAGCCGTGTTCGCGCGCTCGTCTCGTTCATGACCGATTACTACGACCGCGACGAACTTATCGACACCGCGACCACGCTTGCGATGGAGGCTTGCTCTGTTCGGCCTGACAGCCGCACGGACTACCATGCCTTCTACGACGCGATCCTCGAACGCACTCCGACGCTCGTTCGCACAAGCATTCTGGAACGAACTCCTCCGGACTTCCTCACGTCCTTCACGGCCCACCAAAAAGCCGCAGCAGACAGCGCCCGGGCTCACGCGCCATCAGTCGCTGTTGAATCGCGAGACGCCGATGATGAGCTTGCAGAGTTGCTTTCTGAGGCCGATCGGCTACTGGACGCCGGGGACACAGAGAAAGCCATCAATCTCTATTCGCGGGCCACGGAAATCCGCCCCCACGACGCTGAAGCGTGGATGAAGCTCGCGTTGATCTACCTCGGCGAGGACCGAACGGACGAGGCACTCAGAGCGGCCGACGAATCCATCAGGCTTCGCCCGCAGGACCCTTGGGGACACGCAATCAAGGGCATGGCACACGGCGAAGCCCGCGAACTAGAACTCGCTGAGGCGGCATTCGAGGCAGCCTTGAGCGCGGATGCCGACTTCGGCTTCGCTCTCGGCCATCTAGCAAGAATCAAAGAAGAGAAGGGAGAGCGGAAGGAGGCGATCGAACTTTATGAACGGGCCTTGCGTTTCGGTGCGATTACTGACCAGGATCGCGCCGGTTACGCGGAAGTCTTGCAAGCCGATAACCAGCTTGTGGAAGCCGAGTCTCTACTGCGCGGATTTGCAGACGAACGAGACAACTTCCTTAGCAGGCGGGCCTTGGCCGAATTGTTGAGCGGATCCGACCGTCGACAAGAAGCGATCGATCTACTCCGACGAGCAGCGGAAGCTTCGCAGGAGTGGCTCGCCTGGGCCGACTTGGGTTCGTTCCTTGCGCGAGAAGGCAGTCCCAACGATGCTGTCCAAGCTTTGGAAAGCTCCATTGCAAAGGGAGCGGGGGCGCCAGAAGTCTTTGTCAGCTATGCACGGGCGTTGCAGCAGATCGGAGAGCCGATCTCTCGCGTGTTGGCGGTCGCGAAAGATCTCACTGAACGCCTTCCGGAAGACTACAATGCCTGGATATACGCCAGTCTGCTCGCGAAGGCCGCCGATGATAAGACTCTTTCCGAAGTCTACGTACGGAAGGCTTTGACGATAGAAGATCATGTTCGCGGCTGGATTATGTTGGCCGTTCTTCTTCAATCGCAACCTAAGAGATCTGCTGAGGCCGAAGAGGCCTTTAGGGAGGCTGTTTCGGTAGCCCGAAAAGGGCGTGATTGTTCTGCGGTTCGATTCCTCGCAGAGTATCTGGTCCATCGGGGCGAAGAGACTGCCGCCCAGGAGGCGATAGCAAAATGGTTCGCGGGCGAGAGCCCCTGCTATTGCTGCGCGGTTCTCGAGGGCGATATCGCAGCGCGCAACGGTGATGCAGAAAACGCTAGCCGTGCCTACCGATCTGCGCTCGGAGAGCGAGACGACGGCATCGAAGCGTTGACCGGTCTTTCTCGCTTCGTCGACCGCAATGAGGGAGAGCAACTCATCGCGCGCGCGATGGAATCCGATGCTTTAGACCCGCGTGCACTTCTCGCGCGGGCCCGACTGCGTCAGAACGACCCAGAAAGTCAGATAAGAGATGCGTTAGAGGCCGCGCGTCTTTCGCCGGAGCCCGCGGAAGCGCAGCTTTTCCTCGCGCGCACTTTGCTGGATCGTGGTCAGGCCAATCGAGCTCTTGAGCACCTGAAACTCGCCCTGAAGGATCTGCCGGAACAACGGGAGCTCACGGCGATGTTCGTGGATGCGGCTATGGCGATAGCGGCCACCGGTCATGGCGACCGCGTCAGCGAAATGCTGAAAGCCGACGAGTTTGGTTCGAATATGGAGCCGTTGATCGTGGCGCTGCGGATCAAGCGCGGAGACAGGCCAGTCGTAGCGAAGGAGGTATTGGAGGTCGCATTGGACATTGCGAATGGCACGCAGGGCAAACGCGGAGGTTCAGGATTGTGACCGTCCGGCTTGGGGGACCAGCTGCGTGTGCATACCCGGCTGATCGAGGACGCCGTGTGCAGAGCAGGCGCGCTTGAGTTGCGGGCTGCGGCAAACAGTTCGTGGCACCAGCTCATCTTGCCGCGCCGCAGGCGCGGCAAGATGATGCACGAGAGGATAACTGATGACACATACGAATCAGGAGCGAGCAGTCTCTCCGCGTCAGGGGCATCCCCTGGCTAAACCAATTTGGGATATCAGGCTGCAGGCCATGTGGATCACGTTCGTGGGCCTCTACGTGATTGTGGGAAAGACGGCCAATGTGACCTCGTCTCCCTCTACGGCGCGGCTGCTTTCGTCAGTGCTTCTGACCGCCGGAGTCAGGTTCTTCTCCTGATCTGTCACCGTTATTGCCGCGGATCGCGCCGCATCACGCAAGACCTGGCTTGTCGCGTCTGCTCAGATGGCAGAAGCTGCCAGCCGCGGCGATGGTGATCTCCTCTCATGTTGCTGGGATACGATCGGCATGAGCTTCCTCGTCATGGACAGCTTCATCGCGAGGTCTGTTGGCCGGACGCTAATGCTGCGGCGTGAGCTACCAGAGCGCTTCGTTCCGTTCTTTGCTTCCGCGGTTACGACCGTATGGACTCAGAATAAGCGCTGGCGGGACTTCTCTATTCATTACGATTGATATCTCGAACTTTAGGGTCTTGACTGGGGGCCAAATCTTCTTGCGCTTCGAACAGGTTGACGGGGCTCAATGCGGTTGCCGCGGCCATGTGAATCCGCACTCCTGGATCGGCTAGCTCCACGGTCCCCCCGCGGCTTGGTCGGATAGAGGAAGAGTGCAGGCCGGTTTGGCTGTGACGGGTTGGAAGTGGCGAGAGAGTTCTCGCCGCGCCCGTCGCGGAGAACCGCGATGCAGGGACGGAGAGTTGGTGGGCGCTCTGGCGAGGGCCGAGCGAGCCTCTATGAGGAGATAACAAGCAAGATCATCGGCGAGCTGGAGGCCGGCCGTGTGCCCTGGGTTCAGCCCTGGGGCACGCAAGCCGCGAAAGCCCAGCTTGCCTTACCCCGGAATGCGACGACGGGTCGGGCATACACCGGGATTAATGTCCTGATACTATGGGGCGCCGTTATCGAGCACGGATTTTTCGGCCAGAGCTGGCTGACATTCCGGCAGGCGCTGTCGGTCGGCGGCCATGTGCGCAAGGGCGAGCGTGGTGTCACCGTCGTCTATGCAGACCGCTTTGTCCCCACCGATGAGCGGCAGCGTGCCCGCGAGGTGGGCGAGGAGGCACAGGCGATTCCGTTTCTCAAGCGGTTTACGGTCTTCAACACCGACCAATGCGACGGTTTGTCCGAGGACATCGCAACCGCGGCGCCACCACCGCGGCCTGGGTTGGTTGAGCCTGTTTTGGAGACGCTGATCGCGAACAGCGGCGTCGAGTTCCGGATTGGTGGTGACCGGGCGTTCTATGCTCCGGTTGAGGATTTCGTGCAGGTGCCGCCACCTGCCGCCTTCTTCGAGCCTATCAACTGGCACCGCACGGCATTGCATGAGCTCGCCCATGCGAGCGGGCATTCGTCGCGGCTGAACCGCGATCTCTCAGGCCGGTTCGGCAGCAGCAAATATGCCTTCGAGGAGTTGATCGCGGAAATCGCGTCCGCCTTCAGCTGCGCTGCGCTTGGCATCGTGCCGACCGTGCGTCATGCCGATTACATCGGCGCCTGGCTCGATGTCCTGCGCGAGGACAATCGCGCCATCGTCCGTGCGGCGAGCCAGGCAAGCCGTGTGGCCGACTATATCCTCGGATTTGCACCGCAAGCGGACGGCCAGGTGGATACGAGCGGAAGCGACTGCGCTGCTGCGTGAGTGCGGTGCTCCGGGGCCGAGCGGAGGAGAGCAAGAGGGCGAGAGGTGCTCTGCGACGGGGTGAAGGCCTGAGAGAGAGGTTCTTGGGCCGCCCGTCGTGGAGAACCGAGCGATGACCAAGGCTACCCAGAAGATCACGCTGTCGCCGTCGCGCGACATTCCTTTCAACAAGCTCGTCCTGAGCCAGTCCAACGTCCGCCGTTTCAAGGGCGGCGTTTCGATCGAACAATTGGCGGAAAGCATTGCCGAACGGACGCTGCTGCAGAGCTTGAACGTCCGCGCCGTGCTCGGTGATGATGGCAAGGAGACCGGGATGTTCGAGGTGCCGGCGGGCGGCAGGCGCTACCGGGCGCTCGAACTGCTGGTCAAGCAGAAGCTGATGGCCAAGACGCAGGCCGTGCCTTGCGTGGTGCGCGATTCCGGTTCAGCCTTGGATGACTCTTTCGCCGAAAACGACCAGCGCATTGGTCTGCATCCCCTTGATCAATTCCGCGCGTTCCAGGCGCTGCGTGACAGCGGCATGAGCGAGGAGGAGATCGCGGCGCGGCATTTCGTGACGGGTGCGGTGGTCAAACAACGCTTGCGGCTGGCGGCTGTCTCGCCAGTGCTGCTCGATGTCTACGCCGCGGACGGCATGACGCTCGAGCAACTGATGGCCTTCACGGTCGCGACCGATCATGTCCGTCAGCAGGAGGTCTGGGACAAGGTCAGCCGCTCTGGCTGCGATGCGCCTTACCAGATCCGCCGTCAGCTGACCGAGCTGACGGTTCGGGCGTTCGATCGCAGGGTCCAATTCGTCGGGCTTGCCTCCTATGAGGTTGCAGGCGGGGTGGTGCTGCGGGATCTGTTCGAGGCCGATGACGGCGGCTGGCTGCAGGATGTCGCGCTGCTCGATCGCCTCGTGGCGGAGAAGCTGCAGACTGAAGCCGAGAGGATCGGCGCGGAGGGCTGGAAGTGGATCGCGGCCGCCGTTGACTTCCCGTTCGGACACTCCCATGGCTTGCGCGAGCTTCAGGGAGAGCCGGCCGAGCTCACCGCCGGCGAGCAGGCTGCAATCGAAGCGCTGAAGGCCGAACAGGCCAAGCTCGAAGTGGACTATGGTCAGGCCGATGAGCTGCCCGAGGAGGTCGATCGGCGCCTCGGTGAGATCGAAGCTGCGCTGGAATCCTTCGAGGAAAGGCCCGTGACCTTCGATGCGGCGGAGATGGCGCGCGCCGGCGCGTTCGTCAGCGTCGACTCCGAGGGCCGGCTCCGGGTCGCCCGCGGCTTCGTCCGCCCGGAAGATGAGGTCGCCGCGACGAGCGACCAGCTGGGTGCCGAAGCTGGGACGGACGCCGATGGCCGGACCGGCATTCCGGACGCGGAGGTCAGGGCAACGGCGCCGACGATCGTGATCGGCGGCGGCCAGAGCGAGGTGCCCGATGAGGAAGAGGAGGACGTCGAACGGCCCTTGCCGGACCGGCTGATCAGCGAGCTCTCGGCCTATCGCACGCTCGCTCTGCGCGATGCGCTGGGTCAGCAGCCGTCGGTCGCCTTCCAGGCGGTGCTGCACAGCTTCGTGTTGGCGACGTTCTATCCATTTGGCTCCGCGCTCAACTGCCTGGAGATATCGCTGCGTAGCCCGAGCTTTTCGGAGCAGCCGCCGGGCCTGCAGGACAGCATTCCGGCAAAGGCGATTGCCGCCCGTCACGCGGCCTGGAAGGCAAAGCTGCCGGCGAGCGACAAGGACCTCTGGGAAGCACTGACGGCGATGGACGGGACGACGCAGGCCGAGCTCTTCGCGCATTGCGCAGCGCAGGCGGTGAATGCGATTTCTGAGCCGGCCAACCGGGTGCATCAAGGGCGCCTGTCTGTGCACGGCGTCCGCGGTCGCCTCGACCAGGCGGACCGGCTGTCGCGCGCTGTTGGGCTCGACATGATCAGTGCCGGCTGGAAGCCCACCGTGGACAACTATCTCGGTCGTGTCACCAAGCATCGCATCCTGCAGACTGTGCGCGAGGCCAAGGGCGAGGCCTCGGCCCAGCTCATCGAACATCTCAAGAAGCCAGATATGGCGCGCGAAGCCGAACGGTTGCTCGATGGCAGTGGCTGGCTGCCGGAGCCGCTGCGAGGAGCAGAGACCGATGTTGCGCCGGCAGCTGAGGGCGAAGGTGGCGACAGCCTCCCGGCTTTCCTCAGCGAGGACGAGGAGGCGACGGAAGGCGCTGATGAAGTGGAGGAGATCATCGCTGCGGAGTGACCCGCGGTGCGGGACGGCCTGAGTGTCAGGATAGAGATCATGGAAGCCCGGCCAGTTCGGCCGGGCTTTTTCATGCAGGTCATCAGCGAGCTGGGGCGCAGCGAGAGTGAGAGACGGGGCAGCGCGGGTGAGGCCGCCTGACAAGAGAGAGCGTTCGGCGGACCTCCGTATCCTCGCTCTCCCTTGAGGTTCTTCGCCATGGTCACCGAGACGAGCTGTCACACGGCTCCCTTCGCGCTCCTTGCACGCGCCAAAGCCATCCATCGTGCGGCCGAGCTGCTGCTCCAACATCTTGCCCGCGGCGAGCGCATCGATGCGAGGTGCCTGCGCCACGCCATGCAGACCGCCTTCTGCGCCTCTGATGCCGAGGGCAGCTGGGACTGGAGGACGGCGTACGAGGCTTGCGAGGTCGCCGCCGTTCTGTTTTTGGCGAAGTACGGACCCGCGATGATCAAGGCCAGCAATGGCGTGCCCTCAGCCTTGCTGCCAATGATCTGCAAGATCGCTGCGCTTCTGCCGAGCCATACTCGGCGCTCGATGGAGAGCCAGACCCTTCAGCAGTTCTCGACGCCGCTGCCGTTGGCGCTCGTCGCGGCGGCGACGGCGCAAGTGACCTCGGCCGATCGCGTACTCGAACCTTCCGCAGGCACGGGAAGCTTGGCCATCTTCGCGGAGCTCGCGGGCGGCTCGCTTCTGCTCAACGAACTCGCTGCGAGCCGCGCCGCGTTGCTCGATCTGGTATTCGCAGGGTTGACCGTGACGCGCTTCGATGCCGCGCAGATCGATGACTATCTCGATAGGGCCTGCGTCCCGAGCGTGGTCCTGATGAACCCGCCGTTCTCGGCGACGATGAACGTGGATCGTCCTCAGGCCGATACAACCTTGCGCCATCTCTCTTCGGCGCTCGCGCGGCTTGGAGAGGGCGGACGCCTGGTCGCCATCACAGCCGCTGGTTTTGCGCCGGACAACCCGACCTGGACGGACGCCTTCGTGGGCCTGCAGGACCGAGGTCGTGTCGTGTTCTCCGCCGCAATCGACGGCTCGGTCTACGCACGACAAGGCACCACCACCGCCACGCGCCTGATCGTGATCGACAAGCAGCCGGCGTCGGATCCTCGCGTGTTTCCGCAGTCGGCGGGAATGGCACCGGATGTTCGGACCTTGCTCGAGTGGATCACGGCGCTCGTGCCGCCACGGCTGCCGATGACGGGGTGCCTTCTCGCGCAGGCAAGCGAGCCTGTTGGTCTCCGTGCGAGAGCAGGACGCGTCCCGCCTGCTGCCTGCGAGCCTCCTTCGGCGCCGGCCCGCGAACCGGCCGGCTGCGAGCTCGCCTATGATCTCGTGGATGATCTGCCCGAGGACGGGCCTCGCCTGACGGAGGCGCTCTATGAGCCGTATCAGCTGCAGTCGATCAGGATCCCAGGCGCAAAGCCTCATCCGACGAAGCTGGTGCAATCGGCGGCGATGGCCTCGGTCATGCCGCCCAAGCCTACCTATCGACCGCATGTGCTGCCTCAAATCGTCAGCAACGGCGTTCTATCCGACGCGCAGTTCGAGAGCCTCATCTATGCCGGCGAGGCGCATGGCGGATTTCTCGCAGGCTCCTGGATCGTCGATGAGACCTTCGATCAGGTCCGCGCAGCCAGCGAAGACGCCGAGGGGACGGTGCGTTTCCGGCGTGGCTGGTTCCTCGGCGACGGCACAGGCGCGGGCAAGGGCCGTCAGGTCGCGGGCATCCTGCTGGACAACTGGCTGAAGGGCCGGCACCGGGCGATCTGGGTCAGCAAGTCCGACAAGCTGATCGAGGACGCCCAGCGCGATTGGGCGGCGCTCGGCATGGAGCGCTTGCTGGTCACGCCACTGTCGCGCTTTCGGCAGGGAACGCCGATCCGGCTCGGTGAAGCCATCCTTTTTACGACCTACGCTACGCTACGGACCGATGAGAAGGGCGAGAAGCTTTCGCGCATCGGCCAGATCGTCGACTGGGTAGGGCGCGACTTCGATGGCGTGATCATCTTCGACGAGAGCCATGCGATGCAGAACGCTGCTGGCAGCAAGGGCGAGCGCGGGGAGCAGGCGGCTTCGCAGCAGGGCCGCGCGGGATTGCGGCTGCAACACGCGCTGCCGAATGCGAGGATAGTCTATGTTTCAGCGACGGGGGCGACGACCGTCCACAATCTTGCTTATGCCCAGCGGCTCGGATTGTGGGGTGGCGCCGACTTTCCATTCCCGACGCGGGCCGATTTCGTGGCGGCGATCGAGGAGGGCGGGGTCGCAGCCATGGAGGTGATGGCGCGCGATCTCAAGGCGCTCGGCCTCTATACCGCGCGATCACTGTCCTTCGAGGGCATCGAATACGATCTTCTCGAGCATCAGCTCACGGACGAGCAGGTCCGGATCTACGATGCCTATGCCGAGGCGTTCGCGGTCATTCATAACAATCTCGAGGCCGCGATGCGCGCGGCCAATATCACCGGCGCAACCGGGACGCTGAATGCTCAGGCCAAGTCGGCGGCGCGCTCGGCCTTCGAATCCGCCAAGCAGCGCTTCTTCGGGCATCTGTTGACCTCGATGAAGACGCCGACGCTGATCAATGCGATCAAGCGAGATCTCGAAGCCGGCCATGCCGCCGTCATCCAGATCGTCTCGACGGGCGAGGCCCTGATGGAGCGCCGGCTCGCCGAGATCCCGACCGAGGAATGGGGCGACGTCCAGGTCGATATCACGCCCCGCGAATACGTCCTCGACTATCTCGCCCATTCCTTCCCGGTTCAGCTCTATGAGACGTTCACCGACGGCGAGGGCAATCTGTGCTCGCGCCCGGTGTACCGCGATGGCCAGCCGGTCGAGAGCCGCGAGGCGGTGGCACGTCGCGACGAGATGATCGAGCATCTCGTGTCGCTCGCGCCTGTGCCGGGCGCGCTTGATCAGATCGTCCAGCGGTTCGGCACGGACATGGTCGCCGAAATCACGGGGCGCTGCAGACGGATCGTTCGGATCCGTGACCGGCTCGCTGTAGAGACCCGGCCGGCCTCAGCCAACCTCGCCGAGGCTGTCGCGTTCATGGACGACCAGAAGCGGATCCTGATCTTCTCCGATGCTGGCGGCACCGGGCGCAGCTACCATGCGGAGCTCTCGGCCAAGAACCGGCGGCTGCGGGTGCACTATCTGCTGGAGCCCGGCTGGAAGGCGGATGCCGCGATCCAGGGGCTTGGGCGGACCAACCGCACCAACCAGGCCCAGCCGCCTCTGTTTCGGCCCATCGCGACCGACGTCAAGGCGGAGAAGCGGTTCCTGTCGACGATCGCGCGACGGCTCGACACGCTGGGGGCGATCACCCGTGGTCAGCGTCAGACTGGCGGGCAGGGGCTGTTCCGTCCGGAGGACAATCTGGAAAGCCCGCACGCGCGAGATGCGCTGCGGCAGTTCTATGGGCTTCTCGCGCGCGGCCAGGTTGGGAGTTGCTCTTTGCAGCGCTTCGAGCGGGCGACCGGCCTGAAGCTTACAGACGAGAACGGCCTGCGCGACGAGCTGCCGCCGATCACGACCTTCTTGAACCGGCTGCTGGCGCTGACGATCGAGCTGCAGAACATCCTGTTCACGGTCTTCGAGCAGCTGCTTGCGACGCGGATCGAGGGCGCGATCGCGTCCGGCACTTACGACGCTGGTCTGGAGACGCTGCGCGCCGAAAGCTTCGTCATCAAGGAGCGGCGCACGATTTATACGCATCCGGCCACCGGCGCAGAGACCCATCTGGTCACCATCAGCCAGCGCGACCGCAACAGGCCGATGCCGCTGGACGAGGCATTGGAGCGGCTGCTGCAACGTCGTGCTGTTCCGGTGCGTCATGGTTTGTCCGGGCGGACCGCAATCCAGGTGCCCGCGCCGAGCTGGTTGCTGGATGATGGCGAGATCGAGCAGCGTGTTCATTTGATCGGACCGATGGGGCGCCAGACCCTGCCGGTCGCCAAGCTCGCCGAGCAAGAGTGGGGTGAGACGGACCGTGAGCAGTTCAAGGCGGGCTGGAACGCACAGCTCGCATCCATTCCCGAGTTCACGACAAGCACGATCTATCTCGTTACGGGGCTCCTGCTTCCGATCTGGAAGCGGTTGCCCCACGAGTCCACCCGGGTCTATCGCCTCCAGACTGACGCGGGCGAGCGCATCATCGGCCGCAAGGTCCTGCTGAGCTGGGTGACCACGATGTCAGTGGAGGGGCCTTCGCTTTCAGCCGATGACGCGTTCTCGGCGCTGCTGCGTGACGGGGGCGTGCTCGAACTCGCAGAGGGCTTGCAGCTCCGGCGCGTCCGCGTCATGGGCGCCACTCGGATCGAGCTCGCAGGCTTCTCCGATGGACTCAGGGACTGTCTCCGAGCCTACGGACTGTTCGGTGAGATCATCTCCTGGAAGCTCAGGATGTTCGTGCCAACGGGTGAGGGCGGCGCTGAAATCCTCGCCAAGGTGCTGGAGCGGTTTCCGATCGTGGGTGTTCGTGGGCGGGAGCAGTCGTGATGAGCGATGCATCCGAGCTGGCAGGCCGCCTTGCGCGTGAAGCCGAGTGCGTATGCCGTCACTATCTCTCCAACGGCAAGCGTGAGGGACGGTATTGGCTCGTCGGGGACATCAACAACACGCCCGGGCGCTCGCTGTTCGTGCGTCTGCAGGCGTCAGCGAAGGGAGCGGCTGGCAAATGGACCGATGCCGCAACTGGTGAACATGGCGATCTGCTCGATGTGATCGGCCATACATGCGGCTTGCGCAGCTTCCGTGAGATCGCCGAGGAGGCGCGTCGGTTCCTGAAGCTGCCGACCTCGCAGCGGGAGCCGCCGGCTCCGCGCAAGAACTTCCGACGCTCCAGAGACCCGGTCAGGGCGGCTCGCCGATTGTTTGCGATGGCCCAGCCGATCGCTGGTACCCTCGGTGAAGTGTATTTGCGCAATCGCGACATCGACCCACCCGTGGGCGCCGACGCTCTGCGCTTCCACCCACAATGCTTCTATCGCCCGGACGATGAGACCACTGTCGAGACCTGGCCAGCCCTGATTGCTACCGTGACCGATCTTGAGGGTCACCTCACCGGCGTTCATCGCACCTGGCTCGATCCCGATGGCTTTGATGATCGACGGTTCGGCAAGGCGCCGATCGAGACGCCGCGGCGGGCGATGGGCGATCTGCTCGGACATGCCGTTCGCTTTGGAATGGCCAACGACGTCATGGCGGCCGGTGAGGGCATCGAGACCATGCTATCGTTGCGGACAGTGCTGCCGTTCTTGCCCGTTGCCGCCGCACTCTCCGCCAACCACCTCGCGACACTGCTCTGGCCGGCCACGCTGCGCAGGCTCTATGTCGCTGTCGATGCAGATCATGCCGGCATCACTGCCGCTGAAGCACTGACCGCACGGGCGCTCGACGCCGGCATCGAGGCGATCGCGTTGTGTCCTCGTCTCGAGGACTTCAACGAGGATCTGCGGCTTCTTGGGAAGGCCCAACTCCACGGAGTGGTGCGACGTCAGCTCTTGCCCGAGGACGTCGCGCGCTTCGTGGACGGAGACAAGGCTTGAGGCATCGGCTGGATGCTGCCTGTGAGTGCTGCATTCGTCGCCTGTCGCCCGGACACGGGCCTCCTCATCTGTGACCTTCGAAAGCGCGCCGGGGCCTTCTTCGGAGGCGATCGGACGGCAGGCGGTCCGGTCCGGCAATGGCGGTGCGCAGCTATTTTCCGCCAGCCCGCGCGCGGGCCTTTGCATCGCGAGACAAAATAGCCGCGCACCGCCATCCTCCGCTGTCGCTCCGGCCCGCCGCTCCCGAGGGGATCAGCGGGTTCTGGTCCGGTCCGCCCGCCGTCTTGGAGATCGCTATGGAAGGCCGCGATCGGCGCGGTCAGCGATCACAGACGAGATGACCATGTCCGACCAGCACGACGAGACGCGCGACCCCCGCGGCACCCAATCGACGACCGACTACGCCTTGGCCGAACTCCAACTGCATGGCTACCGGCCTTTCGACGACGAGCCCGATCCGCGGCCGCTGCCGGAGGGCAGGGCAATCGCCGGCGCAGTAGCCGACATCTTCGATGCGCTCGTCGCTACACTTTCCGACACCCGCCTCGAGCCCGAGCTGAAAGATCTGCTCTGGTCGACGGTCAACCTGTTCCATCGCGCGACCTTACGCACCGAGCGCGAGCTCGACGACAACGAGCAGGCGCAGCGGACGAGCCAGCGTGAGCAGAACGGCTCAGAGGTCCGCTCCGTGGAGCTCGAGCGCCTGACCTCGGAAGGAGTGTCGCTGGTCGAGCGCCGCAACGCCCTGGAGCTGTTCCGCGACCTTGCCGCCGAGGCCTTCGAGCTGCATACGCGATCACCGTGGCGGCCGCGATCGGGCTCCCAGGTCAACCATCGCACGCTGACGGCGGCCATGATCGACTCTCGCGACTTCCTCGCAGCCAAGCGCCGCGCCGAGACCGAGGTTATGCTGCCGCCGGGGCCGAAGATCGCTCTTACCGGCGGGCCGGACTTCAATGACGTCGCACTCATTTGGGATCGTCTCGACAAGGTTCACGCCAAACACCAGGACATGGTACTCCTGCACGGTGGCTCGCCGAAAGGCGCCGAACTGATCGCCTCCAAATGGGCGGCAAACCGCAAGGTGCCGCAGATCGCCTTCAAGCCCGATTGGACCAGGCACAACAAGGCTGCACCGTTCAAGCGCAACGACGCCATGCTGGAGACGCTCCCGATCGGCGTCATGGTCTTCCCGGGTTCGGGCATCCAGGGCAACCTCGCCGACAAGGCCCGTCGTCTCGGCATTCCCGTCTGGACCTTCGGCAAGGGCGGCGCGTGAGCGCCGTCAACTCGTCAACCTCATGCGTGGACCACCTCGATCGTTCGCGTGACTCTCCTCAACTTCGTCCAAATCACGATGCATCGTGTTTGGATTGCGCCGCGGTGGTGGTGGAAGGCGCATCCCGTCACAGCTTTGCACGGAGGCCACCACCATGCTCGCGATTGCTCTCATCCTTGGACTGGTCAGCGTCGGGCTTTTGTGCCGTGCGGTGTTCAAGCTTGCGGTCCATGCTCTGCCGTTCTTCGTCGCGGTCACCGTCGGCATGACGGTCCTGAATGCAGGTTGCGGGGGCGGCCTGGCTATTTTGGCCGGCATTGCTGCGGCAGCTTTTACCTTGATGATCGGCCGCGCCCTGTTCGCCTCTTCGACATCCTTGCTGCTACGCGGGCTTGTGGCAGCCGCGTTTCTCGTCCCGGCAGCGATGGCTGGTCGGCAAGTCGCGTTTGCAGTTGCTGCCTTGATTGCCGAGCCTTCACCGTTCTGGCGCGAAATCATTGGATGGTCGGGTGCGCTCTTGGTCGCCGGATACGCTCTGCAGCAGTTGCTCAACAACGAACTGTCCCGTCCGTTGCAGTCCGAGCAGGACAGGGATCGGTCTCTCTACTCCTCACGGCTGTAAGCCTGGACTGTGTAGCCCAACCGCCTGTGGCTTGAGCGGTCCGCGGTTAGGCGTTTGAAAGGCGGGACGTGACCGGCTGAGCGGAGGCGGGCGTCCCTCTGGAAATGGGGCCCTCGGCAGAACGAGCCTTCCGGCGCAAGAGATCAGTACCTCGCGTCAGGCAGTCGCGGACAGGGGCCTCGATTCGCACACGCTATTCTTTTCGGGGATTTCTGATCGTACGCCTGGTTCGCCGAACGTCTTGTATGTCCAGGCCCCCACGTCTCTCCTGAAACTGATCGGCTCGCGACGCACCTTGCCTCTTGATGGCTTGATCTGTCCGAAGACCGGCTGCGCCTCGATCGCCTGAGCGCAACGCCGCCGGCCAACTTTCTTCCCCTGGGCGAAGCCCATTCCTCGCGGGACAAGAAAGTTGGCCAGCGGCATCCTCCGCTGTCGCTGCAGCCCTTCGGGTGCGCCGCCGATCGCCTTCGGCCCGACATGCGCCATCGAGGCCGCGGTGGTCGCGGCCCGAACCAGCCAAGGAGAGACAACATGGCTTCCATCGGTTCCTTCAAGAAGGTCGGCGACGATTTCCAGGGCGAGATCATCACCCTGAGCCTCAAGGCCAAGGGCGTGCGCATCGTCCCCGAGGCCAACCGCTCCAGCGAGAACGCGCCCAGCCACCGCGTCTACGCCGGCCGGGTCGAGATCGGTGCCGCCTGGGCCCGCCGATCAGAGGAAGGACGCGACTATCTCTCGCTCAAGCTCGACGATCCCTCGTTCAACGCCCCGATCTACGCCAACTTGTTCGACGACGAAGGCGGCGAGGGATACACGCTCCTCTGGTCGCGGCCGCGCAAGGCAGCCGAGTGAAGCTAGATCGTCCCCGTCCGAGTGATCCGGGCGGGGACAATTGATCTGGACCAAATGGCTAGCACTGGCTCGGTAGGTCGCGAAAGCCGGCGGTATTGGCGGCTTCGCGAGGGCCTGCCACTTGCGGCGCAGGAGGGAAGTATGCGTCAGGTCAGTTGCAGGCTAGGGCGTTGGACGCCAGGAGAGACGTGGCGATAGAGATAGTTCGCGCCGCCCAATCATGGAGAGCGACAGATTCCGAGAGAGATCTTTGGACAGGCAATGCCGACTATTTTTCGGCGGTCTTGGTGTCAGTTGCAGGCTGTTGCCTCAACTTTTGCCAGTGCCGCTCCTCCAAAGCGCTGACGATGCTGTGAAGCAGAACGTCAGGACGATTTGTCACCAGCCTTGCGCACTGACTCGCGGCACGGCCACCGGCTGAACCGGAATAGAGCAGGATTCTGGACGTCAGGTGATCCGTATAACCTTGATCGAGGTCGGAAATTGCTTCAGGCAAGCTGAAGCCAGTAGCCTTAGTCTTTCCCTGGAGTAAGTCGCTGTTGAGCGAGGCTAGGTCGACCGTTACGTTCGGCGGCAACTCGAAATAGTGGGCAGGGCACTTGCGTAAAGGTAGAGCCTGATCGCCTTCTCTGACAACATCGGTGATGATGAGGTCCGGCTCCAGGACAGGAACGAAGCGAACCGCGTCACTGGTGTTCTTGACCCTGAACACCTGAATTCCGATGGCCTTAAGCGCATCACGCTCAGGATCGTTGTTTGTGGGATGATCGTCCACCCAGAGGACACGCGAGCCAACGATCGCTGGCGCACTTCGAGCTGCGCGCTCAATCGCTCCCTCGGCGAAAGCGAGATTGGTAACATCCGCCTTGTCTTTTGCGATCCTGGCAACCGCCTGTTCGGCTGAAATTTGGCGCTCGATGCTCCAGCCAAGGAAGCCGACCTTGTTGGCGCTGTTGAGCCACTGAAGCGCATAGGTCTCCACAGCTTCGTGTTTACTCCAGAGCAATCCCAGTACGGCCAGAACAAGCATAAGCTTTCCCAAAGCGGTCAGCGCGTCGACAAACGAAGCGATTTGCGCGCTAAGGGAGGGCGAAGCGGGCTCGGGCGATTGCATGTCACCTTTTCCCTTGGGAGAGCCTTTAATAGAGTTTTCCGACATGCCAATGATTCCGGCTCAATTAATCGGTTAGATTCGGCTCAAATTGTGCACGCGCTATACCGCGCTGGGCTTATCCGCGAGAGCGGCGATCGTGACGTTAGGGTGGGGCGGTGCAAAACCGGAGATGAAATCGACCGCAGCCTCGACGCTGCTGGTAAAGAGCACGCGGCTTTTGTACTCGGCTGAACCCGCAAACAGGGAATCCAGCAGGGGCTGCACGGGACGGTCAGTACTCCAAGTTGGTCCGAAGAAGACCATCGGACTGAAATAGCCTGCACCCTGCTTGGCCGGGAAAGTATGGTAGTAGTTCTGCGCCGCGTCCTGGAACACCTCCTGTAATGTCCCGGCGCCGCCCTTCACATAGACGATGCCATGCGTTGCCACGGCGAGAAGGCCGTCTTCGCGAATACTGTTCTGGAAGTACTTGGCAATGCCTTCTGCGAACGGGCTGAACGGCTCCTGGCCATATTGATAGGTCGGGATCGATATGCCCGCGCCTTTCTTTCCCTGAGACTTCCAAATTTCGATCGCTGGCTTACTCCAGGCTGCATACTCTTCTACGATCTTGAAGTCGGGCGTGCCATCTGGAGCGAGGATCTTGTTCTGATCGGGGGGCAACGTGAGCACCCCCGCAGCTGCAAAGTCGTTGAGCGCCTTGCGAAGGCCCTCGTCATTTCCGGCAAACAAGGCCCCGAGATGAGTAGCCTCCATGGCACCAGGGCCGCCGCCACTGAGGACCAACATCCCACGCTCGGCGAGCCCCTTGGCAATCTGGGCTGTCAGGGCATAGTCGGAGTCTGGAGTATTGGATCGCGCCATACTATGGCCACCCATGATCGCCGCGACCCGTTTACCATCCAGGACATTGGCTAGATGCTGGGTGATGGTCGCATCGTGCAGCGACCTCATCAGACTCGCCAGGTAATCATCCGGCTGCGCTCCGCCGGCGCGGACATATTCCTGCATGATCCTGAAATCGAGACTGTTGGCGTAGCTTCGGACATCGGCAGGATCGTAGCCAGTGAGCAATTCTTCGGCGGAGTAAAGAGATCGGCGAATGGGATCGAAGGTAAAATTCGGCGTCATAAGCCCTCCAAGGAGGTCGACTAAAATATTGACTTCAGAAATGGGGCTAGAGTTGCATACTAGTTCCCGCCAACTTTAGGTCGCAAGGGGTTTTCATGATCAGAATAGCTTTTTGTGTCGCAGCATTGCTGTCCATTCCCGGCCAGGCGTTCGCCTGGGGGCAGGAGGGACATTCCATCGTCGCCGAGGTTGCTCAGCGGCGGCTCTCGAAGGAAGCGGCCGAAGCCATCAGCAAGCTGCTGTGGCCGGACCCTAACAACCCCCTTCCCGCGTTCTCACTCCCATCCCTGGCCTCAAGCGCAAGCTGGGCGGATGACTACCGCTCCGGCCACGCCGAGACGGGCAAGTGGCACTACATCAACTCTCCGGTCGACACCGCGATCAACTGGCCGGGTGACTGCGGCGCGGGGTGCGTGGTCAGCAAGCTGGAAGACCTCAAGAAGGAGATGCGATGCGAGACCGATCCCGCCAAGAAGATCGATAACCTCAGGTTCGCGGTGCATTTCCTTGGCGACATCCACCAGCCGTTTCACACCGTCAAGGAAGAGGAAGGTGCCAACGGCGTTCACCTGCATATGCTGATTCCTGGAGATATCTGTGAGGGCCGCACCTGCCTTGTGGCGCACGAATGGCAAAACCTGCACGAGGTCTGGGATTCGACTCTAATCACCAAGACCACTTACGCTTGGGGTTCCTACGTCGACGCCCTGGAAAAGGGATGGCTCAAGAACGCAGACGTCGCCAAGGAAGCGCAAGGCTCACCCCTCGACTGGGCAAATGAGGCCCATGCCATCGCCAAGGAGATGTGGGTCGCTGAAGGTACGACGCTGGACCGCAGCTACTTCAGGAAGGCGAAGCCGAAAGTAGAGATGCAGTTGGGGCGCGCAGGTCTCAGGCTAGCCCGCTATCTCAATGAGATTTATGCCTCGCCCAGCTGTCCATCTAACTAAATCTGATTCAGAAGTCTTCTGGCGGCTGGTTGGAAGGGCGTCCCATGCCGCCCGAAGGCCTCACACGCCTGTTCATGGCTACGGGTGCTGTCGACCTTCTGCTCGCCCGGGTGGCTGCCGGGATAGAAGCCGCAGGACCATTGCCAGGCGGGCGGGCCCATAGGACCTTCCGTACGCTTGGCAATCGTGACGGCCTGGACATCCCCGAAATAGATGCGCCGAAGTCTCCTTCGGTGATTGTGGATCGCGGCGGCGGGTCAGGGTGGTCATGCCCGTATTGATTCCAGCGCAGCGGCTGAAAGGTGAGCCGCTAAGTCTGCGGGCGTAATGCCTGATGTCCCCCAGCACTTGGCTGAAGGGGCTTTTCGGAACTCGGAGGGGAGAGCCAGGACGCTGCCGAGCAGGACCCGACTGCCAAACTTTGAGCACGCTTTGGCATTATCGGTTCTTGATACGTCGCCCGTTCTTGTTGAGATCCACTGCCGGCGGCGTCGGCTTCAACAGGTCTGCCGGCTCGACGCCGAGGCCAGCCGCGAGAGCGGCGAGCACGTCGATCGAGACGGCATTGCGGCTTCTCTCAACCAAGCTGATATAGGTCCGATCAATATCGGCGCGGTGGGCGAGTTCTTCCTGCGAAACGCCTTTGGTTCGGCGCAAGCGCTTCAAGTTGGCGGCCAAGACGTCTCGGATGTTCATCTCCAAGACAGCACAGGCTTGTCGAGTATTTCACCACGGAGTATTTTCTACAAATCGGGACCAAGCGATTGATTACGTTGGCTAATGGTGCCTCGTCTCGGTCTCCTGTAGGGCTGCTCCCGTCTCTCTCGTCGGCAAAAAAAGAGCATTGTGTTTGATTTTGTAGGTTTCTAACCGATGTCCTTTCCTCCGCTCGATCCTGATGTGGCCGATACTGCTCCGACCGAGCCCGTTCTGACGCCGTACGACGAGGAGCACCTCGTCACGTATCTCCGGCTTCTCGATGCAGAGGCGGCCGGCGCCGACTGGGAAGAGGTCGCGCAGATCGTTCTGCACATTGATCCGGTCCGCGAACCCGAACGCGCCCGCCGCGCATTCGACAGCCATCTGGCGCGGGCAAAGTGGTTGTCAGAGGAAGGTTACAACCACTTCCTACGTAGTCCCCCAGAGACCTGAAGTTGTGCAACCAGAGCGGAACTTGATCGTCTCAAGCAATCGTGTAGTTGGTTTGGGCTGTAGTCCGCATCCATTTACCTGCGCGAGTCGAGAATCTCTTCAACAATCTTAAATGGCGCCATCATTGGTCTGTTGCGTTGCAGTCCTAACTTGATGAGGACAGCACGATGGCGGAATTCGATTGGCGCTCACCCAAGGCCTACGCGAACATTCATCGCGCGGACCGTCCAGGCTTCGCTTGGGAGAGTGTTCGCCGATCACCGAACTATCGTGCGCAGTTCTCAGCGATAACACATCCTGATCGCAGTGCGCCTGCCAACTTCCGGAAGCATTGGGGGTTGATATTTCGCCGCTGATCCCGCGCTGCCTTTCGATGCCCAGTCCGTGTTCTGGGCACCTGAGCGGTTGTCTACTGTGCTGGCGCTTGTCGAGATCGGCACGCGCGTGCCAGTGGTCACGCCGATCGTAAAACTGCCTTCGTTTGCGCCGGACCAGCTTCGGCGGGCGATGGACGGCTGGCATGTCGTCGTTCGAATCGGCACAAATCAGCATCGCGTGTGGCTGCGCAGGAAGCCGATGAGCACGGCGTCCTACGCGGTGCTGCTGCCGTATGACCGCGACTTCAAGATGCGCCACCATGCCGCCGACCGGCTCTGGCGTGCTCTGCGCGCGCAGCCGCTTGGACCCGCCTCCGACGGCTTGACGGAGCAGCGCCGCACGCGCCTGGTGCTGATCTTGCGCGCGCTCGACGGTTGGCAGCAGGGCAATAGTCATCGGACGATTGCGGAAGTGCTGTTCGGCGCAGCGCGCATTCCTGCGCGCGCTTGGAAAACGAGCGAAGTGCGCAGCCTTACCCGACGTCTGGTCGAGGACGGCCTGTCCTTGATCCGCGGGGGATATCGGCAACTCCTGCGACCGCCGCGCAAGGACGAATAGCTTCACGGAAATTGAGGAGGTGGCCGGAAACGGCCCCCTCGATCTGCGGCCTCCCCCTTCGCTGTTCTACGCCTCCATGCTGACCGTCGACGCGCTGCACTACGCGCAAGCGCGCAGGTCTGTCCTGGAGGTTGCCAGATGTCCGATTCCTTAGCCGGTCTTCCGCCGCGCTTTCTTCGTACACCCGAGGCTGCGCGTTATCTCGGCCTGTCCGGCCGCACGCTCGAGAAGCACCGGACCTACGGCACTGGCCCGACCTATCGCAAGATCGGCGGACGCGTCGTCTATGCGCTCGACGACCTCAAGGCTTGGGTTGATCGCGGCACGAAAACGTCCACCGCCGATCCCGGGCAGGGGACGGTCCTGCCGGCGAAGAGGCATGCAGGTCTCGTTCCCTATGCGGGCAAAGAGCGTCGCGTACAGCGCGCCGTGCGCGCGTGAGCATGCGTCATTTGCGCAAATCCGAGCGTGCACAGCTCGATCTGTTTCGCGCGCTGCCTGGCGATCTCGCGCCACGCGATGCGCAGGATCTGATGGCCTATCCGTTCTTCTCGCTGGCCAAAGCCAAACGCGTCGTGCCGATCGATTTCCGCGCAGGAAGCGTCGCGATCCGTGTTGAGGCCGTCCCCGAGCACGGCATGGCAACCATCTGGGACGCGGATGTTTTGATCTGGGCAGCGTCGCAGATTGTCGGAGCGCGTGACGCCGGACTGAAGACATCGCGTCTGATGGCGGCGACGCCGTATGAGATCCTGAACTTCGTCGGGCGTGGTACCGGCGCGCGCGATTACGACCGTCTGAAAGCAGGTCTCGACCGCCTGCAATCGACGACCGTGCTGACCTCGATCCGTCAACCGACGGAGCGGCGGCGGCACCGCTTCTCCTGGATCAACGAGTGGAAGGAGACTGCGGATGCGCATGGCAGTCCGTCCGGACTGCAGCTGATCCTGCCGGATTGGTTCTATTCGGGCGTAATTGACGATGCGCTCGTGCTGACGATCGACCGCCAATATTTTGCACTGACAGGCGGCTTGGAGCGCTGGCTCTATCGTCTCGTGCGCAAGCATGGCGGTCATCAGGACGGCGGCTGGAGCTTCGATCTCGGCTATCTCCACGCCAAGTCCGGCAGCCTCTCGCCGCTCAAACATTTCGCCTACGATCTGCGCGAAATCGTCCGCCGTCAGACATTGCCGGGCTACGAGCTCGTGCTGACCCGCGATCCGAACGGAACCGAGCGGCTGAACTTCACCGCCGCCATGACGGACCCCGTCGCTCGGCGCTTCGCCAAGCATCACTCATCGAGCGCTGCGGGGGACAAGCTGTGAATTGTCTCGTGCTATCGGGGACCGTAAGGCTCGTGCTATCGGGGACCGGATCCTCGTGCTATCGGGGACCAAAATCGGTCTTAAGTCGCTCTGCCGGCTTAGCTTTTCGGCCCCTTAACTTACCTAACTGCAAAATCCTTCGGATTTTGTCTAACGGTCACCGTCTGCGCCGCGCCGTTGGACGCCTGCTGCCTTTGCGTGAGCGGCCTTCCGGGATGCTGGAGCGGCCTTCTGTGCGCTCGTGCCGGGCCCTCCAGCGCCTCCCAGTCCTGTCCAGCCGAGAGATGATCCGATGAGCGAGCTGACGCGCGTCCAGCTGCTATGGCTGCAGGGCAAGATCGAGAACCGCATCCGTTTCGGCCGAACCGTTCAAGAGCTGCGGCTCGATCACTATCGACGCGTGGTCTCATTCACGCCGGGCAGCGTGTTTGCTTTCGTCCGCTGGTCGTCGAATGACTACGGCACGGTGCTGTCGCGGATCGACATATTGCAGGCTGTCCGCCCCGGGGAAGCCTGCGCGACCGTGCCCTTCGTCGGCCCTGGAGCTGCAATTCTCCTGCAAGTGTTCGGCTGGCCGAAGGTCGAGCGCGTGCTGCAGCACATCGACGCGGTCGAGGCGCTCGGCATCGACCCAGTGGATGTCGCACCGGATCATTGGCGGCACGTTCAGAACCGCTTCACGACCAACGAACCGCCGCGGCCCTACACGCTGCTCCGGCACCGCGCCTGGTTGCATCGCCGGAGTATCATGCCATGAGACAGCGCTTTTCCATCGCTGTGGCGTTGCTTTCCGGCGTCTCGCTCCTGCTCGGAACGAGTGCGCTCGATCCGCAGCCGCGCTTGATCTGGAATGCCTCTGAAAGCGTGCCAATCGGGCTCTATGCCGTGCAGCCGGTCAGCGACTGGTACGTCACCGAGCTGGTCGTTGTGCGGCCTCATCAGCAGCTAGCGGCGTTCCTCGCCGCCGGCGGCTTCTTGCCGGTCGGCGTCCCGATGCTGAAGCGGATCCTTGCCCTTCCCGGCCAAACGGTCTGTCGCCGTGAGCTAGCCATCAGCGTGGATGATGTCGAGGTAGGAGCCGCGCAACAGACCGATCGCCGGGGCCATCCGCTGCCGGATTGGCAGGGCTGCCGTATCGTCGGCGACGGTCAGATCTTCCTGATGAATTGGCAGTCTGACAGCTCGTTTGACGGCCGATATTTCGGTTTGACGGCGATGTCTGATGTCATCGGACGCGCAGTTCCCGTGTTCACGGGGGAGCCGTGATGATGCGCTCAGTCTGCAGTCCAACTGCAAAACACGCGTCAGATCTGATGCAAAGCAGCTGCGCTCGAATGCGATCTATGTGCGCGTCGAAGACTGGATTCTTCGTCGGCGAAGTCGAGAGAATTGTCGAATTTGGAGTTGATGTCGGTCACATCGAGGTGCGGATTCTCGCGATCTCCATTCTCCGTCGATTTCAGGACCGCCGAGAGTTCTCTGGAGTAGCCGAACCTTCGACGGAGAGCGCAGTCGTACGAGCGAATTGCCGAGAAGGATGGGGGTCGAAAGAGGGCGACGTAAGCGTCCGGCCGCTGCACATACCTCAGGTCTTGATATGATCGGCCAGCTTCCAGCTCCACGGCAGC
>NZ_JBNPTM010000003.1:0-891361 GCF_051167655.1 Bradyrhizobium sp. HKCCYLS2038 | reverse complement strand
CGGGTTTGTCCGGCTGCACCTGTGGTACCTGCCGCCTGCATTTTTTTCGCAGGCGGGCCGCAGGCGTCAGCCGACGCTTGGCCTTCCCTGCGCCCTCCGACCTGATGAGGGCGAAACAGATCAGCATGACTCGGGCAGGGATGTCGCGGGAATGCAATGGCATGTGTAGTTCGATATGTGCTAGCTCGCGCCACACCACCGGCGTCGTCCCGGGCTTGACCCGGGACCCATAACCACAGGAAGCAATGAGAGCGCACGCTGGTCGATCATCGGGTCACACAACAACGGCCAGTGAGTGGGTCCCGGGTCAAGCCCGGGACGACAGCGGAATCAAACGCGCGGTGAGAGGCCATCTCCACCTCGCGGAATATTTTCCGCGCTTGCCAAGCCTCCTGCAACGGTCCAAAAAATCTACAACCATCCGGGACGAAACGACTGAAAGCGGAGACGGAATTGACCATCAAGGGCAAGGCCTACATTGCCGGGATCTATGAGCATCCCACCCGGCACGCACCCGACAAATCCACCCCGCAACTGCATGCCGAGGTCGCCAAGGGTGCGCTGGAGGATGCCGGGCTCAGCGCCAAGGACGTCGACGGCTATTTCTGCGCCGGCGATGCGCCGGGCGGTGCCTGGCCGATGGTCGATTATCTCGGGCTGAAGGTGCGGCACATCGACTCCACCGAGACCGGCGGCTGCTCCTATCTGATCCATGTCGGCCACGCCGCCGAGGCGATCGCCGCGGGCAAGTGCTCGATCGCGCTGATCACGCTCGCCGGCAAGCCGCGCACCGGGCCGATGCCGCCGCGCGCGGCCGGCGCCGAGGCTGATTTCGAAGCTGCCTATGGCGCCACGACGCACAACGCCTATGGCATGTGCGCGATGCGCCACATGCACGATTACGGCACCACTTCGGAGCAGCTCGCCTGGATCAAGGTCGCAGCCTCGCACCACGCGCAATACAATCCGCATGCGATGCTCAAGGAGGTGGTGACCGTCGAGGACGTCCTGAACTCGCCGATGATCTCCGATCCGCTGCATCGCATGGATTGCTGTGTCGTCACCGACGGCGGCGGTGCACTGATCGTGACCACGCCTGAGATCGCCAAGAGCCTGAAGAAGCCGCTGGTGCGGCTGATCGGTCATGGCGAGGCGATGAAGGGGCCACGCGGCGGCAAGGACCTCGATCTGACGTATTCGGCCGGCGTGTGGTCCGGTCCGCGCGCCTTCGAGGAGGCGGGCGTGACTCCCAAGGATATCAAATACGCCTCGATCTATGACAGCTTCACCATCACCGTGCTGATGCAGCTCGAGGATCTCGGTTTCTGCAAGAAGGGCGAGGGCGGCAAGTTCGTCGCCGACGGCAACCTCATCTCCGGCGTCGGCAAGCTTCCCTTCAACACCGACGGCGGTGGTCTCTGCAGCAACCACCCGGTCAACCGCGGCGGCATGACCAAGGTGATCGAGGCCGTGCGCCAGCTGCGCGGCGAAGCCCATCCCAAGGTGCAGGTGCCGAACTGCGATCTCGCGATCGCCCACGGCACCGGCGGACTGCTCGGCGTTCGCCACGCCGCCTCGACCTGCATTCTGGAGCGCGTCTGATGTCAGAAGCCAAGAAACTGCCGGCCAAGCTGCCGGCCCCGATCACCAATCCCGAGACCAAGCCGTTCTGGGACGCCGTCGCCGAGGGCAAGTTCATGATCAAGCGCTGCACTGCCTGCGGTGAAGCGCATTACTTCCCGCGCTCGATCTGTCCGTTCTGCTTCTCCGACCAGACGGTGTGGGAGCAGAGCGCGGGCGAGGGGACGATCTACACGTTCTCGATCATGCGGAAGTCGCCGACCGGCCCGTATGCGATCGGTTATGTGACTCTGAAGGAGGGGCCGTCGCTGCAGACCAATTTCGTCGACTGCGATTTCGATAGCCTGAAGATCGGCCAGAAGGTGAAGGTGGTGTTCAAGCCCACCGACGGCGCCCCACTGCCGTTCTTCACGCCGGTGTAGGCGAGGGGGCACGGATGTTGGCCGCGCGTCATTGCGAGGAGCGAAGCGACGAAGCAATCCAGAGTCCTCGCGCGGCCCTGGATTGCTTCGCTGCGCTCGCAATGACGATGTGGATCGAGCTGTGTTCCCCATGATGAGTGCGTAGGGTGGGCTAAGGCGCGGAGCGCCGTGCCCACCGCGGTTGTTGCGAAAAAGGCGGTGGGCAGGCTTCGCTTTGCCCACCCTACAAGAACGAATTTGGGGGAGACACCATGCCGGTCAACTACGATGAGCTGATGGCGATGAAGGCGATCGGGCAGAACTACGCCTACACCGATCGCGAGGTGATGCTGTACGCCTACGGCATCGGCATGGGTGCCGATCCCATGGATGAGAAGGAGCTCGCCTTCGTCAACGAAGCCACTGCCGAGCCGCGGCCGCTGAAGGTGGTGCCGACTTTTGCGTCGGTGGCGGCGTGGGGGGCGGGTCCCGGCGACATGAAGCTGAACCGCGTGCTGGTGGTCGACGGCGAGCGCGACATCAGCTTTCACAAGCCGCTGGCCGTGGCAGCGAAGATCACCGCCGACTCGTCGGTGCTTGCGGTGTCCGACAAGGGCAAGGACAAGGGCGCCGTGATCCGCCATCAGACCATCCTGCGCGACGAGAGCGGCGCGCCGCTGGCGACCTTGGTGGCCTCGCGCTTCGCCCGCGGCGATGGCGGCTTCGGCGGCCCCTCCGGCGGCATTCCAGACCCGCACCCCGTGCCGTCGCGCGCGCCGGATCGCAGCGTCGACATCACGACGCGGCCGGACCAGGCGCTGATCTATCGCCTGTGCGGCGACCGCAATCCGCTGCACTCCGATCCCGAATTCGCGCGCCGGGCTGGTTTCCCGCGGCCTATCCTGCACGGCATGTGCACCTACGGCCTCACCTGCCGCGCCGTGCTGCAGACCTTTGCGGACTACGACGCTGCGGCGTTCAAGCAGCACGCGGCGCGGTTCTCCTCGCCGGTGTTCCCCGGCGAGACCGTGACGGTCGATCTGTGGAAGGACGGCGACGTGATCTCGTTCGAGGCGCGCGTGAAGGAGCGCAACGTCACCGTGATCAAGAACGGCAAGACCGTGCTGGGATGATCATTGATATGTGAGGCACGCCTGCTTGTTGTTGTCATGCCCGGGCTTGACCCGGGCATCCATCCTCCTCCGAAGATGGATGGCCGGGTCAAGCCCGGCCATGACGCAGCAAAACAAGCAGCACGAGGGAGGACGCACCATGGGACTGCTCGACGGCAAGGTGGCGCTGATCACGGGGGCGGGCGGCGGGCTCGGGGAAGCCTACGCAAGGCTGTTCGCGCGTGAGGGGGCGGCGGTGGTGGTCAACGACCTCGGCGGCCCGCGCGACGGCTCCGGCTCGGACCTGTCGATGGCCGAGCAGGTGGTTGCCGCGATCAAGGCCGAGGGCGGCCGTGCGGTCGCCAACGGCGCCGACATCTCCACCATGGCCGGCGGGCAGGCGGTGTTCGACGACGCCATCCGCCATTTCGGCCGCGCCGACATCCTGGTCAACAACGCCGGCATCCTGCGCGACCAGACGTTTGCGAAGTCGAGCGAGGCCGACTGGGACAAGGTGATCAAGGTGCATCTCAAGGGCACCTTCTGCTGCACCCTGCCGGTGTTCCGCTGGATGCGCGACAATGGCGGCGGCGTGATCGTCAACACCTCCTCGACCTCGGGCCTGATCGGCAATTTCGGCCAATCCAATTACGGCGCCGCCAAGGGCGGTATCTGGGGCCTGTCCAACGTGCTGGCGATCGAGGGCCGCAAGTACAACATCCGGGTATGGACCTTGGCGCCGGGCGCGCTGACCCGCATGACCGCTGACTTGCCGCGCTACAAGGAAAACCCTGGCGCGGCGCTGACGCCCGAGGGCATCGCGCCGGCCGTTCTCTACATGGTCAGCAGTCTGTCCGGAGACCAGACCGGCAAGGTGCTCGGCGTCTCCGCCGCGCGCGGCGTCCGCGAAATGCGGATGATGGAGATGGACGGCTGGAAACCGCCGTCCTCGGCCTGGAGCCCTGAGGACATCGCCGCCCATGCAGGGGAGATATTCTTTTCCGAGGCGGATATAGCCAAGTCCGCACGGCGGTTTTGATGTATGTCTGCGGTCATTCGGGGTCTCGTCGTCAGGACGATCCCGGAATGACGGCAGAGAAACTGGAGACGACCGATGAAACTCACCGCCGCCGCCAAGGGCACCTTCGCGATCGCGCCGACGCCGTTCCATGATGACGGCCGCATCGACGAGGCCTCGATCGATCGCCTGGTCGAGTTCTACGCCGAGGCGGGCTGCGACGGGATCACCGTGCTGGGCATCATGGGCGAGGCCCCGAAGCTCGATGCGGCCGAATCCGAGCAGGTCGCGGTGCGCTTTTCCAAGCGCGCCAAGAACCTGCAGATCATCGTCGGCGTCTCCGCGCCGGGATTTGCCACCATGCGCTCGCTGGCGCTGAAGTCGATGGAGGCGGGCGCTGCTGGCGTGATGATCGCGCCGCCGCCCTCGCTGCGCACCGACGATCAGATCACGGGCTATTTCAAGCAGGCTCAGGAGGCCATCGGCGAGGACATTCCCTGGGTGCTGCAGGACTACCCGCTGACGCTGAGCGTGCAGTTCACGCCGGCCGTCATCCGCAAGATCGTCATGGACAGCCCGTCCTGCGTGATGCTCAAGCATGAGGATTGGCCGGGCCTGGAGAAGATCTCGGCGTTGCGAAACTTCCAGAAGGACGGCTCGCTCAAGCCGCTGTCGATCCTGTGCGGCAATGGCGGACTGTTCCTCGATTTCGAAATGGAGCGCGGCGCCGACGGCGCCATGACCGGCTACGCCTTCCCGGAAATGCTGGTCGATGTCGTGAAGCTGTCGCAGGCCGGCAAGCGCGATGCGGCGCACGACCTGTTCGACGCGCATCTGCCGCTGGTGCGCTACGAGCAGCAGCCGGGGGCAGGGCTCGCCGTGCGCAAATACGTGCTGCAGAAGCGCGGCGCCATCGCCTCGAGCGCGCAGCGCAAGCCCGGCTCGGCAATCACGGCGGCGGCGAAGGCCGAGGTCGACTATCTCCTGTCGCGCGTGGCGCGCCATGACGCGCGCGCCAATCTGCAACCTCGTGCCGATGCCGCGGAGTGACCATGGCTGACGCTGCCGCCGTCCGTGCCGCCTCGACCGTGCTGCTGCTGCGCGACAGCGCGGCCTTCGGCGAGATCGAGGTGTTCATGATGGTTCGCCACCATCAGATCGAGTTCAACTCGGGCGCCCTGGTGTTTCCGGGCGGCAGCGTCGACAGGGGCGACCGGGAGATCGCCGGAATGCCCGAGCTCTACTCCGGCGGCGAGGGCGTGGCGGCCGAGGCGCTCGGCTTCCGCATCGCCGGCATCCGCGAGACCTTCGAGGAGAGCGGCATCCTGCTGGCGCGCACCAAGGGCACTGATACGCTGATCGATGCCGCGGCGGCCCGCGAGATCGAGGCCGCGCATCGGCTGGCGCTGTGCGAGGGCAAGACCAGCTTTCTCGAGGTGATCGCGGCGCACGGCCTGGTGCTGGCGCTCGACGCGCTGGTGCCTTACGCGCACTGGATCACGCCTGAGGGCATGCCGAAGCGGTTCGATACGTGGTTCTTCCTGGCTGCGGCGCCGCCGGACCAGCTCGGCGCCCATGACGGCCGGGAATCCACCGATTCAGTCTGGGTGTCGCCGCGCGAGGCGCTAGCGGGCGGCGATGACGGCCGCTTCAAGCTGCCGTTTCCGACCACCCGTAACCTGATCCGGCTCGGCAAGCAGACCGCCGTCGCCGACGCGCTGGCGGCCGCGCGGGACATGAACATCGTGACCGTGATGCCGGTCATGACCAAGACCGCCGATGGCGGCCGCCAGCTGCGCATTCCGCGCGAGGCGGGCTATGATGGCGAGGTGTTCGAGTTCGGTGCGGCCGGTTAACCGCACAGGCTATTTTTCGTCGCGCGGGGGATGCGCGAAGCGGTGTTGTTCCTTATTTGTTCGATTGGCCGCGCGGCGGCTCGTATATAGTGCGGTTCCGAACATCGGATCCCATGAGTAAGTTACCGGACCTCGACACAGCCTGCAGCAGCCTCCGATCGATGACGATCGGGCGGATGATCTTTGGCAGCTTTTTGCTGCTGCTCGCCGTGATCACCGCGACCAGCATGGCGAGCGTGATCGCCATCCGCCACATCGATTCGACGTTTGCCGAGCTGCAGCGGCTGCAGGGCGTCGGCGATCTCGCCGAGGAGATCGATCAGCGCATGAACGAGCTGCGGCTCGCCGCGCGTGATTTCGTCACCGACCCCGCCTCGCGGTCGGACCGCGTCATGGAGGCGGCGACCGAGCTCAGCGCCTTGCTCAAGAAGACGCGACTTCAGCTGGCGCCGGAGCAGCAGGCGACCATCGACGGCGTCTCGCAGCGGCTGAGCAATTATCGCGAAGGCATCGACCGCATCAGTGCGCTGATCGCCCAGCGCGCCGAGCTGCTGTCGGGACTGCCGGCGGCGCGCGAGGGTTTCGAGGAGGCGATCGCGGGACTGACCGAGCGCGGCACTGCGCGGGCGCTGTTCCAGGTGCAGAACCAGATCGGCGCCGCGCTGCTGGCGCGCGATCCGGCCGGCGCCGAGCAGGCGGCCCGCAGCATGCGTGCGCTGCCGATCGAGAACAGCACGCTGCGTGCCGCGGCCGATCGCTACGCCGAAGCCATCATCGCCATAGCCGGAACCGAGGATGAGATCGCGCGCCTCGACAAGGAGGTGCTCGGCATCGAGGGGCGGCTGATCGGGCGGGTGACCGAGCTGCTGCGGGCGCTCAGCGCCAGCCAGGGCAAGGTGCTGTCGCGCGACTTCGCCCGCACTCTGGCCGAGACCAAATGGCAAAGCATCATCTTCGGAACGTCCGGGGTGCTGATCGGCATCTTTGCCGCGTCCTTCGTGGTTCGCCGCACGGTGAAGCCGCTGGCCTCGATCGCGCGCTCGATCCGGGCGCTGGCGGCCGGCGAGAAGGCGACGTCGATTCCGCAAACCGATGTCCAGAACGAGATCGGCGACATCGCCCGCGCCGCCGAGGTGTTCCGGCAGACCTTGCAGGATGCCGACGCCGCGCGCGAGGCGGCCGTGCGGGCGCTGGCCGAGCAGCGGCTGGCGGAAGAGAGCTATCGCAAGCTGTTCGAGGCCTCGATCGACGGCATCTACGTGACGACGCCGGGCGGTCTCGTGCTGAATGCCAATCCGGCGCTCGCGCGCATCATGGGCTATGATTCCGCGAGCGACCTGATCCAGAGCGTGAACGACATCGGCGATTCGATCTATGTGCATCCGCTGGCGCGCAAGCGCTACGAGAAGCTGATGCAGCGTGACGGCATGGTGCGCGAGTTCGAGTACCAGGTGCGCCGGCGCAATGGCGAGATCCGCTGGCTGTCCGACAGCGCCACCGTCGTGCACGACGAGAATGGCGAGGTGTTGCGTTATGAAGGTGTCGTCCGCGACATCACCGATCAGAAGCGCGCCGAGACGGCGATCGCCGAAGGCCGCCGGTTGCTGCAGCAGGTCATCGACACGGTGCCGGCGGTCATCAACGTCAAGGACCGCGAGCTGCGCTACGTGCTGATGAACCGCTACATGGCCGGCATCTTCAACGTCGAGCCGGAGGATGCGCTGGGACGCACCACCGGCGAGTTGATGTCGCGCTACGGCGCCAGCAAGACCGACTCGAACGACAAACGCGTGCTGGCGACCAAGGCCGGCCTTGGATTCTACGAGGAGGAATACCTCGATTCTTGCAACGTCATGCGGCAGTGGCTGGTGAACAAGCTGCCGCTGCTGGATGCCGACGGCGAGGTCGACAAGATCGTCACGGTGGCGCTCGACATCGGGGAGCGGAAGAAGAGCGAGCAGGAGATGCGCAAGGCCAAGGAGGCCGCCGAGACCGCGCTGCGCAATCTGCGCGACACCCAGGCCTCGCTGATCGAGGCGGAAAAGCTTGCGGCGCTCGGCCGCATGGTCGCGGGCGTCGCCCACGAGGTCAACAATCCCGTCGGCATCAGCCTGACGGTGGCTTCCGCGCTGGAGCGCAAGACCGAGCGCTTCAACGAGGCGGTCACGCGCGGGGAACTCCGACGATCGAGCCTCAACGAATTCATCGAGACGAGCCGCAGCGCGGCGGCGCAGCTGGTCGCCAATCTCAACCGGGCCGCTGAGCTGATTCAGTCGTTCAAGCAGGTCGCGGCGGACCGCAACTATTCCGACCAGCGCGCCTTCGATCTTGCCGATCTGACCGAGCAGGTCGTGACGAGCCTGCGGCCGGGCTTGCGTCAACAGAATCTGACGCTGAACGTGAACTGTCAGCCCAATCTGACGATGAACAGCTATCCCGGTCCTTATGGTCAGGTGCTGACCAATTTGTTCCTCAATGCCGTGGCCCATGGCTTTTCGGACGGCCGGCCCGGCACGATCGAGATCCAGGCGCGGGAGTGCGGGCGCGACAATGTCGAGATCATCTTCTCCGACAATGGCTGCGGCATGAGTCTCGACGTCCGCCGCCGCGCCTTCGATCCGTTCTTCACCACGCGACGCGACCAGGGCGGCACCGGTCTCGGCCTTCACATCGTCTACAGCATCGTTACCAATCGGCTCGGCGGGCGGCTCGAACTCGACTCGGAGCCCGGCAAGGGCACGCGGATCCAGATCATCCTGCCGCGCGTCGCGCCGCTGGAACAGGCGGCCGAGTAGGGCGGCTCCGCCCTGGCCGCAGTCAGACGTATTTCTTGTCGCGCTCGAGGAGCTCGATCGAGATGCCCTGCGGCCCGCGGATGAAGCAGATGCGCACGCCGGGCCGGATCGTCGTCGGCTCGGTCGTGAAGGCGACGCCCTTGGCCTTGAGCTCGGCCGCCACGGCGTCGATGTCCTTCACGGTGAGGCCGAAATGATCGAGGCCCTGATAGGGCGTGGTCGGCGCCTCGTTCACGCCGTCGCCCGGCTCGACCTTGGCGATGAACACGCTGGCGCCGCCCAGCCTGACGTCGATGCGGCCCGGATGACGGATGATCTCGCCGCCGAGCATCTCGTGCAGCCAGTTGGCGGTGGCGTCCGGATCGGGGCTGCGCAGATGAATATGGTCCCAGGTGACAGTGAACATCGGCGAGATCTTTCGAGGAGGTGAACCACCGGCAGAGCGCCGGCGTTTCGGAACTGTGTTGGAAATCGCGGGCATCTTTATCGGCTCGCCGTCCAGAGCACCAGTACGACCACCGAACCGGTATCCGGGGCCTGCCCTGCTATTGTCGGCTTTGGATGCAACGTTGTCGACGTTCGTCAATTGAGGTTCCAGTTGTCCGGGCAGCCGATGGTGCAGACATGAGCGCGGGTCTCTCTCGCTTGCAGGGCCGCAAGGCCAGGCGTGCGGATATTCCGCTGGGGTCGGCGCTGCTCGGCCTCACGGCGCTCGCGCTCGTGATGTTCGGCGCCGTGGCTGGGGTGATCATGGCCGTGGACGAGGGCGACACGGCCGATCCCGTTCTGGCCAAGCTCACCTTGGACAGGCCGGGCAGTCAGTACGAGGGCGACGAGGACGGCAGCGAGCCGTCGCGAGGCTTTGCGTCGATGGTCCCGGGCATGGCCGGCAGGTGGGGCGCCGACGTCGGATTGGCATCGCCTCCGGTCGCATCGGGTGGCAACCCGATGGATGCGAATGCGAGTCTCGCTCCCGTCCAGTCATCGAGGTCGTCCTCGGCGCTGGATCCGGTCGCTCTGTCCGGTCTGCGGATCAGTTCCCAATCCTGGCGGCGCGGCGGTCTCGGATCGAGGGCGCTGGTAACCTTCACGATCAGCAACACCCACGCCTTCGCGATCAAGGATGTCGAGATCAACTGTGCCTTCAGCCGCCGGGACGGTAGTCAGGTCACGGAGCGCCGGCGGGTGGTCCCCGGAGAGGTGAGGCCGAGGAGCCGCAAGACCTTCGGGGCGTTCCATGTCGGATTTGTCAACGTTAATGTCAGCACGGCAAAATGCGCGCTGGTTGCAGCGACGAAAATCTAATTATGTCGCGCTAGTTTCCGCGGGTCGTTGAACCGGATGGGTCGGCTCGGGAACATACTTCCATGATCCTCCGTTAGGTGGATGGTCGGCGCAGGCGTGCCGACGGAGCGGTAAATTATGCCTATCTTGCGTTACTTTCTTTTCGTCGGCGGAACTCTGCTTGCATTGCTCGTCCTCGCCGACGCCGTGCTCCCAAGCGTGCCGTTGCCAGCGAATTTGGCCTCCGCGTCGGATCTTCCGGCGGTGCGCATCAAGTCCGCGCGGCAGTGGCCGGAGCGGATTGTGATGGACACGTCCGTCGCGATGCCGGCTCCCGCGCAGATCGCAAAGGTCGAGCAGCCTGCGAAGGTTGCGGCCGCCGAGCCGGCGAAGACCAGCAGCACACGCGATGCCTATGCGCAGATGAGCGCCGCGGACGCCAAGCCGCAGACCGTGGCAGGGAAGGCTGTCGAGAAGCCGCAGGCGTCCAAGACTTCGGAGAGCGCGTCCAGGTCCGCAGAAGCCAAGAAGCGGAAGATGGCGAAGGCTCATCCCGGCCGTCCGATGATTCTGGTGGCGCAGCAGCCGCATTACGGCATGTTCGACTCGACCTGGTAGTTCCTGCCAGTACGTCCCGTTCGTTCTGCGCGCAGCTGCGCGCATGTCCACGCCGCCAGACTGCCTTGATCTTGCGCAAAGTGCGCTCCCGCTGGAGCGCCTAGCGTCCTTGCCATGGGACCCGGGCGCGTTGCCCTTCGGACCCACGGAGACGCTGCATGACGACCTCGACGCCCAACCTCTCGATCTCGCCGGAGAAGGTCGCCTTCATCGTGACGAAGGCTCATCAATACGAGATGGAGGCAGCCGAACCCGAGCTGCTGGCGGATCTGACGGATGACGATTCAGCGCCCGGAACGGCGGGTCGTGGAGTCAACACGGATCGATCGGTCATCGTTAGCTTCATCAAGGGTCTGAACGTCGACGAACAGATCGATCTGGTCGCGTTGATGTGGCTGGGCCGCGGGGATGGCTCGCTGGAGAACTGGGACGAACTGCGCGCCCAGGCGGCTCAATCACACAACAATCGGACGGCAACCTATCTGACCGAGACTCCGATGCTCGGCGACTATCTGGAAGAGGCACTCTCGGAGTTCGGCCTGTCCCTGGAGGATTTCGAGGAAAGCCTCTGACGCGGCGGCTTCGCGTGTCCGATCGGATTGTCACGACATTCTTCATCGAGACTTTACGAACGGCCGCGCTGAAATGCAGCGCTTCTCTCGCCCTCTCGTCTTCGGCCTCATGATGCCGGCCGCCTCAGCGGCATGATGCTGGAGGCGGACACCAAAGCGCCGCTGCAAGGTGCGGCGCGACGATGGAGTAGCTCAATGGACAAGATGAAAGTCGGAACCGGTGAATGGGTGGTGGTCTGCGACGGCCGCAAGGCGCTGATCCTCGAGAACATCGGCGACAGCATGTTCCCGAACCTGCACACCAAGGAGGTTCATGAGCATGTCAATGAGCGAACTGCCGCACAGGGCACCGACGCCCCGGGATCGGTGCAGCAATCGACCGGCCATGCACGGAGTTCGGTGGAGCAGACCGACTGGCATGATCTGGCCGAACGCGCTTTCCTCAAGCAGCTCGCAGACAGGCTTCACCATGCAGTTCAGGCCGGGGAAACCAAAGGGTTGACCATGGTCGCATCGCCCCGTGCTCTCGGCATGATCCGCGCCGATTACTCGGATGCGGTGCGCAAGGTGTTGCACGGCGAGATCCACAAGGACCTGGTGAAGTTGCCGGTCTACGAGATCGAGAAGCAACTTCTGAACTGAGTGGGCAACGTCGCTTGGACTCTTGAACGGATGAAGGCGAGCCGGTCGCCCTTCAGGGAAAACCGGCCCGCGTGACCGTTGTCAGCCGACTTTGCTCATCGCGTTGACGAGATCCGCATCCGTTGGTGCGTCGGCAGGCACCAGGGTGACCGCCGGAGCGTGCTGCGCCCGAACCGGCGGAGCCACGAAGGCGACGCTCGAGCGGCCAACCTTGATGTGAGCCGTGATGACGGCCGGCACCCCGAGCCCGAAAGCGATGTGGACGATGCTGACCCACGACCGGAGCGCTTCGGAGCCGGCGTAATATAGCCCGAACGCTGTCAGGACGAGCAGGCCATAAACTGCCATGCTCGCGGTGCCGGTCGCGCGGTTCTTCTTGGCCCGCCAGGCGCGCTGAACGTGCATCGGACCAAGCGCACCGAGCAGCATCAGCGTCACCATCGCCGCTCCGCCATGCGTGCTGAGCAGGAACGCCGCGGCCTGTTGCCACATCTCGCTGTCCTCCGAGTGGGTCTTCAGCTGATCGGCAATGAGCCAAAAAGCTCCACTGATGAACAGGAGCGCGAGAGTGCCATAGAGGGCGAACCGAAACGCGCCTTTAAGCCGCATGATGGAGAACTCCTTGCCAGTCCGATGTTGCGTGAATGTCGCCGCGCGTCGACAGGAACATCGCGCTCGCCTGATGGCGGATCAGTTGCGCCGAGGCCTTCTCGCCCGAGACCATCACGACCTTAGTCAGCGCGTCGGCGACCATGCAGGTGGGGGCCCGAACAGTCGCGCCGTGAGCTCCATGGGCCGGCAGCTGGGTGGCGGGATCAACGACCGCGGTATCCGACGTTTCCTTCGATTCGAAGGGATTGAAGCGGCGTGCCGAAGAAGCCAGCGCTTCATTGCTCAACTCGATCTGGCCCAGGATCCGGTCAGGAAATCGCGGGTCTCGAAGAGCGACGAGGCGTGGGACGACGCCGAAGGCGGAGAGATCGCCGCCGGCGTTCACCAGGGCAGACTGCACGCCGTGATTTTGCAGGACGTCGATTGCGCGGTCGACGGCGAACCCCTTGGCGATGCCGCCGAGGTCTAGCTTCACGCCGGCTTGCGGGAAGCGGACGTGGTGGTCAGCCAGCAATTCGAAGGCGGAGACCGCCGGGGAGTCGCAAGGCGACGGTCTTGTTCCGGCAACGCGGATGTCGAATGCGCCATCTGATTGCCGGGCCATCTCCAGAGCCGCTTCCAGCACGGTGTAGGTCCAGGGATGCACCCTGACCGGGCCATGCGACGCGTCGCGATTCAAGCGCGACAGGTCGCTGTCCGGATCGTGGAAGCTCATCAGCCGATGGATGTCGGCGATCGCAGCGAAGGCCGCCTCGACGGCAGACTCGGTGTCGTGCCTCGTCGCGCCAGTCGCATCGATCTCGACGAACGTGCCCAGGAGAGCCTGGGCACGGCGAATGCTAGTGGAAGTGGCTGGCATGATATGTCAGCACCTTCTTGACGCCCTCGGTCAAATGCGTCGACGACAGGGTGGCGCCGGAGATGTTGCGAATATCGGAGTTGATGCGCAGCTCGTTCTGGCTGCCCTTGCCGACGAATTGGCCGAGCCAGTTCGGATCATGCACCTCGCCGCCATACGACTCACGGTAGTTCAGGATATCCACGCGACGCACCCGTCCGTCGGGGCCGATCGCGACCGTATAGTCGATCAGGAGGTGCTTTCCGACGACATGATCGTAGTAGAAATAGCCGCCATTGCTCGCCTTCCAGACCCGACCGGCTTGAACCTCCGCGAAGCTCGCTCCCGGAAAGGCGGCCTTCTGTGCCTCCTCGACGCTCAGATATTGGATGGCATGGGCCGGTGCGGCGATCGACATGACGGCCGCAACAGGAGCCGCCCATTTCAGCCAGTCGCTCATCTTCTTCCTCTCAAGTCTTCAATGTGACGATTTTGGATTTTGCTATTCGATGGTCAGTCTTGCGCGAATGCGCGTGCCATCATCTCGGAAAAGATCCTCGATCCCATCGCGTTCTCCCTCCCTGGCGCGCTCGCTTGTTGCAAATCGCAACGAGCATCAGGTGCAGAAATAATAGCGGTTCGATTGCGGCGATTTACCGCGTTGATGTTGGCGATTTGCCGGAGCAGCCGGGGAATAACGATGTCGCCGCGGGATCGAATGGGTCGAGGCCGCGTCGTTGCAAACCGCGCGGGTGTTCTGCCACCACTTGTGCTTGCGACGGGATGCGCGGCGAGCATCTGCAATAAGTTTTGTGCGGACTCGCTGCTGAAAATCCAGCGCCGCTCAGAAGAGGACGACGCCGCAACGCCATCGAGCGAATTAGAGCGATTCCAATGTGAGTGGGGCAGTGTGCACGCAGTCATGAAGCCAGCGTTTTCGCCGCATCCATCCGACGATGAGCTCGCGAACTCTCGGCCGTTCAAACGATGTCGTCGGCGTCGCGATCGCGACGCCGATTGAAGCGGGACAGTGGCACTGGTCTGTCGATGCTACCACGGCATCTGGTTGAGAGCTTCCCAGTTCGAGCCGCCGTAGGGCGAGGGCACCACCTTGATCTTGGCCATCATGCCTCCGTCCTCGTGCTCGAGGATATGGCAGTGATAGACGAACTCGCCGACCTGCGAAAACGGGATGTCCACCACGACCGGCTTCGACGTGCACTGCCCGCTGCGCCACTGCTCGATGGTGCAAACTCCGCTCTGCGCATCCATCACCTCCGGAACGTTCGGCGTGGCGACACCAAGCGGCACGTTGTCCTGCAGCATGCCGCCGCCGATGCTCCGGTTCAGCGACACCGAGAGCGGTGTGTTCTCTGCTGACCGGCTGTCGATCGTCCTGAACCGTGTCTGGTGAATGTGGAAGTTGTGGTTCTCGGTCGAAAGCTGCACCAGCTCCCAGGTCTCGTGCACCGGGCGCTGTCCTGCGGCCAGCGGCAGGCAGACGATGTTCTGCGCGGGATCGAACTGGCTCACGGGGAGCTGGGTGCCCGGGACCGGGTTGCCATTCTGATCGACTTCCTCATAGCCGAGGCCGAAGGTGCCGTCGTCGGTGAGATCGGCGAGCCCGAAGAAGATGCGGCGCCGGTGCCCTGCCGGCAGAGGACGGCAACCGTTGCGCAGCGGCGCTGCATTCGCATACGGCACCTTGGCGTCGAGAATGCCCGAGGGTTGCATGGTCGCCAACGCGTCGCCCCTGATGTCAATGGCGTGCGTGATGTGATTGCGCCAGCCGTGCTGATGGAATTGCACCTTGGCGAGATCGACCGCGGGCCACTGATCGCCGCTGCCCATGGTCAGGCCGACCATCTTGAACGTCGCCGATGCCGAGCGTCCGGGGGATGCGATCGCACCGGTTGCGGGGTCGCGATAGTTCACGAACACCTCGGTCCGCGAACTCGGCATCATCACGATCTGGGTCACGCAGACCGGCTTGGAGTGGAATCGCGCGTTCGGCAGCGGCGGACAGGGCACGACGCGGAAGCGGGCGCCGCCGAGCCGGACCATGGTGTCCATCGTGGTGTCCTGCGGCAGGTTCACGCTGACGCCGTCGACTGAGATGAGCTGCATCACCATCGGCTTCTGCGCTTCATCGTCGGTCAGCTGCAGATTGTAGGACAGGCTGCCGGAGGCGTTGGTGAGCCGCCAGACCTCGCCGTCAGGGTCGGACATCTTGATCGTCGGGAAGGTCCGGCCATTGACGGTGAAGAACCAATTGCCGCCTGTAAAATTGGAGCCCTCGTCTGCGGAATTGTCGACGCCCGGGCACGATCCCTGACGCACCTCGGAGCTGTCCGCCGGGAATTGCGCGCAAAAACCAGGATCCTGCTGGTTGATCACTTCGCCGGGCTGCACGGTCACCGGGCCGCTGTCGAACTGCACGGTGCCGCCGGGCGCGACCTGCATGTCCTTCAGGACCAGATGGCGGACGCTTGCGTCGGGGAAGGGTGTGTCCCTGGCGTCGCCATGCGCATAGTCGGAGACTTCGCCGACAGAGATGATGCCGGCCAGGCCCTGCGACACCTGGTTGAGCGAGATGCCGTGGATGTGCGGATGAAACCAGAACTGCCCCGAGGGATGATTTCTCGGGATCTCGATCCGGTAGTCCGCATAGTCCATCTTGTTGGAGCCATGCTGGTGGGTCGTCTGCGGCACCGGCATGCCGTTCGCGGAATTGAAGATCTGGACGAAGACGTAGTCGCCGAACGTCTGGTCGGCCAGGGTCGGTGCGCGCGGCTCGACGATCAGTCCATGCGTGTGCAGGTTGGTCGGATTGCGAAACAGGTTGGCCTGGCCTGGATCGGTGTTGTGGTTGACCTTGGCGGCATCGAGTTGCGGCAGCTGGTTCACCAGCCTGATCTTCAGCGTGTCACCCTTCTGCAGCGCCAGCCTCACCCCGCCATAGTCCGCCACGGCGGAGCCCGCTGGACACTTGTTGCCGGACCACGGCCGGGGGCAGATCTCGTAGACCCAGCCCGTCGGGTTCATGGCGGCGGCGCCGGGCGGGGTGTAGGTGATGGTCGAGATCGGCTTGGCCTTGGCGATCATCAGGATGTCGAGCACGCCGTGCCGGCTCCTGAACACCGTCGGCTCCGGCAGATCATGGGCGCGTGCTGTCGTCGCCGTGCCTGCGAGGCCCAGGAGTAGCGCGGCTGCAGATGTCAATGATCGCAGATATTTCTTGTGCAGACGCCTGACTAACATGCCTGATCCCCATCTGGCTCGAGATGTGTGTGCCACCGCAGGACCACCGATCCGGACTCGAAATCGATCGAAAGGTCCGTCTCATCGGTGATCCGTGCGGTCGCTCCCCTTGCTCACCAAGTCGGTAAGAATGGCGGATGTCTGCTTTGTGACCGTTTCGTTCGCTTTCTGAGGAATGCAGTCAGGCTCTTAAGAATAGATCTAACTAAGCAGCAGATGCTGTTTGTTGGGCTCGCAGCGAACGAGTACGACACAAAAACGACAACGCGCTTTGCGTAGGTCGCCTGACCGATCGTCCGAGGTGCCAGCACGAGAACGCCTCTGGCCCTGGTTGTCGTTTCTCCAATACCGAGGAAGCCAAGAATGCTGCTTGCCGTCGCTCTCGCATGGATGTGCAACGTGACCGGCATCTCCTGCACGGCGCCCACCGCCGAGATCATTCAGAAGGCCTATGAGCAGGAAGCGCCGTCATCCGGCGTCCGCCATGACAAGGGGCTGAAGATCGTCGAGGCGACATGCGACCACGGCGACGAAAGCAAGCGTTTTCTGTGCCAGGTCTCCTTCGTCTCCGAGGACGATCCCGACAAGCGTCTCTATTTCGACATCGTCTCCGCGCTCCTCACCGAGAACGGATGGGTCCTGACGAGCGGGTTGTGCAAGCGTTAGCTGCGCGGCTGCCCCCGCCGCGCTCACAATTGCCGGCGCCCCGAGCGTTGGCGATGATGCAGCTTGAGCAACCTGGATTCCGGCGACAGGAATGGTGGTCCGGCTTGGGCCGGCGTCGGTGACATCGTCGTGGACGGCACCTGCACGAGGCTGGTGCCGGGCGGTATCTTCGGCTGGCCCGACGATGTCTGCAATGAGAGCTCCATTACCTCCTGGCCCTTCTGCAGCGTGACCGATCTCGCCTCGACCCGGCGAAGCGTCCAGCCCTGGTACGCGGTGCCGGCTCTGATCCGCAACGGCGCCGTGCTGCTCGGATCGAGCAGGATCGCCAAGCCGTCGGCGCCATTGACGATGGTACCGAGCAGCGTCAGTTGCGGCGCTTCCGGCGCTGGCGGCTCCTGAGCCACTGGAGCAGCGACCACGGCCGGCGGCGCCTCGGCCGAAGCGGCGCGGCGCGACGGCGAAAAGATCGGCCGATCGCGCGTTGCAGAGAGCGATGCGAGGGGAACGTCCTGCACCGGATTGCCATTTGGCGCCTGGAGGCGTTCCGCGAGCGGCAACTGCTCGGCTGCGATCGCGACGCCAAGACCGAAAGGATCAGCGCCGTTCAGCGCGAAGACCGTCGCGAGAGCGCAGCAGGAGCGAACGGCAACGAGTTTGACGGTCCGGCTCATCGCGCGCCCTGCCATTGTCCTGAGAGCGTCATCAGAACGCGAAATCGTTCGCCTGCAGTCGCGGCGGCTGAGCTCGTCTCGACGACCAGATCGTCGACAAACAGGAACGGCATTCCGGCCTCCAGGTCGTAGAGGATCTGCTGCAGGTCGGACTGCCCGACCTCGAAGCTCGCGATGGCACCGATGCGACCATCCTTCGCGTGAGCGCTCTGCATGTCGAGCTGCGACGACGACACGACGCCGCCATGGGCGGTGATCGCATCAGCCAGACGCTGCAACAGGGCTGCACCTGCCACCGTGACGGTGGATCCTTCGAGAAAGGCAGTCGCGGCGACGTCTGCCGTCTTGTTGCCATCCGGATGCTGGGCCGCCGAGACGTGAGCGTCCAGCAGATGCAGGGTATCCTTGAGCGTCTCCGCCGTCATGCGCTGGTCGATGACTGCCTTGATTGGCATGACGGTCGCTGCCATGAGCGTGAGCAGCAGGCCGCCATAGACCGAGGTCGCGATCGCAGGCGCAGCGGGAGAGCGTTTCAAGAACGTTGCCATGCTCATATGCCAAGTCCGGAATGAGGTTTGATCGCTGCTTCGATATGGAATCGTTCTCCGGCCTGATCGGCCGTTCGGGTCGTCGGTGCAAAGAACGTCGCATGCGTGAAGTGTGGCGACTGCTCCAGAACCTTGACGAGTGCCGGCGCGTCCTGTGTCATTCCGACCATGTGCAGCTTGTCGTTGTCGATGCGCAACTCGGTGACGTAGGTGTTGTCAGGCAGGATCCGGGATAGCGCCTCCAGCAGAACGACGCTCGCGGCGTCTTGCTGCTTGCGCCGCATGAGGCCGGCGAGGGCGGTGTTGTCGCTGCCTTCGAGGCGAAGGGCTGCGCGACGTTCGGAGATTCTTTGAGTCAATTGGCGCTCTTGCTCCTCCAGCCCGCCGCCGATGATGCTCATCGTCGTCATGGACAGCGCAGCCATGGCTGCTGCGGCCAGCAGGATCGCGGTCAGGACGCGATTGACGCGAGCTGCGTCGAGCGAGCCGCGAAAGTGTTTTTCCATCAGTTTCGTGATGCCGGCCGAGGCGAATTGCCCGTTTGCGGCAGGCAGCGCCACCTCGCGGGACGCGAATACGACGATGGATCCGGCGCGCCAGGACTCGACCATGCGGATCAGAGGCTCGAGCGTCGTCTTTGGCGTTGCGATCACCGTGGTGGCGATACGGTCACCGGAGATCTCGGCGGGTGACGTGTAGCCGAACACGGCGTCATCTGCCGCCCACGGCGTCAAGCGATCGACCTGGGAGCGGATCATCGCATCGAGGAACTCGACGGCACGCCTGGGAAGGTCCAGCGGCCTGGTCAGGAAACGGTCCGGCAGCAGCATGAGCTCGACCCGGCTGCCGCGCATCGCCGCCTGCCAATGCTCGGGAAGCGGAGCGACCCCAGCTGCATCGCCGGTCAGGCGAACCTGGCAATTGGGTGCAGCCGACCGTCCGGACTTCGCGGTCGTTCGCAAGACGAAGACATTTCGTTCGGTTTCGATCAGTTGAATGGGCGGCTTGATGTCGAGTCTGGCAAAGGTCCGCACGATCGTATCGGCGACGGAGCCGATCCAATCTGCGAACTGTTGGCGCAGTTCTGCTATCATCGTCATCACAGTGCCCTTGCAGCTTTGCGGAGTTTCGTGAGCGCATCGATGTCCTCGCGCCACGCGAGGATGCGATAGGGGTCGTCACCCTTGTCCAGAAGAATGACGGCCTCGGTTGCGCTCCGCCGACCGCTGTCGAACGCGACGACGATCGACAAGCGCACGGCGTCGGCGACCTCCAGGGTGGCTCCCGCGCGAGCGGGCCCGAGCGCCGCCAGCGATTTGTTGTCGCGACGCAGGCCGGTACGCTGTGCAAGGAAGCTCTTCAGATGATCCTGGGTCATTCCGGGCAAAGCGGCGACCACCTCGGGCGCAGCTTCGAGCGCGTCGATCTCGCGCCGGCCGCTGAAGACGGTCACGAACGGCATCGCCTTGTCGACAAGCGCGGGCGGCAGATCGAGCACCAGACGAAGCTCGTCGACGCTTGCGAACGGCGCCGCGCGGGGCAGGCGGTCGGGGCCGGCTGCGCGATAGAGCGTGCGTTCGGCGTCGGCGTCGGCGGCGGCGGCGGTCTCGGCGGACGGCGTGCGCCAGCCGATGACCCGTCTGGCGTAGGCGTCCGCCATGTCGGCGCGCGCGCCAAGAACGCCGAACAGGTTGGCAAGCATCTCCTTCGATGCATGGTTGAGGTCGATCCGCGCGGCTTCCGAGCGGAACGCCACCGACACCTGAGCGCGATCGAGGCGAAACGTAAACGAGCCGGCGGGGGCACGCAGCGGCTTCGCCGACGATGAGAGCTTGTACGCCGCCAGCTCCACGCCAGCCGAGACCAGCGCCGCGGAGCGCAGGCGATCGTCGTCGAGTGCCAGTCCCTGGCTGGTGTTGATCAGAAACACCGACAGGATGACGGCCAATCCAGCCAGCGAGCTCAGCATCCAGAGCACGGCGACGGCAATGAAGCCGCTTTCTCGGTGGTCGGCCTTAGCAGCGTGGTCCATGATCATCACTCCGACGGCACGGGCAAGCGCCCGGTTGCGGGGTCGGTCAGCACGGGCGCGTCGTTGCATTGGGTGGCGCCGAGGCGGCATACGCTGTCCGGCGGCGCGGAGACGTGAATGGCAATGATGCGGGTGATGGGCCGTTCGCCGCGGCCTCCCGCGTCGCGCACCGTCAACGAGACCGCCGTCGGCAGCCGATCGGCATCATGCCAGGTGGGCTGCCAAATCCTGTCGGCCCCCGCATAGGCAAACGACACGCGCACCGGCGATCGCAGCAGCACGACGGGATCGACGAAGCTGCGGGGGATCGGGTTTGCGGGCGCGAACGTCGCGCGCGTTCGCGCCAGGGCGACGCCGTCGCGATCGGGCGTCTCCGCGATGTGGATGACGTCCAGACCTCGGCTGCCATTCGGTCCAAGAGCGCTGCGGGCCAGCGTCACCGACGTCTCCGATCCGTCGAACAGCACCGACTTGGTCTGGCCGTCGGCCCGGATGAACTCGGAGGCGGCGATGTCGGCGCTGAGGCGGTCGAGTGCGAGGCTCACGGACTCGCTGTGCTGGATGCGGCGCAGGCCGCGATCCCAATTCGGCAGCCATTGCGAGGTGATCGCGAGCAGTGCCGAGATCAGCAGGCCGAGCAGCGTCATCGCCGCGAGAGACTCGATGAGCGTGAAGCCCGATTCGGAATGATCGGCTGGCGTCGACATCACTCGGTCCGCCTCCGGAACAATCGCACCGTCTCCAACTCGATCGTCTCGCCCGATGGCGAGCGCACCTGGAGCGTGACCTTCTGCGGCATCCAAGCCGATGCGCTATCGGGTACGCCATTGTCGATGGCAAACGGCTGCGTCCGCGCGCGCCACAGATGAGCCATCGACTCGCCGGACTGCGTCTCAGAGGCTGGCGAGGAGCGCGACGGAAACGCGAGCCAAAGTCCGTTGTAGGCGGCCTGCACCAACGCGACGTGCTGTTCCAGTTTCTTCGTCCCGCGCACGGAAGATCCCATCAGCGCACCAATGGCAACGAGCGACACCGCCACGATCGCAAGCGCGACCAGCGCCTCGATCAGCGTAAATCCGGCGGTCGCTTCACTGCCCGGAGACATCAGGGGTCGGGACAAGTTCGATCCTTCCAGTCAGCCAGTTGACGCGAATTTCGTAGCCCGAATGGGTGCGCTTGAGCGCAATGATGCCTCCGCAAGACAAACCCGAACCGAAGAAGCTGATTGTCTCGAACGCGGGCCGGTCGTTGCACCTCCGCGGCAATACGGTTTCCAGCTTGACATCGTCGGGAAAACGGATCGCCTGCCCGTTGACGCCGGAGCGGATCGAGCGACCTTGCGTATCGATGTGCGTCGATATCTCTGATCCATGTTTGATTGCGGCATTCCGGTCGGCTTTCAACAGTGCGGCAAGTTCGATCGCATAGGCTTCAAGCCGCGGCTGCGAGGTCTGCTTCGGTATCGCCGGCAGCAGTACGCCCGCCAGCAACGCGATGATGGCGAGCGCGCAAACGACCTCGAGCAGGGTGAAGCCGGCTTCGATGTGGTCGCGCGCGCGCATGGCTATTTGGCGCCGGCTGCAGCCGACGATGAGATGTCGGCCGCGAGATCCGTACCGCCTTCCTGTCCGTCCGATCCGTACGACACGATGTCGTAGGGCGCACGCTGTCCGGGCGAGCGATAGGCGTAGGCATGGCTCCAGGGATCGGCGGGCACGTTGGCGCCTTTGAGATAAGGGCCGGACCAGCCGGGAATGTTCGCGGCCGGCCGAACCAGCGCGGCCAGGCCTTCGGACGTCGTCGGGTAGCGCCCGGTGTCGAGAAAGAACAGATCGAGCGCGCTGGCGAGGCTCTGGATCTGGATGCGTGCGGTCTTGACCCGCGATTCGTTCAGATAGGACAGCACCCGCGGCCCGATCAGCCCCATCACCATGCCGATGATCGCGATGACCACCAGCATTTCCACCAGCGTGAAGCCGTCCTGGCGGCCATCGCGTGCTGCGGTCTGCCGCCCCGTGCGGCCGGTCTCCGATCGTGTCATCCCTCGGTCCATCTTCTAATCACCAACGAGTTGCGTCACCGACAGGAGTGCGGTCATCACCGATACGATGAGGCCGCCCACGACGGTGCTAATCAGGATGATCGCGGCGGGACCGACGATGCCCACCATGCGATCGAGGCTTCGCTGCAGCTTCGCCTCGTAGAACTCGGCGACGCGGCCGGCGAGCACCGGCAGCTGTCCGGTCTCCTCGCCGAGACGAATCATGCGTGTGGCCATCGCCGGCAGGCCGCTGGTCGCCGCCAGCGCTTCGGATAGCTTGCCGCCTTGCCGAACGCGGTCCGCCGCCGCGATCCACACCGGGCCGTTGCCGGTGACGGACATGATGTCGATAAGGATGCGCAGCGCGGCCGTCAGCGTCAGGCCGCTGCCGAGCAGGATCGCCAGGTTCCGGCAGAACAGACTGGTGCGATACGAGCCGAATGCGGTCGAAAGGCCCGGCAGCCGGCAGAGCTGCGACACCGCCGCCGCACGGAAGCGCGGACGGCCGAGAAGCAGCAGGCTGCCGGCGAGGGCCGCCGCTGCCCACAGAGCGAGCGCAACGCCGTTGTCCCGCACGAAATCAGACATTCCGAGGAAGACGCTGATCGTGGTGTCGGTCTTGGCGCCGAAATCGCGCAGCACGGCCGAAAACTGCGGGAGCACGGCGACGAAGAAGAACAGCATCACCAGGCACGCCGCGATCAACACGAAGACGGGGTACTGAATCGCATCCGTGAGCTTGCGCCGCATCGCCGCCGCGCGCGCGCGCTCGGTGCCGAGCACGTCGAGGACGTGATCGAGGGTGCCCGACATTTCGCCGACCCGCACCAGCGCCACGTACATGGCGGGAAACTGCAGGGGGTGATGCGCCAGCGCCTCCGCGAAGCTCTCTCCGGCAAGAATGCTGGAGCGCAGGCGGCGGACGGTCGCGCGCAGACGGCCGATATCGGCATCGCTCGCCAGCAGCTCGAGCGAGTCTTCCAGCGTTGCGCCCGCCTTCAACAGCAGCGCCAGATCGTGGGTGAAAGTCGTAACATCGCTCGCGATCGGAGCACCGAACAATGCCAGGGTCTCGCGCGAGGCCGAGCGTGCAGCCTTCTCCTCAACGGTCTCGATCGGCAGCAGCTGCAGATACTCGATCCGCTCGGTCACCTCCTTGAGTGACGCAGCCGAGATCGTCCCGTGGACGATGTCGCCGTTCTGAGTCAGGGCGCGATAGCGGAACTTGCTCACGGGCTCACCGCAACGTTGTGACGCGTAGGATTTCGGCGACCGAGGTCGCTCCGGCCCGGCACTTGGAGACGCCGTCGTCGAGCATCGTGGTCATCCCGTTCCGTATGGCGCTGCGATCGATGACCGTCGCATCGGTCGCGCCCTGGATCAGCGAGCGGACCTCCTGGTTCAGTTCGAGAACCTCGAAGATCCCGAGCCGCCCGCGATAGCCGGTGCCGCCACAGCTCTCGCATCCGGTCGGCTCGTACACCGCTTCGCCAGCCGAAAATCCTGCCGCGACGTAGCGCGGGTCGGCGGCGAGATCGTCGGTGCAGAGAACCTTCCGGGATCTGCAGCGCTCGCACAGCCTGCGCACCAGCCGTTGCGCGATCACCGCGCGCAAGGTCGAGCGCAGCAGAAAGTCCTCGACACCTAGGTCGAGCAGCCGCGGGATGGCGGCTGCGGCGCTTTCGGTGTGCAACGTCGTCATCACGAGGTGCCCGGTCAGCGCAGCATGAACCGCGACATGGGCGGTTTCGCCGTCGCGGACCTCGCCGACCATGATGACGTCGGGATCCTGTCGCACGAAGGAGCGCAGGGCGGCCGCGAAGGTCAGTCCGATGGCCGGCTTCACCTGCGACTGGTTGATGCCGGGAAGCTCATACTCGACCGGATCCTCGATGGTGAGAATCTTCCGCGTCGGCTCGTTGAGGATCGATAGCGCCGTTGCGAGTGTCGTGGTCTTGCCACTGCCCGTCGGCCCGCAGATCACGATCATGCCGTGAGGCAGAGCCAGCAGACGGCGCAGCGATCGATCGTCGTGGGGAGCGAAGCCGAGCTTCTCGATGGATAGCAGCCCCCGGTCTTTCGGGAGAAGCCGGATCACGGCCGATTCGCCATGGTGCGTCGGCATCACGGCGACGCGGACGTCGAGCTCGAAGCGGCCGACGCGAAGCCGCGCAGCGCCATCCTGAGGCAGCCGGCGCTCGGCGATATTCAGCCCGGCGACGATCTTGATCCGCGAGATGACGGCTTGAGGCAGAACACCTACGGGCTCGGGGACGGGCTTCAACAGACCGTCGACACGCATCCGCAGCGACAGTCCGTTCCGCGTGGCCTCGACGTGTATGTCGCTGGCGCGCAGTTCGACTGCCAGCTCGAACAGATCGTTGACGGCGCGCACCACCGGCGCTCCGGTGGCGAGGTCGCGCAGGCTTTCGATGTCCTCGTCCTGCCGCTGCGGCTGCTCGGCGCCTTCGCGCGCCGGCATCTCGTCGTCGCCGGCCAGCCGGTTCAGCGCGGTGGCAATGTCCTCGGATGATGCGACCACCAATTCGACCGGACCACCGAAAACCAGCTCCGCCGCGCGCGCGGCCGCGGTATCGCCGGGATCGGCCACTGCAAGACAAGGCCCGTGTTCGTCGGATTGAAACGGGAAGACCATCGTCTCCCGAAGGAAGCGCCGGGAAAAATGCTCGGCCAGCGACTTCGACGCCAGCAGGTCGGACAACGTGATCCGAGGCAATCCGAGCTGCTCGGCGATGGCGTCGGCGCGTTCGGCGGCCGTGATCTCCATTGTCTCCGACGATCGTCCACCGGCCACTGCAGCGTCCGCCGGCCGGGCGCCGGACGAGACCAGCCGGTTGCCACCGCGCAGCTGCTCGGCGAGTCGAAGAGGAGGGAAAGTCGGGCTCATGGCGCGTTCCGTGACGGATCGTTGTCGGTCACCTCATTGCCGAGGGCAGGCAGGCGAAGTACGTCGTTGTCGGTACGGAAAATGATGCTTTTGAGAATTGCGATTTAGAAGACCGATAAATCGCCATGCTGCCCATCCACGATGGTCTGGCCGCGTAGTCCCTGCTGCCATTGCACGGCGAGACGCTGGCCGTCGACGATCTGATCAGACGACATCTTGGACGCCACGGCGTCGCGTATCCGCAGATAGGGCCCACGCTCGCGAGCCGACGCGGCGCCGGCTGCAAGGCTCAGCCATTTGTAGGCCAGCACCGGATCCGTTGGCACGCCATGCCCTTTGTCGTAGGCGAGGCCAAACAGATGCTGCGCGGTCGGATCGCCGTGTTCGGCAGCTCTTGCGTAGAGATCGACCGCCATCTCGTAGGATTGTGGAACACCTAGTCCGTTCTCGTACATGTAGCCGAGCACGGTCATGGCGCGTGCATGCCCGTGCTGCGCCATCGGCGTCAGCAAGGTTGCAGCCTTGACGTAATCGCCGCGGGCGAATGCCGCCCAGGCCGCTCCCGACGACCGGGCATCGGCCGCCGGCGCCGCTGCCGCGATGCCGAGCGCAAACGACAGCAATGCAATTGCGGCCTTCGCACGCCGCGTCATCGGTTGCTCCGAGACGTTTGAAGTGCAGTGGTGGACACGGGCCGTATCGTGCCGCGCAGCTTGGACCGCAGTTCCTCGGCGACATAATGCGCATCGGTGCCATCGCGGATGATCTGCGGACGGATGAAGATGATCAGCTCCGTCCGTCCGCGGCTGCGGTCGTTGTGACTGAAGAGGTCGCCGAGGCCGGGGATCTGGTCGATGCCGGGGATGCCGTTGCGCGTGCCCTGGTGGGTTTCGCTGATGAGGCCGGCCAGCAGGACGGTCTGGCCGCTGGCCACGGCAACCGAACTCTTCACCTTGCGCTGCGCGACCGTCGGCGTCAGGCTGTTGGCTGTCTGCGGCGAGACGTTGCTGATCTCCTGCTCGATCTCCAGCCTGACATTGCCGTTCTCGTTGACCCGCGGCGCAACACGAAGGATGATTCCGGTGTTGCGGTAGTCGATCGTATTGACGACCGTGTTGTTGGTGGTCAGCACGGTTGCGCTGCCGGTCGAGACCGGCACCTGGTCGCCGACCTGCAAGGTCGCGGCCTGGTTGTCGATCACCACCAGCGACGGGTTGGACAACACCTTCACGTCCGTGACGGTATGGAGCGCGCTCAGGATCGCGCTCGGCTGCGATTCCGATCCGATCAGGAAGTTGAATCCCGGAAACGCGCGGCTGAGGAAGGCATTGGTGATCGATCCCGCCGCGGAGGCGACGGCCGTCGGCGCCGAGGTCGATGTGGTGTTGAGAGCCGATCCCTGATCAGGCCTCAAGCCGAGATTCTTGCTCGTCAGATAGGCCTGCACGCCATAGTTCAGCGAGTCGTTCAGCGTGACCTCGGCGATCGTCGCGTCGATCGCGACCTGCAACTGCGGACGATCGCATTGCCGCAAGGTGGCTTCGATCACCCGATAGTTTTCCTTGTCGGCATAGATCAGAAGCGTGTTGTTGACGACGTCGGGCGTAATGCGCACACCGTCCATCAGCGGTTTGCTGCCGGCGGGAGACGCGCGCGAGTCCGATCCCGCGTCGAAGCCGGCCTGGGTCGGCGGCGGCGTCCCGCCAAAGCCCCGGTTGGCGACGAGCCCGTTGGAGCCCGACGGCTGGCCAGCAGACCCCGTCGTGCCGGCGGCCGAGAGCCGCTCGATGCTCGAGTTGGTCGATGCACCCGTGCCAGGCGCGAGGTCGTTCGACGCTGCCTCTGCAGCGCCGGCGGAGACCGTGAACATGTCGTTCAGCACCCGTGCCATCTGGCGAGCCTCGCCATACTTGACCCGGTAGACATGCACGCTGTTGCGCAGCGTGTTGCCGCTGTCCAGCCGCTTGATCCACGTTTCCGCGGTGTGCAGCAGCGCCGGCTTGCGGCTGATGACCATCACGGCGTTCATACGGCTGATGGTCTGGAACTTGACCATGTTCTGGCCGAGGCCGCTGTCGCCGGCGTCCATGATCTTCTCGAGTTCGGCGACGATCGGCTCGGGATTGCCGTTCGCGATCGGGAAGATCCCGACCGACTGCCCGCGCATCCAGTCGGCATCGAAGCTGAGCGCGGCGTCGATCGCGGTCTGGCGTTCGGCCCCGGTGCCCTGAATCAGCAGCACGTTGCGGCCGGGGTCGGCGCGCACGGTGCCGGGCTTCAGCGCAAAGCTGTCGAGCAGCTTCAGCAATGTCGGCGCGGAGACGTATTGCAGCGGCAGCACTGAAATGCCATAGCCGGGCTCGGCCGAGCCTCCGGCGCGATCGACGTTGCCGGCCCCGACTGCGTCGCCGAGCGGGATCAGGCGGTAACCGGAATTGTCGCGGACCAGCGCCGTACCTGCGAGGCGCAGCGCATTTTCCAGGACGTAGGCGACGTCGGCTTTCGGCACCGGGCGCACCGAGGACAGGCTGACCGTTCCCTGAATCCGGGGATCGATGGTGTAGCCGACGCCGAGGACGTCGCCGAGCACGACCTTGGCAACCGTCGCAATCGGTGTGTTTTCGAAATTCAGTTCGAAGCCGTTGCCGACGGGTTGCGAATGCGCAGCCACCTGCTGGACCGGAAGCGAGTCGGAGGAGGGCGCTTCCGCGCGGGCATTGCGCGCGTCTCTCGCATCGTCGGCGCCGGAATAGATTTCGGCGCGCGCGCGCCTGGCTGCCGGCGATTGCTCGGGAAGCACCTGCCGGGGATAGCGGGGTGAAAGGTCGAGCCGGCCGACCTTGCCCATCACGTCGTCACCGCGATCATCGGCGTTGAGCGTGGCTGGGTTGCACGCCGCAAGCCCCAGCGCGACGACGACCAGAGCAGCCGAGACCGTACCGTATCTCAGCCTATCGGAGCTCACATCAGCATTCCAAACCACTTGCCCGCCCGCCCGCTCTGATGAGTACGCATGTTTGTCGAGGAGATGCCCGGGACGGAAGGCAGCGGCCTCCCGTCCCCAGCTTTTTGCCGCCCGCCTGCGCAGCAGGCGGGGTCCAATCGGCTACCAGAGCCAGCCGACACCGGCGAGTATGCGATCCTGCATGGCGCCGGCGGCGCTGTGATCGATCACCTTGGTGTAGTTCAGCTTGTAGACCAGGCTCGGATTCGGGAAGATAGCGAGGCCGACGTCGTGGAACGTCATGTCGCCATGACCTGAGATGTTGTGAATCCCGTTCGAGATGTCAGAGCCGAGCACCCCCGAGGTCTGGAAGTTCTGGCGGGTGTAACGATAGAACGGCACGATGTCGTAGTCGTTGGGCGCCCGGAAGTGATAGGCGATCTCGCCCGAGTAGCCCCACATGTTCTTGCCGACGTTGTTGTCGTCAACAAGGTCGTTGTTCGCACGCAGGTTCTCCGGGTTGGAGAAGTTCACGAAGGCGTATTCGCCCCGCAGCTCGAGCCCCGTGTTCGGGACGCGATAGCGAGCTTCGGTGTTGAAGATCGTCATCGCGTTCTTGCCGAGCGAAATCTCGTTGCCGTTCGGATCGGTGGCGTAGGCGCCGCGCGGCGTGACGTTCGGCGAATAGTAGATCGCCGAGCTGCCGGCGAAGCCGGGGAGGAACGACGGCGTGTAGCTCAGTCGGAACGTATAGGCCAGCTGGTTGCTCAACTGACGATTATCGCCGATCGGCGGACGAGAAAGCTGAAGCGCCTCTAAACCATTGATGCCGCCCTCATAGCCGCCGGGCGTGATGTGGCCATTGTCCCCGCGACGATCGAAGCTGTCACCGAAGTCCTCGGCGCTCTGGCTGACCTGGAATTGGTAGTTCAAGCCGTCGACGATCTTGCCGTAGAATCCGGCCGCGGGTGCATACCAGGTGGTCGGGATCAGGCCGTTGGCAAGCTCCGGCCGCCGCACGCTGTAGAACAGCGTCGGCTCGTGGTAGAGATTGGTAAAGGAGATCGGGATCAGGTCGACGCCTGGAGAGCGCAACGTGAAATAGTCGTTGAACTTGATGTCGAAGAAGGCTTGTTCGACCTCGACGGCGCCGTGCAGCTTGTCGTCGTTGTCGAACGCGATGCCGCCGTGCTCCCATTCCAGCTCTGCATTGAAGGTGATGTAGTCGTTGACCTGATAGGTCGGCAGCAGCACCAAGCGGTGCGCGTCGAAGCCGTTCTGCCACTGGCCGTTGGCGTCAGGGTTCTGCATCGAGCCGAATTTGATTTCGCCGTACATGCCGATCTTCATGCCGGGCGCGGGAGTAGGCGCAGCGCCGAACAGATCTCTGCCCGGTGACGGCGGGGGTGCCTTGAGATCGGCAGCCGGCGTGAATCTGGGCTTTGGCTCCGAATCCGCAAACGCTGCCGCCAGCCGTGACGCCGGTGTCGGCGATTCCGCGCGCTGTGCGGCCTGATCGTTGGCTTTGGTGTCTTTCGGATCGGCGAGCGCCATGGCGTTGGCAGTGGAATTCGACGCCGACGCCGCATTGAACGAAGCTTTCGACGCGCTGCCACGCTGGTCCTTGCCGTCGGTGAGCGCCACCTTGTCCGTCGGTCGCCTCGATGCGAGCGATGCGGACTGTCCGACGCTGGCGGCTTTCTTGGCCTTCGCGTCCTTGAGTTCGACCTGGAGGCTGTTGATGCGCTGCTCCATGGACTCGAGCTTCGCCATCAGCGCCTTGACCGCCGGCCCGTCCGTCGCACGCGACGGCGTATTTTCGGCCGCCTTCGCCGTCACGGCGCCCAGCGCCAGTGTTGAGACAGCGGCCAGGAGCGAGGGCAGGAGCCTTGCCCGGCCGCGCGTTCGAGCACCATTGCCGAGACCTGGCGCAACGTCGTGCGCAGGCACGACGCGACCGGCAGGTCTCACATTGCAGCTAACCAAATCCATCAGTTCAACCTCCCCATCAATGACCTGCGGACGTCCAACCCTCATCCGCGTCGCCTGAGCACTGATCCGTGTGTGCAAATGCAAGTCCTTCGCCGCTAGAAGCCGGCAATGTCGATACTTGGGCTCGCGGGCGATGTTGACGTGACGGCACTTGGGCAGAGCGGTGCGCGCGCCGGTGGGCGTGGTTGTTCGGCAGAAGAGCGGGCGGGCGCTGCCAGGCTTGCCGCTATCGGCTAAGTTCCGCGAATTCCTGCCGATTACGGCGCGCGACAATCATCGCGGGCGCAATGACATGATACGCATCATCGATTGAAGCCCAGGCTGCCGCAGCGTGAGTTCGTGAGTGAGGCCACACTTCGTCAGCGATCGAGGCGTTGCGCGACGAATTGCGTTGAAGCGATGGCATTGTCTGGAGCGCCCATTCAAATCACACGGGAAAACCGACGCGGGCTCTGCTCGGATTGCGGCGGGATGACGTGCGGGTTTTCCGGTTCGGCGGCTCTCGGGATCGTGCGACCGCCCGCCGCACGCAATCAAGGCAGCCGAGCGGGCGGAAAGTCGCGGCCTTTAAACGAATTCTAAAGTAGCCGCGGCTCGTCTGATCCGAACTTTTTGGAAGTCCTACAAATCAGTTGGCTCATCTTGGCGGTTTTGCAGCCCGTGTGGCGAGGCACCCATCATTACGCCGCATTGCGTGACCCTATTGGCCAATTAGTCCTGTCGTCCGTCGAACGCCGCGAAATCTCGACCAGTGCAATCGCGGTGCAGCGGGAGACGCGAACCTTACCAAGATTGAAAATGTTCAAGTCTGCTTGCTTTGATCATCATGCTTCTCACCAGGTGCGGCGCGGGTCGTGGCGCGCATCGGCTCGGATCGGAAAGACATCATGAATGTTGTCCATCGGTTGCAGCCAGCGATCGGACCGCTGCAGACCATCCTCGGTCACCTCAGCGATATAGTCTCGCATGGGCGCGAGGCGGTTCAGCGCGTGTCTGACTATCAGTTGTCGGACGGCACCCGTTTTGTGCTTCATCAGCACGAGCTTGAGAACCTGCCCGGCGTCACGCGCGACACGTTCGATGCGGACGGCCCGGTGTGGCTCTGCGTCGAAGGCCTCGTTGCCACCCAGCCGCCGGCTGTCGATTCGGATCTGGTCATGTGGATCGGCGTGTCCGATGATCCGAACCGACGTCCGCTGGTCCGGCAGCGCGCCACGATCACGGTAGACGAGACCGAGAAGGATCGCCTGGTCGCACTCGGGCAGGCGCGTGCGGAGCACTGCTCGCAGGGGGAGTCTGGCGATGCCGCCGAGGGACTCTGGAGCGTGCGTCTGCGTCTGGAGCAGCGCCCTGACATCGTCGAGCGCCTGGAGCGATATCTCGCGGGTTCGTGGGCCACGTGGGCCGCGGCCGAACGGCCGATCCGTCGCACCATCGACCTGCACCGACGGTTGCGCGAACTGGCTAACGTGGCCAGTCGGGGCGATTGCGAGATCGTCTGGGGACTGGGCGTCAGCCGCTGGCGACGACAGGGACGTGACCTGGATCTGCCGGTGCTCGAGCGTCTCGTCGAGATCGAGGTCGTGGAAAGTGCAGAGGCGGAAATCAGGGTTCGCCCCCGGATGGCCGGCGCGGCGGTCCGCCTCAGCGCCTTCGAGCCGATGACGCCCACGGCGGCATCGGCAGGTGATCACGCCGAAACGCTGCTGCAGGCTCTCGGGCGAGGCAGCGAGATATCGCCGTTCCAACCGACGAGTTTCGAGCCGGTGCTCACCGCGATCAGCTCCCACCTCGATCCGCAAGCCCGCTATTGTCCGGGCGCGCCGGGCCCAGCCCATCCGCTGCCGGAAGCAGGCGAGCGGCTGATGGTCTCAGATCGCTGGGTGATGTTTGCGCGGCAGCGCTCGGACGAGACGCTGCTGCACGATCTCGAGCGCCTAAGGCGAGCGATCGAGTATGGACCGAAGAGTGGCTGCTGCCTGACCACGCCGCTCAATGTTCTGCTCGGGGCTCCGGACCACGATGCCCGGGACATGCTGCGCCAGCGGCCCTCCGGCGTGATCGGTCATCCGATCGACGTCGCTCCCGCCGCGCAAGCCGCTGACGGCCAGGGCGATCTGTTCTTTCCCCTGCCGACCAACTCCGACCAGATGGAAATTGTACGCCAGCTGAGACGATCGGACGGCGTGGTCGTTCAAGGCGCCGTCGGCACCGACCGCTGTTCCGCGATCGTCAATCTGGTCTGTCATCATCTCGCTCTGGGGCTGCGCGTGCTCGTGGTCTCGCGCGACGAGTCGGCGCTCGCGACCCTGTCCGGTGCGCTGCCCGGCGCCGTGCGCGATCTCACCCTCAATCTGATGGCGTCGGACAAGGACGCGTTACGGGAAGCAGAGCTAATCGTGGGCCGGCTACTCTCGATCGTCGAGAGGATGGACCTGCACGAGCAGGCCGAAGCGGTCAATCGCTTGGAACGCGACATCGTCGCAACCAGTCAGGAGATCTCGCGTCTCGACGACGAGGCGGCCGCGATCGTCGACCGGAGCACGTTGAGGTCACAGGGCGTCTCCGACCTGCCGGTTGACGGCCTGACGTCGTTGATCGCCGAGCGAGACGACTATGCCTGGTTCACGGATCGCCCGGAACGGTTTCTGGCCGAGACCGATCTGCTGATTGCGGCCGCCGATCAGGCGCGCGCGGCGCGGCTGCGGCTGGGCGCCGATCTCAAATATGTCGATGACGAGCTTCCCAAGATGGCGACGCTGCCGGACGCCGCGACCTTGGTGCGCCTGCACAAGGATCTGCAAGCGACGGCGCAGGGCAGTGCGGATGTTCGGGACGATCGGCTCGGCCGCGCTGCCGCGGCGGCGCTCGGACCGGACGAGGCCGACAAATTTGCCAGTGATCTCGATGCACTGGCTGCAGCGCATCGGATCATCGCCGAACAGCCCTGGCTCGCGGCGCTGTCTCCGATCGGCGGGCGTGGCGGCGAAACACCGCGCGAAGCGGCCATGGTGATCGACTTCGCACGCGATGCCTCGGCTCTCTTGGTCCGGCGCGCTGACGTGCTGGCGCGGCCGGTGGAACTGCCGGACGACAATTTCCTCGACAACGATCTGGTTGCTGCCGTGGAGCGATTGGCTGCCGGCGGCAGCACCAAGCTGTTGGCGCGGTTGTCGCCGTCCGGTCGTGCGCTGAAGCAGTCCGTGGATGCGATCAAGCTGGCGGGCTTCGCGCCAAAGACGGCTGCGGATTGGAGCGTTGTCCGCGATCACCTGACGTGGCGGCGCCACCAGCATTCGCTCGACGCGAGATGGCGTTCGCTGGCGCCGGCTATCGGTGCGCCTGCGCTGGAAGCATCGCATCCGCTCCAGGGGCACGAGCGCGTCGCCAGGAGCGTCGAGATCGCGGTCGTGACGGCCGCCCTGGCCAAGCGCAACGTGTCGATCAATGCCGCAAAGCTCTCGATGCGGGACGCCGACATCGCCGATCTGCTCGGCGATGGCCAGAGACTTGCAGCGCTCGCGGCTGCCGTCAGGACCGCGGCTCGACGCGTCGCCGATCAGCGGACGGAGTTGGCCCGGCTGAAACGGCTGTTCCGCGGCTGCGGTGCGATCGAAGCGCTGGTTCGCGAAGACGTGCTCTCGCAGATCGGCCGCGATGATATCGGTCCGCGCGAAATCGAGCGGCGTTGGATCGCCGTGCGCACAAGGCTGCGAGCGCTGCATGAGCGGCGCGAGGATGTCGAACTGCTCGATGAGGTGTGCCAAGCGATGACCGCGGCCGGGGCAGGCGCCTTCGCCCGCCGTATCAGGACCGAGCCGGCAGACCGGGACGGCGGCGATCCGGTGCTCGTCGCAGATTGGGTCATGGCCTGGAATTGGGCGGTCTTGACGCGACAGACCGAAGTCGTCGGTCAGTTGCAGCGGCTCCGCGATCTGTCCGACGAGCGTGCCGCGCTCGAGGTGCGTTTGCGTGAGCTGTTCGAAGAGGTGGTCGTGTCACGGACTGCCCTCAGCCTGGCGCAGAACATCGACAGCGATGTGATGCACGCGTTCACCGTCTTCACCACGACGCTGCGCAAACTGGCTGCGACCTGCTCGGGCCTGACGGCGTCCCGGTTGCGCGAGATCGCGCGCGAGGCGCTGGAAGGATGCCATGAAGGAATTCCGTGCCAGCTGATGCCGACCTGGCGTGTCGCCGAGCAACTTCCGTCGCGCCTCGGGGTGTTCGATCTGGTGATCGTCGACGACGCCTCGTCGTCCGATCTGCGCGAGCTGAATGCGGTTCTCCGGGGGCGCAAGGTCGTCGTCCTCTCGGATCAGGGGCGACCGACGCTCGATGTTCTCGAGCCGGGCGATCACGGCGTCGGACGTGCCGATCACGTTCCCGCACGCAGCGGCCCCGTCGCGATCCGCCAGCTCTTGCTGCCCGGCGCGGGCCTTTACGATCTCGTCAAGTCGCTGTTTCCCGATCGGATCATCCGGCTTCGAGGACAGACGCGCCGGCTCGATTCGGTCGTGCTGCCGATGACGGCGTCGCCCCTGCCGCTTCTGGAGTCCGAGCCGCCGGCAACCGTCGTTGCAACTTCGGCACAGTCGCCGATACCGGCTGGTGCGAGCGTGGACGCCGAGCCGTCGGTCACCCGCCCGGCGAGTTCGATCGAGGATGAGATCGCCACGGTGGCCGAAGGTCTGGCGCTCGCCCGGCTCTCGGCAGAGCGGGAGCCGCAACAGAGCAGCGTGATTCACGTCGCGCCGCCATCCTGGCTGAGCCCGCGCTCGCGCGTCAGCGCGCGGAGCGGGGAAGCGCAGGAATCAGCACGTGGTGGAGCGGCTGAGAACTGGGGCGGTCCGGAGTCGCCCGGCGCGCCAGTGCCGCTGGTCTCGACATCGTCGGAAGCTGCCGGATCACTTACGAACAGCGACTCTCTCCATCTGGCCGAAGCGCCGGCCACCGCGACCGTGCTGCCGTTGCGCACGGTGTCCCCCGTGGCTTCATCGAACCCGCGTGTGCCCGAGGCAGAGACGTTCGACCGCGCGGCGCCGGCCGACGCGCGGCGGCGCGACGCGTTGCGCGATCTCGCCGACCTGCCGCCGCAGGCGGAGAGCCGCCGCTCGCGCTCGATTGGCACAGTGAGGCGATGGCGCGCCCGGCACCTTATGGCCGCTGCGGCAGCCGTCGCGGTCATGATGGTCGGCGCTTCGGCCTATTGGCTGTCGGCCACGAACCGAATGACGACCTCGTGGCAAGGGGTCTTCAGTCAACTGCCGGCTTTCTGGACTGGAGGCTCGACGGCGGTCGCGCTGCCGGCCGGTACAGAGCCGCGCAAAGTGATTGCGGACCGGATTTCGCCGGACGGCAAGGGTGCGACGAGTGATGGTGCGACAAGCGCTGCCGAGCTGCTTGTGTCGCATGCCGTGCTATACCAGGAGGATCCGTCGGATCCTCGCGGCAAGCGATTCATGGGCAAGGTGACGTGGCGCGTCGAGCCGGGCGCCGGGGCGGTGCCGGCATCCATCAAAGGCGATATCGAGATCGATCAGCGCATGACGGCCACCCTGTTGCTGCGTCCCAACGTCGAAAACGAAATGCCCGCAAGCCACATCATGGAGGTCAAGTTCAACCTGCCGGAGGACGCCTCTCGCACCGGCGTCGATACCTTGCGGGGCGTGAGCATGAAGGCCAGGGAATCGGGGCGCGGCGCTCCGTTGTCCGCTCTCACGGCAAAGGTGACGCCGACGTTCTTCATGATCGCGCTGTCGGCCGGCGATGTCGACACCAAGCGGAACGTGCTGCTGCTCAAGGGCAAGGAGTGGATCGACATTCCGATCGTGTACAGCGGCGGCAGCCGGGCGGTTCTGGCGATCGAAAAGGGAGCAGACGGTGAGCGCGCATTCAAGGATGCGTTTGCTGCCTGGGGGCAATGATCCAGCAGGGCCAATGCGGGGCGCGTCCCAGACGACGATGATCGGGATCGACGAGATGAGGCACGCGGCGGGCTCAACGGCGAGCGAGTTGGCGATGGTCTCGGTCACCCAGACCGTTCCGTGCGAGCGGTGCGGCCGGACGGTGCGGGTGACGTTGAACGCGCTGCGCCCGCCCAGCTTCCAGCGTGTCGACGAGCAGATCGAGTGCCCGGAGATCCAGCAGCGCCGCAATAGCGATGACGGCGGCCTGTTGCTGATGATGTGTCCGCCCTTGCAGCACTCCCTCGAGTCCCGATGCGCGACCGCCAGCGTCGAGGCGGCGACAGATGGCGGCGCGGCTGGACGGATCGTCTGCAGCATTCCCGGTGTTTCGACAGAGCAATATTCCGCGGCGGAAGCTCGCAACGTTGCCGAGATCTGGCAGACGCATGGACAGGACGATCTGGCCTCGAAGCTTCGCTCGGCCGCTTCGCGCGCCGAACGTGGGCCGCTGGTCTCGCCCCGCGCCGCGGCCGGTCTCGCCGCCTTCGTTCTGATCGCCATCGCCGGCTGGTTCATGCTGGCGCGTGGTCCCGGCTCGCCGCTCCCCGAGCCGGCTTCGCAGCAGCAGGCGGTCCAGACGCCGGAGCCGGCTGCGAGCCGCACGAGCATCGCTGTTTCGGAGAGCCCGGCTCCGCCGCAGCCCGTTGCGCCGACGCCCGAGCCAACGCCAGCGCTGCTGCAAGGCGGGCTTCCGGACGCCGCGACGCGCTCGAGCCCCACGGAGACGATGCAAAGCCCGGCGCCAGAGTTGCAGGCCGCGGCGGTCGTTTCGCCGCCCAAGGCCGCACCCTCTCTCACGGATTCGGATATGGCTGCCGAGCCGTCGATGCGTTCGACGAACCGCTTGCCCGACATGGTCATGATCCCCGGCAATACGTTCGCAATGGGGGGCCTCGAAAGCGCGGAGCTTCCCGTCCACCGCGTCACGATCGCACCGTTCGCGCTCGGCAAATATCCCGTCACGGTCGGCGAGTGGAACGCATGCGTGACCGACAAGGCGTGCGCGGACCTGGCGACAGGCCCGGAGGACAATCCCGTCACCAATGTCAGCTACTACGACGCCAAGGACTATCTGGCGTGGCTCTCACGCACCTCCGGCAAGCCGTTTCGGCTGCCGAGCGAGGCGGAATGGGAATATGCCGCGCGCGGAGGTGCAGCGACGAAATTCTGGTGGGGCGATCAGATGCGCCCGGGAATGGCCAATTGCGACGGATGCAACGGGACCGGCGAGCCCGCACGCCTAGTGAAAGTGGGGAGCTTCCAGGCCAATCCTTTCGGCCTGTTCGATATGGGCGGCTCCGTCGATCAGTGGGTCGCCGACAGCTGGCACAAGAACTATCAGGGAGCGCCGTCCAATGGCGCGGCATGGGTTGACGAGCAGAGCTTCGTCCGCGTCATCCGCTCGGGATCGTGGAAGAATGATGCAAGCTACGTGCGCAGCGGAAGCCGCGACCGCTACGACGGGCGGGTGAGATATCCGACGCATGGCTTCCGCGTCGCTCAGTCGCTCTAGTGCGGGCTGGTGCGGAGGAGGATGACGAGCAGACCGAGTTAGCGGCACCGTTGAGCTGGACGCGTCAGGGCTCGAGCCGTCTAACCGGCGGCCATTGTTTCGAAGTTGACAATATCTGTTGTGCAATATGTTTGCGAGTTGGAGCGTTATGAGTAGCGTCACATCTGCGCCTTCGGCGGCGTTGACTGATCTGAAATGCTTTCGACGACCTGGTCTGCGTCGGCACGTGACGATTGCAGCCATGGGACTGACTACTGCGCTCGCGCTGTTGCCGACGCTTGCGTCGGGGCAGGGCAGGACCGCGCCCAAGGATGCGCATCTCTACTTCATCACGCCCACCGACGGGGACACCGTGAAGGGCGCGTTCTGGTGCCGCTTCGGCCTCCGCAACATGGGGGTCACCCATGCCGGGGACAGTTTCGCCAACAGCGGCCATCATCATCTGCTGATCGATTCCAATGATCCGATCAGCGCGGGCGAACCGATCCCGCAGGACAGGAAGCATCTGCACTATGGCGGCGGCGAGACCGAGGTCCGGATCGAGCTGCCGCCGGGAAAACATACGCTGCAGCTCGTGCTCGGCGACGGCGAGCACTTCAACTTCGATCCTCCCGTGGTGTCGCAGAAGATTACGATCGTCGTCGGCGACGAAACAGGATCGCGCCGGCGGAGCGCCGCGCATGCGCGCCGGAAAAGCAGGCAAGCTCAGGCCGAGCTCGCGCGTTCGACAACGCCGACGTCGACCCCGGACGCGTCCGACTCGTCGAACAAGGCCGTCGAATTTTTCAAGGGCATCTTCGGGGTGCGAAACGAGCCGTCAGCACCGGTCAAGCAGTAGCAGGTCGTGCCGTTGACGCGCGCGGCGCCGCTGGGCCGATTTTGCTCGATGTCGCTCAAGTGACGGGTGCCATCCGCCGCGCCAGCGCCATGCTGCTCGCGCAGAATGACGAACGGGGGCTCGAGGCATCATCGACGAGCTTCAGGAACGCAAGCTGCGTTTCGGGAACGGATCGTAGCCGGTGTCGTTCTCGCTGCCGGTGCATTGTTGGTCAGCCGTCTCGTCTCGGGAGAGCAGAGCGATGAGAGTCTTGTGCCTCGCAATACTGGTGCTGGGTCTGGTCGGGGGGCCTTCTCATGCAGGCGAGTCCTGTGGACCCGGATGCCACGTCGCGCCGAACGGAGGCTGCGTGGTCGATGGCTGGGAGGCCGGCGCGCCGGTGTGGAACGAGTGCCCGGCGGGCGCCCGCCCCAGGCCGCCCTGCGGCGCCTTCTTCAAATGGAGCAGGCAGGCAAAGGCCTGCATCATCCGATGATGGGAGCCTTGGAGAAGGCCGTTATATTCCGGCATCGGCCATCCGCGGGAAAGTAGGTCAATACCGTGTAGGACGACCCTCGAGGGGCGGGGGGAGGCCTGCTGAAAGGACTGGGGAGAGCCTGGCCGGCATCAAGAACGGGCCTGGCGTGCTCCCTCTCCGTCAGCTTCTCCGCAACTCTCACATTTGCCGCTCAGTTGGCGCAACGTGCCTCAAGCGCATCGACGAATGATCGATCCCATCGGCCTTCACGGATTGCCTGGATGGTGCGGTGTTCATTCTGTTCCTGGGCCAGTGCCTTCTCGATGACCCCTGCAGCCAGGGATGGTGGGAAGGCGAGGAGGCCGTCCTGATCGCCCACGATGATGTCGCCCGCGTTCACGGGCATACCCCCCACGGTGATCGGGACATTGATCGCTCCGGGACCATCCTTGTATGGACCACGATGGGTCACGCCGCGCGCGTACACGGAAAAGTACGCTGACGAATCTCGGCAACGTCGCGAATCGCGCCGTCGATCACCATGCCGGCAAGCCCCAGCGAGGCCGCGGCGAGCGTCATGATGCCGCCGACCAGTGCGTTGGAGATATCACCGCCGGCATCGACGACCATCACGTCGCCGGGACGACAGAAGTCGTAGGTGCGCAGGATGGCGAGGTTGTCGCCGCCGCGCGTCTCGACCGTCACCGCAGTGCCCACCATCGGCGCCGGGAAGTGATACGGGATCAGCCCGGTACTGCCGCAATTGCGGTGCAGCTGATCGCTGAGCAGGGCGACCGCGATGGTCCGCAGTTTTGCGATCACTGCAGGATCGACTTGCGGGAGCCGAAGTGTTCTTCACGATGCCGGTGTTTGCCATGAGATGCTTTCGATCGGGGTGCTAGCGGAGTTCTGAAACGGCGTGAGCGATGCGACTGGCGCCGTCGTCGAGGATTTCGAGCGACGCCGCGACCGAAATGCGGAAGTAGGGCGACAAGCCATAGGCGCTGCCTTGAACCACGGCGACGCCGACGCTTTCGAGCAGGTACATCGCGACGTCACCGTCGGTTTCGAGGCACGTCCCGGCCGGTGTCCTTCGGCCGATCAGGCCAGCACAATTGACGTAGAGGTAGAACGCGCCGTCGGGCGGCAGGCAGCTCAGGCTCTCGATCTGGTTGATGCGCGACAGCATGCGATCGCGGCGGGTACGGTAGATCGCGACGCTTTCTGCAACGAAACTCTGATCTCCATTGAGGGCTTCGACGGCGGAGCGCGCTGGCGAATGGAACGGCGGCGCATGCGAGAGAGCTCGACGAAATGTTTTTTGTTGCAGGAAGCCACTTTGGCTGCGCCGTCATTCCCGCGATCCTGGCGCAGGCTTGCGAGATGGATGCCTCCCTGGACCAGGTGCTTGATTCGCTGATTGTCGGCAGCGAAGTGATGGCCCGGATTGGCATGGCCATGAACAGGGCCCATTTCGAAAAAGGCTGGCACGGCACGCAGACCATCGGCGTCATTGCCGCCGCAGCGGCATGCGCAAGGCTCCGGGGCTTGGACACCGACAAGATGACGCACGCGCTCAGCCTGGCGGTTTCCATGGCCGCGGGGCCCAAGGTCCAGTTCGGCACCGACGCCAAGCCGCTGCATGCTGGACTGGCCGCCCAAGGCGGAGTCCTGGCGGCCTCATTGGCCGCGGCGGGAGTGAGAGGCAGCGAAGTGGCACTGGAAGGCCCACACGGCTTTGGCGCGTTGTATGGCGGCCGCACGGCGGCTGACTGGTCCACTGTGGCAAATGTCCATAAAGAACCGCTGGCCATTGAGAGCCACGGGTTTGCATTCAAGCTCTACCCGAACTGCGCATCAACCCATCGCTGCCTTGATGCATTGCAATCTCTTGCGGCAGAGCACCGCTTCGATGCCGATGAGGTCGCACAGGTCGAAACGCTGGTAGGCCGGGTCAACATGGTGAACCTCATGCATTCAGAGTCAGGCGATCCGCGGGAAGCCATGTTCTCGATGCAGTACGCCATTGCAACCATGCTTCGCTATGGCGGGGTGGAGCTCGCCGACTTCACCCCGCAAGCGGTGCGCGATGCCGAAACCCGGCGCCACATGCAAATTGTGGAGATGCGGCTGGATCCGAAGGCCGAAAGCGGCGCGGACACTGCGACAAATCTGTTGCCGCATACGACGATCGTGACCTTGAAGGACGCCGGCGTCTGGCGCGATCACTCCAGCATCCCAAGGGATCCTTGTTGAACCCGTTTTCTGCATCGGAGCGGCAGACAAAATTTGACCAGTGTACGGTCGGCATTGCTCCCGCAGAACGCCTCATGCATCTTCGTCAGATTCTCTCCGCTCCGCAGGGCATCAAGGCTCGCCGCTTGTTGGAGTTGCTCCAGTTCGAGGCCCACGTGGATGACGGAGAGCGTTTTCACCGTACCACTGGGTGCATATCTCGAGCCCCATCGGCGTTGTCAAACTAACTTCCGGCGGGCGCGAAGAAGTGTATTCGCGACGGAGCCCGGCGTGGTGGCGTCGGAGATCGCCCGCCGCCATGGCTTGAGCCCGCAGCGTTACGCTTAATGATGATCGGCGTCTTGCCTGGTGCCCGACGCATACCGTTACAAGACACGGCGCACAGGTAGTTCTTGGGCTGAGGGTGACAGGGCGGATTGCGCGTTCGACCGGATTGGTGTCGAGCTCGACGCGGCCGTCGTTCAGGAACCGCGACAAGCCGTGCCAGCGCGAGAGTGCATGCCGCCCAGGCTATCGGCGCTACGTTATCGGTCGAAAGCAGTATGGGGTTAAGACAGGGACTTCATAGATGCATGCCGTCGTGAACTCTCGTTTGATCAGCTCGAATTGCAATCAAGCTCGATCGTTGTTGCGGAAGAGCACGGGACCATCGTCGGCGTCGCGCGGGTCAAGGTGGCCGGGAGCGAACACGGCACCGACCTCGGCGTTCGGCTCTCAGGTCAGGAAGCCATGCACGTCGCGCTGAGCGATGACGTGTTCAACGGCGCCTGCTGTCAAGGTATCTGCTTCACCACGACGACCGCAGTTGACACGGTTTTCGCGGGCAGCAACCAGCAACACAACCAGCGGGATATCCAGACGATCATACCGCCATTGTCCGACCTCAATTTTGGCAGCCCTTGAACCGGGCTCTGCCCCCGCTGACTCACAATGCGGGCGCCCATTTAACCATTCGTTTACGCTAAGCTTGTCCCGGGTAATGGGATAACCCATTCTGACCTCGGCTGCGCTGGCCCGCGGTCACCCGCATCGACCGTCCACGCGCGATGCGGACATTTGAATGATTGATAGGTTTGGAAAATTGTATGACGAACGGTGAAATTGAGCCGCAATCACAGACGTCAGCATCCAATCATCATTCGGAACAGGCGACTACCCGGGCGGCCGAGACGGTGCAGCCGGCCCAGATGCTCGACGTGCAGTTGCGGGGCGAGCACCACGGGCCTGCGGCTACCATGTTCGACGAGCAGGTCGCGAGCCAGATTGGCGCGAGTGCGGATCGCCTGAACGCTGGCATCGCGCTGATGCGCGGCGCGGCGCCGCAAAAATACGCGCAGCTGCAGCCGCCGGGCCAGGCCTCGGATGTCAGCGGCCATTTCGCCCAAGGCGCGATTGGCCGTATCGACAAGGTCGCGGGCGACGTCACGGTCATGCGCAACGGTGTCAGCGTCACCCTGCATGCCGGTGACGCGATCTACAAGAACGACGTCATCAAGACAGGAAGCGCGTCGTCCGTCAGCATTGTCCTGTCCGACGGCACCGCGCTCCATTTGGCCGCCAACACGCGGATGGCCGTCGACGGCCATTCCGCCCACGCCGGTTCGGATTCGAACGTGGCAGCGCTCACGCTGCTGGAGGGCACCTTCGCGTTCATTGCAGGCAAGCTTGCCGACAGCGGCGATCTGACGATCGGCACGCCGGTCGCCACCATGCACGTCCATGCCGGCGCAGCCGGCTGGGTGCATGGACTGACAGCGGAGGAGAGCGCCAGCGTCTCGGCGAAGCTCGGCGGCATCAGCTATTCGTTTGCGCTCATCGACCATCACGGGGCCAGGACTCACGGGTCCTATGATCTGCTCGCGCGCGGCACTGCGCTCGGCAGCATCGGCGATCCGCATCTGATCTCCTATGTCGACCAGCACGGCGAACTGGTTTCGCTGCCGCTCGATGCGTCCGGATCGTCGGCCGATGGCCCGATGCGAGAGGCTTTGCAGTGGCTCGAAACCAATACCGTGACGCCGAGCGCGGTGGGCGGCATTCACGGCAGCGGCAGTCCGATCGACGCGCCCACCTTTCCGTTGGCGAACTTCGGACAGGACCTGCCGTCCTTCCCGGATCTGAACTTCTATGGCAGCGGCCCGCACGTCACGGTAATCGTCTCGCCGCCGGATCTTCCGTCGCCGTCGCCAGTCCATTCCAATTTGTTCATCTGGAATGGCCTCGGACAATGGGACCGCGACCCGTTCAATTGGAATCAGGGCTTTGCGCCGACCGCGGCGACCGACATCGTCATCATCCAGAGCGGCAAGGCGAGCTACGCCAACAGCTATACGATCGCCAGCCTGACGGTTAATTTCGGCGCCATACTCAACATCACTGGCGGTTCGCTTGGTGTCCCGAACCTCGCCAATGCGGGCCTGATCCAGCTCAATTCGTCCGGGGTCGATCCGTCGCTGCGGATCATCGGCGCCGTCAGCCTGGCCGGGCGGGGCAGCATCGACATGCTGGGCCCGACCGCGGGCAATTTCATCCTGGGCGCCGCCGGCACCGGCGCTGTGCTGACCAATGTCGACAATCTGATCGCGGGCAGCGGCAACATCGGCGTTGGCGACGGCCAGCTCGTCTTCGTCAACAAGGGGACGGTGGACGCCACGCCGCTCGGCGAGGAGGACACTGGACGGCTTGTCATCCATACCGGCAACAAGGTCGACAATTTCGGCCTGCTGGAAGCGACCCTGTCCGGCGAGCTTCTGGTTGAAGATCGGCTTTTCAATGAAGGCTCGGTTCGTGCCACGGGCGCAGGATCGACGATCCTGATCGACGTTCAGGGGCCGGGCCCGAGCGGGCCTGCCGTGGTCAATGCGGGGCTGTTCGAGGCTGCGGATCGTGGCTTGCTCGAGATCGAGAGTTCGCTCGACAACGCCGCCGACATCGCCGCGCGCAACGGCGGCAAGGTCCTGATCGCCGCTGACATCAACAATGAGGACGGGGCGAGCATCGTCGCCGACGGGAAGGGTGCTCAAGTGACGTTCGTCGGCGCGGCCGGCGACCGCATCAGCGTCGACAATGCCGGCGCGATCGCTGCCGTCGACGGCGGCAGCGTCGGCTTCAGCTTCGCGCGCATCGCTAATGGCGAGGACGGCAGCATCCTGGCATCGGGCCGGCATTCCCGCGTCGATGTCAGGCACGGCTTCGTCGGCAATGCCGGCGCGATCGCCGCGGAGAACGGCGGCCTCGTCGCGTTCCGTCATGACCGGATCGACAATGACGGACTGATCGGGGCCGAGGGCAAAGGCTCGGCCATCGTGTTCGAGCGCAGCCGGATCGACAATGCCGGCGGCATCATTGCCCGCGAGCACGGCGAGATCGATGTCACGCGCTCGCAAGTCGACAATCATCGGGCTGGTACGATCCTCGCCGACGGCAGGGGCTCGGAAATTGCGTTCGATCGCGACCGGGTGGACAATTCCGGGCTGATCGAGGCGGCCCGTCGCGGCGAGGTGGTGTTCGAGCGCTCGCTGATCGACAATGAGCGCCACGGCGTGATCGCGGCGGAGGGTGGCGGAGCAGAGGTCCGTTTCGCGTGCGCGGACGTGCGCAATTCCGGACTGATCGAGGCCGCCGATCGCGGCGAGGTGGTGTTCGAGCGCTCGCTGATCGACAATGAGCGCCACGGCGTGATCGCGGCGGAGGGTGGGGGAGCAGAGGTCCGTTTCGAGTGCGCGGACGTGCGCAATTCCGGACTGATCGAGGCCACGCATCGCGGCGACGTGGTGTTCGAGCGCTCGCTGGTCGACAATGAGCGCCACGGCGAGATCGTCGCGGACGGCAAGGGGGCAGAGGTCCGTTTCGGGCGCGCGGACGTGCACAATGCCGGACTGATCGAGGCCACGCATCGCGCCGACGTGGTGTTCGAGCGGTCCCTGATCGACAACGCTTGCCATGGCGTGATCGAGGCAGACGGCAGGGGCGCCGAGGTCCGCTTCGCGCGCGACCAGGTCGAGAATTCCGGAAAGATCGAGGCCGAATGCGGCGGGCTCGTCGAATTCCACAGGTCCGATGTCGAGAATGACGGCATCATCAGCGCGCGTGGCGGCGTCATCGCCATCGATCACAGCGATATCGACAACGCGTGCGGCCTCATCACCGCCGATGGATGCGGCTCGTTCATCGATCTTAAGCACGCCACCATCACCGGAGGCGAGCTCTCGGGTCTCGGAGGCGGTCTGATCCAGACCATTGCCGGCAGCGGCAACTCCGATCTCGCCGACGTGGCGATCACCGGCGACAGCCACGTCCGGATTACCAGCGGATCGACGCTGACCCTCGACAGCGGCACGACGATGGCCGGTGGCGAGCTGGACATCGATGCGCACGGCACGCTGCATGTCGAGCCGGACCTGGCGATCCTCAGCGGCGTCAACGTCGTGAACCACGGCGACATCGTCGTCGATCCCGGTCTCGCCACGCTGCGCGTGGAGGCCGGCACCATCATCACCGGCGGCAATCTGACGGTCGGGCCCGATGGCACGCTGGATGTGGGCGGTTCGACGCTGCGAGACGTTGCCATCTTCGATGCAGGGATCGTGAATTTCGGCGCCGGCAACACGCTGTCGCCGGATGACGTGCTGACATTCGTCGGCAACGGGATGGTGAGCGTCGAGGACCTCGCCGGCTTCGATATCACGCTCGCCGGACTGGACGCCGGTGACGTCATCGATCTCACCAACAACGATGTCCACTCGGCGGTCTGGACCGGCACGACGCTGCTTCTGGACGGCGCGCCGGTGGCATTCTCGGTCCAGGGCGGCCTGCCCACCGGCGATACGTTCGCATTCAGGCCCGATGGCCACGGCGGCACCGAGCTTGTCATCCTGCCGCAGCTGCTCGTGAACCTCGGCGCGACGCCGGAAACCGGCGTCGAAGGCGCGCCGATCCCGCTCGAGATCAGCTTCACCGGCCTCGGCAGCACGACGCTGACATCGCTCGTGATCTCGGACATCCCACCGGGCGCGGTGCTCAGCGACGGCGTCAACAGCTTCACCGCAAGCGCCGGCTCCAAAGAGGTCGATGTCGGCGGCTGGACTCTCGGCAAGCTCACGATCACCACGGAGAACGACAGCGACTTCACGCTGTCGGCGACCGTCACGGTGACCGACGCCAACGGCAATTCCTACTCGGCCGCGACGACCGAGACCGTGACCTTGTCTCCGCTGCCGCCGAACGTGTCGTTCACGCAAGGCGCCGTTTCGGGCACCGAGGGCACGCCGATCGCGATCGCGCTCGACGTCAGCGCCGCCGGGCTCAGCGGCGACGCGTCGCACAACACGATCAAGTCCATCGTCATCAGCGGCCTGCCGGAAGGGGCGATCCTCAGCGATGGCGTCAACACCGTCACCGCCGGCCAGGGCACCAATGCTGTTGATGTGACCCTTTGGTCCCTCGCCAAACTGACCGTGACCGGTCCGGACAACGCCTCATTCACGTTGACGGCGACGGTCACCGAGCAGGATGCCGACAATCCGGCGCAGACCAGCACGAGCGTTGCGCTCGAGGATGTGACAGTGACGCCGCCAGTGCCGTCGGTGAGCTTCGCCGCGCGTGCGGCGGCGGGACCGGAAGGCACGCCGATTGCCATTGCACTGAGCGCGGTGGCCGCAACGCTGCCGGCCGACCAGTCGCCCAACACCCTGAAGTCCGTGGTCATCAGCGGCATTCCGGACGGCGCCATCCTGAGCGATGGCAACCATAGCTTCACCGCTTCCAGCGGCCACGACAGCGTCGATGTCAAAGACTGGGCGCTCGCGGCGCTCACCATCACGCCGCCGACCGATGCCGACTTCCAGCTGACGGCGACGGTGACCGAGCAGAGCGGCGCCAACCCGGGCGCAACCAGTACGGCGACCGCGACCGAGCAGGTGACCGTCAGCCCGTTGCCGCCATCCGTGACCTGGAGCGGCAACGGCGTCATCGCCCAGCATGGCGTGCCGATTCACGTCGTCCTGACCGCCGGCGTCGGCGGGACACCGGACGATACCGCGCACAATTCGATCGCCGCGATCGTGATCAGCGGCATTCCCGAGGGCGCCACGCTCAGCGACGGCACGCACACGTTCACCGCGAGCAACGCGGTCACATCGCAGGACGTGACGGGCTGGTCGCTTTCGGACCTGACCGTGACGCCCGCGACCGATGGCATGATCGCGCTGACCGCAACCGCCGTCGAGACGGACAGCGACAATCCGGCGCAGATCTCCATTGCCGTCGCGACGGCTGTCAACGAGGGCATTCCGGCCGGCAGCGTGGTCTATTCGGCCGCGGCGGCAGGTCCCGCCGGACCGGGGCTGACCTACATCTTGGCGAATGCCGATCCGGCGCTCGGTATCGACGCCGCCACCGGCGACGTCACGCTCAACGCGGTGCCGAGCTTCGAGGCGCATGGCGGCACGTACAGCTTCGATGTCATCGTCAGCGCCGCCAATGGCGTCTTCGTCGCCGAGCAGGCCGTCACGGTCGCGGTCAACGACCTGCCGCCGGCTTTCTCGTCGCCGACGACCGCAACCGTGGACGAGGGCACCTCGACTGCCACGGTCGTGTATCAGGCGCTGGCGGCCGAGCCGGGCGGCAATCCCGTGACCTACTCGCTCCTCGGCGCCGACGCCGCCGCGTTCACGATCGATCCCGTGACCGGCGCCGTCACCTTCAAGGCCGTGCCGAGCCATGATCTCAAGCCGTCCTACGACATCGTCGTTCAGGCGGACGAGACCCATGGCGGCCACCTGTCGGCGCAGCAGGCCGTCACCATCCACGTTGCCGCGGTTGCACCAACCTTCATTTCGGCCCCGACCGCCGACGTCGCCGAGGCAACGGCGAAGGGAACGACAGTCTACACCGCCGTGGCCACGGAGCCCGGCGGGCACGGCACCATCACTTATTCGCTGCTGCCGGGTGGCGACGCCTCCAGCTTCAGCATCGACGCGCACAGCGGCGCCGTGACGCTCGAGACGGTGCCCGACTTCGAGACCAAATCGTCGTACAGCTTCACCGTCCAGGCCACCGAGACCTCGGGCCTGTCGACCACGCAGACGGTAACGCTCGCCGTCGACGACTTGCCGCCGGTGATCAGTTCCGCGGACCACGCGGTGATCACGAGCGGGACGCCGACGGGAACGACGGTCTACAAGGCGGTTGCCGCCGACCCGGCGGGTGGAGCGGTGACCTATGCGCTGGTCGGCGGTCTTGCCGACGACGCCTCCGCCTTCCAGATCGACGCGGCCACCGGTGCGGTCACGTCGAGCTTCACCGCCGATCTCGCGCTCCGAAGCAATTATCATTTCACGATTGCCGCGAGCGATCCGTCCGGTGCGACCAGCACCGAGGCCGTGACCATCGATGTCGTGCCGCCGCTGACCGTGGTCGCCGGCGCGACCGTCCGCTACAGCGGCGGCGGCGCACCCGTGACGCTCGACAGCACGCTGACCGTGACCGATCTCGACGGCTCGATGCTGCAGAGCGCGACGGTGACGATCTCTTCCGGGCTCGCGCCAGGCGACACGCTCGCCTACGATGATACGTTGCCGCTCGGCGACGGCGGCATCATCCACGCAATCTACAACAACGGCGTGCTCACGCTGACGGCGGGGCCGGGAGGAGCCTCGGCTGCTGACTTCCAGCAGGCCCTGCGCGCGGTGACCTATTCCGACGGCAAATACGACCCGACCAATGGCGGAGCCGATACCTCGCGCACCATCGCATGGTACGTCAGCGACAGTGTCACGAACTCTGCAGTCGTGACCAGTCATGTCACCACCACGCATGTCGCGCCCATCGTGACGCCTCCGACCAGCTTTGCAGCTTTCCAGAACAGCGGCGCGCCGGTCATCCTCGCCGACAACATCAGCGTGCTCGACGACAACGGCGTCAACGCCTCGCTGGCGGACGTCCAGGTGCAGCTTCTCAACGCGCAGGCCGGCGACCGGCTGTCCTTCAATCACGGCACCAACACGATGAGCTTCGGCGATGGCGCGACCATCACCGGCAGCTATCAGCACGGTATCCTCACGCTGGTCGGGGCCAGCACAAGCCCGGCGCCGAGCGTGGCGGATTTCCAGGCCGCGATGCGATCGGTCGCCTACAGCTTCGAGGGCAACGATGCGAGCATCGGCGGGACCAATTCCGCGCGCGAGATCTACTGGGTCGTGCACGACGGCAACACCGTCAACGGCACCAACGAGATCGCCGGGGCGGGGACGGTGACCGCGGACAACTATCAGCCGTGGGTCGCGTTGAACCAGCTCGTCGTGACGGAGGGGGTCTTTCCCAGCAGCGGCGATGGCTCCGGCCACGGCATCCCGATGGCTGCGATCAGGACCTTCGCCGGCGGTTTTGCCGTGGGCGGGACCGCCCAGGCCAAGGGGCAGATCGTGTCGATTTCGCAGAATACGACGCTGTTCAGCCTGCTGGGCCCCAACTATGGCGGCAACGGCTTCAACAGTTTCGCCCTGCCGGACCTGCAAGGCACGGTCGCGATCGGGCAGGGCGCGGTGCTCTCGGACGGTGCGGCATCGTCCGCCGACCCGTCTCTCGCCTTGGGAGACAAGAAGGGATCGGCCGAGATCGGGCTGACCCTGGCCAACGTGCCGCAGCAATGGGGCGGCGGCGGGCGACCTTTCGACAACGACCAGCCCTCGCTGGCGATCAACTATATGATCAGGGTCGCGGGCCAACTGCCGAATTCGACCGGCGGCGCGAGCACCGATCTGGCGGGCGAAGTCATCCCGTACCTCGGCGTGCCCTACCGCGTGCCCGACGGCTATCTGTTCGCAGAGGGACAGACCCTCAACATCGCCGATTACCAGGAACTGTTCTACGTGATCGGCAATGCTTACGGCGGCGATGGCGTCACGACGTTCAAGCTGCCGAACCTCGTCAACGCGACGATCATCGGCGCGGGAAATGGCTCCTCTACCCTGCCTCCTGGAACCTCCGGCGGCACCGACACGATCAGCCTCGCTCCGACCAACCTCGGGCCGCCCCAGGGCGGCGCGTTGCCGATCTCGAACGACCAGCCCACGGTCGCGCTCTCCTATCTCATCGCCTACGAGGGTGTCTTTCCCTCGAGTGGAGGCGAACCCGATCCCAACACGCCCTTCATCGGCGAGATCATGGCCTTTGCCGGGCGTCCCAATAATATTCCGCACGGATGGATCTTGGCGGACGGCCGCACGCTTCCGATCAACCAGTTCCAGGTCCTTTTCGCGGTCCTGGGCACCCACTTCGGCGGCGATGGGAAGGTCGGCTTCAAGCTGCCCGACCTGGTCGGAAAAGTCGTCGTCGGCACCGGCTCGCACGCAGGTCAGACCTTCACGATCGGACAGACCGGCGGCCAGGATAGCTTCGAAATCTTCCAGAATCCGGGGTTGCCCACCGTCGCGACCACCACGCTCCTCGCGGGGGCGGCATCGCTGCAGGTCCCTGCCGGCTCCATCTTTGAGCTCGCCGGCGGCAGCAACCAGGCCGTGACGTTCGCGGATGTCACCGGCACGCTGAAGCTCGATGATCCCGCCGGTTTCAGCGGTCACATCATCAATTTCGCCGGAGCCAACAGCGACGCGATCGATGTCGTCGGAATCGATTTCAGATCCGCGCTGTTCACGGCGAGTTACGGCAATGGCGTCCTGCAGCTGAACGATGGCGCGCATGGCGCGAGCCTGAGCTTCGACAACTTCGCCGACCTGTTCGCTCTCGCGTCCGACGGTGCCGGCGGCACGCTGATCAACCATCAGACCGCGACCATCGCGCCGGGCGCCGTGCTCGAGATTTCGAGCTTCACGATCGGCACCGTTCGCTTCGATGATGCCACCGGCACGCTGAAGATCGACGCCCCCGGATTGTTCAGCGGGCACGTCCAGAACTTCATGGCGAACGCATCCGGCAGCGACACGATCGACCTCGCCGGAATCGATTTCACCGCGGCCGGCTTCACCGAGAGCTATGATGCCGGCACCGGACGGCTCACGGTGGGCGACGGCAGCCACAGCGCGAGCCTCATCCTCGACGGCCTCGGTGGCGCGCTCGATTTCGGCAGCGATGGCCATGGCGGCACTGTCATCACCAGCCAACCGGCAGGGCCGATGACGATCGCGTCCGGCCATCTGCTCGAGGTCTGGGCGCCAAGCAGCGCGACGATCACCTTCCTGGCCGGCACCGGCGAGCTCAAGCTCGACGATCCCGCCAGCTTCTCCGGTCACATTGCAGGCTTCACCGGCACCGCGCCCGACGCCGCGCATTCGGACGTGATCGATCTCGTCGGCATCGATTTCAATTCGTCGCAGTTTATTGAAACCTATGATCCGCAGAGCGGCGCGTTCACGATCTCCGACGGCGCGCATCATGCGAGCTTCTGGTTCGACAATTTCAGCCCCCAAGCCTCATTCAAATTCCAATCCGACGGCCACGGCGGCACGCTGATTCTCGATCCACCCAAATCCGCTGCTGCCACGGAGACCGGCGGCGACAATTTCACATTCCACTTCCAGCCCGGCGTCACGTTGCCCGGGACCGGTGGTTTCGACGGGCACCACGAGTGGGCCGACACCAGTGCGGCGGGCCTGCAGGTATTGCCGCAGCAGCCGGATCTGGGCCATGCCGACTGGCTGGTGGATGTGGGACACCATGAGCACGGCATGGTCATGAGCACGACCGCGCAACAATGGCAGGCGCACCTGCAGAGCAGCGTCAGCCTGCACTGAGGCCGTGCCGCAGCATCATCGCGAGTTTGAGGCTAAAACGTTCGTGTTGCGTGCCAGCGCGCGGCACGTCCGTTACAGACTTACATCGTTGAGCCGTCCCGCTGCTGGCGTACGAACAGCTCAGCGAGGCGGCCCTTTCGCTCCGAGTAAGGTGGTGTCCCGAGGGAAGGGTGTCCCCCGGATTTCAATTTGTTCGCCAGCTTTTTCCAACCTCGCAGCCGAAAAGGAATACCGTGGAGATGACGCTCGCTTTGATCCAGGGATTGTCGCGCTCTTCGACGACGTTGCTGAAGGTTGGAAATTGATCGCCGCGCTCCCGGATCCAGCACGGGACGAGTTGCGTCAGCGCTACCGGCGGGGTGAGCTCGACCGGTTTGTGATCATGGAGCTCCGGATCCGATACCGACATTTGCTGGGTGGCGGTCGGCCGAAAGGCGGTTAAGTGATCGGCTGTCGCGGGGCGCCCAGATTGTGCTGCTGGGTGCAGTGACGTGACGAAGCTCCAAACCGCTGGGGGGAGCCGGCGGGCGGTTCAGGGGGGCCGAACCGGAAGCTATGCCGTGGATCGTCCTGATCTCTGCCTCCTCGTGAACATGCGCTGCAAGGCCCAGAGCGGGCGCAGCAGACTGAAGCGAATGGATCGGCCTCATCCGTGCTTCGCTGCCAGTTAAGTGAGGATTCACAACTATCCCAATTGTACGAAATCGCGTCCGAAACTCCGCCTAACGGACTTCGGATGTTGTCGAGCATTCGCTTAGCCTTCATCCGTCGGATCTGCATGCCTTCGATGTCGTTGCGGCAATCAAATGAAGCGACACCACCCTGAGATGCCAAGGCGCGAACCGATGCTTCAAAACGCCGCGGAAAAGCTCGGCCTTACCGTTCCTGAGGCTGCTGTCCTGTCTTCGCTGGGCCAGACGTCCTTTACAAGGCCATCAAAGAAGGGCGGCTGCGGATCCGAAAGTATGGCACGCGAACGATCACCACGCGCGTAGATCTGGCGTCCTTCTTGGAAAGCCTGCCCGAGGCGACCAAGCAGCCCGAGAGGTGACATCCCGGGGCAAGGAGGGCAGATTGAACTCTCACGCGGCTTTCATCGAGGTCACATTGCTCCTTGGTGGTTGCGTTGCGAAGTCAGCGAATGTCTGCATCACATGCAGTCGCTTCTTCAGGGCCTCGCCGCGCTTATAGGCCTTTTCGGCATCATCGCCCGTGATGTGGGGCAGGAAATGCTCGACGATTTCCTCCTCGAAGTGGGTTTGCTCCTGCGCCCAGGTTCGAAACGTCGTGCGGAAGCCGTGCACAGTCAGGGAGTCGTCTCCGGTGAGCTCCTTGAGATACTTGAGCATGGTCATGTTGCTCATCGGTCTCTTCAGACTGCGACCGGGAAACACGAATTCGTCATTGAGCGCCCGCGCGCTTTGCGTCGAGATGGCGCTGAGCTTGTGCATGAATGCCGGTAGGTCTTGGTAGTCCATTGCCTTGTGGCCGCCCCGTATCGTGCCACGCCGCCGTTGCCTGGGCATGATCGGTTGCAGTCGGCTGGCCCAATCAGCCGGGTTGTCTTTCGGTCGCAGATTGTGAGCGATCGCTGCGTCGAGAATCTTCTTGATGATCTGGCGAGCGGACCGGGAGGTCTCAGGCTGCTGCCAGATCGGCATGAGCACGTTGACGACATGTGCGGTTTCGATCTCGTGGAACCAGTGCTTGTGGAGCGGGCGGCAGATGACTTGCACGATACGCTTCAGCTTTGCTCTGGCGGCCTTGTGTCTCATGCCGGTCTCGTAGGTTCGCCGCCATTCCTCGGCGAATTCTCCGAACTGGCGCGATCCCTGAGTGCGGCGTTTCTCGTCGTCACGGTGCTCTCGTGGATCGGTCTCCTTGGCCAGCAGCCGCAGAGCGTCAATCGTCCTGTCCCTGGCCTCGGAGAGCTTCAGGCCGGTTTCCTTGGCCGAACCGAACCCCATCTTCTTGACGATGCCGTTGCGCTGGTAGCGGAACGCCCAGCGGCGGCCGCCGCTTGGGGTGACGATCAAATAGAGGTTGTTGCCGCACGGGTATTCACCGGGCCCGACGGAGAGATAGTTCTTGGCCGTGATCTCGGGCTTTCGAGTTAGAAGCTGCATGGGAGATTCGAACTCCTGTCCCTCGCCGAAAAATGCAGCGTTTCAGGTGAGGGGGATTCTAACTCAGATCGAGGGATGGCCAAATGGACGGTCTGGCGGAGTTCGCCGACGACCGCCGATCCTACGCTGCAGTTACCGAAATCGCGAAAAACTACGATCTGACAAGGCGTTACTGTGCGCTTCGGTGATGATCGGCGATGGCGGGTGACGGGTGGCGAAGACGGGCCTGGCGCGCTCGGAGAGATTCGAACTCCCGACCCTCGGAATCGAAATCCGATGCTCTATCCAGCTGAGCTACGAGCGCTTGTCGGCGGGACCAGTCCCGACGGTGTCGGGATAGCAGACTCGGACCGGCAAGGCCAGCCTTGGGCAGGCCGGCACTGCATCCGTCAGAAGCAGGGATGGCGGCGGCGGTCCTGGCCGAGATAGGCCGCGGCACTCTGATAGCAGTGGTTGGTCGACGGACCATCGTAGAACGCGAACGTGCCGGGCAGCGGGCCGGGGCCGTAATTGTGCAAAAAGCTGATCGCATAGGGCAGCCCGTGATGATGGTGGTGCCTATGGTGCCGATGGTGGTGGCGCGCCTCCGACGAGACCGGAACCAGGGCGGCCGCGGCCACGATCAGGGCGGCAGCGAATGATGCGAGCTTGCTCATGTCTTTTCTCCGAAGAAGGCGCTAAGACCAGCCAGTTGTAAGGTAATCTGACCCCGAAAGGACGGCGGGGAGGCGGAAAAGCGCCGTGGTTTGCCAAATTTTCGGCTTTTTCCGCATGCTTAACGAATTGATGACAAGGTCGACGCAATGCGCCGTGCATCGACCTTGTTCTTCTTGCCGCGACGTCGCCCAGATCACACCGGGTTTCCCGTCCAGTTCATGAACCGCCTGATCCCATTGGTCGTGCTCCTGCTCGTGGCCGCCGCACCGGCGCGCGCCGACTTGCACATTACCCGCGATCATGGCGGCTACATCGAAGAATACAAAGCGAAATACCAGCACATCCGCGACACGCGCCAGCGCGTGATCATCGACGGCATCTGCAACTCGGCCTGCACGCTGGTGTTCGGCATCGTGCCGATGAACAAGATCTGCGTCACGCCGAAGGCGAGCCTCGGCTTCCACCAGGCCTACTACGACAAGGCCTTCACCTTCGGCATCAAGGTCACCAGCATGGAGGGGACCTCGGAGCTGATGTCCTATTATCCGGATACGGTGAAGGACTGGATCCGCCGCAATGGCGGTCTCACCACCGAGATGAAGCGGATCAAGAACGGCATCGAACTCTGGAAGATCGTCGACCCCTGTCCTGACGCGTGGTGAGCCTGACCCGGTCATGGTGTGATCACGGCTCGGCTTCTGTCTCCCTCGTTTCGAAATAAGCCTTCGGAATAAGCTAAGGCGCCAGCGGCAAATATGTTCCACGACGATGGGCAGAGCAGGCGCTCCATCCGTGCGCGGGGGCCGTCCTCTCCGCCTTCACAGCCGGACGGAAAATCACGAAACAATCCAGCGCCAGATCGTCCCCACTACCGGGCACTGGATTGTTTCGCCGAGACCTTCAACAAGGCAGCTCAGCTGCCTTCGGTCCCGAACCAGTCAGGCTCAGCGCTTGGCCTTCTTCGTCTTCTTGGCCGCTTTCTTGGTGGCCTTCTTGGCCGCCTTCTTCGCAGTCTTCTTGGCGGCCTTCTTCACGGTCTTCTTGGCCGACTTCTTGGTCGCGACCTTCTTGGCCTTGGCGGCGGACCGCTTCGGTGCGGCCTTCTTCGAGGTCTTCTTCGACGTCTTCTTGGCGGCGCGCCGGGCCTTGGGTGCCGTCGTGGCCACCGGATCCTTCGGCGCCTCGGCGGGCATGCTCGTCTCGGTCATGGTCGGGTCAGAGAGAGGAGTGTCGTCCATATCGGTCCCCCGATTTGTTGGAAACCCTGCGACGATAGCTGGATTCTCTCTGCTGTCAAAGCGCACCCCAACTAATCACTTGTGCGCAAGCTCGCATAGGCCGCCAGCGCGCGCTCGCGCCCCTGTTTGTGTTCGATCATCGGCGCCGGGTAGGAGCGGCCGAGTGCGACGCCGGCCTCCGCGAGCTCGAGCGGCTTGGCCGCCCAGGGCTGGTGGATCAGCCCGGCCGGAAGGCGCGCCAGTTCCGGAACCCAGCGCCGCACATAGGCGCCGTTGGAATCGAACTTTTCGCCCTGCAGCACCGGATTGAAGACGCGGAAATAAGGGGCTGCGTCGGCGCCCGAGCCCGCCACCCATTGCCAGCTGGCCGGATTGCTGCCGGCATCCGCGTCCACCAAAGTGTCCCAGAACCATTGCTCGCCGCAGCGCCAGTCGATCAAGAGATGCTTGACCAGCAGCGAGGCGGCGACCATGCGGACGCGGTTGTGCATGCTCCCGGTGTGCCACAGCTCGCGCAGGCCGGCATCGACGATCGGGTAGCCGGTCTGCCCACGCTGCCAGGCCCGCAGCGCCGTCTCGTCGTGAGCCCAGGGGAACGCATCGAACGACGGCTGCAGGTTGCGGGTTGCGAGATCCGTGTTGTTGTAGAGCAGGTGACGGCTGAACTCGCGCCAGCCGAGCTCGCTCAGAAACTTGTCGATCCCCAGCGCCGACGCCGGGCTCTCCTCGGCGGCGAAGCGCGCGGCGTGCCAGATCTGGCGCGGGCTGATTTCGCCGAACCGCAGATGCGGCGACAGGCGCGACGTCGCGTCGATGTCCGGCCGGTCGCGGTCCGCGGCATAGGTCCGCACGGCGGCCTCGAGAAACTGCGCGAGCCGCTGCTGGGCTGCGCGCTCGCCGGCCCGCCATGTCGCGCGCAGGCCGCCCGCCCAGTCGGGCTTGGTCGGCTCCAGGGCCAGTTCATCGATGGCCAAGCTCGCAACCGCCGGCGGTGACGACAGCCTGGACGGCGCCAGCAGCGGCTTCGGCGGATCGCCCAAGGCGAGCACGCGCTTCCAGAACGGCGTGAACACGCGCGGGCCGCGTCCGTCCTTGCCGCGCAACTCGGCCGGATCGACCAGCAGGTCGTCGGGAAAAACGCGCGACGTGACGCCGATCTCGCCGAGCGCCGCCTCGACATCCGCGGCCACGACGCGGGGTCCGGCCTGCGCGACATCGTTCCAATACACCGCGCTCGCCTTGGTCTCACGCGCCAGTTCCGCGAGCACCTTGGCCGCCGGTCCCCGGCGAATCACCAGCTCAGCGCCGCAGTTGTGCAATTCGGCCTGAAGTGCACGCAGCGATTGCGCCAACCACCACCGCGTCGCGCCGCCGAGCGGGCGCAGCGCAGGGCTTTCCTGGTCCAGCACATAGCTGCAGACGACGGGAATTCCGCGTGTCGCAGCAGCATGCAACGCGGGGTGGTCAGACAGTCGCAGGCTCTCGCGAAACCATACGATGATAGGGGGCGACGCCATGATCAGGTATCTTGTTGCTGTTTTTTAAGGGGTTGTCCGTATTTTCCACAGCAGAAAATAATCGGAAGGAAACCAAGTACGGGCAAATTGAGAATCAGTTGCACTCCCCCGGAAGGTTTTACGACGTGACCATCAAACTGAAGCTTGGCACCAAGGCGCTGATCGGCGCCGCGGTCGTGATTGCCGTCAACACGGCTCTCGTGGTTGGCGCGGCCTACTGGTCGCTCACCTCCGATTTCGGCGAGCGGGCCAAGCGCGACATCGAAGGCAATCTGCGCACCTTCGCGCTGACGTTTGCCGAAACGTTCAAGGATGCCAAGGTCGGCGTGCAGAACGGCGCCGTCACCCGCATCGAGGTTCCCGCAATCTCCGAGATCAAGGACCATGCGATCGTCGATCGCGCGGTGTCCTATGTCGGCGGCAGCGCCACCTTGTTCGTGGTCGACGACAACGGCCAGTTCGTTCGCCGGTCGACCAACGTCAAGAAGGAAAACGGGGACCGCGCCGTCGGCACCCAGCTTGCGGCCGACCACCCCGCGCAGGCGTTGCTGCGCCGAGGCGAGGCCTATAAGGGGCCGGCGACGCTGTTCGGCAAACCGTTCATGACCGCCTATTTCCCGGTGACGAACTTGGCGGGCAAGGTGATCGGCATCCTCTATGTCGGTGTGCCCATGGCCGAGCTCGACGCCATGCTGTCGCAGGCGATGCAGACCATGATCGTTGCGGCCGCGATTGCTGCGCTGCTCGTGCTGGCCCTGACGATGCTGGCGGTTCGGCGCGTCACCAAACCCCTGAGCGACGTGACACAGGCGGTGACTGCGATCGCGCAAGGCGGGGAGAACGTCGAGATCCCGGCCGACGAGCGCGGCGACGAGATCGGCGAGATCGCCCGCAGCCTGGTCGTGTTCCGCAGCGCAGCCGGTGAACGGCGGCGGATGCGCGAGGAGCAGGTCGCTAATGCAACGGCGGCCATCGAGCAGCGCAAGGCCGAAATGCAGCGCTTCGTGGATTCGTTCCAGTCCAGCATCGGCGGTATCATCGAGAACGTGCTGAGCTCGTCGAGCGAGTTCGAGCGCGAGGCGCGCCAGCTGACGCAGACGGCACGCACCACCGCCGACCTCTCCGGCCATTCGGCTGGCGCCTCGGAAACCGCCTCCGAGCACGTCCGCACCGCGGCGGCCGCCTCGGACGAACTGTCCGGCTCGATCACCGAGATCATCCGCCGGGTGCAGGAGTCGAACGCCATTGCCGCCGAGGCGGTCAATCAGGCCACCGCGACCGACCAGCGCATCAAGGAGCTGTCCGACGCCGGCAACCGCATCGGCGACGTCGTCAAGCTGATCACCTCGATCGCCGAGCAGACCAACCTGCTGGCGCTCAACGCCACCATCGAGGCCGCCCGCGCCGGCGATGCCGGCCGCGGCTTCGCGGTCGTCGCCCAGGAGGTCAAGACGCTGGCAGGGCAGACTGCCAAGGCCACCGAGGAGATCTCCAGCCAGATCGCCAACATGCAGACGGTGACGCAGGAATCGGTCGACGCCATCAAGGCGATCGGCTCGACCATCGAGCGCATCAACGGGATCGCTGCGTCGATCTCGGCGGCGGTCGAGCAGCAGCGCGCCGCCACGCAGAACATCACCCAGAGCGTCCGCTCGGCGGCGACCGGCACCGCCGAAGTCGTCAACAACATCCGTAGCGCGGCGCGCGGAGCGGGTGAGACCGGCGAAAGCTCCAACCGGATGTTCGCGTCCGCCCAGGCGCTGTCGAGCGAGAGCCTGCGGCTGAAGGCCGAGGTGCAGAAGTTCCTCGACGGGATGCGCGCCGCCTGATGCGGCCGCCCCGATGGCGCTGGTCATCCGGGTCCGTGCTGCTTCGTCATTCCGGGGCGCGCGAAGCGCGAGCCCGGAATCCATAACCACGACCGGCAATCGTGTTGAAGAACGATGCCACGAGCATCTCGCCAAGCCACGACCGCTCGTGGCTATGGATTCCGGGCTCATTCGCGCTGTTTCAAAACGGCTGCGCCGTTTTGCGCGCGAATGCCCCGGAATGACGGCGTGGGGAGGGCTCGTCGACGTCACATGGATCACCCGTACAGCAATCGTGGCAGGATCGTCACGATGCCGGGGAACAGGGTGAGCAGCAGCACGAAGGCGACCATGATGGCGAGATAGGGGGCGGTCACGCGGGCGATATAGCCCAGGCCGTCCTCCGTCAGGCCCTGGATCACGAACAGGTTGAAGCCGACCGGCGGCGTGATCTGGGCCATCTCGACGGCGAGCACCAGGAAGATCCCGAACCAGACCTCGTCGAAGCCGGCGCCCTTCACGATCGGCAGCACGATCGGCAGGGTCATCACGATCATCGAGAAGCCGTCCAGGAAGCAGCCCAGGATCAGGTAGAACACGATCAGGGCTGAGATCAGCATGAAGGGCGACAGGCCGAGGCCCTTCACAAAGCTCGCGACCATCTGCGGAATACCGAGGAAGGCTGCGGCATTGCCGAGGATCGAGGCGCCGAGCACGATCAGCGCGATCATCGAGCAGGTGATGACCGAGCCGATCATCACGTCGCGCACCACCTGCTGCGACATCGCACCCTGGAAATAGGCCACCAGCGCCGCGCCGAGCACACCGACTGCGGCGGCTTCCGAGGGCGTGGCGAGGCCGCCATACATCGAGCCGAGCACGCAGGCGATCAGGAACAGGGCAGGGGCAAGATCCTTCAGCGCCGCGAAGCGCTCGGCCCATGGCACCTGTGACAGCTGCGCCTCCGCTTTCGGCACCATCGCGGGCTTCAGCGTGGTGTGCAGCATCACCCAGCCCATGAAGGTCGCGGCCAGCAGCAGCCCCGGGAGCACGCCCGCAGTGAACAGCTTCAGGATCGAGACGTCACCGAGCACGCCATAGATGATCATGATGTTGGACGGCGGGATCAGGAAGCCGAGCGTGCCGGCGCCGGCGAGCGACCCGATCGCGATGTCGCGCGAATAGCCGCGGCGCAACAGCTCGTTGAGCGACATTCGGCCGATCACCTGCGTGGTCGCGGCCGACGAGCCGGAGATCGCGGCGAAGATGGTGCAGCCGATGACGTTGACGTGGAGCAGACGGCCCGGCAGCAGGCCAGCCCAAGGCGCGAGCCCCTGGAAGAGCGAACGTGACAGCCGGGTACGGAACAGCAGCTCGCCCATCAGGATGAACAGCGGCAGCGCGAGGAGCTCCTGCGTGGTCAGGATGTTCCAGGCATATTGCGGAAGCAGCTTGTCGAGCGGGATTGAGCGGAACATCGCCAGCAGCAACGTCGCGGTGAAGGCAAGCGTCAGCCCGATCCACAGGCCACAGGCGAGCAGCGCGAACAGGATGGCGAACAGGGCGACGACTTCGATGGTCATGGGGCGAGGGTGTCCGCGGTGAGGGGAGCGGGCGGGAGGGCATTGGCGAGCGCGCCGGCTAGCCGCTCCCTTCTTGCGTGATTGAGATGGGCACATCTCTTGCGGCGCGGGCGCTGTAACCTCGCCCCGCTTGCGGGGCCGCGACGAGCTTCGCTCGCGCTGAGAGCTCGGATTGCATCGTCAGATGCAATCCGGGTGAGGGGGGACAGGTCTCTCCATGTACACTTCCGGTGCGTCTGCCCCCCTCCCCGTGAAGAACGGGGAGAGGGAGCGCACCGGCTTCCGCGCGAGATCACGGACCTGGAATGAGATCGCTTCCTCATTCGACCGGCGACGCCTTCATGCGGTGATCCTCCAGCGGCAGTCCCAGCGCGGCCTGGATGGCGCGGGCGAGGAATTGCAGGGTCAGCAGCAGCATGCCGAACGTCACGACGGCTTGCGGAAACCACAGCGGGGTGTCGCTGGAGGTCGAGACCTGGCCGCGGATGAACGAGCTCCAGGCGAACTTCGTCATGGCCGAGGTCAGGAACGCCATGAAGGCGAAGCCGGCGGCGGCCGCCAGCACCTCCAATGCGCGCTGCAGCGGCGCCGGCACGTTCTTGAGCAGCAGCACCACGCGGATATGCCCGCCGACCCGCAAGGTCATGGCGGCGCCGAAGGTGAACGACGCCGCCATCAGGTAGGATGAGTATTCCCAGGCGATCGAGATCGTCGGGGGAAAGAACGGCAGCACGTTGGACAGCGCCCGCGTCGTGACCTCGGCGAGCATCAGCGCTGTCAGCATCAGCAAACAGCCGCCGCCGATCCAGCCGTCGAGCCGGCCGAGCCGATCGATGATGTCGAGCAGGATGCGCAGCGGCGCGGGCGCCGCTGCGTTGAGGCTCGCCCGATCGCCCGGCGGCGGCTCCATGACGCCCTCAGCCACGCTTCATCTCGGCGAGATACGCCTTCACCGGAGCTTCGGCAGCCGGCACGCGCTTCAGGAAGGCCTCCATCTGCGGCGCGGTCTTGGCGCGGATTTCCGTCATCATCGCATCCGAGACCGGCACCACCTCCATGCCGCCTTCCTTGAGCCGGTTGAGGCTGTCGACGTCGGCCTTGACCGAGTTGGCCCAGAAGGTCGGCTCCATCTTGGCGGCGATGTCGGCGATGATCTTCTGCTGCTCGGGCGTCAGCGCTTTCCAGGAGTCGAGGTTGACGTTGAGCATCTGCGACGACCACACATGGTTGGTCGGGTAGACGTATTTGAGGAACTCCCAGAACTTGCCGTCGACACCCGAAACCGACGAGGTCGAGACGCCGGCGACCGCGCCAGAGGCCAGCGCCGGGATCGTCTCGCCCCAGGGGATCATCACCGCGGCCATGCCGATCGCGTTGAGCATGTCGACCGCGTTCTTGTCGGGCACGCGGATCTTGATGTTCTTCAAGCCCGCGACGTCCGATGTCTTGACCTTCAGATGCAGGTACTGCGTCGGCCACGGCACGATGTAGAGGATCTTCTGGTTGTTGCGCGCGGCGATCTTGTCGTATTCGGGCCGGACGTATTTGTGCAGTGCCTTGACCTCGTCGACCGAGCCGGCGAGGAACGGGATGCTCTCGACGCCCATGAACGGCTCGTCGCCGACCTGCTGGATGTTGAGCACGTCCGCAAGCGGCACCAGCCCGTCGCGCACCGCGCGCAGATGTTCGGGCCCCTTGAAGCCGAGCTGACCGCCGGCCTTCACGGTGATGTTGACCGCGCCGCCCGTCTGCTTCTTCACCTCCTCGGCAAAGGCCATCGCGTTCTGGGTGTGGAAGTTGCCCTCCGGCCAGACCGTCGACATGTCCCAGTTGGTCGTGGCGGCGCGTGCTCCGGTCGAGAGCTGGGTGCCGGCGAGCAGGGTGGCTGCCCCTGCCGTGAACGTCCGTCGTGTGATCATCGGTGTCTCCGGTTGGTTGTGATGCGATGGGGAAAATTCACGCCTGTTAGTTGGATCCCGGCTGGCGTCGCGAAGGCAGTGCGCTCCCTCTCCCCGTTCTTACGGGGAGAGGGTTGGGGTGAGGGGCAGCCACGCCCACCAGACTCGCGGAGAGTCCCCCTCACCCGGATTGCATTTGCGATGCAATCCGGCCTCTCCCCGCAGGCGGGTAGAGGCCGAGACCGACGCGCGAGGTGGGCTCGATCGAGCATAGGCAATGCTGAAGACCCCCATCACCGCGCCTGTCCGTAGAGCTTTGCAGCATTGTCCGTCGATACCAGCCCGCTCTCGACGTCGCTCTGCACCAGCTCCGTCGCGCGTTCCCGGGGATCGCCGATGCCGGCGCCGCCCGGGGTCAGCACCACCAGCCGATCGTCTGGCGGCACGGTCTGAAAACCCTTGCCGCGCAGCTTCTGGCCCGACGCGAGCCCGACGTAGCCGGCCTCGCCGTTGTGGCCGCCGTCGCGGCCGCGCGGCGGGTGGTCGATGCGGTCGAAGGCGGCGAGGATGTCGAACGGCGCATCGACGCCGCTGCCGACCTCGATGATCTGGCCGAGGCCGCCGCGGGTGCGTCCGGCTCCGCCGGAATCCGGCCGCAGCTCCTTGCGCCAGAAGATCAGCGGCGTCTGCGTCTCGGCGATCTCGACCGGCGTGCCGCGCACGCCGCTAGGGTAGGCGGTCGCCGATAGGCCGTCCTTGTCGAAGCGCGCGCCGGTGCCGCCGTTCGAGGTCACCGCCATCGAGAACCCGTAATTGCCGCCGGCGCCGGAGCGGGTCTGGCCGCGGACGTTGAGATTCCACAGGCAGGAGGTGCCCTCGGCCGGGACGCGCTCGGGAATGATCTGGCGCAGGCAGCCGAACACGACGTCGGGCAGCATCTGGCCGATGACATGGCGCGAGGCGACCGGCGCGGGCTTCGGTGCGTTGAGGATCGCGCCCGACGGCGCCGACACGGTCAGCGGCGACAGCGAGCCGGCATTGTTAGGGATTGCTGACGCCACGACGCAGCCGAGGCCGAACACGGTATAGGCCGTGGTGTAGGACAGCGGCACGTTGATGCCGAACTTCGAGGCTTTCGACGTGCCGTCGAAATCGACATGGATGCCATCGTCAGAGATCGTCAGCGCCGCCTTCAAGGTCACCGGCGCATCATAGCCGTCGACCACCATCTCGTTGCGCCAGGTGCCCTTGGGCAGCTTGGCAATCTCCGCCAGCACGGCCTCGCGCGAGCGCTCGCACACGTAGTCACCGAGCTCATCGAGCGAAGAGATGCCGAACTCGGTCATCATCTCGACCAGTCGCTGGCAGCCGACATCGTTGCAGGCGGCGAGCGAGTAGGTGTCGCCTTCGGTATCGACCGGCAGCCGCGTGTTCGCCCGGATCATCGCCATCAAGGTCTCGTTGACGACGCCCTGGTCGATCAGCTTCAGCATCGGGATGTACAGCCCCTCCATGAACACGTCGGTGCCATCGGGGCCGAAGCCGATGCCGCCGATGTCCATCAGATGGCTGGTGCAGGAGAACAAAGCGACCGGCTGGCCGTCCTTGAAGCAGGGCGTTGTCACGACGAAGTCGTTGAGATGGCCGGTGCCCATCCAGGGATCGTTGGTGATGTAGGCATCACCGGGCTTCATCGTCTCGATCGGGAAGTGCGCGATGAAGTGCTTCACCGACTCGGCCATCGAGTTGACATGGCCCGGCGTGCCGGTGACGGCCTGCGCCAGCATGCGGCCCTTCAGATCGAACACGCCGGCGGAGAGGTCGCCGCATTCGCGCACGATTGGGCTGAAGGCGGTGCGCAGCAGCACCTGGGCCTGCTCCTCGACCACGGCGATGAGCCGGTGCCACATGATCTGCAGGTCGATCAGGCTGGTTTGTGACGCGCTCATGGTCAGGCCGCCTTTCGTTCCATGACGATGCTGCCCGCACCGTCGATATGCGCATCGAAGCTGTTGGAGATGAAGGTCGAGGTCTCGTCCTCGGCGATCACGGCAGGTCCTGCGATCACCGCGCCCGGGGTCATCTGCTCGCGGCGATACAGCGGGATGTCGACGAAGCGGCCGGCGCGGCCATCGAAGAATTTGCGATGACCCGAGGCCGCGCCTGCCGGCTTTCGGGTGACCTCGGCGATCCCTTCGGGCCGGCGCGCGTCGGTCGTCGCCAGCACCGACCAGCTCAGCACCTCGATCGCAGCGCCTGGGATGGCGCGCTCGAATAGCGCGGCATAGCCAGCCTCGAAGGTCTTGCGCAGGGCAGGAAGGTCCCCGGTGGCAAGTGCCCGGTTCGGCAGTTCGACACTGATCTCGTGGCCCTGGCCGACATAGCGCATGAAGGCCGCGCGGCGCTCGCGCACCGGAGCACCGGCTGCGCCCGGCTCGACGAGAGCACGGGCTTCATCGGCCATCTCCTGCAACAGAGTCGAGACGAGCGCCGTGTCGAAATCATCCAGCCGCGCATGGCGGCTGCGCACCAGCTCATAGGCGATCGGCGCGGCGAGGAAGCCGACCGCGGAGCCGACGCCGGCATTGGACGGCACGATCACCCTGGCGACGCCGATCTTCTCGGCAACGCGGGCGGCGTGCAGCGGTGCGGCGCCGCCGAACGCGATCAGCGTATGCTGGCCAATCACGGCACCGCGTTCGACGGCATGGACGCGCGCCGCGCTCGCCATGTTCTCGCAGACGACCTCGTGCACCGCATAGGCCGCGGTCTCCGCATCGAGGCCGAGCGGGGTACCGACATCGCGGAGCAGGGCCTGTTTCGACAGCTCGGGATCGAGCTTGATGGTGCCGCCGGCAAACGCATCGGGATCGATCATGCCGAGTGCGACGTCGGAATCGGTCACCGCCGGACGCCGGCCGCCGCGGCCGTAGCACGCCGGGCCCGGTTCGGACGAGGCGCTCTCGGGGCCGACGGTGACGCGCTTCATCGCATCGATCCGCGCGATCGAGCCGCCGCCGGCGCCGATCTCGACCATCTCGATGACGGGAATGCGCACCGGCAGCCCCGAGCCTTTGAGGAAGCGTGCGGCGCGATCGACCTCGAACACGCGCGAACTCTCCGGCTCGAAATTCTCGATCAGGCAGATTTTTGCGGTGGTGCCGCCCATATCGAACGACAGCACCTTGCGCTCACCGAGCCGTGCTGCGATCTGGCCGGCAAAGATGGCCCCACCGGCGGGGCCGGATTCGACCAGGCGCACCGGGAAGCGGCGCGCGGTGTCGATCGAGGTGACGCCGCCGCCCGAGGTGACCAGATAGATCGTGCCGCGGAACTGCTCGATGCGCAGCGCCTGATCCATGCGGGCGAGATAGCTGTCCATCAGCGGCTGCACATAGGCATTGGCGACGGCGGTGGAGGTGCGCTCGTATTCCCGGATTTCGGGACAGACGGCGGACGACAGTGTGATCGAGACGCCGGGCAGCTCCTCGGCCAGGATCTCGGCGGCACGCCGCTCATGCGCGGGATTGGCGTAGGCGTGCAGGAAGGCGATGGCGACGCTGGCGACGTCGAGCGCGCGCAGTTGCGGCGCGAGCGCGCGCATCGCCGCTTCGTCGAGTGGCAGCCTGATGTCGCCATGAGCATCGACACGCTCCGGCACGGTGAAGCGCAGGCTGCGCGGCACCAGCGGCTTCGGCTTGTCGATCGCGAGATCGTACTGATCGTAGCGGCTCTCAGTTCCAATATCCAGAACATCGCGGAAGCCCGACGTGGCGATCAGCGCGGTCCTGGCGCCGCGCCGCTCAATGATCGCGTTGGTCGCGAGCGTCGTGCCGTGGATGAAGACGTCGACGTCGGAGATGTGGGCCTTGGCATCGGCCATAATGAGCCTGACGCCGTCGAGCACGGCCTGTTCGGGCTGCGTCGGCGTGGTCAGAAGCTTGCGCGTCCGGCGCTGCTGGCCGATGTCGAGAACGATGTCGGTGAACGTTCCGCCGATATCGACGGCCAGCCGGACTTCGGCTCCCTCAAGCATTCGATGGTCTCCGCAAGCGACGAATTGATGTGCGATTTGAGCAAGTCCCATGCCATTGCGCCAGCGGAGATGCGTTTGCTGCTCTGCGATTTTGCGATGCGGACTTGAGGTCGTTGCGTGCTGAGCGCGCAACCTTGCTGATGGTCGTGCGTATTGGTCGAGCTTGGCAGACATGACCTCGCAGTCCCGCGGCGCGTCACGCCCGAGTTTTGCTGCGTATCATTCACCCTCCGCAAACGAGAGGGTGCAGGGAATGCCGGGTGAGGGCCTCACCCATGGCCCGCCTGCGAAAAGAATGCAGGCGGCAGTACCACAGGCAAAGCCGGTCAACCGGCATTCCCTGCGCGGTGTCTTCACGCTTATACGCAGTCTCCCTGGTGCGCCGGGCTTGTTGGCCACCATGCCGCGACAATGCGCTGACGCGCATTGCGCGGGTGACACCAGCTTCGGGGTGTCAGGACGCTGCGACTTCACGTCCGCAATCATGCCGGTCGTCTGCGCATCGAGCGCGTCCGACATGACAGCGGCACCGCATCCCGCACCCGACGTTCATGACGACGCGTACGTCCCTCTGCATGGGGCAGGACGACGCGGATCATACATCGTTTCTGTAAAAGCGAAAGAGAAATATTCTGTTTTGTCGAAACTGATCCCGGGCCGTCCCGAGACGGGAGAACCGCCGCGCGCGCCGCCTCAGTCTTCCGGACGTGGCGTCTGCAGGGCCGCATAGACCACGCCGAGGACCAGGCTGTAGGCCTCGACCATGGCCAGCGAGAACAGCGCCGGGCCTGCACCGAGGCCGAGCGACAGGCCGAATGGCCCGAGGCCGATGGCTGGAAACAGCGCGATGCCGAGCAGCAGCCAGGCGCCCAGGCCGAGCAGGAAGCCCTTGGCGAGGCCGCTGCGTCCCGGCAGGCGCTGGAAGAAGTGCCCGAACAGAAGGCCGATGATGAAGGCGCCGTTGAGCTGCGAGAGCAGCCACAGCGGCGCCTGAACATGCGTCACGTCGAGAAACAGCGGCGAGAGCGTGTCGAGCAGCGCGGAGGAGGGATCGAACTGCGGCAGCACATGCAGCGCGGTCTTGAGCTGCATCAGGCCCATATGCGCCAGCGTACCGCAGCCGGACGCCACCAGCGACGACCATATCCAGCGATAGCTGCGCTTCGTTCGCATCGCGTCAACTCGCCGGTGGCGCATGACGGTTCCGTTGATCCTGCTCAATCACTGCGTTCGCTACCCGCTTAGTTTGCACGAACTCATTGATGCCACGTCAAGGGAGTTCCACCATGCGAGCAGATCCACGCGCGTTGATCCTGGCCGCCGCAGTCGTGGCGGCGACCGCTGCACCATCCTTCGCCCAGCCGGGCGCGGGAGGACCGCCGGGCTGGGGCCCGGGCATGATGATGGGGCCGGGGATGATGGGCGGCCGGGGCTTCGGCTTCCTCTGCAATCCCCGCATGGCCGGATTTGCCGAATGGCGGCTGTCGCAGATCGAGAGCGCGATCAAGCCGAACGAGACGCAGCGGGCGCGGCTCGACGATCTCAAGGCGGCCTCGGCCAAGGCGGCCGATCTGATCACCAAGGACTGTTCGACGACGCCCCCCGCCAAGGCGACCGAACGTCTCGCATTCGCCGAGCAGCGCCTGGACGCGATGCAGCAGGCGATCAAGCTCGTGCGGCCGGCGTTCCAGGCGCTGTATGATTCGCTCGACGACAAGCAGAAGGCGGCCATGGATGCCAGCGGTCCACGCAACTGGGGCTGGCATCACTGGCACTGGCCGTGGGCCGAGGACTGACCGCCCGGGCGTCTCCGGCGAGGGGGGCAATTGGGGTTTCAGCCCTCGTGTTCCGGCGCGGCATGGCGTAAAGCAGCCGGACCGAAACGAGGTTTCCCCCCAATTGTCCTTTCCCGTCACTTCTCCGCCGCTCGCCCGCGCGCTGGCCGAGCGCAATTTTGACAATCCCACGCCCGTGCAGCTCGCGGTGCTCGATGACGAGGCGGTCGATCGCGACCTGCTGGTCTCGGCGCAGACCGGCTCCGGCAAAACCGTGGCCTATGGGCTCGCGATGGCCGCCAATCTGCTCGGCGAGGCCGAACGGTTCGGGACGGCGGCGGCTCCGCTGGCGCTGATCGTGGCGCCGACCCGCGAGCTGGCGTTGCAGGTGCAGCGCGAGCTGGCGTGGCTGTATCAGCATGCCGGTGCGCGCGTGGTCTCCTGCGTCGGCGGCATGGATCCGCGCCGCGAGCAGCGCGAGCTGGAGGCGGGGGCGCATATCGTCGTCGGCACGCCCGGGCGTCTGTGCGATCATCTGCGCCGCAGCCGGCTCGACATCTCCGAGCTGAAGGCCCTGGTGCTCGACGAGGCCGACGAGATGCTCAATCTCGGCTTTCGCGAGGATCTGGAGTTCATCCTCGAGACCACGCCCGAGACACGGCGGACGCTGCTGTTCTCGGCGACGTTCCCGCGCGGCATCGTGGCCCTGGCTAAGGAGTATCAGAACGACGCGTTCCGGATCGAGGTCGAAGGCGACGAGGGCGGGCACGCCGACATCGAGTATCGCGCCATCCGCATTGCGCCCGGGGATGCCGAGCATGCCGTGGTCAATCTGCTGCGCTTCTACGAATCGCCCAGCGCCATCGTGTTCTGCAACACCCGCGAGGCCGTCCGTCACTTGCAGGCGGCGCTGCTGGAGCGCGGCTTTTCGGTGGTCGCGCTGTCGGGCGAATTGACCCAGAACGAGCGCACGATGGCGCTGCAGTCGCTGCGCGACGGGCGCTCGCGCGTCTGCGTGGCGACCGACGTCGCGGCGCGCGGCATCGATCTCGCCAATCTCGATCTCGTCATCCATGCCGAGCTGCCGAACGATCCTGAGGTCATGCAGCATCGCTCAGGCCGGACCGGACGGGCCGGGCGCAAGGGCGTCAGCGTGCTGCTGGTGCCGCCGGCACGGCGGCGCCGCGCCGAGATGCTGCTGAGCCTCGCCGGCGTCGAGGCCGTCTGGGGCACGGCGCCGCAGGCGGACGAGATCCGCAAGCTCGACCAGCAGCGCATGCTGCAGGATTCGATCTTCACCGAGGAGACGACGGCGGACGATCTGGCGCTCGCGCAGCTCCTGCTCGCGCAGCGCTCGGCCGAGGACATCGCCGCCGCGCTGGCGCGGCTCTATCGCGCCCGGCTGCCGTCGCCGGAAGACATCCTCGATGCCGTCGAGGATCGCGGCCGGTCGCGCAACGAACGCCGCGATCCGGTCGCGCGCGGTGCTCGCGACACCGTCGCGCGTGGCGATGATCGTGCGCCGGCGCCGCGGACCAAAGGCGGCAAGCCATCGCGTCACGGCATGGGCGAGCCAAGCGTCTGGTTCCGGGCGGCGATCGGGCGCAAGAAGAATGCGGAGGCGCGCTGGCTGCTGCCGATGATCTGCCGCCGCGGCAGCATCGACAAGCAGGACATCGGCGCCATCAAGATCTCGGACACGACGACCGAGTTCGAGATCGCCGCGCGCGTCGCCGATCGCTTCGTTGCGAACATCCGCCGTCCCGACAAGGAGGACACGATCCGCATCGAGCCGCTGTCGGGCGCTCCGTCAGGGCAGGGGGCAGCGGAAAAGCCGCGTCCGGACAAGCGGCCGCCGCGGCGCGAGGCGGCGGAGAGCGCCTACCATCCGCTGCAGCGCGACGAGCCGCGCGAGCGAGAGGATGCCAGGCCGCGCAGCAAGCCGAAGCGCGACGGCTCGTCGCAAGGCCGACCTGAGCCGGCCTTCGCGAAGAAAAACAAGCACGGCGACAAGTCCAGCCACGGCGCACGGACGTTTCCGGACAGACACGCGCGGGCGAAGCCGCCAGGTGGCAAGAAGCCCAAGACCAAGCGTCGCGGCTGACCGCCCTGTGTCAATTCGGGCGCAACCCGCGCACCACCAAGGAGAAGCCGCGCATGAGCCGCTACGCCGTCCTGTATTTCGCCACGCTTGCGGTGCTGCTCGCCTTCGACATCCCGTTCCTGAGCATGGTGGCGAAGGGCTTCTTCCAGTCGCAGGTCGGCGAGATGCTCGGCGAGATCCGCCCCGTTCCGGCGGTGCTGTTCTATCTGATCTACATCGCGGGCGTGCTGGTCTTCGTCAACGGCACGGCCGACGCCACCTGGCGTTCGACCTTGCTCTACGGCGCGCTGTTCGGCCTGTTCTGCTACGCCACCTTCGAGCTGACATCGCTCGCGATGCTCAAGCACTGGACCTGGGCGGTGGTCGCCGTGGACATGAGCTGGGGCGTGTTCATGACCGCGGTATCGGCGACGTTGGGGCTTCTGATCGCGGACTGGGTGACGCCGCGGGGCTGAAGCGGCGTCGTTTCTGACGCGCTCGGGGTTTGCGCTCAATCTCTCGAGATCCCGGGACCGCCTCTGCAAGGCGCCCCGGGGTCACGTCGTCAAACGTGGTTCGCCGCTGTTACTTCGGTTGCGGCACCACGCGCAGATACGGCTTCGGCGCCTTCCAGCCGTTCGGGTAGATCGTCTTGGCCTCGTCGTCGGACACCGAGCCGGCGATGATCACGTCCTGGCCCTGCGTCCAGTCCGCAGGCGTGGCGACGCGGTGCTTGGCGGTGAGCTGCAGCGAGTCGATGACGCGGAGAATTTCCTGGAAGTTGCGGCCCGTGGTCATCGGGTAGACCAGGATCAGTTTGATCTTCTTGTCCGGGCCGATGATGAAGACGTTGCGCACGGTCAGGTTGTCGGCGGCGGTGCGCTTGGCCGGATCGCCGGATACGGCTGCGGGCAGCATGTCGTAGAGCTTGGAGACGTTGTAGTCGGTGTCGCCGATCATCGGGTAGTTCGGCGCGGCACCCTGCGTCTCGCGGATGTCTTCCGACCACTGCGCATGCTTGTCGACCGGATCGACCGACAGGCCCATCAGCTTGACGCCGCGTCTGTCGAACTCCGGCTTCAGCCGCGCCAGCGCGCCGAGCTCGGTGGTGCAGACCGGGGTGAAATCCTTCGGGTGCGAGAACAGCAGCGCCCAGCTGTCGCCAATCCAGTCGTGGAATTTGATTCTGCCTTCGGTGGTCTCAGCCTCGAAGTCGGGGGCGGTGGAGCCGATTTGAAGTGCCATGGGAGTCCTCACGTGATCTGAAAGAGGGCGACTAAATTGTTCTATCGACTATAGGAAATACCGCCTGCCATGGGAACCGTTCCAGAAAAAAGAGAACATCGTTCTCCTCAGGCGCGCGATGACAACAACTTCTTTTGAGTTCCGTGCCTGCTGCAAAACATCCGTGAGAGTACCGGCTGCCCCGATTTCGCCATCTCTCGGTCGCAACACGCCGCCCCCGCGACGAGCCGCTTTGAACCGTGATCCGGGTCACTGCGGCAAATGGGCAACCGATACAAAAACCCACTGCAGCGTTTCGAACCGTTAACCACTCGTTCAGACGCGCGCCGACAAGGTGGGTCAACACAGCAACTGAGAAGAGAACATGGCTACCTCTGCACCAAAAACCATCGATGGTCTGGAACCGTCCTCGTGTGACACCGCCGCATCCGCGCTCGCCATCGTGCGCGACGGTGTGATCACCGGAGAAGGCCCGACCACCGCGGGACGCGTGCATTTCTCCCGCATGCTCGACGCTGAAGACGCCGCCTGGTGCGCACGCATCCTGACGGCGGCCGCGATCAACGACGCGCCGGTCAGCCGCGCCGAGGCCGAGGCGCTGTTCGAGATCGACGCTGCCGCGACCGAGCGCAAGGACGATGGCCGCTTCGAGGATCTGCTCGCCAAGGCGATCGCGCATCACACCGCAGCCGCCTCCGGCCTGCCGGTGCCGCCGCGCAACGTCGCGCTGTCGCCGGACACGGCGATCGAGAGCTGGGCGCCGATCAATGCGCGCGGCGTCCGCACCGATGCGCTGGAATGGGTCGCCAAGCGCATGCGCGGCAAGCGCCAGGGCAACCGCACCCTGCGAGCGATGGTCGCGACCCTGGTCGGCGTCACTGTGCTGCCGCTGTCGCAACTGCCCTCGATGATCGACATCGGGATGTAAGTGCGCCGCGCCCATCCGGTCGTGTGAATTCGAAGAGCGCGATGGTCCCATCGCGCTCTTTTCTTATCTCGGGCCATCATGGCTTGCCGTTCAACATGTTGCGGCCCGATGCTCAGCCTCTTGATGATGCGTGGCGGCCGGTCAATAGATCGGTCGTGATGGGACCGAGCACGGAGTTCACGAGATGAGCCGATGGAGCTTTCCCGCGCGCCTGCTGGCGGTGGCGGCGACGGCGCTGGTGCTCATGATCGCATGGCAGAGCATTCCGCTGATCCAGGCCGAGCTGCTCGGCCTGCGCGCCAAGCCGCGCGACATCACCCCGCGCGGCGATCTCGCATCCGACGAGAAGAGCACGATTGCGCTGTTCGAGAGCCGCAGCGGCTCGGTCGTGTTCATCACGACGGTTCAACAATCCGTCAATCCGTGGACCGGCAATTCGCAGCAGGAACGTTCCGGCACCGGCTCGGGCTTCGTCTGGGACGAGCTCGGCCACGTCGTCACCAACTATCACGTCATCGAAGGCGCCACCGAGGCGCTGGTCAGCCTCACCGATGGCCGCTCGTTCCGCGCGGCGCTGGTTGGCGCCAGCCCGGAGAACGATCTCGCCGTGCTGGTGATCGGCGTCGGTGTCGACCGGCCGAAGCCGCTGCCGGTCGGCACCAGCGCCGATCTCAAGGTCGGGCAGAAGGTGTTCGCGATCGGCAACCCGTTCGGCCTCAGCAGCACGCTGACCACCGGCATCGTCTCGGCGCTCAACCGCAATCTCCAGGTCACGCAGGACCGGACGTTGAACGGCCTGATCCAGACCGACGCCGCGATCAATCCCGGCAATTCCGGCGGCCCGCTGCTCGACAGCGCCGGCCGGCTGATCGGCGTCAACACCGCGATCTACAGCCCCTCGGGCGCTTCCGCAGGCATCGGCTTCGCCGTGCCCGTCGACAAGGTCAACCGCATCGTGCCGCGGCTGATCGCAAACGGCCGCTATGTGAGTCCGAGCCTAGGGATCCGGACGGATGCGAAGGCCAACGAGGCGCTGGCCTCGCGGCTCGGTGTCTCCGGCGTGTTCGTGCTCGACGTCGAGCAGGATTCGGCGGCCGAGAAGGCCGGGCTGATCCCGGCGCGGCTCACGCGCGACGGCGGCTTCGCACTCGGCGACGTGCTGCTCGCGATTGACGGGCAGGCGGTCGATTCCCCCGACGACATGACGCGCGCGCTGGAGACGAAAAATCCCGGCGATCGCGTCGTGCTGCGCGTGCTCCGCAACCGCAAGACGATCGAGGTAAGAGTCACGCTCGACGTTGCACGGTGAGGGGGTCATGAAGCAGCTGGATGTTTCCACGGGGTCATTGCGAACGCAGCGAAGCAATCCAGGGCTGCGCGCGCGACTCTGGATTGCTTCGCTGCGCTCGCAATGACGTGGAGAGAGCTGTGCTTCTCATTGCGAAACAATAATGGGGACGAGGTCCCCAGCCAAGCCGCAGCCCGCATGAGCGAAGCGACACGCGGGAACAGTGTCGCCGGGTAACGCTTCGCTCACCCGGGCTATACGTTCTCTCTCCGCCCGTCATTCCGGGGCGCGCGGAACGCGCGAGCCCGGAATCCATAGCCACAGGCCGGCGTGCGTCGCGAGATGGCTGTGGCGCTTGTCTTCGCCACATCAACGCTCCGGGGTATGGATTCCGGGCTCACGCTTCGCGTGCCCCGGAATGACGGGCTGAGAGAGGGGGCGACTCGTTGAAACAGAAATGCCCCGCTGTTGCGGGGCACTCCGGTGATCGCATGATGGCGATGGGCTATTACCTCGCCGCCGCCTTCTGCTTCGGCGCCTCGTCGTCCAGCCCGACGGTGCGGCCGGGGAAGCCGGCGACGTCGAAATAGCGCTGCTGGCCTACGCGCTGCAGCTTCAGCACGGTACGCAAGCCGCCCGCCGCGGGATCGGACTTGATGACGTCGGACACGGCCTTCGGCGTCGCGCCGTTCGGCATCGCTTCGGTCATGACGCGGCCGATCAGCTTTCCTTTCGGCGCGACCTTGAGGTCGAGCAGTTTGGCGGCGGTGATGCCGACATCGGCATTGCTGACGGGCAGGGGATCGACGAAGCCCGCCTTGAAGTCGGGGCCGATGGCGGCCATGAAGTTGTAGGTGTCGCCGCGGCTGAACGAGCCGTGCATGCCCTGACCCTGGCGCAGCACGGTGTCGGCGACCTCGACCGAGCAGTTGCTTGGTGCGTCGCAGCCCGGTGCGACGTAGGAGCGGAAGTTGACCACGATCGCCGGATGCGGCGTCACGGCCTTGCCGTCGAGATTGACCACCGACAGAGGCAAGGTGCCGGGGATTTCGCCGAGCTTGTCGTCGACGAAGATGCCGGAGACGTAGTCCTGCTCCAGCAGCGCCTTGACGGTGCGGCGGGCCAGCTTCTTGTCGTTGTTCGGCAGATAGATCAGGTCGGAGCCGCCATTGGTGGCCACGATAAGGTCGGGCCTGGTCGGATCCTTGCCGAGCACGCCGTTGCCGGCCTTCGGATGCTTGCCGGCGGGCACCGCCGCGTTCTTGTCGTTGGGATCGAACAGCGGCAGGTCGAGCGCCCTCGCGAGGTCGAGCGCCAGGAAGCCCATCGGCAGGAAATCCTTCGGCGTGTCGTCGTAGCTGACCTTGGCCGAAGGACTGGTCTTGGTCTCCTTGGAGATGGTCGAGAAGCCGTGGTCGGCCTGCACCATGATGTTGGTCGTGGCGGCGAGGCCGAGGTCGTCGAGTGCCTTGCGCAGTGCAGCCAGATTGTCGTCGGCATTCTTGATGCCGGCCATCGAGGTCGGACCGTTGATGCCCGGCGTGATGGTGTTCAGGCTGTCGCCATGATTGTGCTGGCTGCCGTCGGGATCGCGGGACCAGAACACCAGGACGAACGGTTTGTTGCGCGCCTTGAACATCGGCAGCACCACCTTGGTGGCGACGTCGACCATGTAGGCCTGCTGCGGCACGTTGGCCGATGTGGTGCCCGGCGTCTTGGCGTCACCCGCCTTGCCGTTGTCGCCGCGCGACGGCGTCGCCAGGGGCAGGCCGGCCTTGCCGATGGCGTCCTTGACCTCGTCGGTCAGCGCCACGCCGTTCTTGCCGCCGGTGGAATCGTCGATCACGATCGAGGAGGTCGCGCCCGGCTTGCACGGGCAGGAGGTGTGGTCGAACAGATAGGTCGGGCCGAGCTTGCCGATCGCGGCCGTCGAATAGCCGGCCTTGCGGGCGAGCTTCAGGATCGTGTCCTCGTTGAGGTAGTCGCCGTTGAAGTGCTCGTCGATGTCGCCGAGCACGGCGTCGTTCTCGATGAAGGGCACCACCGTGTCGCCAGCGGGCACCGAGGTATAGCCGGTGAAGATCGTGTTGGAGAAGGTGCCGGTGTCGCCGAGATAATGGCCGGTGGCCATCGCCGAGCCGTTGGCCATGGTGAAGGTCGGGAACAGCGAGTGCGAGTTCTTGAAGTTGACGCCCTTGTCGCGCACCGCGGCCATGGCCGGCGCAGTCTCCGGCGTGACCTTCAAGGCGCGCAGGCCGTCGGGAATGAACAGGATCAGGTTATGGGGGGACGCGTTCTGCGCAAACGCGGCACTGGACGACAGCAGGGTCAGTCCGGCGCACAGCAGCACGAGCGGGCGGCGCATTGAAAACTCCTGGAAGCAATCGGCGGAATCGCGGCGTGTCGCCGCAGGGAAGAGCTTTAGTTTTGCCGGGTGACGGTTTTGTTACAAGAGGGGCGCGGAGGCAGGCGGACACCGTCCCTGGATTTTCTCCGGACGGTCGTCAGTGGCAGGAACCAGGGTGTGGCTTTCTGGTTGTCGGCTCACAACACTCAGGGAGCACACCATGCCTGCAGACAAAGACCTCAACGAGCTCTTCCTCGATACGCTCAAGGACATCTACTACGCCGAAAAGCAGATCCTGAAGAACTTGCCGAAGATGGCCAAGGCGGCGCAGTCGGAGAAGCTGTCCGCGGCGTTCGAGAAGCACCAGGAGGAGACCGAAGGCCAGATCGAGCGCCTCGAGCAGATCTTCGAGCTGATCGGCAAGCCCGCGCGCGGCAAGCGCTGCGATGCCATCGAGGGCATCCTCGACGAGGGCAAGGAGATCATGACCGAGTACAAGGGTACGGCGGCGCTCGATGCCGGCCTGCTTGCGGCAGCGCAGGCGGTCGAGCACTACGAGATCTCGCGCTACGGCACCTTGAAGTCCTGGGCCAACAAGCTGGAGCTGAAGCAGGCGGTCAAGCTGCTCGACCAGACGCTGAGCGAGGAGAAGAAGACCGACGAGCTTCTGACCAAGGTCGCCGAGAGCGAGGTCAATTACGAGGCCGCGGCCTGAGCTTGCATAGCCTTTACCAGATGGCCGCCGCCAGCGCTGCGAACAGCGCCGGCGGCGTTGCCACGAGTCCGATCTTCAGGAACTGCCACGCCGTCACTTCGATCTTTTCGCGCCGCAACGCGGTGAGCCACAAGATCGTCGCCAGCGAGCCGGTGACGGAGATATTGGGCCCGAGATCGACGGCGATCAGGATGGCCCGGATGACCTCCTGCGGCAGGTGATCGCTCGCGGCCACCGAGCCTGCGACGAGGCCGACCGGCAGGTTGTTGGCGACGTTGTCCGCCACGGCGGTGACGAGGCCCGCCGCCCAGGCGGTGCCGGCGGGTGAGCTGGCGACGCCCTGATGCAGCCAGGCGCTGAGCTGGCCGATCGCGCCGGCGCGGGCAAGACCCTCCACCATGACGAACAGCCCGCCGACCAGCGGCAGCACGCCCCAAGACACGCCCTTGAGGACAGGCCAAGGCGATTGCCGGCTGACGAGGAGGATCGCGGCCGCCGTGACCACGCCGCAGACGAAGGTCGGCAGGCCCAGCTGCATGTCGAGCGCGGAGGCGGTCAGCAGCACGGCCGCGATCGTGAGAATGCCGAATGCGGCGAGCCGGCCTTCGCGGCTGAGATGCGGCTTCTCGACATCGGTGCGCAGCCGCTCGTCACGCAAGGCGCGGCGCTGGGTCAGCCACAGCGCCACATAGGTGAGGGCGATCGCGGCGATCGAGGGTACGGTGAACTGGCGCAGCCACTCGGTCAGATGCGGCATGCGCTCGCCGAACACGACGAGGTTGGCCGGGTTGGAGATCGGCAGCACGAAGCTCGCGGCATTGGCGATGAAGGCACAGACGTACAGATAAGGCAGCGGCGAGGCGCCGGCCGTGCGGGTCGCGGCATAGACCGCCGGCGTCAGCACGATTGCGGTGGCATCGTTGGACAGCAGAACGGTGACCAGCGTGCCGACCGCATAGACCAGCAGGAACAACAGCTGCGGCGAGCCGCGGGCATGTTCCACGGCATACGCTGCGAGATAGTCGAACAGCCCTTCGCGGCGGGCGAGCTCGGCAATCAGCATCATGCCGATCAGGAACAGGTAGACGTCGACGCCCTTGAGGATGCCGGCGAGCGCATCGGCCGCGGGGAGCAGGCCAAGCGCGACCAGCAGGATGGCACCGGCCACCGCCCAGATGGCCTCGGGCAGCCGGAACGGGCGGATGATGACGCCGGCGGTGGCGGTGAGGATGATGGCGTAAGCGAGCCAATTTGCGTGCAGGGACATGGTCTGGGATCGATAGAGGAAATCATTCGGCGGGGATAGCGGGCGAGGGTACGGCGTCCGGATGCGATGCGTCCGCGCCGCTGCTCTCGGGCAGCAGCAGCCAGCAGACAATCACGGCAACGGCGGCCGTCGCCCCCAGCGTGAGGAACGCCGCGCTGTAGCCGCCATGGACGACGACGAGGCCGGCCATCGCGGTGGAGAGCGCAGCCCCGATGCTCTGCGCGGTGATGACGGCGCCCTGGGCGACATTGAAGCGGCCGGTGCCGCGCATCAGGTCGGCGACGATCACCGGCATGATCGCGCCGAAGATGCCGGCGCCGACGCCGTCGAGCAGTTGCACGCCGACCAGCCAGGCCTTGTCGTCCGATAGCGTGTAGAGCACCGCGCGCAGCGGCAGGATCAAGAGCGCCGCCAGGAAGAAGCGCTTGTGGCCCCAGCGGTCGGCTCGGGCGCCGACCAGCAGCGCCATCGGTACCATCACCAGCTGCGCCGCGGCGATGCAGGCGGACATCAGGCTGGTGCCGAGGTTCTTGTCCTGCAGCGCCAGCTTCTGGCCGACCAGCGGCAGCATGGCCGCATTGGCCAGATGGAACAGCGCGACACAGATGGCGAAGATCAGCAGCGGGCGGCAGGTGAGGAGAATGCCGAGGCGGGAGGGTTGCTCGCCTTGCTCGGTCGCGGCGCGATCCTTCTGCTGCGACAGGCCGCGGGCGACATCGTGATCGATGGCGCGCTCGGGAATCGCGAGCACGCTGACGAGGCTGCCGGCCGAGGTCACCGCCATCAGATAGAACACCGCCGATGGTCCGAGCGCATAAGCAGCCGCGCCGGCGATGACGGCGCCGACAGCGTTGCCGGCGTGGTTGAAGGTCTCGTTGCGGCCGACCCGCGCCGTGAACGCTCTTGCGCCGACGATGCCGAGCGAGACCGCGGCGATCGCCGGCGCAAAGATCACGCCGGCCGCGTTGGCGATGCTCTGCGAGATCGCGACCGGCCAGAAGCTCGACATCAGCGGCAGCGCCAGTGACGCCGCCGTGACGATGATCGCCGCCGCGATCATGATCATGCGTTTGGCCTTGGTCGCATCGACCAGCGCGCCGGCCGGGGTCTGAGCGACGATGCCTGCGATCGTCGCCAGGGACATCACGACGCCGATCGAGGCCTCGTCCCATTTCTGCTCGGTAAGCAGATAGATCGCCAGATAGGGGCCGAGGCCATCGCGCACGTCGGCCAGGAAGAAGTTTGCGGCATCGAGCGCGCGGCTAGCCCGAGACAGGTCCGTGGTGCGTTCGAAATCCGTCATGCCGCCTCGTCGCGCGTGAGCTATCGCAACAAAGCAGCCCTACCGCTGGTTCCGCAGTTCTCCTCCGGGCGTCCTCGTGAATGGTGAGGTCCGGCTCACCGCGGCAGCGGCGTCTTCTCGGCCATGGCCTTGCGCAGGATGCGCGACAGCGACTCCACCGAATAAGGCTTCTTGATCAGCTCGAAGCCGTGATGGGCGTTCTCCGCGAGCACGTGGCTGTAGCCGGATGTCAGCACCACCGGCAGGCCGGGATAGCGGTCGCGGATGATGCCGGCGAGCTCGAGGCCGTTGATGCCGGGCATGATGACGTCGGAGAACACCAGGTCGACCGCGAACTCATTGTCCGCGAGGATGGCCAGCGCATCCTGGCCGTTCGACACGCGGCGGGTGACGTAGCCGAGGTCTTCGAGCAGCTCGGTCGAGAACTGACCGACCTCGTCATTGTCCTCGACCACCAGCACGCGGTAGCCGCGACCGATGGTGGCCGGCTCGATGCGCGCCGCGCCGGCATGCTGGCTGGATTCGGGCGCGGCCGCCTGCGGCAGATAGATCGTGAAGGTCGCGCCGTGGCCGAGCCGGCTGTCGACGGCGATGTCGCCTTCGGACTGCTTGGCGAAGCCGAAGGCCTGGCTGAGGCCGAGACCCGTGCCCTTGCCGACTTCCTTCGTCGTGAAGAACGGCTCGAAGATCGCGTTGATGTTTTGCGGCGCGATGCCGGCGCCGGTGTCGGTGACCGAGATCGCGATGAAGGCGCCGGGACGGCCGTTCTGGCCACGCAGCGGCGGGATCGCATCGGTGCTGCGCACGCCGATCATCAGCCGCCCCTCGCCATTCATGGCATCGCGCGCGTTCACGGCGAGGTTGATCAGGGCGGTCTGGAATTGCGCGATGTCGGCCAGCGTGAACAGCCGGGCCTCGTCGACGGCCAGCTCGATCTGGATGCGGCTGCCGACCAGCGGACGGATCAGCTGCACCACGCTCTCGACCTGCTCGCCGACATTGAACACCTGCGGCGTCAATGGCTGCCGGCGCGCGAAGGCCAGCAGCTGCGCCGTCAGCTTCGAGGCGCGCTCGACGGTCTCGGAGATCGCATCGACATAGCGTCGCCGCCGGTCCTCGGCGAGATCGCGCCGGCGCAGGAAGTCAGTGGCGGAGCGGATGATGGTCAGCAGATTGTTGAAGTCGTGCGCGACGCCGCCGGTGAGCTGGCCGACCGCCTCCATCTTCTGCGACTGGCGCAACAGCTCCTCACTCTGAATGCGCTCGGTGACGTCGATCGCCTCGGCGACGGCGCCCGTGATCGTCTCGTGCTGATCGAACAGAGGTCGCATCGACACCTCGATGTGACGCTCGCCGTTGGCGAAGTCCAGCCGCAGCTCGGTGCGAAAATTGGCGCCTGTGAGCACACGCGCAAACGCCTTGCGGAGCGCCTCGGCTGCGCCCGGTGTATGCGCGAACCATGCCGCATCCCACACCGGTTGCCCGATCACGTCGATACCGAACGCGCGCATGCCGGCGAGTGTGATCCGGTTGGCGTGGGTCACACGCCCCTCGACATCGAGAATGCCTTGATACTGGTTGCTGGTGTCGAAGATGGCGCGCATCCGCGCCTCGTTGGCTGCGAGCTGCGCGGTCCGCTCGCGGATGCGCTCTTCCAGCGTCTCATTGATGCGACGGAGCTCGATCTCGCCCTGCTTGGCGGCGGTGACATCGTGTGCGACGCCGATGAAGCCGATATGCCTGCCGGTCGCATCCCAGCGCGGCTGGGATTCCGAGCGCAGCCAGCGCCACTCGCCGTCAGCGCGGCGATAGCGCGCCTCGAGGAAAAATGGCTTCAGCGAGCACTCGCCGGATTGCTGTTCGCCGAGGATGCGCGGCAGATCGTCGGGATGCAGCGCCTTGCGCCAGTCATAGGCGAGGGCCTCGTCATGGGACACGCCGAGAAAGTCGACATAGGCGTGATTGACGAAGGAGCGGGTGCGATCGAGCTTGGTGACCCAGATCGGCACCGGCGCACTGTCGGCGATCAGCCGGAAACGCTCCTCGCTTTCGCGCAGCTTGGACTGCGCCAGCATCTGGTCGGTGACGTCGATATGCGCGCCGACCAGCCGGATGGCGCGGCCGTTCCAGTCGCGCTCGATGCGCGCGATCACCCGGATCCAGCGGATCTCGCCGTCGTTGGGACGGATGATGCGGTATTCGGTGGTATAGTCTTCCTGCTTGCTCTTGACCGCCGCGATGAAGGCCTGCTCGGCCCGGGCGCGGTCGTCCGGATGCAGGCGCTTCACCCAGTCTTCATGGGTCTCGTTGGCCGCCTCCGGCGGAAGTCCGTGAATGATCAGATATTCGGGCGAGCGGCGATTGCGAAAGCCCTCGCGGAGGTCGACCTCGACGCCGCCGACCCTCCCGATCCGCTGGATGCGCGCAAGCTCGGCTTCGCGCTCCTGCAGCGCCCGATAGGCCTGGTCGCGATCGCGCTCAATCTCTTCGATATGCTGGCGCAGCTCGGCCGCACCGGCAGCCTCGGGGAGGACGTCGTCTCTGGGCGCATCTGCGCTGTTCATGCGGACCTGCACTGATCGAGCGAGCGGTCGCCGGAGAATTTCACCGCGGGTGTTCGGAAGCGTGGCGACATTGGGTCCAATGAAAGCAAATTGGCCAGCGATTGCGGCAGGCAAACGCCTGCACGACGGGAACGCCGGGGCAGATAAAAAGTTCCGCTCCCCGGGAACGTACGGTTACTGTCGTGCGTCGTCAGGCCCTGAACATCCGCAAAGCGTAGGTCCCATCGTGAAGCTGTTCGTCTGTCAGGCCTGCAAGAACATCCTGTATTTCGAGAACCGCAGCTGCGGCCGCTGCGGCCATCAGCTTGCCTTCATGCCGGAGCGCCAGATCCTGTCGGCGATCGAGCCGGCAGAGCAGGGCGTTCGGACCTTGGCCGATGGCCAGGATGGGCGATTCTTCTGTGCCAATGCCGAGCACGACGCGTGCAACTGGCTGCTCAAGGCCGGCGAGACCGAAGGATTTTGCCGAGCGTGCCGACACAATGGCACGATTCCCAATCTCTCCGATCCCGCGCAACTCGCCGGCTGGCGCGAGTTGGAGGTGGCCAAGCACCGGCTGTTCTACTCGCTGATCCGCTGGAAGCTTCCATTGAAGACCCGGATCGAGGATCCCGAGCACGGGCTGATCTTCAATTTTCTGGCCGATGATCCCAGCGGTCAGCAGAAGGTGCTGACCGGCCATGACAACGGCCTGATCACGATCGCGCTTGCGGAGGCCGACGAGATCGAGCGGGAGCGGCGCCGGCTCGAGATGGGCGAGCCCTACCGGACGCTGCTCGGCCACTTCCGCCACGAGGTCGGTCATTATTTCTGGGACGTGCTGGTGCGCGACGCCGGCAAGCTCGCGCAATGCCGCGCGGTGTTCGGCGACGACACCCAGGATTACGGCGATGCGTTGAAGCGCCACTACGAGACGGGGGCACCGGCCGACTGGCAGGACAATTTCGTCTCGGCCTATGCCACCACGCATCCGTGGGAGGACTTCGCCGAGACCTGGGCGCATTATCTTCACATCGTGGATACTCTCGAGATGGCCTCGGAGTTCGGCATCGAGATCGACCCGCCCGCGGATCAGATCGGCGGGCTCACCGCGCGCGTCACCTTCGATCCCTACGTGGTCAGTGATTTCGACGCCATCGTGAATGCCTGGCTGCCGTTCACCTTCGCCATGAACAGCGTTGCCCGGGCAATGGGCGCACGTGACCTTTATCCGTTCATCCTGACGCCGCCGGTCATCGGCAAGCTCGGCTTCATCCACGAGTTGGTGCGCCACGGCGCGCTGGCGAAGCCTGCGACCGCCGAGAAGGCGGTGCCTGTCCAACAGGAGTCCGCAGGAGCCGCGTGAAGCGGCTTGACTCCTGAGAACATAAAGTGAACATGATGGCGTGACCGGAGCGAGGATCGCCATCACGCCATGCCGTCTGAATCGCGCCCCAACCCCGAAAGCCAGCCCAGTCTCACCGGCGGAGACAGCGATGCCCAGGCGCTCGACGCCGCTGTGGATCAGGCCATCGCCGCCTGCGGCGGCGACCTGCGCGCCACCATTCGCGCGCTGATTGTTGCGAACGATTATCTGGAGACCGAGGTCACCGAGCTGATGAAGGCCGTATCGCACGCCTATATGCGAGGGCGTTTCCACAGCTATTCCGGGTGACGGGAGCGCCGGCTGCTAGCATGCCTGTGAGATGCGCGCAAACGCGCCGATAGGCGGGTTGCGCGCGGGCGATTTTGCTATAGACGAACCGCTTAAGCTCGCGGAGGTCGCGCCTGTGCCGTGAGCGGGGAGCCCGCCCAAAGGTATCAAGAAAAAACATGTTCAAGACCATTCTGATCGCGAACCGCGGCGAGATCGCCTGCCGGGTCATCAATACCGCCCGCCGCATGGGAATCAGGACCGTTGCGGTCTATTCGGAAGCCGATCGTGATGCGCTGCATGTCGAGATGGCCGACGATGCCGTGCTGATCGGCCCGCCCGCCGCCGCCGAGAGCTATCTCTTGATCGACCGCATCGTCGAGGCCTGCAAAAAAACGGGCGCCGAGGCCGTGCATCCCGGCTACGGCTTCCTGTCCGAGCGCGAGGCGTTCCCGCGCGCGCTGCAGGAGAACGGCATCGTCTTCATCGGTCCCAATCCCGGCGCCATCGCCGCGATGGGCGACAAGATCGAATCGAAAAAGGCCGCGGCGAAGGCCAAGGTTTCGACCGTGCCCGGCTTCCTCGGCGTCATCGAGGACGCCCAGCACGCCGTGCGCATCGCCGACGAGATCGGCTATCCCGTGATGATCAAGGCCTCCGCCGGCGGTGGCGGCAAGGGCATGCGCATCGCGCATTCGACCAGCGAAGTGGCCGAGGGCTTCAATCTCGCCAAGGCCGAGGCCAAGGCGTCGTTCGGCGACGATCGCGTCTTCGTCGAGAAGTTCATCGTCGATCCGCGCCACATCGAGATCCAGGTGCTTGGCGACAAGCATGGCAACGTGATCTATCTCGGCGAGCGCGAATGCTCGATCCAGCGCCGCAACCAGAAGGTCATCGAGGAAGCGCCGTCGCCGCTGCTTGACGAGGCGACCCGGCGCAAGATGGGCGAGCAGGCGGTCGCGCTCGCCAAGGCCGTGAACTACGACTCCGCCGGCACGGTGGAGTTCGTCGCCGGCCAGGACAAGAGCTTCTACTTTCTGGAGATGAACACCCGTCTGCAGGTCGAGCATCCCGTGACCGAGCTCGTGACCGGCATCGATCTCGTTGAGCAGATGATCCGTGTCGCCGCCGGCGAGAAGCTCGCGCTGGCGCAGAAGGACGTCCAGCTCACCGGCTGGGCGGTGGAATCGCGCGTCTATGCGGAAGACCCGTTCCGCAGCTTCCTGCCGTCGATCGGCCGTCTGGTGAAGTATCGTCCGCCGGCCGAGAGCAAGGCTGACGGCATTACCGTGCGCAACGACACCGGCGTGCAGGAAGGCGGCGAGATCTCGATCTATTACGATCCGATGATCGCCAAGCTCGTCACCCATGCGCCGTCGCGCGCCGCGGCGATCGAGGCGCAGTCGACCGCGCTCGACGCGTTCTATGTCGACGGCATCCGCCACAACATCCCGTTCCTGTCGGCGCTGATGAACCATCCGCGCTGGCGCGAGGGCCGGCTCTCGACCGGCTTCATCGCCGAGGAATTTCCCAAGGGATTTGCCGCGCGCGCGCCGGAAGGCGAGATCGCGCGCCGGCTCGCGGCGGTGGGCGCCGCGATCGACCACGTGCTCGGCGAACGCAAGCGGCAGATCTCCCAGCAGATGATCGGCCGTCCGGTGAAGCGGCAGGGTCGCCGCGCCGTCTGGCTCGGGCGCGACGAGATCCTGCTCGACATCGCCAGGGACAATGGCGCGATCACCGTCCGCTTCGTCGGTGCCGACGGCAAGGTCGGCGCGCCGCATCAATTGGTGTCGGACTGGAAGCCGGGCGATGCGGTCTGGCACGGCACCATCGACGGCGCTGGCATCGCGGTGCAGACGCGGCCGATCCCCAACGGCGTGCGCCTCGCGCATCAAGGTGTCGAAGCGCCGGTCTACGTCTACACCGAAGCCGAAGCGACCGCGGCGCGGCTGATGCCGATCGTCACCGCCGGCGACAGCGGCAAGAAGCTGTTGTGCCCGATGCCGGGTCTCGTGGTCTCGATCGCGGTGACCGAAGGGCAGGAGGTCAAGGCCGGCGAGACGCTGGCGGTGGTCGAGGCCATGAAGATGCAGAACGTGCTGCGCGCCGAGCAGGACGGCACCGTGAAGAAGATCCACGCTTCGGCGGGCGCCACGCTCGCCGTAGACGCGCTGATCCTGGAGTTCGCGTAGTAAGTCTATCCGCCGTCATTGCGAGCGAAGCGACGCAATCCAGGGCTCGGCACACGACTCTGGATTGCTTCGTCGCTTCGCTCCTAGCAATGACGGAGAGAGGGGCATGTAATGACCTTCCGTGCACGCCGAGAAGCGCTCCGCACCGTTCTCGCCGGCGACCGCTGCATTCATCCAGGCTCCGTCTACGACGCGATCTCGATCCGCATCGCCGAGGACCTCGGTTTTGCGCTCGGCATGTTCGGCGGCTCGGCGGCATCGCTCGCCATTCTCGGCGATCCCGACATCGCGCTGATCACCTTGACCGAACTCGCCGAGCAGATGCGGCGGATGTCGCGCGCGGCGGCGCTGCCGGTACTGGTCGATGCCGATCACGGCTACGGCAACGCGATGAACGTGCGCCGCACGGTGCAGGAGCTGGAAGCCGCCGGCGCCGCCGGCCTGACCATCGAGGACACGCTGCTGCCGCAGGCGTTCGGTGCCGACAAGCCGCAACTGATCGCGCTGGCCGAGGGCGTCGGCAAGGTGAAGGCCGCGCTCGATGGCCGTAGCGATCCGTCACTCGTCATTCTCGGCCGCACCGGCGCCGTCTCCATCACCTCGCTCGATGACGCGATCGCGCGTGCCAAAGCCTATGAGGCCTGCGGCGTCGACGGGCTGTTCTTCACCGGCATCACCGCGCGCGATCAGCTCGATGCCATCGCCGCGGCGACGTCGCTGCCGATCGTGCTCGGCGGCGCGCCCGAGTCGATGTCCGATCTGGACTATCTCGCCTCGCGTCGCGTCCGCGTCGCGTTGCAGGGCCATGCCCCGATCGCCGCCGCGACGCTGGCCGTCCACGAGACGCTGAAGGCGTTGCGCGAGGGTGTCTCGCCGAAACAGCTGAAAGGGCTGCCGTCATCCGAGCTGACCGCGCGCGTGATGCGCGAGGCCGACGTCAAGCAGCGCCTCCGCGCGTTTCTGGGGCTCGGATCATGAGCGATCGCGCCATTGCCCACGTCACGGTCCACGGTCGCGTGCAGGGCGTCGGCTATCGCGCCTGGGTCGAGGACCAGGCCATCCTGAACGGCCTCGACGGCTGGGTCCGCAACCGCACCGACGGCAGCGTCGAGGCCGTGTTCGCAGGTCCGGCCGATGACGTCGCAACCATGGTCGCGGCTTGCCGCAATGGGCCGCCCGCGGCGCGGGTCGATACCGTGACCGACGCGCCGGGGACGGCCGATCAGCTCGCGCTGCGCCAGCTTGGCGAGTCGTTCTCCGTGCTGCCGACGCTGTAGTCGCTAGCGGGGCTGGACGGGTTGGGTCCGCGGATCAAGCGGGTGAGGAGGCTGTGTGTCGATGATCGCCGAACTCGCCTTCGAAGCCGTCGCTCGTGTCGCGACAGCGACATGCCTCGTGACCGGACGCGCAGTTCTGATCGCGGCTTCGCTCGGAAAGATCAGGACGGGCCCATTCTGGGGAGGTCGCAAAGCCGGCCGCTTCGGTCTTGTCCGAGATCCGAACGGACATGTTGTCGTCGGCGACGTCTGGGCCATCCTGTCCGGTGCAGTCATCTGGGCCGTGGTGATCGCGAGCGCATGGTGGCTGCTGTAGCGGGAGCTGATCTTACAGCGCGGCTGCTCACGCCGCCGAAACCACCAGCGCCTGGATCTTGCCCTCGATCGACCCGCTGCCGAACCGTTTCGTGAGTGCATCTGCAGCGGCCTGCGTGACGGCCGTCAGCCCCGGCGTGCCCCGCGCTTCGATCTCGTTTCGCATCGGCGTACCCTGGCATAAGGAGATCGCGGGGTCCTGCGGCGAAGCTGCGCGACTGCGATGAGTCACGGTTTCGATCGCGATGTCGGTGAAGCCGGCCTCGTGCAGATCGGCCGTGATCCGCGCCGCGTCGAAATAGCCGTGCGGGGTTCGCGTCATAAACTGCGGTGGATCGTCGGCGAAGACCTGCTGCAACGTGTCGTGCACCACGTGCGCGAACTCATTGTCCTCGATCCGATCCCAGACGTTGAAGACGAAGCGGCCGCCAGGCCGCAGCACGCGGCGCGCTTCAGAATAGCCTTTGATGCGATCGGGAAAGAACATCACGCCGAACTGGCACACCACGCGATCGAAGCTCGCGTCAGCGAACGGCAGGGCCAACGCGTCCGCCGGCTGAAACTTGATGCGATCAGCGCCGGCAAGATGCGTCTTTGCCTGTGCAAGCATCGGCGGATTGAGGTCGGTTGCCGTGATCCGGACCTCCGGGGAGAGTTGCGCGTGCAGCACCCGCGTGACTGCGCCCGTTCCGGCCGCCGTCTCCAGCACATCGCGCGGACGGTCGGTTGCGATGCGCCGTGCAAGATCTTCCGCGTAGGGCGTGAAGATCAGTGGAACCAGCAACTGATCATAGACCTGTGGGATCGATCCGGTGAATGCCTTGTCGGATGCGGTCATGGCTTGCTCCGGTTCCAATGGGGCAGGGAGGCTTTTCGCCGACGTTGAAGTGTGCGCCTCGACGTCCGTCTTGCCAACCGGCCGCCGGGTTCAAGAGCACGAACGGCTCTTGACATTCACTCTGCATAGTCAGATATTTCTGTCATGACAGAAATAACCGGCAAGAAGAAACTTCCTCCCGCCGTCGAGCGCTTCATCCTCAACTGGGGCGACATGGGCGACCAGTGGGGCGTGAACCGCTCGGTCAGCCAGATTCACGGCCTGTTGTACCTCGCTGAGAAGCCGATGACGGCCGAGGACATCGCCGACACGCTCGGCATGGCGCGCTCCAACGTGTCGAACTCGCTGAAGGAGCTGCTCGCCTGGGATCTGATCCGGCGCGTGCCGATCCTCGGCGACCGTCGCGACCACTACGAGGCCGAGACCGACATCTGGGAGGTCGCGCAGCGCATCGCCGCCGGCCGCAAGCAACGTGAGATCGATCCGGCCATCGCTGCGCTGCGCGCCTGCGTCGCGGAGGCCACCGGCGATCCGACGATCAGCGCGGTCGCGAGCAGACGCTTGAAGGACATGCTGGCGTTCACCGAGCTGGTCGACCGCTGGTACGCGCAGATGCTCCGGGTGCCGCGGCCACGGCTGGTGGCGCTCATCAAGCTCGGCGAGAAGATCGCAAACCTGCTGCCATCGGGACGATCGAGGTCCGGCAGCGATTAGTTGAGCGGAGGGCGTCATGGTGAGCTTACGACATCTTGGATCAACAGCACCCGCCAACGCCAGGCTCCATGACGATCACAGGTTTCGCGCGCTGCTGTCGCCGGAGGATTGGGGGCGGCTGCCGGTGTCGATCTGGCGCCGCTTCTCGAAGCGGCTCGTCGACGGCGCGACCGTCGTCTATGTCGGCGAGGTTGATCAGGCCGAGGTCAGCCGCGCCGGCTTCTGGTTCGCGCAGGCGGCGCGGCTAATCGGCGGACCGCTGCCGACGAGCGCAAATGTCGGCGTGCCGATGATCGTCGCGGTGACCGAGGACGCCGCAAGTGGCGGCCAGATCTGGACCCGCATCTGCGGCCGCCCGCATGGCTTTCCGCAAGTGATCCATTCGGCCAAGCGCTTCGCCGGTCCGACTGGACTGGAGGAGTATCTCGGCTGGGGGCTGAGCATGAGCCTGCGCGTTCACGTGACCGACGGCGCGCTCGTTTTCCAAAGCGCCGGCTACACCGTGTCGTTCGCCGGCCGGCGCTGGATGCTGCCGTCCTGGCTCACGCCCGGCGATCTCACCGTCACGCATTCTGATCTCGGCGCGGGCGCGTTCCGCTTCGCGCTCGAGATCGTTCATCCGCGCTTCGGCCGGATCATCCGCCAGAGCGCCGTGTTCCGGGAGTCCACACCATGACGCCGCTGCTCTGGTCCCTGATCGCCGTTCAGATCGCGATGGGCGTGTTCGACACGTTCTATCATCACGAATTCATCGAGCGCCTGGCATGGCGACTGTCGCAGCGGAACGAGCTGAAGCTGCACGGCATCCGCAATTTGCTCTACGCCTTGTTGTTTGCCGTGCTCGGCTGGAGCGAGATGCACGGGATCTTCGCGATGCTCGTGCTCGCAGTGCTCGTCGCCGAGATCGCGATCACCTTGACCGACTTCGTCGAGGAGGACCTGACGCGCAAGCTGCCGCCGAGCGAGCGCATCAATCATACGCTGCTCGCGATCAACTACGGAGCCATTCTGATGCTGCTGATCCCCGTGCTGATCGGCTGGGCGATGCGGCCATCCGCGATCGTGCCGGCCTATGCCGGTCTTCTGAGCTGGGTCGCCGCGGCGGCCGCCATCGGCGCCGGCCTGTGCGGCCTGCGCGACTTCACCGCGGCGAGGCGGCTTGCGCGGATGTCGCAGCCCGACGCAAGCGAGCTTCTTGCCGCATTGCCGCCGGCGCAGACGGTGCTCGTCACCGGAGCCACCGGTTTCATCGGCGCGCGTCTGGTCGCCGGCCTCGCCGCTTCAGGCCATCACGTCATTGCGCTGGTGCGTGATCCCGCACGAGCCGCCGCCTTGTCGGCGCCGCTGACCTCGATCACCAGCCTCGATCAGATCGCGTCCGACACGCGCATTGATGCGATCGTCAATCTGGCCGGTGAGCCGATCGGCAATGCGCCATGGACAGCCGCGAAGCGCGACAAGATCCTGCAGTCGCGGATCGTCACGACGGAGGCTGTCGTCGCACTGATCGCGCGGCTCGACCGCAAGCCGAAGGTGCTGGTCAACGGCTCGGCGATCGGCTGGTACGGTTTGTGGCAGGACCAGCCGCTGACCGAGTCGGCCAAATCGCATGCCTGCTTCAGCCATGATCTCTGCGAGGCCTGGGAGCAGGCGGCGCGCGGCGCGGAGCTGCACGGCGTGCGCGTGGCGATGCTGCGCATCGGTCTCGTGGTCGGCCGCGACGGCGGCTTCCTGTCGCGCATGCTGACGCCCTTCGAGTTCGGCCTCGGAGGCCCGCTCGGCTCCGGCGCGCAATGGATGTCGTGGATCGAGCGCGACGATCTGATCCGGCTGATCGCGCACGTCATCGCAACCGAGAGCATCGCCGGGCCGATCAACGCGACCGCGCCGCTGCCCGTACGCAATCTCACCTTCACGGTCGAGTTGGCGCGCCGCCTGCGACGTCCGGCGCTGCTGCGTGTCCCCGCCGCGCTGCTGCGCCGCCTCGGCGGCGACTTCGCCGAGGAGCTTCTGCTCGGCGGCCAGCGCGTGGTGCCCAACAAGGCGCTGTCGAGCGGCTTCGTGTTCCGGCATCAGAGCCTGCGCAGCGCGCTGGAAGCGATCCTGTGACGCGTCACGCTGCTCACGAACGTCCGGCGCGTGCCATCGTCGCCGATGGCAGCTCGCCGAACGTGGCGCGGTAGTAGCGGGCGAAGTGTCCGGCATTGGCGAAGTTGCAGGCGGCCGCGGCCGATGCCACCGTCACGGCCGGATCACCGGAGCACAGCATCTCATGCGCGCGGCGGAGACGGACGGATTTTGCAAAGGCGATCGGGGAATAGCCGCGCACCCGCTCGAACACGCGGAAGATCGAGCGGGCGCTGACGCCGGCCTCGCGCGCCAGCCGCTCGATCGTGATCGGCTCGCGCCAATGGGCCTCGATATAGTCCTCCAACCGCTTGACCAGCCCGAACTCCGGCATCGGGGCGGGGTCGATGAGCTTGTCGCGGAAGCGGTGACGGCTGGCGCAGAGAAAGGCGACGTGCACCGCGTCTTCCAGCTCGCGATAGACGGCGGCGGGGAACGCGGCGTCCTGTTCGCTCAGCTGGGTCGTCAGGAAAACGAGCAGCTTGAAAAGGCTGCGGGCTTGCGGGTCAGCCGCCGGAATCCAGGGATCGATCGCGTAGTCCGCCCGCGGCTGGACGCCGACCAATGCCGTCAACCGCTGCCGCAGCACCGCTGGATCGAGCCGCAGCGTGAGCCGGCGATGTCCGCCATGGCAGGCCATCTGCCAGGGTACACCCGCCGGCGCGACGGCGAACTGCTGCTCGTTGACGTCGGTCGCCTCACCACCGGCGCAGCTGACCGCGCGCCCGCTCAACGCCATCTGCATCCGAATGAAGTCGGCGGGCCGGTGGTCGGAGACCATGTCGCAGGTGGTGGTGCCGAAGGCGAGGCCGATGGTTTCGAGCTCGATCAGATTGACGATGGCCTCGAAGCGTTCGGCGTTCCTGAAGTCCACACGCACCGCGCCGAGCTTGCGGCCGGCGATGTCGCGCAGCACCTCGGCGCTGGAGGTCCGGAGCAAGGCGTGGCGGTGCAGCGGCTCGGGACCGATGGTGCCCGTGGGGCTCGGCTGTGGCGAGGCGCTGACCATGTCAGCTGCGGTCAAGAGACGGTTCAAGCCGCAGCTCCTGATCTCCGAAATTAACCTATGCTACATCACGGCCCGTCGCCGTCAATTGCCCGATGAGGCCGCGCTTCGGAATGCCGCGGCCAGCGTGCGCAACGCTGCGCGCTTGCGCGCATCGCCGACCTTGGCGTGAAGAATGACCTTCGATCGCCCGAGTTTCGGCAAGCCGAGGCTTGCTCCCGCATCGGCCAGTCCGGCAGGCGCGATTCGTCGCGCAAGCGGAGCGATCGCGAGACCGGCCTGCGCCGCCGCCACGACGGCAGCCACGCCACCACCGACGAAGGCCTCGACGAAGGGGCGCTTCGCCTTCTCCAGCGCGCGAACCGCGAGGGACCGCACGCCGCATGGGGCTGCCAGCGTCGCCAGTGGCACGGGGCCGTCGGCAGCAGCGCGAAGGCGCGGGCTTGCGAACCAGCCGAATGCGTCGTCGGCCAGGGTCTCGCCGCCGCGCCGCGAGGCTTCCTGCCGCACGATGACCGCATCGAGCGCGCCGGCATCGTAGCGGTCGAGCAGATCGCGCGAGAACCCGATGCCGACCGACAGGGTCAGCTCGGTTGTCATCGCCTGAAACTGCTGCAGCATCGGCACCAGCTCCGGGCCGGCGGCGTGATCGCTGATGCCAAGCGCCAGGCGCGGCCGCAGGCGAGGCGTCCCGGCCAGCGCGAGGTCATGCGCGGCCACGAGCGCACGGGCGTTCTCCGAAAACGCTGCGCCGTCCGCCGTCAAGCGGACCGCGCGCGGCGAACGTTCGAGCAGACGTTTTCCCAGCGCGGCCTCCAGCCGCTGCAGCTTCAGGCTGACCGCGGCCTGTGTCGTGCCGAGCGCCTCGGCCGTGCGCGTGAAGCTCTGCAGCTCCGAGACCAGGAGAAAGGCGCGGACCGCGCCGATGTCGAGCGTTGGTGTCATTACGAAGTCTTATCATTGATATCATCAATCATAGCATACAGAAATGATGCTCCCGTTGCTAGGTTTTCAGGCGTACCGCGGCGCCGCCGCCTGAAAGGAGAGACCATCATGCCCCTCATCAACATCATCTATGCGAGCCAGCGCCGCTCGCCGTCGCTGAAGCCAGAGATCGCCGAGGCCGTCACGGTGTTGACGGCGCGCATCCTGCGCAAGGATCCCAAGGTCACCGCCGTGATCGTCTCGGAGGCGGATGCGGCGGACTGGTTCGCGGGCGGCGCCTCGCTCGCCGAGCAAAATCTCGCCAGCTACTGGATCGACGTTCACGTCAGCGAGGGGACCAATACCAAGGATGAGAAGGCCGCCTATCTCGCCGCCGTGTACGACCGCATGGCCGAGCTGATCGGCCCGCTGCACCACGAGACCTATCTGCATGTCGACGAGGTGAGGGGAGACGCCTACGGCTTCGGCGGACTGACGCAGGAGCGCCGCTATGTCGCCGGCAAGCTGGGCGTGCCGGTGGAGCAGGGCGGAGCCTGAGCCCGGCTAGGCGGTTTCCGGCAGGCTCGCGTTGACCGCGCCGAACACGCTCTCGAACGCCTGCCGAAACGCAACATCGACATCGGCGAGCGTGATCGGCAGGCCGAGATCGACCAGGCTGGTGACGCCGTAGCGCGGGTCGGTCACGCCGCAGGGCACGATGGCCTGGAAGTGCGACAGGTCCGGCTCGACATTGATGGCGATGCCGTGGAAGGTCACCCAGCGCTTCAGCCGCACGCCGATGGCCGCGATCTTGTCCTCGAATCCGACACCCTTGTCCGGCCGCCGGACCCAGACGCCGACGCGATCCTCGCGCCGCTCGCCGCGGACATTGAAGGCGTCGAGCGTGCGGATGATGGTCTCCTCCAGCGCCGCGACATAGGCGCGCACATCCGGCCGGCGGCGCTTCAGGTCGAGCATGACATACGCCACGCGCTGGCCAGGGCCGTGGTAGGTGACCTGGCCGCCACGGCCCGTCGACACGAACGGAAATCGCGGATCGCGCAGGTCTTCCGGCTTGCCTGACGTGCCGGAGGTGTAGACCGGCGGGTGCTCGAGCAGCCAGACCAGCTCCGGCGCGTCGCCCGATGCGATCGCGGCGGCCCGTGCCTCCATGAAGGCGGTCGCCGCGGCGTATTCGACCAGCGAATCGGAGATGCGCCAGTCCACCGCATTACCCGGGGGGCCAGCGAAGGTGGTCAGGTCGAGGGTTTCGCGGCTGTTAACCATTGGCTAACCACAACATGGTGATGTCTTCGGTAACGGAATCTAGTCGTGACTTCGGTGGTCCTGCAGTGTCAACCCTCGACAAAGTGACAGTCGACCTGATGGTCGTCCTCGGCACCTGCTCCATGCCTATCCACCAGGTCCTGCGCCTGTCGCGCGGCGCCATCATCGAACTCGACGCCACCGAGGCCGACGACGTCAAGGTGCTGGCGAATAACCTGCCGATCGCCAACGGCGTGGTGCTGGTCGACCGCAACCGCATCGCGGTGGAAGTGAAGGAAATGCTGCCGCGTTCGCCGACGGCGCACTCGCGCTAGCCTGCCGCAAAGCAAAAAAACGTCCACAATTCCTGGATTTCGGGGCCGAGCGGGCCTTGTCCCCCCGGCATCGATTTGATACACGGGCGCCATTGATCCGGTGCCGATCTGTCCTGGTTCCGGCTTCTCCTTCGCGCTCGTGGCGGAATTGGTAGACGCGCTGCCTTGAGGTGGCAGTGGGTAACACCGTGGGGGTTCGAGTCCCTCCGAGCGCACCACACAACCTCACATTTTCCCTTGAAATCTCTCGGAAGCTTTTCCGGATCTGACCCGGGAAAGTGACGACGTCATTCGGACTTGCCGTTCCCGTCCTGTTCTTTGCGGCACCCCCTGGAAAATCAATCGGGCTCTGGTCGAGCGCGACCATCTTGCTGCGCGGACGATCACGCTTCGCGCGCGCGACGGATGTGGTCAGGCCTTCGCCTTGCTGAAAAAGCTGGCGCCGGCGACATAGGCGCGTCCGGGCGACATGTCCGGTGTCTCGTCTCCCTCGATTCTGCCCTCGAAGGTGAGCTCGAGCTGCACGCCGTTGGGGTCATAGACGAACAGCTGCCAGAGCGTGGTGCCTGGCACCAGGAATTCGCGCCAGTCGAGTCCGTTCTCCTTGAAGCGCGCGACATAGGCGCGATAGCCGGAGCATGACAGCGAAACGTGATCGATGGCGGCCGTGCCGGTCTCGGCCTTGCCGCTCGGCCCGAGCGCCGGTCCCCCGGCATAGATGTGAATGATCGCGAGTCCGCCCGGCTGTGGGCAGCCGAGCCAAGCGCCGGGATAGCCGAAATCCGGCCGGTCGACGGCGCGCAGGCCAATCACCTCGGTCCAGAATTTGACCGTGGCGGCGAGGTCCTCGGTCTTGATGGCGATGTGGAACAGGCCGTGGATGGTGGCCGCCGGCAGGCTGGTCGTGGATGTGCTCATGCGATCTCTCCTCGCTCGAGATGGGATGGCTGCGGCCAGCCGATGTCGCGGTACAGGCGTTGCAGCCTGCGGCGGAACGGCGGCTCATTCTTCTGCAACGTGCCGGCGACCGGATCGGCGCCGGCCAGCATCGTATCGGTCGCGGCCAGCGAGAACGCCATCACGAAGCGGATGCGCTCCATGCGCGTCGCGGCGATCGCATCCAGCCATTGCCGCACGTCGCGGTCGCCGCCATGCCAGCGCTGCGCGATCAGCGACGCGGCCGTGGCTGCGTCCTCGATCGCCTGCGTCGCTCCCTGGCCGAGCGTCGGCACCATGCCGTGGGCGGCATCGCCGAGATAGAGCACGTTGCGATCGGCGGCGCGGTAGAGCGGGTCATGCTCCTGCATCCGCGCCCAATGCGTGCCGCTGATGGTCTCGCTCAGGCGCTTGACCATCCAGCCGACGGCAGCACATGGCGCTCCCGCTTGCGGGGTGAAGGCGGCACGCAGCGCGGCCGGCGTCTTCAGCGCATCGTCGATCGGCGCCTCCGGCGCGATCGGAAACGCGCTGGCGATGTAGACGTGATCGGGCGGAACGCGAAAGGCGAGCAGGCGGTTGGGGCCGTTGAACCATTGCGCGTAGTCGTCGATCAATCCGTCCGACGTATCCGGCACCAGCGTGCGCGAGATCGCGACGCCGACCAGGCGCTGAGGCGGCGGACCGGAGACGCTGCGGCGGACCTCCGAATAGCGGCCGTCGGCAGCGATCACGAGGTCGACCTCGTCGAGGCGGCAAGGACGGCCGCCCTGTTGCCAGCTCACCGCGCTTCGGCGCGGATCCGACGCGGCGCGCTCGATCTCGATTCCGTCGCAGCCGTACGCGACGACAGCGCCCGCGGCGTCGCGCAGGACGTGATAGAGCTCCGACCAGCGGATGCGCCATCCCTGATGGTCGGCGACCTCGCGCAGCGGCAGGTCGAACAGCAGCGTGCCGTCGGCGAGACAGATCCGCCAGTTGGCCCATGGCAAGGCGGCCGCGGTGATCTGTGCGGCCAGGTCAGGATCGACGGCGTGCAGCGCCTTAACCGCGTTGGGGCCAATATTGAGCCCAGTGCCGGCCTCGGCATGATCGCCGTGGGCGACACGCTCGAGGCAGATCACTTCGGCGCCGTCGAGCTGCGCCAGCTGCCGGGCCAGCACGCAGCCCGCGACGCCGGCGCCGATGATGACGATCCGCATCAGCTTTGCGCTCCCGCCGGCGCGGCGATCACTGCAATGAGGCCACCGCCGTCCGGACCCTGGTGCTCGGCGCCGCCGGAGACGAAGATGCGGCCGTCGCCGATCACGCCTGCGACGAGGCCCGCGACGGCGCCGCGGATGTGGCGCTGGGCGTTGATGTCGGTGTCGTCGAGCATGGTGTGGCGATGCCCCCGGATCAGCCCGCGCCGGTCCGGCTCGCATTTCACTAGCACCGTGGCCACACGATCGGCATCGGTCTTGGCGAGCTGGGGCGCAGCGGCAAGGCCGAGATCGGCGAGCACGGCTGTGATCGCGCCGATGTCGAGCGCATCCGCCATCGGCCGGCTCGCGATTCTGAGCGGGCCGGTCCAGCTCACGCTGTTGCCGAGTACGACCACCTCGTTGCTCTCGACCTCGACGCCCGAGGAGATGCTGGCGCGCGGCGATTGCAGGGAGAATTCGCTCAGCAGCGAGGCGTCGGTGAAGTCGTCGGCGCCGATCTCGCCGAGCGCCAGCGCAACGCCGAACGCGCCTGCGGCGCGCGCCAGCGCCATCGACCGGTTCGGATCCGTGGTCACCGGCGGTTGGCCGGCCGCGATCGCCGCCGCAGCCCGCGCCGCCGTCACGCAGGGGCATTTGACCTGGACGACATGCACGTCCTCGGTCCGCGTGATGCCGGCGGCTGCGATCGCCTGGCGGACCGTCGCGGCGACGCTCTCGACATGAGCGCGGCGTCCGATCTCATGGACGGGCATGGCGGCGCTGAAGGCGGTGCCGATGGCGAGCGCAGCTGTTTGCGGTTGCGGCGCCTCGCTCTCGCTGACGCAGAACAGGCTGTAGTGCGGGCTCATCACGCCTTCGGTGCCACCTGACAGCACGCAGGGGATCTCGTGCACCAGCTCGTCGGCGGGCCGCTGCAGCTGCTCCGACAGCCGCATCATCACCGTCTGGGTGAAGAAGCCGCGGGTGAAATCGTTGACGCCGCCATTGCCCTCGGTCTTGCCGATGATGGCAACGATCTCGGACGCGCGGATCGTACCGGCCGCGATCAAGGCGTCGAGTTCGGAGAGATCGCCGGGGTGGGCCATGCCGAGGCGAAAGATCCGTGCGGTCCTCATGGCGCGGCCGTCATGTCATGGCGCCGCAGCGCCGGCACGGATCGCCGCGCGATAGGCAGCGAGCCCGTCGGCGATCGAGAAGCGTGGCGTCCAGCCGAGATCGCCGGCGATGCGCGCGACATCGAAGCTGATCTGAACATCAGGCACGTCATCGGCGCCCGCCACGAGGCGGGCGCGCAGGCCGGGAAGCACGCGTTCGGCCGCCGTGACGATCTCGGGCATCGTCAGCGCCTCGCCCGAGCCGACATTGTACTCGCGATGCGGCAGCTCGACCGCCTCCAGCGCGGTGATGACAGCAGCAGCGACATCGTCGACATAGACGTAGTGATAGACGAAGCCGGGATCGCAGGGGATTTCGGTTTCCGCCTGGCGTTCGGCGTCCTGGATCATCGTCTTGAGATGGCAGTTGGCACGACGGTAGGGACCATAGACCCGGCCGATGCGCAGGCTGACGCCCGACAGGCCATATTCGGCGGCAAAGCCCCGGATCAATTGTTCGCAGGCGACCTTGGTGGCGCCGTAGACCGAGGTCGGCCGCAGCGGTGTCGCCTCGGTGATCACGGCGGCGCCGACATCGCCGTAGACGCTGATCGATGAGCAGAACACGACGCGCTTGAGGCCGTGCGCGCGTGCGATGTCGAGCAGCAGGGCGGTCGTGTCGATATTGGCGGCAACGAGGCTCATCGGCTGGCCGCGCGCCATCATCGGCCCGGAGATGGCGCCGCAATGGATGATCGCCTCGATCTGCCCGGAGGCAACGGCATGCTCGAGCTGCGCGCGATCATCGAGCCGCATCAGCCGGAGCTCGGGATCATCCTTGCCGAACCCAACGATGTCTGTGGCCAGGACCGAGTGGCCGCGCGCCGTCAAAGCAGGGCGCAGGGCCATGCCGATCAGGCCGGCAGCACCGGTGAGCAGGACTCTCATTTCGGCCCTCTCGGCTCAGAGCGCGACCATGCCGCCGTCGACGCTGACATCGGAGCCGGCGATGAAGGAGGATCCACCTGAGACCAGGAACAGGATGGCTGCGGCGACCTCCGGCGATTCCGCAAAGCGTCCGATCGGCGTCAGCGGCAGGAACGCCGCCCGCTGGGCCTCGGTGACGTCGCGCTGCAGCCCGGTCATGGTCGTTCCCGGCGAGACGGAGTTGATCTGGACGTTGTAGGGCGCGTATTGGACGCCCGCCTGCCGCGTGAGCGCGAGCACCGCCCCTTTCGAGGCGCAATAGGCGGCGGCGTCGCGCAGGCCGATATGGGCGGCGGTCGAGGCCACGTTGCAGATCTTGCCGTGCCGGCGCGCGAGCATGCCCGGCAGCACGGCGCGCATGCCGAGCCAGACGCCTTTGGCGTTGATGTCGAGAATGCGATCCCACACGTCCTCGGAGACGTCGGCGGCGGTGTCGCCGGGCACCGCGATCCCTGCATTGTTGACGAGGATGTCGATCGGGCCGTGCCGTTCGGTCACGTCCTTGACCAGCGCCGTCCAGCCGGCGGCATCGCGGACGTCGAGCGTGACGCCGATCGCCTCGCCGCCCGTCGTCTTCTGGATCGCTGTCGCGGCGTCCTCGGCCGCCTTCCAGTCGACGCAGATCACCGTGGCGCCACCAGCGGCAAGGCCCTCGGCGGTGGCAAAGCCGATGCCGCTTCCGGCGCCTGTCACGATTGCGATCTGGCCATTAAATTGGGGAGGAGTGGTCATGGCGTGTCATCCAATAAGTCAGTGAGGAGATCGAAACGGTGAGGTCCGTGCGGCAGCGTCAGGACGACAGCACGTAGAAGGAATGGACGTAGCCGAGCGCGAGCGCGGCGTACCAGCTGATCACCAGCGCAAGCATGATCGCGCACACGGCGATGCCGACCGCCGACATCCGCGGCGCCTCGACGAAGGTCCGCTGCGGGTAGGCGCCGAATGCGCGGGCCTCCATCGACATCACCATCATCGAGGCCTTGCGCAGGCTGCCGACCAGCAGCGGCATGGCGTAGCGCTTGGTTTCGCCGATCCGGCCGGCGATGCTGCGCTCGCGCACCACGCCGCGCACCGACTGGGCGGCGCGGATCAGCTTGATCTCCTCCTCGATGGTCGGAATGATGCGTAGCGCGATGAAGAACGAGTATGCGATGCGGTAGGGCACGCCCATCTGGGTGACCAGGGCAATCGCGAGCTCGCGCGGATCGGTGGTCCGCACGAACACCAGGGATGAAAGGATGATGGTGTAGATGCGCAGCGCCGAGGCCAGCGCATAATCGGCGCTCTCGGCGTAGATCGGATGGCCCAGGATGTGGAAGGCGACGTGGCTGCCGGGAAGCGTCAGAGTCTGGATCACCAGAAAGCTCAGACAGGCGAGACCGAACAGCCAGGTGCTGCGGAACACCGACACGACCGACAGCCGCGCCAGGACGAAGGCGGCGAACAGCACGGCGAGCGTGATCACGATCTGGACCCAGGCGATATAGGCGCCGAATGCCAGGAACGAGATCGCCAGCAGCCAGACCAGCCGTGTCAGCGGGTCGAGGCGATGGAAGAACGAGTTGCCGGCGCGAAACTGAAACGCGGTGGATCTGCTCATGCGCTGCTGCCTCCGACACTGTCCGCCAGATGCTGCAGCGACAATGTCGGCTGCAGCGCGCTTCCCGGGTGCCGGTCGGCGAGCGCCTTGCTGATCTCGTAGATCGGCGGCGTGAGTAAACCGGCTTCGGCGATCAGCGCGTCGTCGGCGAACATTGCGTCCGGTGTGCCATCGAACAGCAGCCGGCCGCCGCCGGTCACCAGCGCCCGGTCGGCCCATTCCGCGACCAGGCGGACGTCATGGGTGATCATCAGGATCGTGGTGCGATAGCGCTCGCGCAGTCGCGCCATCAGCCCCATCAATTGCTGGGCGCGCTCATGATCCTGACCGATGGTCGGCTCGTCCAGCACCAGCAGATGCGGCTCGAGCACCAGCATGGTGGCGACGCTGAGGCGCCGGCGTTCGCCGAGGCTCAGGCTGAAGGGCGAGCGGTCGCGGTAGCGCGTGAGGTCGACGATGTCGAGCACCTCGCCGACCCGCTCTTCGATAGCGGAGTCGGCATAGTTGCGGACCTTGAGGCCATAGGCGATCTCGTCCCAGACGCGGTCGGTGACGAATTGATGATCCGGATTCTGGAAGACGTAGCCGATCTCGGCCGAGATATCGCGCGCGCTGAGGTCGGCGACATCCTTGTCATCCAGCCAGATCATGCCGCGCGCCGGCGCGTTGATATGCATCAGCAGGCGGGCGAGGGTGGTCTTGCCGGAGCCGTTGCGGCCGCACAGTGCGACCATCTCGCCGCGTCCGAGGCTGAACGAGATGTCGCTCAGGATCGGCAGATGTTTCTCGTAGGCAAAGCTGAGCTGTTGCACCTTGAGGAAGGCAGGACCGCCGCCGGCAGTCGGGCGCGCGGGGGCCGCGGCCGGCAATGGCTCGCTCACCGAGGCTCGCCCGAGCTGGCGCTCGGCGAAGGTGACGGCCTCGTCGACATCGAGCGGCATGTCGGCGGCTTCGACCGGTGTGCCGAGACGCTCGCCGAGCGCCAGGGCGAACTCGCAGGCCTGCGGAAACCAGGCGCTGGTGGGGACGGCGGCGTGCTCTTCCGACGAGGCGGCGCGGCGGCGCGAGAACGCCTCGCGCGGTCCGCCGTCGAAGATGACCGCGCCACGATCCATCATCACGACCCGCGACACCTTGCCGGCGAGCTCGTCGACGCGATGCTCCACCATCACGATGGTGGTACCGGCTTCGCGGTTAAGGCGTTCGAGCACGGCGAAGATCTCGGCCATTCCGGCGGGATCGAGATTGGCCGTGGGCTCGTCGAGCACCAGCAGGCGCGGCCTCGAGGCGAGCACCGCGGCGATGCTGACGCGCTGCTTCTGCCCGCCGGAGAGATCGAAGATCGACCGATCGCCAAAGCCGTCGAGACCGACGAAGGCGAGCGCCTCGCGCTGCCGCTCTACGATGTCCGACGCAGGGCGGCAGAGGTTCTCGAGACCGAAGCAGACCTCGTCGCGGACCCGGGTATTGATGATCTGCGCATCGGGATCCTGGAACACCATCCCGACCTCGGTGGCGAAGCTCGCGATCCGGGTCGAGACGATCGGCTTGCCGCAGATCGAGACGTCGCCGCTCAGGCGCCCCTTGAGCGTGTGCGGGATGGTCGCGTTCATGAGCTGGAGCAGCGTGCTCTTGCCGCATCCGCTCGGGCCGAGGATCAGGACGAACTCGCCGTCGCTGACGCGCAAGGAGACGTCGCGCAGCACGTCGTCGCTCTCGCCCTCGTAGGCGTAGGAGACATTGCGGATGTCGACGGCGAAGGTGGTCGCGTCCGGCGTGGTCATTGGGCTCTCGGAGACCGGACCAGGCGCTACCGGCGGCGCCGCGTCGGTGTCGCTGGGGACGGCAATGGCAGCTGACTGATCGGCTCCAAAGGAAGCGATGCTCATATTCCCTCAACGCTTTGTCCCGCGACGCATGGCCGGATGGGGCTGGCTTGCGCCTCTGGCTTGGCAATCCCGGCGTGGAGATCCGGATCGGCATCGGCGGCAGCCGCCGTCCGGTCAGGCAGCGGCTGCTGCGCGACCGGACGGGACTGCAACCTCAGTCGTTGCCCGCTCAGGCCGGCGAGCTCTGCATCCGGGTCGGTGCCTCTGCCGAGGCCAAGGCGGTGCCGCGCAGCACGCCGGCGCGGGCCAGCGCATGGGCGATCGGCTTGACGAGAATGATGGCATAGACCGCGCCGCTGACCATGCGGATGACCAGGGCCAGCAGGTTGTAGCTGATGCCCATGTCACCGACGCCGAAGAAGTAGACTTCCGGAATCTGCTGGAGCAACGGAGCGAGCGCGCCGGATAGCGCAAGCACGGACATCGTCCATTTGCGATAGCCGAAGAAGGCAAAGCCCAAATCGGACATGAAGCCCTGCAGGAAGCCCGCGCCCAGCACCATGACGCCGTTCGGATTGCCGGACAGCACCTGCGCCACGCCGTTCATGGTCTCGGCGAGCGTCGCCGCCCCGGGCTTGCGGATGATGTAGCCGCACAGCGGACCGGCGATGTAGAAGCCGCCGCAGATCGCGGCGAAGGCGAGGAAGCCGTAGCTGCCGGAGAAGGTCATGAACAGGCGTCCGAGCATCGCGTTGGGCGTTCCCAGCACGCCGTTGATGACGCCGATGATCGCCATGATGACGATCTCCATTAGCGTGAAGGCGATGAAGAACTTTCCGCTGGTGCGGTTGAGGAAATAGGCGATCGCCGCCAGCAAGATGCCGATTGCGGCCACGATCAGATAGAGGACGCCAACAGTCATGGGATGAACCCCCTCGCAGTTTGAGTGAATGCCAAACCGCAGGCGGCCCGTTGTTGTCGACGCCGCGCCTGCGACGATTCGAGCTCGACGGCGTGGGTACCCGGTGTCGCGCGCATGTGTCGCGACGCCACGTCTTCTGTCCGATCGCCAGCAAATGATGATCACGACTTGTTCAAAGCGCCAGTTGAAGATGTGATCAAAGCAATGCTTTGTTGAACAAATAAATAGCAAGCTGCGATCTTGTTCAGTTGTGAAGATCAAATGTCACGCGTGGATTGCATCGCCGGCACGAGCGAGCAGGGACGCGAAACCTGTCGGTGGCTTTGACCTGATGAGTTGAGGGAAGAAGCTCGGGAGCGGCTCTCATCATAACGGGCCGGCTCCGAACTCGGAGCTGCACGTTGACCACGAGCAGCGTGCTCATGGGCAAGAGTTGGCACCGAGCCAGGCGCTGCCCGTCGACCATGAGCGGTGTCTTCATGGAGAACCGGCGCAAACGGACTCATGCCGGCGAAGGCCGGTCATCTCGGAACGCGAGGGGGCGCAAGAGCCCCCAAGATTTGAGAAGGACATTCGATCCTGACGCCTGCGTCAAGATCGAATCTTGAGCTGTTTGTCGTGTAGTTGTGCAGTCATGATGCGCGTCCACTAAGCTTGGAACCAGGCGCAGTGAGAGAGAGCGACAGCTGCCGCGTGCCCGCGGGCACAGCGCTCACCGGATTTGCCGAGGTGTCCAAGTTTCAGGTCGGCACGAAGATCCTGCGCTCGGCCGTGGCCGCGGGCGGGGCAGTCGCCGCGGGCTGGCTGCTGACGTATCAGTTCGCCCAGGCCTCGTTCGCGCCGATGGTGCTGAAAGGCCTGACCTTCAGCGGCCCGTCCGCCGAGCTCCTGATGCAGGTGCTGGCCAGCCCGCAGCTGAAGCCGGGCTTCGACCTCGGCATCATTCCGGGCGTCCTCGCCTCGTTCGTCGCCGCCGCGCTGGCGCGTGAGCTCAATCTCGAAGGCTTCTCGGACGGGCGCGGCATGCGGCGCTTGCTGGCCGGCGGCTGGGCGGCCGGACGCGACGGCACCGACACGCTGACCAACGTGGAAGTGCTGCAGTTCAGCGACCAGGTCGACCTGCTCGTGTCGGGAACGGCGGCAAGCCCGGTCGACGTTTCGAACCAGGGATTCCCGCTCGACGTGCCGTTGATCGGAACGTCCGCAGACGACTATCTGATGATCGGCGGCAGCATCTTCGGTCTCAACGTCGATCTCGGCGGCGGCCGAAACCGTGGCCAAGGCGGCATTGGCCTCGGTTCGCCCGCCGGTTGTACCGGGTCCTCGGCCGGATCGCGCCACAGATGACATCGCAGCGCAAAGCATGCTATCCGGTGATCGCGACGTGCATCGCGCGGCATGGGCTTCCGAGACGTAGAACTCGACACAATTTATCACCATGAGCCGACGAGCCGCGCCGATCAAATCAACGATCAACCTGCTCGACGACCTGCTCGACGACTTCCTGGCGCCATGTTGGACAACACCAAAGCGAGAGTCGAGGAGCGGACCGCTGCGCAGCGGACGGGAACCCTTGCCGCGCTGACCAGGAGCGCACCGCGGTCCGCCATGGACCGGCGTTGGACGCCGCGCATCATCGTCCTCAGCGGCCTCGTGCTGGCGATCTTGTGCGATGCGTTCGTCGCCCACATGCTGTCGGTGAACTACTGGGAGACCTATCGATCGATCGAAGCCGCCAATGGCGATCTCGCCCGCGCGCTCGAAGAATACATGCTGCGCAACATCCAGGCCGTCGACGTTCTGTTGAGCACGACCATCGACAATCTGGCGAAGAATCCGTCGCTTCAGACCCCCGGCAATCCGGCGCTGATCGAGGATCTGAAACAGCGTGCGGCGCCATACCCGGTTGCGAATGCGATCGTCGTTCTCGATGCCGAGGGCAAGCTGCTGGCCGACAGTCTCGGCAATGGCGGGCCTGGCCGCGAACAGAATTTCGCCGATCGCACCTACTACCAGGCTCAGCGCGATGATCCCCGTCGCGGGCTCTTCATCGACGTGCCGGTCGAATCCCGCGTGCGCAAGACCATGGTCATCGCCGTCAGCCGCGCGTTCTTCACGCGGGACGGACGGTTCGGCGGCGTCGTGTTCGTGCCCATCGACTACAACAATCTGCGGAAATTCTTCCTGTCCCTGAATGTCGGGGAGCGCGGCAGCGTGACGCTGTACCGCGACGACGGCACCATCCTGCTGCGCACGCCCAACGCCGACGCGCTGGCCGGACGAAACGTCAGGACCAACAAGCTGTTCACGTACCACCTTCCGCAGGCACCTTACGGAAGCTTCGAAGGCAGCGGGGTCACCGACGGAATCTCGCGCAGCATCAGCTATCGGCGGGTCGCCGGTCTGCCGCTGGTGGTGACCGTGGCGCGGCATCCGATCGAGTATCTGGCCGGCTGGAAGAATAACGCGCTGTACTACAGCCTGGCCGCCGCGGCGCTCAATCTGCTGATCATCGGCTTCGGTCTCGGCCTGGCGCGGCAATGGCAGCTGCGCGCGAGCTCGGAGCGGGCGATGCGCGACAATCTCGAGCAGCATCAGCTGGTCACCGAGAACGTTCCTGCGCTGATCGTGCACGTGCATGCCGATGGCCGCATCCGCTACGCCAACCGCGTCGCGCGCGAATGGTACGCCGGCGCCCCCGCCGAGGCCATGCGCAGCCGCCGCATCGACGATTTCATCGATTCCTCCCGCGCGGCCGAGGCGCAGCTGAAGATCGAGGCCGTGCTCGCCGGCAAGACCATTCGCGGCGAGGAGAGGCTGGTGTTTCCCGACGGCCGCGAGCGATGGTGCGAGACCATCCGGGTGCCCGACCGCGGCCAGGACGGCGCGGTGCGCGGATATTTGGTGCTGTCGGTCGACATTACCGAGCGGAGGCGCATCGAGGACGAACTGCGCCAGGCGCAGAAGATGGAGGCGATCGGGCAATTGGCCGGCGGCATCGCGCACGACTCCAACAACATGCTGGCGGCGGCGCTCGGCAATCTCGATCTGCTGCTAGACACCTTGCCGCCCGCCGAGGACGACGCCCGCGGCATGGTCGAGCGCGCGATCGAGGCGGCCGAGCGCGTCGCCGATCTCAACCGCCGCCTGCTCGCCTTCGCCCGCAAGCAGACGCTGCGGCCGCAGGTCACCGACGTCAACGAGCTCGTCAGCGGGATGACGACGATCCTGCAGCGGACGCTCGGCGAGACCGTCGAGATCGAGCTGGCGCAGGAGCCGATGCTGTGGCGGTGCCTGATCGATTCGACGCAGCTGCAGAATGCGCTGCTCAACCTCGCGCTCAACGCGCGCGACGCGATGGCCGGCAGCGGCCGCATGACGATCACGACCGCCAATGCCGTGCTCGACCAGCCGCTCGATGACGGCGACGAGCGCATCGCGGCTGGCGAATACGTCACCATTGCGGTGTCGGACAAGGGCGCCGGCATGCCGCCCGAGGTCGCGCGCCGCGCCTTCGAGCCGTTCTTCACCACCAAGGAGTTCGGCAAGGGCAGCGGGCTCGGGCTGAGCATGGTGTACGGCTTCGCCAGGCAATCCGGCGGCACCGCGGTCATCGCGAGCCGCGTGGCCGAGGGCACGCGCGTCACGCTGTATCTGCCGAGTGCCGGCCCCGGCCCCCTCGAGGGTCCCCGCGGCGGAACGATCCGGCTGCCGCGATCTGTGACCGGCGAGCGCATCCTCGTCGTCGAGGACAATCCGCTGGTTTGCGCCATGGCCTCCACCATGCTGAGCTCCATGGGCTACGTCCCGGTCGTCGTCACCAGCGCGGCCGCCGCGATCGTCGAACTGGAACGGCCGCAGCCGATCGCGCTGCTCTTGACCGACATCGTGCTGCCGGATGGCGTGACCGGCATCGAGCTCGCGCAGCAGGCGCGCCGCCGCTGGCCGGAGCTGCCGATCCTGTTCATGTCCGGCTTCGCCGATCCCTCGCTGGTGCCGGAGGAGTTCCGCGCCACGACGCGGCTGCTCGCGAAGCCCTTCCGTCTCGGCGAGCTGTCGGAGGCGATCGCCTCGGCGCTGGCCGGCAGGATCGCCGCCGGCAAGGCCGCGAGTTGAGCACGCCGCCGTCGGCGTGAGATCCGGCTGCCGCGCGGCGCGACCGGGACATGACGTCTTCGCCCTCGCGGCGCCGATGCGTCCGAGCTGTGCCGGTGGTCTCGCCCTCGAATGAGCCGAGGGCGCAGGGAATGCCGGGAGCTGGCCGCCCCCATGGCCCGCCTGCGAAAAAAATGCAGGCGGCAGGTACCACAGGTTCAGCCGAGACATCCCGGCATTCCCCGCGCGATGGTTTGACGGCTTATACGTCCTCTCCCCGGGGACCGGCTGTCTTGCCCCCGTCACCCGCGCAACGCGAAAAGCGTTGTCGCGAGCTTGACCTCAGCACCGGGAGGCCAGGACCCTACGATTTCGCCGGCGCATCGGAAACGTTCGTCCGCATGACCTGGTCACGCTGCGCTCCGACGCGCCCACCGCATCCCACCCCGCGTGCCGTGACGTTCGCGAAACGCCCCTCGTGCCGAGGCGGGACGGGGAGAGAGAAACATAATTTCTGGAAAATAGAAACAGGAATATTTTTCGCGGGAGGACTGGACAGTGGTGATGTGGTTGAGAGGGTGGGAGAAATGAGTTTGCGGGCGCACGCCTGTTTGGCGTGGAGAGGGATCTCGGCGTACCAACTAATGCCGTCCCTCACCAATCCACCGGCTCAGTCCCTCTGCCAAGCCATCGAACATCGCGCGGATCGGTGGTGAGTCCTTCTGGTCCTGATGGGCGGCGAGCCAGCAGTCGAGTTCGAAGGTGATCTGGTCGGGGAGCACCGGGAGCAGCGCTGGATTGCGCCGGGCCATGGCCTTCTGCATGCCGCCGATGCCGAGGCCGGCTTCGATGGCGGTGACCTGGGCGACGTCGGAGTCGGTGCGGTAGGAGAAGAGCTCGCGCGAGATCGGCAGCTGTGAGCTGGCGACCGAGCGCGCGGAGTGGTCGTCGCGGTCGAAGCCGATGATGTGGTGCGCGGCGAGCGACTCGACCGTCTCCGGCAGGCCGTAGCGATCGATGTAGTCGCGGTGCGCATAGAGTCCCAGCGGAACGTTGCCGAGCCGGCGCGCGACCAGGCCGTCCTGCACCGGGCGGACCATTCGCACCGCGATGTCGGCGTCGCGCCGCAGCAGGTCGTCGGTGCGGTTGTTGAGCACGAGCTCGATGACGATGTCCGGGAAGCGGCGGCGGATGTCGGCGAAGATCGCCGGCAGCACGAAGGTGCCGACGATCTCGCTGGCCGAGATCCTGACGACGCCGCGCGGCTGCAGTGCATCGCCGCCGGTCCTGGCGGTGCGCACCAGGGCCGCGAACGCCGCCTCCATCGCCTCGGCATGCGGCAGCAGCGCCGTCGCCGCCTCGGTCGGCAGCAGGCCGGCCTGCGACCGGGTGAACAGGGCGATACCGAGGCTGGCTTCCAGCTCGTCGATGTGGCGGCCGACGGTCGGCTGCGTCAGGCCGGTGGCGCGCGCCGCCGCCGACAGGCTGCCGCGCCTGACAACCGCGAGGAACGAGCGCAGCAGGCTCCAGTCCGAGGGCTCTGTCTTCATACAAAAACGTATAGCATCTCAAGGAAGATTGGCAATTTTCGTTTGGAGTGGGGCGGGCCAGATTGCCGGAAACAGCAAGGAGATCGACCATGTCCCACGCCACGAATACCCCGACCGCCCTGGTCCTCGGCCTCACCGGCGCGATCGGCGGCGCCATCGCCAAGGCGCTGGCGCGGCGCGGCTTTGTCATCCGCGCGCTCACGCGGAGGCCCCCCGGCCAGCGACCGCTGCTGGATTTCCCGGTCGAGTGGCGTGAGGGCGATGCGCGCGATGCGGCTTCGGTGCTCGCGGCCGCCGAGGGGGCCAGCCTGATCATTCACGGCGTCAACCCGCCGGGCTATGCGCGCTGGCGCGAGGAGGCGCTGCCGATGCTCGCTAACACCATCGCCGCCGCCAAGGCGGCCGGTGCGACCATCGTGTTTCCCGGGAACGTCTACGTCTACTCGTCGGCGTCGCCGGCGCGCGTCAGCGAGACCTCACCGCGGCAGCCGACGACGCGCAAGGGCCAGGTGCGGCTCGAGATGGAAGAGATGCTCGAGCAGGCCGCGCGCGACCACGGCGTCCGCGTGATCGCGGTCAGGGCCGGGGACTTCTTCGGCCCTGGAGTCGGCAATTCCTGGTTCGCGCAGGCGCTGGCGAAAGGCGGCCGCGCGGCCACGTCGCTGCAGCGCCTGGCGCGGCCGGGCGCCGGTCATGCCTGGGCGTTCGTGCCCGATCTCGCCGAGACTTTTGCGCGCCTCGTCGACATCAGGGCCGATCTGCCGAACTACACGATGTTGAATTTCGCCGGCCACTACGACGCGACCGGTCACGACATGACCGACGCCGTCCGCCGCGCGCTGGGCCGGCCCGACCTGCCGGTGAAGCCGTTCCCGTGGATCGTGCTGTGGTTCGCCGCACCCTTCGTGCGCTTCATGCGCGAGGCGATCGAGATGCGATGGCTGTGGCAGAAGAGCTTGGCGCTGGATAACGGCAGGCTGGTTGGACTGCTGGGACAGGAACCGCAAACGTCGCTGGATGAGGCGGTGGGGGCGGCGCTGGGCGGACTCAACGGATCCTGAGTGGCGAGACACCGGCGTGCAAGACAAGCGCCGGTGCTTCTCGCCGCAGTGGCCTCATGGTTCGAGACGCGCCGTTATTCATGCTGATTGCGATAGCGCGACCGGTGGTGCGACGCTCCTCACCATGAGGGTCGAGCGCCAGACTGACGCTGCACATCGACCATGAACACGCCAAGCTGCTGCTCCTCACCCTGAGGAGCGCGCCACTTGGCGCGCGTCTCGAAGGGCGAGGCCCGGCCGTTGGCCTCATGGTTCTCAAGGCGATGCGAGAGCATCGACGCGAATGCGCCGCCGCTATTCATGCTGATTGCTATGGCTCGAACCGTGGCGCGGCGCTCCTTGCAGCGGCCCGCCCTTCACTCCACCGCATCCTTCTTCGCGATCCGATGCAACTGCTCGAACAGATCGGCCTGCTCGCTGGTGCACAGACACACGCCTTGCGCCGACGCCGCCTCGCCGGCGTTGAGGTAGGCGTGCCCCATGGTGCTGTCGATGTAGATGCCGTCGCCCTCGTTGAGTATCTCCGGCGCGTAGAACTCGGTGTGCACGGCGATGGTGCCGCGGGTGACCAGGAAATACTCCTCGCCGCTGTGGCGGAGCAGGGGGCCGAACTCATCGAGCGTGCGCGCACGCACCTCGGCGAGCATCGGCACCATCCGCTTTCCGATCAGGTCGGTGCACTGATAGGTGTAGGTGTAGAACCGGGTGTTGACGACCTGGCCCTGGCCGGCGCGGCTGATGCTGCGGCGGGCGGTCACCGGCCGACCGGTCTCGGGGCGCGGGGCGGCCGGGCTGAACAGCTCGGCGATGTCCATCTGCAGGCCGGAGGTCAGCTGCAGCAGCTTGTCGTAGGTCAGCGACATCAGGCCGTTCTCGACCTTTGACAGGGTCGACAACGCCATCCCTGTCTTCTCCGCGACCTGCTTCAGCGTCAGGCCGCGCGCCTGCCGGGCCGCCTTCAGGCACTGGCCGAGCTGGGAATGGGGGCCTTCGGCTGACGCGCTGCTGGCGGTATCGGTCACTGGGGTCTCCGGAAAATCCGTTAGCGGATCGGGCATGTCGCTGTTTCTCGACCCGGCTGGCCAATCTGGCGCGAAAGCGCAGCACAATCAATCATCTGTCTGCACGGTCCATGGGCATGCATGAACAGCGGTGGAACTGTGCGTTTTCCCCTCGTGCATTCTATTTCTTATATGCTAAATAGTTTTCCGATTTGGAAAGAGAAGTCCCCCGTGCCGTCGATCTGCGATCAAACTGCCAATGAGCTGGTCAAGCTCCTGAAATCAAAGGCGATCTCGCCGGTCGCGCTGCTCGACTCGTGTCTGGAGCGGATTGCAGCCGTCAACCCGGCGGTCAACGCGGTCGTCACGCTCGACGAGCCGGGGGCACGCGCGGCGGCCAAGGCGGCCGAGGCCGAGCTGCTGGCCGGGCAGGACAAGGGCCCGCTGCACGGCCTGCCGGTGCTGATCAAGGACACCCAGGACACCGCGGGAATGCGTTCCACCTATGGCAGTCCGATCCTGGCCGACAACGTCCCGGCCACCGACCAGGCCTCGGTGGCGCGGCTGCGCGCGGCCGGCGCGATCATTTTCGGCAAGACCAACACGCCGGAATGGGCCGCCGGCGGCAACACCCGCAATCCGGTGTTCGGCGCCACCGGCAATCCGTTCGATCCGATGCGCTCGGCGGCCGGCTCCTCCGGCGGCTCGGCGGTGGCGCTGGCCTGCGGCATGGCTCCGCTGGCCTCGGGCTCCGACACCGGTGGGTCCTTGCGCAATCCGGCCGGTTTCTCCGGCATTGTCGGCATGCGCCCGTCCTATGGCCTGGTCGCCAGCGAGAAGCGCGCCCATGGCTGGTCTTGCCTGTCGACCGACGGGCCGATGGCGCGCGACGTCGGCGACACCGCGCTGATGCTCTCGGTCATGGCCAGCGACGATGCGCGCGATCCGCTGGCCTACACATTACCGGGCGAGGCGGTGCGCGGCGCAGCGGCACGCTGGGCCACGCCGCCCAATGTTGAGCTGCGCAAGCTGCGGCTCGCCTTCACCGAGGACTTTGGCTTCGCGCCGACCGAACAACTGATCCGCCGTGCCTTCCGCGTCCGTGTCGCGCGCATCGCGCCGCTGTTTGCCGACGCAGCCGAAGCCACGCCGGATTGCAGCGGCGCCGACGAGACCTTTGCGGTGCTGCGGGCGTCGCTGTTCCTCACCCAGCATGGCAAGAACTATCGCGAGCGGCCTGAGATGCTCGGTCCGAACGTGCGCGCCAATGTCGAGGAGGGGCTGTCCTACAGCCTCGACGATTTTTCGCGCGCGAGCGCAAACCAGACCCGGATCTACCGGTCCTACCAAAGCTTCTTCGCTGGCCACGACGTGCTGATCAGTCCGACCATCACGTTGAGCCCGCGGCCGTGGTCGGAGCTGTATCCGGCCGAGATTGACGGTGTGCCGACGCGTTCCTACTTCCATTGGCTGGCGCTGGCGTATGCCGTGACTTTGGCCGGTCATCCGGCGCTGAGCCTGCCGCTCGGCCTCGACGAGAATGGCTTGCCGTTCGGGCTGCAGATCATCGGCCCGCGCGGCGGCGATGCGCTGGTGCTCGGTGTCGCCGCGGCGCTGGAGCAGGCGTTTGCCGGCGATGCTGATCTGCGTCGTCCGCAGCCTGATCTGGCTCGGCTCGCCGGCCTGCCGCCGTTGGCGCAGGCGCCCGGCTACATGGCGTGGGATTGAGGCGCATCGGCATGATCATCGACGTGACTCATCGACAGGAATTGCAGCTGACGATGTCGGATGCGTCGGTGCAGGCGCGGATGATGGCGGATGTGAAGATCGAGATCATGGTCGTCGCGGCGGCGCGGACCTGAGCAGGAGTGATGACGATGCGAAGCGCGATCGTTCTCGGCGGCGGCATGGTGGGCGTCGGCACGGCACTGCATCTGCAGAGCCGGGGCTGGTCGGTGGCGCTGGTCGACCGCAAGGAGCCGGGCCGCGAGACCAGCTACGGCAATGCCGGCATCATCCAGAGCGAGGCCGTCAGGCCCTATGCGATGCCTTACGATCTCGCGGGCGTGCTCGACATCGCGCTGGCGCGCACCAACGACGTGCATTACAGCCTCGCCGCGCTGCCGTATCATATGCGGCCGCTGCTGCAATATTGGTGGAACTCATTCCCGGCGCGCCACGAGGAGCTGACGCGCACCTATGCGCAGCTGATCGCGCGCGCCGCACCCGAGCACGAGCCGCTGATCGAGGCGGCCGGCGCCGGCAATCTCGTGCGCCGCGACGGCTTCCGCGTGCTGCACCGGAAGCAGGATCAGTTCGACAAGGAAGCCAGGGATGCCGAAGCCGTCGGCAAGGCGTTCGGCGTCAAGTTCAAGGTGCTCAGCGCGGCTGAGCTGGCCAAGGCCGAGCCCGGCCTGAACGAAACCGGCATCGGCGGCCTGCACTGGCAGGAGCCGTGGACGGTGTCGGACCCCGGCAGCCTGGTGACGTCCTATGCCGAGCTGTTCGTGCGCCGCGGCGGCAAGCTGTTGCGCGGCGATGCCACCACGCTGTCGCAACAGGGCAGCGGCTGGGCCGTGGTCACCGACGAGGGGCGGATCGAGGCCGAGGCCGTGGTCGTCTCGCTCGGGCCGTGGTCGCCGACGTTCCTGAAGCGCTTCGGCTACGACATCCCGATGGTGCGCAAGCGCGGCTATCACCGCCATTATACCGGTGGCGCGCCGCTCGATCTGCCGCTGCGTGACGCCGCATTCGGCTATCTGATGAACCCGATGGCCAAGGGCGTACGCATCACCACCGGCGCGGAGCTGTCCGAGCCGGATGCGGAGCTGACCCCAGTGCAACTCGGCAAGGCCGAAGCCGCCGCGCGTCAGCTGATCGATCTCGGCAAGCCGGTCGAGCCCGAGCCCTGGCTCGGCACGCGGCCCTGCATGCCCGACATGCTGCCGGTGGTCGGCGAGACCGCGCGCCACAAGGGGATGTGGTTGCATTTCGGCCACGGGCACCAGGGGTTCACGCTCGGCCCGGCCACCGGGCGGATCCTGGCCGAGCTGATGAGCGGCGAAGCGCCGAACGTGGATGTCGCCGCCTGTTCGCCCGCGCGTTTCGGCGCGTAGCCGCAGCGCCTCGCGCTGATGGCAACGAAAGCGCGAGCCGCGCCTGAGGCATGCAATGTCAGGCTGCGGTTCGACGGTCCGCTCAGCGCATTGTTTACCAAGGCGGTCCGTTCTCGCACTGCAAATCTCCCGCTTCACGAAATCGCAAGCCGGCGTTCCCTAAGGTGACGCCGGTTAGACCAGGACGCGGGGGCGAAGCGCGAATCGTGAGTTCTGTCGTCGGCCAGTGATCCGAACGTCATGTGGGGGATTAGATGAACTTCGCCGGCCTCGCTTACCGCTTCTTCTTGAACTTCGTTTTTCTCGCAACGGTCTTTCTCAGTCTGAACTATATCGAGAAATATCAGAACCGCGCGGTGCTTGCGCTGGTGGTCTTGATCTATGCCGGCATGCGCGCCTTCGCGGTGGTGCGCACCTTCCACTTCTTCGGGCGGATCGAGAGGCTGGAATCCGACGTTCGCCGGCTTGCCGGCATGCTCGGCGAGGGCCCGGTCAGTCAGGTCGTCAACAAGCAGGTGATGTCCGACGTCGGCTCGCTGCGCAAGGACGGCGAGAAGAAGTCCTATATGGACCTGTTTTTCCTCGCAGCCGTCGTCATCCTCTGCGTCAGCAAGCTCGTGACCAACTGACCCGTTACAGACCGCGGGGGACAGTTGGCGCAATCCGCGCTCGGCCGTCACGTCACGACGGCGATGATCAGCGCCGCCTCAGGCTGGCGATACGAAGCGGCCGCGCCGGCGGCTTGACGGCCTGGCGCTCCACGCGCGCGACCTGACGCCGCTGCGAGGTCAACGTGGCCAGCGGAGCCTTGGGCGGCCAGGCAAACAGATCGGCCGAGGGCGCCGGCAATGCAGGCGCCGTTGCCATGCGCGCCCCCAGCGAGGGACGCGGCCACACCTGCTTCCGCTCCGCCTCGGCTGCCGGCGGCAGGCTAAGCACCCCGAAATCGTCGAGCGTGGCACGGGCGTTGGTATCGGCGCCCGCGAGATCGACCGGCGCGATCGCGGGCCATTTCGCCACTGGCGTTTCGTCGGACGGACGATGCACGAGCCAGTCGTCGGGCTCGGTCGGCGTCGCCGGACGCTCCGGCGTTGCCGCCACCACGTGCACGATGCGATAACCCTTCGCCTTCAGGTCGGCCAGGATCTTCGGCAGCGCGGCGACGGTGCGCGCGTGGATGTCGTGCAGTAGCAGGATGCCCTTGCCGCGCGCTTCCAGCCGCTTGATGGCGAGCTCATGGACCTTGGCGCCGGAGATGTTGCGCCAGTCATCCGCCAGGAAGTCCGCGCTCCACATCTGCAGGCCGAGGGAAGCGGCGTAGCTTTCGACCGCGTCGCCGCGGAGCAGGCCGGGGACGCGGAAGAACGGCGATAGCGCGGAAGGGTCGGTGAGCGCGGCCGAGGTCCAGGCGATGCCCTGATCGACCTCCGGCTTGACCTTGTCCAGCGTCATCCGGTTGAAGCTGAGCGGGTGGGTATAGCTGTGCGTGGCGATCGTGTGACCGGCGGCTGCCAGCTTGCGCACGCCTTCGGGATTGGCCTGCGCCTGGCGCCCGATCGTGAAGAACGTCGCCTGGACGCATTCGTCGGCCAGGATCTGCAGCACCTGATTGCTGTATTTCGGCAGCGGCCCGTCGTCGAAGGTGAGCACCACCTCGTGATCGGCGAGCGGCAGCGTCTCCTTGTACTGCATCGCGCCGATGCGCGGATGCTCACGAGGATCGACGACCAGGATGCGCGAGGTGCCGAGCGCGTTGGGATGGCCGGGACAATCGGCGGCCGATGCGCGCGGGCTCGACGCGAAGCAGGCGAGGGCGCCCAGCAGCACTGCGACCCATGATGGCCGTCCGGCCCACGCTTTCGCACGATCACGCACTACGCTGCTCATGTTCTCTTCACGGCCCTTGGCCAAGCTCGTCGATGATCCATGTTGTGTCGAACGCCAGGGGCGCGGGCAACCGACCGCCAAGGCATAGCAGGGATGTTCGGCCATCGCGACATGACATCGACCCGCGTTCCCGTTTGCCCACGGCTGTTGCCGGATTGCAAGAGGGGCGGACTTGCCGGAATGGGCACAGTCAATGGTAGATATCGGCCCTGAACGGCGGATTAACCGCCATTTGACTTGTCCGCGGGGCTTTCGCTGTGCTGCTCGGGCTCTCCGGGCTTTGCCGGCACCACGTGGACGACGCGATAACCATGTTCCCTGAGATAGCGCAGGAACGACGGCAGCATGGCCACCGTGCGCGGCTGCGGATCGTGCAGCAGGATGATGCCCTTGCGCGCCTGATTGAGCCGGCTCGTCAGCAGGTTCAAGGTCTGCTTCGGCGACATCGGGTTCCAGTCGCTGGCCCATAGGTCGGCACCGAACACGGCGATGCCGCGCGAGGCCAGCAGGTCGAGCGTGGCCGGCGTCGACTCGAAATAGGGGAAGCGGAAGAACGGCGTCGATGGCGTCGTCGTCTCGACGCCGTTGAGCGCCTGTTCGTCGGCGGCAATGCCGCGGTCGATCTCCTCGACCGCCTGCTCGGGCGTAATGTGCGCGAGATGCGCATGCGTGAAGCTGTGATGGCCGATCGTGTGGCCTTCCGCCGCGATCTTCTTCACCAGCGCGGCGCGGCCCGAGGCCGGCTTGCCGACCAGGAAGAACGTCGCCTGCACGCACTCCTTGGCGAGCGCCGCGAGCACCTTGTTGGTCATCGGCGGCGAGGGGCCGTCGTCGAACGTCAGGACGACCTCGCCATCATGCAGCGGCAGCGTGTCCGGAAAGCTCTTCAGGCCGATGCGCGGATGTTGCGTCGGGTCGACGGCGAGGACCCGGGAGGTGCCGAGCGTGCCCTCGCGCGGACAGCCGGCCGGTGCGGCGAGGGCGCAGTGGCAGGCAAGCAGCGCGGCGGCTGCGCCGGCTGCATTTACCCATCCTGTCATCCACCGCGCCTGAGACATCTTTTCCCGTTGCACTCGCCGTTGCCGATTATGTAATGCGTGAAGCACAAATCAGACCAGTTGCTCTGATTCAAGGCTCGTGAGGCACGTCATGAACGAGACATCGGACGTTGCCCCTGCAGATGCAACTCTACTCGATCGCGCCGGAATGCGCACCGAATCCGGCGAGATTCGCCCCGAATTCATCGAGACCATTACCGCCGCCATCGCGGCCGAGGACGAGGCGTTCCTGCGCGCCGAGGTGGCCGAGCTCCACGAGGCCGATCTCGGCGACCTGATCGCCGCGCTCGCACCGGATCACCGTGTCCGGCTGGTGGAGCTCACCGGCACCGATTTCGACTTCTCGGCGCTGAACGAGGTCGACGATGCCGTCCGCGAGGAAATCCTCGAGGAGCTGGAGCCGGCCACCGTCGCCGAGGGTGTCCGCGAGCTCGAATCCGACGACGCGGTCGAGCTTCTGGAAAGCCTCGACGAACAGGACAAGGAGGAGATCCTCGAGCGCCTGCCGCCGTCCGAGCGCGACGTGCTCGAGCGCAGCCTCGACTATCCCGAAGGGTCCGCCGGCCGGCGCATGCAGAGCGAGTTCATCGCGGTTCCGCCCGCCTGGACGGTCGGGCAGGCGATCGACTACATGCGCGAGACGCGCGATCTGCCCGAGCGCTTCTACGAGATCTACGCGGTGGACGACGCGCGGCATTGGCAGGGCGCGGTCTCGCTCGATGCGCTGCTGCGCTCGCGGCGTCCGGTGCCGCTCGCCGAACTCATCGACGAAGACCGCCGCCGCGTGACGGTCACCGACGATCTCGCCGAGGTGGCGCGGCTGTTCGGCAAGTACAATCTGGTCGCAGCGCCCGTCGTCGATGCCGAGAACCGGCTGGTCGGCGTCATCACCATCGACGACGTCGTCGACGTCATCGAGGAGGAGGCCGACGAGGATTTCAAGGCGGTCGGCGGCGTGTCGCGCGACGAGGAACTGTCCGACAGCGTCTGGACGATCGCCAAGGGGCGCTTCAACTGGCTCCTGATCAACCTCGCCACCGCGTTCCTGGCATCCTCGGTACTCGGCCTGTTCGAGGGCCAGCTGCAGCAGATGGTGGCGCTCGCCGTGCTCGCGCCGATCGTCGCCAGCCAGGGCGGCAATGCCGCGACCCAGACCATGACGGTCGCGGTGCGCGCACTGGCGACGCGCGAACTCGGCGCCAACAATGCCACCCGCGTGGTGCTACGCGAGGCCCTGGTCGGGCTGGTCAACGGCATTGCCTTCGCCCTGATCACCGGCGTCGCCGCGGTGGCCTGGTTCAAGACGCCTGGCCTCGGCATCGTGATCGGGCTTGCGATCATCTCCAACCTCGTCGCCGGCGCGCTCGGCGGCATCCTGATCCCGATGGTGCTCGAGCGGGTGCGCGCCGATCCCGCCGTCGCCTCTGGGACCTTCGTCACGACGGTGACCGACGTCGTCGGCTTCTTCTCCTTCTTAGGGATCGCGACGCTCTGGTTCGGCCTGAAATAGTACGGTGCCTGAACGACTTATATCGTTAATCCGGCCTTAACGCGGCTCGGCGACACTGTCGCCTGAGACGGAGTCGGATCATGCAACGCTTGCGGCTGAAGGCGGACGGACGAATCGTTGAACTGCGGGATGGCGGTGAATTCCCGCTCGCGCCGTCGTCGTCGGCGCCCGCAGCTCCGCTCGAGGTTCGCGATCTCCGCCGCCGCGTGCAGCTGACCCAGCAGGAGTTCGCCGCCAAGCTCGGCGTTCCCGTCGAGACCATTCGCAACTGGGAGCAGGGCAAACGGATGCCGCGCGGCCCGGCGCGCGCCTTGCTGACCGTCATCGCCCACGCGCCCGACACGGTGTTCGCCGCCTTAGCTAAGACTTAAGCTAAAAACGCGGCCTGCGTGGCACCGTGAGCGTGTGGCGTGCATAATGCTGCACGCGTCTGGAGTGCACGGCCATGCTGATGATCGACGCCAACGGTGCCAGGATTCCCGCCCTCGGCCTGGGGACCTGGGAATTGCGCGGACGCACCTGCGCCCGCATCGTCGAGCAGGCGCTCACGCTCGGCTACCGGCACATCGACACCGCCCAGGTCTATGAGAACGAGCACGAGGTCGGCGAGGGGCTGCGCGCCTCGCGCGTCCGGCGCAACGAGCTGTTCCTGACCACCAAGATCTGGACGACGCATTTCGCGCCGAATGATCTCGAGCGCTCGACCAAGGAAAGCCTGGTCCGCCTGCGTGTCTCCGAGGTCGATCTGCTGCTGCTGCACTGGCCCAACCCGCACGTGCCGCTGGCAGAGACGCTCGGCGCGCTGGCGCATGCCAAGACACTCGGCCTGGCGCGCCATATCGGCGTGTCGAACTTCACCGTCGCCCTGCTCGACGAGGCGGTGGCGGTCTCGCCGGAGCCGCTGGTGTGCGATCAGGTCGAGTATCACCCCTATCTGGACCAGACCAAGGTTCGCGAGGCCTGTGCCCGGCACGGGCTCGCAGTGGTGGCCTACAGTCCGATCGCCAAGGGCAAGATTAAGAACGATCCGACGCTGACGCGGATCGGCCAGTTCCACGGCAAGAGCCCGGCGCAGATCTGCCTGCGCTGGCTGGTGCAACAGAACGTCGTCGCGATCCCGCGCACCTCGAAGATCGAACGGCTGTCCGAGAATCTCGAGGTGTTCGACTTCGAGCTGTCCGAGCAGGACATGGCCGACATCTTCGCCATGGGCAGCCCCGAGGGGCGCATAACTACGTTTGCCTTCGCGCCCAAATGGGATTGAGGGGCGCGCGCCCGAGCCGCTACACTGGGGTCGTCGAGCGGGCAGGCGGGCTCGCGCGCGGGTGCAGCGAATCAGCATGGAACGTTGGCAGGTCATATGGTGGGGCATCGCCGCTTCCGTGCTGGCCCATCTCCTGATCCTCGGCGGGGTCACGGTCTCGACCACGGTGCGTCCCTACGAGCTTTCCAGGACTGACGAGATCGCGGTCGATGTCGTCGATCCCGATGAGCCGCCCAAGACTCCCGAGCCCGCCGTTGCGCCGTCACCGTCGCCGACGCCCGAACCATCGCTGCCGCAATTCGCACTGAACTCCCCGCCGCCAGCGCCGGCTCCGCCCGCTGCCGCGGCGCCGCCCCCGCAACCCGAGGCCCAGGCGCCCTCGAAGCCGCCACCGGCGGCGCCGCCGCAGCCCACGCCGCCGGCCAAGTCTGCGAAGGCCGCCAAGGCGGAGAGCAAGCTTGCTGCGGCGAAAGCGGCACCGGCGCCCGCAGCTGCTGCCGCGCCGGGCTACGTTCCCGCCGAGCCGGACATCACGGTCAAATACGGCGTCCGCCTCGGGTTGCCCGATCCGATGCTCCCGTTGCCTGCGGGGAACAATCCGGAGGTCGGCGCCAATGCGACCAAGGCGCTGGCAGTCGATCTGGAAGCGGCGATGCGTCAGCGCTTCAGGACCTGCGCGCGCCTGCCGGCCTCGCTGTCGCGATCGGACGACATCTTCGTGAAGCTCGTCGTCGAAATGACGCCCGAGGGCCGGCTGATGGCCGAACCGGAGATGCTCGGCGGCCCCTCCAATCCCGAGAAGGCGGTCAAGGCGCTGCAGCTCAAGCAGAGCGTGATCGCAGCGCTCGATGCGTGCCAGCCCTATTCGATGCTGCCGGCGGATCGCTACGCGGAGTGGCGCGTGCTGGAGATGTCGTTCCGGCCGCAGGATTTCGGCGGCTGACCGACGCGGACGAGACCGCGAGCGACGTGATGCCTTCCTGTCGACGCGCTCGCCCGTGATCCTGTATGCGTTCTCCATGCCGGGAGCGTGTGGTGACCGGCCCCGGGCGATCCGCACGACGCCCTGATCGGAGACATTGCGACATGACCCTGAAGCTGGTGATCGGCAACAAGAACTACTCGTCGTGGTCGATGCGTCCGTGGCTGGCTCTGCGCGGCTGCGACATCGCCTTCGAGGAGGTCGTGATCCCGCTCTACACCGACGATCCCGCCGACAAGGCGCGCATTGTCAGTCATTCGCCCGCCGGCAAGGTGCCGATCCTGATTGATGGCGCCGTCTCGGTGTGGGACTCGCTTGCGATCATCGAGTATCTCGCCGAGCGCTTTCCGGATGCGGGGCTGTGGCCCGCCGATGCCGCCGCGCGGGCCCATGCGCGATCGGTGTGCGCCGAGATGCATTCCGGCTTCCAGGCGCTGCGCAACGAATGTCCGATGAACCTGCACCGGCCGGTGCAGCCGGTGGCGCTGTCGGCGGACGCCAAGGCCAACATCGCCCGGGTCGAGGAGATCTGGCGCGACTGCAGGACGCGCCACGGCAGCGCTGGCCCGTTCCTGTTCGGCCGGTTCGGCGCCGCCGATGCCATGTTCGCTCCCGTCGTCACCCGGTTCCACACCTTTGCGGTTCCGGTGGCCGCCGACACCAAGACCTACATGGCGACCATGATGGCGATGCCGGCGTTCGCGGCCTGGGTGAAGGACGGGCTGGCCGAAGACTGGATCATCGAACGGGTCGAGAAGGTGTGATGGCGGGAATGGCAGCGCAGGCGCGCGGCGCTTGACGCCGCGCCCGCGCCGCGATCCGCTGGGCGCTGCACGCCAGCCATGGAGCGAATGACGATGGGACTGTTCGACACGTTGCGCAACTCGCCGGCGCTGCAGGGCGCCCTGGGCCAGCTCGAGGCCGCCGTGCTCCCGGCCGTGCTCAACGAGGTCTTGGGCCAGGGCGGGCAGGGCGGGCTCGGCGCCATCGTGGCCAAGCTGGAACAGGCCGGCTTCGGTACGCAGGTCAAATCATGGCTCGGCAACGGCCAGAACCTGCCGATTTCCGCCGAGCAGCTGCAGGAGGTGCTCGGCAGCGATGTGGTCAGGCAGCTCGCCGCCCGCTTCAACGTGCCCGTGGACCAGTTGTCAAAGATCCTGGCCGAGCAGCTGCCGCTCGCGGTGGATCACGCCAGCCCGCATGGCCAGCTGCCGCCTTCCGCCTGACCGGGCTGGCGCTCCGGCAGCGCCGTAATTCGTCACGGTATCCTGCTGATACGGCTGGAAAATTGCCTCGTTCTTTGCTGCGAGGTCGCTGGCCAGCGCCGGCCGCGTCGTGCTATAGAGGCGCAAGTTTATAAAGACACGCCGGCCCGGGCAGCGGGACCAGGGGCTCTTGCCGGCATCCGAGCAGGAGAGGGCGTTGAAACACAAGTTCCCGATTGGATCGACCGTCTATTTCACCGCGAGCAACGTCTCGCGCCCGGCGGCCAGTGGCACCTACGAGATCATCCGGCAACTTCCGACCGAAGGTGACGACTGCCAGTATCGGATCAAAAGCTCGACGGAAGCCTTTGAGCGGGTTGCCAGGGAGAGCCAATTGGCCTTGTCTTGACGATCTCGGCCGTGTCGGCGGACGCGGCCGGGCCAAGAAGACGACGACGGTCGACAGGGATTGAAGCGAGTCGAACGAGAGGAGACGGATCTCCGTCGGTGGAGCCTGCCGAGGCGCGACGGACGGACACGAAAGCTTGCGCGATCCCCCTGGGGATAGCGGGTAGCTCCGCACCATCCTAAGCCCGCAAGGGGCTTGGAATCGTCTTATTGTCGTGGACGGGGCCGCAATGGATTGGGTGATCGTTTGGATTTGATGATCGTTTCACGGGCGTCCCGTGCCAGGACGCCGTCAGGGGTGGTTTTGCCCGCCCGCGTCAGGAATCAGCGCGCATGAACTCGACCTGGCCCACCTCGTTCGACCAACTTCTGAGCTCGCCGGCGTTCCCGATGTGGCTCACCGTGGCGGCTGCGGGCTTCTTCTCGCTGTTCGTGCTGGTCACCCTGCTCAGAGCCGAGAAGTCGGTGGCGAACGGCGCCCTGACCGTGATCACCCTGCTGGCCGTCGGCATCGCGGTGGCGTCGATGATGCAGAACCAGGACGGGCGCCCCGGCAACGGCGAGCCGGCGACGACGGCGTCGGTCGGTGCCTCGCCGCCGGCACTGGCCTGCATCGACGATCTGGCCGGCGACCTGGTCCTGTCGAATTGCGAACGCAGCCTGTTCGGCACGCCGGAGATGACGGCAGCCGCGGTGAGCTACGCCGCGGGCATGCTGAGCCGGCTTTCGCTCGCCGGAGACATCGCCACCGCCAACAAGGTGATGACCGCGGAGCTGCTCGCGCTGCGCCGCGCCGTGGAGCGCGATCGCTACGGGCTGATGGCCTACGTGCTGCTGACCCGCGACCGCTGCACGCCGACCGATTGCGTGGCGTTCCGCGCCGTCGGCGACCGCCAGCAGCTCGTCAACAACATGGAAGGCCGCACCTATGAGGGGCTGGTGACGCGCTACGCCTCGCAATGGAATGCGCCGGCCGTCCAGGCGGCGGCGGGCGCCCCGGCCGGGACCTTTGCCGGCCTGGCGCCGTCGGCGCCAACCGGCAAGCCGACCAATGCCGAGTTTCCGAGCTCGTCGAACACCCCGCCGGTCAGCATCATGAATCCCGAGCCGACAGCGTCGACGCGCTCGGCTGCGCCGGCGGCTCCGAAGCCGCCGACCCAGCTCGCGCCGGCGCCGTCACCGCCGCCGACGGTTGCTGCCAGCCACGCCCAGGCGCCGGCGGCCAAGAAAGGCGCCGCGCCGAAGCCGAAGCCCCCCGCAACCGCGCAGCAGGCGGCACCCGAGGCGGCTGAGCCGGCCGCCAACAACGAATAGGTTCCGGTCGAAGCGTCATCATGCCTCTGCATCTGATCAAGCTGGCCGTCGGCTGCGAGTCGGTCAAAGACCTCAAGGACTGGATCGCCGAGCGCATGCTCGCGGCCAAGAAGAAGGGCCTGCCGCAGCAGCATGTTCATGTCACGCGCATGACGCCGAAGCGCGTCGAGGAGATTCTCGACGGCGGCTCGCTGTACTGGGTGATCCGCGGCGAGGTCGCTGCGCGGGAGAAGATCGTCGGTCTCGAGCCGTTCCGCGACGGCGACGGCATCGGCCGGTGCCGCATCATCATGCAGCCGAAGGTGATCGCGGTGTCGCCGCGACCGATGCGGCCGTTCCAGGGCTGGCGCTATCTGACGTCGGAGGACGCTCCCGCCGATCTCGGCAAGGCCGGCGCCGCCGGCCTCGAAGCGATGCCCGAGCCGCTGCGCCGCGAGCTGCGCGATCTCGGGCTGCTGTAGCGCGCCGCCGGTTTGCCCGTGCCGGGCGTGCTCATGGCGCGTGGCACGGCCCCGCTTGAGACTCGCGAGCCCATCGCGTTCGTGCACCGTACCGGACTCCACCACACGCACGCGAGATCGAGGTCGCACGCCATCGGTGCGACGATACGAAGCTGCGTCTCACATTGATCGCGGCGTCCTCGATGCAGCCCGTGCCCTCGGGTGCGATCCGAGGCACGACTCCGTCTGGAAACATCGTCTGCGCGTTAGGGTGATCAGATCGACGCGCCCGGCCGCAAGCTTGGCAACTCTTCCTTCCAGGTACGCCGGTAAGAGCCGAAATCCTCTGTCGGCGCGAGCTGAGTCGGGTTTACCAAACGCGAGTCGACGGTCTTGTCGGCGCGGCGCTTCACCAGGCGAACGAGCGGGATGTGGCCGTGATGCAGCGCGCCCATGGTCGGCACGAGCGATGCCGGCGTTTCGTGCGTAGGGTCGTGACATTTTTGCTCGATCTCGCAGCGAAAAATCGCTGTTTTCCTGTTCGGCCTTGACGCTCGCGCGGCCGCCTTTCACAACAACGCGACAAGCCGCTCAGCTTACTTGAATACGCCTGTTAGCACGGCTCCGCATGACATGCGGAGTTGGTAAACGCGCGCGCCAAGTAGTAGCGGAGGATGCGTCCCCCGTGGGATTCACGATGACGATGCATTTCACTTGACCGCAGACGACCGTGACTCGAAGATGATCCCAAGGGGTCGAAAACATGCTGGTGCAGACTAGCCAAGGACAATCGGGCTCGGCCCACGTGGTTGTGCTTGGAAACGAGAAGGGCGGGTCGGGAAAGTCCACCACCGCCCTGCACATTGCCGTTGCGCTTCTCAAGGCCGGCCAGCGAGTCGCCACCATCGATCTGGACTGCCGCCAGCAGAGCTTCACCCACTACATCAACAACCGCAGCGCCTGGGCGCGCCGGACGGGGCTGCACCTCGAGCTGCCGACTCACTACTGCATCCAGCTCGGCCAGACCCTGCAGATCGATGAGAACGAGAACACCGAGTTCCAGCAGTTCATGGAAGCGGTGAGCTCGGTCGAACATGCGTTCGATTTCATCGTCGTCGATACGCCAGGCAACGACAGCTACCTGATGCGCCTGGCGCATTCGATGGCCGATACGCTGGTGACGCCGATCAACGATAGCTTCCTGGATTTCGACGTGCTCGGCACGGTCGATCCGGCGACCTATGCCGTCACCGGCGAGAGCCACTATGCCGAGATGGTGCGCGACGTCAGGCGCAAGCGCCGGCAGATCGACGGCGCCATGACCGACTGGATCGTGGTTCGCAATCGGCTGTCGATGCTCGGATCGCGCAACAAGCAGTTGGTGGCTGAAGGCCTCAAGGACCTGTCGCTCCGGCTCGGCTTCCGCGCTATCGACGGCTTTGCCGAGCGCGTCGTCTACCGGGAGTTCTTCCCGCGCGGCCTGACGGCGCTGGACGACATCGACGAGGCAACGCTCGGCACGCGCCCCAATCTCGGCCACGTCACGGCCCGGGAGGAGGTCACGAGCCTGCTGCGCCAGCTCAAGCTGCCGCTGGACGAGCGCGGCCGCCGCCGCGCCGCCAACCGCGCCGAGTGGTTCGCCCAGGTCGACAAGCCGCTCGACCTGCACGACATCATCAGCGCCTGAGGCGGCTGGTTCGAGGGCGCCCGTCCGCCCAGCCCTATCGTTCGGGGGGCTCGGTGACGCGCAAGCGCGACGCGGATCGCGGTCGTGAAATCGGCCGTTAAGCGCGGTAATCCGGTGGGCACCCCTGGGCACGGCCTGTTGAAGTCTCCTGAACAAGCTGTCCAGCTCCGCAACTGAGGCGAGGCGTCGCTGAGACAATCTCGCGACTTGGCGGGCGGTCCGGTCCTGATTACCACCATGTCTGCCGGTGTCTTGGACGGCGCGGTCTGCGGCAGTGGGTTTTGTCGCAGGTCAAAGGCCCATGTCGTCGTTTTGGCTAAATTACCGGCAAATTGAGAACTGATCTGAACCGGACGTTCAGAGTTCGCGGTCAGAAGGAAGGCGCGGGAACCGGAATTGCTGCATAGCAACTAAGTGCGCCGCACAACGAAGAGGCGCGGAAGACACAACATTTGGCCTTCCTGTCATCGGACCGTTACGTATATTGAACAGAACGGTCCGCGAGAGTCTTGCGAGAACTGAGCGACTTTGGGTTGTAGACCCCGAGGGACGAACATGAAGCGTGGAATAACCGTTCTTCTGTCTGTCAGTGTCCTGGCGGCCGTCGGCTACTTCACGGCTAGCAAGTGGGCGATCCGGCACGAGACCGTGCGGTTCTACGATCCGTCGCGTGGCAATCGCCTGGTCGAGGTCGACCTGGCGGTACGGCGCGACAAGGATATGCAGGCCGAGGCCGGCATGATCAAGCTTCCGGTGGCCGTGCTCAACCACGGCAACACGGTTAAGTTTACGGAGTACTCGTTCCTGGCGAACGTGTTTGCTGCGCGCGGCTACCTCGCGGTCAGCATTCAGCATGATCTCCCGACCGATGCGCCCATGGTGACGAAGGTCGGCGAGCTCTATGTCGGCCGCCTGCCGCAGATCCAGCGTGGCGTCGCCAACATCAAATTCGCAATCGAGCAGATGCGCCAGGTCCGGCCGAATGCGGACTACGATCATCTCACCGTCGTCGGCCATTCGATGGGCGGCGACATCACGATGTACTTCGCCAAGCAGTATCCGGACGAAGTCCGCAAGGTGGTGACGCTGGACAATCTGCGCGTTCCGTTCGTGACCGACGGCAAGTTCAAGATCCTGTCGTTCCGCTCCAACGATCCGCAGTTCAAGGCCGATCCCGGCGTCGTTCCGGACGAGGAGATCTGCGAGAAGGAAGGCATCACCGTCGTCAAGACCGACTTCCAGCACAACGACATGCGTGACACCGGGCCCGACGACGCCAAGGAGTCGATCCAGGCCATGCTCGACAAGTTCCTGGCCGACAGCGACGCCTCGAGCGCCATCTCGCCGGTCAAGTCGAAGACGCCGCTGCTCGATCCGGGGCCTGTCGCCCCCTATGCGCCGGTCGGCAAGAGCGCTCCGCCCGTCAAGCCGTTGACGCACTAAGGTTCACAATCGACCCCGGCCCTGATGGACGGCTTGTCGCTGCAGTGATCTGGCGCTCGGAGCCGAAGCTTCCGGGCGCTCTCGCTTTATCGGTGAGATCTGCCGCGCAGAACTTCGCGGCACTAGCGACGTTTCCACCCGCTCAAACCAGCAGGGTGTGCGAAGATGGCTGATCGTCCTTCCCAGTCCCCTCATGGCTCCGTCTCGTCGCCAGGCGACCGCAAGTCCGGGGAGCTTCGGCCCGACGCCGGACAGTCCAGTTCCGACGCGATTGCCGCCTTCGTCGCACAGGCCCGCGCCATGGCGCCAGCGGCGCAGGGCGCCAGAGGCAGGCTGGTGTTTGCACTCGACGCGACGCTGAGCCGGCAACCGACCTGGGACCTGGCCTGCGCCCTGCAAGTAGAGATGTTCCGCGAAGCCGCCGCCCTGGGTAGCCTCGATATCCGCCTCGTCTACTACCGCGGCTTCAACGAGTGTCGTGCGACGAGCTGGATCTCCGACAGTGCCGAACTCGCGCGACTGATGGGCAAGATCGATTGTCGCGGCGGCGAGACGCAGATCGGCAAAGTACTCGGCCTGGCCCGGCGCAACGCGACAGCGGAAGGCATTCGCGCCGTCGTGTTCGTGGGCGACGCGATGGAGGAGAATGTCGACGATCTCTGCGCCAGGGCCGGCGAGCTCGGAATCCTCAAGGTTCCCTTGTTCCTGTTTCAGGAGGGCGATGATGCGATCGCCGAGCAGGCCTTCCGCGAAATGGCGCGGCTGTCCGGCGGCGCCTGGTGCCGGTTCGATCCCGGCGCGGCAGCGCAGCTGCGTGAACTGCTGCGGGCCGCGGCCGCCTATGCCGCGGGCGGCCGTGATGCGCTGCGCCGGCTCGCCGCAACCGGAGGCGGTGCAGCGCTCCTCCTCGACCAGATGAGGTGACGGACGAGGGTGCGTGCAGAACAGCGTGCGCGCGCTTGCTCGGGCGTCCGCGCATGCTTTTTGTTCCGGCACGTCCTATATTCGGCACATGACACTGATCGCTGGCGTCATCGCCGTCATCACCCTGTATCTGTTGCTGCAGATGTTCCGCTCCGCCAATCCGACCGCGCTGGCGCGCGCGCTCAAGATTGCGGGGGGCGTCGGCTGTCTTGCGGTGGCGGCCTTTACCGGCCTGCGCGGCGAGCTGGTGGTCGCCATTCCCATCGGCGTGTTCGGGGCGGGGCTGCTGGGCTGGACGCCGGCCGGGTTCGGCAATGTCGGCAGCCTGTTCGGACTGGGCTCGCAGCGCTCGGCGGGGCAGGGCTCGCGGGTGCGTTCGCAGTTCATCGAGATGGCGCTGGATCACGACAGCGGCCGGGTCGAAGGCCGCTTCGTGGCCGGCCCTCATGCCGGCCATTCGCTCGACGAGTTCGATCTGCCGCGCCTCGCGGCCGTCATCCCGAGCCTCGACGCCGAGAGCGTTGCGCTACTTGAAACTTATCTGGACCGCCGGTTTCCCGGATGGCGTCAGCACGCGCAGGGCGACGCGGCAGGGGGGCAGCGCCGCGCGGCGTCGAGCTCCAAAATGACGGACGAGGAGGCCTATCAGATCCTTGGCCTGCAGCCGGGCGCGGGGCGTGACGAGATCGGGCGTGCCCACCGTGCGCTCATGAAGAAACTGCATCCCGACCAAGGGGGGTCGACGTATCTCGCCGCCCGGGTGAACGAGGCCAAGGACACTCTGCTTCGTACGCATCACGGCTAACTCCGAACGCCACCAACGCCACGAGACCGAAACCCGCTTCCACCGCGGCGTCGTCGACGCCTGCGGCCTTCGCCGTTATCCGGCGCGATCGTTCTTCATGGTGAAGAAGTTCTAGCGGCAAATCCTTGACGAGAGGTTTGCACTCGCGCCGTCGACTTGCGCTGGCATCGGGCCAAACAAAAAGGCCCGCGCGTGTGTCGCGCGGGCCTCATCTGCCGTGAAGGTGGTGAGTTAGTTGTGCACGGTCATGCAGGAGATGTCGGCGCGCTTGAGCTTCTTGCACACCGCTTCGGCCTGATCGCGGTCGAGACCGGCGAAGCGGGCGCGGATCAGAGTCTTGTCGCCTTTCGCGACCGTCTCCGTGAACGGATCGGCCTTGCTCAGGAGACCCTGAGCCGAACTGCGAGCGGCGTCGATGCGCTTCTGCGCCTCGGCCTCGCTGTCCAGCGCGCCAACCTGGATGATCCAGCCGCTGCGGGTCGCCGCGGGCTTCGGCATGGACTCAGGCGTCGGGCTGGCAGAAGCGATCTGCGTCGGTGGTGAGGGCTGTGCCGGCGGCGGAGCGTAGGCCATGGCCTGCGAGGACGCCGGGGGCAGGCTGGAGGCCGGGAGCACGCCGAGAATGCCGTTGCCAGTGCCGTGTCCCGCCGGCTGCGGCGGCAGCTCGGGGCGCGGCGCTTCGGCACGGACCAGCGGAGGCGAGGGCGCCACCGCCTCGACGCGCTGAGCGAACGGAGCGGGGGCGGGAGCAGGTGCAACCACGGGAGCAGCAGCAACCGGCTGCGGCGCAGCCGTGGCCAGCTTGACGGGGCCGGCTTTGACCTGGACCGTCTTCACCTTGACCGGCTTCATCGGATCGGTCGAGCCGGGAATGATCGACATCGGCTGGTTCTGGATCACGCCCGAGGTCATCGGTGCGGGCTCGACCTTGGCCTCTTTCGGTGCCGGCGGCGGCAACGCGGCGGTCGCTTCGGACAGCGCCGACATCATCTTGGCGGCACGGCTCGGGGCGGGCGTCTCCGGCGCCGCAGACGCCAGCTGCATCGAGCTCTGGTCGGCCGCATCGCCATTGTCGGATCCGCCGCGCTCGCCGATCGCCGCGACGGTGCGCTTGGTCGCGCCCTTCTCGAGGTTCTCCGCCAGCAAATTGCGCATGATGGCGTCGCGCGAGCCGCCGCTGCGGCCGCCGAGAACGACGCCGACCAGATGGCGGTTGCCGCGGCGGAGCGAGGTGACGATGTTGAAGCCGGACGCGCGGGTGTAGCCGGTCTTGATGCCGTCGATGCCCTCGACATTGCCGAGCAGGTGATTGTGGTTGCGGATCGACTGGCCGCGATAGTTGAAGACCACGGTCGAGAAATAACGATAGTAGCGCGGGAAGCGGTCCTGGATCGCGCGGCCGAGAATCGACTGGTCACGCGCGGTCGTGATCTGCTCGTCGGCGGGCAGGCCGGACGCGTTGACATAGGTGGTGCGGCTCATGCCGAGCGAACGCGCCTTGCGCGTCATCAGCTTGGCGAACTCATCCTCGTCGCCGCCGATCGCTTCGGCGATGACCACTGCGGCGTCATTGGCGGAACGCGTCACCAGGCCCTTGATCGCGTCCTCGACGCGGATGCTCTGTCCAGGGCGCAGGCCGAGCTTGGTCGGTGACTGCTCGGAGGCGTGTTCCGACACCGGCATCTCTGTGTCCAGCTTCATCCTGCCGGAATCGAGGCGCTCGAACAGCAGATACAGCGTCATGATCTTGGTGAGCGACGCAGGATGGCGCAGCGCGTCCGGATTGGTCGCGGTGAGCGTCGCGCCCGAGTTGCCGTCCACCACGATCGACGAGAAGGCGGGGCTGTAGCTGCCCTCGTCGTTGTGAGGAGAGTGACGTGCGTGATGATGGCGATGGCGCCGGCGCGCTTCCGCGCTGTCGATAGTGACCAGCGCTGCCACGCTGAGGGTGAGGAGCCCGTAGACGCCAACCCGCATCAGGCGCGAGGAAGCCAAGTTTTTGCGAAGCATGAAATCCCCGTCCAATTTCTGACGTGATCACCGGCCCGTAAGGCGAAATTGTGCCAAACGTCCCCGTGATCTCACCTGCCGGCCTCGCTTGCAGCGGCCCGATGTGGCCCTGCCATCGAAAGTCCGGAACTGAGGTTTTGTTAAGACACTGTTTTAGAACAGCTTTACGGTTCCGCCGACGTTGGCCGGGACCACCGGAGAGGTTAGGACGGTCGGGTTGCCAAAAGATTAAAGAAACCTTGCTCCGTGCTGCTGCATTCTCGGCGATTCGGCCCGGACTGGGGCAAATGCCCTGAATTGTGCGTTGCACAAGAAACTTGATTTCCTTTGTGCGGTGCAGTATGTTTGCACTGCGTCAGGGAGCCGGGGCTTTCCTGAGGGCGCTCAAGAATCAGGGAAAGGAATGCCACATGTTTAAGGTTGAAGATTTCCAGAACTACGGCAAGGAGCACTTCGAGACCGTCGTGAACTCCGCGACCACGGTCCAGAACGGCCTGCATGCGATCGCCACCGCTTACGGCGACTACACCAAGAAGTCGTTCGAGGACACCAAGTCGTTCGTCGAGAAGCTCCAGGGCGTGAAGTCGCTCGACAAGGTGCTCGAGGCGCAGACCGAGTTCGCCAAGTCGGCCTATGAGACGTTCGTCGCCGATTCGCAGAAGATCGCGGGTCTGTACTCCGATCTCGCCAAGCAGGCTTTCAAGCCGCTTGAAGGTCTTGCCTCCAAGTTCACGCCGCCGGCGACGCACTAATCGTCAAGCGCCCGCTCGTGAATGCAGAAGCCCGGCAGATGCCGGGCTTTTTTGTTGTCCAATGGGACCTGCGGTGAAAACCGAGCGCGCTATTTGGCGACGCGGAGCTTCGACAGCGCGGTGCCGATCGAGTTGAAGGTGGTCACGATCTGGCTGGAACTGGTGAGCATGTAGAACTTGTCGGGGCTGCTCGCGCAGTTCTGCAGCACGGTCGAGGTCGGATCGGCAGGCGAGCTGGTGTTCACCTGGATCGTGTAGATCGTGTACATGGCGTTGCCCTTGGCGTCCTTCGTATTCTTCAAGTTCGAGCAGAGCAGCGCCTGGCGCGCATCGATCGGATTGCCGGAGGCCTGCGTGGAGCCGTTGCCATAGTCCGGCCAGCGGTCCTCGGTGTTGAGACCATCCGACAGCAGGATGATGACGCGGTTGTAGGTCGTGTTGGTGGCCTCCGCCGGGGCGCCCAGCACGCCGTTCGGGATCAGCGACTGCACCGCCCAGGCCAGGCCGATCGCCTGGTTGGTGCCGCCGGTCGGCTGCATCGCATTCACGGCCGTCTTCAACGAGTTCCAATTGTAGCTGAGCGGGACGATCTGCTCGAGCTTGGTCGTGGCCGTGCTGCTGCAGTATTGGATGCTGTTCTCCATGTGCTGATTGGCCGGGAACAGCGTCGTCACGTCGGACGTGGCCGGCGACACGGCGTTGGCGTCGTTCGGCTGTGTGCGGTCGGCGACGCAGCCGGTCCAGGTGCTTGCGGCGTTGGCGACCCAGGTTTTCGTGAAGGTATTGACCTTGCATACGGTGCTGGAGCCGCTTCCGGTGCAACTGCACGTATTGTTCGGAACGTTGCTGCCGGAGGTCGGGCAGCTGCAGTAGCTGCCGGTGCACCAGTTGACCCGGGTGCTGGTCTGCGTGCTGGTCCAACACCCATTGTAGTAGCTGTGGGATGCAGAATCGTAGCCCGGGCAGATGTAGCCGCTATAAGTCCCGCTCGATGGGATCTTCGAGGCGCTCGAGCTTCCAGTCGTCGGCGCGCTCGTGCAAGAGAAATACGGGAATCCGTTGCTGGAGTTGAACGGACAGGACGACCCAGGCCCGACCATGTCCCACTGCGCCTGGGTGTAGCTCGAGTTCGGAATTGCCGCCTCGTAGGAGCCGTTGTTGGGCTGCACCGTGGGCGGATTCTGCCAGTCGGTCCAGTCGAGCCAGTTCTGGGTATAGTTGCTGGCGCCGACGTTGACGACCTTGGCGAACGGAACGACGGAGATGTAGACGTCGCCCGGCGCCTTGGCGAGCGCGCTGAGCTGGTCGATCAGGCCACCGCTGCCCGCGACCGCGTTCTGCAGGGCCGTCATCTTGTTGCTGGAGGCCATCGAGCCGGTGTTGTCGAGCGCCAGCGCCACCCGCATCTTGACGTCGCCCCAGGTGGTGGTCGCCTTGGAGCTGAAGCTCATCGTCGGGAAGTTCACGACCTTCATGAACTGCGTGGCCATCTGTCCATCCGCCGATAGCTGGATGTTGGACGGCGTCGTCGTGGTTGACGCGACGTAAGTGGCGGTCACCGAGACGCTCTGGGTGTCGGTGCTGGTGTACAGTGCCTTGAAATAGTTGTTTGCCTTGGTTCCGACATCCGCGGCCGTAATCGTTCCTTGTGCCAGGTCGCGGGACAACATCAGTGCGGTGGAGTCCAGCGCGGCCTGCATCGACGATCTGGCGGCGTTCACCCGGCTGTAATCGACGCCGGCGCCGACGAAGGCCAGGATGGGGACGAGGGCGATGGCAAAGATCGTCGCGATATTGCCCCGCTGGTCGCCTGCGAAGCGCCGGAGGACGCGGCGGCAAAATCGGACGGTGGATACATCGGTCATGTCGCTCACCACTGATGGTTTTTCGCCGGCCATTTCGAGGCGCCGACCGTCAAGGGTCGGTGAATCCAATTGATGAAAAACCGCGCCATTCCCGCAGGATGGCCTGACATCGGGCTGGCCGAGGGTTCCCTGTCAACGTCCGCTGAATCGGCTTTGTAAAATGCGAGCGGTTTGAGTAACCTTGTTCATCGCCGGGGCCGGGAATCGGTCCGCCGGAGCGCCGGTCCAGAGACGGGTAGGCTGATGGGGCTCTGCTTGCGGCAAGCCGGCCGCTGCCCCATATTCCTGGTGTCGGTTTTCTGGTGTCGGTCCGGGGCGGACCCGGTCGGCTGGGACAGGCGATCTGGAAAGCAGCACCGGGCCGTGTAAGCGGCCCATCAAGGGACGATCCCGGAGGGGTAACGCCTTCAAGGGACCACGCCCGAAGGGGACGATGCGGGAAACCCTTTTTTGGGATCCTCGCAGCCATATCTGATGCATGTACGATGTCGCAGCCAACTTCCAGATTGAACCGATCCGCGCCTAGGATGAGCAATAACGACAACAAGTCTGGCGGAACCAGCGGCCCGGTGACGTCCGTCATCACCAAGGTCAAGCCGAAGACCAAGCGTCCGAACCTTTACCGTGTTCTGATTCTCAATGACGACTACACTCCGATGGAGTTCGTGGTTCACGTCCTCGAAAAGTTCTTCAACAAGGACGTCGAGGCTGCGACCAAGATCATGCTCCACGTGCACCATCACGGCATCGGGGAGTGCGGCGTCTTCACCTACGAGATCGCCGAGACCAAGGTGACGCAGGTGATGGATTTCGCCCGCAAGCACCAGCATCCCCTGCAATGCGTGATGGAGAAGAAATAGGGCGGCGTGCGCACGGCGGGCGATCCGCAATCTGGGGGGCTCCGCCCGGTTGAATCCCGATCCGCGTTTGGAATGATTATCGTGGCGAGCGCCTGGGCAGTCCGTGGCCTCGCGCCCGGACCGAGCGACCCAGCCGACATCCTCGTGCCTCCGCTGACGGCCATGAGTGAGCCGGGGTTTTGCGGAGATTCCTGGCGGGTTTACCGCGAACTGGCGCGCCGGCGCCGTGTGCGGGCGTCATGTCCGGAACGGGTTTTGCATTGACGATCCGGTGAACCCGTAATCGAGGCGTTCGGACGGTCTTTTGTCGCACTCGGTTATAACTATATTTGACAAAGGTTGTTGTTGCCTGACCGGGCGGCGGCGATCATGATGGCAGGGGGCCACAGAGGACGCGCATGCCGACTTTTTCTCAAAGCCTTGAACAATCCCTGCATCGTGCGCTGGCGATTGCCAACGAGCGTCATCATCAATACGCGACATTGGAACATCTCCTCTTGTCCTTGATCGATGACAGCGATGCAGCGGCCGTGATGCGCGCATGCAGCGTCGACCTCGACAAGCTGCGCGGCAGTCTCGTGAACTATCTCGAAACCGAGTTCGAAAACCTGGTCACGGACGGCAGCGACGACGCCAAGCCGACCGCCGGTTTCCAGCGTGTGATCCAGCGCGCCGTGATCCACGTTCAGTCGTCGGGCCGCGAAGAGGTCACCGGCGCCAACGTGCTGATCGCGATCTTCGCAGAGCGCGAAAGCCACGCCGCGTATTTCCTGCAGGAGCAGGACATGACGCGCTACGACGCCGTGAACTACATCAGCCATGGCATTGCCAAGCGTCCGGGCGTCTCCGAAGCACGCCCCGTGCGCGGCGTCGACGAGGAAACCGAGACCAAGGGCAACGACGACACCAAGAAAAAGGGCGAGGCGCTGGAAACCTATTGCGTCAATCTCAACAAGAAAGCTCGCGACGGCAAGATCGATCCGGTGATCGGCCGTAACTCCGAAATCAACCGCGCCATCCAGGTGCTGTGCCGGCGCCAGAAGAACAATCCGCTGTTCGTCGGCGAGGCCGGCGTCGGCAAGACCGCGATCGCCGAAGGGCTTGCCAAGCGCATCGTCGACAGCGAGGTGCCCGAGGTGCTGTCGGCGGCCACCGTGTTCTCGCTCGACATGGGAACGCTGCTGGCCGGTACGCGCTATCGTGGCGACTTCGAGGAGCGGCTGAAGCAGGTCCTCAAGGAGCTTGAGGCGCATCCGAACGCGATCCTGTTCATCGACGAGATCCACACCGTGATCGGTGCGGGTGCGACGTCGGGCGGCGCCATGGATGCCTCGAACCTCCTGAAGCCGGCACTGGCTTCGGGCTCGATCCGCTGCATGGGCTCGACGACCTACAAGGAATATCGCCAGCACTTCGAGAAGGACCGCGCGCTGGTGCGCCGGTTCCAGAAGATCGACGTTAATGAGCCCTCCGTCGAGGATGCGATCGCGATCCTCAAGGGCCTTAAGCCGTACTTCGAGGATTATCACCGGCTGAAATACACCAACGAGGCCATCGAGGCCGCGGTGCAGCTGTCGTCGCGCTACATCCACGACCGCAAGCTGCCGGACAAGGCGATCGACGTGATCGACGAATCCGGCGCGGCGCAGATGCTGCTCGCCGAGAACAAGCGCAAGAAGACGATCGGCATCAAGGAGATCGAGACCACGATCGCCACGATGGCGCGGATTCCGCCGAAGAGCGTGTCGAAGGACGATGCCGAGGTGCTCAAGCATCTCGAGCAGACCCTGAAGCGCGTCGTGTTCGGCCAGGACAAGGCGATCGACTCGCTGTCAGCCTCGATCAAGCTGGCGCGCGCCGGCCTGCGCGAGCCGGAGAAGCCGATCGGCTGCTATCTGTTCTCAGGTCCCACCGGCGTCGGCAAGACCGAGGTCGCCAAGCAGCTGGCGTCGACCCTGGGCGTCGAGCTGCTGCGCTTCGATATGTCGGAGTACATGGAGCGGCACACGGTGTCCCGCCTGATCGGTGCACCTCCGGGCTATGTCGGCTTCGATCAGGGCGGCCTGCTGACCGATGGCGTCGACCAGCATCCGCATTGCGTGGTGCTGCTGGACGAGATCGAGAAGGCGCATCCGGATCTGTACAATGTGCTGCTGCAGATCATGGACCACGGCCGGCTCACCGACCACAACGGCAAGCAGGTCAACTTCCGCAACGTGATCCTGATCATGACCACGAATGCCGGCGCGGCCGACCTTGCCAAGCAGGCGTTCGGCTTCCACCGCCACAAGCGAGAAGGCGACGACCACGAGGCGATCAACCGGCAGTTCGCGCCGGAATTCCGCAACCGTCTCGATGCGATCGTCTCGTTCGCGCATCTGTCGGTCGACGTGATCGGCATGGTGGTCGAGAAGTTCGTGCTGCAGCTCGAAGCCCAGCTGGCCGATCGCGACGTCACGATCGAGCTGTCGGAGCCGGCCAAGGCGTGGCTGATCCAGCACGGCTATGACGAGCAGATGGGCGCGCGTCCGATGGGCCGCGTGATCCAGGAGCACATCAAGAAGCCGCTGGCCGACGAGGTGCTGTTCGGCAAGCTGAAGGGCGGCGGCCACGTCCGCGTCGTTCTCGTCAAGGACGAGTCCGGCGTCGACGAGAAGATCGGATTCGAGTTCGTCGATGGTCCGGTCTCGCCGAAGTCGGAGGTCCCGGCGGCGCGCAAGCGCAAGCCGAAGTCCGGCGGCGGTGGCGGCTCGAAGGGCCCGGCCTCGAAGGGGCCGCTGGTCAAGGCGTAGCGCCTCGACAATGCCAAGGAATGCGAAAGGCCGGCTCACGCCGGCCTTTTTCTTTGGCCGAGATGTTTCTGCTCAGGCCGGCTTGATGAAGAAGTAGACGGTCAAGCCACAGCCGACCGCGATGATGAAGCGGCGAACATAGGTGGGTGGAATGATCCGGCCGAGCCGGGCGCCGACGAAGCCGCCGAGCATGCCCGTGCACATCATCGTCAGTGTCTCCAGCCAATGCACGCGGTCCGAAAACGCGAAGATGATCGAGGCCATGATGTTCATCAGCGCGGCCAGCCAGATCTTCAGCCCGTTCATCGCGCGGATGTCGCGCATTCCATAGAACACCAGGGCCGCGAGCATTAGGATGCCGATGCCTCCGCCAAAATAGCCGCCATAGATCGCGATCACGAACTGCACCGCCTGGATGGTCAGCGGACCGAGCCAAGGCTTGCCGTCTTTCGGCGTGAAACGCATGCCGAACGCAAAGACGGCGGTGGCAAACAGCAGCAGCCAGGGCACGAGCCGGCTGAACGCCGCCGACGGCGTCACCAGCAGCAGCACGGCGCCCAAGGTGCCGCCGATCAGGCTGATGATCGAGAGCCGCACGAGGTCGCGGCGCCACGGCGCCTTGGTGTCCGTGAGAATATCGCGCGAGGCGAAGGCGCTGACGAACTGGCCGGGGCAGAGCGCCACCGTGCTGGAGGCATTGGCGTCGATCGCGGGGATGCCGGCCGCGAGCAGCGTCGGGAAGGTCAGGAACGCGCCGCCGCCGGCAAGCGCATTGACGATCCCGGAGCCGAAAGCCGCGAGCGCGAGCAGAGCGAGCATCGTCCAGTCGATGATCATGATCGTTGGCCTATTCGCCCTTCAGCCGCTGGCCCTCGTGGATCCGCACGCGCTCGGCGCCGCGCGAACCGGCCGGCGAGAGCCTGAGCATGCTCAGGAATGCGCCGACCAGCGCGAAGCCGACGCCGGTCAGCAGCGACAGCCGGGTGCCGTCGGCCGGATCGATGGCGAGGAACATCGCGACCAGCGCCGCACCGGTGGTCTGGCCGAGCAGGCGGGCGGTGCCGAGCATGCCGCTGGCGCCGCCGGCGCGCTCGCGCGGGGCCGCGGCGATCATCGTGCGGTTGTTGGGCGTCTGGAACAGGCCGAAGCCACAGCCGGCCAGCGCCATGCGCCAGACGACGTCCCACGACGAGGGCTGCTGTGGCAGCAGGCCGAGCGCGAGCAGACCACTGGCGAAGATCACGAGGCCGATGCCGCCGAGCAGGCCGGCCGGCACGCGCTCCACCAGCCGTCCGGCAATCGGCGCGGTCAGCCCGACCGCGATCGGCCACGGGGTGATCAGCAGGCCCATCTGGACCGGTGAATAGCCGAAGTGGCTTTCGAGATAGAACGGGATCGCGACGAAGGCGAGCATCTGGCCGCAGAACGACGAGATCGAGGTCGCGATCGACAATGCGAAGACCGGGATGCGCAGCAGATCGAGCGGTAGCAGCGGCGAGGCCATGTGGGTCTGCCGATACACCAGCCACACGCCGGCCGTGACCGCGACGACGAACTCGATGGCGCAGGTGACCAGCGCCTCGCCATGGCCGAGGCTGTCGACCGCGGCGATCAGGAAGCCGAACGTCACCGCGCTCAAGGCCGCGCTCTGCCAGTCGAACATGTGCGGCGCGCGCGGCGTATGCGGCAGGAAGCGGAAGCCGAAGACGAAGGTGACGATGCCGAGCGGCACGTTGATCGCGAACAACCAGGGCCAGCTGCCGACGGAGAGAATGCCGGCGGCGATCGTCGGACCGACCGCAGCTGAGACCGCGACCACCATCGCGTTGATACCGATGCCGCGTCCGAGCAAGGCATGCGGATAGGTGAAGCGCACCAGCGCCGAGTTCACGCTCAAGATCCCCGCGGCGCCGAACCCCTGCAGAATGCGCGCGAGCGTCAGCATCGGCAGGCTATCGGCCAGCGCGCAGAAGGCTGACGCGGCGGTGAACAGCACGAGGCCGGGGAGATACACCCGGCGGTAGCCGATGATCTCGCCGAGTGAAGCCAAGGGCAGCAGCGAGATCGTGACCGCGAGCTGATAGCCGTTGACGATCCAGATGGAAAAGGCCGGGCTGGCGTTGAGATCGCGGGCGATGGTGGGCAGCGCCACGTTGGCGATCGCGCCGTCGACCACGGCGAGCACGATGCCGAGCGCAATCGTCACGATCGCCCAGGTCCGCTGGGGCAGGGGAAGCCCGTCGGCGTGCAGGACCTTGCTCGGTGGCGTCATGGTGCGGGCTCCGGCCGCGGCCGGGCGGCGGAAAGAGAACGGGCACGGGAAACCGCAGCGCACAAACCCTGTTCCAACCCCGGCGGGCGCGCCGACGCGTCACCGCTGTTTGCGGCGAACCTGGATGGCCTTGAGGTAATTGACGACGGCCTCTGCCTCGCGCCGATCGAACTGGAAGCTCGGCATGTCCTTGTGGATCGTCGTGAGGCCGGTCTGAAGCCGCAACGCAAAATCCTCGTCGTAGAGCTTGCTGTCACCGAAGGTCCTGAACGGTGGCGCGTCCGGATGCGGGCTGGCGCCGGTGGGACCTACGGCATGGCATCGGCTGCAAAGGCTTTGCAAGAGCGCTTTTCCACGCTTCTGCTCGCTATCCAGCGCATGGCTGGTCGTGGTGATCGTGAGCAGCAGTAGGCCGGTTGATCCAAGGCGACGTATCATCGGGAGCTCGTTTCACATCCGGGGCGCATCGGCCTACCAGCGGCCTTCGACCTTGCCATAGGCGTACAGCGCGATGAGCCCAAGCGTCACCAGCGTCGAGCCGATCATGACGATGCGGTCCCAGCGCAGCTCGGTTTCATCGTCGCGCTGCAGGGTCAGCAGCGAAAACAGGGCCTTCATGGCGAAGCGGCGCATTCGACCGGTCCCGGCAACGGGCCGCCCGCGACGGAGCAGGCCTCATCTGGAGCTTAGCCCGAAGCACGGCTGCGCCGCCACTCGCGCGGCGACAGGCCGAACTGCTCGCGGAACACGCGGCCGAAATGCGAGAGATCGTTGAAGCCCCAGCTGAACGCAATGTCGCTGATCTGCCGGTGCGCCAGCGCCGGCGAGGCGAGGTCGCGCCGGCTCAGCTTCAGCCGCTCGGCCAGCACGAAGCGCTGGAACGACAGCTCCTCGTCAGAAAACAGGTCGTTGATATAGCGCGCCGACAGGCCGAGCTCGCGCGCGACCTGCGGCAGAGAGAGGTCGGGATCGGACAGCCGTGTGCGAACATGGCCCTTGATGCGGTAGAGCAGCGCTGCGCGATGGCTGGAGGCGGGCAGAGGCTGAGTGCGGAGCCGCTCGGCCAAAGTCATGGCCAGGAGATCGGCGGCCTGGTCCGACAGGCGTTCGCCATGCTCGGCACCGATCTGGTCGGCGCGCTCGCAGAGCCTGATGATGAAGTCGTAGGAGAGCGGTTGCAGCGGGTTTTCAGGGCCGAAAGTGATTGCCGTCAGGGCTTCCGTCGCGCCGATCCTGCGCTGCAACATCTCGCGCGGCAGCTTGAACACGGTCTGCCGGAAGGCGGCGTCGAATTGCAGCTCATAAGGTCGCGTCGTGTCATAGATGGCGAATTCGCCCGGCCGGATCACGGTGTCGCGGCCGTCCTGGGTCACGCCGCCGATCCCCTCCCGTCCGAGCGCGACCAGAACGTAGTCGGCGTCCGCCCGCGCGATGCGCTGCGACGTGCGGTGCACGCGCTGCCGGTCGGATGCGACCTCGGAGCAGACGGCGCGTCCCAGCTTGCTGTGGGTCACCGAGCCGCGAAAGGCGCTGCCTAGATCGGAAGCGCAATCGAGCCCGACATAGACGTCGCAGACGATGTCCTGCCACAGCGCCAGCCGGCGGTGGCCCGGGCTTCCCTCCGTGGTGAACAGGACCGGCATCGCTCGGTCTCCCCTTGCACCTGTGACAACGAACCGTCGGAATGGAGCAAATTTCGCGCCGCTGGTCGCTCTGGGCCAAGCGCAGTCGAGTTTTCGTTCCCTGCAAGACGAGCGCGAATGACGACGCAGGTCAATACTCCCCGAGTGAACGGCGGCGCAGCCGCTATCCGGAACAGGGGAGACGAGCGATGGGACTGGCACATCCGAAATACAAGGTGGCCGTGGTGCAGGCGGCGCCGGCCTGGCTCGACCTCGACGCCTCGATCAAGAAGACGATCGCCCTGATCGAGGAGGCGGCCGACAAGGGCGCCAAGCTGATCGCATTCCCGGAGGTGTTCATCCCGGGCTATCCCTGGCACATCTGGATGGATTCACCAGCCTGGTGCATCGGCCGCGGCTTCGTGCAGCGCTATTTCGACAACTCGCTGGCCTATGACAGTCCTCAGGCGGAGGCGCTACGCGCTGCGGTGCACAAGGCGAAGCTGACGGCCGTGCTCGGCCTGTCGGAGCGTGACGGCGGCAGCCTGTACATCGCCCAATGGCTGATCGGCCCCGACGGCGAGACCATCGCGAAGCGCCGCAAGCTGCGCCCGACCCATGCGGAGCGCACGGTTTACGGCGAGGGTGACGGCAGCGATCTCGCCGTGCATGACCGCGCGGACATCGGCCGGATCGGCGCGCTGTGCTGCTGGGAGCATCTGCAGCCGCTGTCGAAATACGCGATGTATGCCCAGAACGAGCAGGTGCACGTCGCATCCTGGCCGAGCTTCTCGCTGTACGACCCGTTTGCGCCCGCGCTCGGCGCCGAGGTCAACAACGCGGCGTCGCGGGTCTACGCGGTCGAGGGCTCGTGCTTCGTGCTGGCGCCATGCGCCACCGTCTCGCAGACAATGATCGACGAGCTGTGCGACCGGCCGGACAAGCACGCGCTGCTGCATGTCGGGGGCGGTCATGCCGCGATCTTCGGTCCCGACGGCTCGTCGCTGGTCGAGAAGCTGCCGCCGGATCAGGAAGGGCTGCTGATCGCCGAGATCGACCTCGGCATGATCGGCATCGCCAAGAACGCCGCCGATCCGGCCGGGCACTATTCGCGTCCCGATGTGACGCGGCTGCTGCTCAACAAGAAGCCGTTCAACCGTGTCGAGCCGTTTGCGCTGCCGGTCGATACCGTAGCGCCCGGGGACGCGGCGACCGGGTGACCGGCCGCTAGGTCCCGGCCTCCGGCTGCGCCGGGGCCGCCGCTGGCGCACCACGCCGAGGTGGCCGCTGCTGGCGCGCGACGGGGGGCGCTGCCATGCGCGGCTGCAGGGTGACGATCACCGGGTTCGGCTTGTGGTCGGTCGCCGCGCCGGTTGCTGCGTCGACACCCATGCCGATGACGCCGCCGAGCAGCAGGTTGCCGGCAAAGCCGGCTGCGCCTGCCGTGGGAATATCCTTCTGAAGCGGGATGATCTGGGTCTCATAGCCCGGCTTTTCGATGGTCACGGAGATGTCGGCGTTGCGCTTGGCCACGAATGAGCAAGGCGTGGTGCAGCTCATCGGCGCCTCCAGGCCGGCGATCGTCGCTTCCGCGCCGGAGGGAGTGGATGCCACACTGATCGTCTCGGTTGTACCTCGGGTCACCGACGCGCAACCACCCAGGGTGGCACAAAGCGCCACCAGCACGACAACTCTCATTTGGTACTTTCCCCATGGACCCCGGGGGAACTCAAGCGCAACTGGAGCGCGACGGCAAGCGCAATCAGTCTAATCCGAAGAACAATCCGGCCGAGTTTCGGCCGAGTGTGTCTTTCAGACCTGCGTCTTTCGGGCCTCGCGCGCGATCGCCTTCTGGGCATCGAACTCGGAGCGCCGCCTTGCGAGCTCCTCCGCAGGAAGTAACGCCGGATTGCTGTAGTCACGCTTCCAGCGGTGATCGTCACTCCATTGCAGCGGCGATTGCACGGTCGTTCGTGCGACTGGTGCACTCTCGAGAACGCGCAGTGCGAGTTCGAGCGTGAACGCCTGCGAGGCGATGTCTTGCGGCTTGCCCGCGGAATTGCCGAGCGGAAAATCCGAGAACAGGAAGCGCGGCGCAGCCGCGTGCTCGACGATGTCCTTGGCGCAGCCCATCACGACCGTGGCGATGCCGTTGGCTTCGAGATGGCGCGCCACGAGGCTCACGGTCTGATGGCACACCGGACAGTTCGGCGCCAGAACGACGGCATCGATCGCGTCGGCGCGGCAGCGTGCGAGAATCTCCGGCGCATCGGTCTCGATGGTGACGCGCTGGCTGCGATTGGTCGGCGCGCCGAAGAAGCGCGGCCCGACCGCGCCGATGCGCCCCTCGCGCGCGAGACGGTTGAGTTGCGGCAGCGGAAACCAGGTGCCGGAATCCTGCGCCGAGGTGTGCACGCGATCATACGCAATATGGGAAATGCGCAAATCGTGTCGCGCTGACGTGTCGCCGTCATACACCGTGTAGAACTTGGCGCTGCCGTTGTAGGCAGCGCCGGGACCCTGATCGCCCTTGGCCGGATCATACGGGGCAGCCGTCGTCACGATCGTGACTCGCGATTGCGCGAGCGGTTTGCGCAGCGGCTGAAACGGCGCGGACGTGTAGTGCGCCCATCGATAGGGCGTGTCGTAGCCGATCGCGAGATAGTAGTCGCGTGTCCGCGCCATGTAGGACAGCGGCGCGGCCTCCTCGGGCGCAAAGCCTGGTGGGTCGTAGGACGTAGCAGTCATCGGTCGCTCTCCCCTGGAGATGCGCCGATTGCTAGCGGCATGGCCTTCCGTGTCAAGGCGCGGCGCCTTGGAACCGGAGGGCTGCTGAAGCTTTGTCTGTCGTCCTTGGGTCTCTCCGGCAGCCAGGCCGGCCGGTTTTTCAGCATTTCCGTGAGCATTTCGATCTTGGCGGCGTTGCGCTCTCTTGGAGTGGTTGCCTGTCTCCTCGTCACGACCGCCGACATCGTCGCGGCCAACGAGGGCGAGACCGTGTGGCCATTGGTGAAGGATGAGCCTGCACGGCAGGGCTCGCAGGATGCGGCTGCAAAGCGGGACGAGCCGAAGGAGAGCGGTACGCGCGAGGCGCTCTGCCTGATCATCGAAGCCGCGGCCAAGGCCAACGACCTGCCACTGGAATTCTTCGCCCGCGTGATCTGGCAGGAGAGCCGCTTCCAGAGCGATGCGGTCGGACCGGTGACGCGGAGCGGTCAGCGCGCCCAGGGCATTGCGCAGTTCATGCCGGGCACCGCGAGCGAGCGCGCATTGCTGGATCCATTCGATCCGGTGCAGGCGCTGCCGAAGTCGGCGGAGTTCCTCGCCGAACTGCGCAATCAGTTCGGCAATCTCGGCCTGGCTGCGGCCGCCTACAATGCGGGCCCGCGCCGCGTGCAGGACTGGCTGGCCGGCAAGGGCCAGATGCCCTGGGAGACACGCAACTACGTCTCCGTCATCACCGGCTCCTCGATCGACGACTGGGCCGCGGCCGGGAAGGGCGGCAAGACGCCGCCGAGCCCGCCGCCGACCTCCTGTCATCAGCTGATGGCACTGCTCAAGCGCGCGCCGAATCCGTTCGTTCGCGAGCTCGAGCAGCACGTCGCCCTGGCTGCGGCCAAGCCCTGGGGCGTGCAACTGGCTGCCGGCTTCGACCGCAACCGGGCGCTGTCGATGTATTCGCGCGCGATCAAGGGGCTCGGCACCGTGATCGCCGGCCGCGATCCGAGCCTGCTGTCGTCCGTGATGCGCACGCGCGGCAATCGCGCATTCTATCAGGTGCGCATCGGCGCCGAGACCCGGCCCGAGGCGGACCAACTGTGCACGCGCATTCGCCGCGCTGGCGGCGCCTGTTTCGTGCTGCGCAACCGGGCCTGACGAACGGGCGGCTTGCGCCGGCTGCAGAGCCGCGCGCGCCCGATGATGGTTGACGAGAGGCGCTTTCGCCAGCCTTATCGCGGTCCGTTCCGCTGGGCCGCCCGTGACACTTCCTCCACTCGATTCGCCGCAATGGCATGGTTCGCTGCGAGCCTTCGGCTGGGGGCTGCGCGCGACGTCGGCGACCATCCTGTCAGTGGTGCTGTTCGTCACCTTCATCGGCATCGGCGCGCTCGCCCACGACACCCATTTCAGCATGCTCTGGGCGATCCTGAGCACCGTGCTCGTCTGGGCCGGCCCGGCGCAGATCATCCTTGTCTCGACGCTAGGCTCCGGCCAGACCATCCTGCAATCGGCGATCGCGGTCACGATGAGCGCGATCCGTCTGTTTCCGATGGTGGTGGCGGTGCTGCCGCTGATCCGGGGGCCCACGACGAAGCGGCGGCATCTGGTCCTGATCGCCCACTTCACCGCGGTGACCTTGTGGGTGGAATGCTATCGCTTCCTGCCGCATGTGCCGCGTGATCGCCGCATCGCCTTCGTACACGGCCTCGGCTCGGGACTGATGGGCGTGGCGCTGGTGGCGACCATCATCGGCTATCTCCTGGCCGCTAACCTGTCGCAGACCTTCGGCGCTGCGGTGCTGCTGCTGACGCCGCTGGCCTTCCTGTTCTCGACCTTGCGCAACGCCAAGGAGCTTGCCGACGTGCTCGCGCTCGGCCTCGGTCTCGTGCTCTATCCGCTGGCTGCCCAGCTCAACAGCGGCGTCGACATCCTGGTCAGCGGCGTCGTGGCTGGCACGCTCGCGTTCAGCGTCCACAAATGGCGCGAACGGCGGGAGGCGGCATGAGCGATTTCATCGGCGATTGGCACGCGCTCGTCGTGCTGCTGGTGGCGGGCGTGATTCCGAACCAGATCTGGCGGCTGCTCGGGCTGTGGTTCGGCAGCGGCCTCGACGAGGGCTCGGACCTGCTGATGTGGGTCAAGGCGGTCGCGACCGCGATCCTGGCCGGCGTCATCGCCCAAATCCTGGTGCAGCCGCCCGGCGCGCTCGCCAGCGTGCCCTGGGGGCTGCGCTATGGCGCCGTCGTGGCCGGCCTTGCGGCGTTCCTGGCGACGCGCCGCTCGATCTTCGCCGGTGTCATCTGCGGGGAAGCGGTCATGCTGGCCGGCAAATGGTGGCTCGGCTGACTTGCGCGGCCGCAATTGCGGTGCGGCCGGGTTCGGCTAAGTTGCGGAGAGAGGACATTGGCATGACCACAGCTACCGAACTCCGCCCTGGTGAAGTCGCCGTCGACGCCCCGCAGCCGCGGGACGCCGCGCTGACCTTCATCGGCCGCATCCGCACGCCCTGGAGCTCTCGTCTGGAGACGCCCCGGCAGGGCAGCTTCGAGGGACCGGTCTGCCGGCTGGAGATCTTCGAGCCATGGGTCCCGGCGCTGCAGGGCATCGACGCCTTCAGCCATCTCCAGGTGCTGTACTGGCTCAACCGAGCGCGCCGCGATCTGGTCAAGCAGAGCCCGCGGCACCATGACGGCGAGACCCGCGGCACCTTCGCCCTGCGCTCGCCGGTGCGTCCCAATCCGATCGGCGTGTCCACCGTCCGTTTCGTCGCGCTGGAGGGCAACGTCGTGCTGGTGCGCGGACTGGATTGCCTGGACGAGACGCCGCTGATCGACCTGAAGCCGGATCATTGCGTGTTCACACCTGGCGCGGCCGAGGACAAATAGGACCTGCGATCCGGATGTCGAACGTGAACAAGCGGCCGCAGAAGACCGTGACGGCTCTGGATGCGATCACGGCGGACCTCGTCGCCGTGCTGGTGGCGGTGACCGACGGCCATCCCAAGATCATGACCATCGATCATGCTGCGGCATTGCCGAGCGGACCGTTTCAGTTCGCGCATCGCTCGCTGCAGATGGGGCTGCGCGCCTGGGTCGAGGCGCAGACCGGTCATCCGCTCGGCTATGTCGAGCAGCTGTATACGTTTGCGGATCGCGGCCGCAGTGGTGACCCCGATGCGCCGCATCGCATCTCGATCAGCTATCTCGGGCTGACGCGCGAGGAGGGCGGGCGCGAGGGCGCGGATGCGCAATGGTCGTCCTGGTACGACTACTTTCCCTGGGAGGATCTTCGCGACGGACCGCCGGCCATCCTGGCCAAGATCATTGCGCCGAGGCTGAAGGCGTGGGCGCGGTCTGCCGACGAGCCGGCGCTGCAGAAGGCGAGGTGGCGGCGTGCCGCCATCACCTTCGGCCTCGACGGCCGCGAGTGGAACGAGGAGCTGACGCTGCAGCGCTACGAGCTGCTGTACGAGGCGGCGCTGATCCCCGAGAGCGTGCGCGAGAAGCGCGGCGAGGCTGCCGTCGCAGGCCGTGCGATGACGTCCGACCACCGTCGCATTCTCGCCACCGGCATCGCGCGTCTCCGCGCCAAGATCAAATACCGGCCGGTCGTATTCGAGCTGATGCCGGACGAGTTCACGCTGCTGCAACTGCAACGCAGCGTCGAGGCGCTGGCTGGGAGGCTAGTGCACAAGCAGAACTTCCGCCGCCTCATCGAGCAGCAGGAACTGGTTGAAGAGACAGGCGCGATGGCCGCCGACACCATCGGCCGCCCAGCCAAGCTGTTTCGCTTCCGCCAGGGCATTCTTGCCGAACGCGCCGTCGTCGGCACCAAGCTGCCGCTCTCGCGATCGTGATCCCAAGCGCTTGACACAACTTATGCTCAGGATAAGTATAAGCCATATTATGCTCATGGAGAGTATAAATGGCCGAGCTTATCCTCCCTCCCGTCGCCTCGTCTGCACCGCTCGCCGAGCGCTTGAGCCGCGTTATCCCACCGCCGGAATGGGCGGTCTTCGCCGATGATGTCGAAGCCATCCTGGCGCTGAAGCGCGAGCGCAACGCCGTGGTGCTCGCGCACAACTACCAGACGCCCGAGATCTTCCACGGCGTCGCCGACATCGTCGGCGACAGTCTCCTGTTGGCCCGCGAGGCGATGAGGGTCGATGCCGAGGTCATCGTGCTGGCTGGCGTGCATTTCATGGCCGAGACCGCCAAGCTGCTCAATCCCGGGAAGACCGTGCTGATCCCGGACACGGAGGCGGGCTGTTCGCTTGCGGACTCCATCACCGCTGCCGACGTCCGTTTGATGCGCGCCCGTCATCCCGGCGTGCCCGTCGTTGCCTATGTCAACACGTCGGTCGCCGTGAAGGCGGAGTCCGACATCTGCTGTACCTCCGGCAACGCGCGAGCGGTCGTGGAGTCGCTCGGCACGGATCACGTCATCATGCTGCCGGACGAGTATCTCGCGCGCAACGTCGCCGCGCAGACGAAGGTGAGGATCACGGCCTGGAAGGGCCATTGCGAGGTGCATGAGCGCTTCAGCGCCGAGGATGTCCGTACGCTGCGCGACAATCATCCCGGCGTCACCGTGCTGGCCCATCCAGAATGCCCGCCGGAGGTGGTGGCGGAGGCCGATTTTGCCGGCTCGACGGCGGCGATGTCGGACTTCGTCGGGACGAAGAGGCCGGCCCGCGTGGTGCTGCTGACGGAGTGCTCGATGAGCGACAACGTCGCGGTGATGTATCCGGACATCGAGTTCGTGCGTCCCTGCAATCTGTGTCCCCACATGAAGCGGATCACTCTGAAGAACATCCGTCACGCGCTCGAGACCAACACGCACGAAGTGACGATTGATCCGGCCATGGCCGAGCGCGCACGGCGTTCGGTGGAAAGGATGCTGGCGCTATGAGCAACGATTTCTCCGACCTCATCGGCCGTCCCGTGATCATCGGCGGCGGTGCCGCGGGCCTCATGACGGCGCTGCAGCTCGCACCCGAACCGGTCGTGCTGCTGTCGAAATCGCCGCTCGGCGCCGAGGCGTCCAGCATGTGGGCGCAGGGCGGCCTCGCCGCGGCCGTCGGCGACGACGATGATCCGGCGCTGCATCTGCAGGACACGATCGCAGCGGGGGCCGGACTGTGCGACGAGATCGCGGCAAGCCGCATCATCGCTGCAGCGCCAGCGGCGGTCGCGCATCTCGCTGAGCTCGGCGTCGCGTTCGACCGGCATGTTGACGGGCGCTGGCGCCTCGGCCTGGAAGCCGCGCACAGCCGCAATCGCATCGTCCACGCCACCGGCGACGGCACCGGGCGCGAGATCATGCGCGCGCTGATCGCAGCCGTCAGGCGATGTCCGTCGGTGACGCTGCTGGAAGGCGTCGAGGCGCGCCGGCTGCTCTTCGAGGACAATGCAGTCCAGGGCGTGCTTGCGGTGCGTGGTGATGAGCCGCTCGTGCTCGCCACCACGCGCGTCGTGATCGCCACCGGCGGCATCGGCGGGCTGTTCCTCGACAGCACCAATCCGTCCGGCTGTTTCGGCCAGGGCCTCGCGCTGGCGGCGCGAGCAGGGGCCGTGCTGTCCGACCTCGAATTCGTGCAATTCCATCCGACCGCCTTCGATGGACCGTCGCGGCCGCTGCCGCTGCTCACCGAGGCGATCCGCGGCGATGGCGCTGTTCTGATCGACGAGCAGGGCACGCGCTTCATGGCCGACGAGCCCGGCGCCGAGCTTGCGCCGCGCGACGTGGTGGCGCGGGCGGTGTGGCGTCATCGCGCGCAAGGCCATCGCGTGTTTCTCGATGCGCGCGCGAACCCCGGTAAGGAGTTTGCCGCGCGCTATCCGGTGATCAGTGCGTCCTGCCGGATGGCCGGCATCGATCCGGCCGTCGATCCCATCCCGGTGCGGCCGGCCGTGCACTACCATATGGGCGGCATCGCCGTTGATGCGATGGGGCGCAGCAGCGTCGACGGGCTGTGGGCCTGCGGCGAGGCCAGCCGCACCGGCCTGCACGGCGCCAACCGGCTCGCCAGCAACTCGCTGATGGAGGCGATCGTCTGCGCGCGTTGGGTGGCCGAGAGCGTGGCCGGTGCGCCGCGTGGCATCAGCCGGCCGCGCGAGATCGCAGCGATGCCGCCTCCGTCGGAGCCTTCCGCCGTGCGCCCAATCCTGTCGCAGGCGCTCGGCGTGTTGCGTGAGCGCGGCACGATGGCAGCCGCTATCCGAAGCCTTCTCCCGCTGGCTGAGGGAGCAGGGGCTTCAGCCGATCCGGCCCTGGTCGGCCTGATGATGGCGGTCGCGGCGCATGCCCGCGAGGAGAGCCGTGGCGGGCATTTCCGCAGCGATTGTCCGGACACGCAGCCCGTCGCGCAGCCGTCCCGCTTCACCATGTCCGAAGCCATCGCCGCAGCCCGCGGTCTCGCCGAGACAGAGTCGTTCAGGAGTGCCGTATCATGAGCCTCAATCCTCTCTCGCCCTTGCTCTACGAGCCGCTGGTGCGCACCGCGCTGCTGGAGGATCTCGGCCACGCCGGCGACATCACCACAGATGCGATCGTGCCCCGTGAGCGGCGTGCGTCGTTGCAGCTGCGGGCGCGCCAGCACGGCGTGATCGCCGGCCTCGATGTGGCGCGCTGCGCGTTCCAGATGGTCTCGCCCGAGGTCCGTATGGAGACGATCCGCGGCGACGGCAGCGTCGTCGCGCCCGGCGATGTCATCGCCACCATCAGCGGTCCGGCACGAGCGCTGCTGACCGGCGAGCGCGTCGCGCTCAACTTTCTCTGTCACCTCAGCGGCGTCGCCACCGCGACGGCTCAGCTCGTCGTTGCGGTGAAAGGCACGCGGGCGCAGATCGTCTGCACCCGCAAGACGACGCCGGGGCTGCGCGCGCTGGAGAAATATGCGGTGCGCGCCGGCGGCGGGGGCAATCACCGATTCGGGCTCGATGATGCCGTTCTGATCAAGGACAACCACATCGCGATCGCCGGTGGCATCACGGCTGCGATCACGAGGGCGAAGGCTCATGCCGGGCACCTCGTCAAGATCGAGGTCGAGGTCGACACGCTGGCGCAGCTCGAGGAGGCGCTGGCGCTCGGCGTCGACGCCGTCCTGCTCGACAACATGACGCCGGCGGAGCTCGAACGCGCCGTGGCCATGACCCGGGGCAGAGCCATCACCGAGGCCTCGGGCCGGATCACCGTCGAGACCGCGCCCGCGATCGCCGCGACCGGCGTCGATCTGATCTCGGTCGGCTGGATCACGCATTCATCGGCCGCGCTGGACATCGGGCTCGATGAGACGTGAGGTCTGATCAGCCCTTCAGCGCCGCGATCAGCTTTGCGGCGTTGTCTTCCAGCACCTTCGGGTCCTCCTTGCGGCTGGCGGCCGGCAGCAGGGCTGTGCCCTCGTGGCGCGGCATGACGTGGACGTGGAGGTGGAACACCATCTGGCCGCCGGCGTGCTCGTTGAACTGCTGCACCGTGATGCCGTCGGCGGCGAAAGCGGTCTTGGCGGCGCGCGCGATGATACGCACGGCGCGGCCGACATGGAGGTAGTCCTCCTCGGTGATATCGAGGATGTTGCGGGCCGGGGCCTTCGGGATGACCAGCGTATGGCCGGGCACGCGCGGCATGATGTCGAGGAAGGCCAGGACGTGGTCGTTCTCGTAGACCTTGGTGCAGGGGAATTCGCCGCGCAGGATTTTTGCGAACGGGTTGTTGGGATCATAGGCGGTCATGGGCAGTCCCTCGGCGGTTCCTCGTGATGCGCCTTACTCTCACCGGCGCGTGCCGCCGGTCAAGACGGCTCGTCGATGCCTTTCCGGAACGGCGCGGATTCGGCGAGCTCGCGGCCGGCCTCCTCGACATAGGCGCGCTCGCGCTTGAGATAGTCGTCGATGGCGCGGCGCAGGCCGCGATCGGCGATGTAGTGCGCGGAGTAGGTGGTCTGCGGCAGGTAGCCGCGCGCGATCTTGTGCTCGCCTTGGGCGCCGGCCTCGACGACCGCGAGCTTGTGCTGGATCGCGAAATCGATCGCCTGATAGTAGCAGACCTCGAAATGCAGGAACGGGTGGTGCTCGACGGCGCCCCAGTTGCGCCCGAACAGCGTGTCCGAGCCGATGAAGTTGATGGCGCCGGCGATCCAGCGCCCGTCGCGCCTGGCCATCACCAGCAGCACATCGTCGGCCATGGTCTCGCCGATCAGCGCGAAGAACTTGCGGGTGAGATAAGGCCGGCCCCATTTGCGCGAGCCGGTCTCCATGTAGAACGCGAAGAAGGCGTCCCAGGCGTCCTCGGTGATGTCCTTGCCGGTCAGCCAGTGGATGGTGATGCCGGCGCTGAGCGCGTCGCGGCGTTCGCGCTTCATCGCCTTGCGATGCCGCGAGTTGAGCGTCGCCAGGAAGTCGTCGAACGTCGAAAAGCCCTGGTTGTGCCAGTGGAACTGCTGGTCGGTGCGCTGCAGGAAGCCCTGTGCGGCGAGCAGCTGCCATTCTGCCTCGCGCGCGAAGGTGACGTGGACCGAGGAGGCCTCGCTGATCCCGCACAGGGCCTTGAGCCCCTGCGCCAGCGCGTTGCCGATCACCTCCCGATCCTGGTCGGGGCGGATCAGCAGCCGCGGTCCGGTCGCGGGCGTGAAGGGGACGGAGACCTGGAGCTTGGGATAATAGCGCCCGCCGGCACGCTCATAGGCATCGGCCCAGCCGCGGTCGAAGACATATTCGCCCTGCGAATGCGACTTCAGATAGCAGGGGATGACGGCCAGGATCTCCTCGCCCAGCTTCGCGACCAGGTGGCGCGGCGCCCAGCCGGTGCGCAGGGTGGCCGAGCCGGAGGCTTCCAGAGCCGAGAAAAAGGCGTGGGAGACGAACGGATTGTAGGCGTGACCGCAGGCGCCGGATGAGCCCGGTGTGACGCGGCCGTCGGGATTGGCGCAGGCGTCCCAGGCGGCAGCGGGGATGTCGCTGACCCCCGGAACGGCTTCGAGCGTAATCTCAGGTGAGGCCATCGAACCCTTACAAAGCGTCTGGCAGGAGAACGCTCAGCCGAGACGTCCGGATTGCCACGTCCTGAAGATCGTGCATCGCAGCAGCGAGTTCAAGGCCGGCCTCACGTCTCCGGCGTAAAGCCTTCGAAGATCATTTGATCCGCGTACCGGGCTGCCGTGGCGCGCTGTTCGGCCGTCCGGACCGTCCAGGTCAGCAGCGGGCAGCCGAACACGTTGCGCGCGATCCAGGGCGGGGCGGCCGGCAGCTCTTGCACCCAATAGGCGACGAAATGCGGTTGGGTGCTGAAGCCGTGTTTCAGATGCAGCATGCTGTCGCGCTGCGCCTGGGTCAGCGTGGCCCAATAGCCGTCCTCGTAGGTGCGCTGGGCGACGATGCCGCGCGTCAGCTTCGGCATGGTCTCGCGCAGCGCATGCACCTGGTCCGGATCGAACGACATGCCGACGACCGGGCCGGAATACGTGGCGAGCACCTCGGCCATGCGCCGGACCAGGCGATGATCGCCTTGAAACTTGCTCTTGACCTCGACGACCAGCGGCACGCGTCCGCCGATCAGGTCGCAGAGATCCTTGAGCGTCATCATCCGCTCGTCGGTCTGCTTGAACCTGACGGCCTTGAGCTCGGCCGCCGTCTTCTCGATCAGCGGGCCGGAGCCCTCGGTGAGCCGGCCGAGATCGTAGTCATGATGCACCATCGCCTCGCCATCGGCCGACAGCTGGATGTCGCATTCGATGGCGAAGTTGCCGGCGACCGCGCCTCGCGCGGCGGCCGGCATGTTCTCGATGATGCCGCTGGCCGCATCGTGCAGGCCGCGATGGGCGACGGGGCGGGCCGTCAGCCAGTCAGGTGCGCGCATTCGCCCCGTCCATCCATTTTCTGTTCAATCTCACGCGACCTCGAACACGCCTTCGACCTCGACCGCCGCGTCCGACGGCAGCGATGCGACGCCGACGGTGGTGCGGGCGTGGCGGCCCTTGTCGCCGAACGCGGCGACCATCAGGTCGGAGGCGCCGTTGAGCACCTTCGGCCCGTCGAGGAAGTCGGGCGCCGAATTCACGAAGCCGCCGAGCCGGACCACGCGCACGACCTTGTCGAGATCGCCGACCGCCGCCTTGACCTGTGCCAGCAGGTTCACCGCGCAGCCCTTGGCCGCGGCATAGCCGTCCTCGAGCGACACGCCGCCGCCGAGCTTGCCGGCCGCGATCAGCTTGCCGTCGCCGCCGAGGCAGACCTGGCCCGAGACGAACAGCAGATTGCCGGTGCGCACGAAGGGGACATAATTGGCCACCGGTGCTTTCGGCGCCGGCAACGTGATGCCCTGTGCCGCCAGATTCTGTTCAACCGTACCTGCCATCTCACATCCCCGTTCTGTCGCCTGAAAACCCGTCCCGTGCCGGACCGCGGCCCTGTTTGGCGCAGTTGCCAGTGACATGCAAGGCGCCCGCGGCGGCGTTGACTCGGCCGGCCGAACGCACGTTTCCGTGAGCCAGCCGCAGTTGCGACGTAATGCAGCGGTCTCTAATGTGACGGTTCAACGATACGTCTCCCGAGGAAAACTCATGGCTCATTCGTTTCGACTGTCGCTGGGAGCGCTGGCTGTCGCGGCGATTACGTTCGGTCCGGCGCAGGCCGGGGCGGGGGTACCGTTCCTGCCGCATCAGGCGCTGTACGAGCTGAGCCTGGTGAAGTCGCGCGGCTCGAGCCCCGTCAACAGCGCCCGCGGCCGCATCCTGTACAATTTCTCTGGCAATGCCTGCAGCGGCTACACGTCGGATTTCCGCCAGGTGTCCGAGCTCGACCTCGGCGAGGGCAAGGTGACCTTGAGCGACCTGCGCTCCACCGCCTGGGAGGACGGCGCCGGCAAGAGCTATCGCTTCAAGATCGACTCGCGGATGAACGACCAGTCCTCCAGCCCGGTCGACGGCATCGCCGAGCGCACCGGTGACCACATCACCGTCAAGCTGAAGCAGCCGGAGGCGAAGACCTTCACGCTCGACGGCTCGACCGTGTTTCCGACCGAGCAGATCCAGCGCATCATCGCGGCTGCCCGCGAGGGCAAGTCGCTGCTCGAGCTGACGGTCTATGACGGCTCCGACAATGGCGAGAAGGTCTACAACACGCTGACGGTGATCGGCGCGCCGGTGCCGGCCGACAAGGCTGCGGCCAAGCCCGACGCCTCGACTGACAACAGCGAGATGAAGTCGATGACGCGCTGGCCGGTGACGGTCAGCTACTATGACCGCGACGCCAAGCGCACCGAGGGCGAGCAGACGCCGGTCTATGCGATGTCGTTCGAGCTGTACGAGAACGGCGTCTCGCGCGCGCTCGTGCTCGACTACAACGACTTCGTCATTGCGGGGGCGCTCGGCAAGTTCGACGCCAAGGACGTCAAGGACGGCAAGCCCTGCAGCAATTGAGACGGCACTCATTCCGCCGTCTCCGGGCCGTCATAGGCAATGCCGCGAATGACGGCGGCCTGACCGAACTTCTTGCGTAACGCATCCATGGCGCGCTCGGCCGAAGCCGAGCGGCGGTCCAGCATGTCCGTATCGGACGCTTCCGATCCCGGGCGCAGCGCGCTGACGCCGGCGCCCATCAGGCGGAACGCGGTGCCGTCAGTCTCGCGCGCCAGCATCTCCTTGCAGATCGCAAAGATCCTGCCCGCGAGCTGGGTCGGTGCCGCGATCGACTGCGAGCGCGTGCGCTGGCGGAAATCCGCGGTCTTCAGCTTCAGCGTGACGGTCGAGCCGGCGAGTTGGCTGGACTTCAGCCGCGACGACACCTTCTCGCACAGCCGCCAGAGCGTCTTTTCAAGGGTCGCATAGTCGCGAATGTCGGTCTCGAACGTCGTCTCGTTGGAGATCGTCTTGGCGCCGCGGTCCGCCACCACCTTGCGATCGTCCAGGCCGCGCGCCAGCCGCCACAGCCTGCGGCCTTCGCCGCCGAACTGCTTCATCAGCGCGATCTCGTCGGCGCGCTGCAGGTCGGCGATGGTGCGGAAGCCGCAGTTCGCCAGCCGCTGCTGGGTGGCGGGGCCGACGCCGAAGATGAAGCCGACAGGCTTGTCGGCGAGCATCGTCACCGCCTCGTCCTGGTCGAGCGCGGCGAAGCCGCGCGGCTTGTCGAGATCGGAGGCGATCTTGGCCAGGAACTTGTTGCAGGACAGCCCGACCGAGACGGTGATCCCGATGCTCTGCTCGACCTCGCGGGCGAACCGCGCCAGCACCTTAGCCGGGATCATGCCGTGGACACGCTCGGTGCCGGAGAGGTCGAGGAAAGCCTCGTCGATCGACAGCGGCTCGACCAATGGCGTCAGCGCCAGCATCGCCTGCCGCACCTCGCGGCCGACGCGGACATATTTTGCCATGTCCGGGCGAATCACCGCCGCCGACGGGCACAGCTCCAGCGCCTTGAACATCGGCATCGCCGAGCGCACGCCATAGGTGCGCGCGATGTAACAGGCCGCCGACACCACGCCGCGCTTGCCGCCGCCGATGATGACGGGACGGTCGGCGACATCCGGGTTGTCGCGCTTCTCGACCGTCGCGTAGAACGCATCGCAGTCGATATGGGCGAGCGTCAGCCGGGGCAGGGTGGGATGGCGCACCAGGCGCGGCGAGCCGCAGGCGATGCAGCGGCGGGCGGCGCGCTCCAGATCTGTCAGGCAGTCTCGGCAGAAGCAGGTCGGGCCGGCAGCCGCGCGCGACGCTCCCTCTGGCGCGATCGTGGTCACGGCACGTCGCGCTCCCATTGCGGGTCGCCCAAGGCTTGCCTTGCCGCCATGATATTGGTCGGATGTAACTTGGAGTGGGCGGCAAAAGCCTTTACCGTCTCCTCGTCGCGCAGCACGAAATCGAGCACGCTGACCAGAAAATTCGGGTCGGCGGCGGAGGATCGCAGCGTCTCAGGCCCAATCCCGGTCTCGGCCAGGAAGCGGCCCAGGCGTTCCGGTTCCCCGGCCAGGAAAGAAAGGGCCTGAACTGCAACGATTTCAGCGACTTCGCGCGGATTTCGAACGGGCTTTTTCAACGGCGCATATGCCTTTCCATTAACTTGTCGTCGCTACTTTAAAACCATCATGCCCGAGTCTTCGGCGCGGGTTCAAGCAAGTGGAAACCATCTCGGGCGAAGATGGAATACCGCCTTAACGGCTTTGAACGAATCTGGGGCTAGTTTGAACGAGATGGTAGCGGTGGGCAGGCGTCCACCGGAGGGCAGTCGGGTGTCAGTGATTCGGAGGGGCGGATGGGTAAGACCGTCCTGATCGTGGAAGACAATGAGCTCAACATGAAGCTCTTCCGCGACCTGTTGGAGGCTCACGGCTATCAGACGTCGGGCACCTCCAGCGGCGTCGAGGCGCTCGATCTCGTGCGCAAGACGCGTCCCGACCTGATCCTGATGGACATCCAGCTGCCCCAGGTCTCGGGCCTCGAAGTGACGAAATGGATCAAGGACGATCCGGATCTGCGCGCGATCCCGGTGGTCGCGGTGACGGCCTTCGCCATGAAGGGCGACGAAGAGCGCATCCGCGAGGGCGGCTGCGAAGCCTATCTTTCGAAGCCGATCTCGGTCGGAAAATTCATTGAAACGGTACGACGCTTTATCGGCTAGGGAGTTCCTGCAGTGTCCGCGCGCATCCTCGTCGTCGACGACGTCCCGGCCAACGTCAAGCTCTTGGAAGCCCGGCTGTCGGCCGAATATTTCGACGTGCTGACTGCCTCGAACGGCGCCGAGGCGCTGCAGATCTGCCAGCGCGCCGAATGCGACATCATCCTGCTCGACGTCATGATGCCGGACATGGACGGCTTCGAGGTCTGCCGCCGGCTGAAGTCGAACCCGGCGACGCATTTCATCCCGGTGGTGATGGTGACGGCGCTCGACAGCCCGTCCGACCGCGTGCGCGGGCTCGAGGCCGGCGCCGACGATTTCCTGACCAAGCCGGTGTCCGACGTCGTGCTGATCGCGCGCGTGCGCTCGCTGACGCGGCTGAAGATGATGACGGACGAGCTGCGCATGCGTGCGCTGACCTCGCTCGAGATCGGCGTGCAGGCGCCGGAGCGCAACGCCGTGGCCGATGCCGGCAAGGGCGGCCGGGTGCTGCTGGTCGACGACCGGCCGTCGTCCTACGAGCGGCTCGGGCCGATGCTGGCCACCGATCATACGGTCGACGTGGAGACTCATCCGGCGGAAGCCGTGTTCAACGCGGCCGACGGCAACTACGATCTCGTCATCGTCTCGCTCGACCTCAACGATTTCGACGGCTTGCGGCTGTGCAGCCAGCTGCGCTCGCTGGAGCGCACGCGGCACGTGCCGATCCTGGCGATCGCCGAGCCCGAGAACAATTCGCGGCTGCTGCGCGGCCTCGAGATCGGCGTCAACGACTATCTGCTGCGCCCGGTCGACAAGAACGAGCTGCTGGCGCGCGCCCGCACCCAGATCCGCAAGCGCCGCTACACCGACCATTTGCGCGACAACGTCCAGAACTCGATCGAGATGGCGATCACCGACGCGCTCACCGGCCTGCACAATCGGCGCTACATGGAGACTCATCTTTCGACGCTGGCCGACCAGGCGGCGAGCCGCGGCAAGCCGCTGGCGCTGATGATGCTCGACATCGACTTCTTCAAGTCGATCAACGACAATTACGGCCATGACGCCGGCGACGATGTGCTGCGCGAATTCGCGATGCGGGTGCGCAAGTCGATCCGCGGCATCGATCTCGCCTGCCGCTATGGCGGCGAGGAGTTCGTCATCGTGATGCCCGAGACCGATCTGCACGTCGCCGGCATGGTCGCCGAGCGGCTGCGCCGCTCGGTCGCCAACGAGCCGTTCTCGGTGCACAAGGGCGAGAAGCGCATCGAAGTGACGACCTCGATTGGCATCTCCACCCTGGAGCAGAAGGGCGAGCCGATCGCCGACGTCATGAAGCGCGCCGACAATGCGCTGTACCGCGCCAAGCACGAAGGCCGCAACCGCGCGGTGGCCATCGCGCCGGTGCACACGCCGGCGTCGTTCCTGCCGCAGGCTGCCGGCCGCGGCCGCTGAGGAGCGGGGAGGGCACGCCTTCTCCGTCCTTGGCTGAAGACGATGATCGTCAGGACAACTCATCGCATCGCCCGTCATGTCGATCCGGGCCTCGTGCTTCGAGACGCGCCGCAAGCGGCGCTCCTCAGCATGAGGGGCGAGAGCGAGCTTCGCAGCCCTTGGAGATCCTTCCAGGGCTCCAAGACCCCAAAGACCATACCAAGACCACAGACCTCGTCCTGAGGAGCACGCCGCAGGCGTGCGTCTCGAAGGAAGGCCATGGGCGTTGACGGGAAGGGCGGCTGTTTTGTCCTGTCGCTAAAGCCGGCAAGCTGCCAACGATAATCCACACATCTCTCCACATCGTCATTCCGGGGCGCGCGGAGCGCGAGCCCGGAATCCATAACCACGATCGGGAGTATGGATTCCGGGCTCGCGACTGCGTCGCGCCCCGGAATGACAGCGAGTGTCGTTCGACAGTCTTCCACGCATGACTACTCGTCCTCGCCGCGCATTCCGCGCCCGAGCTTTGCCAGTCACAACCCTCTTCGAGAACAGAGGGCGCAGGGAAGGCCGGGTGCAGGTCGCACCCATGGTCCGCGTGCAACAAAAAGCACGCGGCAGAACCACAGGTACGAGCCGGACATCCGGCCCTCCCTGCGCGATGGCTTTACGACTTATTCCGTGCTCTCCCCGGGGACCGGCGTTCTTGCCCCCGTCATCAGCGCGCTCGTCGCAGCGCGGACTTGGCCTCAGCGTCGGGAGGCCAGGACCACACGGCTTCACCGTGCGCATCAGGATGTTCGTCCGCGCGGCCAAGCCACGCTGCACCCCGACACGCCCACCGCAACCCACCTCACGCTCGTGACGATCGCGATGCGCCCCTCTGGCGAGGTGGGATGATCGGGAGATAGCATGCATTCTGAAAAAACGAAAGAAGAATATTGCAGCGCAATTGGCAGATGGAGGTGATCTGATTGAATTGCTTCGATAAATTAGTTTTCTGGCGCAGCGCTTCCGGCGTGATGTGCGGCCCGGCGCAAGCCGGCTCCACTTTCCGATGAAGCTCGATCGCGCGGGCTGCTGACGTGCTAGGATCGGATCAAAGCTCGGGAGACGGACATGGAGTTCTGGCTTTTCATGATCGTGTCGATCGGATCCATCCCGCTCGCATCGGCCATGGCGCTCGAACGCCGGAGATCGTCGAGGCGCTGGTTGTGGACCGCCGCGATCGTCGGACCACTCGCGCCACTGGCGCTGCTCATCCTCGGTGATACCAGGCGGCCGGCCGAGGTGAACTAGGCCGAGACCGGTCAGCGGAGCGTGATCCGTCTCGTTTGTCGCGCTAGGATGTGCGTGTACAACGAGATGTCATCCGGGAGGGAAGTCATGAGACGGCTTCGGATAGGTGCGACGATCGGTGTGTTGATGCTGAGCGGACTCTGGCTCCTGGATGCGCTCGGTGTTCAGACCAATGTTCTGGGCATGGCAGCCCTCGCAGGTGTTTCGGCGTGGTTGGCTGAATACGTGGAGGATCGCTTTATGCATCTTCGGGCAGGGGAGTGATCTTTCGAATGCAGTCAGCGCCCCATGTTGTCGGAATGTCACTACTCGCTCTGAGGCTGTGTGAGATATCCATGTCGCTTGATATGACGCTCGCATCGTGGTACTAAGATGCCATGAGCAAACTCGTGCGCATCATGAACTTCACCCACATGACCTGGTTCGGCCGGGCCGTGGAAGGAGTCGCGCGCTAGGAGTTTGACGACGCGATGTTCTCACCAGGCCCCGCCGGCATCGGACGGGGCCTTTTGTTTGGCCACGCTCCCTGCCGGCACAACAGCAGGAGCGATAGATGCCACCTCATCAGACCAGTCAGACCATCGACGCCGCGTGCCGTGATGCACGGCCGGGCGCCGATCTCACCATCGCGTCGATCCACGACGCGGCCAATGACGTGCTGCAAGCGACGTATCCCAATGCAGCCGTTGCCGCGCTCCAGGACGCGTCTCCGGAAAAGGACGCGGCCGGCCCGCCGGTCACGCCGACCTGGCTGATCATCCGCCTGATCGGCTGGTGCTGGCGCGCTATTCAAGCGCGGCAACGCCGCGAGCACGTGCGTGCAAATCTGTACGAGCTGAACGAACGCGAGCTCACCGACATCGGCATCACGCGCGCCGAGATCGAGCACATCGCCGCGATGCAGGCGCTCGACGGTCTGAGGGACGACCCGCGCTATTTCGCACTCGTCTCGCGCAGGATCATGTAGCGGGTGCGGTTTGCAGGGCGGATCAGCGCAGCGTGATCCGCCACTTTGCGGCGCGCGTCTCATTAGCGGATTACGCTACGCTCATCCGCCCTACGGGTCTGAACGACGTGGATGGCCGGGACAAGCCCGGCCATGACGACGTGGAGGCAGACGAGCACGCCACTGCGATCGTCATATGCGATAGCCCTGCTTGCGCATGGGTGCTCCTCCGCGCGCGCACGAACTACATGCCTTGATCTGGCGCAATCGCCGTGGTAGATGCAAATCATGATCAACGTCGTGCGCAATTCCAACCGCAAACATACGACCCGCCGTAGTCGGGCCGTGGGAGGAGTCGTGCGCTAGGTTTTCGACGACACGATCATTCCACCAGGCCCCGCCGGCATCGGACGGGGCCTTTTGTTTGGCCACGCGTCCTGCCGGCATCACACAGCAGGAGCGACCGATGCCACCTCAGACCCACCTCACTGCCGAGACTGCTCGCAATGTCGTGCCTCTCGTTCTCGATCGTCCCATCTCGGTCACGGCCAACGCCGCGCGTGATGTGCAAGCTGCGCCGCGCTCTGCTGCGCCCATCTCAGTGCTGCACAATTTGTCGGAGAAGGGGCCGCCGCGCCGCCAGGCGTCGCTGCGCCCGGATTGTTCAGTCTTGTCGCGGGATATTGGCAGGCGTTTCAGGATGGCCGCAGACAGCGCAAGATGCGCGTGACGCTGCGCGATCTCAGCGAGGCGCAACTGATCGATATCGGCCTGGCGCGCAGCGACATCGAGCACCTCGCCGCGCACCGCGAACTGGAGAAGCTCAAGGACGGCACGGCACAGCTGATGATGTCGCGCGGCGTGATGTAGCGGCGTGCGGGTTGGATATCGGAGTGTTCAGGGCAGATCCACGTGATCTGTCCTGCCATGACTATATTGTGTCGCAAGAGGATGAGTGCTTGCGGTGCGCGATGCTGGTTGCCACAGCGTCATTGCGAGCGCAGCGAAGCAATCCAGGACTATCCGTGACGGGACTCTGGATTGCCTCGCTGCGCTCGCAATGACGGAGCCAGATACGAGCGTTCTCCGACAATGTGCGGGGAGGGACTCATGCGCCCTCGCGGGCGCTTTCACCGGAGCTTTCGCCGGAACCGCCCGCTCTCGCGGACGTTTGTCTGGGCCCAAGGAGGAGCCCCAATGACAAAGCTGATGTTCGCGGTTGCCGTGTCGCTGTCCGTTCTGCCCTCGCTCGCATTGGCCCAGGGCCATATGGGTACGCCACAGGAGCAGAAGGCGTGCGCGCCGGACGCCAAGCGCTTCTGCCGCAGTCAGATGGGCGACGACTTCGCGGTGCAGAATTGCCTGACGCAGAACCGGCAGAAGCTGAGCAAGCGCTGCTCGGCAGTGTTCCAGAGCCACGGCATGTAAGCCGGCGCTCACCCTTTCACGATGACACCAGGCGCGGACGGCTCACGCCGATCCGCGTTTGCATCGTGATCAAGCCGCGCGCACCTTGCGCAGGAATTTGTCCAGCTCGGTCTTGAGGTGGTCGCTCTCGCGCGACAGCGAATGCGCCGATGCGAGGACCTGGGAGGAGGCGCTGCCGGTGGCGTTGGCGCCGGTGCTGACGTCGCCGATGTTGCCGGCGACGCGCGCGGTGCCGCTGGCGACCTCCTGCACGTTGCGCGAGATCTGTCCCGTCGCGGTACCCTGCTGCTCGACGGCCGCAGCGATGCCGGCGGCGATCTCCGAGATGTGCTGGATGGTGCCGCCGATCTGCTTGATCGAGGCGACCGAGGCCTGCGTTGCGTTCTGAATGCCCTCGATCTGCTGGCCGATCTCCTCGGTCGCCTTGGCGGTCTGCGACGCCAGCGCCTTGACCTCGGAGGCGACCACCGCGAAGCCGCGGCCGGCATCGCCGGCGCGCGCCGCCTCGATGGTGGCGTTCAAGGCGAGCAGGTTGGTCTGGGCAGCGATCGAGGTGATCAGCTTCAGCACGTCGCCGATGCGCTCGGCGGTGCGCGACAGCTCGCTGATGCCGACATCGGTCTGCTCGATCTGGCGCACGGCCTGCTTGGCGATGGCAGTCGATTCCGTAACCTGGCGGCCGATCTCGTGCACCGAGGAGGTCATCTCCTCGGCGGCCGAGGCCACCGAGTGGACGTTGGCCGAGACCTGCCCGGAGGCCGCGGCGGCGCTGGTCGACAGCTGCTGGGTCTGCTCGGCAGTCTTGCTCAGCGTATTGGCCGAGGTCTCGAGCGTGCGCGCGTCGGCGTGGACCTTGTTGATGATCTGGCCGACGGTCGACTCGAACTCGTCGGCCATGCCGCGCATGGCGACGTGCTGCTCGGTCTTGGCGGCGTCGAGATAGACCGAAATGGCGAGGTCCATGTCGAGCATCGCCGCGCGGGTGATGGCGGCCTGCAGCGCAGCCTTCTTCTCGCGCGCAGCCTGGCCGGCGAACCAGCCGTCCGGCAGCTCGGTCTCAATCGCCCGCTGCAGCCCGGTGACGATCAGCGAATAGCCGGCGATGTACCAGCGCGGCTCCAGCCCCATGCGGTGGTGGGCGCGGCCGATCCGGGTCACCGACGCCACATAGGCGTCGTCGAACCTGGCGGTCGCCAGCGACATCCAATGATCGAGCTGGGCCTGCGCGGCGTGCCGAATGGCGGCCTGGCTGGCGAACATCTTCGCCAGCGGCGGATATTTGCCGAGATGGGCGTAGAACTTGTCGAGCAGGCCCGGCAGCACCTTGCCGATCAGCGGCCGCAGCTCGCGAAGCGCCTCCCGCGTGGCATTGTCGATGCCGAGGAAGTCGAGACGGGACTGCAAGGTCTGGGGATCGGTCATCGCTGGGCCCGGTCAACTGAGGGACAAGGAAGAGGCGAACCTCGCGGGTGCCTCACTACCCCCGGAATTGCACGGGTTTGGTTGATGGATCCTTACCAATGGAACCCAAATTTCAACCGGGCGGAGAATGTTACCTTGCACGCTCCTCCTGGTGTCTGCCGCACGGGCGCGGGGGCTGATCTCCGGAAGCGAGCCTGCAATAAAAAACGGGGCCGAAACGGCCCCGTCGAAGTCGAAAGCAGATCCGCGATCTTACTTGAGCACTTACTTGATCTTGGCTTCGCGGAATTCGACGTGCTTGCGCGCGACCGGGTCGTACTTCTTCTTGACCATCTTGTCGGTCATGGTGCGCGAATTCTTCTTGGCAACGTAATAGAAGCCGGTGTCGGCCGACGACACGAGCTTGACCTTGATGGTGACCGCTTTGGCCATGTCTTGAACCTCTGGAATGGAATCGGGGGTGGGCACCGGCCAAAGAGGGGGCGCCGTTGGCCGGCAACCTACCCAGCCAGCCCCCAAAGTCAAGGTTGCCGGGCCAGATTCTCGACCCCTAGGCGTTGAAGAACCGGTTTTCCGGCCGGGGCAGGCCGAGATTGTCGCGCAAAGTGGGGCCCTCATACTCCTTCCGGAAGATCCCACGGCGCTGCAGCTCGGGAATCACCTTGTCGACGAAATCGTCGAGGCCTGCGGGCAGGAACGGGAACATGATGTTGAAGCCGTCCGAGCCGCGGCTCTCCAGCCAGTCCTGCATCTGGTCGGCGATGGTTTTGGCGGTGCCGACGAAGGCGAGCCCGCCGTAACCGCCGACGCGCTGAGCCAGCTGCCGCACCGTCAGCTTGTCGCGGGCGGCGACGTCGACCAGACGCTGCCGGCCGCTCTTGGAGGCATTGGTCTCGGGAATCTCCGGCAGCGGACCGTCCGGATCGAAGCCGGAGGCATCGGTGCCGAGGATGACCGACAGCGAGGCGATGGCGCTGTCGTAGTGCACCCTGCTGTCGAGCAGCGCGCGCTTCTCCTTGGCCTCCTCGACGCTGTCGCCGACCACCACGAAGGCGCCGGGCAGAATCTTCAGATGGTCGGGGTTGCGGCCGATCTTTTCCATCCGGCCCTTGATGTCGGCATAGAGCTTCTGCCCGTCGGCGAGACTGCCGCCGCCGGTGAACACGGCCTCCGCCGTCTCCGCCGCGAGCTGCTTGCCGTCCTCGGACGCGCCGGCCTGCACGATGACCGGCCAGCCCTGCACGGGGCGGGCGATGTTCAGCGGCCCGCGCACTTTGAGATATTTGCCCTTGTGGTCGAGCACGTGCATCTTGTCGGGATCGAAGAACAGCCCGCTCTCGACGTCGCGCACGAACGCGTCGTCGGCGAACGAATCCCACAGGCCGGTGACGACGTCGTAGAACTCGCGCGCACGCTTGTAGCGCTCGGCGTGCTCCATGTGGTCGTCGAGGCCGAAGTTCAGAGCCGCGTCGGGATTCGACGTGGTGACGATATTCCACCCCGCACGGCCGCCGGAGATGTGGTCGAGCGAAGCGAAGCGGCGGGCGACGTGATAGGGCTCGTCGAAGGTTGTCGATCCCGTCGCGATCAGGCCGATGTTCTCGGTGACCGCAGACAAGGCCGAGAGAAGCGTGAACGGCTCGAACGAGGTCACGGTGTGGCTGCGCTTCAGCGCATTGACCGGCATATTCAGCACGGCGAGATGATCCGCCATGAAGAAGGCGTCGAACTTGCCGGCCTCGAGCTTGCGGATCAGCTGCTTGAGATGCCCGAAATTGAAGTTCGCATCCGGCCAGGCGCCGGGATAGCGCCACGCGCCGGTATGGATCGACACCGGGCGCATGAACGCGCCGAGCTTGAGTTGACGTGGGGCCATGGGGGCGTCCGGGAATTGTTGCTATCTGAAGCAGATAGGAACTCGGCCGATGCGTGTCAGCAACCCGCCGCAGAACACGATTTCGTTTTTCGTGGCGGACGTAGCACGGTCATTCCAATGGGGGCCGAGCAGGCGAACCAAACAACGGTGTCGTCCCGGCGAACGCCGGGACCTATACTCCGTGAAGGATGTTTGAGGCACAGTTTCTGCCATCCGGGCCAAAGAGAAATTCCGCGGTATGGGTCCCGGCGTTCGCCGGGACGACACTGTGTATGTGGCGCGATTGCCCATCGCATTGCGAGTGCGGTGGGACTGACCAGAGATGCTGGCGAGCATTCGCGGGCAGCGACATGGTGCCGTCGCCTTGATGCTACGCGCCCAGCACGTCCTTCTGCATCTTGCCGCCGTAGAAGTGGAAGAACGGCACAGGGGCGTCGTGGCGCAGCGGGCCGGTGGCGAGGCGCTTGTCGAGTTCGTGGAGGACGTTCCTGGTCATCGGGTGCAGGTCGGCGAGCGGCTTGGAGCCGAGCTCGACCCAGACCAGCTCGACCAGCTCGGCATCGGCGTGGATGACGCCTGGCACGTGATGCGTGATGGCGGAGGCATCCGCGGTGAAGAAGCGGGTGTCGAAGCGCTTGATGCGGCCGGGCGGGGTGATGGCGCGCGCGATCAGGAACAGGCCGGAAGGATCGGGCAGCAGGCCGGCTTCGGAGAAGGGCGCCCAGGGGCCGTCGAGCTTCGGCGCGGGGCCGTCGACCTTGCGTCCCAGGCAGAGGCCGGTCTCTTCGCACGCCTCGCGGATCGCAGCGACCGCCAGCGACTTCGCGCGTGACGCCGTCGTCTGCGGCTTGCCCTTGAACAGATTGGCTTCGAGCTCCGCCGGCATCGGCGCTGCGACGGGAATGCGGTGATCGGTCTTGTCGACCCGACCGCCCGGGAAGACGAACTTGCCCGGCATGAACACGACCTTGTCGTGGCGCTTGCCGACCAGCACCTTCGGCACCGCGCTGCTGCGATCGACCAGGATCAGGGTCGCGGCATCGCGGGGCTTGGTGTAGGGATGATGGTCCGCTTCCTTCTCGGCGGGCTTGCCCGCCGGCGCGCCCGTCGCCTGTGCCGTGTCGCTCATGTCCTCCCCGCTTTTTCTTGTTTGTTGAACTGCCGACGGCTCACACCGGTGGAATGCCTTCCGCCGGATTGTCGTCGAAGCCGTGCATGCGGAACGCCCATTGCAGTCCGACGACGGCGCCCTTGACCGGCTGGATCAAGGCGAGCGCGGCAATCAAGGTCACCGGCAGATAAATCGCGAGCTGCAGTGCCACCGGCGGCGCATAGTTGGTCTCGATCGAGAGCACCAGCGGCACGATGATGTGGCCGACGATGACGATGACGAGATAGGCCGGCAGGTCGTCGGCGCGATGGCCCGAAAAGTCCTGATCGCAACGATCACACTTGTCGGCGACCTTCAGGAAGGCGCGGAACAGCTTGCCCTCGCCGCAGCGCGGGCAGCGGCCGCGGAAGCCGCGCTTCATCGCCGTCCACACGTCGCGCTTCTCGACGGCGCCGGCGTCTCGTGTCCAGGTCTGTGGCAATGCGCGGGGCGGTGAGCTCATGGCGTCCATGATCTGCCTTTCTTCGATGTGCCGGGCTTGCGTTTTGCCCCTGCCTTCTGGCTCTTGTCGCGACTTTTCTTCTCGCGCTTCGGCCGGGCCTCGGACTTGCCCCGCTTGGCCGCCTTGGCATTCGCCTTGACGGTATTCTTGCGCTTCGGTCCGGCGCCGCGCGGATGCCGCGACACCAGCACGTCGGCCTGCGTCAGCAGCTCGAAGCGCAGTGCGCCGGCCACCGGCTGAGCTTCTACCAGACGGACGTCGACGACGTCACCCAGCCGGTGCATGGCACCGCTGCGCTGGCCGATCAGCGCGTGGCGCGTCTCGTCATAGTCGAAATATTCCGTGCCGAGGGTCCGGATCGGCACCAGCCCGTCGGCGCCGGTATCATCCAGCTTGATGAAGAGGCCGGCGCGGGTGACGCCGGAGATGCGGCCCTGGAAGCTGGCGCCGACGCGGTCGGCGAGGTGATGGGCGATGAGCCGGTCAGCGGTCTCGCGCTCGGCCTTCATCGCGCGCCGCTCGGTGACCGAGATCTGCGCTGCCACCTCGGCGAGATGATCCGGCGTCTCGCTGTCGGGCAGGGCGCCGTCGCCGAGGTTCAGCGCCCGCAGCAGGCCGCGATGCACGACGAGATCGGCGTAGCGGCGGATCGGCGAGGTGAAATGCGCGTAGCGGCGCAGGTTCAGGCCGAAGTGCCCGTAGTTTTCCGAGGAGTATTCGGCCTGCGCCTGCGAGCGCAGCACGACCTCGTTGACGAGTTGCTCGTAGTCCTGGCCCGCCACCAGCGTCAGCACGCGGTTGAACAGCGACGGCCGGAGCGCGCCGGCCTTGGCGAAGGGCACGTCGAGCGTGCGCAGGAACTCCTGCAGCGCGTGGACCTTCTCCACCGTCGGCTCGTCATGCACGCGGTAGATCAGCGGCAGCGCCTTCTTCTCCAGCGCTTCCGCTGCTGCGACGTTGGCGAGGATCATGAACTCCTCGATGAGCTTGTGCGCATCGAGCCGTTCCGGCACGACGACGCGGTCGACGGTGCCGTCCTTGTTCAAGAGGATCTTGCGCTCGGGCAGATCGAGGTCGAGCGGATCGCGCGCGTCGCGGCCGCGCTTGGCGACCTCGTAGGCTGCGTAGAGTGGCTTCAGGATCGGCTCGAGCAGCGGACCTGTGACATCGTCAGGCTTGCCGTCGATGGCGGCCTGCGCCTGCGCGTAGGAGAGTTTTGCGGCCGAGCGCATCAGCACGCGGTGGAAGGAGTGCGAGCGCTTGCGGCCATCGGCGCCCAGCACCATGCGCACCGCGAGCGCGCCGCGCGCTTCGCCCGGCACCAGCGAGCAGAGGTTGTTGGAGATGCGCTCGGGCAGCATCGGCACGACGCGGTCTGGGAAGTAGACCGAGTTGCCGCGGATCAGGGCGTCGCGATCGAGCGCCGAGCCCGGCCGCACGTAGTAGGCGACGTCGGCGATGGCGACATGGACGATGATGCCGCCGGCATTGTTCGGATCGGGATCCGGCTCGGCATGAACCGCGTCGTCGTGATCCTTGGCATCGGGCGGATCGATCGTCACCAGCGGCAGCTCGCGCCAGTCTTCGCGGCCCTTCAAGGTCGCCGGCTGCGCCGCCTCGGCCTCGGCGACCGCAGCTTGCGAGAACTCCATCGGGATCTCGTGCGCGTGGATCGCGATCAGGCTGATCGCCTTCTCGGTCGCGACCGAGCCGTGGCGCTCCTTCACCCGTCCCGCGGGCAGGCCGTAGCCGCGGCCGCGTAGCAGGTCGACGCTGATGAGATCGCCGTCCTTCGCGTCCCTGGTGTCGTTTGGCGCGATCGAGAGCTCGCGTCCGGCCTGCTTCTTGTCGACCGGGATCAGGCGTCCGCCGCCATTGGGATTGCTCTTGAAGATGCCGAGCACGCGGTTGCGCGCCTGGTCGAGCACCTTTAGCACGCGGCCGCGATAGGCGACGCCTTCGGCATCCTGGATCGGCTCGACGCGGAGCAGGGCGCGATCACCGACGCCGGCGGTGGCGCCTGGCTTGGCGAGGCGAGAGGCGTAGATACGGATGCGCGGCGGCTCGGACTGTTCGGCCTCGTCCCACTCGGCGGGCTTGGCGATCAGCTCGCCGTCGCTGTCACGACCGGTGATGTCGGCCACCAGCGTGGCCGGCAAGGTCGCGGGCTCGATGATCGTCTTGCGGCCGCCCTTCTTGACGGTGCCGTCGGCCACGAGCTCGCGCAACAGCTGCTTGAGCGCGGCGCGGTCGGCATTCTTCAGGCCGAACTCGCGGGCGATGTCCTTGGTGCCAACCTTGCCCGGATTGGCGCGGATGAAGGCGACGATGGCCTCCCGCGGAGGGAAGCCGATGTCGCGCTTTTGTTTCATTTTCTCATCCGCGGGCCTTGCCGGCGCTCTTCTTGGGCGTCGCCTTGGTCGCAGGCTTGGCCGACGTCTTGGCGGCCTTGGCAACCGGCGCACGCGCCTTGCTGGTGGAATCTGATTTCGGCTTGGCCGCGGCCTTCTTCGCGACGGCCTTCTTGGCCGGCTTCGGCGTGTCGTCGTCGCCGCCAGCCTTCGGCTTGGCAGCCGCCTTACTTGAAGCGGCCTTACCTGAAGCAGCCTTGGGCTTCGCAGCCTTCTTCGCCGCCTTGGGCTTGCCGCCAGCCTTGGCGGCGCGCTCGTCGAGCAGGACGATCGCTTCGGCGAGGGTGATCGTGTCCTTTTCCTTGTCGCCGGGAATGGTGGCGTTGACGCCGCCTGCGGTGACATAGGCGCCATAGCGGCCGGCCTTCACGGCGACCGGGCCGAGCGAGGGATGGTCGCCGAGCGCCTTGCCCGGATCGGCGCCAAAACGCTTGCTCGGGCCCTTGGCGATCTTCTCGGCGATCAGGGTGACGGCGCGGTTGAGGCCGATGTCGAACACCTCGTCGCCGGCTTCCAGGCTTGCATAGGTCTTGTCGTGCTTCACGAACGGTCCGAAGCGGCCGAGCCCCGCGGTGATCGGCAGGCCCGTTTCCGGATGCTTGCCGATCTCGCGCGGCAGCGACAGCAGCTTCAGCGCCAGTTCGAGATCGACATCCGACGGCTGCGTGCCCTTCGGGATGCCGGCGCGCTTCGGCTTCTCGCCCTCGGCGTAGTCTTTCTGCTCACCAAGCTGGATGTAGGGCCCGAAACGGCCGGCCTTGACCGCGACCTCGAGGCCCGACTCCGGATCCTGGCCGAGCATGCGGTCGGCCGCAGCTTCGCTGTCCGCAGCGAGCGGGCGGGTGTAGCGGCACTCCGGATAGTTCGAGCAGCCGACGAAGGCGCCGAACTTGCCGGCCTTGAGGTTGAGCCGTCCGGTGCCGCAGGTCGGGCATTGCCGGACGTCGCCACCATCCTCGCGCGGCGGATAGATGTGCGGGCCGAGCATCTCGTCCAGCGAGTCGAGCACCTGCGCCACGCGCAGGTCCTTGATGTCGTCGACGGCGCCGATGAAGCCGGTCCAGAAATCCTTGAGCACCTGCTGCCAGGCGATCTCGTTGTTGGAGATGCGGTCGAGCTGCTCCTCCAGATCCGCCGTGAAATCGTACTCGACGTAGCGGCGGAAGAAGTTCTCCAGGAAGGCGATGACGACGCGGCCCTTGTCCTCGCCATGCAGCCGCTTCTTCTCCAGCTTCACATAGCCGCGCGCCTTGAGCACATCGAGGATCGAGGCGTAGGTCGAGGGCCGGCCGATGCCGAGCTCCTCCATGCGCTTGACCAGCGACGCCTCCGAGAAGCGCGGCGGCGGCTCGGTGAAGTGCTGGGTGACCGCGAGGTTCTGGCGCTTGAGCGGATCGTTCGGGCTCATCTGCGGCAGGCGGCGGCTGTCCTCGTCCTCTTCGTCGTCGCGGCCTTCCTGATAGAGCGCGAGGAAGCCGTCGAACTTGACGACCTGACCGGTGGCGCGCAGCTCCAGCGTGCGCGCGCCGGCCTTGGCGACGATATCGACCGTGGTGCGTTCGAGCTCGGCGGATTCCATCTGGCTGGCGATGGTGCGTGTCCAGATCAGCTCGTAGAGCTTGGCCTGGTCGTCATCGAGCCGCTTGCGCAGATCGGCCGGCTTGCGCGACAGGTCGGTCGGGCGGATCGCCTCGTGCGCTTCCTGGGCGTTCTTGGCCTTGGTCTGGTACTGGCGCGGGCTGTCCGGCACATATTTGTTGCCGTAGATCTCGCCGATCACCTTGCGCGCCTGGGTGATCGCCGAGCCGTCGATCTGCACGCCGTCGGTTCGCATATAGGTAATGAGACCGGTGGTCTCACCGCCGATGTCGATGCCTTCATAGAGGCGCTGCGCGATGCGCATGGTGTGCGCCGGCGCAAAGCCGAGCTTGCGGCTCGCCTCCTGCTGCAGGGTCGAGGTGGTGAAGGGCGCCTGCGGATTGCGCCGCGCCGGCTTGGCATCGACGGTTGCGACCGTGTAGCTCGCCGCGTTCAGCGCAGTCTTGAAGTCTTCCGCTTCCGCGCCGGTGCCGATGTCGAGGCGCTGGATCTTCTTGCCGTCGGCACCGACGAGGCGCGCCTCGAACGTGTCGCCGCGCGGTGTCGCCAAGGTTGCGATCAGCGACCAATATTCGCGCGGGACGAACTTCTCGATCTCCAGCTCGCGGTCGCAGACGAGGCGCAGCGCCACCGACTGCACGCGGCCGGCCGAGCGGGCGCCCGGCAGCTTGCGCCACAAGACGGGAGAGAGGGTGAAGCCGACGAGGTAATCGAGGGCGCGGCGCGCCATATAGGCGTCGACCAGCGCGCCGTCGATCTGGCGCGGATGCTTCATCGCCTCGGAGACGGCCTGCTTGGTGATGGCGTTGAAGACGACGCGCTCGATCTTCTGATCCTTGAGCGCGCGCTTCTCCTTCAGCACCTCGAGCACGTGCCAGGAGATCGCTTCGCCCTCGCGATCAGGGTCGGTGGCGAGAATCAGGCGGTCCGCACCCTTCAGGGATTTGGCGATGTCGTTGAGTCGGCCGGCCGCCTTGGGGTCGACCTCCCAGATCATCCGGAAATTTTCCTCCGGATCGACGGAACCGTTCTTCGCGGGAAGGTCGCGGACATGACCAAAAGAGGCTAAAACCTCGTAAGAGGAGCCCAGATACTTATTGATCGTCTTGGCCTTCGCAGGCGACTCCACGATGACGATATTCATGAAATTCCAATGGCTTAGTGGAAGGATTGAAGCCGGTTTCGCGGGATTCGCGCAAGGGCTCGTTGACCCGAACATGGGTGGTGAGGCGGTTCCTGTCAAATCGAGGAGTGTTGAAAGTCGATTGCGTTGGAGTCGCGAAGTACCTATCAGGTTGTGAGGAGCGTGCTTGGAACCGCTCTGATTTGGCGTTCGTTTTCCTCAAATTCTCCTTGCTGGATAGATTTGTTGGCCCAGGCAGCGGACAAAAGCGATCCCGATATCGAGCTGGCGGTGGAAGATGCTGACGCCGCGGCGGCGCTGGTCGCCGAAGTGACGGCAGGCCTGGCCCAGCTCGCCCAGCGCCACCATCTCGACATGCTGGATTACCTGTTGCGCATGGCGAACCTGGAAGCCGAGGATCACCTCCGGCTGCGGAGCCGCAACAGACTCTGCTGACGTCCGCTCATCGCGGAGCGAGCATGGTCACCTCCGGCGCCAGCGGCCGGCCGCCCTCTCTGATCTCGGCAGCAGCTTGCGGACCGCCCGGCGATTTGCACGGTCTATGGTGCCACAAGTTCGCCGGCCGGCGCGCCGGTCTATCGATAGCCCACGGGACTCGTTCGTGGTGGCCTCACCACGAACTCCCGCGACCGCCCGGAGCGACCAACCGGAACTTCAGGCGTTGGGGCAGCGCTGAGCTCGTGCTGTTGAATCTTCCTCTTATTTGAACCTTTGCTTCAGCGGTGCAGACCCCCGCAAAGGCCGGGTCATTTTGACGTATTCATATTTGGGAGAGTTGCCATGACCAAGGCTGCGCGCGTCTCTTCATCAGTTTCCGTTTCGGCTGCGACTCAGAAGAAGGAGGCCGCAGCCCGGTCCGACCGGGATGAATTGCTCACCATATTGTTGTTCTGCGGGGGCGGTCTGGTGGTCTCGCTCGGCTTGTTGTTGGCAGGAGCGCCTTACGTCTGGAACTGAGCGGATCACTGTTGTCCGTCGCAAGCCTGCTGCCGCTCGTTCGTGCGGCAGCAGCGGCAGATCCTCCGGCAGGTTCGTGCTCCGTCGCTCGTAGCGATGGGACGCATGGTGCTAGCTGAGCGACACCATCCCGCCGCCGTGCCGCTCGAGGCGGCCTGCCAGCTCGAGTTCGAGCAGCACCATGCGCAGCACCGCGGGAGACAGTCCGCTGATCCGGATCAGGTCGTCGATCGACACCGGCGTCAGCCCGAGCAGCGCGATGACCTGCGCGCGGTCGTGGCTCTCGGGATCGGGAGCGAACAGCTCCTCGTCGGGCTCGCGCAGCGAGGACGGCAGCGGCCGCTCCATGATCGGGCCGACGGCCTGAATGATATCGGCAGCCTCGGTGACCAGGGTGGCGCCCTGCTTGATGAGATCATTGGTGCCAGCCGAACGCGGATCGAGCGGCGAGCCTGGGACGGCGAACACCTCGCGGCCCTGTTCGCCGGCCATGCGTGCGGTGATCAGCGAGCCCGAGCGATGCGCCGCCTCGACAACGACGACGCCGAGCGAAGCGCCCGAGATCAGCCGGTTGCGGCGGGGAAAATCGCGGGCCCGCGGCTCGTGGCCGAGCGGCATCTCGGAGATCGCTGCTCCCAGGCCGCCGACGATGGCGCCGAGCAGATCGACATGCTCCGGCGGATAGATCCGGTCATGGCCGCCGGCGAGCACCGCGACGGTGCCGCCCGACAGGCTCGCGCGATGCGCGGCCTGATCGATGCCGCGCGCCAGGCCGGAAATGATGACGAAGCCGACCTGGCCGAGCTCGTACGCGAGCTGGCCGGCGAATTTGAGCCCGGCGGCAGAGGCGTTGCGCGAACCCACGATGGCGATCATCGGGCGCATCAACGTCTCCCGGGCGCCGCGCACCGCGAGCAATGGTGGTGCGTCGTCGCAGGTGGCAAGGCGGGACGGATAGCCGTCCTCTTGCGGCGCCCGCAGCTCGATGCCGTAGCGTTGGCAGGCGTCGAGCTCGGCCTCGGCTTCGTCGATCGTGCAGATGCGGCCCGCTCTCGCGGCGCCGCCGCGGCGCGCCAAATCCGGCAGGCGATCGAGCGCCAGGCGCGCGGTGCCGAAATAGTCGAGCAGCGAGCGGAAGGTGCGCGGCCCGACGTTGTCGGAGCGGATCAGGCGCAGCCGGTCGCGCCGCTCGGTCGCGCTCAGCTCGATCGTCGGATTGATGGCGTCCACGCGAAAGCCCCCTCGCAGAGGGCCCAGCATGGAACAACCCGAGAGCGCAGGGAAGAGGGCGCGCTACGTCAACGCAAGGTCTCGCGTGTCCTCTGAGACGGACGCTGGCTCGTCCGGGATGACGAACGCGGTGCCGGGAGGGGCCTCGCGCAGCCAGCGGTCGGCGGCTTCGCGGCCGCGCTGATGCAGCATCTCGATCAGGTCGGCGCCGAAATCCGTCGCGTCGCGCTGCGCCAGCGCCTCGATCGCGTCCTCGGCCGCGAGACGGTGCACGCGCGGCGGATGCAGGCCGTCGCTGCGCGCCCATTCGAGCGCCGCGAGCTCGGCATTGAGGACGGCATTGGCGGCGATCTGGTCGAGCCGGCGGTCGATCGCCGCCGAGGTCACCGGGATGTAACCGTCCCGCGACGGCGTAACCTGAACGACCAGCAGGTCGGCGGCGCTGGATTCGTGCGCGATCTGGATCAGCGGCGGGTTGGCGACGTGGCCGCCGTCCCAGTAGGTCTCATCGCCGATCTCGATGGCGGCGTGGAGCTGCGCCGGGCAGGTCGAGGCGAGCAGCACGTCCGGCGTGATGGCAGCGTTGCGGAAGATCTGCGGCGCGCCGTCGCGAACCCGGGTCGCGGCGACCAGCAGGCGAGGGGCTGACGCGCTGTGAACCGCGTCGAAATCGATCGTCTCGGCGAGGATGTCGCGCAGCGGATCGAGATCGAGCGGGTCGGCGCGACCGCCGCGCAATCCCGAGCCGAACGAGACGGCGCTGCTCGGCGGCGAGAACGCCCCGATCACCATCAGCGCGCGGAACGAGGCCTGTTCCGTAAGCCGCGTCCAGAACAGCGCGAGCCGGTTGCGGGCCTCTTCGCGGCCGCTTCTGGCAAGGCCGCTGGCGAGCAGGGCCGCGTTGACGGCGCCAGCGCTGGCACCGCTGATCGTATCGAAATCACAGTTAGGCTCTTGCAGCAGCCGGTCGAGCACGCCCCAGGTGAAGGCCGAGAAGGTTCCGCCGCCCTGCAGCGCCAGCGACAGCTTGCGCGGCGGCCACACCCGCCGGGGCGGCGGCAGCGTCACGGTGGCGATCGCTTCGACGAGAGAGCGTTCCGGCGCCTCCATCACGCGAGTCTCGGCAATGCACTCCGCATTGGTCGGCGCGACGATCGTCTCGGCCACGGCTGGCGCGACGTCAGGCTGTTCCGGGGCAGGACTTGGCTCGCAAACCTCGGCGACGGCCGCGCTATCCGACACGATCGGGGCCGCGGGCACCATCACCTCAATGTCGGGCGTAGCCGGCGTGGCCGCGGTTTCTGCCTCGTCGGCACCCACAGCGCCCGTCGACCAGATCTGGGCCGCCGAGAGCAGGAGACTAGCGTTGGATCGCGCCTGGGTGGACATTTGCTGCGCCGACTCCTCATCACCTGCGATCATCGTGCAAGGCCGATCGACCGCTCGAATGGGTGTTGCGTAATCAGAGGCCGGAATCATGACAGGCAATCATGATTCACACCAGGGTGCGGCGTTAACTTATCAGTTAATCATGTGGCGGTGTTGCTGCGCTGCCGCTGTGAGTTCAGCGCCTGACGCGGTTTTGCCCGTAATTCACCGGAGATTCTACTTCTTCGCGCCGATTTTGCTCTCGGTGCCGCTCTGTAATCGCCTGATGTTTTCGCGATGCATGTAAATGAGCAACAAGGTGAGCAGCGCAAACAAGGCAGCGAGCGCAACGTGGCCGAAAGCCCACAGCACGATCGGAGTCAGCACGCTCGCGACGAGTGCAGCTAATGATGAGTAGCGGAACGCGAATGCGGTCGCGAGCCACACGAGGCAGAAGAAGATCGCGAACGGCCAAAGCAGGCCGATCAGGATACCGATGTAGACCGCGACGCCCTTGCCGCCACGGAACTTCAGCCACACCGGGAACAAATGTCCGAGGAAGGCGCCGAGGCCGGCGATCATCGCCGCGTTCGGGCCGCCGAGATAGCCGCAGATGATCACCGCCGCCGTGCCCTTAAGCGCATCGCCGAGCAGGGTCGCGGCGGCCAGCCCCTTGCGGCCGGTGCGCAGCACGTTGGTGGCGCCGATGTTGCCGGAGCCGATGCTGCGCAGGTCCTGTGTGCCGGCGAGCCTGGTCAGGATCAGGCCGAACGGAATGGATCCGAAGAGATAGCCGATGATCAGGGCGACCGGCAGGAAGGCTTCGGATGCCATCACACAACTCCTTGCGGGCGACGCGCGTCAGACATGTTCGAACACGGTGCGGCCGCCGACGATGGTGCGGACGACGCGGCCGGTGAAGCGGGCCTCGTCGAACGGCGTGTTCTTGCACAGCGATTTGAGGTCGGCCGGATCGAGAATCCAGGGCACGTCCGGATCGATCACGATGACGTCGGCCGGCGCGCCCGCGCGCAACGTGCCGCCGGGCAGGCCGAGCAGTTCCGCCGGGCGGGTCGACATCGCGCGGATCAGGCTGGTCCAGCTCAATTCGCCACTGTGCACGAGCCGCAACGCCGCCGGCAGCATCGTCTCCAAGCCGACCGCGCCGCTGGCGGCTTCCGCGAATGGCAGCCGCTTGACCTCGACGTCCTGCGGATTGTGGTCGGACATGATGACGTCGATCAGGCCGGAGGCGAGCGCCTCGACCAAAGCGCGGCGGTCGACCTCGGTGCGCAGTGGCGGGGTGAGCTTGAGGAAGGTGCGGTAGGGACCGATGTCGTTCTCGTTGAGCGTGACGTGGTTGATCGACACCGAGGCGCTGACGGCGAGGCCGGCGTCGCGCGCGCGCTTCAGGACATCGAGCGAGTCGACCGAGCTCAGCGCCGCGGCATGGTAGCGCCCCCTGGTGAGGGCCACGAGGCGCATGTCGCGCTCGAGCACGACGGCCTCTGCCGCGGCCGGAATGCCGTAGAGGCCGAGGCGCGCGGCAAACTCGCCTTCGTTCATGACGCCTTCGCCGACGAGGTTCGGGTCCTCGGTGTGATGCACGATCAGCGCGTCGAAGTCGCGGGCGTAGGTCAGGGCGCGGCGCATCACCTGGGCGTTCATCACGCTGGTGTGGCCGTTGGAGAAAGCGACCGCGCCTGCCGCGCGCAAGAGCCCGATCTCGGTCATCTCGTCGCCGCGCAGCCCCTTGGTGAGCGCGGCCATCGGCTGGATGTTGACGATCGCGGTGTCGCGCGACCGCCGCAGAACGAAGTCGACGGTGGCCGAATTGTCGATCACCGGCTCGGTGCCGGGCTGGCAGATGATGGTGGTGATGCCGCCGGTCGCGGCGGCCTGGCTGGCGCTGGCAAAGGTCTCGCGATGGCCCAGACCTGGCTCGCCGACGAAGGCGCACATGTCGATCAGCCCGGGCGCGACGATCTTGCCGGCGCAGTTGACGACGTCAGTCCCCTCGGGGACGCCGGCGGCGCCGATGCCGCGCTTGAGGTCGCGGATGACGCCGTCGGCGATCAGCACGTCACCGGGACCGTCGATGTCGCGGGAGGGATCGATGACGCGCGCGTTGGCGAGCAGGATCGGTCGGCGATCGGTCAGCATGCGTTTCGTCCCGACTTCTCTCTCAAGCGTTCGGCAGGTTGCGGGCCAGCGCCTCGAGCACGGCCATGCGCACGGCGACACCCATTTCAACCTGTTCCCGGATCAGCGACTGCGCGCCGTCGGCGACGATGGAGTCGATCTCGACGCCGCGATTCATCGGCCCCGGATGCATCACGAGCGCATCCGGCTTGGCGTAGGCGAGCTTCTTCTGGTCGAGGCCGAAATACTGGAAATATTCCGACGACGACGGCACGAAGGAGCCGTTCATGCGCTCGCGCTGCAGGCGGAGCATCATCACGATGTCGGCGCCGTTGAGCCCCTCGCGCATGTCGCGCGCGACCTCGACGCCCATGCGCTCGATTCCCGGCGGGAGCAAGGTGGAGGGCGCGACGACGCGGACGCGGGCGCCCATCGTGTTCAGCAACAGGATGTTCGAGCGCGCGACGCGCGAATGCAGCACGTCGCCGCAGATCGCGATGACCAGGCCTTCGAGACGGCCCTTGTTGCGGCGGATGGTCAGCGCATCGAGCAGGGCCTGCGTCGGGTGTTCATGAGCGCCGTCGCCGGCGTTGATCACGGAACCGTCGACCTTGCGCGCCAGCAGTTCCACGGCGCCGGAGGCGTGGTGGCGGACCACCAGGATGTCCGGATGCATGGCGTTGAGCGTGACCGCGGTGTCGATCAGCGTCTCGCCCTTCTTGATGGACGAGGACGACACCGACATGTTCATGACGTCGGCGCCGAGCCGCTTGCCGGCCAACTCGAACGAGGACTGCGTCCGCGTCGAGGCCTCGAAGAACAGGTTGACCTGGGTCCGGCCGCGCAGCACGGTGCGCTTCTTGTCGACCTGACGATTCAGTTCGACATATTCCTCGGACAGGTCGAGGAGACCGGTGATGTCGTGAGCGGAAAGGCCCTCGATTCCCAGCAGATGCCGGTGCCCGAGGACGAAACTCGATTTCGGTGAGGTTGCCATTAAAGCCAGAGCTATAGGGGCGGTTTCCGTAGGGGGCAAGGCCGAAAGCCGGGGTTCCGAGTTATCCCCCGTTCCGTCCGGCGCGGGCGGGCGCCGGATGGGTGGTGCCGCAAGGTTTTGTGAACTATGCCCGGGAATGCCGGCTGTTTTCGCTGCCCGGCGCGGGGCCGACCCCGTAAGATTTCAGCATTCGGCCGTGCCGATGCAGCCTATGTTGAAAGCCCGGCCATGACCCAGCCATCGTTCGAGACCCATGAGGTCTTCAACCAGTCGCCGCCGTTTGCGGACGTCAACCTGTTCACGGCCGACCGGCCGCTGATGGCGGCCGTCAAGGCGAATGGCGGGGCGGGCGCCGAGCAGGACCTGACGGCATTCGGCGCACTGTGGGGCTCGGCCGAGATGGCCGAGCAGGGCCGGCTCGCCAACGAGAACACCCCGAAGCTCCGCACTTTCGACGCCAAGGGCTTCCGTCGCGACATCGTCGAGTTTCATCCGGCGTATCATCAGATGATGACGCGCTCGATCGAGGACGGGCTGCACAATTCGACTTGGACGGCTGAAGGCGAGCCCGTTGGCGGCCGTTCGGAGGTCGTTCGCGCAGCGAAGTTCTACATCGCCTCGCAGGTCGAGAGTGGTCACCTCTGTCCGATCACGATGACGCGTGCGTCGGTCGCGGCGCTGGCGGCGCAGCCCGATCTGCTCGCGCGGACCATGCCGGTGATCGCCACCCGCGACTACGATCCGGCGTTTGCGCCGTGGTGGGGCAAGCGCGGCATGACGCTCGGCATGGGCATGACCGAGAAGCAGGGCGGCACCGACGTGCGCGCCAACATGACGACAGCGGAGCGTACCGCCGACGGCTACCGCATCACCGGGCACAAATGGTTCATGTCGGCGCCGATGTGCGACGCGTTCCTGGTGCTGGCGCAGGCTGACGAGGGCCTGACCTGCTTCTTCATGCCGCGCTTCACGCCCGATGGCGTGGTCAATGCGCTCCGCTTTCAGCGCCTGAAGGACAAGCTCGGCAACCGCTCGAATGCCTCGTCGGAGGTGGAGTTCGCGGGCGCCTATGCGGAGCGCGTCGGCGAGGAGGGCAGGGGCATCAGCACCATCATCCAGATGGTGCAGCTGACGCGGCAGGACTGCGCGATATCCTCCGCCGGGCTGATGCGCTCGGGGCTTTCGCATGCGCTGCATCATGCGCGTCACCGCAGCGTGTTCCAGAAGCATCTGGCCGACCAGCCGATGATGCAGACCGTGCTCGCCGATATGGCCCTCCATGTCGAGGCCACGGTGGCGCTGGTGATGCGGCTGTGCCGAGCGTTCGACTGCATGGCGGCCGACGCCAGCGAGGCCGCCTACATGCGGCTGCTGACGCCCGCGATCAAATACTGGGTGTGCAAGAGCGCGCCGCCGTTGCTCTATGAGGCGATGGAGTGCCTCGGCGGCAACGGCTATGTCGAGGACGGCATCCTTGCGCGCCACTTCCGGGAGTCGCCGGTCAACGCGATCTGGGAAGGCTCGGGCAACGTGATGTGCCTCGACGTGCTGCGCGCGCTGTCGCGCGAGGCCGAGGCGGCGGCCGCGGTGATGACAACGCTTGCCGCTGATACGCGCGGGCTGCCCGGAGCCACTGAAGCCGTTGCGATGATCAGCCAGGCGTTCCGTCGCGGCGACAGCGAGCGCGTCGCGCGTCTTGCGGTGGAGAAGCTGGCCCTGCTGGCGGCCGCCGCCGCGCTGAACGCGGTGTCCCCCGATCGTGCCGAGCTGTTCGCAACGACGCGGCTCGCCGCTACCCATCCGAGCATGTACGGCGCCGTCGATCTCGATCCCACCGCCATCCGTGGCTTGCTGGAGCGCGCCCTGCCTTGACCGATACGCCCGAAGCCGCCGTCATGGATTCTCTCGATCCGGCCAATCCCCCGCAGCAGGTAGGACCGGCGCAGCACCAGCCGCGTACGCTCGGCTTCTGGTGGACGTTGCTGTGGGGCGTCGTGATCTTCATCGCGATGCTGATCGGACAATCCGTCGCCGTTCTCGTTCTGGCCGACAGCGCCTTGGATCTGTCGGCGCTCGCCCGCGCTGCGGGGCGGGGGCTGACGCTGTCGCTGTCCGTGATGATGGGACTTCCGGCGGTGCTGCTCGCGACCTATTTCGCCGTCCGCCACACCCGCACGCCGTTCGCCGAGTATCTCGGCCTGCGCTGGACATCGTGGAAGTATGTCGGGATCGGCATCGCCGGCATGATCGTGATCGTGGTCGCGTGGGACCTGATGTCGCGCGCGACGGGGCGCGAGGTCTCGCCCGGCTTCATGATGGACGTGCTGAAGACGGCGCGGGGTGACGGCACTGTCTGGCTGATGGTGATCGCGTTCTGCGTGGCGGCCCCGCTGTCCGAGGAGCTGTTTGCCCGCGGCTTCCTGTATCGCGGCTGGTCGGACTCGTTCCTGCGGGTGCCCGGCGCGATCGTGCTGTCCTCGCTGGTCTGGACGGCTATGCATCTGCAGTACGACTGGTACTTCTTCCTCGAGGTGTTCGCACTCGGCGTGTGGTTCGGCTATCTGCGCTCGGTCAGCCATTCGACCTGGCTGACCATCGTGCTGCACGGCCTCAACAACCTCGCCGCCACGCTGCAGACGATGTGGCTCGCCAGCGGCAATGGTTGATGACGGGGATCCGGCAGCCATGCTTTGGTGGCAGCCTGACGCCAGGATCGACCGCGACCAACGGTGAGCGACGATGACCGACGCTGTTCCTGCTCCCAAGCCGCCGCGAACCCTCGGCTTTTTTGAAACTCTCGGCTTTGCGCTGCTGGCCTATGCGGCGTTTGCGATCAGTAGTTGGCTGAGCTTGGTCGCTTTGCTTGCGCTTTACGACGTGCCGGAGGCGGAGCTTTCAAACTCGGGATACTTTCATGCCGTCGTCGTGCTCGGCGCACTGCCTTGCGTCCTGGGCGTTCTTTGGATCGCGGTGCGACGCGCAGGGCGGTCGTTCTCCGAATACCTTGCGCTGACATGGCCTGAGCGCAACGAGATCGTGCTCGCCCTGATCGTCATGTACGTCGTCCTGCAGATGCTGGGCCTGTTGGGTGCTTCGATCGGCGTGTCCTCCGATCCCGGCGTGGTCGCCGAATTCAAGGGCCTGAAAGGTGCGGGTTCGTTGTTTCTCTTTCTCGTCGCCGCCTGCATCGGCGCGCCGATCTTCGAGGAGTTCGCAGTGCGGGGATTTCTGTTCCGCGGCTGGTCGGAATCCCCGGTCAGGCCCGAAGGCGCGATCGTGCTCAGCTCGGCGATTTGGGCTGGGTATCACTTTCAGTACGATCTGTTCGGCAGATTCGAGATCTTCGTCATGGGTCTCGTGCTCGGCTACTTCCGCTACCGCAGCGGCTCGACCTTCCTGCCGGTCGTCGTGCACTCCGCGATCAATCTCGTTATCTGTCTCGCGATCGCCTAGCCGGTGCCGACCAGCGCGATGAACAGCGGCATCGTCAGTGCGGCCAGCACGGTCTGCAGCGAGATGATCTGCGCCAGCAGCGGGGCGTCGCCGCCCATCTGTTTCGCCAGCACATAGGCGCTAGGCGACGTCGGCACCGCGGCGCAGATCGCGACCACCACGAGGCTCGGGCCGGTGACGCCGAACCATCCGGCGAGCCCGATCGCCAGGATCGGCATCAGCACCAGCTTCAGGACGACGCCGAGCGCTGCGGCCGTCCCGGCGCGCCGCAGCCCTTCGAAGTGCAGTCCCGCGCCGCTCACCAGCAGGCCGATCGGCAGCGAGGCCTGGCCGAGCGCGTCGGCGGCGTCGTGCCAGAGCTTTGGCAGCGGCACCTGCGCGACGTTGAGCGTGAGCCCGACGGCGCAGGCCCAGATCAGCGGATTGCGGATGATCGTGGCGGCGATCTCGCCCAGCGAGCGCCGGTTCGGCGAGGCGTAGTGGGCGAGCACGGCCACGCTGAAGACGTTGACCATCGGGATGATTGCGATCATGCCGACGGAGGCCACCGCCAGTCCGGTCGGACCGAACAGGCTGCCGGAGACGCTGAGCGCGACGTAGGTCTGCCAGCGCGTCGCGCCCTGGAAGATCGAGGTGAAAGCCGGTCCATCGATGCCGGAACGCGCGAGCACGGGCCGCAGCGCAAGGCACAGCGCGGACATCGCCAGCATCGCCAGGAACAATGCGCCGCCGATGCCGGCCACCGGCACCTTGCTCAGATCGGCCTTGACCAGGCTCTGCAGCAGCAGCGCGGGGAACAGCACGTAGTAGGTCAGCCGCTCCAGCCCGTGCCATTGCGCGTCGAGACGGATCAGGCTGCGCCGCAGGCCGAAGCCGATCACGATCAGCAGGAACACCGGCGCCAGCGCCGCGATGACCGGTGTCATGACCTACTGGCCCGACCGTCGCAGCGTTGCCAGCCGGTCGAGCGCGCCCTGCAGGATGAAGATCGCGGCATGGGTGTCGATCACCTCGGCACGCCTGGCGCGGCTGACATCCATACCGATCAGCTCGCGCTCGACGGCGGCCGTCGACAGCCGCTCGTCCCACAGGCCGATCGGCAGGTCGGTGAGGCCGGCGAGATTACGCGCAAAGGCGCGCGTCGATTGCGCCCGCGGCCCCTCGCTGCCGTCCATGTTGATGGGGAGGCCCAGGACGAAACCGACCACCTTGCGCTCCGCCGAGATCGCAAGCAGCCGCGCCGCGTCGGCCTTGAACGCCTTGCGCTGGATGGTCTCGACGCCGGTCGCGAGCCGGCGATCGGGATCGGAGACCGCGACGCCGATCGTCTTGGTGCCCAGGTCGAGGCCGACGAGCGCGCCGCGCTCGGGCCAGCGGCCGGCGGCTTCGATGAGGGGGAGAATGGGAGCGGGCATGGCGCGCCGCTTAGCACGCGGGCGTGCATCGGGCCAGCTGGCGCCGCGCATGACTTGAGGGGTTGGCTTGAGTTGTTGGCTCGGGTTGTCGTTGCACTGCGATCGGCCTATATGGAGCATCGTACCGTGAACAGGAGTGGTGCCGTGGATCGCAGGACCAACATTGCCCGCCGGTTTGTGTCCTCTGCCATCACGGTTGCTCATGTCCTCCTTCCTGACGCTCGACGCGGTCGCTGCCGCCACGCCTGACGGTCATTCTCTCTTCCAAAATTTCACACTTTCGATCGGCGCCGAACGCGTCGGTCTGGTCGGGCGCAATGGCTCCGGCAAATCGACGCTGCTCCGGATCATTGCCGGTCTCTCTGAGCCGGCCGCGGGCGAGGTGACGCGAAGCGGGACGCTCGGCCTGCTCGCGCAGCATTGGGAGGACTCGCTGCGCATCGACGAGGCGCTCGGCGTCGCGAATGGCCTTGCAGCCATCGACCGGATCGTCGCCGGGACCGGCGATGACGATGATCTCGCGGGTGCTGATTGGAGCCTTCCGGCCCGGATCGAGCAGGCGCTGATCGATGCCGGTCTTCCCAAGATGGCGCTTGACCGCAGGATCGAGTCCCTCAGCGGCGGCGAGCGCACGCGTATCGGCATCGCGCGGCTGCTGATCGAGGCGCCCGATCTGCTGCTGCTGGATGAGCCGACCAACAATCTCGATGCCGACGGACGCGCCGCAATCGGCCGTCTGCTGCAGCGCTGGCGCGGCGGCGTGCTGGTCGCTAGCCATGATCGTGCGCTGCTCGAGACGATGGACAGGATCGCGGAGCTCACGCCGGTCGGCGTCCACATCGTCGGCGGCGGCTGGTCGATGTTCACGCAGGCGCGCGACGAAGCGCGGGGTCGCGCGGCGGCTGCGTTGGAGCGCGCCGATGCGCGTGTGCGCGACGTCGGGCTTGCCGTGCAACGGCAGCGCGAGGCCAAGGCGCGCAAGGATCGGGCAGGGCGCGCCTTCGCAGAACGCGGCTCGGTGCCGAGAATCATGCTCGGGGCGCGCGCCGAGCGCGCGGAGAATACCGGAGGCCGCTCGCAGCGGCTCGCCGAGCGCCTGATCGGCGAAGCGACCGAGCAGCGCAATCAGGCGCGGCAGCAGGTCGAGGTGCTGACGCCGCTCTCGATGGCGCTGCCGCCGACCGGGCTGGGTGCCGGCACGGAGCTGCTGGTCATGGACGGTGCGCTCGTGACGGCGGGCGACCGCAGCTTCGGCCCCTGGACCCTGCACATCAAAGGGCGTCAGCGGATCGCGGTGACCGGACGGAACGGCGCCGGCAAGACCACGCTGCTGCGCGTTGCCACGGGTGCCATTTCATTATCCGGCGGCACGCTCCGGCGCGCGGAGGGAAGGATCGCGATGCTCGACCAGCACGTCGCGCTGCTCGATCGCGGCGACAGCATCATCGGCAATTTCCGCAGGCTGCATCCGGCGATCAGCCGTGAGGCGGCCCATGCGGCCTGCGCGCGCTTCGCGTTTCGCAACCATGACGCGGAGCAGATCGTGGAGACGCTGTCCGGCGGCGAGCGGCTGCGTGCCGGGCTTGCCTGCACGTTCGGCGGCGAACGGCCGCCATGGCTGCTGCTGTTGGACGAACCGACCAATCATCTCGACGTCCATTCGATCGAGATCCTGGAGCAGTCGCTCAGCGCCTTCGACGGCGCGCTGCTCGTGGTCAGCCACGATCCGTCGTTCCTCGCGGCGATCGGCGTGACCGAGGAGTTCGTGGTCAGGGGCTGACTGACTCGTCACAAGCCGACGAGGTGCGATCGGTGCCGCAACCGAGTCCACCTCTCCGGAAGAGAGACTATCGCCTATGCCGATTTCTGGCTCTCGCGAAGAGTAACCCTGCCAATGAGTGACTCCGTCATGCCCGGGCTTGTCCCGGGCATCCACGCCGCTCCGAGGATGCCGAACGACGTGGATGGCCGGGACAAGCCCGGCCATGACGATGCGGAGGCCGACGAACGCAAAGCCTCAGCCTCGATACACGATAGCCTCAACTCCCGAAGGGAGAGGTAAAGAAAGCACCTACCGGATCGCGATCGGGTTGATGTTGCCCTGGACGCCGCCGCGCCAGCGCGGCTGTCCCAGCACGAACAGGAACTCGTAGCCCTTGTCCTTGGCGAGCTCAGCCGTGTCCATGTTCTCCAGGATGTAGGTGCCGTTCATGGCGAGCAGGATCTGGTGCACCTCGAACAGGTTTTTCGACTCGAACGGGATCGCTTCCACCGCCCAATTGTCGGCGCCGACGGCGACCACGCCCTTCGACGTCAGGTACTTCGCGCCCTCGACGCCCAGGCCCGGCTCGCCAGCCCCATAGCGCTTGTCGTCCTTGCCGACGAGGCCGAGCCAGCCGGTATGGAAGATCACGATGTCGCCCTGGCGGATCTCGACGCCCTGTTTCTTGGCGGCCTCCTCGATCTCCTTGACATTGAACGCCGTGCCCTCCTTGACGACGTCGGTGCCGTAGTAGGCGGCCATGTCGAGCAGCACGCCGCGTGCGACCAGCGGCGGCACCTTCTCGATCCCCAGCTTCTTCAGGCCGGTCGGATCGGCGAAGTCGAGCAGCTTGTTGCCGTTGTAATAGACGTGCTCGATGCCGAGATGACCGAGACCGTCGAGCTGGCTGCCGACGCCGACCCAGCCTTCGACGATGTCGTCATTGTAGGTCGCCTTGTTCGGTCCAAGCCCTGGAATGCCCGCCTGTCCGGGCTGCACCACGGTGATCTTGAACGAGCGCGGCGGATAGGCCGGGGTCTTGCCGTCGATGATCATGCCGAGCGGGTAGGTCTTGCCGGTCTTGACCAGCGAGGCCGCTTTGACCACCAGCTCCGGCGTCATGTAGTTGGCGGCGCCGATCTCGTCGTTCGGCCCCCATTTCGATTTCGTCCAGTCCTGAGCATTCGCTGTCCCGATCGCCCCCATCATGGCAATCGAGCAGCACAACACGAACGCGTTGCGCATCGCATTTCCTCCGACTTGTTGATGTTTGTTGTATTTCGCGCTGGCCAGCGCTGCATCCTAACGTAGTGCGGTACCACCGGACAAAGTGTTTTTATGATGCGTGCGCTGCACAGCGCCCGAACGTCGCATCGGCCGAAATGGCCGTGTTTTGCTGTAGCAATTGATCATTTCGTGCCGTGGAATGCGGCTTGCGGCGGCAACACCGATGCACAATCTCTGGGCGAACAGTGCTACGCCGCGATGTCGCGATCCCGATGGCCGAGGCCTTCCATGAAGGCCGACAGCGCGCTGCTGCAATGTGCCGCGCGGCGGTGGATGAAGAGCGTCTCGACCCGAGCATGGGACGGATCGAGCGCGTGCAGCCCGACGCTGCCGCTCATCGCGTGCCGCGTCACGACCGCGCGCGGCAGCAGCGCGACGCCCATGCCCGCGGCGACGCAGCCGATCATGCCGTCGAGAGTGCCGAGCTCGATGCGAGCCGCAGCGGGCCAGCCAAAATCGTTGAACACCTGCTCGAGCCGCTGGCGATAGGTGCAGCCGGCCCTGAACACCAGGGCGGTCGGCCCGGAGCCCGGTGTCGCGGCGCGCAGCGCGGTCAGACTCTCGAACCGCCGTGCCGTGACCAGCACCAGCTCCTCTTCGAACGCGACGATTCCGGTGAGGTCGGGATGATCGATCGGACCGGCGACGAAGGCACCATCGAGCGTGCCGTCGAGCACACCGGCCACGAGATCGGCGGTTGGCGCGGTGCGCAGGCTCAAGGCCACGGCCGGAAAGCGCCGGTGGAAGTCGGCGAGCCGCGTCGGCAGGCGGACGGCGGCGGTCGTCTCCATCGAGCCGATCATCAGCGGTCCCTGCGGCTCGCCGTCGTCACGCGCGGCCAGCACGGCTTCACGCGACAGCGCCGCGATGCGATCGGCGTAAGGCAACAGGCGCTGTCCGGCGCCGGTCAGGGTCATGCCGCGGCTATGGCGTTCGAACAAGGCGGTGCCGATCTCAGCTTCCAGTGCCTTGATCCTTTGCGTGACGTTGGACTGGACCGTGTTGAGCACCTCCGCGGCGCGCGTGATGCCGCCGGCGCGCGCTACCGCGGCAAAGGTCTGGAGGTCGCTCAGTTCCATGGCCGCTCTCCGTTTTGAATCTGCGATGGCAGAGTTCTCAACTATTCATTTTCAGAGAATGCTAGCCGCGCCTAGTCTCCGCGTCCAGAACGCAGGAGAGTCTTCATGCCGCTGACAACGGCGCTGACGGAGAAGCTCGGCATCGATCATCCGATCCTGCTGGCACCGATGGACTTGATTGCCGATGCGCGGCTGGTGCGCGCGGTCAGCGAAGCCGGCGGCTTCGGCATTCTCGGCGGCGGCTATGGCAATCGCGCGTGGCTCATGCAGGAGACAGCGAAGCTCGATGGCCTGCGTGCGCCGTTCGGCATCGGCTTCATCACCTGGTCGCTGGCGAAGCAGCCCGATCTGCTCGACATCGCGCTGGCGGCCAAGCCCACGGCCGTAATGCTGTCGTTCGGCGATCCCCGGCGCTTTGCGCCCGCGATCAAGCAGGCGGGCGCGCTTCTGATCTGCCAGGTGCAGGATGAGGCCATGGCGGAGCAGGCGCTCGCGGCCGGCGCCGACATCCTGATCGCTCAAGGAACCGAGGCGGGCGGCCATGGCGCCTCGCGCACCACGCTCGACATCGTGCCGGCGATCGTCGATCTCGCGGCTGGCCGTGTGCCGGTGGTGGCCGCCGGTGGGCTCGCGGACGGCCGCGGCCTTGCGGCCATGCTGACGCTGGGGGCCGACGGCGTGCTGCTCGGCACGCGCTTCTATGCCAGCCAGGAAGCTGCGGGAGCCGACGGGGCCAAGCGGCGCATCTGTGCTGCAAAGGCCGGCGAGACGGTGCGCGGCATCATCTTCGACCTGTCGCGCAACACGATCTGGCCGGCCCCGTTCACCGGACGCTGCCTGATCAACGATCATGCGCGGCGCTGGATGGGGCGCGAGGTCGAACTGCTGCAGCAGCTCGAGCGCGTCTCGGCCGACTATGTGAAGGCGAGGGCCGAAGGCAATTTCGATGTCGCAGCCGTCATCGCCGGCGAGGCGGTCGGGCTGATCCATGATATCCCGCCGGCTGCCGAGATCGTCGAGCGGATCGTCGGCGAGGCCGAGCAGATCCTGCAGGGGCGGCGCAACTCATCCGTGCCGCTCCGGAATTCAAAAGAATAAAGAGTGAGGTGAACCATGTGGCCCGATCGCCGCTTCCTGAATCTCGTCAAGACCGAGCACCCGATCGTGCTGGCGCCGATGGCCGGCGTGATGGACGCCGATCTCGTCATCGCAGTCGCGCAAGGCGGCGGGCTCGGTTCGCTGCCGTGCGCGATGCTCTCGGCGGACAAGGCCCGCGAGCAGGTCAAGATCATCCGCCAGCGCGTCTCGGCGCCGATCAACCTGAACTTTTTCTGCCATACGCCGGTGGAGGCCGACGCGGCACGTGAGGCCGGGTGGAAGCGGCGGCTCGGCGCCTATTATGAAGAGTACGGCGTTGATCCCGAGGCTCCGGTCACGGCCGCGAACCGTGCGCCATTCGATGCGGCGATGTGCGCCGTCGTCGAGGAACTGAGGCCAGAGGTCGTCAGCTTCCATTTCGGCTTGCCGGAGCCGGGCCTGCTCGCGCGCGTGAAGGCGACCGGCGCCGTCGTGATGGCGTCCGCGACCGTCGTCCGCGAAGCGGTGTGGCTGGAGCGGAACGGGGCGGACGTGATCATCGCGCAAGGCGCGGAGGCCGGCGGCCATCGCGGCATGTTCCTGACCGACAAGCTCGCCGAGCAGGTCGGTACGATTGCGCTGGTGCCGCAGATCGTCGATGCGGTGAAGGTCCCGGTGATTGCTGCAGGCGGCATCGCCGATGGGCGCGGCATCGCCGCAGCGATCGCTCTCGGCGCCTCCGGCGTGCAGATCGGCAGTGCCTTTTTGCGTTGCCCCGAATCCAAGGTGTCACCGCTGGCGCGCGCCGCTCTCGCCGCGGCCGATGACGAATCGACCGTCATCACCAATGTGATGACCGGCCGGCTCGCCCGCGGCGTCGCCAACCGGCTGATGCGCGAGGTCGGGCCGATCTCGCCGGATGCTCCGGCGTTTCCGCATGCCGCGACCGCGCTCGGCCCGCTCAAGGCGGCCGCGGAGAAGCAGGGCAAGGTCGATTTCACCAATCTCTGGGCAGGGCAGGCGCTGCCGCTGGGGCGTGAGAGACCGGCGGCCGAGCTGACGCGGATGCTGACCGAGCAGGCGCTGACGCAGCTCTCGAAAATGGCGGGCTGGAGGGTGCGGCCCTTGCGGGCCCCCTGAAAACCTTGGACGCTGCCGGTTGCGGCGCGAAAGCGGGCTCTGCTATAGGGCGGGTTCACTGTTTCCCGTGAGGCCCTATATAATGTCGGTCGATGCCGCCACCGTCCGCAAGATCGCGCAATTGGCGCGGATCGCTGTCACTGACGCCGAGGTCCCGCATCTGCAGGGCGAGCTCAATGCGATGCTGGCCTTCGTCGAGCAGCTCTCGGAGGTCAATGTCGAGGGCGTCGAGCCGATGACCTCGGTGACGCCGATGGCGATGAAGAAGCGCCAGGACGTCGTCACCGACGGCGACATCGCCGACGACATCGTCAAGAACGCGCCGATGACCGAGAACAACTTCTTTCTCGTGCCGAAGGTCGTGGAATAGCCAGAGGAGATCCGCGCGTTCGTCGCGCGTCCGCTCCTTCAAACCGACAAGCGAGCCAACGCCATGTGCCTGCTCTGCGACGATGAAGCGGCCTACAAGGCCTATATGGATTATCTCGACGCGATGGAGCGGCAGGGCAAGGCCGCCGATCCGGACAAGACCGTGAACGAGATCCTCGACCAGCTCGAGGCGGCCAATGCCACCAAGGCCGATGCGAAGAAGAACAAGTTCTTCGCCGACGACCCGGCCGACGACAAGACGCTTTCTCCCTTCTTCTGCAGCCCGATCAACAAATGACCGATTTGACTTCCCTGACGCTCGCCGAGGCCCGCAAGGGCCTCGCGGACAAGACCTTCACGTCGCTCGAGCTGACCGACGCCCATCTCAAGGCGATCGAGGAGGCACGGGCGCTCAACGCCTTCGTGATGGAGACGCCGGACCAGGCGCGCGCGATGGCGCGCGACGCCGACGCCAAGATCAACAAGGGCGAGGGCGGGCCGCTGGCCGGCATTCCGCTCGGGATCAAGGATCTGTTCGCCACCAAGGACGTCCGCACCACCGCGTGCTCGAAGATCCTCGGCAATTTCGTGCCGACCTACGAGTCGACGGTGACCTCGCAGCTGTGGCGCGACGGCGCGGTCATGCTCGGCAAGCTCAATAATGACGAGTTCGCGATGGGCTCGTCCAACGAGACCTCGTGCTTCGGCCCGGTCGGCAACCCCTGGCGCCGCGAGGGCTCCAATACCACGCTGGTGCCGGGCGGCTCGTCCGGCGGCTCGGCCTCGGCGGTGGCGGCGCTGCTCTGCATGGGCGCGACCGCGACCGACACCGGCGGCTCGATCCGCCAGCCCGCGGCGTTCACCGCCACCGTCGGCATCAAGCCGACCTATGGCCGCTGCTCGCGCTGGGGCATCGTCGCCTTCGCTTCGTCGCTCGACCAGGCCGGCCCGATCGCGCGCTCCACGCGCGATGCCGCGATCCTGCTGCGCTCGATGGCCGGCCACGACGAGAAGGACACGACCTCGGTCGACGTCCCCGTGCCGGACTACGAGGCTTCGATCGGCAAGTCCGTGAAGGGCATGAAGATCGGCATTCCCAAGGAGTATCGCCTCGACGGCATGCCGGCCGAGATCGAGAAGCTGTGGGCCGAGGGCGCGGCCTGGCTGAAGGCGGCCGGCGCCGAGCTCGTCGAGGTGTCGCTGCCGCACACGAAGTACGCACTGCCGGCGTATTACATCGTCGCGCCGGCGGAAGCGTCCTCGAACCTCGCCCGCTACGACGGCGTCCGCTACGGATTGCGCGTGCCCGGCAAGTCCATCGGCGAGCTGTACGAGAACACCCGCGCCGAAGGGTTCGGGCCCGAGGTGCGGCGCCGCGTGATGATCGGCACCTATGTGCTGTCGGCCGGCTATTATGACGCCTATTACATCCGGGCGCAGAGAGTTCGCACCCTCATCAAGAAGGACTTCGAGGACTGCTTCGCCAAGGGCGTGAACGCGATCCTGACGCCGGCGACGCCGTCGGCCGCCTTCGGCATCGGCGAGAAGGGCGGCGCCGATCCGGTCGAGATGTATCTCAACGACATCTTCACGGTGACGGTGAACATGGCCGGCCTTCCCGGCATCGCGGTGCCGGCCGGCAAGGATGCGCAGGGCCTGCCGCTCGGGCTGCAGCTGATCGGCCGTCCGTTCGACGAGGAGACGCTGTTCTCGCTCGGTGAGGTCATCGAGCAGGCGGCGGGACGCTTCACGCCGGTCCGGTGGTGGTAAGCGTCGCCGATTTCAAGACGAGCCTCGCGGGCGACGCGCCCGCGGCCGGGCTCACGCCCGTGCTGACCGGCCTGTGGTGGCTGGCGAAGGGCGACTGGGACCGCGCGCACAGGATCATCCAGGACGAGACCGGCCGCGACGCGGCCTGGGCGCACGCGCATCTGCATCGCGTCGAGGGTGACCTCGGCAATGCCGCCTACTGGTATCGCCAGGCTGGGCAGCCGGCGGCAATAGATGCGTTGGATATTGAATTCGAGCGGATCGTCTCCGCGCTGATGGGGAGTTGAGGGCCATGACGGCAACCAGCGGCAAGCTGATGAAGGGTGCCACCGGCGACTGGGAGGTCGTGATCGGCATGGAGATCCATGCCCAGGTCACCTCGAAGTCGAAACTGTTCTCCGGTGCTTCCACCGCCTTCGGCGGCGATCCGAATACCCACGTGTCGCTCGTCGACGTCGCGATGCCGGGCATGCTGCCGGTCATCAACGAGGAGTGCGTGCGCCAGGCCGTGCGCACCGGGCTCGGGCTGAACGCCAAGATCAACCTGCGCTCGGTGTTCGACCGCAAGAACTATTTCTACCCCGACCTGCCGCAGGGCTACCAGATCAGCCAGTACAAGGACCCGATCGTCGGCGAGGGCGAGGTCACGGTCGAGCTCGACGGCGGCAGGACCGCCACTGTTGGCATCGAGCGCCTGCACATCGAGCAGGATCCCGGCAAGATGCTGCACGACCAGTCGCCGTCGCTGTCCTATATCGACTTCAACCGGTGCGGCGTGGCGCTGATGGAGATCGTCTCCAAGCCGGATATCCGCGACGCCGAGCAGGCCAAGGCCTATGTCACCAAGCTGCGCTCGATCATGCGCTATCTCGGCACCTGCGACGGCGACATGGAGAAGGGCTCGCTGCGCGCCGACGTCAACGTCTCCGTGCGCAAGCCGGGCGGGCCGCTCGGCACCCGCTGCGAGATCAAGAACATCAACTCGATCAGCTTCATCGGCCAGGCGGTCGAGGCCGAGGCGCGGCGCCAGATCGAGATCATCGAGGACGGCGGCGTGATCGAGCAGGAAACCCGCCGGTTCGATCCCGACAAGGGCGAGACGCGCTCGATGCGCTCCAAGGAGGAGGCGCATGACTACCGCTACTTCCCGGACCCGGACCTGCTGCCGCTGGAGTTCTCGCAGTCCTTCGTCGACGAGCTGAAGGCCGCGCTGCCGGAGCTGCCGGACCAGAAGAAGGCGCGTTTCATCGCCGATCTCGGTCTCACGCCCTACGACGCCTCGGTGCTGGTGGCCGAGCGCGAGAGCGCGGCGTTCTATGAAAGCGTGCTGGCGGCGCTGTCCGACCGGGCGCGCGACGGCAAGCTGGCGGCCAACTGGGTGATCAACGAGCTGTTCGGCCGGCTTAACAAGGAGGGGCGCGACATTGCGTCCTCGCCGGTGTCGGCGAGCCAGCTCGCGGCCATCGTCGCGCTGATCGGCGAGGGCACCATCTCCGGCAAGATCGCCAAGGATCTGTTCGAGATCGTCTGGAGCGAAGGCGGCGATCCGCGCGCGCTGGTCGAGAGCCGCGGCATGAAGCAGGTCACCGACCTCGGCGCGATCGAGAAGGTCGTCGACGAGATCATCGCGGCCAACCCAGACAAGGTCGCACAGGCCATCGCCAAGCCGCAGCTCGCCGGCTGGTTCGTCGGTCAGGTGATGAAGGCGTCGGGCGGCAAGGCCAACCCGCAGGCGGTCAACGATCTGCTGAAGAGCAAGCTCGGCATCTGAACGGCGATCGTTCGTCTTCGTTCCGACGGCGCGCACATGGTGCGCGCCGTTTTTGTTTGCCCCTCGCGTTCCGCGAATCGCCGCACGCGATTCGCAGAAAAGCCACCTTTGGCGAGCGCTCGAACGGACACGAGGGCGTGTACGATGAAAATTTTTTCGTTGCCAAAATTTACGACTCAGAGTCCGCGCGCACCTCTCGCCGCATGAGTCTGCGCGCCGCTCCACGCATCGCGCGAGTCTCGCCGCCTTATGCAGTCGTTCGGGAATGGCTTGTAGCGCAGGCTTTTCTTGCGATGGCTATTAGTAGCAGGTGTTGGCCTGCTGACATCGACGATCGCGAATTCGTCGTCGAGCGCCGCTCTGCTTCGCGCCTTGCGCCAGCCGTGCGCGCGCGTGGCTGTCAACACTTCCTTAAGCCGGAAGCTGTTTTTTTTCACTCGTTGGTGTATCGATGTGGAGTGCATCTCGATTCCCGAGTGCACGCATCGACTAAGCCATCTCACATCGGAGGGCAACATGGCCAAGAAAGCGAAGAAGGCGAAGAAGGCAGTGAAGAAGGTCGCGAAGACCGCTGCGAAGAAGACTGCCAAGAAGACCAAGAAGGTCGCCAAGAAGAAGTAACTCTCGCAGTCCCTGCGAGATGAGTCCGGCAGCTGATGCCGGCACGTCGTTGGAACGAAGGTCGGCAGCGCTCCTCCGGAGCCGGCGGATCTCCTGAAGCTCCAACAGACGATAGAGGGTGTCGGCGAGACATCAGGTCAACGGTCGGATCGAACTTGAGGGCGGCTTCGCTCGCAATCCGGTCCGGCAGAAGAAACAGGATTTCTTCGTTCGGTGCAGATCGCCATTCGGTCTGCAATCTCACCAGCGGCTAACAGCCCCATCGGCTAACAGCCAGTGTGAGATCTGGTCCTGACGTGTTCGCCGACGCCCTCGATCCTGGCCGCGCCCGATGGCCGCGCGCCCGACATGTTCCTCCCATTTCGACAATCAGAGAGCCAGGCGGCGGATCAGCTCGCCGCGCGATGATCGCTGCGGCAGCGAAGCCCCCGAGCTTCGGCGCGAGCATGCGCGATTGCAGGCTGGTGCTGGCGGCTGCGCTCCTCGTGCGGTCCCGGCGCGCACGTGCCGGCGGTTGCAACGGCGGCGCCATCGCGTTTTGCGGATGGTTAGAGGTTTGCCAAACAGAACGGTAAACCGGTTCTCACCGCTTCAGAAAAATCAATCCCGATCAAGCGCTTGCGCGACGGCCGGAAAGATCGGGCGGTTTCCGTTCAGGTTTCTTTCAGCACGATGCTTAAACTGCCCTTCAAACTTGATCGGCCATCCTTCGCGCATAAGCCGTCAAACGGCATGGGGACTAACCAGGCGTTGAACAGTTGGACGGGGGCAGAGCTCGGGATGCGAGCCGCCTCCTTGAATGAAGGAGAGCGACGATGTTTCAGGGACAACTCGATTTCGTTGATGTGACCACCGCCGAGCAGGGCGCCAATGGCGACGTGCTGTTCGATCTCGGCATGCTCTATGCGAGCGGCCGCGATGGCGTGGTCGATCTGATCGCCGCGCACAAATGGTTCAATCTCGCCGCCCTCAGGGGACGCGCCGACGCCGTCGCGATGCGCCGTGAGATCGCCGAGCAGATGTCGGAAGCCGAGATCGCCGCGGCGCAGCGCGAAGCGCGGGCCTGGATGACGGCGCACTGATCATCTGGTCCGGCTCAGCCCTCGTCGACAATGAGGGCGAGGTCGGCCAAGCCGTGACGCCGCGTCGAGATCCGTTCGCGGGGTGATCGGCTGAGATCGGGCTGAGATCCATGGGGGCGTCGAGAGCAAGCCTCGTCGTCTGCCGCCAAATCTCCTATCTGTCCGCGCAAGTGATTCACGGTGGCGGGATCGATGGGCATGAGGCAGGCGCGGCAGCGACAGGCGGGACGGCAGGAATTGATCGACTGCCATGACTGCGGGAACGGCGTGTCGTTCAGCGCAGCTGCGTGTCCGCATTGCGGATCGACCGAGCCGGCCGGGCCTCTGATGCAGAGCCGGCGCGAGTTGCGGCGGTTGCGGGTCGAGGCCACCAACGACAAGCGTCTCGTCGTCGTGACCGCGCTGTGTGCTGGTCTCGGCACATTGTACGGCGCGGTGATGGGGGCAGGAGGGACATCGTCCTGGTGGGCGGCGCTCGGCTACGGCTTCGTCGGCGCCGTCATCGGCGTGCCCGCCGCCTTCGTGATCAATATCAGCAGGAACCTGTTCGACTGAGGCTCGCTTCGGATGGGGGCGGGCGGCCGTCGTCACTCGAGACTCGGTCAATGCACGCGCCTGCGCCGAAGGCTGCGGTCCAGGCTATCCTGGGCGCATCTGCCGCTTGCGGTGCGGCGCCGAGTGGGGCATACGGAGCACAGCCGGAGACGTGGCCGAGTGGCTGAAGGCGGCGGTTTGCTAAACCGTTATAGGGTTGTAAAGCCCTATCGAGGGTTCGAATCCCTCCGTCTCCGCCAGATCTCGTCTCCGCAGATCTCGGACGGTTGGACCCCGGACGGTTGAGATTGTCCGACCTTCAGCCTGCACGACATTTTGGCTGTTCTGCGATCGGGCCGTCCCCACATTCATCAGCCGAACAGTCAGGCTCTCCAACATCGAGAGCAGGCGGATCAGGCCATCGGTCTCTCGATTGTCGTTGTCGCCGCCCAGGACAAGCGATGTACGATTCGAGTCGCCGCGCCGCATGGCCGCCTCACGCGAGGACGGTCAGACACTTTGGTCCCGGTCGAGAAAGCTGGGCGACTCGTCCGTGCTCGGGCTCATCTCGAACCGATCGACGTTTTGAATTTTGCGGTCTGCTCTCGGGAGCGCGCCTGCCGTGTCCGGCGAGCAACACCACGGCACCCAAGGCCGGGCTTTGCCACCTCGTGGCGATTCTGCCCGCGCGACCTGATTCCGGCTCATATCGGCCCACGGTGTGCCCCTTCCGCAATCTCAAGTGGACCCGCTCCCGGCTCAACGATGAACGCGGGATTGCGTTGCGCCGGGTTTCTGCCGTCATCAAGGCTGCTAAAAAAGCTATATAAAACAGTTGCTTAGATCGATCGCCGAGCGAAATTTTGCGGTGCCGCGTACCCACATCCACTGTTGCTGGCGGGCCACATCGTGTGTCCATTCGATGGCACCAATGCACAAACCGTTTTGCTTACCAAACGAGCGAAGGCATAGTTCCTCGTGACGGTGGGGGGTTACTCGATCGTCCCGTTACAGAGGTTTCGCTAAAGTCCCTCGCGTGATGCGGGAGTGTCCGATGGCGCGAAGCGGCTGAAGCGGTTTTTCGGGATGGGAGAAGCGGATCGTCCTGGGGGATCTTGATCCGGAATTTCCCAAGAGAGCAACTTGGAGGTTTAACATGAAGACGGTTAAGAGCCTTATCCTCGGCTCAGCGGCGGCCCTGTTCGCCATGAGCGGAGCCCAGGCGGCCGACCTTCCGATCAAGGCCAAAGCGGTCGAGTATGTGAAGGTTTGCTCCCTGTATGGTGCGGGATTCTACTACATCCCCGGCACTGACACCTGCATCAAGCTCGGCGGCTACGTTCGCGCCGACTACACTGGCGCGGGCGGCGACTATGGTTTCATGCAGAGCTCGGGCACCGGCAACGGTGGTTCGAACAATCGCCTGACCAACTACTGGACCACTCGCGCTCGTATGGACTTCAACGTCGATACGCGCACGGCGACCGAGTACGGCGTGGTTCGCACCTTTGCCGACATGGTCTTCACGGTGGATAGCGGCACGGCTGGTGCTGGCGCCGCAGCGGGCCTCGGTTTGTACCATGCGTTCATCCAGTTCGCTGGATTCACGTTCGGTCGCACGGTCTCGATCTTCGACATGCCGTGGCAGGGCTATCCGGCTGGCGGTCCCGACACCGTTCCGGGCGGCAGCAACCACGTGACCGGTATCAACCAGGTCGCCTACACGGCTGACTTCGGCCAGGGCGTCACTGCTTCGATCGCGCTGGAAGATCCGACCACTCCCGGTAACGGCCAGGCGAACGTCTTCAATACGTCGCTCCCTCTGACCGCCGGTCAGTTCCAGAGCGGCATCTACGGCACCAACAGCTGGGGCGGTTCGCGTTCTCCTGACATCGTCGGCGCCGTCCGCGTCGACCAGGCTTGGGGTCTCTTCCAGTTCGGTGTTGCCGCGCACGACATCCACCCGACCTTCTACGGCACGACCGAAACCACAGGTCATCCGAGCGACAAGTGGGGCTGGGCGGTTCAGGCTGGCCTGTCGATCAAGAACATCCCGACGGGTCCGGGTGACTCGATCAACATGCAGGCGGTCTACGCCGACGGTGACATCCACGCCGTTCTCGGCAATATCGCTTGGCCGCTGAACTTCGGCATGTACAGCGGTTCGACCACGGCCTACCAGAGCGTCGGTTTCGCCAGCTTGGTGGACGGCGTGTTCGGTGCCGCGGGTACCCAGATCGAGACCTCCAAGGCCTGGGGCTTCCGCGGTGGCTACACCCACAACTGGAGCCCGAACTGGGCGACCGGCGTCTACGGTGGCTATGCTCAGGTGCGTTATGGTGCCGCGGGTGCTGCGCTGATCTGCAACAACTTCGCGACCCTTGGCCCGTCCGTGGGTGCAGTCTGTAACCCGGACTTCAACGTCGCGACTGTCGGCGCCAACGTTGTCTGGACCCCGGTCAAGAACCTGGCGTTCACGGCTGACGTGCACTGGATGAACCTCGACCAGAAGTACTCCGGCACGATTTCGGGTGCGAACACGGCGGTTGCCGCGTTCGGCAAGCCGGCGGCCACGTACGAGCTGAAGGACCAGAACTCGCTGAACTTCCTGCTGCGCGCTCAGCGTAACTTCTGATCCTCGTCATCCGACGGTGATCGAACAGACCCCCGGCAGGCAACTGCCGGGGGTTTTTGTATGCGCCGGTAAGATCCAAGTGGCAGTGGCGGTCGCGTCCACCGTCGCCTGAAGAGCCTGTCCGACCCATGCCCGGGCGCGGCACGACGGAAGGCCCTGGCACGGCGGAAATTCGTCGGCCGGCTGATCGATTCCGGTGTGGCGTGGACTTGTGGCAGGCACGCCCAAATTCGCGCTGGCCAAAGCTGGGTCAGGCCCGGGGCGCGCCATCTTCCTGAACAGGGACTATTCTTGCGAGCCGCTCGCAGTTCACGGGCGGCGACAGCTGTTGCGCGCTCGTGGCTGCTGATTTTCGGGGTGCAGGTCGCGTCTGCCGAGTTCCATCGCGAAGAATCCGCGAAGCATTCGCGTCCATGCGGGGGCAACGCCGTGCCGAGCATAAGGCGCAACGCGTGTTCTTCTTTCGCACCGCCACGAGAATGGTCCGAGAATACACCAAAAGTGCCCCGCGAGCGCTGCGACCCCAACCCTAATCGCTGTCACGGTGCCGCCAATAGGTGATCGGACCGGAGCTGGTGGGCGCCGGGATGTGGGCCGTGATCCAGATAACGTGACTAAGACAGCAGTTTGGAGGTTGGAATGAAGACGGTGAAGAGCCTTGTACTTGGCTCGGCGGCGGCGTTGCTCGCTGTCGGTGGAGCTCAGGCCGCCGACCTTCCGATCAAGGCGAAGGCGATCGAGTATGTGCGGGTCTGCTCGCTGTATGGCGCGGGCTTCTTCTACATTCCCGGAACCGACACGTGCATCAAGCTGGGCGGCTATATCCGCGTCGATGCCGCGTTCAATACCAACAACATTTTTCAAAATCAGGCCAACGGTGTCGGCGGTGCCCGCAACCGCCTCAGCAACTACTACACGACCCGCTCGCGCGCCGATTTGACCATCGATACCCGCACGGCGACGGAGTACGGCGTCGTCCGCACCTTCTTCGAAGGTGCGTTCCAATTCACCGGCGGTAGCGTCACCGGGTCGAATCCGTCGACCTTCACCGGTGACGCGATCGGCGGCGGCACGCTCGGTGTCTTCAACGCCTTCATCCAGTTCGCCGGCTTCACCATCGGTAGGGCCCTGTCGCAATTCGATGCACCCTGGGCGAACTATCCCGGCAACAACTTCGACGGCCTGGCCGGTGGCGGCGGGACCATCACCGGTGTGAACCAGTTCACCTATACGGCTGATTTCGGCTCCGGCATCACGGCGGCGATTTCGGCACAGGATCCGACGCTGTACTCGCAATCCAACATCTTCAACACGACGGGACAGACCGCGGCCGGCGTGCTCACCGGCAATTACGGTACGACGTCGTTCGGCGGCAACGTGGCTCCCGACATCATTGGTATGGTGCGCGTCGATCAGGCCTGGGGTCTCGTCCAGGCGTCGGTCGCGGTTCACGACAACCACACCGCCTTCAACGGTGCCACCGAGGTCACGGGCCATCCGGCTGACAAGTGGGGCTACGCCGCCCAGGTGGCGTTGTCGGTCAAGAACATCCCGACCGGTGTCGGCGACACGATCAACGTGCAGGGCGTCTACACCAACGGCGCCAGCCGCTACAATTTCCAGAGCCTCTCGCCGATCAACTACGCGATGTACGGCGGCAGCAACATGGCCGGCGCCTACCAGAGCCTCGGCTTCGCCGGCGTCTCCGACTCCGTGTTCGCGGCGGGCACCCAGCAGCAGCTGACGACGACCTATGGTGTCCGCGGCGCGTTCACCCACAATTGGGATCCGTTCTGGAACACGGCCGTCTACGGCTCCTATGCCGCCGTGCGTTACAACGCCACGGCCAAGGGCCTGATCTGTAACGGCGCAGGCATCGTCGATCTGAAGATCGCGGCGGCCAACTGCAACCCCGACTTCAACATCTCGACGCTGGGTGTGATCACCCGCTGGACGCCGGTCAAGAACCTGACGTTCTCGGCCGATGTGGCCTGGACCCGGCTGGATCAGAAGTTCACCGGCACCGCTGTCGCTCCGGCCGTCGCCGCCGTGGCGAAGCCCGCAGCCACCTACCAGCTGAAGGACCAGGATTCGGTCTCGATGCTGCTGCGCGCCCAGCGCAACTGGTGATCAGGGGCGAGCGGCGAATCGGGAGTAGCGAATAGGGCTGACGGACAATCGATCGTCAGCCTCGTTCCTCGCTACTCGACAACGGACCCACGGCGCAGATCGGCCTCGATCTGCAGCCGTGATCCGCCGCCGAAGCGGGCGCGATAGACCTGCAGATTCTCCATCACGCGCTGCACGTAGTTGCGGGTTTCCGCGAACGGGATCAGCTCGACCCAGTCGACCGCGTCCACCTTGGGATCGCGCGGGTCGCCGTAGCGATCGATCCATTTCTTCACGCTGCCGCGGCCGGCATTGTAGGCCGCGAACGTCATGATGTAGGAGCCGCGGTAGTCCTCGAGCAGGCCGCCGAGTTCGGCTGCGCCAAGCTGGGCGTTGTAGACCGGGTCGGTCTTCATCCGGTTCAGGTCGAAGCTGACGCCGGCACGCTTGCAGACGTAGCGGCCGGCATCCGGCGTCACCTGCATCAACCCATAGGCTTGCGCCGGGGACACCACGGCCTGGTTGAAGGCGCTTTCCTGGCGCGCGATCGAGAAGATCACGCTCTGCTCGACCTCGGGCCCGATCGACCGGAACGCCGGAATGCCGTTGACCGGATAGGCGTAATGGTCGAACGGCAGCCCGCGGTTGAGGGCAGCCTTGCCGACCAGCAGCATCGCGCGGGCGTCACTGTGCCGCCCGGCGATCTCGGCAAGACCGACCAGCACATCCGGATCGCCATTGTCGCCCATGTCGGCGAACATCGGGATCGCGACCTCGCCTTCGTCGAGTTCGTACAGCAGCTGCGCGGCGCGTACGACTTCGAGCCGCTCGACGCCACGGCCGCGGCCGGTCGGGGCTCCGTTCAGCCCGAGCTGCGGCAGGCCGAGCTTGGCCCGCGCCAGCTGCCCGTAATAGCTCGTCGACTGCTCGGCTGCCGACGTATAGGCCGCGCGCGCCTCCTGGGCGCGACCCATCGCCTCCGCGGCGCGGCCCTGCCAATAGCCGGCCCGCGCCAGTGTGGTCGGATTGACGCTGCCCACCCCGATGCGGGCGAAATGCTGCGCGGCGGTCTGGGGATCGTTGAGGAATCGCAGCGCGATCCAGCCGGCGGTGAATTCCTGCTCGGTCTTGTAGATGTCGCGATTCGGCAGCGCCGCGTCCCGCGCGATCAGATAGGCGCTGCGGTAGTCGCCGCTGTCGATCATCTTGCGCGCCAGCAGACGGCGCTCGATCCACCATTCGTCGAGATTGTGCAGCCGGCCCGGATCCTTCGGCGCGCTCAGCATCAGCTGCGCCGCCTCGGTGAATTTCTCGTCGCGGCGGAGCAGCTGGATGCGGCTGAACATGTAGCCGGCGTCGCCATGCAGCTCGTGCGGAACGGCGTCGAGCAGCGCGCGGCTGTTGGCAGCCTTCCGATAGGCTGCGATCCTCGCCTTTGCCAAAGCCACATAGCCGGAACCGAGGCGCTTGGCCGCGCGCAGCGCCGCCTCGTGCTCGCTGCCATACAGCAGCGTGTCCATCCGCGCCTTGTGATCGCCTCCGGAGATCAGCGGGCCGAACTGGTCGAGAATGTTGTTCTCGGTGTCCTCCGACATCGCATCGCCGCGCCAGGCCTCGCGCACCAGGCGTTCGGCATTGGCACGGTCGCCGCGATTGAGCATCACGCGGGCAAGCGCGAATCGGCCCTTGGCCGAGAGTGGCGACTCGTTCTCGAACCAGGACCACACCACCGCGTCGTCGCGCTTGTCGTCCCATAGCGCGGCTTCGAGGCGGCGGCGCAGGAAGCTCTGCGATGGCCAGCTCGGATTGGCGGTGATGAACGCCCGATAGCGCTCGACGCTGGCATTGTTGTTGTCGCTGCGCAGGATCACCCATTCGGCGAGCTTGCGGGCAACCGGATCGGAGATGGCCTGCTCGACCTGGGTGGCGTCGTCCGGCTTGCGCTTGCGCACCAGCTCGATGACGTTACCGAGCGCCTCCTTGTCGGATTCCGAGGTCGAGGACGTCGCGGCGACAGCGGCGGGAATCACCGGCTTGCGGGAGGCGGGCAGGGCGGCGTGCTGGCGCGGGGGCAGGCTCGGCGCGGCCGCTCCGGGCGTGAGGTCCCTGGGAGCCGTCCGCGGCGGCTCACCGGAGCCCTTGGCGCCTTTCGTGTCGGCCTTGATCTCCGCGCGGGCGTCGGACTTGCTGCGAATCTCCGCAGTGTCAGTCGGGCTCGCAGGACTCTTGGGCGTTGCGCCGCGGGCGATCGGCCGCGCCTTCGGCAGCGGCACCTTGTCCTTGGCCTGGGCGACGTCTCCGCCTGCGCATCCGAGCGTCAGGCCCACGGCCAGTGACACCGAGAGAGACAGCGACAGGGCGGTCGATCGCAATGCGGCAGCGCGGGCAAAAAAGGGCACGGCGTTCCTTTGCGGCGGATGACTTCGATCCCTGACGACCTTGGTCTATCGAAAAGGTGAACAAATCCTAAATGTACTGGGATCGGTTGCAACCTGCGCCAACACCGCGGCAAAATCACGACCGAAGGGCGGCGGTGCGATACTGCAACGCAAAACCGAGGTCTGGCCCGGCGCCGGAAACGGCGTCGTTTCATGCGCCCCCGGACGGTGCACACCCGAAGCAGCTGATTCGCCGGGGGGTGAGGTGCTTGTTGAGAAGGCAGCTCTGGCGAGGGCGGGCCTTCCGCCCTGTCTCTGGACCCGGTATGAAGTGCGCTTGGACAGGGCCGCACGCGTTTGGGAGGGAGTTCCATGGCAGCCAAGACGAATTTCCGAGGCTCTTTTACCGCCTTGGTCACTCCTTTCAAGAACGGGGCGGTCGACGAGGCGGCGTTTCGCAGCCTTGTGAACTGGCAGATCGACGAGGGCACCCACGGGCTCGTTCCGGTCGGCACGACCGGCGAGAGCCCGACGCTCAGCCATGACGAGCACAAGCGGGTGGTCGAGTGGTGCATCGCCGAGGCCAAGGGCCGCGTGCCGGTGATCGCCGGCGCTGGCTCCAACTCCACCAAGGAAGCCGTCGAGCTCGCCCAGCATGCCGAGAAGGCCGGCGCCAATGCAGTGCTGGTGGTGACGCCGTACTACAACAAGCCGACCCAGGAGGGTCTCTACCAGCACTTCAAGGCGATCAACGACGCGATCGGCATCCCGATCATCATCTACAACATCCCGCCGCGCTCGGTGATTGACATGTCCGTCGACACCATGAAGCGCCTGTTCGAGCTCAAGAACATCGCAGGCGTCAAGGATGCCACCGCCAGCATGGTGCGTGTCTCGCAGCAGCGCGCCGCGATGGGCGAGGATTTCAACCAGCTGTCGGGCGAGGATGCGACCATCATCGGCTACATGGCCCATGGCGGCCATGGCTGCATTTCGGTGACCTCGAACGTCGCGCCGCGGCTGTGCTCGGAGTTTCACACCGCGTGGCAGAAGGGTGACGTCGCCGCGGCGCTCAAGATCCACGACAAGCTGATGCCGTTGCACACCAACCTGTTCATCGAGTCCAACCCGGCGCCGGTGAAATACGCGCTGTCGCTGCTCGGCAAGATCGACGAGAAGCTGCGGTTGCCGATGGTGCCGGTGTCCGAGCCGACCCGGATCGCCGTGCGCGACGCCATGGTCCATGCCGGGCTGATCAACTGAGCGGCCAATCGGCCGAGGTCTTTTTGCAAGTCTGAGGGGGAAGCGGACATGTTGAAGGAATTTCGTGAATTCGCCATGAAGGGCAACGTCGTCGACCTCGCGGTCGGCGTCGTCATCGGCGCGGCGTTCGGGGCCATCGTCAACTCGCTGGTCGGCGACATCATCATGCCGATCATCGGCGCGGTCACCGGCGGCCTCGACTTCTCGAACTACTTCATCGCGCTGTCGAAGAAGGCGGCCGAGGCGACCAATCTGGCGGACGCAAAGAAGCTTGGCGCTGTCCTCGCCTATGGCAGCTTCCTGACGATCACGCTCAACTTCTTCATCGTTGCTTTCGTGCTGTTCATGGTGATCCGCGGCATGAACAAGCTGAAGCGCAAGCAGGAGGCGGCTCCCGCGGCTCCGCCGAAGCCCTCGGCCGAGGTCGAGCTCCTGACCGAAATCAGGGATCTCCTGAAGAAAGCCTGACGTGGCCAACAAGAACGAGCCGAAGATCACCGTCGCCGCCGAGAACCGCAAGGCGCGGTTCAACTACGCGATCGAGGACACCATCGAGGCCGGCATCGCATTGACCGGCACCGAGGTGAAATCGGTGCGCGGCGGCAAATCGACCATCGCGGAATCCTATGCGGATTCGCGCGATGGCGAGATCTGGCTGATCAACGCCAACATTCCCGAATATCTGCAGGCCAACCGCTTCAACCACGAGCCGAAACGGCCGCGCAAGCTGCTGCTCCATCGCAAGCAGATCCACAAGTTGATGGGCGCGGTCGAGCGCGAGGGCATGACGCTGATTCCGCTCAAGCTCTATTTCAACGAGCGCGGCCGCGCCAAGCTGCTGCTCGCGGTGGCCAAGGGCAAGAAGCTGCACGACAAGCGCGAGAGCGAGAAGAAGCGCGACTGGGGCCGTGAGAAGGGCCGGCTGTTGCGGGCGCGTGGCTGACGCAGCCTCGCGGCGGTCTCGGACGCCGATAGCCAAGCCAGGGAAGCAATCCGATGCCTCAGAAGAATCTGTTGCACGTCGACTGGAGCGCGATTCCGGCGCCGATCGATGATGGCGCCGCTGATCATCTGGTCGGGATGACCCTTCCTTCCATCGGCCTGCGCGCGACCGACGATACGCTGGTCGATTTGTCGGCTCTGCCGGGGCGCACCGTCGTGTTTGCCTATCCGCGGACCGGCGAGCCCGGCAAGGTGTCGCTGGTCGAGGACTGGGACATGATCCCGGGCGCGCGCGGCTGCACGCCGCAGACCTGCAGTTTCCGCGATCTGTTCGGCGAGCTGAAGGCGGCCGGCGCCGCCCATGTGTTCGGGCTGTCGACGCAGAGCAACGCCTACCAGACCGAAATGGCCTCGCGCCTGCACCTGCCGTTTCCGGTGCTGTCCGACGAGACGCTCGAGCTGACCAACGCGCTGCGGCTGCCGACCATGGAGATCGTCGGGCTGACCATGATCAAGCGGCTGGCCTTGATCGTGGATGATGCACGCATCACGCAAATGTTCTATCCGGTGTTTCCGCCGGACCGGAATGCAGGCGATGTGTTGGCGTGGCTGAAGGATCATCCGGCGCGCGAGGCTACGTAGGGTGGGCAAAGCGGCGCCATCAGGCGGCGCGTGCCCACCGGCGGTGCCGGCGAGGGACCGCGGTGGGCACGGCGCGCGAACTAGCAACGCTAACGACAAAGATCCGGGCGCGCCTTTGCCCACCCTACGAGCTAATCCAGCTCCGCCTTCACCCGCGCGAACACGGCGTGAAACATCTCGGTCGTGAGCACGCCGGTGTTCGTGTTGTAGCGTGAGCAGTGGTAGCTGTCGTACAGCCTGATCCCGCCGGCCTGATGCACGGCGCCATGCGCGAACGGGGCGGTGACGGCGCGAAGTCCGAGCAGCTTGAGCAGCGTGTCGTGCGAGATGCGGCCGAGCGCGACGATGCTGCGCAGGCGCGGCATCGCGGCGATCGTGGCGCCGAGAAACGTGCGGCACTGGTTGATCTCGGCCGGCAGCGGCTTGTTCTGCGGCGGCACGCAGCGCACGGCGTTGCTGATTCGGCAATCCACCAGCGTCAGCCCGTCGTCGGGGCGCGCCTCGAATCGCCCCCGGGCGAAGCCGTATTTCAGCAGCGTCCCGTACAGCAGTTCGCCGGCGTAATCGCCGGTGAACGGCCGTCCCGTGCGGTTGGCGCCCTGCAGCCCCGGAGCCAGCCCGACGATCAGCAGGCGGGCATCGGCCGCGCCAAACGAAGGCACCGGCGCATTGAACCAGGACGGCTCGCGCGCCCGCTGCGCCTCGCGGAATTCCACGAGGCGCGGGCACAGCGGACAGTCTCGGTTCGGATCGGTCGACGATGGAGAGGCGCTTGCGGGCACCGCGCCCTTGGCGGGCCTAGTCCTCGAAATCTTCATCGTTCGGAGTTGTCGTGGGGGTCCGTGCTGCGGGCGCCGTCGAGCGCTGCAAGAATTGCGGGGAATGGTGGCGCGGCTCGCGCGGGGCAGGACGTTCCGACGGGTCGCGACCGAGCTTCGACTGCAGCTCCATGAGATCGGTGAAGACGTCGGCCTGGCGCCGCAACTCGTCGGCGATCATCGGCGGCTGGCTCGAGATCGTGGAGATCACCGTCACGCGAACGCCGCGGCGCTGCATCGCTTCCACCAGCGAGCGGAAGTCGCCGTCGCCCGAAAACAGCACCATCTGGTCGATGTGCTCGGCGAGCTCCATGGCGTCGACGGCGAGCTCGATATCCATGTTGCCTTTGACCTTGCGGCGGCCGCTGGCGTCGATGAACTCCTTGGTCGCCTTGGTCACGACGGTATAGCCGTTGTAGTCGAGCCAATCGATCAAGGGGCGAATCGACGAGTACTCCTGATCCTCGATGATCGCCGTGTAATAGAACGCCCGGAGCAGCGTGCCGCGGCTCTGAAATTCCTTGAGCAAGCGCTTATAATCGATGTCGAAGCCGAGCGTCTTGGCCGTTGCATATAGGTTGGCGCCATCAATGAAGAGCGCAATCTTGTTGGTCGAAGATGACATTCAGTGTCTCGCGTTCAGTTAGCTTCTGTTTTTTGGCGCGACTCCAGTCGGTCGCGCTTTCCATCTCAAGATATACTGCGCAGGCGTCGAGCGGTCGGTCTGGTGTGAGGTTACCGCAAACGGAAGCGATCAGGGCAACAAAGGCGCAGTTGTGACGACGCAATGAAGCGTTTTCTTGTCCATGCCCGTTATTATGCGGACCAGGATGGCCGCCAGTTCAAGTCCCCGGATTGACACTGCCTGCCGGATACCTGGGCCGATCGCCAGTTTGGCCTTGCGAAACCCGGTCAGCCTCTATAACTAGCCCAACATAATCAGCATATTAAGCACACAACCGACCGGAGCGACAATCGATGGCGCGCGTCACCGTGGAAGATTGCATCGACAAAGTGGACAACCGGTTCGACCTGGTCCTCCTGGCCGCGCACCGTGCCCGTATGATCTCGTCCGGATCACAACTTACAATTGATAGAGATAATGACAAGAATCCCGTTGTGGCACTCCGGGAAATTGCGGATTCGACCATTTCTCCCGAGGATCTGAAGGAAGAACTGGTGCATTCGCTGCAGAAGTTCGTCGAAGTCGACGAGCCCGAGCCCGATACGGTGCCGCTGATCGGTTCGGCCGGCGCCAGCGTCGATGCCGACGACACCGAGGTGGCCGTCGAGCGCATGACCGAGGAAGAGCTGCTGAAGGGCCTCGAAGGCCTCGCGCCGCCGGAAGAGCAGCCGGAAGAGGACGAGTGACCTCGTCAGACTCGCGGCTTCAAATTAACTTATGAGATTGTGAAGGCCCGGACCACGTCCGGGCCTTTGCATTTGGGCGTGATTTCGTGATTACCATAGGAGAAATGGATCGAGCGCGGGCACCGCCGAATCGCTCCCAAAGATAAAGGTTTAGACAGTTTTCATGGTGGTCTCGCGCCACACTCCTTCGCAGATGCAAGCTGCAGCCGAACCGGCCGTGGCAGCCCCGTCGGCCGAGCGGCCGCGATCGCAAAAGCCGCGCTCGCGGATGATGCGGCAGTACGATCTCGTCGAGCGGGTCCGCTCCTATAATCCGGACACGAACGAGGATCTGCTCAACCAGGCCTATGTCTACGCCATGAAGGCGCATGGGTCGCAGACCCGGGCTTCCGGCGATCCCTATTTCACCCATCCGCTCGAGGTCGCGGCCATTCTGACCGACCTCAAGCTCGATGACGCCACCATCGTCGCTGCGCTGCTCCACGACACGATCGAGGACACCGAGGCGACGCGCGCCGAGATTGACCGCTTCTTCGGGCCGGAGATCGGCGCGCTGGTCGAGGGCCTGACCAAGCTGAAGCGGCTGGAGCTGGTGTCGCGCGAGGCCAAGCAGGCCGAAAACTTGCGCAAGCTGCTGCTGGCGATCGCCGACGATGTCCGCGTGCTGCTGGTCAAGCTCGCCGACCGCCTGCACAACATGCGCACGCTGGAATTCGTGCCGGAGGCGTCGCGGCGCCGAATCGCCGAGGAGACCCTCGACATCTATGCACCGCTGGCCGGCCGCATGGGCATGCAGGAAATGCGCGAGGAACTGGAGGATCTCTCGTTCCGGACGCTGGACCAGCAGGCCTATGACGTCGTGATGCAGCGGCTCGATGCGCTTGCGGAGCGCAACCGCAACCTGATCGGCGAGATCGAGAGCCAGCTGGCGCGCAAGTTTCGCGACCACGGCCTGACCGCGCGCGTCTCGGGCCGGCGCAAGCGCCCATTCTCGATCTGGACCAAGATGGAGCGCAAATCGGTCGGCTTCGAGCAGCTGTCGGACATCTTCGGCTTCCGCGTGATCATGCCGGATGTCGAGTCCTGCTACCGCGCGCTCGGCATCGTGCACACGACCTGGCCGGTCGTGCCGGGCCGGTTCAAGGACTACATATCGACGCCCAAGCAGAACGACTACCGCTCGATTCACACCACGGTCATCGGCCCCGGCAAGCAGCGCGTCGAGCTGCAGATCCGCACCGAGGAGATGGACCAGATCGCCGAGCTCGGCATCGCGGCGCATGCCTTCTACAAGGACGGCATCGGCTCCCCGACCGAGCTGCTCAAGCGCGAATCGAACGCCTTTGCCTGGCTGCGGCACACCATCGGTATCCTGTCGGAGAGCGCCAATCCGGAGGAGTTCCTCGAGCACACCAAGCTCGAGCTGTTTCACGATCAGGTGTTCTGCTTCACGCCGAAGGGCAAGTTGATCGCGTTGCCGCGCCACGCAAACGTGATCGATTTCGCCTATGCCGTGCACACCGACGTCGGCAACAGCGCCGTCGGCTGCAAGATCAACGGCAAGTTCGCCGCGTTATCGTCGGAGCTGCAGAATGGCGACGAAGTCGAGGTACTGACGTCGGACGCGCAGTCCGCGCCGCCGTCGGCCTGGGAGACGCTGGCCATCACCGGCAAGGCGAGGGCGGCGATCCGGCGGGCGACGCGCACCGCCGTGCGCGATCAATATGCCGGGCTCGGCCGGCGCATCGTCGAGCGACTGTTCGAGCGCACGAAGCTCGAATATGCCGACGACAAGCTCAAGGGCGCGTTGCCGCGGCTGGCGCGGGCCTCGATCGAGGACGTCATGGCGGCGGTCGGGCGCGGCGAGATCAAGGCCTCCGACGTCGCCCGCGCGATGTATCCGGACTACAAGGAAGAGCGGGTCGTGCGCTACGGCGCCAAGAAGACCGCGGCGGCGACGACCGCGGCCAAGGCAGCGGCGCCGCCCGCGGCCGAGCCGCATCGTGGTCCGTTCGCGATTCCGATCAGCGGGTTGAATTCCGGCCTGCCGGTCAAGTTCGCGCCCAATGGCGGCGCCGTCCCGGGCGACCGCATCGTCGGCATTGTGACGCCGGGCGAGGGGATCACGATCTATCCGATCCAGTCGCCGGCGCTGAAGGATTTCGAGGACGAGCCCGAGCGCTGGCTCGACGTCCGCTGGGATGTCGACGAGACCTCGCCGCAGCGTTTTCCGGCGCGCATCCGGGTGGAGAACGTCAACGAGCCCGGCAGCCTGGCGCAGGTCGCGACCGTGATCGCCGAGCATGACGGCAACATCGACAACATCAGCATGAGCCGCCGCTCGCCCGATTTCACCGAGCTGACGATCGACCTCGAGGTCTACGACCTCAAGCATCTCTCGGCGATCATCAACCAGCTCCGCGCCAAGACTATCGTGGCGAAGGTCGACCGCGTGAATGGCTAATCTGCCGGTTTGGCGGCTTCGTTCTGTCACCGGATAGCGCTAAACCACGCGCATGGTTTTCAAGAGTTCTGCGAGCCGGCCCATGTCAGATCGTTTGAAGTCAGATACTTCGAAATCACACCCTCCGAAGCTCCGCCTCGGTGTCAATGTCGACCACGTCGCGACCCTGCGGAACGCCCGCGGCGGCCGCAGCCCGGATCCGGTGCGGGCCGCACTGCTCGCGATCGAGGCCGGCGCCGACGGCATCACCGCGCATCTGCGCGAGGACCGCCGGCACATCCGCGACGACGACATGATCAGGTTGAAAGCCGAGACCTCCAAGCCGCTGAACTTCGAGATGGCGGCCACCGAGGAGATGGTGCGCATCGCGCTTGCGACCCGCCCGCACGCCTGCTGCCTGGTGCCGGAACGGCGCGAGGAATTGACGACGGAGGGGGGCCTCGACGTGGTGGGGCAGCACAATGCTTTGGCGCCCGCGATTGCCCGGCTGAGCGAGGCCGGGATCCGGGTCTCGCTGTTCATTGCCGCCGACCCGGCCCAGATCGAGATGGCGGCGCGGCTGCGTGCGCCGGTGATCGAGATCCACACCGGCGGCTGGTGCGATGCCATCACCGATGGTCATCACGAGAAGGCCGAGGCCGAGTGGCAGCGGATCGTGGCCGGCGCCCGGCAGGCCTATGCGGCGGGCCTCGAAGTCCATGCCGGGCACGGCCTCGATTATGCGACCGCCGAGCAGATCGCGACCCTGCCGGAGTTCGTCGAGCTCAACATCGGCTACTTCATGATGGGCGAGGCGCTGTTCGTCGGCCTGGGCGAATCGGTGCGAACCATGCGCGCGGCGATGGATCGCGGCCGGAGCCGGGCGGCATGATCATCGGCATCGGCTCCGACCTGATCGACATCCGGCGCGTCGGCGAGGTGATCGAGCGTCATGGCGAGCGCTTCCTCAACCGCATTTTCACCCCGGCCGAGCGCGCCAAGGCCGAGCGGCGGGCCAAGAACGAGAAAATGGTGGTCGCGACCTATGCCAAGCGATTCGCCGCCAAGGAGGCCTGTTCCAAGGCGCTCGGCACCGGCATCCGCCATGGCGTGTGGTGGCGCGACATGGGCGTCGTCAACATGCCGGGTGGCCGGCCGACGATGCAACTCACGGGTGGTGCTGCAGAACGCCTGAAGGCGCTGACCCCCGAAGGTTGCGAGGCCCGCATCGATCTGTCGATCACCGACGACTGGCCGCTGGCGCAGGCGTTCGTCATAATTTCAGCCGTGCGCCGCGACACGACCTGAATGATCGCGGCCTTCGGTCCGGAAAAACAAAAATGCAATCGATTCCAGCACGTTATAGAGTTTTGATGCGGCCGTTGATTGCGCGGGCCGGAACAGTCGTCTAAAACCCGCCAAATCGAGCGACTGCAGCAGGGGCCGGTCCTGGGTCATACCGGGATTGGCCTTCACCACCAGAATCAGGACAGAATCCCTTAAACTGCGGAACGTTAGGTTGTTCGCGGGGCGGGAGGGGTGTTCTGCAAAGGCTGGCGAATCGTCGGACCGTTCGCCAAGGGACAGTGAAAGAGCGATGAGCGTGACCTCCGGAACCAAGACTGAGAGCGGCGTCGGCGAAACCGTTCGCGTCGTCGTTCATGCGCTTCTCATCGCGCTCGTGATCCGCACCTTCCTGTTTCAGCCCTTCAACATCCCCTCGGGATCGATGAAGGCGACGCTGCTGGTCGGCGATTACCTGTTCGTATCGAAATATTCCTACGGCTACAGCCACTACTCCATCCCGCTGTCGCCGCCGCTGTTCTCGGGGCGTGTCTTCGGCTCGGAGCCGAACCGGGGCGACATCGTCGTGTTCCGTCTGCCGAAGGACGACACCACCGACTACATCAAGCGGGTGATCGGTCTTCCTGGCGACCACATCCAGGTGCGCGAAGGGCTGCTCTACGTCAACGAAAAGCCCGTGCAGCGCGAGCGTCTCAGTGACTTCGTCGGCGAGGACCCCTGCGGTCAGCCCGACTCGACCGCCCGGGTGAAACGCTGGAAGGAAACCCTTCCGAACGGCGTGAGCTACGAGACGCTCGATTGCGTCGACAACGGCTATGTCGACAACACCAATGTCTACACCGTCCCGCCGGGCCACTTCTTCATGATGGGCGACAACCGCGACAACTCGACCGACAGCCGCTTCCTCTCTCAGGTCGGATACGTCCCGTTCGAGAACATCGTCGGTCGGGCTCAGCTGATCTTCTTCTCGATCGCCGAGGGCGAACACGCCTGGGCGTTTTGGCGCTGGCCAGTGGCGGTGCGTTGGAACCGTATTTTCAAATTCGTGCGATGACGGACGATTCACCCGAGATTCAGACCACACAGGCCGCTGCTGCGAGCCCGCAACCCGGCACGGGTGCGCTCGAGGCTGCGCCGAAGTCTGTGTCGCGGCCGAAATCCGAGGCGCGGTCTGACAAGTCCGAGGCCAAGACCGACGCCAAGACCGACGCCAAGACCGACGCCAAGACTGAGGCGAAGACCGAGTCGAAAGAGACCAAGCTGACCGACATGCAAGCCGAGCCGGTTGCCGGCGTGCGCGAGACCCGGTCCGAGGCGGTGTCCGCGTCGGCCGATGGTCAGCCCGATGCCAAATCGCCGCGGAGCAAGACGAAGGGCAGAAGCGGCGCCAAGAGCGCGGGCACCAGCGCAGCCAAGGGCGCGAAGGCTGCCGACAAGGCCGCCAACGCCGCGATCGAAGCGCGCATCGGTCATCACTTTGCCGATCCGTCCCTGCTCAGCACCGCCTTCACGCATGTGTCGGCGCTGAAATCGTCCAAGAAGCGCGGTGACAGCTATCAGCGGCTGGAGTTTCTCGGTGACCACGTGCTCGGCCTCATCGTCTCGGACATGCTGTACCGCTCGTTCCCGAGCGCCGATGAAGGCGAGCTGTCGAAGCGGCTGGCCGATCTCGTGCGCAAGGAGAGCTGCGCCGATGTCGCCAAGTCGCTCGGCCTGCTCGATGACATCAAGCTCGGCGCGGTCGGTGCCGGCGCCGGCGCGCGGCTGCGCAAGTCGGTGCTGGGTGACGTCTGCGAAGCCGTGATCGGCGCCATCTTTCTCGACGGCGGCTACACGGCTGCCGCCGGCTTTGTCGAGCGCAACTGGACCGAGCGCATGCACAAGCCGCGGCGTCCGCTGCGCGATCCGAAGACCGTGTTGCAGGAATGGGCGCAGGGCAAGGGCCTGCCCACGCCGGTCTATCGCGAGGTCGAGCGCACCGGGCCGCATCACGATCCGCAATTCCGCGTCGCCGTCGATCTCCCGGGCCTGGAGCCGGCCGAAGGCGTCGGCGGCTCCAAGCGCGCGGCCGAGAAGGTGGCGGCATCTGTCATGATCGAGCGCGAAGGCGTCAGCGGCGGCAGCAATGACGGCTGAACAACAGGCGGGGCAGACCCGCTGCGGTTTTGTCGCGCTGATCGGCGCGCCCAATGTCGGCAAGTCGACGCTCGTCAATGCCCTGGTCGGCTCCAAGGTCACGATCGTCTCGCGCAAGGTGCAGACGACGCGCGCGCTGATCCGCGGCATCGTCATCGAAGGCGCGTCGCAGATCATCCTGGTCGACACGCCCGGCATCTTCTCGCCGAAGCGGCGGCTCGACCGCGCGATGGTCACGACGGCCTGGAGCGGGGCGCATGACGCCGACCTGGTGTGCGTGCTGCTCGATGCCAAGAAGGGCATCGACGACGAGGCGCAGGCCATCATCGACAAGGCGGCCTCGGTTGCGCACGAGAAGATCCTCGTGGTCAACAAGGTCGACCTGGTGCCGCGCGAAAAGCTGCTGTCGCTGGTCGCCGCGGCCAACGAGAAGCTGCCCTTCGCGCGCACCTTCATGATCTCGGCGATCTCGGGCGACGGCGTCGACGATCTCAGGCGGGCGCTGGCGGAGATGGTGCCGCCCGGTCCGTTCCATTACCCCGAAGACCAGATGTCGGACGCGCCGATGCGTCACCTCGCGGCCGAGATCACCCGCGAGAAGATCTATTCGCATCTGCATCAGGAGCTGCCGTACCAGTCCACGGTCGAGACCGACAGCTGGACCGAGCGCAAGGACGGTTCGATCCGGATCGAGCAGACGATCTTCGTGGAGCGCGACAGCCAGCGCAAGATCGTGCTCGGCAAGGGCGGCGCGACCATCAAGTCGATCGGCGCGCAGTCGCGCAAGGAAATCGCCGAGATCACCGGCGTGCCTGTGCACCTGTTCCTGTTCGTGAAAGTCCGCGAGAACTGGGGCGACGATCCCGACCGCTACCGGGAAATGGGACTCGAGTTCCCCAGGGAATGACGATGAGCGTGCCGCGCAACGTGTTGTGGTTCGAAGTGCTGCTCTACATCTCGCTGATGCTGGATGCGCTGTCGGTCGCCGTGTCGGATCGGACTCCGACGTTCGAGATCACCGAGGACATGATCGCGGCGCAGACCATTCTCAACGGCGTCGTCATCCTGCTGATGTTCTATTTCGTCTACTTGGCTGCACAGCGGCGCAAGAACTGGCCGCGCTGGGTGCTGCTGGCGGCGCTGGTGCTGTCCGACATTTCGCTGGTGCAGGTCATCTACCAGAAGGGTATGACGCTCGACGCTGGCATCGAGGTGATCTCCTGTGCGCTGACGACGATCGGGCTGTACTACTCGTTCACCGGCGATTCGCGCGGCTGGTTCAATGCGTGATGAAGTCGAGTAGGGTGGGCAAAGCGCAGCGTGCCCACCGCGACGCGTGCGTTGCTGCACATGGTGGGCACGCTGCGCTTTGCCCACGCCACGTTCTGTTGCTCGTCTCCTGGAGACCGCTCGTCCGATGGAATGGACCGATGATGGCATCGTGCTCGGCATCCGGCGACACGGCGAATCCTCCGCCGTGCTCGAGCTGCTGACCCGCGAACACGGCCGCCATCTCGGCCTCGTCCGCGGCGCCAGCGGCAAGCGCATGCGGCCGGTGCTGCAGCCCGGCAACACGGTGCGCGCGATCTGGCGCGCGCGGCTCGACGAGCATCTCGGCATGTACGCCATCGACGGGCTGACCCTGCGCGCCGCCGGGTTGATGTCCGCTTCGCACGGCGCCTATGGCGTGACCCATCTGGCTGCGCTGGCGCGGCTGCTGCCCGAGCGTGATCCGCATGAAGACATGTATCTCCGGCTCGAAAACGCGCTCGATGATTTCGACGACGCCGGCGAGGCCGCTGCCCACATCGTGCGCTTCGAGCTCGCGATCCTTGCCGAGCTCGGCTTCGGCCTCGACCTGGAATCCTGTGCGGCCACGGGCGAAACCACTGACCTGATCTACGTGTCGCCGAAATCCGGCGGCGCGGTGTCGCGCACGGCCGGCGCGCCGTGGGCCGACCGGCTGCTGCGGTTGCCGCCGTTCCTGCGCGAGAGCGAGCCGGACCATGGCTGGTCCGACCAGGACCTCGCGGACGGCTTCCGCCTGACCGGCCTGTTCCTGTTGCGTCACGTGCTGGAGCCGCGCGGCCAGGGCCATTCGGATGCCCGCGAGGGCTTCATCAACGCCGTGACTCGGGCCAGGGCGCGGCAGGCGCGGGCGTAGGGCCCGAGGGGACTGATCAATGGGATTGCTCGTCGACGGCCAATGGCATGACGTCTGGTACGACACGGCGGCCTCTGGCGGCCGCTTCGTGCGCAAGGATTCGGCGTTCCGCAGCTTCGTCACCCCTGACGGCCGTCCGGGGCCGACCGGTTCCGGCGGCTTCAAGGCGGAGGCCGGACGCTATCATCTGTATGTCAGCCTGGCCTGCCCATGGGCGCACCGCACCCTGATCATGCGCGCGCTGAAGGGGCTCGGCGACATGATCTCGGTGTCCGTCGTGCACTGGCTGATGCGCGAGCAGGGCTGGACGTTTGCGGAAGGGCCCGGCGTCGTGGCCGATGACGTCAACCACGCTCAATATCTGCACCAGGTCTACACGGCCGCCGAGAACACCTATTCCGGGCGCGTCACGGTCCCGGTGCTGTGGGACAAGGCGCAGCGGACGATCGTGAACAACGAGTCGGCCGAGATCATCCGCATGCTCAATTCGGCGTTCGACAACGTCGGCGCCTTGCCCGGCGACTACTATCCGGAGACCTCGCGCGGCGAGATCGACGCGATCAATGCCCGCGTCTACGACACGCTCAACAATGGCGTCTACAAGTGCGGCTTCGCGACCACGCAGGCCGCCTATGAGGAGGCGATCGCGCCGCTGTTTGCGACACTCGACTGGCTCGAGGAGATCCTGTCCACGCGCCGCTTCCTGCTCGGCGATGCCATGACCGAGGCCGACATCCGGCTGTTCACGACGCTGATCCGCTTCGATGCCGTCTATGTCGGCCACTTCAAGTGCAACATCCGCCGCATCGCCGACTATCCGCATCTCGCAGCCTACACGCGCGATATCTACCAGTGGCCTGGGATCGCCGCGACGGTCAACATCGAGCACATCAAGCGGCATTATTACGAGAGCCACCGCACCATCAATCCAACCGGCATCGTGCCGGTCGGGCCGTTGCAGGATTTCACGGCGCCGCACGGACGCGCGCATCTCGCATCGGCCTGACGAGGGCGCATGGCGGCGGAGCGCGATCTCGATTGTCTGCTGTGCTCGATGGCGCCCGAGTTGCAGGACGGCGTTTTCGTGTTCTGCACCGTCGCGCCGGAGGTCGGCCCGCCAGCCGGGCTGACGCCCCTGATGCTGTTCCGTGAGCGAGAAGCGACCACCCTGATCGTGCGGCGTGAGGATGCGGAGCGGGCAGGGCTGAGCTATCAGTTCGCCGCGCGCCTGATCACGCTGACGGTGCACTCAGCGCTCGATGCGGTTGGGCTCCTTGCCGCCGTGACGACGGCGCTCGCGGCTGCCGGCATCAGCGTCAACGCGGTCTCCGCGTTTCACCACGATCATCTGTTCGTGCCGGAAGCTCGCGCTCACGAAGCCGTGCTGCTCCTGCAGGAGACGTCTCGCCGCGCCGCCACAAGGTGACGGAAGGCAGCGGCCGGGTCATGCCTTGCCTCTGCTGACGTGACGCGCCCGGCCGCGCCGCAGGCCACTCGGCTTCTTGCGCGGGCTGGCCGGCGACCGCTGCGTAGCACGCGCGGCGCGGGGCGCCGGAGGCCGGCGTGGCGCGATCAGGATTCGCGCGGCCTGCGCGCGCACCAGATCCGTCAGCATCATCGCAGCGGGCGACAGCGTCCGGCCCCTCATCCGCAAGATGCCGAACTGCGCGACCAGCAGGTCCGGCGTGCGGGGCTCCTTCAACTCGGCCACCTTGAGCCGGACCAACTGCCCTGAGGCAAGCTCCTGGGTGAGGACGGCGTCGCCGGCAACGAGGATGATGTCGGACCGAATCGCCATTTGCACCAGCAGGCTCGCATTCTCCGATTCGAGCGCGACGTCGAAGCCGCGACCGCCGGGCGCAGCGATCAGGTCATCCAGGCGCCGGCTGAATTCCGGCGGCAGTGCAACGGAGGCGAAGTGCTGGCCGGCGAGATCGCGCGCCGAAAGCTCGCGCCGCCGCGCCAGCGGATGTGTCGGCCGACAGTAGAAGTGGCCGGGCAGGCTGCCGAGCGGCTCGATGTCCAGGCTGTCGTCGGCGCGGATGTCGGTGATGTGCGCGAGGAAGAAATCGAGCTTTCCTTGCTGCAGCGCCTCCATCAGCGCTCGCCAATTGTCCTGCACCACGATGATGCGGACGGACGAATGCTCCGAATACAGCCGGGCCATGGCGTCCGGCAGCAGCGTCAACCCCGTGAAGGCGCCGACGCCCACCGTCACCTCGCCGGCATCTCCCGAGCGCAGCAGGCGCATCTCGCGGCCGAGATCGTCGGCCCCGGACAGCAGCGACCGCGCCCGTGCAACCATCCGTTCGCCGACCGGGGTGATCTCCACCGAGCGCGAGCTGCGGTCGAACAGCCGCATCCCCGCGGCGTCCTCCAGGTTCTGCAAGCTGCGGCTGAGCGCCGACTGCGTGACAAGGGCGCGTTGCGCGGCCCGGGCGAAATGCCGCTCCTCGGCGAGGTAGACCAATTGCTGCAGCTGCCGCAGGGTGGGGATATGCATCGATGCACCCAGATCATTGATCAAGGCAGAACAATTCATTGGATTTCTGAGACGGTCAACTCCAAAATGGCGCAAATACATCAGGGGAAATGCGATGGCGGGGACCGGACAAAGTCGACCCGTGCTTCGGCGTACCCCCAGGCAACAGGCTTTTCCCATGCCCAATGGCGCACAAGCTCTGGTCCAGACCCTCGTCAATTGCGGCGTGCGGGTCTGCTTCACCAATCCCGGCACCTCGGAGATGCATTTCGTGGCGGCGCTCGATTCCGCGCCGGAAATGCGCGCCGTGCTGTGCCTGTTCGAGGGCGTCGCAACCGGTGCTGCCGACGGCTACGCCCGCATGACCGGCATGCCGGCGGCGACGCTGCTGCATCTCGGCTGCGGCCTCGGCAACGGCCTCGCCAACCTGCACAACGCCCGCAAGGGCAAGGTGCCCCTGGTCAATATCGTCGGCGACCATGCCACCTATCACGTCAAGTATGACGCGCAGCTGCAGTCCGACATCGAGACCGTCGCCCGCAACGTCTCGCCCGAATTCGTCTGGACCTCCCAGGTAACGTCGGAGCTCGGCCGCGACGCGGCCGCGGCGGTGAAGGCGGCGTGCTCGTGGCCCGGGCAGGTTGCGACCCTGATCCTGCCGGCCGACGTGTCCTGGGGCGAGGGCGGCGTGGCCGAGCCGGCGCCGGTGATCGCGCCGCCGGCCGCCGCCGACGAGGCGACCATCAAGGCGGTCGCGGAGGCGATCAAGGTGGGCGGCCGCAGCGCCATTCTGCTCGGCGGCACGGCGCTGCACGAGGAGTCGCTGCTGGCGGCGGCGCGCATCGCCGCGACCCATGGCGTCAAGATCTTCGCCGAAACCTTCCCGACCCGCATGCAGCGCGGCGCCGGCCTGCCGGGCGTGGAGCGCATCGCCTATCTCGCGGAGATGGCCTCGCTGCAGCTCAAGGAGATCGACACGCTGATCCTGGTCGACGCCAAGGCGCCGGTGTCGTTCTTCGCCTATCCCGGCAAGAAGAGCTATCTGCCGCACGACGGCTGCAACGTGCTGACCCTGTCGACACCGGCGCAGGACGCGGCCGGCAGCCTGACCAGGCTGGCCGCCGCGCTCGAGGCCGAGAACGCCACGCCGGTTTTGGCGCCGGCGTCGCGGCCCGGACGTCCGCGCGGCAACAAGCTCACGGCCGAGAAGGTCTGCAAGGCGGTCGGGCATCTCCTGCCCGAGAACGCCATCATCGTCGACGAGGCCATCAGCTCCGGCCTGATGCTGTCGAAGTTCACGGCCGGCGCGCCCCGGCACGACCTGATCACGCTCACCGGCGGCGCCATCGGGCAAGGTTTGCCGAATGCGATCGGCGCCGCGATCGCCTGTCCTGACCGGCCGGTGATTGCGCTGATCGGCGACGGCAGCTCGATGTACACGATCCAGTCGCTGTGGACGATCGCGCGCGAGCGGCTCAACGTCACAGCCGTGATCTTCAACAACGCGTCCTATTCGGTGCTCAATGTCGAGCTCGAGCGGGTCGGCGCAGAGAAGATCGGACCGAAGGCGCGATCGCAGCTCGACCTGCACGGGCCGGTCCTGAAGCTGGCGCAGATCGCCGACGGCATGGGCGTGCGCGCGACCCGCGTCAGCACGCCCGACGAATTCACCTGCGCGCTGAAGGGCGCGCTGGACCGGCCGGGACCGCATCTGATCGAGGCGATGGTGCCGCCGGCGCTCACCGGGCTCAAGCTGAAGCTGCTGCCGCATCTCTTGGGCTCGCTGGAACGGATGCCGCGGCCGGTGGCGCACGCGCTCAAGCGCAAGATCGCGCCGTGACGCCCCATTCTGTGGCAGCCTGACATGAGCAAGACGCTTCGATCCGATGTCGTCATCGCTGGCGGCGGCCTCGCCGGCATCGTCACTGCGCTCGAGGCGCTACGCGCCGGCAAGTCGGTCACCATCGTCGACCGCGACACGCCGGAGCGTTTCGGCGGCCTGGCGCTGTGGGCGTTCGGCGGCATGGCGCTGGTGGGCACGCCGCTGCAGGCGCGCATGAGGATTCCGGATACGCCTGAGATCGCGCTGCGCGACTGGATCAGGTTCGGTGAGCTCGACGAGACCGAGCACTGGCCGCTGCAATGGGCGCGCACTTACGTCGAGAAATCCCGTACCGACGTCTACGACTGGCTGCTCGCGCATGGCGTGACGTTCATGCCCGCGGTGAACTGGGTCGAGCGCGGGCTGCAGGGCGACGGCAATGCGCTGCCGCGCTATCACATCGTCTGGGGCACCTCGCAGCGGCTGACGCGCGTGATGATCGCGGCGATGCGTGCCTCTGACAATGGTGGCAAGCTCACCGTGCTGCACCGTCACCGCGTCGTCGGCCTCGACCGCGCCGCCGGTGCAATGTCCGGCGTCGTCGCCGTCGACGAGGAGACCGGCGCCGAGATCTGCATCACCGCACCGATCACTGTGCTGGCGATGGGCGGCATCAATGGCAGCCATGACCAGGTCCGCGCCAATTGGCCGAAGGGCCGGCCGCTGCCGGCTGCGATGCTCAACGGCGCGCATCCGTTCTCCGACGGCCGGCTGCATCACCATGCGGTCGAAGCCGTCGGCGCCGAGATCACCCACGCCGGCGAGATGTGGAACTACGCGGCCGGCATCCCGCATCCGTTTCCGCATTTCGAGGGCCATGGCCTGTCGCTGGTGCCGTGCAAATCCGCGCTCTGGCTCAACCATCGCGGCGAGCGCATCGGGCCGGAGCCGCTGGTCACCGGCTTCGACACGCATACGCTGTGTCAGCGCGTCGCGGCGCAGGAGAAGCCGTATACGTGGCACCTGCTGAACTGGCGCATCGCGGCCAAGGAGTTCGCGATCTCAGGCGCCGAGCACAACCCGCGCATCCGCGACCGGCAGATGGCGATGTTCCTCAAGGAGACGCTGCTCGGCAATCACCGCCTGATCAGCCAGATGCAGCGCGAGAGTCGGCACTTCCTGGTCGACGAGACCCTGGCCGGCCTCGCTGCGAAGATGAATGCGCTCACGGGGACCGACGACGTCAAGCCCGAGGTGCTCAAGGCGACCGCTGACAGCTTCGATGCCAACTTCGCCAACGGCGACAAACTCCACAACGACGATCAGCTGCGCCGCATTCTGCACGCGCGGCAATGGGGCCCCGACAAGCTCCGCACCTGCAAGCCGGAGCCGCTGCAGATGAGCGGGGCAGGGCCTTACATCGCGATCCACATGCAGCTGATCACCCGCAAGAGCCTCGGCGGTCTCAAGACCGATCTGCAGAGCCGGGTGCTCGACGCCGCGGGCAGCCCGATCAGCGGCCTCTATGCCGTCGGCGAAGCCGCCGGCTTCGGCGGCGGCGGCGCCTCCGGCAAACGCTCCCTGGAGGGCACCTTCCTGCCGGGCTGCATTCTCACCGCACGGGCGGCCGCGCGCGCGATGTGAGGAGCGCGGCGGCGCGCGACGCCCGGTGAGACAGACGCGTCGTTGGTTCGAAGCCAGGAACTCTCCGCCCGTCATTCCGGGGCGCCCGCAGGGCGAGCCCGGAATCCATACCCACGACTGCGTTTGGTAAAACGAGATCGACGCCCACAGCCATCTTGCCCAGCCATGATGGCCTGTGGGTATGGATTCCGGGCTCGCCCTGCGGGCGCCCCGGAATGACGGCGATATAGTGTGGGTTAGCCGCGACAATTTTTTCCGTGAGCGGCTGTCGATCCCGTCCCTCTGCGTTCGTCTTCAAGGCATCAGCCAAGGAGACCCCTGATGAAGATCTACTGGATCAAGGCCCAGGCCCCGCGGCGCGTGCTGGCGCTGGTCAAGCATCTCGGCGTGCCCGCCGAGTTCATCGACATCACCCGCGGCCTCAAGACGCCGGAGTTCGCTGCGCTCAATCCCAACATGAAGGCGCCGGTGCTGGTCGACGGCGACACCGTGCTGTGGGAGTCCACAGCGATCATGGCGCACCTCTGCATCCGCGAGAGCTGCGACATGTGGCCGGCGCGCGATCCGCAGGAGCAGGTCGAGGTGCTGCGCTGGCTGGCGTGGACCGACAGCCACTGGAACCCGGCGGTGGCTCCATTCTATTTCGAGCACATCGTGCGCAGGAATTTCGGCCTGGGGGCGCCGAACCGCGCGGCGCTGGTCGACAAGGTCGCGCCGCTCAAGACGTTCGCATCCGTGCTCGACGCGCATCTGCGCTCGCACAGTCACATCGCCTGCGACCGTCTCACCATCGCCGATTTCGCCGCCGCCTCGATGGCGACCGACTGGCGCGACGCGGAGATGCCGCTGGAGTCGTTTCCAAACATCGTCCGCTGGCTGGATGGACTGATGCGGCTGCCGGCGTGGTCCGATCCATGGCCGGAGAAGCAGTCGGCCGCCGCGTAGGCTCTACGGCTGCACCGTGCCGTGGCCGAGCTGCTTCGAGATCTCGGCCGCGCAGGCACGCAGGCGGTTCGCCAGCGGCGATTGCCAGCCGGCATCGAAGCTGCCCGCCGGTCCCATCGCTGTGATCACCAGCGCGACGTGCCCGGCGTGGTCGAACACGGGGGCTGCGAAGGCATTGACGCCGGGCAGGGGATCGCCGACGGCGCGGGCGAGGCCCTGCGCGCGGACCTCGTCCAGCATCTCCGCGACTTTCGGGCTCTTCGGTGCGCGCTTCGGATTGTAGCCGACGCCGAGACGGTCGAGGCCGGCGTCGAGCGCCGCCTTCACCGTCTTGGGCGGCAGGAACGCCGCGAAGGCGCGGCCGGTCGCGGTCTCCAGCAGTGCCATGATCGAGCCGACGCGCATCACGATGTGTACGGCGTGGCTCGGCTCCTCCAGCCGCACCACCGTAGGCCCGTTGGTGCCCCACACCGCGAGCGACACCGCGTGATCGATGGCGCTGGCGAGCGCGGCGATCTTGGGCGTCGCGATCCGCACCGCCGACAGCCGGCGCAGGCTGATCAGGCCGAGCTCGAGCGCCAGCGGGCCGATCTCGTAGCGGCCGGTGGTCTCGTCCTGCTCGATCAGGCCGATGCGCGAGAAGCTGACGAGATAGGGATGCGCCTTGGCGGGCGGCAGGCCGGCCTCGCGCGCGAGGTCGCGCAGCATCATCGGCTCGCCGCTGCGCGCCAAGGCCTGCAGCAAGCTGCCGCCGACCTCGATCGACTGGATGCCGCGGCTCTCTCTGCCCATGCGCTGGTCCCCCGGTCCGGCTGCTGCCTACACCGCGAGGAAGCCGCCGTCGACCGGCAAGGTCACGCCGTTGACGTAGGACGCCATGTCGGAGACCAGGAACACCACCGGGCCGACCAGCTCCTCGGGCTGGCCGACGCGGCCGAGCGGCGTGCGGCTCATGAAGCCAGCAAGCCGCTGCGGATCGTTGCGCGTGGACTCGGTCATCGCGGTCGCGATCACGCCGGGCGCGATCGCATTGACGCGGATGCCGTCGGCGGCAAGCTCGCGCGCCAGCGCCTGGGTCAGCGACTTCACGCCACCCTTGGACGGCGAGTAGCCGAGCGTGTTGCTGATGCCGATGAAGGAGGCGACGGAGGCGATGTTGACGATCGTGCCGCGCGTCTCGCGCAAGGCGGCGAGGAAGGCGTAGGTGACGTTGAACACGCCGTTGAGATTGACGTCGATGACACGCTGCCAATTCTCTGCGGCGCGCGGGGAATCGATGTTCTCGCGGATGATGATGCCGGCATTGTTGACGAGGATGGCGATGGCGCCGACCTCAGCCCGTATCTGCGCCGCCAGCGCCGTGCAGCCCGCGGCGTCGGTGACATCGAGCCGATGCGCCCAGGCCTTGTGGCCGCGGCCGCGGATCTCGGCCGCGCAGCGCTCGGCGCCATCCATGTCGATGTCGGTGATCACGACATCGGCGCCGCGGTCCGCGAGCCCGAGCGCGATCGCACGGCCATTGCCATTGCCGGCGCCGGTGACCAGCGCGAGCTTTCCGGCCAACATCTGATGGTCGCTCATGCGGCGCTCCTTTGGGCGGCACTTTCGGCGAGATGCCGGCCGGCAATGTAGCCGAAGGTCAGCGCCGGTCCCAGCGTGATGCCGGCGCCCGGATAGTTGCCGCCCATGATGCTCGCCATGTCATTGCCGGCGGCATAGAGCCCCTCGATCGGCTGGCCCTGCGCGTCGAGCGCGCGGGCATGCTCGTCGGTGCGGATGCCGGCATAGGTGCCGAGATCGCCGATCACCATCTTGATGGCGTAGAACGGCCCGTCCTTGATCGGCGCGACGCACGGGTTCGGCCCGTGCAGCGCGTCGCCCTGGTAGCGGTTGTAGGCGCGCGAGCCCTTGCCGAACGCCGGATCCTGGCCGAGCGCTGCGTCGGCATTGAACGCAGCCACCGTGGCCTCCAGCGACATCGCATCGATGCCGGTGACGCGCGCCAGTTCGGCCAGCGTCGCGCCGCGCTTGAGATAGCCCGTGCTGAGATGGTGCCCGAGCGGCATCGGGAACGGCGGCACGCAGCCGAGCCCGTAGCGGCGCAAGGAGCGATGGTCGGTGATCAAATAGGCCGCGATCTCGCGCCCCGGCTTGGCCGTCTTGACCATCGCCTGCACGAAGTCGTGGTAGGAATTGCCCTCATTGGCGAAGCGCACGCCATCCGGGGTGACCGCGATCACCCCCGGCTTGGCACGATCGATGAAGTGCGGCATCACGCCCTTGCTGCCGTCCTTGCGGGTGGTGACGGAGACCGGCACCCACGCCGCCGCATGCGGCAGGCCATCCTCGACGCGGCCGCCGACGGCTTCAGCGAGCCGCAAGCCGTCGCCGGTGTTGCCAACAGGGCCGGGCGAAAAATGCTCCTGGCCGCTGGGCGCATGCGGGAACATCGCCTTGCGCCTGTCCACGTCATGCGGAAAGCCGCCGCAGGCGAGCACGACGCCGAGCCGCGCGTTGACTCGGACACGCTTGCCCTGCCGCGTCACGACAGCGCCGCGCACTGCATCGCCGTCGCGGATCAGCTCGGCCACGGGCGAGGACAGCCACAATGGAATGCCGAGATCGAACGCCGACTTCGCCAGCCGGCCCGCCAGCGCATTGCCGTTGGTCAGCGTCATGCCGCGGCCGTGGCGCAGCACGTCCATCGCATGTTTCGACAGCCGCTTGGCGACGTAGAACGCCGATGTCAGCGACTTGGTCGCGCGCATGAAATGGATGATCTCCTTGCCGGAGCCGAGCATCATGCCGAACACGGTGAGCTCCGGCAGCGGCTGGCCGAGATCCTTGACGTGATCGCCCAGCTCGCGGCCGTCGAACGGCCGTGTCACCATCGAGCGGCCGCCCTGCGTGCCGCCCGGCGCCTCCGCGTGATAGTCCGGGAAGGTCAGCGGCATGTCGAATTTCAGAGCGGTATTGCCGGTGAAGAAGTCGACCGCCTCCGGGCCCTTTGTCAGGAACGCGTCGACGCGCGCCGCATCAAAGCTGTTGCCGGCCTCGTGGCGCAGATAGGTGCGCGCCAGTTCCGGCGGCTCATCGATGCCCCAGGCTTTCGCGAGCGACGTGCCCGGGATCCACAGCCAGCCGCCGGAGCGCGCCGTGGTGCCGCCGAACCGTGGCTCCTTTTCGGTGACGACCACCTTCAATCCGGCATGGGCGGCGGTCACCGCCGCCGACAGCCCGGCACAGCCGGAGCCGACCACCAGCACGTCGCAATCATAGGTATCGCCGTCTCTGGCATCGGCTCCGCTCATGCGTGCGCTCCTACTTCTTCAACAGCGGGCACTTGGATTCCGAGACCGGCCGGAACGCATCCTCGCCCTTCACGGTCTTGATGATCTCCAGATAGTCCCACGGCTCCTTCGATTCCGACGGCTTCTTGACGCGGGCGAGATACATGTCGCGGATGACGCGGCCGTCCTCGCGCAGCTTGCCGCCATGAACGAAGGTGTCCTCGATCGGCAGCTCGCGCATCTTGGCCATGACCGTCTTGGCATCGTCGGTGCCGGCCGCCTTGATGGCCTTGAGATAATGCAGCACCGAGCCGTAGACGCCGGTCTGGATCATCGTCGGCATCACCTTGGTGCGGGCAAAGAACTTCTGCGACCAGGCGCGGGTCTTGTCGTCCATCGCCCAGTACGACGCCGTGGTCATGTAGGTACCCTGCGCCGCCTCGAGCCCGATCGCGTGCACGTCGGTGTCGAACATCAAGAGGCCGACCAGCTTCTGGCCGCCCTTGACCAGGCCGAACTCGCCGGACTGCTTGATCGCATTGTCGGTGTCCTGGCCGGCATTGGCGAACGCCACGACGTCAGCCTTCGAGCTCTGTGCCTGCAGCGCGAAGGATGAGAAGTCGGCGGTGTTGGTCGGATGCTTGACGCCGCCGAGGATGGTGCCGCCGAGCTCCTTGATGAAGCGCGTCGCGTCCTTTTCCAGCTGCTGGCCGAACGCGTAGTCCGCGGTGATGAAGTACCAGGATTTGCCGCCCTGGCCGATCACGGCCGAGGTCGTCACCTTCGACAGCGCATAGGTGTCGTAGGTGAAGTGCACGGTGTTCGGGCTGCACAGCTCGTCCGTTAGCGAGCTCGCGCCGGGGCCGGACAGCAGCGCGATCTTGTTGCGCTCGCGCACCATGTTGTGCACGGCGATCGCGATGCCGGAATTGGGGATGTCGACGACGGCGTCGACCTTGCCGTTGTCGAACCAGTCGCGAACGATGGTGGTGCCGACGTCGGTCTTCATCTGGTGATCGGCGCTGATGATCTCGATCGGCTTGCCGAGCACGGTGGGGCCGAACTCCTCGACCGCCATCTTCGCCGCTTCCACCGAGCCCGGACCGCTGTTGTCACGTCCCCAGCTCGACAGGTCGGTCAGCACGCCGATCCGTACCACGTCGTCGGAGACCTGAGCCGACGCACTCGTCGCAATGAATGATGCCGTTGCCAGGAACGCGCAGGCGAGCCACTGCCGTCGCATGAAGAATCCTCCCGGTTGCTTCCCGCTCTGTCGGCGGCGATGCAAGGAAGTTAGGTAATGACGAATAGATTTGTCAATAACGAATAAGCGAGGCGCAGTCCGGATTGTTGACTTGCTAGGTCGCGAGGCGGCTTGGTTTCGCGGGACGGCATGGCCGTTCCTCGCCGTCATTCCGGGGCAATCGACGACGCGCGTCAGCGCGTTGACGGTTGAACCCGGAATCCCGAGATGAGGGACGCAAGACAATGTCGAGATTCCGGGTTCAAGGCCTGCGGCCTTGCCCCGGAATGACGGGGTGGGGCACTTTGTAAGTGAGTCCGACCTACACCCGCGGCATGATCTGCAGTTCAAGGAGTGCCAATCGCTGCATCACGGCGGGGTCGCGTTCCCCGGTCTTGGCGGTGCGAAGCACGGATTCGGCGAGCAGGTTGACATGGGTGGAGCTGACCGGCTCGGGGAGGGCGGCGACCGCGCCATCGAGCGCCTCGGTCATCAGCGCGATCACGTCGGGTGCAAAGGCGGCGTCTGAGAAGTCCTTCATGGAGACGTGTCCGCAGCGGGAGCTTCGGGGGACATCGATCACGCGGCACATTTGTCAGCTGGCAACGCGCTGGCGGCCGCAGCGGTTCCGGCTCAGCCGAAATTCGGTTATACAGAATTAGCTGGCCTGCCATGCGCGGATTGCCCGTCGAGCCAATCTGTCGCAGGCTTATCGACTTGTGTCGTCGGGCAAATCAGGACGATGTTTCCGCGCATCCCGCCTCAGTCGGAGGGGCGTTGCGCGCGATCGTCACGACACGCGAGGCGGGGAGCGGTGGCCTGTCGGCTCGCAGCGCGCTTCACGGCGTGCGGACGAACGAAGCCGGCAGGACGATGAAATCGCAGCGTCCCGGCACCCCGATGCTGGTGCCAAGTCGGCGATGCATGCGTCAGCGCATGGCGCCGATGACGGTGGCTAACAAGCCGGACACCGGGGAGACTGCGTATAAGTCGGTAGCCCATCGCGCAGGGAGGGCCGGGTCGTCCGGCTGACCTGTGGTTCCTGCCGCCTGCATTTTTTTTCGCAGGCGGGCCACGGGCCTCAGTCGAGGTCCGGCCTTCCCTGCGCCCTCCTGTTAGATGAGGGCGGATCGAAATTGATAGCTCGGGCGCGGATTGCGTCGCGAGAACGAAGAGACGCATGCCATCGTCATTGCGAGGAGCCGAAGGCGACGAAGCAATCCAGAGTCGTCGCGGTGCTCTGGATCGCTTCGCTACGCTCGCGATGACGGCGGTTTTGGAGCTACCCCTTGATGAAGGCCAGCAGATCCGCGTTGATGACGTCGGCATGCGTGGTGGCCATGCCGTGCGGGAAGCCCGGATAGGTCTTCAAGGTCCCATGCTTGAGCAGCTTGATGCCGATGCGGGCGGAATCGTCGATCGGAACGATCTGGTCATCCTCGCCATGCATCAGCAGCACCGGCACGTCGATCGCCTTGAGATCCTCCGTGAAGTCGGTTTCCGAGAACGCCTTGATGCAATCGTAGTGCGCCTTGGTGCCGCCCATCATGCCCTGGCGCCACCAGTTGCGGATCACGCCCTCGGACACCTTGGCGCCGTCGCGGTTGAAGCCGTAGAACGGGCCGGTCGGAATATCGAGGAAGAACTGCGCGCGGTTGGCGGCGAGCGCCGTGCGGAAGCCGTCGAACACCTCGATCGGCAACCCGCCGGGATTGCTCTCGGTCTTCACCATGATCGGCGGCACCGCGCCGAGCAGCGCAGCCTTGGCGACGCGGCCCTTGCCGTGCTTCGCCACGTAGCGCGCGACCTCGCCGCCGCCGGTGGAGTGGCCGACGTGAACGGCGTCCTTGAGGTCGAGCTTGGCGGCGAGCGCGGCGACGTCGGCGGCGTAGGTGTCCATCTCGTTGCCGTGCTCGGTCTGGCTCGAGCGGCCGTGGCCGCGCCGGTCATGGGCGATGACGCGAAAACCCTTGTCGAGGAAGAACAGCATCTGCGCATCCCAATCGTCCGACGACAGCGGCCAGCCATGGTGAAAGACGATCGGCTGGCCCGAGCCCCAATCCTTGTAGAAGATCTGCGTGCCGTCCGATGTCGTCACGAATCCTGAGCTCATGGGGAATCTGCCTTTCTCACTGCATGGGACTTGCCGCGTTCAAGGCGCGGCGCGCAGTCACCTTAGCGGTGCAGCATGACGATCTCAGCTACACAGAATAGTGTGCGACATCGTTGCACGCCGAAGCGCATCGGCCTGCGCAATTCGTGGGCGCCAAGCTGCGGCAGGGCCGAGCAGGCTGCATGTTTGGCGGGCTGCGATGCGGTTCCATGCCGGCCGTTTCGCGTCGTTCGGCCGGGAACCGGACAGGCCCGTCGTTGCGCCCAGGGCCGCGATCGCATAAAGCGTGTTCCCAAATCGTTCGTTTCAGCTCAAGTCCTTGGGCTAACCCACTGAAAGCTCTCGCTTATGGGAAAATCACTGATTCCGCCGGAGCCGGCGGAGATCCACGAGGTGACGCTGCGGGATGCGCTCGAAGAGCGCTATCTCGCCTATGCGCTCTCGACCATCATGCATCGCGCGCTGCCCGACGCGCGCGACGGCCTCAAGCCGGTGCATCGACGCATTCTGTACGGCATGCGGCTGCTGCGGCTCGATCCCGGCACCGCGTTCAAGAAGTCCGCCAAGATCGTCGGCGACGTGATGGGCTCGTTCCATCCGCACGGTGACCAGGCGATCTACGACGCGATGGTGCGCCTCGCGCAGGATTTCTCGTCGCGCTATCCGCTGGTCGACGGCCAGGGCAATTTCGGCAATATCGACGGCGATAATCCGGCCGCCTATCGCTACACCGAAGCGCGTATGACCGATGTCGCGCGCCTTTTGCTCGAAGGCATCGACGAGGACGGCGTCGAGTTCCGTCCGAACTACGACGGCCAGTCGAAGGAGCCGGTGGTGCTGCCCGGCGGCTTCCCGAACCTGCTCGCCAACGGCGCGCAGGGCATCGCCGTGGGCATGGCGACCTCGATCCCGCCGCACAACGCTGCTGAGCTGTGCGACGCCGCGCTGCATCTGATCGAGAAGCCCGATGCCAAGTCGCGCGCGCTGCTGCGCTGGGTGAAGGGTCCGGACTTCCCGACCGGCGGCACCGTGATCGATTCCAAGGAACAGATCATCGAGGCCTACACCACCGGCCGCGGCTCGTTCCGCGTGCGCGCCAAGTGGAAGCAGGAAGAAGGCAACCGCGGCACCTGGATCGTCGTCATCACCGAGATCCCGTATCTGGTGCAGAAGTCGCGCCTGGTCGAGAAGATCGCCGAGCTGCTCAACGAGAAGAAGCTGCCGCTGGTCGGCGACGTCCGTGATGAATCCGCCGAGGACGTGCGGCTCGTCATCGAGCCGAAGTCGAAGAACGTCGATCCCGCGCTGATGATGGAATCGCTGTTCCGGCTGACCGACCTCGAGAGCAAGATTCCGCTGAACCTGAACGTCCTGATCAAGGGCAAGATCCCGAAGGTCGTCGGCCTCGCCGAGTGCCTGCGCGAATGGCTCGATCATCTGCGCGACGTGCTGCTGCGGCGCTCGAACTACCGCAAGAAGCAGATCGAGAACCGGCTCGAGATCCTCGGCGGCTACCTGATCGCTTATCTCAACATCGACGAGGTGATCCGGATCATCCGCACCGAGGACGAGCCGAAGCCGGTCTTGATGAAGACCTTCAAGCTCACCGAGGTGCAGGCCGAGGCGATCCTCAACATGCGCCTGCGGAGCTTGCGCAAGCTCGAGGAAATGGAGATCCGCACCGAGGACAAGAACCTGCGCGGCGAGCTCAAGGGCATCAATGCGCTGCTCGGGTCCGAGGAGCTGCAGTGGGCCAAGGTCGGCGAGCAGGTCAAGACGGTGCGCGACCTATTCGGGCCCAAGACGCCGCTCGGCAAGCGCCGCACCAACTTCGCCGATGCGCCCGAGCATGATCTCGCCGCCATCGAGGAGGCCTTCATCGAGCGCGAGCCGGTGACGGTGGTCGTCTCCGACAAGGGCTGGGTGCGCACGTTGAAGGGCCACGTCGCCGATCTATCGAACCTGCAGTTCAAGACCGATGACCAGCTCGGCCAGGCGTTCTTCGCCGAGAACACCTCGAAGGTGCTGCTGTTCGCGACCAACGGCAAGTTCTACTCGCTCGACGTCGGCAAGCTGCCGGGCGGCCGCGGCCATGGCGAGCCGATCCGGATGTTCATCGATCTCGACCAGGACGCCTCGATCGTCTCGATGTTCGTCACCAAGGGCGAGCGCAAGTTCCTGGTGGCGGCCTCCGACGGCCAGGGTTTTGTGGTCAAGGAAGAGGATTGCCTCAGCAATACCCGCAAGGGCAAGCAGGTGCTCAACGTCACGGCGCCGGCGGAAGCCCGCGCGATCACCACGGTCACGGGCGATCAGGTTGCGGTCATCGGCACCAACCACAAGATGGTGGTGTTCGGGCTCGACCAGGTGCCGGAGATGGCGCGCGGCCGCGGCGTCCGCCTGCAGAAATACACCAGCGCGCAGCTGTCCGACGTCACGACGTTCGAGCAGAAGCAGGGGCTCGCCTGGAAGGATTCCGCCGGGCGCGACCAGGGCTTGAGCTGGAAGGAGCTGGCCGACTTCCGCGGCAACCGCGCCGACGCCGGCCGCGTCGCGGCAGGCCTGCCGAAGTCGAACAAGTTCAACCGGCCGATCGAGTGAGGCGAGCGGGCGTGAGGTGAGCGAAGCTCGGCGATCTTCCGATGGTCCGATTTGGCAACAGCCGGACCGACAAAGAAGGTCGTCGTCCCGGGCAAGCCCCGCGCGCATAGCGCGTGGGGCGCCGACCCGGGACCCATAGCCACAGGACGCGGGATGGGGCAGGCTGGAACGACGCGCGTGCCAACCGATTGCCGCCGGTGGTTATGGGTCCCGGCGTTCGCCGGGACGACATCTCATTCCGTTATCAGCACCTGTTAAGTGGTCTCATGGCGCACTCCCATTCGCATCACGACGACCACGATCATGGTCATTCCGAAGATCACTCCCACGCGCATTCCCACGGGCACGGCCACGCCGGCCACAGCCATGCGCCCGCCAGCTTCGGCATGGCGTTCGCGATCGGCGTCTCGCTCAACAGCGCCTTCGTCGTCGCCGAGCTGATCTTCGGCTACGCCGCGCATTCGCTGGCGCTGATCTCGGACGCCGTCCACAATCTCTCCGACGTGATGTCGCTGCTCTTGGCGTGGGGCGCGCTGTGGCTGTCGGCGCGGCGGCCGACCGATCGTCATACCTACGGCTATCGGCGCGCCTCGATCCTCGCAGCGCTGATCAACGCCGGGCTGCTGCTGCTCGTCGTCGGCGGCATCGCGGTCGAGGCGTTCGACCGGCTGCGCAATCCGGGCGAGGTGGCCGGCACGACCGTGCTGTGGGTCGCGGCGCTTGGCATCGTCATCAATGGCGCGACAGCCATGCTGTTCATGCGCGGCCGCGATACCGATCTCAACATCCGCGGCGCCTATCTGCACATGGCGGCCGATGCGGCCGTGTCGTTCGGCGTCGTCATCGCCGCGCTGATCACGATCTGGACCGGCTGGCTATGGGTCGATCCCGTCGTCAGCATCGTCATCGCCATCGTGATTCTGCTCAGCGGCTGGGATCTGGCGCGCGACAGCGTCAACCTCGCGCTCGATGCCGTGCCGCGCGACATCGCGCTGCCGGAGGTGCGTGACTATCTCGCCTCGCTCGATGGCGTCCACGAGGTGCACGATCTCCACGTCTGGGCGATGAGCACCAACGAGACTGCGCTGACCGCGCATCTGGTGTGCCCCGACGGCACAGACGACGCGTTCCTGCATCAGGTCTGCGCCGAGCTGTCCCGCCGCTTCAACATCCAGCATCCTACCCTGCAGATCGAGGCCGACGGCAAGCCATGCAAGCTGGCGCCGGCCGACGTGGTGTGAGCCGCCGATGCCTCAGCTCCAGCCCGCCAATCTGAGCAGAACACCGGCGGCGCAGGTGGCGGCGAGCACGGTGAGCATGCCCTGTTTGAAGCGAATGATCGCCACCGCCGCGGCGATCGCCAGCGCCAAGGCCGGGCCATTGACACTCGACAGCACGGGCGCATCGAAGTCGACGCCGAAGCCGCTCACCGGAACGGTCTTGCGGAACAGCGTATGCAGCGCGAACCAGATCGACAGATTGAGGATCACGCCGACCACCGCCGCGGTGATCGCCCCGAGCGCGCCGGAGAGACCCTTGTTGCCGCGCAGAACCTCGATGTACGGCGCGCCCACGAAGATCCACAGGAAGCACGGCGCAAACGTCACCCAGGTGGCGAGCAGGCCGCCCAGCGTGCCGGCGATCAGCGGCGAAAGCGAGCCGCCATCGCGCGCGGCGGCGATGAAGCCGACGAATTGCAGCACCATGATCAGCGGCCCCGGCGTGGTCTCGGCCATGCCGAGACCGTCGAGCATCTCCGCGGGTGCAAGCCAATGATAGTGCTCCACCGCCTGCTGGCCGACATAGGCGAGCACCGCATAGGCACCACCGAACGTCACCATCGCCATCTTGCTGAAGAACAGCGCGATCTGGCTGAACGTGTTCGCCGCGCCCAGCATCGCGACCAGCGCGATCACCGGGGTGAGCCACAGGGCGAGCCAGACGAGGGCGGTGACGATCGTTCGCCGCGCATTCGGCTTGGCGTGATCGGGAAGCACCTCCCCGAGCGCGCTGTCGCCGTCGCCGTTCTTGCCACTCCCGTGACCCGCCGCGGCGAACTCGGGACGACCGGCGCGCGCGCCGAGATAGCCGATCACGCCGGCGCCGATGATGATGATCGGAAACGGCACCGCGAAGAAGAAGATCGCGATGAAGGCGATCGCCGCGAGGGCGATCATGACGTTGTTGCGCAGCGCGCGGCTGCCGACGCGCACCACCGCCTGGATGACGATGGCGAGCACGGCGGCCTTCAAGCCGAAGAACAGCGCCTCGACGAACCAGACGTGACCGAAGGCGACGTAGATCCAGCTCAGCGCCATGATCGCGATGATGCCGGGCAGAATGAACAGCCCGCCGGCCATCAGGCCGCCGGCCGTCCGGTGCATCAGCCAGCCGATATAGGTCGCGAGCTGCTGCGCCTCGGGGCCGGGCAGCAGCATGCAGTAGTTGAGCGCGTGCAGGAACCGGCTCTCCGACACCCAGCGCTTCTCGTCCACGATAATGCGATGCATGACCGCGATCTGGCCGGCCGGGCCGCCGAACGACAGCAGCGCCACCCGCAGCCAGACCTTGAATGCCTCGTTGAAGCTGACGCCATGTGTGGCGTCAGCTTCGGTGGAGGCTGTCGATGAGACCAGCTCGGTCATGGCTTCACTCTGTTGGTCGGCCAATTGTGCGATTCGGCCGTCGCGTCGCGGCACCAGCGATAGAACGCATCATAGAGCCCAAGGCCAGCCTCGAGTTGCGCGAGATCGTCATCGTAGATGCGCGACAAGCCGAGCGACGCCGCCAGCAGGCCGGCCGCCTCCGGACAGAGATCGAGCCGCGCGGTGTCGGCCGCGCGCACGATCGTGGCCAGCCGCTGCAGGGCCGGCGTCGTCAGGCCAAGCTCCTCGATCATCACGTCGAAGGTGCAGAGTTCGCCGCGATGGCTCCAGAACGTGTTCTCGACGTCGAATGGCGCAGCCTTGAAACGCTCGCCCACGGCCATCACATCGGGCGGCGCGACGTAGAGGATGACGGCCTGCGGATCGACGAAACGCCGGATCAACCAGGGACAGGCGATCCGGTCGATCTTCGGCCGGGCGCGGGTGACCCAGACGGTGCGTCCCCTGGTGTCGCGGGGCGGCAGCTTGGCCACGGGCACGAGCGGCAGACCAGCGGCCAGCCACGCCTCGAAGCCGCCTTCGAGATTTTCGGCCGATGCCTTGGCGACGCGCAGCCAGGCCGCGGAACCTTGCGACCACTTGGCGCCGCGCTGGCAGACGACGACGACCGCGCGGCCGGCAAAGTCCGCGCTCCATTGCGGAGCGTCCTCGGCGGAGCGCCGGATGGAGCCGGGAAGGAGCCGCGGATCTATGGCGAAATCCTCGTCCATGCGAACGTCGATCAGCACCGGGCACTGCGGTGTTCCGATCAACCGGCCGAGCTTGTCAGGAGAAATCGATGCGAAGGATGACATGATGCGTCCTCGTGTCAAAAATGACGGGACGCGATACTTGGGCATGTCGCCTCGTGGGGAGATCGCGAAGTCCCCATGCGGAATATTACAGCGGAACCGGTTGGTCGTGTCAATCGTCGTCGCGTCGCGGTATGATCGGCACTTGCCGGGCCGGCCATCGATGTCCGACACGCCATGGCGCGCGCATCACCTACAAAGAAGATTCAAGCCAACCATGACCGTAACGATCTATCACAATCCGGCCTGCGGCACGTCGCGCAACACGCTGGCGATGATCCGCGCCTCCGGCGAGGAGCCGGACGTGATCGAGTATCTGAAGACGCCGCCGAGCCGCGGTCAGCTGATTGCGCTGGTCAACGCGATGGGGATCAAGGTCCGTGACGTGCTGCGCGAGAAGGGGACGCCTTATGCCGAGCTCGGGCTCGGCGATGCCAGGTGGACCGACGATCAGCTGATCGAGGCGATGCTCGCGCATCCGATCCTGATCAACCGGCCGATCGTGGTGACGGGCAAGGGCGCGCGGCTCTGCCGCCCGTCCGAGCGCGTGCTCGACCTGCTCGACCATCCCGTCGCCTCCTTCACGAAGGAGGACGGCGAGGTGGTGAGCCGGCCGTTTTGAAGTTTGGAAATGTGAGTTGAAATGGACGTTGCGACCCGTCTCGACGTGATGAACTGGCTCGTGGCTCAGGGCCTGACCGGCGTACCGGAGAACGAAATCCTGCGCGGCTTTTGTGAGCGCTGCTGCGCGGCCGGGCTCGCCTTGTCGCGCAGCATGGGGATCATCGATACGCTGCATCCGATTTTCGAGGGGCGCGGCTTCCGCTGGAATGATCGCGACACCAACGAGGCCGACAGCTTCGAATATGGCTCGAGCAACGAGGGAGAGGCGGCACAGAACTGGCGGCGCTCCGTCTTCCACCACATGCTTGAGAACGGAGATGACGAGTTCCGCATCGACCTGCTGAATGCCGCCCATCTCGACTTTCCAGTCATCGGTGAGCTTTCCGGACAGGGGCATCGGCACTATGTCGCCTTCGTGCACCGGTTCGGCGACGCTGGCACGCTCGGGCAGATGGACTGCTTCTATTCGAATTGGCTGACGCGGCGCGACGTTGGTTTCACCGAGGCGCAGATCGGCGCATTGCGGGACCTGGTGCCGGTGCTGGCGCTGACGATCAAGTCCGCGCAGCAGGTCGACATCGTGCGCACGCTGGGCCGGGTCTATCTCGGCCGCGATGCGTCCGAGCAGGTGCTGCGCGGCCGCATCTCCCGCGGCGTCACCGAGCGCATCAATGCGGTGCTGTGGTTCTCCGATTTGCGCAGCTCGACCGCGATCTCCGAGAGCATCTCGCCCGACGAGATCATCCCACTGCTCAACGACTATGCGGAAGCGTCGATCGACGCCATCTACGAGTCCGGCGGCGACGTGCTGAAGCTGATCGGCGACGGCGTGCTGGCGATCTTCACCGGCGACATGGCGTCGGCCCGTCAGGCCGCGCTGCGCGCCGAGCATCGCTTCCGGCTCAACATCGTGAAGCTCAATGCACGACGAAGCAGCGAGGGGCGGCCGGTGACGTCGGCCTATGTCGGCCTGCATGTCGGCGAGGTGTTCTACGGCAACATCGGCAGCGAGGACCGGCTCGACTTCACCGTCGTCGGTCCGGCGGTCAACGAGGTCAGCCGCATCGCCTCGATGTGCCGCTCGGTCGATCGGGAGTTGCTGGCGTCGGCCGAATTCTGCGCAGGATTGGACGACGAGGGCCGCCGCTATCTGGTGTCGACCGGCCGCTACGCGCTGCGCGGCATCGGCCGTGCGCAGGACCTGTTCACGCTCGATCCGGAGATCGCGGCGAGCGCGCCTGCGACACGCGCCTATGAGAACTACCTGGCGGACGAGATGTCGCAGGCTTGACCCACGTCAATGCCCGGGGATGCGAGTCTGCCCAGCCTCTCCCACGGGGAGACGAAGCTCATGTACACGCATATCTTGCTACCAACCGATGGATCCGATCTGTCCAAGGCCGCGATCCGGCACGGCGTCGCGCTGGCGAAAGCGACCGGAGCGAAGGTCACCGCGCTGGTGGTGTCGACGCCGCTGCATTCGCTGGTCGTCGATCCACATGCCGCCACCAAGGCGCTGGCGCAGTACAAGTCGCTGGTCGCCGATCAGACCGCGAAATATCTGGACCACGTGAAGGAGGATGCTGAGCAGGCCGGCGTCGCCTGCGCCACGCTCTGCGTCGAGCACGACAAGCCCTATGAGGCGATCGTCGAGACGGCGCGCAACGAGGATTGCGACCTGGTGCTGATGGCCTCCCACGGCCTGCGCGGCGTCTCGGCCATTCTCGGCAGCGAGACCCTGAAGGTGCTGACCCATTCGACCGTGCCGATCCTGGTCTATCGCTAGGCCGGCTGCGGCACCGGCTGGCGCGCGATGCCGACGACCGGAGAGGTGACGATGACTAGCGCCTGCAGGCCGAAGATGGCCGCTGCGAGATAGAGGCACAGGTCGGCGCCGTACTTGGCGCCGACTGCGGCGCCGAGCAGCGAGCCCAACGGGCGGGCGCCGTAGCTCAGGATGTTGATGGCCGAGACGCGCCCGAGCAGGCCGGCGGGCGTCACCGACTGCCGCAGCGTCGTGGTCGAGATCACCCAGAGGATCGGGCCGGCGCCGAGCAGGAAGAAGCTCAGCGCCGCGAGCATAGGAGAGGGCACCAGCGTCGTGAGGGCCATCATCAGCGCCGCGGCGAAGCCGGTGACGGGCCCGAGCCCGATCACGGTGCCGAACGGCAGGCGCCGCATGATCCGCGTCGCCAGCAGTGCGCCGCAGACCATGCCGATGCCGAACATCGACAGCACCGTTCCCACCCCGCCGGCCGACAGGCCGAGCCGGTGGACGGCATAGGGCACGAACACCGCCAGCAGCAGGAAATGCGCGGTGTTGAAGATGAACTGGGTCGCGAACACCGGCCGCAACAGCGCGTGACTGAACACGAAGGCGGCGCCCTCCTTGATCTCGGCCAGCGGATGGCGGCGCGGCACCGCCATGCGGACGGGCTCGGCGATGCCGGCGAGGCACAGCACCGCGATCAGCGACAGCGCCGCGGCGCAGCCAAAGGCGGGCGCCCCGCCGATCCACCCGACCAGCATGCCGCCCAAGGCCGGCCCGCCGGCGAAGGCGATCGTTCGGGCGAGCTCGATCCGCGCGTTCGCCGCGGCCAGCTGCGCCGGGTCGACCAGGCTCGGCACCAGGGCCGGCGCCGCGACGCTGAACACCACGGTGCCGCACACCGCGGTGAAGCCGAGCGCGGCCAGCAGCGACAGCGTCAGCGCGCCGGTCGCGAAGGCGATGAGGATCGCCAGCAGCGCCAGCGCGCGCAACGCTTCCGCCGCGGCCATCAGCCGCCGCCGCGGCATGCGGTCCGCGAGCAGGCCGGCGGGAATGGCGAACAGCACGAACGGCGCGGTCAGCGCGGTCTGCAGCAGGCCGGTCTCGCCTTCGCCGACGCCGAGCGCAAGCACGGCCACGATGGGCGCGGCAGCGAGCGCGATCTGCTCGGCGGATTGTGCTGCAAGGTTGGACCAGGCGAGGCGCTGGAAGCTGGCGGGCAGGGTGGGCGAGGGCAGCATGATGCGGAACCTGTGGTGATGGATGCTGACATCATCGACACCAAGGCCCTTCGGTCCCACCCGCTTTCCGATCGCTCCCGTCGCCCGCCTTCACATTCCCCGTCACCCGACGCCGTCTGTACCCGTCACAAATCTTGCAGGGCGCCACAGGCGTTTCAGACAGGTCGGTGGCCGAGTTTCGCAGACGCGACGGGATTATGTCAGGTGCGACCAGTTACCATTCACATGACGATACGACCGGGCTCGCAATTTGTGCGCCCAGCAGAAGCGAGCATGAACGTGACGAACGACACAGCCTCCACCGCGCCAAACGCGACGACCATGCATGCACTTGCAAATAAGTTGCATTAAAGGTCGGTTTCGTTCAGGATACCATGATGGACGCAAAATCGTCAGACCTTTCGCAGTTGCACGTGATGCTGCCCCCGAGTGATGGCGGTGAAGGCTGGCGCGGCGAGCGCGGAGAGCCGTCGCTGGGCGACATGTTCGCGTCGGTGCGAACCACCGCGAAAGGATCGCTGTGGCGCAAGCTGATCGCCTTTCTCGGCCCGGGCTATCTGGTCGCGGTCGGCTACATGGACCCCGGCAACTGGGCGACCTCGCTCGCGGGCGGCTCCAAGTTCGGCTACGTGCTGCTCTCGGTCGCGCTGCTGTCGAACCTGATGGCCATCGTGCTGCAGTCGCTGTGCACGCGGCTTGGCGTTGCGACCGGGCGTGATCTCGCCCAGGCCTGCCGCGATTCGACGCCACGCTGGGTTTCGGTGCCGCTGTGGCTGTCGGCTGAGATCGCGATCACGGCCACCGACCTCGCCGAGGTCATCGGCACGGCGATCGGGCTCAGCCTGCTGTTCGGGCTGCCGCTGTCGATCGGCGTCTGCGTCACCGCGCTCGACGTCTTCCTCATCCTGGCGCTGCAGGCGTTCGGCTTCCGCTGGATCGAGGCCTTCGTCGTCGCGCTGCTCGGCATCATCGCGCTGTGCTTCGCGATCCAGATCGCGATGGCCCAGCCGGACTGGGCCGAGGTGGTCAAGGGCTTCGTGCCGAGCGGCCAGCTGATCGCCAATCCCGAGATGCTCTATCTCGCGCTCGGCATTCTCGGCGCGACCGTGATGCCGCACAATCTGTATCTCCATTCCGGGCTGGTGCAGACCCGCGGCTATGGCGACAGCCCTGCTGAGAAACGCGAGGCGATCACGCTCTCGACGATCGATTCCACCATCGCGCTCTGCCTGGCCCTGACCATCAACGCCTCGATCCTGATCCTGGCGGCGGCGACGTTCCATCGCACCGGGCAGCACGACGTGGCCGAACTCGACCAGGCGCATTCGTTCCTGGCGCCGCTGCTCGGATCGACGCTGGCGCCGACGCTGTTTGCGATCGCGCTGTTGTGCTGCGGTCTGAATTCCACGATCACCGCGACCCTGTCCGGACAGATCGTGATGGAAGGCTTCCTGCAATGGCGGATCGCGCCGTGGCTGCGCCGCCTGATCACCCGCATGATCGCGATCGTCCCGGCCGTCGTGGTGACGATCTGGGCCGGCGAAAAGGCGACCGGTCAGCTTCTGATCCTCAGTCAGGTCGTGCTCAGCCTGCAGCTGCCATTCGCGATCGTGCCATTGGTGTTGATCACTGCCAGCCGCGCCAAGATGGGGCAGTTCGTCGCGCCGCGCTGGCTGACCGCCATTGCCGGGCTGATCGCGGTGGCGATCATCGTGCTCAATGCGAAGCTGGTGTGGGATCTGGCGACGGGGTGATGGAGGCGAGTAGCGAATAGGGGGGTAAGAGAAGCCCTATTGGCTATTCGCCCCTTTCATTCCTGCGGTTCCGGCGCCGTGCCTCCCTCGGCGTCGACGCGCAGCCAGCCGGCAGCCGCCAGGCGCTGCTGCGGCAGATAGCGGCTCTTGTAGTCCATCTTCTTCGAGCCCTCGATCCAGTAGCCGAGATAGACGTAGGGCAGCCCCTGGCGCCGGGCCCGTGCGATGTGGTCGAGAATCATGAAGGTGCCGAGCGAGCGGGTGGTCTCGGACGGGTCGAAGAACGAGTACACCATCGACAGCCCATCACTGAGCACGTCGGTCAGCGCCACCGCGACCAACTCGCCGCCACGGGCGTTAGGTCCATTGCTCAGGTTGCGGCGCCGGTATTCGATGATGCGGGTTTCGACGTGGCTGTCCTCGACCATCATCGCGTAGTCGAGCACCGTCATGTCGGCCATGCCGCCATGGCGATGGCGCTGATCGAGATAGCCGCGGAAGATCGAATATTGCTCGGATGTCGGCACCGCGCTGCGCTGCTCGCCGACCAGATCGGAATTGCGCGCGAGCACCTTGCGGAAGTTGCGCGATGGCCGAAACTCGTTGGCGATCACCCGGACCGACACGCAGGCCCGGCACTGGTCGCAGGCGGGACGGTAGGCGATCGACTGGCTGCGGCGGAAGCCGCCATGGGTGAGCAGGTCGTTGAGATCGGTCGCCTTGTCGCCGACCAGATGCGTGAACACCTTGCGTTCCTGTCGCCCGGTCAAATACGGGCAGGGCGACGGCGCGGTCAGGTAGAATTGCGGGGTGTCACGCGAATGCTGGGTCAAGGAACGTCGTGAGCCTCCGAGGCGATCGTGAACAGAATTGCGCCCCGAAAGCTTTGGGTCAATCGCTTTTGATGCGACACGTGCGGTCTCACCACGTCCGGGCCGGTTCAGCCAGTTGTGCGCGCACCGACGTGTTGATCACGACGGTGCCGAGAACGAAATCGTGCAGCAGCCGGCGACGGCCGTTGAACAGTCCGACAAGCAGCACGAACGGCGACAGCACCGAAACCGAGATCCAGAAGCACACCGCATGCACGGCACCGAGCACAAAGTAGCCCGGCGCGCCGTACCAGGTCCGCACCTGCAGATCCATCACCCGCATGCCGATGGTCGCCGAGTTGGGTCCGCCGATGGTGGCGCCGTAATAGACGATCGCCCAGATCACCGAGGCCGGCGACACCAGCCAGAACAGCGCCCAGCCGAGGCCAAGGGTGACCACGCCGAACAGCGCAATGAAGATCACGGCCAGGATCACCGGGACCGTGAGCACGAGGAGGTCGATCAGGAACGCAACCATTCGCCGCGTCAGCACGCCACGAAACAGTTCGGGCTGCTGATAGGGATCGTAGGCGTGCGGCCGCAGGCCGGCTCCGCCGCTGCTCCAGCCGTTCCCACCGGGACCCGTGTACGCCATGGATGTACCCTCCGACATTGGCAACCAGGACATGGGAACCGCGGACGCGGTTGCAAGGGGCCGTCCTGGGACGGCCCGCGGCAAATTTCGGACGATTTTGCGTCAGATGCCGCAGCTCAGCCGAGGCCGCGAATCGCTGGGCCCCAGCCAGGTTATCGGCAGTTCGCGCGTCGGCTCAGCGCTGCTGGCGCAGCCGCTCGGCAGCCTGTGGCGCGAAGTAGGTGAGCACCCCATCGGCGCCGGCGCGCTTGAAGGCGAGCAGGCTCTCCATCATCGCGCGGTCGCCATCGATCCAGCCGTTGTTGGCGGCCGCGGCGATCATCGCGTATTCGCCGGACACCTGGTAGGCGAAGGTCGGCATGGCGAAGGTGTCCTTCACGCGCCGGACGACGTCGAGATAGGGCATGCCGGGCTTCACCATCACCATGTCGGCGCCCTCGGCGATGTCGAGCTCGACCTCGCGCAGCGCCTCGTCGGTATTGGCGCTGTCCATCTGATAGGTGCGCTTGTCGCCGGTCAGCGTCTTGGCCGAGCCGATCGCGTCGCGGAACGGGCCGTAGAACGCCGAGGCATATTTGGCCGCATAGGCCATGATCTGGACGTCGAGGAAACCGGCCTGGTCGAGCGCCTGGCGGATGGCGCCGACGCGCCCGTCCATCATGTCCGAGGGCGCGATGATGTCGCAGCCGGCCTCGGCCTGGACCAGGGCCTGACGCACCAGCACCGCGACCGTCTCGTCGTTGAGGATGCGGCCGTCCTTGATCAGGCCGTCATGGCCATGGCTGGTGAACGGGTCGAGCGCGACGTCGCAGAGCACGCCGATCTCCGGAAACTCCTGCTTGATCGCACGCACCGCCTGGCAGACCAGATTGTCGGGATTGCAGGATTCGGAGCCGTGCTCGTCGCGCAGCGACGGCTCGGTATAAGGGAAGAGGGCGATGCAGGGGATGTCGAGCTTGGCGGCGCGTTCGGCGTCCCGCACGATCTCGTCGACGCTCAGCCGTTCCACGCCCGGCATCGAGGCGACGGTGCTGCGGGTCCGGTCGCCTTGGACGACGAACAGCGGCCAGATCAGATCGTCCGTCGTCAGCACGTTCTCGCGCACCAGGCGGCGCGCCCATTCGGCCTTCCGGTTGCGGCGCGGGCGGATGGTCAGATCGAGCGTTGGTGGTGTTCCCGCGGCCGGGGTCCGCGTGACGTCACGCACATCGATCGGGCGCCCGAATTTGATTGCCATGGGGTGCTGGCTCCTTGAGCTGGCCGGCGAGCCAGATTTTGATTGTTGGTATTCCAACAATCTGTAGCACTTTGCACCCTGCGCGTCACTTGACGTGACGCAAGCTGCCCGGTTGATTTCCGGCCCGGCTGGTCTCACGGTGCCGGCCAGCCCAGGAATCGCCATCCTCCTGGTCTTGAGAGGCCCCAAATGACGACGCGCCCGAAAGCTCCGAACGGCCATGCCTGAAATCCCCTCGGCGCGAGATCTGGCGCGCGACAACGTCGCCATGTCGGTTGCGGCGCTGTCGTCGGACCGGCGTGACGGTGACGAGAATGTCTGGACGCGGCGGCTCGTGCTGTTCCTGCGGGTCATGGCGATGCTCTCGATCGCCAAGGGGCTGTACCACTGGGCCCAGGTCACCGGCTTCATCGGCGGCGAGGACGAGGCGTTCGAGAACCAGGCGATGGCCTGGCAGGCGGCGACGGTCTATTTCGCGGTGATCGAGCTCGTTGCAGCCGTCGGGCTGTGGCTGGCGACGCCTTGGGGCGCGGTGGTGTGGCTCACCACGGTGGTCTCGATGGCCGTCATCGAACTGATGTTCCCCGGGATCTATGGCGGCAACCTGCTGGTGGTCGCCGGGGAGGCGATCATGCTCGCGGCCTATCTCGTGCTGGCCTGGATGTCGGCGCGAGAGCGCCCACCGTAGGTGGTGCTGACAAATCGTTGCTCGCCGTAAATCCTTCTTACGCGATGCAAGTAATGTTTCGAGCACCTTAAGACCACTTGCCACAGCTGTTACACAGACCTTAGCGGCGGGAACCTCACCTGTTTTGGAATGCGACAGCAGATGAGACAAAACGCGAACATCCCGTCGCCACCGTCAACGGACTCTTGCAAAAGCCGCTGTATTTACAGGCTTAAAAGAGAATTCACTCTCCGCGATTCATTCTCTCTTTATGCTCTTATTTAAGGCGATCTTCAAAGCACCCCCCTTAAGTTCGCTCTATCAGACGGGACAAAAGTTTCGTCGAATAAGTCGACAAAAACGACGACAGGGGAAGTGTCATGATGAAAGCCGTTGCGACGGCCGTGGAGACTGCTGCGCCGGGCACGGGCGGCACTGTCCAGTCGCTCTATCTGGAAGCCCTGACGCTGGTGGAGCGGCTGCATCGCCGCCTGCTCGACGTCATCAAGGACGAGTTCGACCGCCGTGGTCGTTCCGACATCAATTCGGTCCAGGCGCTGCTGCTCTATAACATCGGCGACAAGGAACTGACCGCGGGCGAGTTGCGCACGCGCGGCTACTATCTCGGCTCCAACGTGTCCTACAATCTGAAGAAGCTGGTCGAACTCGGCTTCCTCGACCACCAGCGCTCGCGCGTCGACCGCCGTTCGGTCCGCATCCGCCTGACGCCGCAAGGCCAGGAGATCCGCCGCATCGTCGATGCGCTGTACCAGAAGCACGTCAAGACCGTAGAGCAGGTCGGCGGCATCTCGAGCGAGGAGTTCTCCACGCTCAACAAGTCGCTGCATCGTCTCGAGCGGTTCTGGACCGATCAGATTCTCTATCGCCTCTGAGGCGCACATCGTTCCGGCTGAGCCGGCCTCCGCGCAGCGGAGCCAAGACCGGAGAGCCGTTGATCATCTACTTCAGACCTTGGCGTCGGCCCTCCAGGCCGGCGCCATTTTCTTTGATCATCCGTCTCGTCATTCGCGATTGCGAGAAACAACCCAATTCGAATTGGAACTAATCCGAAGGCCCCGACTTGTCTGTGCCGGAGGTTGGACCATGCTGCGCGATCACGGAATGCAGGTCATGAACGTGGAGCTGGTCAGCGATGCCTATGCCATCGCGTCCAACTATCTGCGTTTGACGGGGGCCTTGCCGGAGACGATCACCCCGGACGACCGGCTGATCGACATCATCGTGCAGCTGATCCACCGCGGAGAGTTCAACAAGCTCAGGCTCGCGAACAAGGCGATCTCGGCGTTCGAGATAGCCTTCACGGTCTGATCATCAAGAGGGGATGATATGGAAGCCGCCATCGATCGCATCATGCACACGTACGACCTGCTGGCGAACCGCACCGCTGCGGCCAGCCAGGAGGCGCGCCAGAAGGTCAGCGCTTATATCCAGACGTTGTTCGAAGCAGGCGAGCGGGATCCGCATCGTCTTACCGTATGCGGCCTGACCTATCTGCGTCAGCTGGACGGTCGCGTCGATCCGGTCAAGGCGGGCTACACCGGCCTGTGACTGTCTGAGGCGCGGGTTGTCTCGCGCCCCAATTGCTCATGATACCGACAACCTGCTTGAGACCGTCCGGTTTCAGGCAGGTTGTTCTGTTTTTCGGGAAGCAATCTTCCGCTTGGCAGGTGTCGAAAGCTCGCACCCGGCGGCGGCGATGAGGCGGCCTTGCCCCGGCGGCCGTCCACCATATCTGGCGCAAATATCGGGTTTGACCCGCAACCGCTTGGCCTCTCCCTTGGCCTGCCGCCGTCCGTATGGTAAGGGCAGGGGTCTTTTCCGACCGCCTTCACTGAACCGACCGCAGGCCGCCTAAGGCCTTGCGGACGTGGAGATATTCCGCCCATGACCGCTTCCAGCGCCAAGCCCGCCTCGTCCGTCGATTCCTTCTTCTCCGCCACCCTGGCCGAGGCCGATCCGGAGATCGCCGCCGCCATCAAGGGTGAACTCGGTCGGCAACGGCACGAAATCGAGCTGATCGCCTCGGAAAACATCGTCAGCCGGGCGGTCCTGGAGGCCCAGGGCTCGGTGATGACCAACAAGTATGCCGAGGGCTATCCGGGCGCGCGCTATTACGGCGGCTGCGAGTGGGTCGACGTCGCCGAGAACCTCGCGATCGACCGCGCCAAGAAGCTGTTCGGCGCCAATTTCGCCAACGTCCAGCCGAACTCCGGCAGCCAGATGAACCAGGCCGTGTTCCTGGCGCTGCTGCAGCCCGGCGACACCTTCATGGGCCTCGATCTCGCCGCCGGCGGCCATCTGACCCACGGCTCGCCGGTCAACATGTCCGGCAAGTGGTTCAAGGCCTCGCATTACACGGTGCGGCGCGACGACCATCTGATCGACATGGATGCCGTGGCGAAGCAGGCCGAGGAGGTGAAGCCGAAGCTGATCATCGCCGGCGGCAGCGCCTATTCGCGCCCCTGGGACTTCAAGCGCTTCCGCGAGATTGCGGACAGCGTTGGCGCCTACCTGCTGGTCGACATGGCCCACTTCGCCGGTCTTGTGGCCGGTGGCGTCCATGCCTCGCCGGTGCCGCATGCCCACGTCACCACGACCACCACCCACAAGTCGCTGCGCGGCCCGCGTGGCGGCCTGATCCTGTGGAACGACGAGCAGTTCACCAAGAAGTTCAACTCGGCGATCTTCCCCGGCCTGCAGGGCGGCCCGCTGATGCACGTGATCGCGGCCAAGGCGGTGGCGTTCGCCGAGGCGCTGCGGCCGGAGTTCAAGGCTTACGCGAAGAACATCGTCGAAAATGCGAAGGCGCTGGCGGAATCGCTGCGCGCCCAGGGCTTCGACATCGTCTCCGGCGGAACCGATAACCACCTGATGCTGGTTGACCTCCGGCCGAAGGGGCTGAAGGGCAACGCATCGGAGAAGGCGCTGGTCCGTGCCGGCATCACCTGCAACAAGAACGGCATCCCGTTCGACCCCGAGAAGCCGTTCGTGACCTCCGGCCTGCGTCTCGGCACGCCGGCGGCAACCACCCGCGGCTTCGGCGTCGCTGAATTCCAGCAGGTCGGCAGCCTGATCGCCGAGGTGCTCAACGCGATCGCGCAGTCCTCGGAAGGAAGTGCGCCGCTGGTGGAAGCCGCGGTCAAGGAGAAGGTGAAGGCGCTGACCGACCGGTTCCCGATCTATCAGTAAGGCTTGAAGCCAAGATGCGCTGCCCGAGCTGCAACAGCCTCGATACGCAGGTGAAGGACTCCCGCCCCACCGAGGATTCCTCGGTGATCCGGCGGCGGCGGGTCTGCGTCACCTGCAACTTCCGCTTCACGACCTTCGAGCGGGTGCAGCTGCGCGAACTCACCGTCATCAAGCGCAATGGCCGTCGCGTGCCGTTCGACCGCGACAAGCTGATGCGCTCGGTACAGATCTCGCTGCGCAAGCGCTCGGTCGATCCTGAAAGGGTCGAGAGGATGGTGTCGGCGATCGTGCGGGAGCTCGAGAGCGGCGGCGAGTCGGAAGTGTCCTCGGAGGCGATTGGCGAGATCGTAATGGAGCATCTGCGCGACCTCGACGATGTCGCCTATGTCCGTTTCGCCTCGGTCTACCGCAACTTTCGCGAGGCCAAGGATTTCGAGGCCGTGCTCGGCGAACTCTCGGCCGAGGATGAAGCCCCGCGGCTGGCGCCGGTCCGCAAATGATCTTCCGGGTCCTGGTCGATCAGGTCGGCGAGAAGCTCAAAGCGCAGAAGGACGCCGATCGCCGCTACATGCAGCTGGCGCTGACGCTCGGCCGGCGCGGGCAGGGGCGCACTTGGCCAAACCCGGCCGTCGGCGCCGTCGTGGTCAAGGATGGCGTCATCGTCGGCCGCGGCTGGACCCAACCGGGCGGCCGGCCACATGGCGAGCCGGAGGCGCTCCGGCGCGCTGGTGAGGCGGCCAAGGGCGCGACGCTCTATGTGACGCTGGAGCCGTGCTCGCATGTCGGCAAGTCGCCGCCCTGCGCCGATGCAGTCATCGCCGCCGGCATCAGCCGCGTCGTCTCGGCGATCGAGGATCCCAATCCCGAGGTGGCGGGGCAGGGGCATGCCAGGCTGCGGGCTGCCGGCATTCAGGTCGAGGTCGGCCTGTGCTCGACGGACGCCAAGCGTGATCATGCCGGCCATTTCCGACGCATCCGCGATGGTCGGCCGCATGTGGTCCTGAAGCTCGCCGTCTCCGCCGACGGCAAGATTGCAGCCGCAGGCAACACGCCGGTGGCGATCACCGGCGAGGCGGCGCGTACGCGTGTGCATCTCTTGCGCGCCCAGAGCGACGCCATCCTGATCGGGGTGCGCACCGCGATCGCCGACAATCCGCTGCTGACCTGCCGTCTCCCGGGCATGGAGGCCCGCTCGCCGGTGCGGGTGGTGCTCGATCCGATGCTGCGGCTTCCCGCTGCGAGCCGCCTGATGCAGTCGGCGCGGACCACGCCGCTTTGGCTGGTCGCCTCCGAAGTTGCCGAGCCGGTGACGGCGACGCGGCTTGGGGCCGCCGGTGCGCAGGTGATCCGCGTGCCGCCGCAGGCCGATCCATCCGCTCTCGAGCCGCCCGCCGTGCTCAAGGCGCTCGCCGACAAGGGCATCACCCGCCTGATGATCGAAGGCGGCAGCCGCGTCGCATCATCTTTCATGCAGAGCGGTCTGGTCGATGAAATCTGGCTCCTGCGCGGGCCCGGCGAGATTGGCGCCGACGGGATCGCTGCGCTGGACGCATTGCCGCTGACCGCAATCACGCAGTCGCCGGCCTATCGCGTCCGTGCTAGCGAGACGCTCGATCAGGACAACCTCACGATTTACGAGCGCGCGTAATGTTCACCGGCATCGTCACCGACATCGGCGAGATCGTCAGCCTGACGCCGCGAACCGAAGGCAAGCTGCACCGTTTGCGCATCGCCTGCAATTATGACCAGGCTGGCATCGCCGATGGCGCGTCGATCGCCAACAACGGCGTCTGCCTGACCGTTGTGCACACGGGCAAAGCCGACGGGAAGACCTGGTTCGAGGTCGATGCCGCGGCTGAGACGCTGGCGCTGACGACTGCAAAACACTGGCGCGTCGGCACCAGGCTGAACCTGGAGCGGGCGCTGAAGATCGGCGACGAGCTCGGCGGCCACATCGTCTCCGGCCATGTCGACGGCATCGCCACCATCGTCAGCCGCGAGAACCTGCCGGACATGGCGCGGTTCGTGTTCAAGACCACCCGCGAACTGGCCCGCTTCATCGCGACCAAAGGCTCGATCACCCTCGATGGCGTCTCGCTCACCGTGAACACGGTCGACGAGCTGACGTTCTCGGTGCTGATCATTCCGCACACCCTGAGCGTGACCACGCTGTCGTCCTGGCAGGCCGGCAGTGAGGTCAATATCGAAGTCGACCTGATGGCGCGCTACGCCGCGCGCCTCACGGAAATGAAGTAGCTTGGAATCGAAGTCCCTTGGAATCACCGACGCCGGCGCCTAAAACGCCGGCCAAGCTCCTCATGGCGAGGAGGCGCATGCACCGGAGCAGGCCGAGCATTTGCGAGGCCGGCAGCCGAACTAGCTCTCCGAAGGCGCCATCTCAAACCATGAGGCCCTAATCGTTCTCGGCCCCTTCGAGGTCAGGCCAACGGGCCGCTCCTCAGGGTGAGGCAACTTCAAAACGGATTGGACGCATGGCAGACGCACGGCGCGCGCCGCTCAAAGATCAGACCGACATCACCGGCGCCCGGGCGCTGATCGTCGAGGCCCGCTTCTACGACGACATCCAGGACGCGATGCTGGAGGGCGCCACCGCCGAGTTGAAGGCGGCGGGCGTGAGCCACGATGTGCTCACCGTCACCGGCTCGCTGGAAATTCCGGCGACGATCGCGATCGCGCTCGACGCGGCAGCCAAGAACGGCAAGCCCTATGATCTCGCGATCGCGCTCGGCTGCGTGATCCGCGGCGACACCATCCATTTCGAGATCGTGTCGCAGGAATCCTCTCGCGCCCTGATGGATCTGTCGGTCGCGCGCGGCCTGCCGCTCGGCAACGGCATCCTCACCGTCAACAATGAGGACCAGGCCTGGGCGCGCGCCCGGGTCTCCGAAATGAACAAGGGCGGTGATGCCGCACGCGCCGCGCTCGCGGTGCTGCGCATCAAACGCCGCCTGGTGCGAGGCTGAGATGGCCGAGAACAAACCCTTCAAGGGCCCGGTCCGCGCCAACGACCGCAAGGCCAACCGCCGCGGCGCCGCGCGGCTCGCGGCCGTCCAGGCGCTGTACCAGATGGACATCGCCGGCGCCGGTATCAACGACGTGCTGGCGGAGTTCGAGAGCCACTGGCTCGGCACCGAGGTCGAGGGCGAACAGTATCTGCCGGCCGAAGCCGCTTTCTTCCGTGACATCGTCTCCGGCGTGGTGCGCGACCAGACCAAGATCGATCCGGTGCTGGACACCGCGCTCGAGCGCGGCTGGCCGCTGCAGCGGATCGAGGCGATCCTGCGCGCGGTGCTGCGCGCCGGCGCCTACGAGCTGGAGCGCCGCAAGGACATTCCGGCCCGTGTCGTGGTGTCCGAATATGTCGACATCGCCCACGCCTTCGTCGAGCGCGACGAGACCGGGATGGTCAATGCGGTGCTCGAACAACTGGCGCGGCAGTATCGCGCCGACGAGATGGGGCCGAAGTAGGGTTCCCGTCATTGCGAGCGCAGCGAAGCAATCCAGGGCTGCGGACGGGACTCTGGATTGCTTCGCTACGCTCGCAATGACGACCCGCGGGAGCAGGATCGCAGAATGTCGGGCAGCCCAGACAACGCCTCCGGCGAAGACTCCCTGATCGCCCGCTACTTCAAGCCGCTCGCGACCGATCCCGGCGCCTTCGGCCTGGTCGACGATGCCGCGGTGATTCCGGCCAGTGGCGACGACCTCGTCGTCAATACCGACGCCATCGTCGAGGGCGTTCATTTCCTGCCCAACGATCCGCCCGACACCATCGCGCGCAAGGCGCTGCGGGTGAACCTGTCCGATCTCGCCGCCAAGGGCGCGGTCCCCGCCGGTTTCCTGCTGACGCTGGCGCTGCGGCAGACGGATGAAGCATGGCTTGCCGCTTTCGCGCGCGGCCTCGGCGAGGACGCGGCGGCCTTCGGCTGCCCGCTGCTCGGCGGTGATACCGTGTCGACGCCGGGCCCGCTGATGATCTCGATCACCGCCTGGGGCCGGGTGCCCCGGGGACGCATGATGCACCGCTTTGGCGCCCGTCCCGGCGACCGGGTCATGGTCACCGGCACGATCGGGGATGCTGCGCTAGGCCTGCGCATCCTGACCGACACAGCGGGGGCTGCCATGCTGGCCGATGATCCCGCCGCACGGGATATGCTGATCGGCCGCTATCGCGTGCCGCAGCCGCGCCAGGCGCTGGCGGTGGCGGTGAGAGACTTTGCGACCGCGGCGATGGATGTCTCCGACGGTCTCGCCGGCGATCTCGCCAAGCTCTGCGCGGCCTCGTCGGTCAGCGCCGACGTCGCGCTGGCGCACGTGCCGACCTCCCCGGCCGCCGCGACGCTTCTGGCTGCGGGATCCACCCAGATCGAAAGCCTGATCGCCGGGGGGGACGACTACGAGATCCTCTGCACCGTTCCGGCCGCGAAATGCGATGCATTCCGCGCTGCAGCCCGCATGGCGGGCGTCGCCGTCACCGACATCGGCGTCATCCTCGAAGGCGCGCGGGCGCCGCGCTTCCTGGACGAGCAGGGCCGTCCAGTCACGCTGACGCGCATGTCGTTCAGCCATTTCTGAGATCTATTCGCAGTGCACAATGCGACCAAAGAAGCGTCTGAATTTGGAGCAGTTCAGGCGTCGCGGCGTTGCGTCATGATGGCGATTTTGGCAAGGTCACCGCCGTTTGAGGCGGCTCCGCCCGGAGCGGCCTGATCAAGGGGGCGTACGTCGCGTGAGCGCGGCGTGACGTAGTTACAAAAGCAAAGAGCCGAGGAAACTAAATGTCAGCTTTATGGGTGATCGTGCTCTGCGGAGCGCTGTCGATCGTCTACGCCATCTGGGCCACACAATCCGTGCTCAGTGCAGACGCCGGCAATGCGCGCATGCAGGAAATCGCGGCGGCCGTGGCCGAGGGCGCTCAGGCCTATCTCCGCCGCCAATACACGACGATCGGAATCGTCGGCGTCGTGATCTTCGTGCTCCTTGCGTATTTCCTCGGCATGCTCGTCGCGGTCGGCTTCGCGATCGGCGCGATCCTCTCCGGCGCCGCCGGCTTCATCGGCATGAACGTCTCGGTGCGCGCCAACGTCCGCACCGCGCAGGCGGCGACCACCTCGCTCGCCGGCGGCCTCGAGCTCGCCTTCAAGGCCGGCGCCATCACCGGTCTGCTCGTCGCGGGTCTGGCGCTGCTCGGCGTCACCATCTACTTCGGCATCCTCACCGGCTTCATGAAGCTCGCGCCCGACAGCCGCACCGTGATCGACGCGCTTGTCGCGCTCGGCTTCGGCGCCTCGCTGATCTCGATCTTCGCCCGTCTCGGCGGCGGCATCTTCACCAAGGGTGCCGACGTCGGCGGTGACCTCGTCGGCAAGGTCGAAGCGGGTATCCCGGAAGATGATCCGCGCAACCCGGCGACGATCGCGGACAACGTCGGCGACAACGTCGGTGACTGCGCCGGCATGGCCGCCGACCTGTTCGAGACCTATGCGGTGACCGCGGTCGCCACCATGGTGCTCGCGGCGATCTTCTTCGCCAAGTCGTCGCTGCTCACCAACATGATGACCTTGCCGCTCGCCATCGGCGGCATCTGCATCATCACCTCGATCGCCGGCACCTTCTTCGTCAAGCTCGGCGCCAGCCAGTCGATCATGGGCGCGCTGTACAAGGGCCTGATCGCGACCGGCGTGCTGTCGCTCGCCGGCGTCGCGATCGCCATTGGCTGGTTGATCGGCTTCGGCAAGCTCGACGGCGTCGACTACACCGGCACCGCGCTGTTCGCGTGTGGCGTCGTCGGTCTCATCGTCACCGGCCTGATCATTTGGATCACCGAGTACTACACCGGCACCGACTTCCGCCCGGTGAAGTCGATCGCGTCGGCCTCGGTGACCGGCCACGGCACCAACGTGATCCAGGGCCTCGCGATCTCGATGGAATCGACCGCGCTGCCCGCGATCGTGATCATCGCCGGCATCCTGGTGACCTACAGCTTGGCCGGCCTGTTCGGCATCGCGATCGCGACCACGACCATGCTCGCGCTGGCCGGCATGATCGTCGCGCTCGACGCCTTCGGCCCGGTCACCGACAATGCCGGCGGCATTGCCGAAATGGCCGGCTTGCCGAAGGAGGTCCGCAAGTCCACCGACGCGCTCGACGCGGTCGGCAACACCACCAAGGCGGTCACCAAGGGCTACGCGATCGGCTCCGCCGGTCTCGGCGCGCTGGTGCTGTTCGCGGCCTATAACCAGGACCTGCAGTTCTTCATCGCCGACTCCGCGAAGCATCCTTATTTCTTGGGGGTGAAGCCGGACTTCTCGCTGAACAACCCCTATGTCGTGGTCGGCCTGCTGTTCGGCGGCCTGCTGCCGTATCTGTTCGGTGCGATGGGCATGACCGCGGTCGGCCGCGCCGCCAGCGCGATCGTCGAAGAAGTGCGCCGGCAGTTCCGCGAGAAGCCGGGCATCATGCAGGGCACCGACAAGCCTGACTACGGCAAGGCGGTCGACCTGCTGACCAAGGCGGCGATCAAGGAGATGATCATCCCGTCGCTGCTGCCGGTGCTGTCGCCGATCGTCGTCTACTTCCTGATCTACGCGATCGCAGGTGGTGGCGCGGCCGGCAAGTCGGCGGCGTTCTCCGCGGTCGGTGCGATGCTGCTCGGCGTCATCGTCACCGGCCTGTTCGTCGCCATCTCGATGACCTCGGGCGGCGGCGCCTGGGACAACGCCAAGAAGTACATCGAGGACGGCCATTTCGGCGGCAAGGGCTCGGATGCGCACAAGGCGGCGGTGACGGGTGACACCGTCGGCGATCCCTACAAGGACACGGCGGGCCCAGCCGTGAACCCGATGATCAAGATCACCAACATCGTGGCCCTGCTGCTGCTGGCGATTCTCGCGCACTGATCGGCAGAACGGCCCGACAAACAAAGACCCCGCGGTGCGAGCCGCGGGGTTTTTCATTCGAGCCTCGCTCTTCGATCCGGGTACTACTCCGCCGCGCGCTGCCGCGTCCGGTAGGTCTGCAAGGTGCTCTGCGCCAGGCGCGGCTGCATCTGGGTGAAGCTCGCCAGATGCTGATCGAGTTGCGGGCGCGCGCTGCCGCTGGCGTTGGCCTGCATAAACAAGAGTGTCGTCGTGGTGACCCAGGACAGATCGAGCGCCTTGGCGAGCACCAGCAGCTGATCCGGCTGCCGGCGCACGAAGGCGCGCTCGACGACGTCGAGCGGCAGCTTGCACATCAGCGACAAGGCCAGCGTGACCTTGTCGAAGCTGCCTTCCTTGGCGAAGCCATGCAGCTGCGCCTCGTTCAGCTGACCGGTGGCGTGCAACTGCTCGACATAGGCTCTGGCGTTGGTGAAATCGGCCGAGCGCGTGCGCGCCGCGGCCTGCAGATGGTCCGAGGCCTGCGCCACGGCGAGTTCCACGATCTCGGACCGTGCGCTGTCCGCAGAGGCGAGCTGACCGCGCACGGCGTCCGAGGCCTCGACGAACAGCCGGACCAGCACTTCGCGCGGGCTGTCGGGGCGGCTCCAGAGCTTCAAGGCGAGGGCGGGGTTGTCCGAGGCCTTCATCACCAGCCCGGAGAAGCCGTGGTCGGAGAAGTGCGCGCCAGCATTGTTGGCCGTGTTGGATACGACCGCCTGATCGCCGCGATCGACCAGAACGTCGGTGACCGATTCCGTGAGGACCTTGCGATCGGAGATCGCCAGCAGGTGCTCCTGGCTGCGGCTCTGTGCGGTCGCGACCAGCGTTGTCTCGTCGAGCCGGTCGCTCTGCCGCAGCACCGGACCGGCAACCGCGATGGTCTCGTCGCTGGCCAGCAGCTTGATGAGGCGCGGCGGCGCATCCGGCAGCACCGCGAGCCGGCTGCCGAGCTGCGCGCGCGACGCGACGGCGACGTTATCGAGCAGCTTGAACAGGACGTGGTCGAACAGGTCGACGTGCTCGTCGTTGAACTTGCCCGAGCCCACGACGAACAGGTCGGTGACGCGCTCCAGGATATCGGCGCGCCGGGACACGTAGCGGCTGGCGAGAATATCTTCGAGCTGATGCAGGACGTTGTTGGGCAAGGCACGGCTCACGCGATGAATGTCTGCCGCGGCCTGCCCTTCGGACGGTGATCGGGCCCATCTCATCCAGGGGAGTGGGCCTACCTCCGTTGACGGTATCTCATCACCAGATCAAAGACACGCGGCTGTCATCTATCGCACGAGGCGGCTTAAGGTGCCGTTACACCCCCGGCCCCCTCGAGCCGGTCGGGGCGACCAGCCCCGAAATACGCTCATTGCACGTCCATCTGCAGCCCTTCCTTCTGGATGATCGAGGCGAATTTGGTCGTTTCCGCCTGGACGAAGTCGCCGAACTGCTGCGGCGTGCCGTAATCGGCCCGGGCCCCCATGGTCGCGATGCTCTTGCCGATGTCCTCGCGCGCCAGCATCGCCTTGACCTGGAGATTGAGTGCGTTGACGATCTCGGGCGGACAGGCCTTTGGCAGGAACACGCCGAACCAGGACGACACGTCGAACTTGGCAAGCTCCGGCGCGCTCTCGCGCATCGTCGGCAGGTCGGGCGCATTGGCGCTGCGCTCTGGCGTCGTCACGCACAGGCCGGTCAGCTTGCCGTCCTGGACCTGCGGCAGCGACGGAAACAGGTTGTCGAACAGGATCTGGATGTCGCCGGCGAGCCCAGCCTGCAGGGCAGGGCCCGCGCCGCGGAACGGGATATGCGTCATCTTCAGCCCCGTGAGCTGCAGGAACCAGGCGCCGGTCAGATGCGGGCTCTGGCCGACGCCGGAGGAGCCGTAGTTCAGCTTGTCGGGATTGGCCTTGAGGTAGGCGATGAGTTCGGGGATCGACTTGATCCCGGTCGACGGATGCGCCGAGACGATGTTCGGGATGCGGATCATGTTCGACACCGCCTGCAGCTGATCCGGCTTGTAGGCGAGGCTGCGGAAGATCGAATAGGCGATCGCGTTGGGTCCGGGATTGCCGATCAGGATGGTGGTGCCATCGCCCTTGCCGTTGCGGGCGACCTCGGCGGTGCCGATCGTGCCGCCGCCGCCGGAGCGATTCTCGACCACGGCCGATTGGCCCCACGCCGTCTGCAGATGAGCAGCCAGCAGCCGGCCCATCACGTCGGTGCTGCCTCCGGGCGCGGCCGGCACGATCAGCCGCACCGTTTCGGTCGGGCGCCAATCAGCGAGACTGCTGCGCGGCAGAATGGCGGCGGTCGATAACGCTGCGGCTCCGGACAACAGTTTGCGGCGCGACAGCCTGATGCGATGGGCCATTGATTCCTCCCTGCTTTCGTTTTGCCGGGAGGTTAGGGAAGGTTGCACTGCCAGAGCAAGCGCGCGGGTCATCGGAGAGCTGCGCCAATCAGCGCAGCACATGGCTTTGTGCCGTCGCCCGGAACGTCATATTCCGAGCGACGGTGATCAGGCTTTGGATCAGTTGAAGCTGAGCAGCTTGAACAGCGGCGTCAGGTAGCTGAGCTCCTGGCCGGAGGTCGCCGTGGTGCGGCTGACGAAGTCGAAGATCTTGCCGTCCTTCATGCCGTAATTGGCGAGACGGCGGACCTGGCGGTTCTTGTCGAAATAGACCGCCACGACCCGCTGATCGACGATCTTCTGGTTCATGAAGGCGACCGGGCGCTCGGCGCGCTGGGAGATGTAATAGAACACCTCACCGTCGAGCGTGGCGACCGTCGAGGGCGTTCCCATCACGATCAGCACCTGGTCCTGGCTGGCCCCGATCGGGATCTGCTCCAGGGCACCGGGCGGCATGATGTAGCCCTTCTGGAACTGCTCACCGGTGCAGGCGGCGAGCGCCAGGCAGGTCAGCGCAATCGCGCCGGCGGTGCGCAGGGTGCTGAGGCCATGGGTAAGCAGGCGGGCAGTCGTTCGCATTGTCTGGGTCATCTTCTTCAGATCGGATCCCGTCCCCTTGCGTCGGGCAGGGCGTTGACGTACCGGGCAAACTTGCGGATTGCAACATGCCCCCGACGAGGGACAGCGAAACTCAGCCGCGGAACCGTCATGCTCTGGCCATTCAACCGTTTCAGCAAGTCGCGACCGTCCCCGCGCGGGACCATCGAGCCGATCTATGGCACGATCGTGGCACAAACCCGAGAACCGTTGTTTTATAGGCACTTAAATGTCCCCGACACGGTCGAGGGGCGGTTCGACCTGCTGATTCTGCACCTCTGGCTGGTGCTCCGACGGCTGCGCGGGGTGGGTGGGAACCTGTCGCAGGCCCTGTTCGACCGGTTCTGCGACGACATGGACGACAATCTGCGCGAGATGGGGGTTGGCGACCTGACGGTACCCAAGCGGATGCAGAAGTTCGGCGAGGCGTTCTATGGCCGCACCGCGGCCTATGATCTGGCGTGGTCGGACAGCGAGGCCCAGCTGGCGGAGGCCTTGCAGAAGAATATCTTGAACGGAGAGCATCCGGACAGCGCGGCACGACTCGCCGGCTATGCGGGACGGGTCGCAGCACAGCTCGCGGCCATGGACGACGCGAGGCTGCTCGGCGCCGCCTGGAGCTTTCCGCAGCCGGTTGAGCAGGACACAGCGACATGAGCAGCAAAGACAAAGACGCTTCGCGCGAGACGGCGCGCGACCCATCCCGGGATCCCTGGCGGGCGCCGCCGGTGATCGTGGCGCAAATTCCCGACGCCGGCCTGCATCGCGAGATCGAGGCCGATGCGGCCACACGCGCCGCGCTCGCCGCGATTGCCGAGCTGCGCGAGGTGATCTCGGCGCAAGCGTCTTTCGACGTGGTCGAGAGGCGCGATGGCAAGGTCCATGTCGGCGGCCGGGTGCGCGCCCGCATCGGCCAGACCTGCGTGGTCACGCTGGATCCGATCGAGACCGAAATCGACGAGCCGATCGACCAGATGTTTGCGCCGCCGGACCAGATTCCCGAGCTGGCCGACTTCGTCGAGGACGACCCGAACAGCGAGGTCGACACCGCCGATCCGCCGGAGCCGATCATGGGCGGCCAGATCGATCTCGGCCGCCTCGCGGCCGACGCACTGTTCCTGGCGATCGATCCCCATCCGCGCAAGCCGGGCGCGGTGTTCGAGCAGCCGGCTGCGGCCGCCGACCCGCAGGATCATCCCTTCGCGGCGCTCAAGGCGCTTAAACCGGGAGCAGACGAGCCGCCCCGCGCCGGCCGGGCCAAGGCGCCGGAGGACGATTGAGAGCGGCCTGCTGCCAGCGGGATACGGGCGGATGCTGGCGGGAAAGCTCGTAAAATCGCGATAAGCGGCTGTCTCACCACGATAATATGCGCTTCTCCGAGAAACTCCCGACAACCGCGATCGCAAAAAGGGATCGGGCCAGGAGGTTGTTTCGACACGGAGAGACGCTATTGTCGCGCCCGGTCGGGGGTGCGGCGAAAGGGCTCGGACGGCCTCTGGTCCGTCCAGGGGGCGGCGCAGAGCCCTGAACGACCGCCAAGCCAAGACCGCCAAAACACGGCCGAGCCAGATGCGGCCACCAAGAGATCAGGTTTCCGGGACGTCATGCCTCAAAAGGTTCGAATCGCGCTGGACGCCATGGGCGGAGATTTCGGCGCGGCGGTCGTCATTCCCGGTGCCGCGATCGCGCTCGGCCGCCATCCCGGTGCGGAATTCCTGCTGTTCGGCGACAGCGCCAAGATCACCCCCGAGCTCGACCAGTATCCGCGCCTGAAGGCCGTGTCGCGCGTCATCCACACTGATGTCGCGGTCAGCATGGAGGACAAGCCGAGTCAGGCGTTGCGGCGCGGGCGCAAGACCTCGTCGATGTGGCTGGCGCTGGAAGCGGTGAAAAAGGGCGAGGCCGATGTCGCGGTGTCCGCCGGCAACACCGGGGCGCTGGTGGCGATGGCGCGGTTCTGCCTGCGCACGCTCGATGGCATCGACCGGCCGGCGCTGGCGGCGATCTGGCCGACCGCGCGCGGCGAGTCGGTCGTGCTCGATCTCGGCGCCACCATCGGCGGCGATGCCAATCATCTCGTGGCGCTGTCGGTGATGGGCGGCGCGTTGGCGAGCGTGCTGTTCAACAAGCCGCGGCCGACGGTCGGCCTCCTCAACATCGGTGTCGAGGAGATGAAGGGCCACGAGGAGATCCGCGAGGCGGCCGAGCAGCTGCGGGCGATGAATCTGCCGCAGCTCGACTATATCGGCTTCGTCGAGGGCGACGGCATCGGCAAGGGCGCCGCCGACGTGGTCGTGACCGAAGGCTTCAGCGGCAACATTGCGTTGAAGACGGCCGAGGGCACGGTCCGCCAGGTGACCGACTTCCTGCGCGGCGCCATCCAGGCGAGTTGGCTGGCGCGGATCGGCTATCTGTTCGCGCAAGGCGCCTTCGCCGCGCTGCGCGCCCGGCTCGACCCGCGCAAATCCAACGGCAGCGTGGTGCTCGGGCTCAAGGGCCTCGTGGTCAAGAGCCATGGCGGAACCGATGCCGAGGGCTTTGCCTCGGCTGTCAGGGTTGGCTATGAGATGGCCCGCACCGATCTCCTGACCAAGATCATTCAAACACTCAATCGCGACGGCGGCGCATCGGCGTCGGAACCGGTCGCCCAGGAGGCTGTCTCGTGACAATTCGTTCGGTCGTGCTCGGCTGTGGCTCCTATCTTCCGCAGCGGGTCGTGACCAATGCCGAACTCGCAAGCCGCATCGAGACCTCGGACGAATGGATCGTCCAGCGTACCGGCATTCGTGAGCGCCATGTCGCAGCCGACGGCGAGTTCACCTCCCATCTCGCGATCAATGCCGCCCGCGCGGCACTGGCTGCCGCCGATGTCGATCCGCAGTCGATCGACCTGATCGTGCTGGGCACCTCGACGCCGGACAACACCTTTCCGGCGACCGCCGTGGCGGTGCAGAACGGGCTCGGCATTCATCACGGCGCGGCGTTCGATCTGCAGGCGGTGTGCTCCGGCTTCGTCTTTGCGCTGGCGACCGCCGACAATTTCCTGCGCAGCGGCTCGTTCAAGCGGGCGCTGGTGATCGGCGCCGAGACCTTCTCGCGCATCCTCGACTGGAACGACCGCACCACCTGCGTGCTGTTCGGCGACGGTGCCGGCGCGCTGGTGCTGGACGCGCAGGAGCAGGACGGCAGCGCGGACGACCGCGGCGTGCTGACCACGCATCTGCGCTCTGACGGCCGGCACAAGGCCAAGCTCTATGTCGATGGCGGTCCGTCCTCGACGCAGACCGTCGGCCATCTGCGGATGGAGGGCCGCGAGGTGTTCAAGCACGCGGTCGGCATGATCACCGACGTGATCGTGGACGCCTTCGAGGCAACCGGCCAATCGGCCGAGAGCATCGACTGGTTCGTGCCGCACCAGGCCAACAAGCGAATCATCGACGCCTCGGCGCACAAGCTGCACATCGCGCCGGAAAAGGTCGTGCTGACGGTCGACCGGCATGGAAATACCTCCGCGGCCTCGATCCCGCTGGCGCTCGACGTCGCCGTCAAGGACGGCCGCATCAAGAAGGGCGATGTGGTGCTGCTCGAGGCGATGGGCGGCGGATTCACCTGGGGATCGGCGCTGGTCCGCTGGTAGACGGCGGGCTGGGCGGGGGAGAGCGGACGAAAAGCGGCGAATCGGTCGGTTCCAGCTTCACGCTCCTGTTGACCACCGCCCCTTAACCTCTTAATTTCCGAAGCGAATTATTCGCCGTGAGTTGGGGCAGGCGATGACGGGAACCGGCAAGACAGTCACACGCGTTGATCTCTGCGAAGCGGTCTACCAGAAGGTGGGCCTGTCGCGGACGGAGTCGTCCGCCTTCGTCGAGCTCGTATTGAAGGAGATCACCGATTGCCTCGAGCGGGGCGAGACGGTGAAGCTGTCGTCGTTCGGCTCCTTCATGGTGCGCAAGAAGGGTCAGCGGATCGGACGCAATCCGAAGACCGGCACCGAGGTGCCGATCTCGCCGCGGCGGGTGATGGTGTTCAAGCCGTCAGCGATCCTCAAGCAGCGCATCAACGGCCAGAGCGTCGGCAAGATGAACGGCGAGGCCAGCCACGAGCTCAGCGCCGAGCCCGAATAGGGCGGCGCGGCCGACAGCGGCCGTTGAGCTTGACCGCCTGATCAGGACGGTCGTGTTGCGTTCGACGCGTTCCGCGTAGTCTCCTCAACTCGCCAGCACGGGGAACGGGCATTTGGACAAGGCGCCGGACGCGTTTCGGACCATCAGCGAGGTCGCTCAGGAGCTCGACATCCCGCAGCACGTGCTGCGGTTCTGGGAAACCCGGTTCGCCCAGATCAAGCCGATGAAGCGCAGCGGCGGCCGCCGCTATTATCGGCCCGACGACGTCGACCTGCTCAAGGGCATCCGCCGCCTGCTGTACGGCGAAGGCTACACCATCAAGGGCGTGCAGCGGATCCTCAAGGAGCACGGCGTCAAGTCGGTGCAGGGGCTCGCCGACAGTTCCGCCGCGGTCTCGTTCGGCGCGCTGGAGGAGACGCTCGGCGCGGCCCTCATGGAGGAGGAGCCGGTCGAGGAGGCCGAGGTCGAATCGGAGGACGAGGAGGAGGAGGCCTCCGACGAGGAGGGCATCGATTTCCGCTTCGTCGAGACCGAGGACGACATTCTCGACACCTTCCGCGTCGGCCCGCCGCAACGTGCCGGCATCCGGCCGGAAGAGCGCGAACGGCTCGAAGGCGTGCTCAAGGCGCTGCTCGACTGCCGCGCGCTGCTGGACCGCGCGATGAAAGAGGTCTGAGGCGGTCGCATGGGAAGCCGGGCAGCGAGGGACTTCGAAGACCCCGGTCAGCATCCCCCCATGAAACCCGGCCGCCGTGCCTTGCATCGGGCCCGGATCACGGCTAGAGGAACGGCCATCGGAGCGTGGCGCAGCCCGGTTAGCGCACTAGTCTGGGGGACTAGGGGTCGTGGGTTCGAATCCCGCCGCTCCGACCATTTTTTTCAATACATTCAATGCCGTTTCTTCGATATGGTTTCTAGGAGAACCGCCAGTTGCCGAGCGGTTGCCAATCTTGAGCACCGTCCGTTCCCCAAAATCCTGATCAAGCAAATGATGGGATCGCCGTTTCAGGGCGGATTTCAATCCTACGGATGCAGTTCATGTTTCTAAACAGTTGCCGTTGAGCAACGTCCGATGGGAAAGCCATGGTCTCATTGCAATTGCGCGTTCTGAGCTATGCAGAAAGTTGCTGCGATTTCAGTTGTGCCGTATGTTTGAAAAAAGTTAGTGATTCAACGCAACAGCGAGCGGAAAAACGCCCGCGCTTGGGAGGACTACGTTGTGGCAGCGAACGCGTACGTTAATCGTGCGTTAAGTGTTGCTCGGCCAGCCTTCCCCGCCTCGAACAATATGCCGTTGTACCGGCCCTGCGTCTCGGCATCGGCGCTCGCTTCACTGAGCAATCGTCTTTGAATCCCGTACGCGGGAAAAAAGAGGGCCCCCGAAGGGGCCCCAAGTCTGAGCAGACTGTCGGGAAGGTGCGGCCTAGCGGCTGCGCCTTCCGCGGCAGTGTTCACATACGGACTCCCACTTGCCGAACCTGAATCTCAGGTATTCGACCACGTGGACCGGCATGTGAGACGGACACAGACGCCGAGTTTTTGACATCAGTCTCTCCATTCGAATCAGACGGAACAGGCCGTCGCCCCTTGGGGGCACTTGCACCCCAAACTTGTGACGAAGGGGAGTGGCTGACGGTCGTGATTCGCTGGAGAGCGTCCGAGAATCGTTTGTACCAGAAGCGCCGTAGGGCGAACAGGTTTGTGTCCACTTTTTAGTGGATTCGCCCTTTTGCTGGGCGCTGTCTCACCTCAGGGGTGCTTCTTTGCTATTTTTCGCGTCTGGCGATTCTGTCGCGATGATCTTCCAGCTTTGCAACGGCGTTTGACGCCAGCACGCCCCGCCGGGCAAGGTAAGTGTCAATGATGCGCTGCGCTTTATCCACGGTCCAGGTCAGCGCCTCGGCGATCTCTGGCGCGGTGGCGCCGGCCTCGGCAAGTAACGTTGCCGCAGTGCCCCTGTTGTCGTGAAAATTCAGCTCTCCGGCATTCACAGCGTCGGCGTCCTCGCGCCAATGCTCATTGAAATATCGCCTCGTGTAGGCTTTGCCGGTCTGAGTGAGCATAACCAACGCGCCGGCACGGCTGAGGCCGTCGAGATGGGCTTTAAGCTCGCGAGTTGCGGGGATCCAGAGCCACTTCCCAGTCTTGCTTGAGCGGATCTGGACGCGCTCGCCGTCGTAGCGGGTCCACGCAAATTTTCGGATGTCCGACGCACGCATGGCGGTGTTGCGGACGAGGATCATGGCGGTCTGCATCGCGGGGCGAGCAGTGCGGATGAACTGTTGCTGCAATTCCTCGGACCATATCTTGTCGGCCCGGTTGCTCTTGTAGAGGCGTTCGAACGAGGGGATCGGGTGGTGCTTGATTCGGCGCTTTTCCCTCGCAAACGATAGCACGCGGCAAAGCGCGCTCATAAGGTTGTCGGCCGACCGATGAGAGGTTTTGCCAAGCTCCTGGTGCCATGCGAGCGCATCGGCTGCGAATGCGTCGGCGTCGTCAGCATTGTTGAAAGTCTCCTCAGGAACCGATCCCCACTTCTTCTCGATCCGCGCCAGCTTCCAGACGTATTGCTTACGGTGCTCGTCGCTGAGCTTCGCAAAGGTCTCAGATTGATCGAAGTGACGTATCAGATCGGTCAGTGTCTTGCCGCCCGCGCGTTTTTTCCTTTTTTCGGCTTCGGCATAACTTTCGACCAGCCGACTCTCATCGAGTGGCAGGCCGGTGGCTCGGTGGTAATAGTAAACTTTCACAGTGCCATCGGCCATGCGTTTTGTGGTGCGCTTGACGCCCTTCAGCCTAAGAGGCTTTCGCTTGATGCGCGGCATTCTCGGCCTTCCAACGTTGGTAGGGGGTCAACTCTGCAGAGCCTGTCACAAGGCCACTCGCGCGGTCCAGGGCAATATCAAGGGCTTTGCGATCCCATCGATTAGTCCCGGGTAGCGCGTCGGGAATGATGCCCTTCGCTCGCCAGCTATCGAAGGCGGCGAGCGTCTTGCAGCCGCAATATGTTGCGGCTTCTGCCTTCGAGAGCACGCGCGCCTGCATCATCCGAATGTGGCTTAGGTTGTCCTTCAAAATCCCCTCCATTTGTTGACCGGCGATGACGCCTTGCGCTGAGGCTCGGCCTTCGGAAATCCGCGGCTGTTAATCTTGCTGCGGGGCGTGGGTGTGAGCCCGACGTGCCGCGCTCGCTTGCGGTAGTTCCTCGCCTTCTCGGCCACGTCCTGGGCCGTCTTCTCCTTGTGCGGCTTGCCGCGGAGGATCGGCGCCATGTTGCTCTCGCGGTTCTCGCCTCCGTTGATCAGCGCCTTGACGTGATCCACGTCCCATTGATCGCCGGGCCTGATGACGCGCCCGGACCAGTGGCAGCGGCCCTTGTAGCGCTCAAAGATCCTCAGCTTGACATGCGGCGGCGGCCGGCTGTCCGGCGTCTTGCCGATCCATTCCTTGACGCTGCGGGCGGTCTCGCTCAATGGCGCAACTCCATCAGATGCCACCCGCGCGAAAGGAATTCGCGGAAGCCGTTCGGCTTGTCGAAATAGCCGGCTTCGCGTGCCTGCTTGAAGACCTGATATTTGGCCGCTGATCGCGTCCCCGCTTGCACTTCGACGGCTCCGAACGGGCCACAGTTCATCACGTACATGCGGACGTCGAGCATCAGCTGTTGCGGCTTTTTACGCTGCATCCTGGCTACCCTCCGTCAACTTCGGATCGCTCCAAACCACGTTGTTCTCGGCGCCCCATGCGAACATGAACTCAATCAGGTTGATCATTTCCTGCACGGAGAGATCGGAAGACGAGTGGCCGTAAGGGATGAAGCTTTCGCCATTCAGCGAAGGGATGAACTGCACCTCCTGGCCGCATGCCTTGAGGAACATCACCTTCCACTGATCGGTGGAATAGCGCTTACCGTTGATGCGCTTCTGTCGGGCAATGTCGGTCAACATCGCCCACATGCGGTCATTCTGTTCGGGCGTCCGCTGTGGCCCCTTGAACTCGACGCGGGTTCCCGGCGGCGCGCGATCAATCCACGACCGCGCAAGCGCGCGATCGGCGGGCCTGTTGAAAACGATCTGCGCGCGTCCGGTCATTGCTCGATCCCCTGGCGGCGAAGCTCTGCGTCAATCGCGTCGTGCGCGATCTCGAACGGAATGACGGCGATCTGCACCCAAAGGATGATCGCCGCGCGTGCGGCAAGCAGGGATGCGGTCAGCATTCGACGTTCTCCGGCCAGCCGTAGGCGCGCTCGATCGTCTTGCACGTCTGCTCGAAAAGCTCGGGCTTTGTGACGATGAGGCGGCCTTTCGGCGTGTAGCGTCCGCCCCAATCACTCTCCGGCTTCGTGTCGTAGCCGACGCGGATGGTCTGACCATCGTCGTAGCTGTAGGCGTTGCAACCGCGCTCCTTGAGCCACCGGGCGAGGGGGCGGAACGCCCGCTCGTGCGACACGATGAACGGTCTTTTCGGGTTCGTCCTCATGCTGCCACCCGTTCGCCGCTCTTGCGGATCTGTGACACCACGGCGTCAAGTTCGGCGTTGAAGCGGTCCACCTCGGTTGCGAGGCTCTGAATGTAGCGCTCGTCCCGGTGCGCCCGCTTGATGAAGGGCGGCATATTGCGGGAGTAGATCAGCAAGTCCCACCACTCTCGGCCGGTCACCCAAAGCGTTCCCTGCACCTGGGCAACATGCTTCGAAGGGAATTCGTCCTTCAGCATGATGTCGATGACGATGTGAGGCTCGGCGGTCTTGATCTCCAAGCCTCCGTTTTCGCCGATCAGGCTGTCAGGCGAGCAGCCCTTGCGGCCGTTCCTGACGAAGCCAACACGGTGAAGGTCTGCGCCGGTCTCGAAGGCGTAGAGGTCGCGCGCCTCGGGCTCCCACTCGTGGCCGCGCTCCGTCTCCTCGCTGGAAAAGCTCTTGGCGGGCTCGCCGGTGATGATCTCGCCGGCCAGCTTGAGCATGTAGGTTCTGCGGGTCTTGCCCTCGCCCTTCGCCAGAAGCTGTGAGAAGGCGGAGGCGGTCGGGATGCCCATGCGGGCGCGCAACCATTCCTCGCTGTTCTGCTCGCACTCGACAATCTGCATTGGTCCTGGCCCCTTAGTACGTGATGGAGACGTGGGGGATGCCCCCGGCGGCAATGGTCTTGATGAGGTCGGCGGCAAGCTCCGGCTCCAGGTGGTTGCTGAGGGCCGTCAGGATCTCGCTATGGACCTTGTTGCGGCGGCGCGCGTTCTCTGCGCGCTTGCGGTCGGCGACCTCCTGCGCGGCCTTCTCTCGCGCGACGCGCAAGCGTTCCGCCTCGACGGCGCGTGCTGCCGCTTCCTGGGCGGCGATGCGGGCGCGCTCCTCGGCATCCTGCTTCCACTTCTCCGCCAACTCGGCGCGCTGGCGCTCCAACTCGGCGGCTTGCCGCGCAGCCTCCTCGGCGCGCTGCTGCGCCTCGCGCTTGGCCTTCTCCTGGCGCAGCTGTTCGAGCTCGGCGGCGTCGCGCTCGCGCTGCTCGGCGGCTGCCAGCGCTGCGGCGAGCAGGGCGATAGCCTCCGAAATTGCGGCCGTGGCGCGCTCGTTGAATTCCTGCCAGTCGCGGCCGGCGTAGCGGTTGACGGTCTCGATAACGCCGCGGATCAGATTGGCGGGCTGGCCAGCGGCGAGGCGGCCGGCGTTGATGATGTCCACAAGCGCGGCTTCATGGCCGTTGATGCGCTCGCGCTCGGCGTCCTCGTAGTCGGTAACCGGCTTGCGCACCTCGTCCTTGAGAGCGTCCAGGCGGTCGCGGAGCGTCTTGCGCTCCTTGTCGATCTTGGCCGATTGCGCCTTGATGTCGGCAACGGCTTCCTTGCCCATGTCGTCAAGGATGGTCTTGGAGCGGGCAATCTTGTAGGCGAGCGACTTCACGGCCTCGCGGCCGGCGGCCGTCGAAATGTCCGTCAAGGTGCCGCGTACCTGGGTCTCGATCGCGGTGAGCACGGTTTCAACCTGTCCAGTGCCGAACAGGGTCGCGGCGATGATGGCCGGGACGGGGGCCGGCTCAAGGATGGTTTCGAGGGTGACAACAGCGTTCATGGGTTAAGCCTTCCGAAAACCTGCAATGGCGTTGACGCAGAAGCCGTATTTTTCGGCCGGGATTTCCGCGATGAGGTGCTTGCGGCCGTTGGTGAACAGGCCCTTGCTCGCCGCGAATTGGATAAAGGCGCGCTCGCTTGCGCCCTTCGCCTCCAGGGCTTCGCGAAGATAGGCGGCCTGTTCGTCGGTGATCGAGCCGGGCAGCGGCGCGTAGGCCGGCGGCTCGTCCGCGGCCTCGGTGGCGCGGCTGTCGTCATCCGCAGACGCTGCGAGGCCAAGCGCGGCCTTCAGCGAGTAGCGTTGCAGGTAGGTGATGGTTGAACCCACGCCCTGAATTGCGTTCTTGTTGCCGCTGTCGTCACGGCCGGCGTCCAGGGTGGTTTCCTCGTAGTGGCCGTCCCGGTGCGTGACGATGCAGGTTACTGAGACCGGCTCGCCAATCTTCGACGACACCCGGAAGCGATACGAAAGCCCGTGCTCGCCCAAGATCGGGTCAACCGTGCGCGCGATCTCGGCCATGTCCTCATGCGCGTAGTCGGTATTCGCGCCGCCCTTTCGGCTCTCGAACGCCACTCGGCGGTTTTTCCGGATAACCGGGATATGCGCCTTGGCTTCAGACATGGCGCGATCAAACGCCTTGCGGGCGGCGATCGCGTCCAATTCCTTCGCCAGTGCGACCGCTTCGCGGAGCATTTCGACGTTGCCCGTTGCCATGGCCGCGCGGACAATATCGAGCGCCCCGGCGGACTGTGCGGCCACGGGGGCGCCGTGTGCCTGCTTCTGGATGGCGCGGCCGTCAAGCGAGCGGCGGCGCCTGGGCGGCTCGGGGGTGACAATTTCAACCGATGACATGCGGTGATTCTCGCGTGATGTGAGTTGTTAGAGCGGTTAGTCGTCGTCGCCTTCGGTTTCCTCGGGCTCCATGGGCGTCTCGCAATCGCCGCACATGATCCGGGCGTCAGGCTTGGCCCATGCGTTCAACTCGCAGCCTGGGCACGTAAACTTGGTCTTGCTGGCCTTCTTCTTCTCGCGGGCCGTCTTGGCGGCTTCGCTCTCGCTGATGCGGAGCCGATCGCCGAAAAGCTCGTTCATTCCGAGCTGTTCGAACTCGGCGAAGGCGCGCGCGAAGGGCCCGTCATCTACGATGTAGTGGGACATCTTCGCGCCGGTCTCTTTGCCGCCGGGCATGCCCGTAGATGACGGCTGCAAGCCGATCTCGCGCATTTTCTTCGCCCACTGTTTGTCGTGGTAGGCGCGGCGCGGATACTTGCCGAAATGCTTCTGCCAGAGGTGCGCCATCTCGTGCGCCAGCGTCGAAAGTGTCTGCCGCACGGTGCGAGTGGAGAAGTGCACGGGATTGAGGGCGATCTCGTCCACGACTTCGCCGTCACGCGAGCCGAACTGCTCGGGGCAGAAGTAGCCGTAGGAGCCCTTATGCCGCTGCATCGTGATCAGGCAGCGGGGGAGCTCCCCGCCGAAAAGCCGATCGTTGAAGAAGTCATACGCGCGGTTCAACTCGCCATAGTTCGTGACGGTCGGGCCGGCATCCGAGGGGATTTTTGTTTCGTACGATGCAACGGCGCCGGTCATGATCAGGCCGCCTTGATCGAGCTGATAGCTGCGTCAAACTGCGCCATGATCGTAGCGGCACGGGCGCGGGCCTCGGCGGCGTCTTCGACCTCCTGCCAACGGTCGCCTGTCTCCTCGGAAACCTCGCCGGTGCGAAGGATCTCCGCCACGGTCTCCTCGTAGAGGGCGCGAGCGTCGGCGGTGGTGCTGTGCCATGCCTCATGCGCGGCCTGCTTGGCGACATGATGGGCGCCACCGTTCAGCGTTGCGGCGCGCGCCATCGCGGCATCAAAGGCCGCCTTCTGCCGCTTAGTTGAACTCTTGAAGTACCAGAAAGCTGAGTTTTCCGCGCTCTCCTGGCGCTCGCGCTCCTCTGAACGGTCAGGCCGGGCGTGGTGCGGGTTCGCAGAGTAATAAGAGCCGGACATTGCGGCGTCTCCATCGGAGGGCGATGGAGGCATGATAGCCAAGAAATTTGGTTTAGCAATGGAGGTAGCCAAAAAATTTGGCTACAAGAGTCGTCGTGAAGGGGCGCTGGAGGCCCAACGGCTCGATGGTATCAATTAACCATAAGAGGTAACATGGTATTGCAACGCGTTAATATTTCATCAATCTTGGCGTGGGGCGATGGTGTGGGAGTCGGAACGTGACGACGGGGGAGTTTGTATGCAACAAAAGGATTGGCATCGCCGTTTGGCGGTGCAGCTTGCTGCGCAGTTGCCAGAGGGGCAGGTGGATGCGCTGATCGTCTTGGATCTCTGCGCCCGGTTGGTTCGAGAGTTTCTCTTCGTTCCTGATCAGGCTCGGGAGCGCTGCGAGGCGGGACCTTCGGGCAATTGAGAGGATAATTCCTCCAATTCCCGTTGACGTTTTAGCGTCAGGCTGTCGGTTCGGCCCAGAAACAGCCAGTCGAGCGTAATATCCGGAAACGTCTTCACAATGCGGATTGCGACCTCTTTTGAGAGGGGCAGTCCGCGTTCGAAATTATTCCATCGCCTGGTCTCGATGCCGAGGCGAGCGGCAAACGCCGGCTGGCTTGTTCCGGAGATGAGCATCCGGAGCATGCGCAGTCGATCGGCGATCGCTTCGGGGGTCTCGTCTACCTCAGACATTCGCGAAATGTGCATCTGCCGGCTTCAATTCGCCACGAAAAATTTTTGGGTGTTGTTTAGCCAAATAATTTGGTTTATGGTCCGCGTATGGGACCTCTCGGCACAACATCTGATGTCATTGCAGCGCTCGGCGGCAACCGGCCCGTTGCGGATCTGACGGGCTCAAGATCCAAGGCTGTCTCCATGTGGAAGACACTCGGCGCTTTCCCTTGGAGGACTCAACTCAAGATCACTCACGCGCTTGCCGAGCGTGGCCTTTCGGCGTCGCCGGATCTGTGGGGCATCAAGGCCCGCGCGAAGGTGGCCGCATGATCGGATCACCTTTTCCGAATGCGTGTGATCTCTCCGGCGGCTCTGCGCTCGAATGCGGCAAGTTCTCTCAGTCGGCGATCGACGTATGCGCGCTGCTCGTCGGCTCGCTGTTGGGCGTCGTCGTCGGCTCGGCCTTTGTGATCCTGCTTTTGATGCGGGTTTAACAGTCTCGCTGCAAACGCGGCGAGCGGCTGAAAGCTGAGTGGTTCATTGTCATTGGCGCTCATGGTCGCATGGTTAGGTCGTGAGCGTTCCAAAGGTCGGAAAAGCGTTCCGGAGTTAGTTGTATGCGTAAGGAAATCGGAACCCTGGCAGGGCCCCGAAGGTGGGGCGACACGCGGGAAAGCTGGCTTTCTCGTGTGCCGAAGGCGGTCAAGGACGCGCTGAAAACGCGCGTTGAAACGGTGTCGGCCCGGACGGTGAAAAGTCTCTGGTACGGCGAGATTGTGGATCCGGACCATCACGCGGCGCGCGATGTCCGGCGAGCTGCTGAAATCGTGGCGGCGCGAGGGGAAGCGCTGGCGCTTGTGGGGAAGTATCGGGAATTGATAGGGGCTATGAATGCAAAGGATCCGCATCTCTTTCGCGCGGAAATTGATCGCCTTGAGCGGGTGGCTCAGCTCCTGTGCGGTGAGGGTGGCGCCGAATGATGTGTTTGTGCGGGGGGCGCAATGATCTCGCTCACTCGCACGCAAATCCAGGCAATCGAACGGCGCCGCAAGTTTCATGCGGCAATCGCTGAGAAGGCGGACGCCCTTGCGGCGGCTAAGTCGGCAGATGTGCAGCCGCAGGACCAGCTGCCATGCGCAATTCCGGGCACGGTGGGGCAATTCGAAGAGCCCGGTATGCCGATCGAGCTCGATGACGCCAGCGCGGCTCCGCGTCTGACCTGGCTGCCCGACTACTCGACCCACCCAAGCATGAAAGCAATCGTGAGGACGGTTGCCACGTTCTACGCGGTCAATGTCCGCGAAATCATGTCGTTTCGGCGGACCGGACACATTGTCCGGCCGCGTCAAGTCGCCATGTACCTTTGTTCGCAGCTGACGCCGTACTCTCTGCCGACGATCGGCCGTCACTTCGGCCGCGATCACACCACGGTGCTTTATGGGCGCGACAAGATCGCCCGCTTGATGCTGCTCGACGCCGATCTCTGCCACGACATCGCATTGCTGTTCCGGCTGATTACCGGGGGCGACGAATGAGTAGCCCGGAAGGCGTCCCCGCCGAAGTCTGCGGCCAGTTTGAGCGTGTGGCGCTCGAACTGGTCGGCGCGGGCTGGTTTCGCTACTCGGCAGACGCGATTTTGCACCGCATTCGCTGGCATATGCAGGTTGAGCGCGGCCAGCGTGATTTCAAGGTCAACAACAATTGGTCGGCGCCGCTGGCGCGATGGTTCGCCGCGCGCAATCCGGAGCACGCTGGCCTTTTCGAGACGCGGCAGAGCTACGCAAAGGCCGCGCCGATCCGCTCGTATGCGGACTGAGGTGCGTCGGTGGTGTCGGATCGTCCGGAAACTCGCGCGCTGATCGCTGATAGCGCAATTCTGGCCCTGTGGGATTTGGGCCTCAACACCTTCGAAATCGCTCGGCTGCTGCGCATGCGCGAAAGCGACGTGGCAAACCGCCTTGCGCGGCTTCGTGAGCCCACAAGATGAAGCGGCTGCGCGCCTGGGTGAATGTCTATCGGCCGCTCAACGGAGCGATGGGCGCTGTCTACGCGAGCCGTTCGCTCGCTGATCAGATGGCCGGCCGCGATCGGCTTGCCTGCATCGAAATCCAGATACCGCACGGGGCTGCGGAAATCATTGCATCGTACGATACAAAAGGGGGGCCCGATGCTTCGGCCTGCTGAGGTGACTAGCGTGTGCGTGTTCGGGCGCGAGGATGGGCCTTGCAAGGTCGCGGCCGCGGCGTTCCCGCGATCGATGCTCGAAGCGATGCAATCGAGCGCAGATCGCGAAGTGTCATTGCTTGGTCAGTATGACTTCGCCTCGCGTGCTGAAGCTCGGCGGATCGCGGAGGCGATGCAATCCGAGCTGTCCGGCTACCACCTTGCCGGAGGCTGGTACGATCTCGATGCGCAGTCGGTCTGCGAAGCTCTGGAAGCGATGCCCGGCGATTGGTCGGCGGTCCGCAGGGCGGTGCGCTGATGTCGCTGTGGTTTCGGATGTATTCGGACGTCATCAACGATCCGAAGGTGATGAGGCTTCCGGAGGCGATGCGCTGGCATTGGGTCGCGGTGCTGTGCTGCGCCTCCAAGAATGGCGGCCGCGTGCCGGCGGTCTCTGATGTCGCCTTCATGCTCCGGATGGATGAGGAGCGCGCTGCGGCCGTCCTGGGAGGGCTCCAGGCGGCTGGCTTGCTCGATGCGGATCCGGAAGGGCTGGCGCCGCACAATTGGGGCGCGCGGCAATTCAAAAGCGACACCTCGAACGACCGGGTGAAGCGTTTCAGGGAAAAGCAGCGTAACGGCGCCGTGACTGAATGCGGGAACGCTACAGGTGACGGTGAGTGTAACGTTACAGCGGCCGTTACTGGAACGCCCCCAGAACAGAACAGAGCAGAAGCAGATACAGAAACAGGCTCTCGGTCGGACGCTGGCGCGTCGCGCCCGGCGCGCGAGCCCTCGCGGTTTGATGAGTTCTGGAAGGCTTACCCCCGCCGTGATGGGCCAAACCCTCGCAAGCCGGCTGAAGCCAAGTTTGCTGCCCTGGTGAAGGCCGGGGTTGATCAGCAAGCGGTGATCAACGCTGCCCGCAAGTTGGGTGCCGACGAGGCTGCGCGCGGCAACATCGGCACGCGGTTCATTCCGCAGGCGATGACCTGGCTCAATCAGCAGCGGTGGAACGATCACGCGGCGGTCGCTGCTGCGCCCCCGTCTGCGGCCGATGAGGCTGCGCAGCTTGAGGACGCGGTGCGGATGTTCGCGCGGTCGGGCCGGTGGTCGCGCTGGGCCGGGCCTGAGCCGGGAATGACCGGCTGCCGTGCGTCCGCTGAATTACTGGCGCGGCACGGGCTTTCAGCTGAAGGGCAGAAATTGTCGGGGGCTTCGGCCGCGGCCGCGGCGTAAGGGGACGAAATGACGACAGCTGAAATTCAGGCCGATTACCGGCGGGCCCTCGCTGAGTTAGGCGCGGCGGTAGTTCTGCAGATACCGGGGCTTATCGTCCATGTCGGGTCGGAAGGCGTTTCACTACTTTGGCCGCAGGATTGGACCGGGGTTCTCGTGAGGGGATCGCGGCGGGCGGATGGACAACGCCGGTTACCCCCCGTTCAGGAGGTGGTTGACGAATTGATGTTCGCCGCGCCGGTGATGGGTTGTGCGTGACTACCGTCAGGAGTCCTTCGCAGAGCCGTCCTCTAAGGACGGGCTGCGTCTCCTACGCATGGCGCTCGCCTAAGCCGGGGCTCGGACAGCGGACTGTTGGCATCGAGTCGATCTAGATATGGTGTCGGAGAGAGAATGAGCATGGAGGCCGCGCATAGGTCGGTTCGGTAGTTGTATTCACCTCATCCTGTCGGATCGACCTCACGGATCTGTATGCTTACAATCTTTTTGAGCTCAATGTTCTTTCCAATCAATCGCAGATGAGGCAACTCCCGCATCAGTAGCTCATGGGAGAGCTCATGAGCTTGGTCATCGGTAAGTAACTTTGCCCTCTTGGCGTCCTTCAAAACCTTCTGCAAGTGTTGCATGGTCTTCTTGTTTAGCTCAAACGCAGCAGTGGCATTCTCTAACGCCAACTTTTGGCGGTGCAGGTCTCTATCTATAAAATACTGGATGAACTCCTTTACCTGCTTAAAGCACTCCCCCAAGCCCAGAATGTTTATCCCACCAGGGGAAGCATAGGAGATGCTCGCGATCCGAGGCATGTTCATAGCACTGATAGAGAACAGTCCATCATGGTCCAGGATCTCTCCACGAAGAAGAGTTAGGAGTGCCCACCTCGCGTCCTCCTCGGTTGCACCTTTGCCGGGGGCGGTAAACCAAACGTACAGGTTCGAGACCGCACTCAACAATCCGACAAAATCGAACGTGCTCCACCTACCGTCAATTTCGAAGTTCAAGATTGATTCACGTGTTCTTAGCAGTGCATCGAAAGGAGTGGGCATGCTTCGTCTCGAACTAGGACCGATGCGGTTAAATAAATTACATGGTACCCGTGAGGGTGCCAAAATCAACCCTTCAAAGAGCCAGCATTACCGAGCATCTCGGCCGAGGCGTCCCGGCCGTTAAACGGCCTAAACTCTTGGGAACGCCGCGATATTGGTTTTTAGCTGGACCTGACGTGGCGTTCGGGCCGAGGCGGCTCGATCGGCCGACAACGGATAAGGTTGATCGGTAAAATCGTCGTTTTCTTTCTAAGAACGACGTCCGCCTTTGACGTTTCGTGGAGCGTCGTCTGTCGACCTTCTCGCGCCCCTCTAGATTCAGCCAGCCAGAACAGCGGTTTTCCCACCAATTCAGGTTACTAACAAGGTCGAGCCCTTGAGGTGGGGAGAGGCTGGGCGTTCTCTCGTTTCGTGCGGGGGTGGAGCTGTTCGGACTCCTCGGGGCGTTCATGCCGCCCAGGTCGCCGGTTCAAATCCGGTCCCCGCAACCATTCTCTTGTGAGGGCTCGGGATGAGCGTTGCGGATCTCAAGGCGCGGCTTGCTGATGTTGCGGGTATCGAAAACCTGTCGATGGAATTGCAGGGCGGGCGCATTCTGCTGCGCTGGGGCACCTATTCGGCCTCGGTCGATGCCGCGGCCTCAAACTCCGATATTGAGGCGGCCGTGCGCGATGCAATCAAGCTGCCGCCGCTCTCGATGATCCCCGACAAGCCGGCGGCCGCTGTCGTCGCTCCTGCTGCCCCCGTTACCGCGCCTGCGGGCCATACCGGCACGGTCGCTCAATCCGTGGCGCAGATCATGGAAAGCCATGTTCGGCTCATGGCTGAGGCTCAGGCGGCGAACGTCGCGCGCCTTCAGGTCTCGTTGCAGCGCCAGCGTGACGCGCTCCAGTCCGTCGGCAACTTCGCGGACAAGATCGACGGCCAGACTGACGACTTCCTTGCGGTCATGGGCCAGTTCACCAACGAGCTGTGATCCGATGAACATTCACGGAATCCGTTCATTCGCCGCGCTCGGCCTCGCCGCGCTCCTCGCTTCGCTGGCGCTCTTTGGCCTGGCTGTCCGGTTCTTCTGATGGCTGCACCTCTCGGAAATAGCTTTTGGCAAGCCCGCTCGTCTCACGGGCGCAACCCGCTGTTCTCGTCGGCTGACGAGCTGTGGGCGGCTTGCTGCGAGTATTTCGATTGGGTGGAAGCCAACCCGCTCTATGAGACCAAGGCGTTTTCGTCCAAGGACGGCGTGCAAATGGCCGACTTGCCGAAGATGCGCGCGATGACCGTCTCAGGTCTTTGCATCTTCTTGGATATTTCGCGCGAGACCTGGGGCGAGTATCGCAAGCGCGAAGGCTTTGCTGACATCTGTACGCGCGCGGATGAGATTATCCGGACGCAGAAATTCCAGGGCGCCGCGGCTGAGCTGCTGAACCCGGCAATCATCGCGCGTGATCTCGGCTTGGCGGAGAAGTCCGAGCACTCCGGGCCGAATGGCGGCGCGATCGAGCACGAGGTTAGCGTAATCGAGCTCGTCCCGGCTCCTATGCCTGATCGGGCGCCGTGATGCAGGCGGGCAAGGTGCAAATCCCGTTGCCGCCCAAGCTCGTGCCCGTGTTCTCGGGTGAGGCGATGTATCGGGGCGCCTATGGCGGGCGCGGCTCGGGCAAAACGCGCACGTTCGCGCTGATGGCAGCTGTCCGCGCTCATATGTGGGCGAAGGCTGGGCGCTCGGGGCTGGTCGTGTGCGGCCGTGAGTTCATGAACTCGCTGGCCGATAGCTCGTTCGCCGAAGTTGCGGCGGCGATTGCTTCGACGCCATGGCTTGCGGCTCATTTCGACGTCGGTGCGAACTACATTCGCACCAAATGCGGCAAGATCTCGTTCGCGTTTGTCGGATTGCGGCACAATCTGGACAGCATCAAGTCAAAAGCGCGCATTCTGCTCTTGTGGGTCGATGAAGCGGAGCCGGTTTCGGAGCTGGCTTGGCTCAAAGCAATCCCCACCTTTCGCGAGGTCGGCGCCGAAATCTGGATGACGTGGAATCCGGAGCGGAAGAAGAGCGCCACGCATCTGCGCTTCCGCGAGAAGCCGCCGGCCGGCGCGAAAATCGTAGAGCTGAACTGGCGGGATAACCCGTGGTTTCCGGCGATCCTTGACACGACGCGGCGCGATGATCTCGCCAACCGGCCCGACCAATACGATTGGATTTGGGAAGGCGGCATGCGGACGGTCGTTGAAGGCGCATACTTCGCCAGGGATCTGGCGCAAGCTAAGCTCGACGGGCGTATCGGCTTCCTGCCTCGCGATCCCTACGCGTCAATCCGGCTGTTCTTCGATATCGGCGGCACGGGGCTTCGGGCCGATGCCGGCGCGGTGTGGGCTGCGCAGTTCGTCGGCCAGAAAATCAACGTGCTGGACTACCTCGAAGCGCAGGGGCAACCGCTCTCGTTCTACGTCGATTGGATGCGGGAGCGCAAATTCAACAAAGGCGCAACCGTCTACCTGCCGCACGATGGCGCGCAAGGCGACAAGGTACACGCGACTTCCTACGAAAGCGGGCTGCGCGACGCTGGGGCGAATGGTGAATGGGATGTGATCGTCATCCCGAACCAAGGCGTCGGCGCGGCCATGTCGCGTGTGCAGACCGCGCGCCGCGTCTTCAACCGGGTGTTCTTCGCTGAGGAAGCAACGGCCGATGGCCGGGATGCGCTCGGCTACTACCACGAAAAGCGCTCGAACGATGACCGCAACGTGGGCCTCGGGCCTTCACACGATTGGTCGAGCCATGGCGCCGACGCCTACGGGCTGATGTGCGTCGTCTATGACGAACCGCCGGGCAAGCCGGAAGGGCGCAAGCCTTACTCGGGCAATCGCGGGCGCTCCGGCTCTGGATCTTGGGAAAGCGCGTAGGCGCGAGGGGGGAAGATGGACGTTTCTGAAATGCGACCGTTTCCGCACGTGGTGCAGCCTGGGCTGGTCTCGGTGTGCGGCCCGCGCGAGCCGACCGCATACCGGATCGAGCGGCTTCCGGAAGGCGGCTACGTGGTGACGGATGCGCCGCCGACCGCGCCGGTCTCGGACTATCAGCGCGGCATGATCACCGGTGCGCTGCTGTTCGCCTGCTCGGACATCGCGAACGCGCTCGGGTTTGTCGAGCGCAAGCTTTCGTTCGTGTTGCCTGACATCGCGGGGGGCCGCGCCGATGGCTAAGCCGATCCTCTGCCTCGACTTCGACGGCGTTATTCACTCCTACATGACCGGATGGCAGGGCGCGACCGTGGTTGCCGATCCGCCGGTGCCCGGCGCGCTCGTGTTCATCGCGCGAGCGCAGCAGCATTTCAGGGTCGCGGTGTTCTCCTCGCGCTCTAATCAGCCGGGCGGCCTGGAGGCAATGCAGGAGTGGCTTGCGGGCTCGCTGCTGCGCGATGGCGAAGCGCTCGGCCTCGACGCGCAGGTTGTCTTTGACGCGATTGACTGGCCGCTGACGAAGCCGCCCGCGCTCGTGTCGCTCGATGATCGCGCGTTGCAGTTCGATGGCTCCTGGCCGGATGTCATGGCGCTGCGTCGCTTCCAGCCTTGGACGCATCGGCGTGCGCCGGTCGATGACTTCCCTGTGGAGGTCGATCGGCACGAGGGCGTCATCTCGATTTGCGGCGTCCGCTACGACTTCGACACGTTCAAATTCTTCGCCTTCGCGCCGATCGGCGCGGAATGCCGGCTGATCGAGCGCGCCGATGGCGTGGTGACGGTCGAGCACTCCTAATTGCATCGTACGAAACAAAATCGGGTGGCAGATGGCGATCGGCAACAGGTTCGATTTCACAAGCGAGGCAGTCCAGCGCGCAATGATCGCCTCGCTGCTCGATAGCATCCGCTGCGAAATCAAGGCGCGGATCATGGAGCGGATCGCGGCTGATGTTGACGCGGCGGCCAGTGCCGCTGCGGAGACGTTCCGGGCGTCGATCGAAGCGCTTTGGGAGCCGGCGAACGGGCGGGAAACGCTGCGCGTGCTGATCGAGCGGCGGGACGTGCTCGCGGCTAACAGGGGGCGGTCGTGAACATTTCACATTGGGGCATCATTCCGGGCGTTCTCGGTGCGCCGTACATCCCCGGCATGGGCGTGTCGCTGTCGGATGCGCGGCGGTTCTGGACGCCGATGAGCTGGCATCACTTCTGCCTGATGACTGATGCCATGGAGCAGGCCGAACGCGATCGGCCGGCGGTGCTCGCGGCCCGGCGCCGCGCTTTCCTTGAGGGATGCTGACGATGCAGAATGCGGCTGAGGATCGGGACGGCGACGGCGATGAGCGCGGCGAGGGCGAGCGCGAGGGCTCGGCCCGCAAGGTCGTGGCGGACAGTGTCGCCATCTTCGACAAGCTGAAGCGCTGGTTCAAGGGCGATTACGATAGCCAAGCGCAAACGAAGTGGCGCACGGAAGCGCGCGAAGATTTCGCTTTCGAGGCCGGCGATCAACTGACGGAGGATGATAAGAACATCCTCAAAGACATGAACCGGCCGATTGTCGTGTTCAACCGGATCGGCGTGACGGTCGATAGCGTGGCCGGTCAGGAGGTCGCCAACCGTCAAGAGGTGCAGTTCCTGCCGCGCCAGCAAGGCGCGGTGAAGGTCAACGAGCTGCTGACCTCGGCGGCGAAGTGGTTCCGGCAGCAGTGCGACGCGGAGGACGAGGAAAGCGACGCCTTCCGCGATACTGTGGTCTGCGGCATGGGATGGACGGAAACCCGGCTCGACTATGAGGACAATCAGGAGGGTGAGCCGAAGGTTGACCGCACCGACCCGCTTGAAATGGTGTGGGACCGCAGCGCGAAGAAGCGCAACATCGTGGATGCGCGGCGGCTGTTCCATATCCGCCGCGTGTCGATCGAGGAGGCGCGCGCGCTGTGCCCTGGTGATCCCGACCAGCCTTTCGATGATGCCGACTACAATGCCTCATGGGTGGAGGACCGCGAGAACGAGAAAGATCCGCACGAAAACGACGCGCATTTCTACTCCCGGCCGGAGAACAACAACGGCCGCGATGACGACGACGACGACGCGATTGTGACGCTCGTTCGGGCGCAGTGGTGGGAGCGCGTTCCGGCCTTCCTGATGGCTGATCCGGCAAACCCTGGCGTCATCCGGACCTATTCGGAGGAGGAGTATCAGGAGCTGCGCGCGAAATACAAACTCGCGGGCTCGCCTATGCCGAAGTGCGTCAAGACCACGCGCAAAGTCTTCCGGCAAGCCTATCTCGGCTCGGTGCTGCTCGAAATCGGCGACGCGCCGGTGCCGGGTCACTTCTCGTTTAAGTGCATCACAGGCAAGCGCGACCGGAACAAGAATACCTTCTTCGGCATCGTTCGCGCGATGAAGGACCCCGCTCGCTGGTCAAATAAATGGATGTCGCAGACGATGCACATCATGAACAGCAGTGCCAAGGGCGGCATTGCTGTGGAGCGCGGGCAGTTCTTCGACAATGATGAGGACGGGCAAGCGTCCTGGGCGAAGAATGATCAGGTCACCCATCTGAAGCCGGGCGCGTTGTCCAGCGGCAACCCGAAATTCATTCAGAAGCCTGTCGCGGAGTTTCCCGCGGCGTCGTTCAACCTGATGCAATTCGCGGTCCAGTCGCTGCCGGCGGTCTCGGGCGTGAACGTCGAAATGCTCGGGATGCAGGGCGCGGCGGATCAGGCGGCATCGCTGGACCGTCAGCGCAAGCAAGCCGTGATGCTGATCCTGCAACCGCTGTTCGATGGGCTGCGGCGCTACCGGAAAGAGCAGGGGCGCTTGCTGCTGTATCTGATCGAGAACTATCTGTCAGACGGGCGGCTGATCAAGATTGAGGGGCCGGAAGAAGCTCAGTTCGTGCCGCTGATCAAGCAGGAGGCCGCCGCCGGCAACAGTCAGTATGACGTGATTGTTGACGAAGCGCCGACAAGTCCGAACCAGAAGGAGCTGACTTGGACGCTGCTGCAACAGATCCTGCCGGTTATCGGCAAGATGCTGCCGCCGGCAACGTGGCTCGCGCTCTTGAAATACTCGCCGCTGCCGACCTCGGCGCAAAAGGACATCGCGGACAGCATCCAGCAGGCGCAACAGAAGCCTGATCCGGCGAAGGAGAAGGCCGACGCAGAGTTGCAGATGAAGCAACAGCAGGCGCAGGCCGATATCGAGAACCACCGCAAGCTCACCGATGCCAAAATCGACGGCATGAACCGTGAGGCGGCGGCGCGGCATGAGATCGAATTGCAGAAGGCGCACAACGACGCGCTGACGCAAGCTCTGACCGCGCCGCCTGCGGTGGGACCGGACGGCGCGCCCCTGCCGAACCACGGCGAGCAGGCGGCGGCGCTCATTATGTCGGTGCTCGGCGAGATGCGGCGCGACATGAACATGCTGGCGCAGGCTTTCAACGCGCCGAAAAAACTGATCCGCGATCCGCAGACGGGTGAAATCGTCGGCATCGCGCCAATGGCGATGGGGGCCTAAGATGGCAAGTTTTAACAAGTTCAATTCGTTCGTCGCTGACATGGCCACGAAGGTCCACAACCTCAACGCCGACGCGCTCAAGATCATGTTGACGAATACGGCGCCGGTCGCGACCAACACGGTGAAAGCGAACCTGACGGAGATTGCAGCGGCTAACGGCTATACGGCCGGCGGCAACGCCGCGGCCTTCGTGTCGGGTGCACAGGCTGGCGGTCTTTACAAACTTATCCTGTCGCCTGTGGCCTTCGTTGCAGCCGGCGGCAGCATCGGGCCGTTTCAATACGCGGTGCTCTACAATTCGAGCACGCCGAGCGGCAACCTGATCGGTTGGTGGGACTACGCAACATCCCTCACACTTACGAACGGAAACACCTTCTCGGTGTTCCTCGACCAGACCAACGGCGTCTTGCAGTTGCAGTAATCACAATGGCAGCATTCCTCGATAATTGCAGGTTCAACGCAACCTCGGCCGGGACGGTCGATTTCGTCTATTCGAATGCTGTTGCCGGCTGTCAGTCGCCGGCTGCGGCGGGCGCGGTCAACGGCCGCACGTACAAGTATCGGGCGGAAACCTCCGACCTGTCACAATGGGAGATCGGCGAAGGCGCCTATAACACGGCCACAAACACGCTTACGCGCGTCACGGTCCATTACAATTCATCGGGGACCGGCATTGCGGCGGGCCAGTCCGGCGCGGGTACCAAGATCAACTTCGCCACGGTCCCCCAAGTTGCGGTTGTCGCGATCAAGACGGACTTGGTTTCGATCGAGGAGGCCAATGCCTTCTCTGCCGCACAGCAGGCGCAAGCGCGTAGCAATATTGCGGCGGCGGCTGCGCCGGGTAGTTGGACGCGAACGGTCTTCACCAGCGGATCGGGCACGTACACGACCAAGGCCGGCTGCAAGGCGCTTTTGGTGCGTCTGGTTGGCGGCGGTGGCGGCGGTGGCGGCGGTAGTGGCACGGCAGGTGGGGCAGGCGGCTCAACGACCTTTGGCACGTCCTTTCTCGTCGCTGGTGGCGGCGGCCAAGGCGCCGCCAACGCGTCCGCACCGAACGCGGGCACGGCCAGTTCCGGGGGGGATATTAATTTGAGCGGCCTCGCCGGCAACACGCCAAATGGTGCGGGTGGCGCTATCACCGGTTTCGGCGGGTCCGCTGGGGGCAATTCCATCTTTGGTGGCGGAGGCTACGGAGGGTGGAACGGATCGGCCGGCTCGGCAGGGGGAACCAACACCGGCGGCGGCGGCGGCGGCGGCGGGTCGGGCACGACCAACCAGGGGGGTGGCGGCGGCGGTGCAGGCGGATACTGCGAAAAGCTGATCACCGCACCGGCAGCGTCATACGCCTATTCCGTTGGCGCGGGTGGCACGAGCGGTGCCGCAGGCGGCGGCTTCGTCGGAGGCGTCGGGGGCTCCGGCATCATCATCATTGACGAGTATTACTGATGTCGCTGCTCGGCTTTGACGCAATCGGTCGGTGGGCGCTCGGCCAAAATCCGCAGGCCGGCGGCGCTATTTCGTCTCTTTCCGCGGCGACAATCCTCGACGCTGTAACGGTGCTGCTCGGGACCCCGGACACCGGGCCTGTATCCGTAGGCGCGCTTAAGATCGGGGGGAACCCGCTCGGAAATTTCTCCTACTACAAATCGACCGGCAACCTCACTGTATCGGCCTTTTCCGCATCGACGTTCTTTACGAACGTCGCGGACAGCGAAGCTGCCTTTGTCATCGTCAACGGCAGTCTGACGATCAATGCTGGCCAAGTCTTCGCGCCGGCAGTGCGCAAGCTCTTTACGGTGCTCTATGTCACCGGGAGTTTGACCGTCAACGGTCAAATCTCGATGACGGCGCGCGGTGCCAATCACTCAAGCTCGGGAAGCAACATCGCTGCTGCTGACATCCTGATTGCGAGCGGCACCTATTCAGGGGTCACAAATCCCAAGGTGCCTGCGGTCGGCGGCAGCGCGGGCACGGGATCAACAAACGCTTCTGGCGGCGCCGGTGGCTCGGCTCCCGCTGGCGGCACTGGCGGCGGCGGTGGCGGCGGTGGCGCCGTTGGAACTGGCGGAGCAGGCGCGGCGGGCACATCATTCAGTGGTGGTTCGGCTGGCGGTCCCGGCTCGGGCACAACCGGCGGCGCTGCTGGCGCGAATGGTGGAGCAGGCGGAAACGGCGCTACGACGGGCAACACCGTCGGCACGTCCGCGGGCAATCCGGCAGGTAGCAGCGGGACGAATAGCGGCACTGGCGGCACGCTGATCATCATCTGTGCCGGGGTTTATTCCGGCGCGGGTACCGTGACGGCGAATGGTGTTGCCGGCGCGAATGCCGCGACCCAGACATCGGCAAATGCTGGCGGGTCCGGTTCCGGCGGCGGCTCTGTCACCGTCTTGTGTTCCGTCAATAGCGGTCCGGTCCCAACTGTCTCGGGTGGTGGGGCGGGCAGCGGTCTGGCGGGCGCAAGCAGCGTCAATGGCGGTGGTGGCGGCTCCGGATCGCAACGTGTTCTGATCATCTCCAACACACTGATCGCCGCGCCCGGCACGTTTGCTTTCTCGGGCGCCGCCTCAGCGTTTTCGGTGTCTACCCCTCCATTCGTCTATTCGCTCACCGGCGCTGACGCATCCTTCAACGTTCAGCAGAGCGCGGCTTTTGGTGCGTCCGCATTGGCTGGCCAGGGGGCAGGGTTCGCGGCTTCGGAGGCCGCTTCGCCTGGTGCTCTGGCTTTGGCCGGCGTTACTGCAACGTTTCGGGTAACGGCTCCTGAAACGGTGGGAGCCTTCCCGCTCGCTGGTGGAGCGGCGTCGTTCGCGGTGTCCGAGGTCGCGGCGGCCGGGCCGTTCACGGTCAACGGCGTCCCGGCCAATGAGACGATCATGGAGGCCGCAGGCGTTGCGCTGTTCGCGCTCTCGCCCTCGCCTACGGCGCTCGTCCGCACCGGCGACGATTATGAATTCAAGCTCGGTGGCGTCGGCCACTTCAAGCTTGAATTGGAGGAGGCGAAGCGGCTCGCGGCGATCACGCGCAATCCGCCACCGCCAATCGATCGCCGAACGGCTCCGGTGTTCTGGCCAATAGGAAGGCCGCAGAGCGCGCCGCCGGCTCCGCCGGTGGATATGGGTGCCGTCCAGGCGCAACGCATGGAGGCCCAAGCGCAGGCCGTCCAGGCGGCAAAGAAACGGCGTGAGCTGGAAGCGATCCTTCTGCTCGCGTCATAGCGTTGAATCGTACGATGCAAATTTCACAGGGGAAGAACCAAATGGATACGCAGGAAAGCACTTTCGGCCCGTCGTTCTCGGCTGAGGAGGCGAAGTTTTTCGAGACGGGCGGCGAAAGTGGCATCCCGACCGATGCCGGCGACGGCAACACGAGCGAGCAGGGCTCGAGCTCCGGTCAGGAGAGCAGCGGCGAGGGTGCGACGAAGCCGGCGCCGACCGGCGGCGAGAAGCGCGACCATGTTCCGGTTGCCGCGCTCCAAGAGGAGCGCCAGCGCCGCCGCGAGCTGGATCGCCAGTTGCGCGAGGCGCGCGAGAAGCTGGCGAATTTTGAGGGCCGCTTTGCGGTGCTCGACCGCGTGACCGGCAAGCAGCCGGCGGAGCAGGGGCAGGCAGAGCAGGGCGCTCCGAATCCGGAAGAAGACATCTTCGGCGCCGTCAAGGCGATCCAGACGCGGCTTGAAGGCCAGGAGAAGGCCGCGAAGGAAGCGCAGGCGGAGCAGGAGCGTCACACCAAGTTCGTCACCGACTACCGGAACGACGCGAACCGCTTCGAGCAGACCACCCCGGATTTCAAGGCGGCGTACGGCTTCCTGCTGAAGTCGCGGGCGGATGAGCTGCGCGCGATCGGCTATGAGGATCCGAAGGATTTGCACGCGGCGTTGACCGCGGACGAATTCGCCATTGCACAGCGGGCGCTTGCGGCCGGCAAGAGCCCGGCGGAAATGCTCTATGCCCTGGCGAAACAGCGCGGTTACCAGCCCGACGCGGCGAAGAAGGCGGCGGAGGAGGCCGCACGGAAGGCGGCGGAGGAGGCCGCTCAGAAGCTTGACGCAATCGAGCGCGGGCAGGCCGCAAACAAATCTCTGAATAACACGGGCGGATCGTCCGGGGCCGACGACATGACGGTTGAAAGGCTGCTCTCGATGCCTATGAGTGACTACACCACCTGGGTGGAGAAGAACCCCGCCAAGGCAAAGCGGTTGATGGGCGGCTAAGGCCGTCTTTATCCCCGCAACTAACAGGGCCTCGCGCGAGCCTCGATCGCGCGTCTCGGCCGGCGCCTCCGTATGGCGCCAAAGGGTCTCGCGCGAACCCTGATCGCGGTGTCTCGGATGGCGTCCGCATCACGCCAGCCCGCTCCGAAGGCTGAATTCGGTGTTTCGCGAGGATCGCAGCGGATTGCGGTCACCCAGCACCCAAATTCCCTTCGGAGACTACCGTGACCACGACCACGTATGCGGTCAATGATCCGCTTTCCAATAAGCTTTGGGCCAAGAAGCTCAATCAGGAAGCTCTGAAAGAGACCTACTTCGGTCGCTTCATGGGCGAAGAAGATGACAACATGATCCAGATCAAGACCGAGCTGGATCAGAACGCTGGCGACAAGGTCACCATCGGCCTGCGCTACCAGTTGACCGGCGACGGCACGACTGAGGGCGGCACGCTCCAGGGCAACGAGGAAAACCTCGCGACCGCAAACGATGCCCTGGTGATCAACGAGCTGGCGCACGCCGTTCGCGTCAAGAACAAGGGCACCATCGACGCGCAGCGCGTGCCGTTCAACCTGCGCGGTCAGGGCAAGGCCGGTCTGAAGGATTGGTTTTCCGGCCGCTTCGACGTGTGCATGGCCAACCATCTGGCCGGCAACACGCTGGTCACCGACATGCGCTACGTCGGCAACAACGCCGTCACGGCGCCCACGCTGATTGTCCGGCCGAACAGCTACACGGACGATGCCTCGTGCGCGACCGACAGCACGGCGAAGTTCAACCTTCAGCTCATCGATACGTGCGTCGAGCGCGCGGAAACGAATACGCCGATGATCAGGCCCATCATGATCAACGGTGAGAAAAAGTACCTGATGTTCCTTCACAACTATCAGGTCACCGACATGCGCAACAACACCTCCACGGGCCAGTGGCTGGACATCCAGAAGGCTGCGCTTGCCGGCGGTGCCGCGTCCAAGTCGCCGATCTACACCAATGCGCTCGGCGAGTACAACAACGTGATTCTGCACAAGTGGGTGCGCCTGCCGCAGGGCATCACCAACGCGGGCGTCCTCGCGCCGAACACCCGCCGGGCCGTGTTCTGCGGTGCTCAGGCCGGCTTCGTCGGCTTCGGCAAGGAGTTCGCGAAGGGCTCCCACTTCAAGTGGGTTGAGGAGCTGTTCGACTACGAACGCGAGCTTGGCGTCTCGGCGCAGACCGTGTGGGGCATCAAGAAGTCCGTTTTCAACGGCGCGGACTTCGCGGCGATCGTCTGCACCACCTACGCAGCGCCGCACTAGCGCGGCGGTGAGCCAGCCGGCGGCCTGACGGTCGCCGGCTTCCCCCCTTTCTCGTGAAATCAACGGGTGATCCCAATGTCTACCGCACGCAAGAATGCGCTGCAGCTCGTGCACTATCTGCGCTTCAAGGTGAATTTCAACGATGCCGCCTCCGGCGTCGCCACTCTGAAGCAGTGGCTTCCCAAGGGCGCAATCCTCGTCGGCACTGACGTGCAGGTTGCGCAGGGCTTCAACGCCGCGACCACGAACGTTCTGTCTGTCGGCACGGTCGGCGATACCGCAACCAACATCGTCAACGCGCTCTCCGTCACCGCCGCCGGCCTGACGCTGAACGCTCCACCCACGGGCGTGAATTTGCAGCCGCTCGCCGCCGACAAACAGGTGCAGGTGACCTACACGCAGACCGGCGCCGCGGCGACGGCCGGCGCGGCCTATGTGGTCATCAAGTACATCCCCGACAACGATCTGAATTTCGGCCAGTAGTCGCGATGGGCGGCCTTTGGGCCGCCCTCCTTCTTCATCGGCACAATCGAGGGCAAAGCAATGGGCGTTTCAGGTATCGATGACGGCGGCAAGGACATGGCGCAGCGCGTCGGCAATCCCGTCATCTACAACATGCCGGCGGCGGCAAGCTATGCGGGCTCGGTGGCCTATCAGGCGGCCGATCTCATCGGCGGCATCATCGTTCACGACGGCACCGGTAACGTCACAGCGACGCTGCCCACCGCGGCGCAGATGCGAGCGGCAATGGGCATGTTCGGATCGGCGGCGCGCGTCGGCGATACGATTTATTGCCTGATCACCAATGGCGCGAACGCGTCCGGCGGCATCACGCTTGCGCTCGGTGCGGGTGGCTCGTTCGACGCCAATCAGGGCGGCGGATCGCGAGCGATCCCGTTCGCAACGTCCAAAACGGTGTTGCTGCGCATGACGAACGTTACGCCGGGCGCGGAAGCGTACGTGATCTATTCGTGATGGACGCCGCGCTTTTCCTGATGCACTTCGGCGCGGAGCTGGCAGACAAGCCGGCTCCCGCCGCTCCTGTGGTTCCCAAGATCGAGGCGGCGGAAGATGGGGACGTATCTCGACCTTCAGAACAGCATCGCGAGCGATCTCAGCCGAAACGACCTCGGCGCGCAAATCCAAAGCGCCATCGCGGACGCAATTAAGCAGTACGAGCGGCAACGCTTCTGGTTCAACACGACGCGGAGCCTCACGTTTTCGACGGTCGCTAACCAGAGCACCTATACCGGTGCGGACCTTGCGCAGATCCCAAACATCATCCGGATCGATAAGCTGTTCCTTAAATGGGGCGTGACCACTGCGCCGCTCGATTGGTATGAGCCGGACGAATTCGAATTCCTGGCCGGCCTGAACACCACGCCGGGCAAGCCGACGATCTACACCTATGTAGACAATCAGATTATCATGTGGCCCAAGCCCGTGATGGCTTATGTGGTGCGCCCGCATATGCACTATCGGTTGTCGCCGCTGGTGAACCCCGACGACAGCAATCCATGGACCAGCGAGGCGGAAAACCTGATCCGCGCGCAAGCAAAGCTGATCCTGTACCTCAACACGATCGAGGACGCGGACGGCGCGCAGCGGATGCAAGCGCAAATCCCCGGCCTGAAAGCCGGCCTAGACTATGAGACCTCGGCGCGCTCGGCGACGGGTCGCATTTGCGCGACGGAGTTCTGATGCCTGTCATCCCCTTCGGCGAATACAAACCGGACGTTTCCGACTATGAGGCGGGAACGGGTCGGAACGTGCTCAACGTCGTTCCGCGAGCGGATGGCTATGGGCCATTTCCAAGCCTTACCGCGCTGTCTCAGTCGCTCGGGGCTCAATGCCGCGGGGCGATCGAGGCAACCAGGACGGACGGCTCAGTTGTCGTGTTCGCCGCGACCGCGACCGATCTGTTTTTGCTCAACAACACCACGATGGGATGGGTGCGCGTGTCGCAAGGCGGCGTGTCCTATCCGGCGGTGTCACAGCCGGATCAGTGGCGCTTCGTGCAATTCAACTCGCTCGTGATCGCGGTACAGGCGAACGTCGTTCCGCAGGTTTTCGACATCAGTTCCGGGTCTGCCTTCGTCAACCTCGCCGGCAATCCGCCGCAGGCGCGTTATATCGATGTTGTCGGCCGGTTCGTGGTTCTGACGGGGTTGCTGACCAATCCTAACCGCGTGCAGTGGTCCGGCTTGAACGATGTGAACGGGCCGAATTCGTGGACGCCGGGCGTCAATTCGAGCGACTATCAGGACTTGGCTGACGGTGGCTTCTCGCGCGGCATTGCCGGCGGCGAAACCGGCGTGATCCTGCAGGACACGATCATTCGGCGGATGATCTACCTGCCGGGCGATCCGCGCGTGTTCCAGATCGAGAAAATCGCGGAAGGGATCGGCATCTATGGGCCTTTGAGCCTCGTTCGCGCCGGCGCAACTGTGTTCTTCTATTCGCTCCGCGGCTTCCATCGGATTGATCCCGGCGGGCCGCCCGTGCCGATCGGGCGCGAGCGGATTGACCGCACGTTCAAGGATGATCTCGACATCAACAGCCTGCAGATGTTTCAGGGCGTCGCTGATCCGCGCTCCTCGCGCATTCTTTGGGCCTATAAGAGCGTCAACGGCGCGGCAAATCAGTTCGACAAGGCGATTTGCTATGATGTGGTGCTCGACCGCTTCACGCCGCTGAAAATCTCGGGCGAAATCCTGTTCCAGATGGCGCAACCGGGCGTGACGCTGGAAGCGCTGGACCAGCTTGCGCCGGGCGCGATGGCGATCCTGGGGGCGGCGAACAACGGTAACGGCGGCGTTCGCATTCAGGTTGCCTCGACGGCGAACCTTCCCGCCTATGTCTCCCTGTCCGGCATCCTTGGCACGACTGAAGCAAACGGCAATTGGTGGGCCGGCGTGGTCGATGCAACGCACTTCGATCTCTACGCCTTCCCCAACTTGACGGGTGGTCCCGCGTTCTCGCACGCCTACACCTCGGGCGGCCTTGTTGGCGGCTCGCTCGATGCGATGACGCAATCTCTTGATAACTTCGCGGTCACCATCCAACCGGAATTGGCGGCGTTCGACGGAAATCATATTCTCAATTTCTTCCGTGGGCCGGCGGCGGAGGCCGTGCTTGAGACCGCTGAACAGGGGACAGATGGGAAGCGGATCAAGCTCAAGGTCGGCTTCCGTCCGGTCACGGATGCGCGGGTGGTGTACGGCTCGGCGTCACGCCGGGAGACGCAGCAGCAGAGCGCAACTGCCGGCAATGAAAGCCTGATCCACCCGGTAACGGGTATCTGCAACATGCTGTTGGATACCCGTTACAGCCGGCTCAAGTGTCGCATCCCGGCGGGTACCTCGTGGACATTCATCAACGGCGTTGAGCCGGCGGACCTTTCGGCGACGGGCAAACGATGACGGCTTTTTCGGTATCGACCCAAGAAAAGGACTTGGCAAAGTTCGCCCTGGCGATCCAGGCGGCTTTGAACGGGCGATCGAATGCCGCGGGCTCGGTGACGCTCGCGGCCGGCGCAACGACCACGACAGTAGCGGCGCCCAACTGCGCCGCGCAAAGCGCGGTGTTCCTGTTTCCGCGCTCGGCGAACGCTGCGGCGGCGCTCGGCAGCACCTTCATCAGCACGGTAGCAAAGCAGTCGTTCACGATCTCGCATGCCAACAATGCTCAAACTGATCGGACGTTCTTCTATGTCTGCCTTGGCTGATCTCGCCGCGGTGCCTGCCGATCTGGTTTCAACGATGTGGCCGCGGGTCTCGCCGCTGCTGCGCGCGGCGTATCTGCGAACTGATCTGAGCCACACGGAAGAACTCGCCGCAGATGTGTTGTTCGGGCGCGCGGTGCTGTGGGTGGCGATGCGCGGCGGTGCGATCGAGGCGGCGGCCGTGACGAAGCTCGACCGCACAGATAGGCACCTCGTGTGCGTCATCACCGCATGCGGCGGCGGCAACATGGCCGGATGGCTCGGCCATCTGGCGGTGATCGAGCATTGGGCGCGCGGCGAGGGCTGCGCAAAGGTGCGGGTCTTCGGCCGCAAGGGTTGGGTCCGGAAGCTGAAGGACTACCACGTTTCTAACGTCGTTCTCGAAAGGGGCCTGTGATGGGCGGGACTAGCAAGACCACGCAAACGCAGACCTCGCAGCTCAATCCCTACGGGCCGGCTTCTGGCACGCTGAACGGCATTCTTGGCAACGTCGGCACGATTGCGAACAGCATCGGCACCACGCCGAACGCTGCGCAGACCGGCGCGCTGAATACGATCGAGGCGAACGCGAACAACAACCCGTTTATTGATCCGATGAAGGGCGCAGCGCTCGGGCTGCTGAACGGCGGCGGCGCAACGAGCAATGACGCGGCGATCTCGGGGACGCTTGATGCGATTAAGAATGGCATCGTCGGGCAGACCGCGAGCGGTGCCAACATCGGCAAGAATGCAGCGCTGCAAGCGCAGCTTGATCAGATTGCTACCGACACGACCAACCAAGTCAACAGCTCGTGGGCGGCGGCTGGCCGGGATGGCTCGCCCGGCAATGCGCAGGCGTTGGCGCGCGGCATCGCGGCTGCAGAGGCCCCGGTGATCGCTGCGCAGTACAACACGGACACGGCGAACGCGCTGGGCGCGGCGAATACGCTCTATGGAGCCGGCAACACGACCTATGGTCTGCTCAACGCGAACAACGCGACCCGGAACAGCAACATTGAGAGCGGAACCGGCGTCGCGAGCGCAGCGCTCAACAACGAGAATTGGGGCGCGAACGCCACGTTGCAGGCGGAAGCACAGCGCTCCGGCATCCCGCTCAGTCAATATCAAACTCTGCTCGGGATGATTTCGCCGGTGGCCGCGACCTTCGGTCAGCAGAACGGGACTGCTACCGGCACTTCAGAAATGAGTGGGGCGCAGCAGTTCGCGACCATCTTGCAAGGTATCGGCTCGATTATGCCGAAGGGACCAATTTCGTTTGGGACGTGATCAATGGGCATTCTCGATTTCTTGAGCGGCAACAATCAAGCGGCCTCGTCCTGGGGCGCGCTGTATCCTTCGCCTCTGCTCGGGCCTGACCCGCAGCAGCAGGCGGCGCGCGACGCGGCGGCTTATGGCGCGTTGGGTCTCGACCCCTCGACCGTGATGGCGCCTGATCCGTTCGGAGATCCCCGGAAAACCTCGGTCGTCAATCCGAATGCGCCGCCAAGGCCCGCAACCGGGTGGGGCGCGGGTGTCACGCCTTTTAGCTTTGCCGGGCCTGGGTCCATGAATGTGCAGCCGTCTCAGCTTGCCGGCGTCGATGCTCCGGCGCCGGCTCCTGTCGCGGCGCCTGTCGCGGCTCCTGCTGGGCCGCCTGCTCCTGCTGCGCCGATCGGCGGCCCCGTGCCGTTGCCGGCGCCGCGACCGTCAGCGGCGCCGGTTGCTGATGACGGCGAGGATGCGCCGGCGCATGCCGCGCCCGGCGGCGGCGCTCCTGCGCCGTTCTCGCTCGGTGGGGGCGGGGGTGGCGATCGGTTCGAAAAGGGCTTCCGTGGCTTCGTCGGCAATCTGCACCTCGGGCCTATCGGCGCGATCATGGGCGGCCTGGGCGCTATCGCGACGGGCAAAAGCACGGACCCTGGCAGCATTCAGCGCGAGCAGATGAGCGCGACCGGGCAGGCGTTGCTTTCCAAGGGCGCTTCTCCCGCTGACGTGCAGGCGGCTGTAGGCAATCCCCTGCTGATGAAATCGCTGATCGACCAGTATTACGGCACGGGCAAGTACAAGGTTGTGCAGACCGGCGAGGATGGGCAGGGCGGCAAGTCGTTCCATGTGCTCAACGAGCAGGACGGCACCTTGCGGCCTATCGGAGCTCCGGCGGGTGCTGCGCCTACCGCAGTCATGGGGCCTGATGGAAAGCCGATCCCGATCCCGGCAGGCGTCAACGTGAAGGAATTCGTCAAGCGCGTCACGGAAGCGAGCGCGGATGCCGCGACCGGCAAGAAGACGGAAGCGCAGGCCAAGGCGTCTTCATTCGCCGCGCGTATGGAGCAGGCGAATAGCGTGATGGGCGCTCTGCAAAACGAGGGTCTGAGCATGTGGGGGAAGGGCTTCGACGCGTTGCCGGGTGGGGTCGGCAACGTGGCACAGTCCGCGAACTATCAGCGCTATAAGCAAGCGCAATCCGCATTCATCACCGCGTTGCTGCGCCAGGAGAGCGGCGCGGCGATCAACAAAGGCGAGTTTGATCGCTACGAGCGCGAGCTGTTCCCGCAGCCGTTCGACGCGCCCGAAGTGGTCCAGCAAAAGGCGGAAATGCGCAAGAGCGCGATTGATCAGATGCGCGGTGCCGCCGGCCCTGGCTATCAGTCGCCGGCTCCGCTCGCTCCAGCCGGCGGCCAAGCCGGCGCGGCTGCGCGTGCAAGCGGAAAGGTCAACGTCGGCGGTCAGTCGTTGAATTGGAGTGTCCACTAATGGCGCAACTCACCATCGGCGACAAGACGATCTCGATTGATGACGGGTTTCTGAAGCTCTCGCCAGAGCAGCAGAGCGCGGCCGTGCAGGAAATCGCCGGCCAGATCGGGGCCGCTCCAGAGCGCGCCCCGGAGCCGGTGACGACAAACAAGGTGGCGCGGTCCTTCGCCAGCGGCGTTCCGATCGTCGGCGGAGCGCTGAACAAGCTCGACGCGGCGACGAATGCCGCGCTTGCGCCGTTGCTCAATCGCTTCTTCGCTCCGGAAGATCAGCTTTCGGAGGCGTCGTTTTCGGAGCGCTACGCGCATTCGCTGCGCGATCAGGAAGGCGGAGACAAGCGGTTCGCTGGCGACCATCCCGTTGTCGATACGGGCGCGCAAATCGTCGGCAACATGGCGTCGATGGTTGGTCCCATGTCGGCCGCGCCGAAGGCGTTCGGCCTGGTTGGATCGCTTCCGCAGATGGTGCGCAATGGCGCGATCTCGGGTGGCGCGCTGGCGGCTGCTGATGCGGCCGTGCGCGGTGAAAGCCCGCTCGATGCGGCCGGGATTGGCGCCGCGATCGGCGGCGTTGCTGGGCCGATCGGAAAGGGCGTCGGCAAGGTGGCGGCGGCGATCGCCGATCGCGTGAGGCCGGCTGCGCCCGTGGCTCAGAACCTCGCGGATGTGGGCGGCGTGAAAATCCCGCTGACGATGGCGGAGGCGACGCAAGATCCGGCGCTTTCCGCCGAACAGCAAATCATCTTGCGCGGTGGTCGCGGCGACGCTGCCCAGCGAACCGGGCAAGCGGCCATTGACGCGCGAGACGCCGCGATCGCGCAGGCGCGCGACAATATCTCAGCGGGCCTCAATCCGGCCGGCGCCTCGCCGCAGGACGCCGCGGAGCGCATCGCGGCGGAGCTGATTGCGAAGGAACAGGCGCAGCAGGCGGCGGAGGCCGCGAACGTTGCCAAGGTCGGCCGCGAGGGGCAGGCGCTGGCGCGCTCGTTCGATGCCGGCGGCCAGATGCGGGCGCCGACTGCGTTTGATGCCGGCGAAACGCTGTCGGATCGCTTCGCTGCTGCGCGCGATGCCAGTAAGGCGGACTACCGGGCCAAATATGCCAAGGTCGATCAGCAGCCGGGCGAGTTCGCTCCGGGCTCTGCAGCGGGCTTCCGCAACGACGTTGAAGCCGGCCTTGCGAACGCTGACCGGCCGGTGTCCGAGCTCGATCCGACCAACCATGGCCAGTCACTAAAGGCGCTGGATGTGATCGACCGGCGGCTCAACGCGGTCGGTCCTGGCCGGCCGGGCGCTGCGGCCGATCTCGGCGCGGAGCATGCGCAGAACGTTGCGGACGTTCGCGCCAAGTACGGTGATCAGGTCGCGGCGGCGTATGAGCGGCAGAAGGCGGCGGGTGTAGCTCCCGGCTCAAGCGATAGGACCGTTTCGGCCCAATTGCTCGAGCAGCCGAAGGCGCAAAGTCTGCTGGAATTCATCGCGTCAAAGGGCGGGCTTGGGCCTGACGCCGAATTGGAGGCGATCGGCGCGCACAACCATCTCGTGAACGTTGAGGGGGCCGGCCGGCGTAAGCTGGTCAGGCAGGGCGGCTGGCCGCTCGATTATGCGCGCGAGGCGGCGGAGGAAGCCGGGTATCTCAAGGGTGAGCACAACGCCACTTCGACGCAGCGCGATTTCCTCGACGCGATTGATAGCGAGCTGCGCGGGCAAAAGCGATACCCGGAGGGCTTCGAGGGGCACGCGACAAAGCGCGAGCAGGCCGCGCGATCGGAGCGCGAGCAGCACGATTATGAGCGGCACATTCAAGGGCTGCAGGATGATCTTGCGGCGGCGGGCCACGGTGAACTCGGCCCGGACGTTCGGAAGCGCGCCGTTGAGCTGATGGCGCGCGACGGGGTCGACGCTGACACCGCGGTTGAACGTGCGTTCGCGCAATTGGAGCAGGAGGACGCGGTTGGGCTCCATGGCTTCCCTGGCGATCGGAGCCACGCGCCGGCAGCGGCGCCCAAGATGGAGGCTGCGCCACAGCCTGGGTCGGGCTTCACGATGCGCGACGTTGAGCAGGTTCGCAAAGAGCTGGTCACGCTCTACGGCGACGCGCGCCGGAAGATGATGGCGGGCGGCTCGGGCGCTGACGTGCATGCGCTTGAGCACATCATGGACCAGTTCGGCGCTCGCGTTGAGCGGATGGTGCAGGAGGGCAAGTTCTCGGGCGACGGGCCGGCGGTGCTCCAGATGCAGCGCGACGCGCGGGCGGCCTTCGCCGACTACAAGGCGAAATTCTCCAGGCGCGGGGCCGGCGATACTGTCGGCGCGGCCGTTGAAAAGATCCTCGGCAAGTTCTCCGATACGGCGGCCACGCCTGATGCGGTGGTCAAGCTCGCCTATGGCGACGTGAGCCGGCCGGGCGGTCAGATGCCGGTGCAGATCGCGCAACGGATCGTGTCGATTTTCGGCCGCAACTCGCCGGAGTTCGCGACCTACAAACAAGGGCTGTTCGCGCATCTGATGGAGGGCGCCCCGGAGAAGGCGGCGGCGCGCATTGATGAGTTTCTGAAGGGCACCAAGGGCAGGCTTCTGGCCCATACCGTGTTCGACGGTCAGGAGCGCGCGGCGCTGGCGCAGCATGCGCAAGGGCTGCGCTCGACGCTGCCGCGCGCAAATGATCCTGGCGCGGCGGCGGCGGCGATCCGCCGCTATACCGGCGCGGACGGTGCGCCGCCGGCTTCGCCGCGGAAGATCATCAACGATCTGATGGGCGCGAGCGGTACGGGGGCCGGCGTCAACGCGCCGCTGATCGCGCAAGGGCTGAAACAGCAGCTTTCGCCGGAGAGCTGGAACAGCCTTCGTCAAGTCGCCTTCCGTGAGCTGACCGATGCGGGCGAGGGGAAAATCCCGTTTGAAGCGCAGGCGCTTTCCCAGCGGCTTCATGAGTTCTTGAACGAGAGCGGAGGACAGCTTGCACAAGTCCTCTACTCGCCCAAGGAACTGGACCTGATGCGGAAGCTGGCGGCCGTCTACAAGCAGATGATCCCGGTGAAGGGCACCACGAATCCCTCGGGCACCGCGCCGATGCTGGCGCGGATGGCGGGCGGCCTGCGCCAAACGCTGTTGCCGCTGCTCGGGCTCACTCATGGCGGCTTGCCGGGCGCTGCGGCGGCCTATGCCGCCGACAAGGCGGTGACGGCGATGGGCAACATGAATGCCGCACACAACGCGCGGCGGCTGTTCTACGGCCCGCAGGCCGGGCGGCCGGTCAACGATCGCCTGATGCTCGCCTCGGGCCTTCGCGGTCAGGCGGCCATTCAGCAGTCAAACGAGGACCGGCGCCGCTCGAAGTAGACCACGGCAGCATACACGGCGATAGCGAGCGCGATCCCGCTCAGTCCGCCGTAGTGCTCGACCATCGCATGAACGCCGAACCTGACAGCGGCCATGGCCGCTGTGAAAAGCACGATGCAAAGCCAGATGATCGGCCGCATATGCGCCGCCTCCTTGGGGGACTGAATGAACGGGGATGATATTTATCACGGTCTGCTCAACCGCGGCTATAGCCCTGCGCGTGCGGCTGCGCTGGCCGGAAACATTCTCCAAGAGAGCCACGGCGACCCGACGTCGCTCAACTCGAAAGAGGGTGCTTACGGTCTGCTGCAATGGCGGCTCGATCGCCGGCAGGGCTTGGAGAATTTCGCGGCCTCGCGCGGCACGTCTGCGAGCGACCCGAATACGCAGCTCGATTACATCGGCGTGGAAATGAGCGGGCCGGAGCGCCGATCGTCGGCCGGCTTCCTGAATTCTGAGGATGTTGGTTCCGCGAATGCGGCGCTTAAGGACTACATTCGCTATGGCGATGATAGCCAAGGCAAGCGACTGGCCTATGCGCAGGGCTTCGCCGGGGGTGAGGCTCCGCCGGCCGGGCCAATGGCCATGGCCGGGCCGCAGGCGGGCGCCGGTGGCGCCGCGCCGGCCGGCGCTCCGTCCGAGCCGGCGGGAGCGGGAGCCGCACAGCCGGCCTCCGCTGCGGCTCCTGCGCCGCAATGGACGGGGCCGGCTCCTGTCGATCTGGCGGCCCTGACGGCCGTTCCTCAACTTCGCAACATCCTGCCGCCGCGGCCGAACTATTTCGGGCAGGCGGCTCCGTTCTCATTCGGGGGGTATCGATGACGCTTTACAAATGGTCGCAGGCCGCTGCGGCCAACGGCACTGCGGACGGCAGTTGTCCCTTTCCTGAGAACATGGCGCCGTCTGCCATGAATGACGGCGCGCGCGGCGTGATGGCGGCGATTGCGAAGTATCGCGACGATACCAGCGGGCTGATCGTGACGGCGGGCAGCTCGACCGGATACACGGTCTCGAGTTTTCAGCAGTTCGACACCCTGGCGCACCTCGGCGGACAGGTCGTCGTCTTCACGCCGCACGTGACGAACGGTCCTGGCCCGGTGACGCTGAACGTTGACGCGCTCGGCGCCAAGCCGCTGCGCACGGCTCCGGGCGCGGATCTTCAGGGCGGCATCATTGTCCAGGGCACGCCTTATGCCGCGATCTACAACGCCACGGACGGCGCTTTCTATCTGCAGGGCTTTTTCGGCAACCCCTACAACGTCCCGATCGGGGCCGGAATGGACTATTGGAGCACGACGGCGCCGAACAGCTCGTTTGTTTTTCCGATCGGACAGGCGATCAGCCGCACAACCTATGCAACGCTGTTCGCGCTGCTCGGCACCACCTTTGGGGCGGGCGATGGTTCTACGACGTTCAATTTGCCGGATGTGCGCGGGCGCGTGACCGTCATGAAGGAAACGGCCGCGACGCTGTTGACCTCTACCTATTTCGGCGGCGATTCCACGCAACTTGGGACCAAAAGCGGCGCTGAAAGCCGGACGCTCGTAACCGCCAATTTGCCGCCCTATACGCCGTCCGGCTCTGTCGCAACCAGCATCAGCCACAACGCCGCACAGCAGATCGGAAATGTTGACCCCGGCGGCGGAACAAGTGTGACCATTCCTACGGCGAACCACGCCGCCGCCATCTCCGCAACCTCGACATTTACCGGCAATGCACAGGGCGGAACGTCCGTGCCGATCGCAATCGTTCAACCGACAATCGTCTGCAACTACATCATCCGCGTCATCTGATCAGCCACCACCACAGATTATCGACCCCGTCCTCTTCTGTTGAGGACGGATTCGAAATCTGCTGCAGGCAAATGCCAATGACGGCGAGGATACCCAAAGCCATAAAGCCGGTTTTGAAGATTTCCACGAACGACCTCCGGTTGTGTTGCAGCATAGCCGGAGTTCAGGCGTCTCCGCAACTGATGATTGCGCGCGATGAAAGACCCGCACAAGGAGGAGTTGTCCCCGCTTTCCAGTCCTGTTTGTTCTGATCTGCGATCGATGCGCCCGCGTGTGGCGTAATTTAGCGGCGGTTAGCTGGCGGAAACTGAGAAATGGCAACCGGAAATTTTGAGCGCTCGTTGCGCCGCGTGCTCGGCAGCGAGGGGCAGTATTCGAACCACCCGGACGATCCCGGCGGCGCCACCATGTGGGGCATCACCAAGCGCGACTATGACGCATTCCGGAAGCGGAAGGGCCTCCCGCCGCGTGACGTGCGCCTGATGACGGTTGCGGAGCGGGATGAAATCTATCGGGGCAAGTACTGGAACGGCTCGCGCTGCGATGAGGTGCCGGACGGAATCGACTATTGCCTGTTTGACGGCTCGGTGAACTCGGGCGTTGCTCAGTCCGTGAAGTGGATGCAACGAGCGCTCGGCGTCAAGGATGACGGGCATATCGGCGACCATACCTTGCTGGCCGCTTCGCAGGCGGACGCGGACGATGTGATTTCGGCCATGTGTCAGCAGCGCCGGGCGTTCATGCGCTCGCTGAAAACCTTCAAGGTGTTCGGCAAGGGCTGGATCAGGCGGGTGGATCTCGTTGAGCACGTCGCGTCGTCAATGGCCGTGCCTGGGCTCGGGGATGATCATATTCCGCATGTCCGGGTCGCCGATGGTGGGGCGAAGGCGCAGGACACGCAAATTGACCGGCCGGTGATCGATCCGGCGCCGGCAACGGCCGCGACCACGACCGCGGCCGCGGCGGCGGCGACCGTGCAGACCATTCAGGAACAGTTGTCCCCGTTTTCCGACGTTTTGTCTGCCATCAAGTACGTGCTCGTTGCCTGCGCGGTGGTAGGCATCCTCATTACGATCTACTCGACGTGGAAAAGCACGAAACTCAAGGCTGTCTGATGCTCTCGGCTCTGTTCTGGAAGTTTGCGGCCTCTGACTTCGCGCTGACGCTGGACCTCTCGGGGCTCCTGGCGTCGGCCGGCGTGGGCTATCTGCCGATGGTGCGGTTTCTTCCGATCGTCGGACCGTACGTCCAGGCGGCGCGCGTCGGCGCTTTGGTCCTGGCGCTCGTGGTGGCGTTCGTTTTCGGCTTTCGGGGCTCGGACGAGCGCGACGCGGTGTTGATCCTTCGCGACACGTTGGCGCTTCGCACGCGTGAACTTGACGCGGCCAAGAAGGCCGCGGAGGACGCGAAGCGGCGCGCGGATGAGATCGAGGCGGCGGCAACCTCTCAAAGGCAATCAGATGCGGATTACATCGGCTCGTTGCAGGCAAAGCCTGCTTGTGCTCTCGGCGATGACGATTTGCGCAACCTTCGCGGGGTGCGCGTCAATTCCAAGTGATCGGTCTTCGCCGATTGTGCGATTTCTCCCGCCCACGCCGGACAGGCTGATGCAGCCGGTGCCGGTCCCTGCCATCTACAAGGGCCAGGACGTGAGGGCCGCGCTGCGGCTGAGTCGAACTGCGTTGATGGAAGCAAATTCGCGCCTCTCGGCCTCGGCTGATTGGTACGAGAGCGTTCGCAAGAGCTTCGCGAACTACAAGCCTTGAGGGCCCGACCGTGACCGATATGCAGGAAGTCCGCGAAATCGTCTCCGCGGTGCTCGCGGAGCAGCAGGAGCACTCGAAGAACGTTGCAGAGGAGGCTGTTGCCGCCGTATTGCGGGCGTTCGGCCTGGAAGATGACGACCATCGTGAGTTGCGTGCCGATTTTCAGCACCTGCGCCGCTGGCGCAAGAGTGTGGAGCAGGCGCAGAGCCTGACCTTCAAAGCTGTTGTTGGCACAATTGTATCGGGGCTTGTAGCAGCGATTTGGCTTGGTGTTAAGACTACGTTGGGAAAATAGAGTCTTGCGTAAGCGTGATCGAATCTGTGCCGTCGATCGTCATCACTTGGCCGGCGGCTTTCCACTTGCCGCCAACTTCGCATTCAATGCTGCTTTTTTTGCGTTGGCGATTGCTGGTCCTACGTAGAAGTGTTGAAACATCTCTTCGATTGTCTCCAGGCACCATTCGGCCTCGTGCGGCTCGACCTCTATGATTTCGAGTGTTGCGCGGTCCTTGCTCGGGTGGGCAGCAAAATTTCCGAAGCCACGAATTGCATCAATTGTTGATCGCAATCTTAGTGGTAAAGCTTTTACAGGGTCGGTCTCGGCAAGTAACAAATCTATCTCGTGCGCTAGGTCTCTGGCCGTGTACCCGTGAGTCCGCAGCATGTGCTGCAGACATCGACGCGACAGAGCAGCTGATGCCTTGGGGCTGATTGGGAGCACATTGCAAGCTTCGACATAGTCTTGTGCAATTTCTGACGGGACTTCCTTTGGAACGGGGCCTCGATTTGCTCCGGATGGGAAAACTGTCCACCAACCGATAGGGCCCGCTACGATGGGGCCCCCTGCGTTTGATGCCGGGCGTCCGCCAAGCTCAACCGTTACCTTTCCGCAATCGGGGCCGGGGCAAACAGCTGTACGATAAAACCAAGTTACGTTGCGCGCGGCCAAGCCCGTTCCGGCGCGGAGTATGATCCCTGCTTCCCAATTGTCATGGAAATGTATTCCACAATGGGGACAAATCATCTTCCAATCCGACTCTTAAACGTCAGGGTTGATCGTAGTTTAGAAGACGCAAGTGGGTGGCGGCACAACTGAAGATTGAAGCTATTCGTCTTGGAACTCAAGGTCGAGTCCTTCAAACGGGTCTGCAAACACGCGGCGAGCGATGAAGAAGCCCACAATTGTAGCCTTTGGGAAGCGCGCGCTTATGACTTCCTTTGCTGCTCGGTAATGAGCGCCTGCCGTAATCACATCGTCCACTAGCCCAATTCGTGATGGTGCCGGCGAGGTTAGCTTCTCATCGATGGCATAAGACGCCTTTATCTCTTCTACCGTAGGACGTTGGTCGGTTTCATGAGCCGCTCGAAGACTCTTAGTTTGGTAGAGCAGTTCTCTAACATCGACTTTCACGCTAGACTTAATCGATCGACAAATCAGAGCGATCCGATCATCATAATCTGGATCGCTACGCACTCTCGATGGAGGGATTGGCACAAGTACTGCACCATCGAGCCAAGCAGGATTTATAGCTGGCCCGAGTACCGAAGCGCATTTGGCGATTGCGCGCCCCTTGTACTGGTACCCAGCGGCTTTTTTCTGCGACGGCTTCTTTTTAAGATTCGAAATTAGGGAATTCGTCTCGCTGAAAGCGTAGTTTCGACCGGACGTATACTCCCAAAGATAGAAGCAAACGTCCTCGGACGTTAGGTGATGATGATCTGCTCGATTTTGATCATCGATTTTGCTGAGCTTTATCGTCACCCAATGCCTGCCATATATCGTCAGCGCTCCTCACTCGGATCGCCCCCTTAGCCTCATAGGTCGCTGGCCAAGTCAGGTCTTGCCGGTTGAAGCAAGAATCCAGAATAAACAACTTCCGCCCTTGTTGAATGGCTGCGCGCGCCTGTGTCAGCGTTCCGCTAGTATCGCCAGCCTCCACAATGATAGTCGCTTCGGTCAGAGCACTCATGGTCACGTTGCGCTCTGGGAAGAACAGCTTGTTCTGCGGCACAGCCTGCTTGGCATATCGCAGGATTGGCACCTGAGAAATGAGCAAGAAGTCCTTTGCTATGCGGGTTTGGAGCTCGGCATTCTCCTTAGGATATGTAATGCCCAACGGCGTCCCGATGACCGCAATCGTTTGTCCGCCGGCATCAAGCGCGGCCGTATGGGCGGCCCTGTCGATTCCCGCGGCCAAGCCCGAAACCACCGTGAAGCCACGTCCTACCAATTCGCGGGCGATGCGCTGCGCCCGCTTTAACCCGTCTTCGGAAGCCTTACGGCTTCCGACAACGGCCACGCTGCGCGTTTCGGAGAGCTCCCAAGCCCCTTGAAAGTACAGCAGCTCGACCGGATACCGCGCGTCCCGCAGCTTCACCGGATAATCGCCGGCATGGTTGATTCTCACGCCAAACCGAGAAACGCCACGCGATTTCAGAACAGTGAAGATCTCTTGGGCACGTGCAAGCGCTATCGCTCTCGGCACAAAATCAGACGGAAGTGCCGTCGGATCTCGAGCAAAGCGCTCGGCAATTGTCTTAAAAGTAGCGCCGCTCTGCAGCCACAGCTCTTCGTAAGCGCCGAGTTCCAGCGCAGGAGAGATTGGTGAAAGCGCAGGCGCGTCATCGCGTGCAGCAAAAAGAGCTTGGTTCATTTTCTAACCCCTGCGAGATCATCCTACGCCGATTCCCGATTAACAAATCAGGCTGTTGACACTTCGGCTGGGACAAAGATTTTTCGGGGCCGGTGTGTTCCATTCCCCACGCAATCCATCGTGTTTTCTGTATGTTCTCATGTCGAATTAGCCATTTGACGGATCACCCCGCTCTTTCCTGGCTAGGCGCTTGGCGGCCGCGAGGGCATCAGCACTGGTCAACAGATTCGGTTGAAGCCGCCGGCCTGGTAAATCATCCCAGTAGAAGTAAACGCTCGGTCTGCCGTCCGAATAGCGCACTTCGAAGCTCCCGCATCTCGGGATGGTTTCGTGCTTGATCAGAGGCACTGTCACTGCACTTCCCAAAGCCGGTATCTGTCAACCATCGCTAGGCTCCAGCCCACAGGTCGAAGCGCCCGTCTACGGACGACCACCATAGATATAGAACGAAACAAGAACAAGCCCGAGTTCTAGCCTGTGGGGCTGGGGCCTTTGCTGTGGCCGCGGTTGCCACTTTCTGCGGAAAACCATTGCAGTAGCGTCGCGGATCTGTATCAAAGTGTCCCAGAAAACCAAGCAAATACAATGAATTGCCTGCGTCTGGGGGACTAGGGGTCGTGGGTTCGAATCCCGCCGCTCCGACCATTTCATCCTTTTGACCTTTTGATTCAAAGGGACACTTGCACCTTCGCTGTTTCAGCGGAGCGGCGAAGAGGCGCGTAAACGCCAGCGGAAATCTTCTGATCGTCACAGCAAGCTGGCGGCTGTGCTCACCCTGCGCGCGGCTAGTGCCGCGCGCCTTGCTCAGCAACCACCATCGAGTAACCACCGCCGGTCGCGCGTGGTCCGCGGGCAACGCGGCGCGCCGTCGACTTGGAAGTCACCCAATGGACCGTGGCGGTGGGGCAAGATCAGTCGCCGTAGATCGCCGTGTGCATCTGGCCGTCCGGAGCGGTCCAGGCGCGATACATGCCGCTGCAGTTGAAGGGCAGGGCGACGTTGCCGTGCGCATCAACGGCCACGAGGCCGCCCGAGCCGCCCAACGGGGCGATCTCGGTGATGACGGCGTGCGCCGCTGCCGCGAGGGACTGCCCGGCGAGTCGCATCCGCGCATCGATCTCGTGCGCGACCGCATGGCGGATGAAGACCTCGCCATGGCCGGTCGCCGAGATCGCGCAGGTGCGGTCATCGGCCCAGGTGCCGGCGCCGAAGATCGGGCTATCGCCGACCCGGCCGGGCTGCTTGGCGGTCATGCCGCCGGTCGAGGTCGCCGCGGCGAGATGGCCGTGGACGTCGCGCGCCACGGCGCCGACCGTGCCGTGCCGGCGCGCGTCGTCGCCGTCGTCCGCCGCTCCCGAGGCGCGGCGCGCCATCTCGGCCTCGAGCGCGGCGCGGCGTTCGGGCGTGTCGAACCAGCCGGGGGCGGGATGTTCGAGACCGGCTTCGCGGCAGAAACGGCGCGCGCCCTCGCCGCTGAGCAGGACGTGCGCCGTCGTCTCCATGACTGCCCGCGCGGCCAGGATCGGATGGCGCGGGCCGCAGATGCCGGCGACCGCGCCACAGGCGCGATCGCGTCCCGACATGATCGCCGCATCCATCTCCTGGGTGCCGTCGGTGGTGTAGACGGCGCCGCGGCCGGCGTTGAACAGCGGATCGTCCTCCAGCGCCATCACCGTCGCGGTGACCGCATCGAGCGCCGAGCCGCCGTCGCGCAGGATGCCATAGCCGGCCTGCAGCGCGGCGCGCAGGCCCGCGTGGAAGGCGGCCTCCAGCGTCGGCGTCATCCGGTCGCGGCGGATCGTGCCGGCTCCACCATGCAGCGCGAGAACGGGTGCTATCGACATCGTGTGATTCCAGGATCGAGTGATCGGTGCGGCGGAGCCGGGATAGCGGACGTGGCCGGCTGGCCAGCGGAGGCACCAGAGCCGGCACGTCGATCACCTTAGGACCGGGCGCGTGCGTGCCGTGGGCCGGTCCCGCGCCGCGGCGACACCTGCCATAGCTCATGGGCCGGCTGCAACGCGGATCTTCATCGCGCGTCGCCCGCGGCAATCACCTCGGCCAGCGCGGGACGGACATGGCCGTCGCGGCCGATCATCGCTGGCCGAACGCCGCGTGCTGCGGCGACGTCTTTCCAACCCGCGAGCCACCTCCTAAACTCCCCATCGAGCTGCCGGGCGTCCCCTCGCACGGAGCTCGTTTTCATTTCTGCCATCCTGCCGAGTTCCCTTATGGACGCCGCCGTCACCGACACCTCCTTTGGCCACTTCGAGAATGCCGAGCAGATCGCCTTCTGGAACGGTGCGGGCGGCGAGCGCTGGGTGGCGCGGCGGGCGGAGCTCGATGCGATGCTGGCGCCGGTGCAGGAGGCGCTGCTCGCGCGGGCCGCGATCGCGCCGGGCGAGCGCGTGCTCGACGTCGGCTGCGGCTGCGGTGCGACGATGATCGCCGCCGCCGAGAAGGTCGGCGCCGGCGGCAGCGTGCTCGGCCTCGATGTCTCAGCGGCCATGCTGACCGCGGCCCATGCACTCGCGCCGTCGGATGCTCCCGTCAGCTTCGTGCAGGGCGACGCGATGGTGCATCACTTCAAGGCCGCGAGCGCCGATGTCGTGATCTCCCGGCTCGGCGTGATGTACTTCGCCAACCCGGTGCGCGCCGTCCTCAACATCCGCAATGCGCTGCGCTCCGAGGGCCGCGTCGTCTTCGCCTGCTGGGGCGAGCTGCGCGACAACCCATGGGCGCTGGAGCCGCTGCAGGCGGCCTATGACCACGTGCCGAAGCTGCCGGGGCTGCCGCCGCACGCGCCGGACGATTTCGCGTTCGGTGCGAGCGAGTGGGTCGACAAGGTGATGACGGAGGCGGGGCTGCGGCGCGTGCGGCTGGAGCGTTGCGACGTCAGTCTCGACCTCGGCGGCGGCGCCGGCGTCGATGGCGCGGTGCAGACGGCGCTCGCGATCGGCCCTGCCGGCCGCGCGCTGGCCGGCCAGCCGCCGGAGCAGGTCGAGGCCGCGACCGCGGCGGTGAAGAAGGTGCTCGCGCGCTATGCAAAGGGGCCGGGCGTCATGATGCCCGCGGCGTTCTGGATCGCGACCGCAGTCGATCCATAGGCCGGGGACAGAGACCCGACTAGGAAGTTCTGCCCGTCCCGACAAAGCCGCAAGATCGGTCGAGCGTCTCCCGGCGGGGTCCGCTTAGCTGGTGCCGCCACGGAGCAGAGAACGATGAAGGCGGCGCTGCAGAGCTACCATGCCCGGATGCAACGGGTGCTCGATCACATCGACCGGCATCTCGACGATGATCTGGATCTGGACGCGCTGAGCAGCATCGCCGCCTATTCGAAGTACCATTTCCACCGGCAGTTCACCGCGACCTTCGGTCTGTCTGTGCATCGCTACGTCCAGCTCGCCCGCATGAAGCGGGCGTCATATTTGCTGGCGTCCAGCGATGCGCAGAGCATCACCGATGTCGCGATGGAGGCCGGCTACGATGCGCCGGATGCTTTCGCCCGCGCCTTTCGGCAGAGGTTCAAGCAGTCGCCATCATCGTTCCGGAAATCTCCCGACTGGGAGCCGTGGCTTGCGGCCTTCGGGCCTCTCGACGATGCGAGGAGCAAGCTGATGCAGACCACCTTCACCCCTGACGACGTGACGATACGCGACGTGCCGACCACACGCGTGGCCATCATCGCGCATCGCGGCGACCCCGCGACGCTCGGTGCCACGATCCAGCGCTTCATCGCTTGGCGCAAGGCCGCCGGCCTGCACCCCAGCACGAGCCCGACCTTCAACGTCTGGCGCTCCGAACGGCGTCCGGCATCGCCCGCCGACTACAGCGTTGACCTCTGCGTCGGAACTGACGGGCCCATCGAGGCGAATGGTGAGCAGGTCAAGGCCGGCGAAATCCCCGGCGGGCGCTGCGCGGTGCTGCGCGTCGTCGGCCACACCCACAATCTGGAGCCCGCCGCGCTCTATCTGTATCGCGACTGGCTCCCCGCCAGCGGCGAGGAGGCGCGCGACTTCCCGATCTATTGCCAGCGGCTCAGCTTCTTTCCCGAAGTGCCGGAGCACGAGACCGTCGCAGATCTGTTCCTGCCATTGAAATAGTCGCTGCAACCGTCGGTGGAATGTAGTTGCAGTTCCTGCGAAGCTTAGCGTGCACTTAGAGCGGTTCCAGTTCCGCGCCGGAACCGCATTCGCGCCTATGCGTTAATGCTGTGATCCAAAACGAGGGGAGCCACACCCTTGCATTGAACCTGCGTGTCGATGCGCGGACCAACCTGATATTCGTCTCGGAGACGAGTCGCTTTTTAGGAATTTTGGATCGGTCTCGGGGTTGTCCCGAAGGCAGCTTTTATCGTTGAAGGAGGCGCGTATGGTCCTCAAGACTTTGAAGGTCTCATTGTCTGTTTTTGCCGCTGCAACATCCGTGGTGTCGCTGTTCGCCGTGAGCTGGGTCGGTCTCGCGCTGCTGGGCTATTAGTTGTTAGTCGAGCAGGTTCCAGCTGTTTTGTAGAACGTCGTGCATAAGGCTCTTCGCTCCAGACGTCCCTAGCTCCGCAGACCGGTGCGAAACCGATCCAACTGTGATTTATGTCACAGACGTTCGGACTGGCATTTGATGATCTCCCGATTATCCTGCCTGCGCTGGAAATCGGGGGAAGAAGGCATGACTGCGCTGCGGTCCGTCGCCGTGCTACTGTTGGCGTTGTGGATCGGGTGCGGCGCCGCGCACGCCGAGCGTAGGGTTGCGCTGGTCATCGGCAACTCGGCCTATCGAAACGTCGCGAAGCTGACCAATCCGGCCAATGACGCCGCCCTCGTGGCGAAGATGTTCAAGACCGCGGGCTTCGAGTCGGTCACCAGCAGATTCGACCTGAATATCAACGAGATGCGCAAGGCGCTGCGGGAGTTCGCCGCAAAGGCCCGCGACGCGCAGCTGGCCGTGATCTATTACGCCGGGCACGGCATCGAACTGGACGGCATCAATTACCTCATTCCAACCGACGCCACGATCGAGAGCGATACCGACGTGCTCGACGAGGCGCTGTCGCTCGATCGCATGCTGGTCGCAGTCGAACCCGCAAAGCAGCTTCGGCTCGTGATCCTCGATGCCTGCCGCGACAACCCGTTTGCGAAGACGATGAAGCGGACCATGGCGTCACGATCGATCGGCAGAGGCCTTGCCAAGGTCGAGCCCAACGCGCCGAATACGATGATCGCCTTCGCGGCCAAGGCCGGATCGACCGCCGCTGACGGCGATGCCGGCAACAGCCCGTTTGCGACGGCGCTGGCCGAGCATCTGCCGAAGCCTGGGCTCGATCTCCGGAAGGCGTTCGGCTTTGTGCGCGATGACGTGCTTAGGAGCACAGGCAACAGACAAGAGCCTTACGTCTACGGCTCGCTCGGTGGTGAGGACGTATCCCTCGTGCCGGCACCGGCGATCACCGGCGCGGAGCCGAAGGCGATTGACAACGCGCGCCACGATTACGAGCTGGCGCTTCAGGCCGGCGACAAGGAGGCCTGGGAGGCCTACCTCCAGAGCTATCCGAGCGGCTTCTATGCCAATCTTGCGCGGGTGCAATTGAAGAAGATGGTCGCCGAAGAGGAGCGGCTCAAGGCCGAGCGGCGCAAGGCGACCGAGCAGGCGCGCATCGACGGCGACAAGGTGGCCGCTGCCGAGAAGCGCGCGGGCGACAAGGGCGGCGACACTCAAAAGATGGCCGCCATCGTGATGCCGGCGACGCGTCCGGGACTATCCGACTCCGAACTTGCGACCTCGCTCCAGCTTCAGTTGAGGCGTGTCGGTTGTTTCGATGGTGCCGCCAGCGGCAATTGGGACGATGCCTCCACACGCGCTCTCACCCAGTTCAATGGCTACGCGCGCACCAATCTGGAGACGTCCGCGCCGAGCCTTGCCGCGCTCGAAGTGCTCAAGGCCCGGACATCGCGGGCCTGTCCGTTGTCATGCGAGACCGGCTATCGCACAAATGGCGAAAGTTGCGTCAAGATCGTTTGTCAGGGCGGATCGCAGCCGCGGGCCGATGGCAGCTGCGAACCAACCGAGAAGTCTGCGGTGAAGCGCGACAGCGTGAGAACCGAACCCCCGCGGCGATCCTTGCCCGCGGCGGTCGATTTGAGCGGGCCGCAGCCTGGTGAGCCGCCGTCGGGCACTATTCCGCTCGGGGCCCGCGTGACGATTCAAAGCAGCGCCTGCGGGCCCGGAAAGGTGCTCGAACTGATCGGCGGCTCGAACCGAGCTAACATTCCGCGGCAACGACGTTGCGTTGCCGCGAATTGATTGCTTCGGGTCAGGCGAACGCCTTCTCCACGGTCTCGATCAGCACACGGAACGATTTGTCGTGACGCGTGATCGGCGGGATCGCCCTGCTGATGCCGAGCAGCTGATAGACCGCCATCTGCGCGGCGCGCACCGAATATTCCACCGTGAACACGACGTCGTCGGGGATCTCGACGAACTGGCTGACGAAGGCGAGGTTCTTCGAATTCGCCGGCACCGGCAGCGGCCGGTCTGTTCGGTTGCGCGGCATGAACATGCTGGTGATGTAGGGCAGGCGGCACGGCACGCAGGTCGCGTCGGAGAACACCGAGAGGTCGAAGTTGAGATGGCCGCACAGCTCCTTCAGGATCTCGGCGCCGCCGCAATCGGCCATCGCCTTGGGCACGAAATTGCCGATGCGGTCGGGATGCAGCGCGTAGCCCCAGAACACCTGCACATTGTCGGGCTGATCCGCGAAATGCGGCTGGTGATACAGCACGACCGACATCAGCCAGTTCGACTCGGTGAAGGTGACGAGCCCGCCGGTGCCGGCGGCATTGCCGCTGAACGCCTGCATCGCGTCGAAGAAGCGCGCGTTACGGCAGGTGACGGTGAAGGACTCCCAGCAGGATTCCGGAATCGATGAGTTGAACGCGGCGGGATTGCCGAACTCGGGACGGCCCTTTGCGATCTTCTCCCACAGCGCCCAGCCCTGGCTGTCCTGCTTGGTGAGCCGCGGCGGCGGCGCGTCCTGCGTGCCCAGGCTGGTCGCATCGGTCATCGAGCCGTTCTGCAGGAACACGAGGTCGTCGCTCGACAGCGCAATCGTCTCCGGCTTGCCGCTGCGATCCAGCATCAGGCGCTTGACTACATGCTTGCCGCCTTCGCTCGCGATCTCGATGTCGGTGACATCGACGCCGCCCGCGAAATTCACGCCATGGCCTTCGAGCCATTTGACCAGCGGCACCACGATCGCGTCGTACTGATTGAACACGGTGCGCTTGACGCCGGCCAGCGTCTCGATGCGCGGAAACTCGTTCATGAAGCGATGCAGATAGCGCTTGAACTCGACCGCGCTGTGCCAGGGCTGGAACGCGAACGTCGTCTGCCACATGAACCAGAAGTTCGTGGTGAAGAACGCCGGCGACAGCCAGTCGGTGATGCGGGAGTTGCCGAGCTTCTCCTCGGAGGCTTCGGTCAGCCGGACGAGCTCGAGCCGGTCCTGCACCGAGAAGCCCATGGTCGAGACGTCGACCTTGTGGCGGTTGCGGTCGACCAGGCGCGCCTGCGAATGCGCGACATGCGCCTTGTTGAAGGCGAGCGTCTCGTCGCGCACGCTGCGGCTGGGATCCGCCCCGCCGGGGATGGTCGAGAGCAGGTCCCAGGTGCATTCATAGTGATCGGTGGTCAGCATGCGACCGCCGCGCAGCGAATAGGAGCCGTCGGGCAGCTTGGCGCCATCGAGGCTGCCGCCGAACGGCAGGTGCTTCTCGAAGATGGTGATGTCTTCTCCCGCGACGCCGCCGTCGCGGATCAGGAATGCCGCGCCCGCGAGGGCGCCGACGCCGCTGCCGATGAAATAGGACTTCATGATGCTTCACCCGGATCGTTTATTGCGGCCCGGGATTAGCCGCGGGGTTCCGCAGGGGAACTGATCCAGGTCAAACGGCTCCGCGCGGCGTGATCACGATCTCGCGCGTGGCGCTGGTGGCGGCGCGCGAGAAGGCGAAGCGAGGGGATGCCGTATGAAGGCTGCGATCTGCAGCCTTCAGGCGAAGGATTTGATCGCCGACTGCAACAAAACCTTCAGCGATTTGTCATAGGGCGTGACCGGCGGAATGGCGCGGTCGATCTTCATGAGCTGATAGACCGCGTGCATCGCCGCGCGCACCGAGTACTCGATGGTGAACACGGCGTCCTCCGGCAGCTCGACGAACTGGCCGATGAAGGCGAGGTTCTGCGAGGTCAGCGGCACCGGCAGCGGCCGGTCGCCATAGCTGCGCGGCATGAACATGCTCATGATGTAGGGCATCCAGCACGGCACGCAGGTGGCGTCCTCGAACACCGAAAGCGGGAAGCGCAGATGTCCGCACAGTTCTTTCAGGATCTCCGCGCCGCTGCACTCGGCCATCGGCTTTCCGACGAAGTTGCCGATGCGGTCGGGATACAGCCCGTAGCCCCAGAAGATCTTGATGTTGGCAGGCTGGTCCGGAAAATACGGCTGCGTATACAGCACGATCGACATCCGCCAGTTCGAATCCTTGAACGTGACGAGGCCGCCGGTGCCGGCGACGTTGCCGCTGAACGCCTGCATCGCGTCGAAGAAGCGCGCGTTGCGGCAGGTCACGGTGAAGGACTCGAAGCTGGATTCCGGGATGTTCGAATTGAAGATCGCCGGATTGCCGAATTCGGGCCGGCCGGCGGCGAGCTTCTCCCACAAGGTCCAGCCGTGGCTGTCCTCCTTGGTGAGCTGTTTCGGCGGACTGTCATGGCTGCCGAGGCTGGTGGCGTCGGTCATCGAGCCGGCGGTGTAGAACACGAGGTCGTCGCGGGCTAACTCGATCGTGCTGGGCGCGCCGTTCTGCGTCAGCACCAGATGGGTGGCGCGATGCCGGCCGTTCTCCGTCGCCAGCGCGATGTCGGTGACATCGGTGCCGCCGACGAAGTTGACGCCTTGGCCCTCCAGCCAGCGCAGCAGCGGCTTCACGATCGAGTCGTTCTGATTGTAGACGGTGCGCTTGACGCCGCCGAGCGTATCCATCATCGGAAATTCGTTCATGAAGCGGCGTAGATAGCGCCTGAACTCGACCGCGCTGTGCCACGGCTGGAAGGCAAACGTCGTCTGCCACATGTACCAGAAGTTCGTGGTGAAGAACGGCGGCGACAGCCAGTCGGAGATCAGCGCATTGCCGAGCTTCTCCTCCGACGCTTCGGTGAGCCTGGTCATCTCGATGCGGTCCTGCATGGAGAAGCCCATGGTGGAGACGTCGACCTTGTGCCGGTTGATGTCGACGAGCCGCGCCTGCGCATGCGTGACGTGCAGCTTGTTGAACATTTCGGTCTCGCTGAGGATGTCCTCGGACGGCTGCGAGGCGCTCGGAATGGTCGACAGCAAATCCCAGGTGCACTCGTATTGCTCGGTCGTCAGCATGCGGCCGCCGCGCATCGAGTAGGAGCCGTCCGCGAGCCGGGCGCCGTCGAGGCTGCCGCCATAGGGCAGGCGCTTCTCGTAGATGGTGATGTCGCGCCCGGCCACGCCGCCGTCGCGGATCATGAATGCCGCGCCTGAGAGAGAGCCGATGCCGCCGCCGATGAAATAGGCTTTCATGAGATCGATCCGTTGATGAAAAAGAATGAAAAAAGAACAGAAAAAATCGGCGAGAGATCGCAACTGACGATCGCTCAAGGACCGACCTGGGCAGGTTAGCTCAAAGTGGTGGATTTGTCCCGAATGCGTTGAAGTCGTCGACGCGGATACGCGCCTGGCAGACAGCGATCCGACGCTCGGATCGTCTAGGGTCCGGTCTGGGCACCGCCGCATCCAATGTTGCCAGGAGACGAGCGCCACGCCGCCATCTGCTCCGCGTCCGGCTCAGGACGGTTCCCGGAACGTCAACGTGCTCAACGGTTTGACCAGAGGCTTCGATCCGCTGGATCAAGCCCCCCCGGGGATGCACAGGAGGAGCCTTCATGAAGCTCATGACGATTGGACTGGCGACCGCGATGGCGTTGACCGGCGGCGTGGCGATGGCCCAGAGCACGGGCAGCGGCGCGACCGTGGGCGGCTCGGCGGCCGTCGGCGGAACGACGACGCCGGGCTCGGCAACCGGCAGCACGACCACGCCAGGCACCACCACCGGTCTCGGGGCCGGCAGCCCGAACTACAATGCCGGCGGCGCCGCGGCCGCCGCGAACAGCAATCTCAATCCGTCGGGCAACAGCCTGCTCAATCCGTCGCCGAGCGGCTCGACCTTGACGCCATCGGGCGGCGGCACCGGCCGCTGACAGCGAACGGTGCGCAAGCCATCTCACGGGGCCTCGTGCCATCAGGCACGGGGCCTCGTTGCGTCAGCAGCCACGGCCCAAGCGATCAGATCCCGAGCAGCCACACCGCGACGATGGTGCCGATGACAGCAATCCCGCTGATCGTCCAGCCGGTCAGATAGGCACCCTCGTCCTGCACGACCGGATCTGGGATCGGCGTGTGCCAGTGCTTCTCCTGCCAGTGCCCCTGTTGGTACGCCATGCGAACCTCCTCGAGCCTGTCTCCCCAAGATTAAGTCGGAGGCGTTAGCGCAAGGTTCAACCCCAGGATGAGATCTTTCGATCGTGCACTGCAATGTCGGCCGAAGCCATGGCGGGCCGGGCGCGGCGAAGCACCGGCGTCAACGACATCCGCCGAGGGCATGCCAACGCCGCGGGACAAGTCAGTGGTTGATGTCGTTTGTCCGGCGCGGATCAATGCCCTGCCATGTGCCGGCCGATCTCGGTGAGGTCGGCCTCGCCCGCGACGGTTTCGTAGACCAGTTGGCCGTGGAACATCACGACGAGACGGTCGGACAGCTCGAGCAGTTCGTCGAGATCCTCGCTCACCAGCAGCACGGCAGCGCCGCGGTTGCGGGCGGCCATGATCTCGGCGTGGATCTGCGCGACCGCCGCGAAGTCGAGGCCGAAGCAGGGATTGGCGGCGATCAGCACCTCGACGTCGTGGCCGAGCTCGCGCGCCAGCACCGCGCGCTGCACGTTGCCGCCCGACAGCGCCGAGATCGGCGTATCCGGCGTGCGGGTCTTGATCTTGTAGCGGTTGATCTTGCTGGTGGCGTCCTTGCGGAACGCCGACTTGTTGAGCCACCAGCCGCCGCTGGCGAACGGCGCGCGGTCGAACTCGCGCAGCGCGATGTTGTCAGCAACGCTCATGCCGCCGACGCAGGCGTTCTTGAGCGGCTCCTCCGGCAGCAGCGACATCTTGTGCCGGCGCATCTCCTCGCGGCGCGCGGAATAGGGCGCGCCCGAGACCCGGACGGCGCCGCTTTCGGCCTCGCGCTGGCCGGCGAGCACCTCGACCAGCTGGCGCTGGCCGTTGCCGGAGACGCCGGCGATGCCGACGATCTCGCCGGCGCGTACGGTGAGCGAGAGGTCCTGCACGGCGAGGCCGCCGGCGTCGTCGCGCGCGACCAGTCTCTCGACCTCGAGCCTGATCCTGCCGGCCTCGCCGGTGCGCGACGGCTGCACCGTGAGCTGCTCGGCGCCGATCATCATCCGCGCCATGTCGTCGGGCGTCAGCTCACTGACCTTGCCGCGGCCCGCGAGCTTGCCGCGGCGGAGAATGGTGACCTCGTCGGCGAACGCCATCACCTCGCGAAATTTGTGGGTGATCATCAGGATGGTCAGCTCGCCGGCCTCGACCATCTTGCGCAGCATGCCCAGGACTTCATCGGCTTCGCCCGGCGTCAGCACCGAGGTCGGCTCATCCAGGATCAGGAAGCGGCGCTTGAGATAGAGCTGCTTGAGAATCTCGCATTTCTGCCGCTCGCCGGCGGAGATGTCGGAGACCTTGGCATTGAGCGGCACGCGGAACGGCATGCGCGCCAGGAACGCCTGCAGCTCCTGCTTCTCCTTCACCCAATTGACCACCGCCGGCACGTCGTCGCGCGCCAGCACCAGGTTCTCCGCGACCGTCATCGCCGGCACCAGGGTGAAGTGCTGGTAGACCATGCCGAGGCCGAGCGCGTGGGCATCCCTGGGGTTGCCGATCGCGCGCGCGCGCTCGGCGATCAGCACGTCGCCCTCGGTCGGGCGGTAGTAGCCCATGATGCATTTCACGAGCGTCGATTTGCCGGCGCCGTTCTCGCCGAGCAGCGCGTGGAACGAGCCGGGCTTCACCTTCAGCTCGACATTGTCGAGCGCGGTGAACGCGCCGAAGCGCATCGTCATGGCGATGGCCTCGACGCCGAATGCAGCCGTTGGTGTCGGATCCTCGCCGATCACGACAGCGCCTCGATCAACGCCGAGGAGGTCGCGACCGCGCCAAACACGCCGCCCTGCATCTTGATCATCTTCAGCGCGTGGTCGTGGTTGCTTTGATCGGTGGCGCCGCAGCAGTCAGACAGCAGCACGCATTCGAAGCCGCGGTCGTTGCCCTCGCGCATCGTGGTGTGGACGCAGACGTCGGTCGTGATGCCGGTCAGCACGATGTTCTGGATGCCCTTGAGGCGCAGGATCAGCTCGAGGTCCGTGGCGCAAAATGAGCCCTTGCCGGGCTTGTCGATCACGATCTCGCCCGGCGCCGGCGCGAGTTCGTCGATGATCTCCCAGCCCGGCTCGCCGCGCACAAGGATGCGGCCGCACGGGCCGGGATCGCCGATCCCGGCGCCGATCTGCTGCGAGCGCCAGCGCTTGTTGGCGGGCAGGTCGGAGAGATCGGTGCGATGGCCCTCGCGGGTGTGGATGATCAGGAAGCCCTGCGCGCGCATCAGGGTCAGCAGCTTCTTGATCGGCTCGATCGGGGCGCGGGTCAGCGAGAGGTCATAGCCCATCTTGTCGACATAACCGCCGACGCCGCAGAAATCGGTCTGCATGTCGATCACGATCAGCGCGGTGTTCTCCGGGCGCAGATCGCCGTTGTAGGGCCAGGCATAGGGCTCGGAGCGGATGGTGCGCGCGGTCATGGGCAGTCTCCCGGAGATCAGCGGGTAATGGACAGCTCGGCCGGCGCGCCGCTCAGGGTGCGCTTCGGCGAGCAGGTGATGATCATGATCAGCAGCGTCAGGATGTACGGCGCGGCGTTGAACAGATGATAGCCGGAGGTGACGCCGACCGATTGCAGCGCCGGCCCGAGCGCGGCGGCGCCGCCGAAGGCCAGGGAGGCCCACAGGCACAGCATCGGGTCCCAGCGTGCAAAGATGACGAGCGCGACGGCGGTGATGCCCTGTCCTGACGACAGGCCCTCGTTCCAGCTGCCGGGATAGAACAGCGACAGGAACGAGCCGCCGATGCCGGCGAGGAAGCCGCCGGCCATGGTGGCGCGCAGCCGGATCGCCAGCACCGAATGGCCCATCGCACGCGCCGCGTCGGCGCTCTCGCCGGCGGTGCGGATCAGGAGCCCCCAGCGTGTGGTCTTGAACGCCCAGAACAGGACCGGCGCAAGCACCACGCCAAGCAGGAACAGCACGTTGATGCGCAGCGCGGCGCGCACCTGCGGCACGTCGCTCCACCAGCCGAAATCGATCGCCGGCAGCCGCGCCGCGGTCGGCTCGATCAGCGGCTTGCCGAGGAAGAAGGCGAGCCCGGTGCCGAACAGCATCAGCGAAATTCCGACCGCGACGTCGTTGACGCGCGGCAGCGAGCAGATGCCAGCGTGCAGCGCCCCCAGCAGTGCGCCGGTGAGGCCGGCGGCGAGCACGCCCAGCCAGGGCGAGCCCGAGAGATAGGAGATGCCATAGGCGCTCATCGCGCCCATCACCAGCGTGCCCTCGAGGCCGAGATTGATGCGGCCGGAGCGCTCTGTGATGCACTCGCCGAGGCTGACGAACAGAAACGGTGTGGAGACGCGGATCGCGCCGCCGAGCACCGCGAGCGGCACGGTCCAGAGTCCGATGTTGCCGTCAGCCATGTCTCACGACTTTCATGTCTCACGACTTTCCCTTGAGGAAGCCGATGCGCCCATACAGCGCGTCGCTCGCCAGCACCGAGATGAAGATGATGCCCTGCAGCACCTGCACCGAGGCGTCGGGCAGGCCGAGCCGGCGCTGCAACAGGCCGCCGGAGGCATTGATGCCGCCGAGCAGGATCGCGACCGGAATGATCGCCAGCGGATTCTGCCGCGCCAGGAACGCCACAAGAATGCCGGTGAAGCCGTAGCCGACCGCGAGATTGGCGTTGGTGCGGCCCTGCACCGCGGCGACCTCGACCATGCCGGCGAGGCCGGCGCAGGCACCGGCGAGGAAGCAGACGGTGAGGATCAATTTGCCGACGGAGAGACCCACGATCTTGGCAGCGCGGATGTTGCCGCCGGCGACGCGCGCGGCGAAGCCGAAGGTGGTGTGATAGATCAGCACATAGGACGCGATCGCCAGGATCAGTCCGAACACCAGGCCCCAATGCACGTCGGTGCCGGGAATGGTGCCGATCATGTTGGCGGCGCCGATCTCGCGCGTCGACGGCTTGTTGAGGCTCGCCGGATCGCGCATCACGCCCTCGACGAGATGGTTGAGGATCGCGAGCGCGATGTAGACCAGCAGCAGGCTGGAGATCGTCTCGTTGACCCCGCGATACTGCCGCAGGCCGCCGGACAGCAGGATCCACAAGCCGCCGCCGGTCATGCCGGCGATTACCATCGCGGTCTGCACCACGAGCGGCGGCATGCCCTGCAGCGCCAGTGCGGCCGACGTCGCGGCCAATGCACCGATCAGGAGCGCGCCTTCGCCGCCGATGATCACCATGCCCAATTGCGCGGGCAGGGCGGTGCACAGCGCCGTGAGGATGAGCGGCGCGGCGCGGCTCAGCGTGTTCTGCCAGGAGAACCAGGTGCCGAACGCGCCGTAATACATGTACCAGTAGAGATCGAGCGGGTTCTTGCCGAACAGCGCGACGAAGATGCCGAACAGGATGAGCGCGGCGACCAGCGCCGCGCCCGGAATGAGAATGTACTCAATGCTCGCGCCATGACGCTGCAGAAAGCCCGCCTCCGCGGCTGGCGCGATGGCGGCCGCATCAACCGGATCGGCCGCCTCCGTGGTCACGACGTCGCTCCGATCACGCCCTCGACCAGGTAGTCCATCTTTTCGAGCTCGGGATCCTTCTGGCCGCGCTCGGTGCCCGCGGTGATCACCGTGTTGCCCTTGTTGTCCTTGATCGGGCCCTTGAAGATCGTATAGCCGTCGCCGAGGAACTTGGCCTTGATCTCGTCGGCATGCTTGCGCGCCTGCTCCGACACCGCCTCGCCATAGGGCGACACCTTGACCAGCTCTTCCTTGAGACCGCCGCGATAGAAGTTCGGAATGCTCTCGCCGGCGGCCAGCATCTTGACGAACTTCGGATACAGCGCCTCCCAGTTCCATTCCGCACCGGTCAGATAGGCCTTCGGCGCCAGCGGCGACTGGTTGACGTGATAGCCGGTGACGAAGGCGCCGCGGCGCGCCGCGTTCTCGACCATCGTCTTCGGACCGTCGACATGGCAGGTCAGCACGTCCACGCCCTGGTCGATCAGGCTGTTCGTGGCCTCGGCTTCCTTGACCGGCATCGACCAGTCGCCGGTGAAGATCACCTGCGTGGTCGCCTTGGGATTGGCGAGCCGCGCGCCGAGCGTGAAGGCGTTGATGTTGCGCAGCACCTGCGGGATCGGTTTGGCGGCGACGAAGCCGAGCTTGCCGCTCTTGCTCGTATAGCCGGCGACGATGCCGGCGATGTACTGCGCCTCGTCGATGTAGCCGAAATAGGAGCCGGCGTTCTTCGGATCCTTCTCGCTCCAGAGACCGCCGCAGTGCTCGAAGCGCAGCTTCGGGTACTTGTTGGCCATCTTGATCATGTGCGGATTGTAGTAGCCGAACGAGGTCGGGAAGAGCAGCGTCGCGCCATCGAGATTGATCATTGACTCGATCGTCTTCTCGACCGCGTCGGTCTCCGGCACCTTCTCTTCTTCGATCACCTTCAGCCCGGGCAGCTTCTTCAGCGCCGCGGCGCCCTGCGCATGCGCCTGGTTGTAGCCGTAGTCGTCGCGCGAGCCGACATAGATAAAGCCGATCGTCGTCTCCGCGGCGAAGGCCGGCCGCAGGCCCGCGGCTGCGCCCAGCGTCAGCGCCGCGCCACCCTGCAACAGATGCCGTCGCGAAATCCTGCCAAAGTCCATTGGTGTGCTCCCTCGGCGAGCCCTTGGCCCGCTCCTGTCATCTCGGCTTCACCGTCACGGCGGAGCCTCGCGAACGAACCTTTCAAGCTTTGTGCCAGGGTCGGGACGCTGTGGAGGCTCAATAAGCCACTGAAATCCTGGTGATTTGCGATTGGTGAGATGTTGGGCAGAATCTTTGATCGCTAGAGATAAGCTTAATTATTGAGCAATCGTCTTCAATTGTATGCAACGCGTTCGGTCCCGCAGAACCGGCACGATGGTGCGTCGACGCTTTTCCCGTGCGCTGACGTTCTCGCGTCGAGGGGGCAAGGGGCGCACCGACATCTGCTCTGGTCATTGACCCCAGACGCCCTAAGCTCGCGGCGCGTTCCGCCAAGAGAACGTGCAAGCGAACGAGGAGTCGCCGCGGCGGCATCGGCCGTCACGCGGCAGAGCAGGGAAGGAAGTGCGTCCGATGAAGGATTTCGCCGGCAAGATCGCCGTGATCACCGGGGGCGGCACGGGCATGGGCCGTGAGCTCGCCCGTCAGCTCGTTGCCGAGGGCTGCAACGTCGCGATGTGCGACGTCTCCGCCGAGGCCATGGCCGAGACCAAGCGGCTGTGCGAGGCGGAGAAGCTGCCGCAGGGACTGCGGGTCACCGCTCATGTCGCCGACGTCTCGATCGAGGCGCAGCTGCAGCGCTTCCGCGACGAGCTCATCGAGCAGCAGGCCACCGACAAGATCCATCTGTTGTTCAACAATGCCGGCATCGGCGGCGGCGGCAGCCTGTTCAGCAACAGCCGCGAGCAGTGGGAGCGCACCTTCAACATCTGCTGGGGCGGCGTCTATCTCGGCGTCCGCACCTTCCTGCCGCTGCTGCTGAAGGCGGACGAAGCGCACATCGTCAACACCTCGAGCGTCAACGGCTTCTGGGCCTCGGTCGGCATGGGCGTGTCGCACACCGCCTACAGCGCCGCGAAATTCGCCGTGAAGGGCTTCACCGAGGCGCTGATCAACGACCTCCGCCTCAACGCCCCGCACGTCAAGTGCTCGGTCGTGATGCCCGGGCATATCGGCACCTCGATCGTGTCGAACTCGCGCAAGATGCAGAGCGGAGGCACCTCGGACGAACTGAGCGAGACCGAGATCGCCCAGGCGCGCCAGCGCATGAAGGGCATGGGCATCGACGTCTCCGCCATGAGCGACCAGGACATCCAGGCCGCCGCCCGCGAGCGCGCCCGCAGCTTCCTCGAGGAGGCGCCGACGACCGCGGCGCAGGCGGCGAAGATCATCCTCGACGGCGTCAAAGCCGAGCAATGGCGCATCCTCGTCGGCGAGGACGCCAAGCTGCTGGACATGCGCGTGCGCCAATCCCCGGAGCAGGCGTATGAACCGGAGTTCTTCCAGCGCTTCGTGCAGGAGGCTGGCTGGAAGCTGGGGTAGGGGATTAGTTAGTTAGGGAGCAGCCTCCAGCCGAGGAGACGGTGAGCTCCCCTCCCCCTTGCGGGGAGGGGTCGGGGGCGGGGGTCCACGAGTCCCGCCGCTTATGATGAGATCAGACTGCCATGGATGACAGTGAGCGATCTTTCGCCCAGCGAATGCGCGCCGAGCCCACCGAAGCCGAACGCGCCCTCTGGCAACGTCTGAGGAATGATATCAAGCTGGCCGGCTCTCACTTCCGCCGCCAGGCCCAGATCGGGCCCTTCATCGTCGACTTCGTCAGCCGTAAGGCTAAGCTCGTGTTTGAAGTCGATGGTGGCCAGCATGATTGGCAGCGGAAGAAGACGCTGCACGCACGCGACAGATCGAAGCGATGGGATATCGCGTTCTTCGCTTCTGGAACAACGACGTGCTGGGAAATATAGACGGTGTACTTCACGAAGTTCAGCGTGCGTGGACCCCCACCCCCGACCCCTCCCCGCAAGGGGGAGGGGAGACGAGAGCGCCGCGCCGTCCCCGCAGAACGCGGAGACTAAGCAAAGCGTAGCAGCGCGAACGTCATCAAGCGCGGGCCGGCTACGCCGCAGGACGTTTCGACGAGTCAGTTCGTCAAATGGCTTCCTACCGCGACGACGCCACGCGATACGCCATACGCGTATGGCTCGGGCAATACGGCAGGCCGTCGATCGGCTTCGAGCCGCAGAAGCAGAAATCGTCTGCGCCCGGGGTCGAGATCGGCCAGCGGCAGCGTTCCTTGGAGAGCTCGAACAGTGAGCAGCCGTTCTCGACGGGGCCGGCGGGCGGCTCCTCGATCAGGATCGGCGGCGGATCGTTGGTCACCGCGCGCAGGATGCGGCGGCGCAGCTTCGGCACGGGACGGCGTGAACCGTCGCGGGCATTCTCGGCGCGGACCACGCGCCTTGTGTCGCCGCCATTGTCGCGCGTCAGCGCGAGGCGGGAGATCTTGCCGATCACGGCATTGCGGCTGACGCCGAGCTCGGCGGCGATCTCTCGGCAGGTCAGCCCGGCCTCAAAGTGCTGCTTCAGGGCCTGGAGCCGTTCCTCGGTCCAGGTGGGTTGGGTCTGTCGTTCGGCGGGCATTGTGTCGCTTCCAAGTTTGATCCGTCCTGGATCGTCCTGGCCGACGGCTGCACCCGAAACTGTCTCCGCTTGACGTGTCCCTGTTACGCCCGTCCGTTGTCGCGAATCGACAGCAGCCCATCCTTGATGGCGAGCCGGATGCCTTCCTCGATCAACGTTCTGCAGACACCCGGAACGCTGGTGCCGTGGGTGCCCTGTTTCACGAGCTTTTCGAGATAGCCAATGGTTGCCAGGGCCAGGGTTACGGGGATGCGGTCAGTTTCGGCTTTTTCCGTCGCCATGCTGAAAAGCTAGTCCGTAACCGGGGTACAGAAAAGTAACTTTTTAGACTCTATTAGGAATCCACTAGGTTGTACAGCGGCCTGGGGATAAGTGGTTAAGACATTGAATTATAAACAAATCTGACGAATCGGGGCGGTCGTGGCGGTGACTCTCCGCCCGCTCGGCGAGTCCGGGCCCGGATTGGCACGGTACACGAGCGGGTGGAGAGGATTCGCGCTTCAACTGGCGGGACTCATTCCGCGGCGGTTCCCGGGCCGATCAGCGGCGTCAAGCAGAGGGCGCATGGCAGCCGCCGACCAGGACGGCGATCGCGCGACGGCAGCGCCTTCGATCGTTATTTCGATTATCCAGAAAATACTGCTTTCGTTTTTCCGGAAGATGTGCTCTATAGTGCACATCCCGCCTCACTCGGTAGGGGCGTAGCGCGCGATCGTCACGACACGCGAGGCGGGGATGCGATGGCTGCGATCGAGCCGCAGCGTGTCCTTCTGGGATGCGCGGACGAACGGCTCGTTGCGGACGCAAAAGCGTGTGGTCCTGGCGCCCCGAAGCTGGCGCCAAGTCCGCGGGTGATGATGATCCCGCCGACGACGGTGGCTATCAAGCCGGACACCGGGGAGAGCGCGCCATAAGCGTGAAGACCATCGCGCAGGGAAGGCCGGGCGTACTCGGCTGCACCTGTGGTTCTGCCGCCTGCATTTTTCTCGCAGGCGGGCCGCAGGCGTCAGCTGACGCCTGGCCTTCCCTGCGCCCTCCGATGTTTGAGAGGGCGAGATCTGCAGCATAACCCGGGCAGCATCTGCCGCGGGAAGGCGCACCAATGGCGCAACATCATCGGTGTCGTCCCGGGCTTGACCCGGGACCCATAACCACAGGAAGCAGGTGGTGGCACGCTCGTCGACGATCAGGCCCAACAACACGGGCCGGTGGTTATGGATCCCGGGTCAAGCCCGGGACGACAGCGGAGCGAGTCGCGCGCGCACGGGCCATACGGCACTCACCCGTGCACGACCGCCTTCGCGATCATGCAATGAATGCCCTTGGAGCCGTTGACGGTCTGCGTCACCCGGAGATCGGCGGCGAGGCTGCACAGCGTATAGGCGTCCTCGCGCGACAGATTGCGCTTCTCGCCGAGCAGCACGATCATGTCGCGCAGCGCCTTGACCACGCATTGGTCGAGGTCGGGGTCCATCGCCATCGTCATGTAATGCGTGGCGGTCTCGGCGCGCGGATAGTCGAATTTCAGGTCCTTGCGCACCGTGAGCCGGAAGCGCCCCTGCAGCGCGGTCTCGATCGCGGTGACGCAGACCTCGCCGTCGCCCTGCACGCCATGGCCGTCGCCGCAGGAGAACAGCGCGCCCTGCACGAACACCGGCAGGTACAGCTTCGCGCCGGCGCCGAGCTCCTTGTTGTCGAGATTGCCGCCCATCGCGCGCGGGATCAGCGAGGTGATGCGGCCCCAGGCCGGCGGCGGTGCTACGCCCATCACGCCGAAGAACGGTGCCAGCGGCAGCTCCAGCCCCCAGGGCAGCTTGCCGACCATGCGCTCCTTGTCGAGCGGGATGTTCAAGAGTCGGCTGTCGTGGAAATCGTCGGGCAGGGTGCCGGCCAGCGGCCGGATGAAATTGTAGCCCCAGTCCTGGCGCAGCCGCACGTCGAGGATGTCGACCTCGAGCACGTCGCCGACCTCGGCGCCCCTGACCGCGATCGGGCCGGTCAGGATGTGGCCCGGCACCATGCGCTCGGACCTCGCATGGACGTCGAACAATTCCGGCGGCACGTGGAATTTGCTGGTGTCCGGCAGCACGTCCGGTCCGCCGCTGATGGTGTCGATGGTGACCTCGTCGCCGCTGTCGACCGCGAGCACCGGCTTCAGCCGGGATTCGAAGAAGCCCCAATGGCAGGTCTCGGGGCTGGCGTGCAGATGGTGATGGGCCATGATGCTCTCATTGTTGCCGGTTCTGATCCGAGCATAGCGCATCGCACGGCGTTCGCAGAGAGATGGCGGCGCATGGCCGCTGTCGTGTATGAGGGCGGCCGTGACACCTCATCCCGCGCCGGAGCCCGGAATGTTTTTCGTCCTGTCGAAGACGCTCGGCCTGCTGGCGCTGCCGACCAATTTCATGATCGCGCTCGGTCTCGTTGGCGCCATCCTGATGCTGACCCGCCTGGCCGTGCTCGGCCGCCGGCTGGTGGTGTCGGCCATGCTGCTGCTGGCGATCGCCGGGCTGTCGCCGCTCGGCAGCCTGATGCTCTACCCGCTGGAGAGCCGGTTTCCGATCTGGGACCCGGCCAAGGGCGCGCCGGACGGCATCATCGTGCTCGGTGGTCCCGTCGATTCCGATCTCTCCGTGATGTACGGCATGCCGGTGACGGTGGCGGGCGCCGACCGGGTGATTCAGGCGGCGGCGCTGGCGCGGCGCTATCCCAATGCGCGCGTCCTGTTCACCGGCGGCAGCGCCAATTTGATCGCGACGGAGGCCAAGGAAGCCGATGTCGGTGCCGAGATCCTGCTCAGCCTCGGCGTCGCCAAGGAGCGGCTGCTGCTCGAGCGGCAGTCGCGCAACACCTACGAGAACGCGATCTTCTCGAAGGCGATGCTGGCGCCGAAGCCCGGCGAACGCTGGCTGCTGGTGACCTCGGCCTATCACATGCCGCGTTCGGTCGGCCTGTTCCGCAAGGCAGGTTTTCCGGTCGAGCCCTATCCGGTGGATTGGCGCGTCGGCCGCGTGCTCGATTTCGACGGCGTCTCGCTGCTCGGCTTGCGGCGCACCGACATCGCGGTGCGCGAATGGATCGGGCTCCTGGCCTACCGCCTGCGCGGCCGCATCGACGATCTGTTTCCGGGACCGGCCTAGTCGCCCGTCCTGCTGAAGCCTGCCGCCTTTGCTGCGAGCTCATCGCGCACGCGGGCAACGACCGGCTCGAAACGGCGGCTCGCATCCTGCCGGAACAGCCGCGCGCTCGGATACCATGGGCTGTCGTCGCGATCCCTGAGCCAGCGCCAGTCGGCGAGATGCGGCAGCATGATCCAGGTCGGCCGTCCCAATGTCGCAGCGAGATGCGCCGGGCTGGTGCAGACCGTCACGACGACGTCGAGGCAGGACATGAGCGCCGCCGTCTCGGCGAAGTCGGTCAGCTCGGTGGTCAGATCGCGGATCCGGCTCTCCTGCGCGAGCAGCGCCTGGTCCGCGGATCGCAGCTCCTTTTGCAGGCTGATGAAATCAGCGTCGACCTCGAGCAGCGGCAGCAGCGTCGTCAGCGGCATGGAGCGGTTGCCGTCATTGGCCTGGTGCGGATTGCCCGTCCAGACCAGGCCGACGCGCAGACGATCATGCGTGCCGAGCCGCTGCTCCCAGGCCGCGATACGATCGGCGGGCAGCGGGGGCAGATAGTTGGCGGACGGAATCGTGTCGAGCGTGGTGCCGAAGGCGAGCGGCAGGCTCAGGATCGGGCAGTGCATGTCGAAGGCCGGCCGCTGCAGGTCCGGCGTGAAGGCAAGGCACTGCGACACGCCCTGGACGCCGGCCATCAGCGGCCGCAGCGCCTCGCGCACGACCAGGATCACCTTGGCGCCGCGCGCCGCGACCATCGGCAGATAGCGCGCGAACTGGATGTTGTCGCCGAACCCCTCGTCCTCCTCGATCAGGATGGTCTTGCCGGCGATGTCCTCCTTGCCGAGCCATTTCGGCTGAACGAAGCGCGGATAATCCGGCGAGAAACCCGGCGTGTTCCAGCGCGCCTCGCGATGCGCCCAGCCGGAGGCGTAGTCGCCGCATTGCAGCTCGACATGGGCGAGCTGCCATTCGGCCTTGGCGTTGCCGGGCTCCACGACGAGGATCCGGTGATAGACCTCGGCCGCCTCCTCGAACCGCAACGACTGCAGCAGGGCAAAGCCCTTGTTGTGCAGCACGTCGACGAAATCCGGCCGCGCCGCCAGCGCCTGATCGAACCATCGCAGCGCCTCGGCGTTGCGGCCGAGCCGGACCAGCGCGTCACCGACATTGTTGCAGGTGATCGGATCCCCCGGCGCGAGCGCCTGCGCCCGTTCGGAATCCGCAAGATAATCGTCGTAGCGCTTCAGATCGGCAAAGCATTTGGCCCGCATCTGCAGGGCCGGCAGATCGTCCGGCTGCTGAGTCAGGCAGACGGTGAACGCCTGCACGGCCTCTTCGAGGCGCTGCTGCTGTCGCAGCAGCATCCCGCATTGCCAGGCGGCGTCGCGATGACCGGGATTGATCGTGAGCGCCTGCTGATAGCTCAGCAGCGCCTCGGCGCCGCGATTCTGCGCCAGCAGCACGCTGCCCATGTGTTTCCACAATTCGGCATCGTCGGATTTCAGCTGAATGGCCTTGTCGAACACGGCCAGCGCATCGTCGAGCCGCCCCATCTGCTTCAAGGTGAAGCCGAGGCTGGTGAGATAGTCGATCTTCGGGCTCTGCCGGATGGCGCGCGAGAACCAGGCCACGGCGTGGTCGAACTGGCCGCTCTGCAGCGCGATGATGCCCATCAGCGCCAGGCTGTCGGCGTGGTTCGGATCGGCGGCGAGGGCCTGCTCGCAGCACATCTGGGCGTCGAGCAGACGGCCACCGCCGAGATGGGTGAGGCCGGCCTCGTAGAGCGCCGCGGGCGACAGCACCGCTGTTCCGCCCGGCCCGGGCGTCGCGCTGGTGGCGCCTTCCTTCCGGTCGCTGCGGCTCATTGCATGGTCCTGCCTGAGGAAACGAAATTGATAAGTGATTCCTGGGGGATCGAGAAGGATCATGGTAAGGCGGACGAGCCTCGAGGGAGCATTTGGGGGCGGAAATACTGGCATCGCGCCGGGCGAGGGTCTAACAAGCGCCCCGAAGCCGAACCACGCACGATAGGCGCAGGCGACGCATCAGGGAGGGAGCGCGACATGCAACAGCCGACCCCGGACAGGCTGGACCTGGCGGCCATGGTTGCCGATCTCAACAGCCTGCTGCGGCTGAAGACCACCGTGATCGGCATCAAGATGTTCGCCCGCGTCGAAGACATGGCAGCGGTGGAGAAGATCCGCCGGCCCAATGCGGTGCACACGACCGACCAGATCGTCAGCATGGCCGCGCGGCTCGGTTGGACCGTCGGTATCACCGGCGACGATCTGGTCGGCGCGCAGTGCCGCGCCGTGATCGGTCTCGGCCCGCAGGATGACAATTGGCTCAAGGGCGAGAACTATGTCGGCGTCTGGCATGGCACCGCCGAGGATGCGCGCAAGCGGCAGGAGGCGCTCGACGTGGTGCCGTTCGGCCGCTACCAGGCGATGGCGGTGAGCCCGCTCGCGAGCGGCCGGCTCGATCCGCCGGACATCTGCCTCGTCTACGCGACGCCGGGGCAGATGATCATCCTGATCAACGGCCTGCAATATGTCGGCTACAAGAAGTTCGAATGGGGCGTGGTCGGCGAGACCGCCTGCGCCGACTCCTGGGGCCGCGCATTGAAGACCGGCGAGCCGAGCCTGTCGCTGCCGTGTTTCGCCGAGCGCCGCTATGGCGGCGTGCCGGATGAAGAAATGTTGATGGCGCTGAAGCCGGCCGATCTCGCCAAGGCGATCGCCGGCATGAAACAGCTGGCCAGGAACGGCCTGCGCTATCCGATCGCGCCCTACGGCATCCAGAACGACGTGCGCGCCGGCATGGGCGTGTCTTATGGAAAGAAGTAGATGATCGTCATTGCGAGCAAAGCGACGCAATGGACTCTGGATTGCTTCGTCGCCGAGCCTGTCATCGGGCCGCGCTTTGCGCGGACCCGTTGGCTCCTCGCAATGACGGAGCAACCGTTATTCAGCTGATCTCCAAGGAACAAGCATGACCTCTTCCAAATTCGACCTCGTCGTCTACGGTGCCACCGGCTTCACGGGCAAGCTCGTCGCTGAATATCTCGCGACGCGCTATCGTGGCGACTCGTCGCTGCGCTGGGCGATGGCTGGCCGGAGCCTCGACAAGCTTGCGTCCGTGCGCGACGAGATCGGCGCGCCGGCTGACACGCCCTTGATCGTCGCGGATGCATCGAACCCTGAGTCACTGAAGGCCATGGTGGCGCAGACCCGGCTGGTGCTGACCACGGTCGGCCCGTATCAGTACTACGGCAACGAGCTCGTTGCCGCCTGCGCCGAAACCGGCACCGACTACATCGATCTCTGTGGCGAGCCGGTGTGGATGCGGCAGATGATCGACAAGCATCAGGCCGCCGCCGAGAAGAGCGGCGCCCGCATCGTGTTCTCCTGCGGCTTCGATTCCGTGCCGTTCGAGCTCGGCGTCTACTTCGTGCAGCAGCAGGCCCAGAAGGTACTCGGCGCCGCCGCGTCGCGCGTGAAGGGCCGCGTCCGTGGCATGAGCGGCACGCTGTCGGGCGGCACAGCGGCGAGCGCCAAGGCGACGTTCGATGCGGTCGCCAAGGATCTGAGCCTCGTGGCGATCCTGAAGGATTCGTTCGCGCTGACGCCGGGCTTCAAGGGGCCGAAGCAGCCGTCCGGCAACAAGCCGGCCTATGAGGAGGATCTGCAGTCCTGGACCGCGCCGTTCATGATGGCGCTGATCAACACCCGCAACGTGCATCGCTCCAACATGCTGATGGGTTTTCCCTACGGCCAGGACTTCGTCTACGACGAGATGGTGCTGACCGGCCCGGGCGAGAAGGGCGAGGCCATCGCCAAGAAGGTGATGGCGGCCAACGCCGAGAAGACCGGCCCGAGCGCGCCGAAGCCGGGCGAGGGGCCGTCGAAAGAGGAGCGCGAAAAGGGCTACTACAATCTGCTGTTTGTCGCCATCGCACCCGACGGCCGCCAGGTCCACGCCTCCGTGAAGGGCGACCGCGACCCCGGCTACGGCTCGACCTCCAAGATGATCAGCGAATGCGCCATCGGCCTGCTGCGTGACGGCGCCAGCGTGAAGGGCGGCTTCTGGACGCCGGGCGCAGCGCTGCGCGACAGCCTGATCAAGCGGCTGGTCGACAATGCCGGGCTGACGTTTGCGGTGGAGAGCTGAGACGCGACGGGCGCGCAACCGATCCGCATCCATTCGGGAGCACGAATGACGTCTGCGACATTCGACATCGTGGTCTATGGTGCGACCGGCTTCACCGGCCAGCTCGTCGCCGAGTACATCGCCACGCATGATCGCGGCGACTCCGAGCTGAGCTGGGCGATCGCCGGGCGCAGCCGCGAGAAGCTTGCCGCCGTCCGCGATGCGATCGGAGCGCCGGACGATTTGCCGTTGATCGTCGCCGATTCCAGCGATCCCGCCTCGATCCGCGCGATGGTCGATCAGGCGAAGCTCGTGCTCACGACGGTCGGGCCGTATCAGCTGTATGGGACCGACGTGCTCGCCGCCTGCGTGGCAACGGGCACCGACTATGTCGATCTCTGCGGCGAGCCGCTGTGGATGCATCAGATGATCAACAGCTATCAGGCCGACGCCGAGACGAGCGGCGCGCGCATCCTGTTTTCGTGCGGCTTCGATTCTGTGCCGTTCGAACTCGGCGTGCACTACGTGCAGCAGCTGGCCCGGCGCGTGCTCGGCGCCGCCGCGCCCCGCGTCAAGGGCCGCATTCGCAGCATGAGCGGCTCGTTGTCGGGCGGCACCGCTGCGAGTGCCAAGGCGACGGCGACCGCGTTGGCGCGCGATCTGAGCCTGGTCGCGGTCATGAAGGACCCGTTTGCGCTGACGCCTGGCTTCCGCGGACCGAAGCAGCCGCCGGCCAACCGGCCGCTCTACGAGGACGACCTGCAGTCCTGGGCCGCGCCGTTCGCGATGGCGCTCGTCAACACGCGCAACGTCCATCGTGCCAACATGCTGACCGGGTTTCCGTACGGCCAGGACTTCGTCTACGACGAGATGGTGCTGACCGGCGACGGCGAGCAGGGCCAGGCAAACGCCAGGCTGGTGATGGCAGCCAACGCCGAGAAGACCGGCCCGAATGCGCCCAAGGCCGGCGAGGGGCCGTCGAAGGAGATGCGCGAGAACGGCCATTTTGATCTACTGTATGTGGCGATCGCTCCCGACGGCCGGCGCGTTCGCGCGTCGGTGAAGGGCCGGGGCGATCCGGGCTACGGGCTCACGGCGAAGATGATCAGTGAATGCGCCATCGGCCTGCTGCGTGATGGCGCGGGCGTGAAGGGAGGCTTCTGGACGCCGGGCGCTGCGCTTGGCGACAGCCTGATCAAGCGGCTCGTCGACCATGCCGGGCTGACGTTTGCGGTGGAGGATTAGGAGGAGAGCGGGCCGATGTCGGCGGATCGGCCGGTTTCGATCTGGTGCAGGCGGTTGGCGGCGATCATGCCCCACATCGTGCCGAGCATCAGGAAGAAGTGCCGCCAGTGGTCGGTGTCGATGATGAAGCTTTCGCCGACGGTGCCGAGAAACGCCGAGAACACCGCGATGTAGGTGCGCTGCCATGGCGCGCGGACGAGCAGATAACGGAAGCCGAGAATGACGGTGGTGAAGACGAGCGCAGGATAGCAGATGCCGGACAGCCAGCCGCCCGACATGAAGGCGTTCAGATAGGAGTTGTGGGTGTCCTCGGGAAAGTAGTTGTGAAACTGCAGCGGCCCGATCCCGAACGGCAGGTCGAGCGCCATGTCGGCGCCGAGGATGTGCCGTCCGAACCGGCCAAAGCGTCCCTCGTCGTAGCTCTGGTCGAAACTCGCCCGCTGCTTGAACATGTCGGCGATGGAGTCGATGGAGAGCAGAACTCCGATCAGGACGACGCCAGCCACCGCGGCGGCGAGGGTCATGATGATGATGCGGGAGCGTTCGCGCGGCGACGTGCTGGTCAGGACCATCAGCGCCAGCATGAAGGCGGCGGTCAGCACCAGTCCGCCCCAGGCGGCGCGCGAGAAGGCGAGCAGGATGGCCAGCGACATGATGCCGAGCGCAAAGCTGGCGCGCAGCGTCGCGGCGAGGCGGGCGGTCACGACATTCTGCAGCGCGAGCAGCGCCGGCAGGATGAGGAACGCGCCGAGCACGTTCGGATCCTTGAAGGTGCCGCGCGCCCGTCCATACAGCGTGAGGAGGTCGTAGCCGCCGGGCACGAGATGGAAATAGCCGGCGACGCCGGCGAGACCGGCCAGGGCGCCGCCCAGCACCAGGCCGCGGCGAAGCATGTCGAGCCGCGCCTGCGTGTCCTCCGCGGTCAGCATGGCGAGAAAGATCGCCGTGAAGGCCATGTACCAGGAGGTCGCGATCCAGCTCGCGATCTTGGAATCGTCGAGCAGCGGAATGGCGCTGATCGTGTAGCCGAGATTGACCAGGAACAGCAGCAGCAGGAGGGGAAGAAAAACGGCGCGCAGCCGCATCCCGGTGGCGATGAACACCGCGGCCGAGGCCAGCGTCGCGAGCTCGTAGGGGCTGGGTTCGATGAAGACGATGGCGCCGGAGGCGCCGACCAGCCAGACGAGCGCGCGTTGCAGCGCCATCACGCCCGGAGGGGCGATCGGCTTCAACGCGAACTCGGCTGTCGCCGCGGTGGCCATCACGAACTCATACTCATACGCAGCGCGCGGCGGGACCGGCCAACCAGACAGACGAAGCGGGCTGGCGCCCGCTCCGGATCCCCGAACTCAATAGGCGTTCTCGCTCTTGGTCATCAGCGCCAGCGGCGTCCGGAGCAGGATGTAGAGGTCGAACAGCACGGACCAGTTCTCGATGTAGTAGAGGTCGAACTCGACGCGCTTCTGGATCTTCTCTTCGTTGTCGATCTCGCCGCGCCAGCCGTTGATCTGCGCCCACCCGGTGATGCCGGGCTTGACGCGGTGGCGGGCGAAGTAGCCGTCGACGGCCTCGTCGAACATCCGGTTCTGCAGCTTGCCCTGCACCGCATGCGGCCTGGGGCCGACGAGCGAGAGATTGGCCTTGAACACGACGTTGAACAGCTGCGGCAGCTCGTCGAGACTGGTCTTGCGAATGAAGCGGCCGACGCGGGTCACCCGCGGATCGTTCTTGGTGACGACCTTCGACGCCGTCGGATCGGCCTGATGATGATAGAGCGAGCGGAACTTGAAGACGTCGATGCGCTCATTGTTGAAGCCGAACCGCTTCTGTCGGAACAGCACCGGACCCGGGCTGTCGAGCTTGATCGCGAGCGCAACCAGCGCCATCACCGGCAGCGCGAGCAGCAGGATCAGGCCGCCGACGACACGGTCGAACAGCTGCTTCATCACCAGATCCCAGTCGGTGATCGGCGCCTCGAACACGTCGAGCGTCGGCACGGCGCCGAGGTAGGAATAGGAGCGGGGGCGGAAGCGGAGCTTGTTGGTATGGGCCGAGAGCCGGATGTCGACCGGCAGCACCCACAGCTTCTTGAGCATGTCGAGGATGCGGGTCTCCGCCGAAATCGGCAGCGCGAACAGCACGAGGTCGACGCGGGTGCGGCGGGCGAACTCGACGATGTCGTCGACCTTGCCGAGCTTCGGCGCGCCGGCGCAGGTCTCGAGCGCGCGGGAATCATTGCGGTCGTCGAACACGCCGAGAATCTCGATCTCGGAATCGTCCTGCTCCTTCAGCGCGCGTACCAGATCCTCGCCGCTCTGGTCGGCGCCGACGATGATGGTTCGTCGATCGAGGCGGCCCTGCCTGGCCCAGCTGCGGATCAGGCTGCGAAGCACGACGCGGCTTGCGATCAGCGCGCCGAGGCCGATGAAGAAGAAAGCCGCGAGCCACAGGCGGGACACTTCGCTGCCGATCTTGGCGAAGAACGACAGGCCGATGAACAGCAGGAACACGAAGCAGTAGGAAGAGATCATCCGGGTCATCTGCCGCACCTGGGCGCGGAAGACCTGGACCTGATAGATGTCGGCGGCCTGGAAGCAGATCACGGCGCTGACCGCCAAGCCGACGATGGCAACGAGGTACTCCCAATGGAAGCCGCTGAGCGGAACGACGTAGCCGAAATAGATGATGCTACCCACGATGCTCAGCAGCACGAAATCCGCGATGCGGACGACGCCGGCGAGGACGATCGGAGAGTAGGCGCGGTGAACCTTCTGATTGGCGACGGCGAGCGCCGCAGGCGACAAGCGGCGCCGCCGTTCAACGGCGGGCTGACCGGCCGTTGCGGTCGCGGTTGCTGCGGCAGCAGCATCCAACATCGAGCGAGCGTTGATCGGTTCCACAGTCGTACAAGCCCGGATTATGTTTGTTAGTATTCTTAGTCACGTAAGCGCCGATAGCGCCGGAGGAAATTCCCCACCGGCGTGATTAAATGGCAAATCGGAAGAAACGGTTAGCGATGATAAATGAGGTCAGGTCTTGGTAAATGCTTCGCGGTAGGCAGCGAGCACGCCCTCGACCATGGCCTTCTGCGAAAAATGCTGGAAAACCCGTTCGCGCAGCGCCTTGGCGCGAAGCTGCGCGGTAGCGGGATCATCGAGCGCGGCCGCGATCGCGTTGGCGAGGGCGTCGACGTTGCTCGGCGCGAACAGCGCCTCGCCGTGCGGCCCGAAGATCTCGGGGATCCCGCCGATCCGGGCTGCGATCATCGGAATTCCGGCAGCCCCGGCTTCGATGACGACGTAGGGCATGGAGTCGCCGCGCGAGGGGACGACGAGCAGGCGTCCCTTCGCAAAGCCCTCGCGGGCCTTCACGTGCCCGATGAAGCGGATGGAAGATGTCAGGCCAAGCCGCTCCACCTGCGCCTTCAGGCGCGCCATCTCTTCGCCGTCGCCGCCGAGCGTCAGCGTCAGCGTCCTGCCGGCGGCGCGCAACTGCGCGACCGCGTCGATCAGGAGATCGGCGCCCTTGATATGTCTGAACTCGCCGACGTAAGCGAGGTCGGTCTGGTCCGCGGCCGGCGTCACCGGATCGAATTCGCCTGCCGTCACGCCGTTGAACACGCATTGAACGAGGCCCTGCGGATGGCCGATCATGCGTTCGTAGGTGTCGCGGGCGAAGACGCTCTCGAACAGAAAGAGTTCGGTCCGGTTCATCAGCGCCCGCTCAAGGCGTCCATACAAAGTCCCTTTGAGCGTGTTACGCGGATAGTGCAGCGATCCACCGTGCGGTGTGTAGATCCGGATCGTGCCGGGCCGGTGCGGCAGCATGCGTACGAAGGCGCCGGCCTTGGCGCCATGGCCGTGCAGCACATCGGGGGCAAGCCTGCCGAAAATCGCATGGAAGCGGCGCAGCGCCAGGACGTCGGTGGGCCAAGGCTCGCGATGGATCGCAACGCGATGGACGCCAAGCGCCAGGCGCGGTGCGATCTGCGCAAGCGCCGCATCGGCGCGCGCGCCACCGGTCAGGCTGTCCGCGATGATCCCGACGTGATGTCCACGGTCGGCTTGGCCATTGGCGAGGTCGAGGATGTGCCGAAAGATGCCGCCGACAGGAGCGCGCACGGCGTGCAGGATTCTCAGCGGCTTGTTCGGCGACGAGGCCGCATCAAGACCGCTCGAATCTTCGGCCTGAGCGCGATTACGCCAACCGTCGTTGGGCGAACGAACCTGACGACTGGTCGAAAGAGGAAGCACGGGTGCCTCTCGTCACTGGGATCTCGTGTGGGTCTCATCTGGATAGATCGTTGATGGTTAACAAACGGCTCACATCCTGGTCCGCGGATCGGCTTCGGTGAATTATTGCGACGATCCGGCGTCGTCTTAACGATCGGTCGCTCAGTGATAACCCACAATCTGCCTGCTGATGATCAGGGATGTAGGCCGAATTAACCGGGCAGCAACCTTAATAGAGTGTGATCGTACCACGTATGGTGGCGGCGTGGCGTGTGTCTCGCGGGAGTGGATGATGCGGTTGGCGTTCTGGCGTGCTGACAGGAACGACAAGACGGCGCGGGTCGAGAAGGCTCCGGTCCGGGAGCCGGTGAGCACGCTGCAGGCAGCGGAGCCAACCGGCGTCGCCGGCGATCTTGACGTGCGCATGGTGGGACGTGCGCTCGCTCGCAAGCGCATCTTCATTCTGAGTGCGACTTTCCTTGCGCTGGCCTTGGCCGTCACCGCCGTCAACATGATCACGCCGCGCTACAAGTCCGAAGCGCGCATCCTGATCGACGGTCGTGAGAACGTGTTCCTGCGGCCGAGCAGCGAGCGCAACGAGGAGCGGACGGCGCTCGACCCCGAGGCGGTGGCCAGTCAAGTGCAATTGGTCCTGTCGCGCGATCTGGCGCGTGACGTCATCGCCCGGAACAAGCTTGCGGAGCTGCCGGAGTTCGATTCCGTGCTGCGCGGCGTATCGCCGCTGAAATCGGTCGCGGCCCTGCTCGGGCTGGTGAAGGACCCGTTGTCGATGACGCCGGAAGAGCGGGTCATGGACGCCTATTATGAGCGGCTGACGGTGTACGCCGTCGACAAGTCGCGCGTCCTCGTCGTCGAGTTCCAGTCGCAGAATCCTGCGCTTGCCGCGCAGATCGCCAATGCTATCGCGGACGGCTATCTGGTGCTGCAGCAGAATGCCCGTCAGGCTCAGGCCAAGTCGGCGAGCCAGTGGTTGTCGGGAGAGATTCAGAGCCTGCGCAAGAAGGTCGAGGAGGCGGAATCGCGGGTCGAGGAGTTCCGCGCCAAGTCGAACTCGTTCATGGGCACCAACAACACCTCGCTCTCCAACCAGCAGATGGGCGAGGTCAACACCCAGCTCAACAACGCGCGCGCCCTGAAGTCCGATGCGGAGACCAAGGCGCGGCTGATCCGCGAGATGCTGCAGAGCGGCCAGCCGATCGAGGCGTCCGAGGTGCTCAATTCCGAACTGATGCGGCGATTGTCTGAGCAGCGCGTGAACCTGCGGGCGCAGCTCGCCGAGCAGTCGTCGACGCTGCTCGACAATCACCCGCGCATCAAGGAGCTGAAGGCGCAGCTGGGCGATCTCGATCGCCAGATCCGTGACGAGGCCGGCAAGATTTCGCGCTCGCTCGACAGCGACGCGCGCATCGCCGAGGGGCGGGTGCAGATGCTCAGCCAGAGCCTCGATCAGGCCAAGAAGCAGGCGTCCTCGACCAACGGCGAGGACGTCAAGCTGCGCGCGCTCGAGCGCGAGGCGAAGGCGCAGCGTGACCTCTTGGAATCCTATCTCGCCAAATACCGCGAGGCGAACACCCGCGAGTCGCTCGACACGCCGCCGGCGGAAGGGCGGATCATCTCGCGGGCCGTGGTCTCCAACACGCCGGCCTATCCGAAGAAGCTGCCGGTCGTGCTGATCGCGACCTTGGCGACGCTGATGCTGACGTCGGGCGTCGTCATCACCGGCGAGTTGCTGCGCCTGACTGCACCGCGCGCGGTCTCGGCGCCGCCGGTCGCGCCGGTGGCCGTCGCAGCCCGGCCCGCGGCCCGCGTCGAGCCGACGATGGCTGCGCCCGCGCCGCCGCCGCCGTCCGTCCCCGCACCGGTGGTCGCCGAGCCCGTTGCAGCCCCACCGCCTGCGGCGGTTCATGTCGCTTCCCCCACACCGGTTTCCGCTGCCCCAGCGCCCGCCGCGGTGTCACCGCCGGTCGCGCCGGTCCCCGAGCCGGCGAAGCCCGTGCCGCCGCTCAACGAACTCGAGCAGCTTGCGGCTGGGCTGATCGCTGCAGGCGCGCGCGCCCACAAGGTCACCGTGCTCGGCACCGCCGGCGGCGAGACTGTCAGCAACGCGGCGCTGTCGATCGCCCGCGCCATGGCCGCACAGGCCCGCGTGGTGCTGGTCGACCTCGCCGGCAGCCCGCAACGGCTTTCCGGCATCTCCGTCGACCCGGCTGCGCCGGGCCTGATCGAATTGATGCTGGGCGAGGCGTCGTTCGCGTCCATCATCACCAAGGACCAGGCCTCGCGGCTGCATCTCGTCAATGCCGGGCGTCCCGGCGCCGATCGTCAGCAGCTGCAGTCGCCGCGGCTGGCGCTCGCGATCGACGCGCTGCTGCGCGTCTATGACCATGTGCTGCTCGACGCTGGCAATGCGTCGGACCTCCCGGCCGAGCTCCTGACGACGGGGGCGCGTGCGGTCGTCGTGCCCGATCCCGCGATGTCCGCCGACGCTCGCAGTCAGATGAGCGAGCAGCTGCGCGAGGTCGGTTTCGGCGCGGTCTACATGCTGAAAGCGCCGGTCGGCGGCGCGAACCGCAACCAGCCGGGACCGCGCGGCGTCGCCGCCTAGTCGTCGGTCTTTTCGTCACTCTTTGCGGCACTTGCGCGCGGCTGCAACACGCTGCGCAGCTGCTGGGCCAGCCGGAATAGCGCCGGGCTGTGCTTGACGGCGTGCTTGGCGCGCCCGGTCGCAGCCATTGCCGTCGCGGCCAGTCGGCCACGCGCATTGACCGGCACGAAGCTGTCGAAGATCGGCTCGTCGTCCTTGCAGAACATCCGCTTGTAGTCGTCCGAGCCGATGCCGAGATCGAGCGCGCGAAAATTTCCCCGCGCGTAGTAGTCGATGATCGAGCGCATCAGGATCAGCCCGGGGCTCCAGCGGGCATTTTCCGACAGCGTGTAGGTGTTGAACATCATCGAGAAGCGCGTGCCGTCGGCGACGCCCGCGAACAGCGCGATGATCTCGGCATCGCAGCGGAGCGCGTGGATCTCGATGACGCGACGGCCGCAGCCGAGCTTCGCCATGCATGCGTGCCGCACGAAGGCTTCGATGCCGGGCTCGGCGAACACGTTCGGCAGCTTCTGCTCGGCCATGCGCACCGGCTTCACGCGAAAGAACCAGTCGAGCAACTCGTCGATCTCGGCATCGCTGCTCGCGACCATGTAGCGATAGCCGGGCAGCGCCTGGAGCTTCTTTTCCTTGCTCTTCAGCCGCTTGCGAAACGAATTCGACAACAGCGCGGTGGGTGCCGCACCCGCGGGCATCGCGAGCACCGGGCAATCGTTCACCGATGGCTGATGCGGCCATTGCGCGAAGGGGTTGGCGAGATCGCGCCAGCGCGCAGGCTGCTGCGTCAATGCGAGCACATCGACGCCGCCATGGTCGCGCAAGGCCGCGAGCAGGGCGCCGAGATCGGACGCATCGGCGCGCGCGGCGAAGTCGCGGTCCATCAGCGGCATGTTGAAGGTGGTATGCTTGCCGCCCATGAAGGCGGCGACCTTGGCGCCGAACGCATGCCGCAAGCTCAAGGGCAGCAGCAGCAGCGGGCGCTGCTCGGCGTCACGCGCGACGACGATGAACGGGTCCGCATGCTCGCTGGCGCCGACGGCGCGCTGCCAGGCGCCGAGCAGGTCGAACCGCTGATAGGGCGTCGAGACATGATCGGGCGCTTCGAGCGCGCGCCAGACCGGTTCGGCGGCTGCGAGATCGGACACGATGTCGACGCGCGCGATTCCCGACGCCAGCTGCGGCGCGGGCGCCCGCGCCGTCCGGCTCTCGATCACGGCGGCCATGGTCATCGCGCAACCTGCGTTGGTGTGGGAATTTGTTGCTCTGGGCCGTCAGACCCTCGCAAAGAAGTCTCAACAAAGGGTAATGGCAATGACAGCGTCCCAAATCGGGAATATCACCAGAAAAACCTGTTCAAATCCGTCTCGGCCACGCGATCTTAAGGGCGTAATGATCTTGATTCGACGCGGCGGCGACGATGACGCGATCGCGCCACCCTCTGCCTCCATCAGATGGGCGCAGGTGGTCTCGTTTCAAGTCGAACGTGTCTGAAGGGGCGCGGCAATTGTCGTCGGACAACAGGTGGCTGCGCAGCGCGCGGCTGGAGCTGGCGTATTTCAGCGGCCGTACGCTGCTGGCGTCGCGGGCCAGGGCGGGCGCTGGCGCCATCCTGTGTTTCGAGCGGGTGCTGCCGCGCCGCAAGGGGGCGTTTCAGCCGCTCAAGCGCGCGGAGATCACACCCGCTTTCCTCGACAGGATCATCCGCGCCCTGAAGCGCTGGGGTTATGACATCGTCACACTCGACGAGGCCTGCAGCCGCGCCGTACGGCTGCCGGAAAGCGGGCGCTTTGCCTGCCTGACCTTCGATGGCGCTTCGAAGGACCTGATCACGCACGCTTATCCCGTCCTCGCCCGGCATGGCGTGCCGTTCACGGTCTATGTGCCCAGCGCGTTTCCGGATGGTCTCGGCGAAGCGTGGTGGCTCGGCCTGGAAGCGGTGATCGCCCGCGAGTCCCGCATCAGCCTGGTGATCGATCATCGCGAGCAGCGCTTCACCGTGTTCAAGCCGGCGGAAAAATACGAGCTGTTCGCCTATCTCGCGGGCTGGCTGAGCAAGCTTCCGCCGTCCGAGCTGTCGCTGGCGATCCGCGACCTCTGCTCGCGTCATTCGATCGACCTCGCTGCATTGACGCGCGGGGCCACAATGGATTGGGCCGACATCGCGCGCCTCGCCGCCGATCCGAACGTCACGATCGGCAGCGCCACCGTGCATCATCACCTGCTCGCCAATCTCAGGGATGCCGATGCCCAGCGCGAGATCGCGATGGGCAAGGCGGTGCTGGAGACGGCGCTACGCCGCCCGGTCCGGCACATGGCCTATCCGTTCGGCGATCGCGACGCGTTCCGCCGCAGCGACGTCGTGCTTGCCGAGCAGGCCGGGTTCGTCAGCGCGGCCTCGGCGATCCCTGGTGTCGTGCAGAGCGAGGGCCGCACCAACCTGCACATGCTGCCGCGCATCGCCTGGGACGGCCGCTCGCGCTCGCTGCGCGCGCTCAAGGTGCTGATGGCCGGCGTCACCCTGCCGCGCGAAAAATTGGTCTCGCAGCCCAGGCTCGACCTCGGCTGATCAGCCCTGCTGCCGCTCCGGATCGGGGCGCAGCATCCAGCTGACGATCGGCATCGCCGGCAACACCCAGCCCATCCCGACGACGACGTAATACACCGCCTGCATCCAGCCGGAATTGGCGATCAGGGGAAATTGCGCCATCACCATGCCCATCATCGACCAGACGAAGGCGAGTAGGAGCAGCGCGACGGCGCCGATGAGCTTTCGGGTGCGGATGGTCATGACGGATTTGTCAGCTCTGGCTGGGCGTGCAGCGGCTTGCGCGCGATTTCGCTGAGATTATAAGGGCCGGAACGCCCCAGTTCAATCGAGCCCTGAAGCTTCATGACCCCGGTTCCCCGCACCCGAGATCTCTCCGCGATCCGCATCTGGCTGATGGTGGTCGCCGGTCTGATCGCGCTGATGGTGCTGGTCGGCGGCGCGACGAGGCTGACCGAATCCGGCCTCTCGATCGTCGAGTGGAAGCCGATCACCGGCACGCTGCCGCCGCTGTCCGAACAGGCCTGGAACGACGCGTTCGAGGCCTACAAGACCATTCCGCAGTACCGGCAGATGAATGCCGGCATGACCCTGCACGAGTTCAAGACGATCTTCTGGTGGGAATGGAGCCACCGGCTGCTCGGCCGCGTCATCGGCATGGTCTACCTGCTGCCGTTCCTGTGGTTCCTGTGGCGCGGCGCCGTGTCGGGGCCGCTCGGCCGGCGGCTGTGGCTGATCTTCGGGCTCGGTGCGCTGCAGGGCGCGGTCGGCTGGTGGATGGTGGCCTCGGGCCTGACCGAGCGCACCGAGGTGGCGCCGGTGCGGCTGGCGACGCATCTGTCGCTGGCGCTGCTGATCTATGCCGCCACCGTCTGGACGTTGCGGCGGCTCAGGCCGAGCGAGGAGGGCGAGGCGCCGGCGCGGTTGCGGCTGACGGCCTGGGTGCTGGTCGGCGTCACCTTCGTGCAGCTCTATCTCGGCGCGCTAGTCGCGGGCTTGCGTGCCGGCCTCGTCTACAACACCTGGCCCGATATCGACGGCGGTCTGATCCCGAAGGCGGCCAGCCTGTGGATGCAGTCGCCGTGGTGGATCAATCTGTTCGAGAACGATCTGACGGTGCAGTTCATGCATCGCATGACCGCCTACACACTGTTCGTGCTGGCCGCCTGGCACGCCTTCGACGTGATGCGGGCGGGTAGCGGCCGCGCCGTCGTGCGCGGCGCGCATCGGCTGCTCGCAGCGATCCTGGTGCAGGCGGTGCTGGGCATCGCGACGCTCTTGATGGTGGTGCCGATCTCGCTGGCGCTGCTGCACCAGGGCACGGCGATCCTCGTGCTGACGTTTGCCGTACTGCAGGCCGAGCGGCTGTCGCCGCGCCGCGCCGCGATAGTCGCGGTGCCGCAAGCCGCGGTGGCCGCGGGGTAGGGCGTTTTTCGCGCGCACTGTCGCAACGACCTCCGCTGTCATTCCGGGGCGTCCGCAGGGCGAGCCCGGAATCCATCGCGCATTAGATTCCGTGGGCAAATGGATTCCGGGCTCGTGCTGCGCACGCCCCGGAATGACGCGTGGACAGATCCGGGCAAGCCATCGCACGTTCGCGTGCAGGACCGTGAAGACACGCCCCCTCATCCTCGCGCGCCGTTTGCGCCGAGCTATGCCGATCGTCTCACCCTCGAAACACGCGAGGGCGCAGGGAAGGCCGGATGCCTGGCCGGCACCCATGGCCCGCGTGCAACAAAAAAAGCACGCGGCGGTCACCACAGGTACGGCCGAGAACACCCGGCCTTCCCCGCGCGATGGTTTTAACGCTTATACGCGATCTCCCCGGGGACCGGCTGTCTTGCCCCCGTCACCTCGCGCGGCGCTGAAAGCACCGACATGAGACTTGGCGCCAGCATCGGGGCGCCAGGACCACGCGATTTCGCCGTCCGTGACCAGCCGCTCGTCCGCGCAAACTCTCGTCCACGCACAGCCCGCCACGTCCACCGCAATCCCGCCCCACGCAACTGGACGATCCGGAAGCGCCCCTCGGCTGGACAGGAACATAACAAGAACATAAGCTGAGTTGGGTGGCGAAGCAATACTTTTATTGGCCGGCTTTTCGGTGTTCATTTTTGGTAACGTATAGGGTACCATGATCGAGATCCAAGAATATCTCGACGAGCATGGCGTCAGTCCTTTTCGCCGGTGGTTTGATGCTCTCGATGCGCGAACTGCTGCCGTCGTGACGATCGCGATTGGTCGCGTTGCCGATGGCAACACATCCAACGTGAAGCCGATCGGAGAAGGCGCTGCCGAGCTTCGCATCGATCGAGGGCCGGGTTATCGGGTGATGTCGGATGGCGGGGCAGAACGCTCGTGATCCTGTTGGGCGGAGGCACCAAACAGCGGCAACAGGTCGATATCGAAGCCGCGCTGAGACGATGGCGGGACTACAAGGCGCGCAGCTGACAGGAGCCGGAGATGGCTTTGACGAGAGATTTCCAAGAGACGGTTAGAGCGCGCGCAGAACGCGATCCGGTTTTTCGCGAGGCGATGTTCCAGGAGGCCGTGAGCGCTCTGCTGCGCGGAGAGGTCGACGATGGGCGCGCCGGCCTGCGTGCCTATATCAACGCAACGATCGGCTTCGACTCGTTGAGCAAGGCGCTCGGTCGGCCGCCGAAGAGCCTGATGCGCATGTTTGGTCCCGCAGGCAATCCTACGGCCGAGAACCTTCTCGGAGTGATCAATGTACTACAAGCCGAAACGGGCGTGCAGCTCGAAGTGCGCGCTGTCGCAGCGGCGTGAAGGAGCTTCAGTGCTGGCCAAAGAAGTACCAGGCAGCGACCAGCACGGACCACCCCCCAAAGCCCGCCAGGAAGTAGGCGAGCGATTGATAGTCTGCGATGACGAGAGCATCGGCTTCATCATAGCCCAGCCTGTCCATCCAGATTGTCTTTGCTCGCCTTTCAAGGCCGGTCAGTGAAACTGTCCGCCAGAACCAGAAGGTCGCGCCGCTCTTCCAAGTGGAAACCCGTTTCCTGGCCATCGTCGCGCAACTGTGGAAGGAAGCGCAGACAATGCTCAGCACCGCGAGCGGAATCACGACGGATTGCAGTGTCGGCGACATGGCGGTCTCGCGCGCCCCATCCGATCTAGTCGCGGGCAGTCGAGCGATATCGTGCCCTGGAAGCAAGGGGTGCACAAGCGGTATGAGCCGAATTGTCTTGTGATCAGCGCCGCCAGCGCGCGTTCAAAGCTAGTTCGGGGCCCTCAGCAATACCCCGTCACGCCACAAGCATAGGGCAGGCGGAAAATGTAGCTCGTGGTGCCTTCGCCGCCGTAGTAGGCGCCTTGATAGTCGTAGGAGAAGGCGCGGCCGTAGTAGCCGGGCAGGTCCTGGCGTCCCAGCAGAATGGGCGTCGAGGGCAGCATCGGGGAGATCAGCGAGTCCGGGTCCTTGACGACCGCGACTGCCGGAGGCAGTGCCTTCACGGCACGGCGGGCTTTGTAGTGGACGACCTTGTCGTGCAGGGCGGGCAGGTCGGCTGCGAGCACGACGCCGTTTGCCGCGGTCGCCGCCAGCAGCATCATGATCACCATCATTCGCATTCTGCTCTCCTCGACGTCTGTTCGGGCGGCGTGCGCACGCTTCGCCAACCATTGCGTCGACGGCTGCGTTCGCGCCTGATTCCCGAAGGCGATTCCATGGGCGGCAGGATGGGCCGCTTATGGTTAACGAAAACCTTCCAGCCGTGGCCCGGAGGCCACCATCATCCGTAGAAGGACGGGTTTTTTCAGCTTTTGTTAAGTTGTGCTGGTGCAAGCTTACAGCCGCCGGCGATTTTGAAGGCCGGCCTGACGCAGCGCCGAAGCTGCGTCGGAGGGGGCAAATCTCTGCTGCATTTCAGCAGAGTCTCAGACCAGAAGGGTTCGAGCATGTCGGTCATTGGGGTTTCCGCGTCGGCGCGCCAACAATTGCTGTCACGAACCGGCAAGTCGGACCCTGATCACACTGATATCGACGAGGATATCGCCTGCTTGCAGGCCATCGCGGTGCGGTGGCGGATGGCCGCGTCGGCGCAGGCGCTGACGGGCGACGCCTGTGAGGACGTGCTGCACCTGATGACATGACGATGACGGGTTAACGAGGGCGCGGTCCGAGAAGCCGGCAACGGCCCGACCGTGGGACGAAGGAGAGCGCGGAAGCCCAGCGGGCCGCCCGCGCTCTCTTTGTTTTTGGGGAAGCTCGTTGTCAGGGCGTTGTGTGAGTTGCTCGTCATGCCTGGGCTTGACCCGGCATCCACGCCTTTGGCACCGCGGCGAAGACGTGGATGGCCGGGTCAAGCCCGGCCATGACGTGGAGAGAGAGACGCCTCTCGATCTGCCGGACCTGCGGCGCGATCGGCAGGACGGTCTCGCGCCTACGTCCCCAGCGCCTGCTCGAGGTCGGCGATCAAATCTTCCTTGTCCTCGATGCCGACGGAGATGCGGACGATATCCGGGCCGGCGCCGGCCTTCACCTTCGCGGCGTCGTCGAGCTGGCTGTGGGTGGTCGAGGCCGGATGGATCACCAGCGAGCGGGTGTCGCCGACATTGGCGAGGTGCGAGAACAGCTTCAGGTTCGACACCAGCTTGACGCCGGCGTCATAGCCGCCCTTCAGCGAGAAGGTGAACACCGCGCCGGCGCCCTTCGGGCAGTATTTGCGGGCCAGTGTGTGATACTTGTCCTCGGGCAGGCCGGCATAGTTCACCGATGCGACGGCGGGATGCTTGCTGAGATATTCCGCGACGGCCTTGGCATTGTCGCTGTGCTTCTGCACGCGCAGCGGCAGGGTCTCGATGCCGGTCAGGATCATGAAGGCATTGAACGGCGACAGCGCAGGTCCGAGGTCGCGCAGGCCGAGCACGCGGCAGGCGATCGCGAAGGCGAAATTGCCGAACGTCTCGTGCAGGCGAATGCCGTGATATTCGGGGCGCGGCTGCGTCAGCATCGGGTATTTGTCGCCGCTGCCGGCCCAGTCGAACGTGCCGGCATCGACGATGATGCCGCCGATCGAGTTGCCATGGCCGCCGAGGAACTTGGTCAGCGAGTGCAGCACGATGTCGGCGCCGTGGTCGATCGGGCGGATCAGATAGGGCGAGGCCAGGGTGTTGTCGACGATCAGCGGCACGCCGGCCTTGCGCGCGACCTGCGCGATCGCCTCGATGTCGGTGACGGTGCCGCCGGGATTGGCGATCGACTCGATGAAGATCGCCTTGGTGCGCGGAGAGACCGCAGCCTCGAAGCTCGCGACGTCATCGGTGTCGGCCCACACCACGTTCCAGCCGAAGCTCTTGAACGAGTGGGTGAACTGGTTGATCGAGCCGCCATACAGTTTTCGCGCGGCGATGAACTCGTCGCCGGGGGAGAGCAACTGCTGCAAGGCCACGACCTGCGCAGCATGGCCCGAGGCCACGGCGAGCGCTGCGGTGCCGCCCTCGAGCGCGGCGACCCGCTCCTCGAGCACGGCGTTGGTCGGGTTGCCGATGCGGGTGTAGATGTTGCCGAACGCCTGCAGCCCGAACAGCGAGGCGGCGTGGTCGGCATCGTTGAAGACGAACGATGTCGTCTGATAGATCGGCGTCGCCCGCGCGCCCGTGGTCGGGTCGGGCTGGGCGCCGGCGTGAATGGCGAGGGTGGCAAATCCCGGGGCACGATCGGTCATGGTGTTTCCTCTTGGGCTAGATCCCTCCGCGGCGCCGGCGGGCGCAGGGATCGATGATGGGAGACGGTGTCGATAGCGCGCTTTCTTTTGCGCCTCCGCGTCATCCCGGCGGACGACATTTGCCAGCGGCCATGGTGGCGTCAAGGTGGGCGGCGGCAATCGCCTCGAATTGAAATGCGTTGCTGTGTCGCGCCACCGTCGCGACACGATCCTTTCGCAGATGCGTCAGGCGGGATCGCTTCTGTCCTTCGCGGCGCGGTCGGCCGCCGCCGTGGTACCGCCGCCGACGCTGGTGCGGTTGAGCGACAGCCGCATGCCCTGGGTCGGGATCGGCGCGCGCTTGGCGCTGATGGTGCGGGAGTTGACGCCCATCCAGGAGATCTCCGACGACAGCCGGCCGTATTCGATCTTGGGGCAGCGGTTCATGACGACCTTCATGCCGGCGGCCTCGGCCTTTTCCGCCGCGGCGTCGTCGCGGGCGCCGAGCTGCATCCAGATCACCTTCGGCAATGGCGATAGCTTCAGCGCCTCGTCGACCACGGGCATGATGTGCTGCGAGCTTCTGAAAATGTCGACCATGTCGAGCGGACGGCCGATGTCGGCGAGCGAGGCGACGAAGGGGCGGCCCATCAGGCTCTTGCCGACATGGCCGGGGTTCACCGGGATCATGTCGTAGCCGCGCTGCACCAGGTATTTGAAGGCGAAGAAGCTCGGCCGGATCTCGGACGGCGAGGCGCCGACCATCGCGATCACCTTCACGCCGTTGAGGATGCCGCGGATGTAGTCGTCGGGATAGGTGTCGTGATTCATAATCGGTGCAATCTGTTAGTTATCGTCATTCCGGGGCGTGCGTAGCACGAGCTATGATGCGCAATTGCGCATCATAGCTCGCCCTCCGGGCGCCCCGGAATGACGGAGGAGAGAGCGGAGAGCGGTTACTCATCCCGCCACGTCGGTTCACGCTTCTCGATGAAGGCGCCGATGCCTTCTTCCGCGTCGCGGGCGAGCATGTTTTCGGTCATCACCTCTGCCGCATAACGATAGGCGTCGGCAAGGCTCATCTCGGCCTGGCGGTAGAACGCCTCCTTGCCGAGCTTGATCGTATGCGCGGATTTGCGAGCGACCTGTTGTGCCAGCGCAATCGCCGCGTCACGTTCGGTTCCGGCGGCGACCACGCGATTGATCAGCCCCATCTCTCGCGCGCGCGTCGCCGGCACCGGCTCGCCCGTCAGCAGCATCTCCATGGCCTGCTTGCGGCTGACGTTGCGCGTCAGCGCCACCATCGGCGTCGAGCAGAACAGGCCGATGTCGACGCCCGGCGTGGCGAAGGCAGCGCGCTCGGAGGCGACCGCAAGATCGCAGCTCGCGACCAGCTGGCAGCCGGCGGCGGTGGCGATGCCCTGGACGGACGCGACGACCGGCTTCGGCAGCTGCACGATGGCCTGCATCATAGCACTGCAGGCGTGCATCAGTCTGGCGAAGAAGGCGCGGCCGCGATCGGCGTCGGCGCGATGCGCGGTGAGCTCCTTCAGGTCGTGGCCGGCGCAGAACGCGGGGCCATTCGCTGCGATGACCACGGCCCGCACCGCCTTGTCGGCGCTGATTTCTGCGAGCGCGTGGTGCAGCTCGGCGATCAGCGCCTCCGACAGGCTGTTGCGCTGCGCCGGCCGGTTCAGCGTCAGAACGGCGACGGGGCCGGCCATCTCGCGCAACAAGATCGGCGCGTCGGTCGCGTTGGCGAGAGCAGGGGCGGACATTGCGATTTCCATATGGGCGCGTGTTGGCGGCTAATGTAACAGAAGGCAACGAGACAGAGCAGGGGGAGACATGACGGCGGCGAAGATGACCATTGCGGAACTCGAAGCGTTCCTGCACGCGGAATTTCCGCAGGCGTTCCGCACCGGCGGCGACATTTCGATCGAGAGCGCCGATGGCAAGAGCTGCCGGATGCGCCAGCGCTTCAGCGAGCGCATGCTGCGCCCCGGCGGCACCGTGTCCGGGCCGACCCTGATGGCGCTGGCCGATTTCGCGATGTACGTCGTGCTGCTGTCGGCGATCGGCCCGGTCGGGCTCGCGGTGACCACGAATCTCAACATCAACTTCCTGCGCAAGGGCGCAGCCGGCGCCGACGTGCTGGCGGAGGCCAAGCTGCTCAAGCTCGGCAAGCGGCTCGCGGTCGGCGAAGTCACTCTGTTGTCAGGGGAATCGCCCGATCCCATCGCCCACGTCACGGCCACCTATTCCATTCCGAATGCGTAGGGTTTTCGAGGGTATTATTGCACCTTATTTATAAGTATTTGTTTTTACTGATGTAATTTTGCGTTGATGGCGTTGACGAACGCAGGCCGCTTCTCTAGAAGCTGCCACCAGTTCGGCGCGCCGATCGTGCCGCATTCTCCCTGTCACGGATATCTCTCATGAAAACCTTTTCGGCAAAGCCGGCCGAGGTCCAGAAGAAGTGGGTCGTGATCGACGCCAAGGGTCTGGTCGTCGGTCGTCTCGCTACGCTGGTCGCCATGCGGCTGCGCGGCAAGCACCTCCCTATCTACACCCCGCATGTCGACTGCGGCGACAACGTCATCATCGTCAACGCCAAGCACGCCGTGTTCACCGGCCGCAAGCGCGAGCAGAAGACGTACTACAAGCACACCGGCTTCGTCGGTCACGTCAAGGAGCACACTGCGCGCCAGATCCTCGAGGGCCGCTTCCCGGAGCGCGTGCTCGAGAAGGCCGTCGAGCGCATGATCCCGCGCGGGCCGCTCGGCCGCGTGCAGATGGGCAACCTGCGTGTCTATGGCGGACCTGATCATCCGCACGAGGCGCAGAACCCCGAGAAGATCGACATCGCGAAGTTGAACCGCAAGAACACGAGGGCCGCATAAGATGGCCGAAAGCATCCAGTCTCTCGATCAGCTGTCGCAGCTCAAGGGCGCGGTCACCGCTCCCGACGCTCCGAAGTATGAGAAGAAGGTCGACAAGTTCGGCCGCGCCTATGCCACCGGCAAGCGCAAGGACGCGGTCGCCCGCGTCTGGATCAAGCCGGGCTCCGGCAAGGTCACCGTCAACACCCGCGACATCGAAGTCTATTTCGCTCGTCCGGTGCTGCGCATGATGATCGAGCAGCCGATGGTCGTCGCCGCCCGCAAGGGCCAGTACGACGTCATCTGCACCGTCGCCGGCGGCGGCCTTTCCGGCCAGGCCGGCGCGGTCCGTCACGGCCTGTCCAAGGCGCTGACGAACTTCGAGCCGGAGCTGCGCAGCGTCCTCAAGAAGGGCGGCTTCCTGACCCGCGACTCGCGCGTCGTCGAGCGTAAGAAGTACGGCAAGGCCAAGGCCCGCCGCTCCTTCCAGTTCTCGAAGCGCTGATCTGCTGGAGTCCGGGAATTACCGGATATCCTCAGCTTCGCATTACAACGGGCGCCCTCGGGCGCCCGTTTTGTTTGTGTGGAGACAGATGAGCTCAAATTTGAGCGGATTTCTCATCATCTCGGCGCGTGTTCGCCGCAGCACGGGAAATCATTGATTCTCAATGCTGCGCCTCGCAACCACCAATGACGGCTAGTTGGTAACGTGCAATCACGGCGAGCGCGCCTCGCGGATCGCACAGTTGGTTTTGAATCCTGTTTGCAGATTTTTGCGCAGCAAATTTGCCGATCGTTTGCGGCGGGCTTTTCGAGAAAACTTGGCATCCCAGGCAAACGTCTTTCGAACAGACTGGCCGTAGCTTGATCGCGATAAGGCGGCGCTAACCCTGAGTTTCAGCGCCGCCGCAGCAATCGAGGTGACGGATGGTTCTCGACAGCATGACGCTCGACATCGTAGCGACCATGGTCGCGGCGCTGCTTGGCGCCATGTTGCTGTATTTCGGACGGCAGGAGAACACCCCGGCGCTGCGCTGGTGGGGCGCGGCCTACATTCTTGGCGCGGTCGCGATCGCGCTGTGGACCCTGATCGGCGAGGTCTATGGCGATCCGGTGTCGCTGTTCCTCAGCGCCATCGGGCTGATCGCCACCGCCATGGTCTGGAACGCCGCGCGCGTCTTCCATGGCAAGCCGCCGAGCGTGCCGGGACTCGTGCTCGGCGCCATCGTCTGGATCGCGAGCGGCATGCTGCTCGATCCCTCGGCGCAATCCCTGCGGCTCACCATCGGCGCCGCCCTGGTCGTGATCTATGCCATGCTGACCGCGGCCGAGCTCTGGCAGGAGCGGCGGCGGACGCTACACCGGCGCTGGCCCGCGCTGATCGTTCCCGTCATGCACGGCTTCGTCCTGATGCTGCCGATCCTGCTCGGCAACATGCTGCGCGACGCCGACGGCGCCTTCGCCGCCGCCTGGGTCACGATCTTCTCGATCGAGCTCGTGCTCTATGCCGTCGGCACCGTGTTCGTGATCTTCATGCTGGTGTCCGAGCGCATCGTCAGCGCTCACAAGCGCGCGGCGACGACGGATCCGCTGACCGGGCTGCTCAACCGCCGCGGCTTTGCCGATGCCTGCGGGCAGCTGATCGAGCGCGAGGCGCGGGCGCAGCGGCCGGTCAGCGTCCTGATCTTCGACATCGATCATTTCAAGTCGATCAACGATCGTTTCGGCCACGCCGAGGGTGACGACGTCCTCAAGGTCTTCGCCAATGTCGTGGTCGACAATCTCCGCCTCACCGATCTGTCGGGGCGGATCGGCGGCGAGGAGTTCGCAGCACTGCTGCCGTGCTCGATGGACGAAGCGATGGTCGCCGCCGAGCGCGTGCGCCAGGCCTTCGCGGCCTCGGGCGTGGTCTGCGAGGACAAGCCGGTCGACACCACCGTCAGCATCGGCGTGGCCGGCGGGCCGGCCGGCATCGAGCTCGACGTGCTGCTCGCGGCCGCCGATACCGCACTCTACAAGGCCAAGCGCTCGGGCCGCAACCGCGTCGAAGCCTCCGCCGAGCTGCCGCTGTCGCTGGAGCGTTATCGCCGCCAGCGCGCCGCAGCCGTCGCGGCCGCGCCCGCGCCGCCATCCGGCCATGCGGCCATTTCCAACTGACACGGCTTTCTCTCGCTGCCTCGCTGGGCTAGACAAGCGGTCAAACACTTAAGGGGAGGCCGCACGACATGATCACCGAAATCGCCCAGATCGACGTCAAGCCGGGAACGGAGAAGGATTTCGAGGCCGCTGTCGCCAAGGCGCGCGCCGCGTTCGGCCGCTCCAAGGGCTTTCACGGCTTCGAGCTGCACAAGTCGATCGAGAAGCCGCAGCGCTATCGGCTGATGGTGAAGTGGGAGACGCTCGAGAACCACACGGTGGATTTCCGCGGCTCGGAGAATTTCACCGAATGGCGCGGCCTGGTCGGGCAGTATTTCGCCGCGCCGCCTGAGGTCGAGCACACCGAGACGGTGCTGACCTCCGCCGGCTGAACCGCGCGAGCCGCGATCATGACCCATGAGGAGCTGGTCGCGGCCTATTCGGCGCCGGGGCGGCACTATCATGATCTCAGCCACATCGAGGACTGCCTGGCGCGGCTCGATCGCGTCGCCAGTCTCGATGCCCGCGATCGCGAGATCCTGACGCAGGCGATCTGGTGGCACGATGTCGTCTACGATCCCCAGCGTTCCGACAACGAGGAGCAGAGCGCGCTGCTCGCCGAGCGCCATGTGGCAGCTGACGTCCGCGACGAAGTCGGCCGCCTGATCCGCCTGACGCGGACGCATGACGTTGCAGCCGGCGACCGGCGCGGCGCGCTACTGATCTCGATCGATCTCGCCATTCTCGGCGCTGCTGACGACGCCTACGATGCCTACGCCGGCGCGATCCGGCGCGAATACGCGCATGTTCCCGACGAGGCTTACCGCGCCGGTCGAGCTGCCGTGCTCGAGCGCTTCGCGAGCCGTCCCGTGATCTATCCCGATCCCGTCTTCGCCGCCGCGCTCGATGCGCAGGCGCGGGCCAATCTCGCGCGCGAGCTGAAGCAGCTGCGATCCTAGCCGGGATGCAGCACGTGCAGCGTCGCATGTGCGAATGTGGCTTGTCTTTTGCTGTCGCACGTCATGCAATGAGCCCAAGCGCTCGTCGGCCTCATGCGGGCCATTTCCCTCAATTCGGAACCTCGACACCATGCCGATCATCAACCGTGCCGCCGAGCTGGCGGAGGACGCCAAGGTCTGGCGCCGTGATTTCCACCAGCATCCCGAGCTGCTCTACGAGGTGCACCGGACGGCCGCGCGCGTCGCCGAGCTGCTGGAATCGTTCGGAGTCGACGAGGTCGTCACCGGCATCGGCCGCACCGGCGTGGTCGGCGTCATCCGTGGCCGCGCAGCCTCGCCGCGCGTGATCGGGCTGCGCGCCGACATGGATGCGCTGCCGCTGCAGGAAGTCAGCGACATCCCGCACAAATCCACCATCCCCGGCCGGATGCACGCCTGCGGCCATGACGGTCACACCGCGATGCTGCTCGGCGCGGCGCGCTATCTCGCCGAGACGCGCAACTTCGCCGGCACGGCGATCGTCATCTTTCAGCCGGCCGAGGAGGGCGGCGCCGGCGGCCGCGCCATGGTCGAGGACGGTTTGATGGAGCGCTTCGGCATCGAGGAGGTGTACGGCCTGCACAACGCGCCGGGCCAGCCGCTCGGCAGCGTGTCGACGCGCGTCGGCGCCGTGATGGCGGCGGCCGACACTTTCGAGGTGCGCCTCAAGGGCCTCGGCGGACACGCCGCGCGGCCGAACCAATGCGTCGACCCGATCATCGCCGGCGCGCAGATCGTCACCGCGCTGCAGTCGATCGTGGCGCGCAACGTCGATCCCGTCGAAAGCGCGGTGCTGTCGATCACGCGCTTCCATGCAGGGACGTCGGCCGACAACATCATTCCGCAGACGGCAGTCATCGGCGGCACTGTGCGCACGTTGGACGAGGAGGTCCGCCGCCTGATGGACAAGCGCTTCAAGGACCTCGTGACGGCGCTGGCGAGCGGCATGGGCGTCGAGGCCGAGATCGACTACGAATGGGGCTATCCGGTCGTGATCAATCACGCCGAGCAGACCGCCTTCGCGGCCGACGTGGCGCGCAAGGTCGTCGGGCCGGATCAGGTGGTCACCGACATGCCGCCCCGGCTCGGCGGCGAGGATTTCGCCTACATGCTGCAGGCGCGCCCCGGCGCGTTCGTGTTCATGGGCATCGGCCCCGGCGCCGGCGTGCATCACCCCGAATACGACTTCAACGACGAGGTGATCCCGCACGGCATCAGCTACTGGGCCAAGCTCGTCGAGACCGCGATGCCGGCGGGCTGAGCGCGCGCTCAGATGGCGGCCGCCGCGTCCTCGGTGCTGCGGTCGCTCTTGAAGTAGTCGATCATGACCTTGGCGATCGCCATCAGCGGCAGCGCCAGGGTCAGGCCCCAGACGCCGAACACGATGCCGAGCAGGATCTGGACCGCGAACAGCGTCGCCGGCGGGATGTCGAGCGCCTGGCGCTGGATCAAGGGCGTCAGCACGTAGCTCTCCATCGCGTGCACCCCGAGGAACAACACGAAGGCGGAGACGGCGGCGACCCAGCCCGAGGCCAGGCTCGCCAGCACCACGATGACGCCGGCGATGATCGCGCCGACGGTCGGGATGAAGGCCAGCAGGCCGGCCTGGATGCCGAGGATGAACGAGCTCTGTACGCCGATGATGGCGAGCCCGATCCAGGTGACGGCGAAGACGGCGAACATCGTGGTGATCTGCGCGATCAGCCAGCGCTCCAGCGTATAGCTGATGCGGTCGATGATCACCGTGGCCTGGTCGCGATATTTGGCCGGCGCCAGGAACAGCAGCCCGGTGCGATAGACCGCGGGCTGCGCCGCGAAGGCGAGGCCCAGGAACAGCACGATGAAGAAGTTGCCCACGGCGCTCACCGTGCCCAGCAGCAGCTTGAAAGTCTGGCTGACGATGGCGCCGCCGGAGGACGCCAGCGCGCTCGGTGAGGGCAGGCCGCCCGGCAGGCCATGCGACGTCGGTTGCGTCGGCGTGGTCGTGCCGCCGTCGGGCGCGGCGGTGGCCTGAGCTGTGGTGTTGAAGTCGAAGAAGCTGGTGTCGATGCCGTTGCGGTCGAGGAAGCCCTTGATGGTGCCGAGCTGCGACTTGATGGTGTCGCTCAGCACCTTGGCCTGGTCGGCGATGGTGGTGCCGCCGAGGAAGACGATGCCGACGAGCACCGCCGCCAGCGCCACGCAGACAATGACCAGCCGCACCGGATGGGGCCACGGCACCACGCGCCCGAGCAGGTTGGTCATGGCGTTGAGCGCGACACCGAGCAGCATGCCCGAGAACAGCAGGAACAGCGCCGCAGCGTAATACCAGCTGAAGGCGAGCGTGGCCGTGAACAGGATCACCCCGATGCCGCCCACGGCGATCGCCCAGGCCAGGTCGCTGCGGTCCTGGAGGCGCGGGTCGGCGGGGGCGGTCATGGCTCATCCTCTGTGCTGCTCGGCCCGCACACATTGGCCAAAACCGGTGGCGGATCAAGCGCGGGCTTGCCGGCTATTGCGTGGCGGTCCATCGCGCAAGGTGCGCCACGGCACCCGGTCTCCGGAATTGGCATTGGGGACCCGCGCCTTCTCATGTTGATCCGGTGCGGCGACCCAGGCATGATTTGTTCCAGCTGGCAGATCCGCGGATCGCGCCGGGACAGCAGGGAGACGAACGAGGGCAATGAGACGTCCCGTGGTCGGCGTGATCGGCAACAGCCATCGTGTCGAGAACAGGTTCACCGTGCAGATGGTGGGCGAGCGCAACCTGAGCGCCGTGGCCGAGGTCGCGGGCGCGCTGCCGCTGATGTTTGCCGGCGTCCCCGAGATCACCGACATCGGCGCGCTGCTCGACGTCGTCGATGGGGTGGTGCTGACCGGCGCGCGCGCCAATGTGCATCCGACCCGCTTCAACACCCAGCCGAGCCTCAAGCACGAACCCTACGACATCCACCGCGACGAGGTCGCGCTGCAGCTCTCGCAGGCGTGCGTCGCGCGCGGCATCCCGCTGTTCGGTATCTGCCGCGGCCTGCAGGAGATGAACGTCGCCTTCGGCGGCTCGCTGCACCCGGAGATCCGCGAGATCCCCGGCCGCATGAACCACCGCATGCCGCGGCTGGAGAATGGCGAGATCCATCCCGATCCCACCGTCGTGTTCGCGGACCGTCACGAGGTCAAGCTGACGCCGGGCGGCGCCTTCGCCGGAATTCTCGGCTGCGACACCATCAAGGTGAATTCGCTGCATGGCCAGGGCATCCTCGACCCCGGTGCGCGCGTCGTGATCGAGGGCATCGCTGAGGATGGCACCATCGAGGCCATTCGCATCGCCGATGCGCCGAGCTTCGCGCTCGGCGTGCAGTGGCATGCCGAGTACGACCCGCAGCGCAACCCGATCAATCGCAAGCTGTTCGAGGCGTTCGGCGCGGCGGTCAAGAAGCGGACCGGCGCCGCGGTGGTCGGCGCCGCCTGACCGCTCTCAGAGCGTCGTTCGCGCCTTCGGCAAGGGGAAGGCGAGATCGCCGTGCTTGGAGGTCTTGAGCCCCAGGCCGACCAGCGCCTCGGCGAAGCGCACCGCGGCGGCAACGCCGTCGATCACCGGGATGCCCAGTTCGGACGAGAGGTCGTGGGCGAGATCCGCCATGCCGGCGCAGCCCAGCACGATCGCGCCGATGCCATCCTGATCGCGCGCCGCGCGACACTCGCCGAGCAACGTGCCGCGGACATTGGCCTCGGGCTTGTCGAGGTCGAGCACGGCGACATCGACCGCGCGCACCTTCCGGCAATGGTGCTCCATGCCGTAATTGCGCACGAGATGCTCGGCGATGACCTTGGTGCGCGACAGCGTCGTGACGATGCTGAAGCGGGTGGCGACGAAGCTCGCCGCATGCATCGCCGCTTCGGCGATGCCGAGCACCGGCGCGGCCGACACTTCGCGCGCGGCGAGCAGGCCGGGGTCGCCGAAGCAGGCGATCACATGCGCATGGCAGCCTTCGGCGTCGCCGGCCTGGACCTCCTGGAGCATGCCGACCGCGGCGATCGCCTCGTCATAATGCCCCTCGATCGAGGCGGCGCCGAACCGCGCGGTGCGGCCGACGATCCGTGTCGTCGGGCTGGCGCTGGCCTGGGCGGCCTTGGCGATCAGCTCGGTCATCGTGACCGTCATGTTGGGATTGATGACGTTGATGATGGTCTGGCTGTCGCGGCTCATCGTGGCATCCGTTCGAGAGGGTTCGCCGTGTTGTAGCCGAGTTCCGGGCGCAGGGTCGAGAGGTGTTCGCGGGCGCGGGGAACGCGCAGATGTGAACGCGATTGAGCTTGCATCGCGCTTTGCCGCGAACCAGGTCTGAGATCACCGCTTGCGAAGTGTCGCCATGCTGCGTGTCCTGCTGCTTCTCGTCCTGTCGTTTGCCGCGCCCGTTGCGGCCGACGCGCGCGACCGCCTCAATCCGGTCCCGTTCGCGCACACGCCGTGCAGCGTGCTCGACAACCAGCCGTGCACGCCGTCCTGCAGCATCTTCGGTCCGTGGCCGTGCATTCCGGAGATGGATTATCCGTACGGCCAGAACCTGCAGCTGACGATCAAGAGCCGCCCGTCCAAGGACGAGGAAGCCAAGTATCAGCGACCCGATCACGATCTCGACACGATCGGCGAACTGTTCGCCGAGCTCAGGTCGTGCTGGACGCCGCCACCGGAGCAGACCGCGCAAGCGGGCATGCAGATGACGGTGCGCTTCAGCTTCAAGCGCACCGGCGAGATGGTGGCGCCGCCGCGGCTGACCTTCGCCACATCGGGCGTATCAGCTGAGACCCGTGACGCCTATCTGAAGGCGATCAACGACTCGCTCGGCACCTGCCTGCCGCTGAAGCTCACGTCCGGTCTCGGCGGCGCGCTGGCCGGCCGCCCGATCGCGATCCGCTATGTCGACAATCGCGATTTAAAGAGCACGTCGGAACGGCAATAGCGTCGGCCTTGCATCCGATCCCTCGTCTCTCCACCGTCATTCCGGGTTCGGCTCTGCGAGCCGCCCCGGAATGACGGCTGAGGCGCCTGGCACCTCACCTCGAAATGCCGGTCACGTTGCGGGGCCGCCCCCGAAAATGATACCCAGGTCCCACGACTTTGCGGGCACGAGAGGGGGATGCCGTGGGACTTCTGGTGATGGTGGTGGGGCTGGTGCTGTTTCTCGGCGCCCATGTGTTCACGACGCGGCGCGAGGCCAGGGCGCAGGTGATCGCGCGGATGGGCGAGGGCACCTACAAGCTCGCTTACACGGTCGTCGCGCTCGCGGGCTTGGCGCTGATCGTCTGGGGCTTTGCCCAGTACCGCAACGGCGGCGGCTGGATCCAGGTCTGGACGCCGCCGAAGGCGCTCAAGCACATCAACCTCGCCTTGATGCTGCCGGCCGTCATCATGATCGTCGCGGCCTATCTCCGTGGTCGCATCTATACGGCGCTGAAGCATCCGATGCTGGCCGGCGTGAAGCTGTGGGCGTTCGGCCATCTGCTCGCCAATGGCGATCTCGGCGGCATCATCCTGTTCGGCTCGATCCTGGCATGGGCGGTGTTCGATCGCATCTCGCTCAAGCGCCGCGCCGATGCCGGGGGCCCGCCGATTCCGGTCGGCGGCGTCGGCAACGACGTCATCGCCGTCGTGGTCGGCATCGTCGTCTATCTGGCGCTGGCCTTCGCGTTCCATCCCGTCGTGCTGGGCATTCCCGTCATCGGCAATTAGCGCTGGTCTGACTGTAGAATCTGCAGGACACTTTCGATGCCGCTCGTGATGAGCGGCACCACTTGCCGGCATGGCCGGCCAGCAAGAACAACAATCGGGGAGGGCGATCGGATGGAGTGGTCGCAACATGCCGCCATCGCGCCGATGCGCTGCGAGCAGCGTTTCGGCGACCGCGTGGTGCCGCTGTTCACGGACCGTCCGGCCAGCATCTGGGCCATGGTCGAGGAGGCGGCCGCGCGCAAAGGCGGCGGTGAGGCGCTGGTGTGCGGCGATCGGCGGCTGACCTGGCGAGACGTGATTCCTCAGTCCGGAAAGATTGCCGCACTGCTGTGCGACAAGGGGCTGCAACGCGGCGATCGCGTCGCGGTCCTGCTCGGCAACCGCATCGAATTCGTCCTGACTCTGTTTGCAGCGGCGCAACTCGGCCTGATCACGGTCCTTCTCTCGACGCGTCAGCAGAAGCCGGAGATCGCCTATGTGCTGAACGATTGCGGCGCCAAGCTGCTGCTGCACGAGGCGGCGCTCGCCGAACGACTGCCGGACGCTGCCGACGTTCCCGAGCTGGCGCATCGGATCGCCGTCGATGACGATCGCGGTCGATGCGAGCTCGCGCGTCTTGCCGACCGCGCGCCGCTCGCGGCTGCCGAAGACGTCGCCGAAGAGGACATCGCCATGATCCTCTACACCTCCGGCACGACCGGGCGGCCAAAGGGGGCGATGCTCTCCCATTGCAACATCGTGCACTCCTCGATGATCTACGAGGCCTGCCTCGGGCTGACACCGGCCGATCGCTCGATCGCCGCGGTGCCGCTCGGCCACGTCACCGGCGTGGTCGCCAACGTCACCAGCATGGCGCGCTGCGCGGGCACCTTGATCATCATGCCGGAGTTCAAGGCCGCCGAGTACCTGAAGCTCGCCGCACGCGAGCGGGTGACCTACACCGTGATGGTGCCGGCGATGTACAATCTCTGCCTGCTGCAGCCCGACTTCGACGGCCACGATCTGGCATCCTGGCGCATCGGCGGTTTCGGCGGCGCGCCGATGCCGGTCGCGACCATCGAGAAGCTCGCGGCCAAGATCCCGGGGCTGCGGCTGGTCAATGCCTATGGCTCGACCGAGACCACCTCGCCGTCGACGCTGATGCCGCCGGTGCTGACCGCTCGTCATATCGACAGCGTCGGGCTGCCCTGTCCGGGCGCCAGCATCCTGGTGATGGACGCGCAAGGCCGCGAGCTGCCGCGTGGCGAAATCGGCGAGATCTGGATCGGCGGCGGCCAGGTCATCAAGGGCTATTGGAACAGGCCTGACGCGACAGCCGAAAGCTTTACGGCCGGCTACTGGCATTCCGGCGACCTCGGCTCGATCGACGCCGACAATTTCGTCCGGGTGTTCGACCGGCAGAAGGACATGATCAACCGCGGCGGCCTCAAGATCTATTCGGCCGAGGTCGAATCGGTGCTGGCGAGCCATCCGGCGGTGGTCGAAAGTGCGATCATCGCTCGTCCCTGTCCGGTGCTGGGGGAGCGGGTGCACGCCGTGGTCGTGACCCGTTCGCCCGCCAGCAGCGAGACCCTGCGCAGCTGGTGCGCCGAGCGGCTGTCGGACTATAAGGTCCCAGAGACCCTGGTCGTGACCTCGGACCCTTTGCCGCGCAATGCGAACGGCAAGGTGATGAAACGGCAGTTGCGCGAGGCCTTGACGGCGTGATAGCCGCCTTTCGGCACGGTGGCGGAAGCTGGGAGCAACGCCTTGATTGGCGAGGGCGCGCCTTGCCTCCGCCATAACGGCGCGGTATCCGCGCCCGCAAGCGGGCAGGTGCCTGTTCGCGCGGCACTTCAATACCATCCGTCCTGCAGCTCGCGGCGGATCTCATGGGATGTCATTAAGTGTCTGAATTTTATGATGAAGTAGACGAGGAGGTCCGTCGGGAACAGCTCAAGAAGCTGTGGGACCGGTATTCGATCTTTATCATTGCGGCTGCGGTGCTGATCATTGCCGGCGTCGGCGGCTGGCGGGGCTACCAGTATGTCGAGGGCAAGAAGGCCGCCGAGGCAGGCTCGGCCTTCAACAAGGCCCTGGAGCTGTCCGAGCAGAACAAGCCTGCCGAGGCCGAGAAGGCGTTCGCCGAGGTCGCGGCCACTGCGCCGTCCGGATACCGGCTGCTGGCGCGGTTCCACCAGGCCGCGGAAGCTGCGGCGCGCGACAAGGCGGCGGGCGTGAAGCTGTTCGACGAGCTGGCCGCGGATCGCAGCATCGGCTCCGAGCAGCAGTCGCTGGCGCGGCTGCGCGTCGCCGGATTGCTGGTCGATACGGCGCCTTACGCCGACCTCAAGAAGCGCCTCGAGGGCGAAACCGTGGCCGATGCACCGTTCCGCCACGCCGCTCGCGAATTGCTGGCGCTGTCTGCCTGGAAGGCCAATGATGCCGCCGCGGCCCGCCAATGGCTCGACATGATTGCGCTGGATGGTGAGACGCCGCCGGGCCTGCGCTCGCGCGCCGAAGCGATGCAGGCGCTGCTGCCTGCGGTGGCCAAGAGCTGATTCGTCAGCTCTCGGCGAAACCTGAACCGATCGGAACGACGACCATGCGCTCCCAACGTCTCATTGCCTTGACCGTGCTCGTCGCCCTCACCGGCGTGCTCGGCGGATGCGCGGGTGGTGGCGGCTTCGATCCATCGGACCTGCTGGACTTCCTCGACACCAAGAAGAAGCTGCCGGGCGACCGCCGGCCGGTGTTCCCCGAGGGTGTGCCTGGCCTCGAGCAAGGCGTGCCGAAGGACCTCTACAAGGGCGCGCAGCAGCAGCAGATGGCCGATCCTGGCGCCCAGGCCGCGGCACCGCCACCTGCTGCGATGGAGGAGCCCAAGGGCAAGAAGGGCGCCAAGGGCCGGCAGCAGGCCGCCGCACCGAGTGCGGCGCCCGCCGAGCCCCAGGACGGCGAAGCCGCGGCAGTCGAGGAGGGCGCGTCCGCTGTGCCGCCCGCGCCGAAGCCCAAGAAGATCGTGCGCCGCCGCACCACCGCACCGCCAGCGGATGACGCCGCGCCGGCGCAGCAGCCGATGCGCCAGTCCGGCGGCACCTTCCCGGCGCCGGTGCCGAGCGGCTCGTTCAACCGTTAAGGACGCGCGGCGGATCGGCCGCACCCCCGTTTCGGTTTTGTGGCCGAATGCGCTAAAGCTGCGCGCACACGCGCACGGATCATCATGCCTTTCACCATCGCCATCATCGGCCGGCCCAATGTCGGCAAATCGACCCTGTTCAACCGCCTGGTCGGACAGAAGCTGGCGCTCGTCGACGACATGCCCGGCGTCACCCGGGATCGCCGCGAGGGCGAGGCCAAGCTCGGCGATCTCCACTTTACGATCATCGACACCGCCGGTCTCGACGAGGGCCCCAAGGGCTCGCTTACGGCGCGCATGCAGGAGCAGACGGAGACCGCGATCGCGCTCGCCGACGCGCTGTTCTTCGTCATCGACGCCCGCACCGGACTGACGCCGTCCGACCGCGCCTTTGCCGATTTCGCCCGCCGCGCCGACAAGCCGGTGCTGCTGCTCGCCAACAAGAGCGAGGGCAAGCATGGCGAGCTCGGCGCGATGGAATCCTATGCGCTCGGGCTCGGCGATCCCATCCAGATCTCGGCCGAGCATGGCGAAGGCATGGGCGAGCTCTACGATGCCGTCAGCAAGCTCGTGCCGCCCACCGAGGAGGAGGAGGACGAGCGCGAGGAGACCGACGAGGAGCGCGCCGCACGCCCGATCCGCGTCGCCATCGTCGGCCGCCCCAATGCCGGCAAGTCGACGCTCATCAACCACCTGCTCGGCGAGGAGCGGCTGCTGACCAGCCCGGAGGCCGGCACGACGCGCGATTCGATCGCGGTCGAGATCGAATACAAGGGCCGCGGCTTCCGCATCTTCGACACCGCCGGCCTGCGCCGCCGCTCGCGGATCGAGGAGAAGCTGGAGAAGCTGTCGGTGGCGGACGCGCTGCGCGCCGTGCGCTTCGCCGAAGTCGTCGTGCTGATGATGGATGCGCAGCACCGCTTCGAGGAGCAGGACCTGCGCATCGCCGATTTGATCGAGCGCGAAGGCCGCGCGCTGATCCTCGCCGTCAACAAATGGGACCTGATGGAAGCTCAACCGGGCCAGATCTCGGCGCTGCGCAGGGATGCCGACCATTGGCTGCCGCAGGTTGCGGGCGCGCCGATCGTCGCAGTGTCCGGCCTGATGGGCGAGGGCATCGACCGCCTGATGCAGGCGATCGTCCAGGCCTATGCGGTCTGGAACCGGCGCGTGCCGACGGCGGCGCTGAACCGCTGGTTCGAAGGGGCGATCGCCAACAATCCGCCGCCGGCCGTCTCCGGCCGCCGCCTCAAGCTGAACTACATCACGCAGACCAAGGCGCGGCCGCCGAGCTTCGTGCTGTTCTGCTCGCGCGCGGATGCGATCCCGCAATCCTACTTGCGCTATCTCACCAACTCGATGCGCGAGACCTTCGAGCTGCCGGGCACGCCGGTGCGCATCACTCTGCGCGAGAAGGCCAACCCGTTCGCGCACAAGCGCAAGCGGCCGAACTGATCCTCCCCTGAAACGCGTCACGCGGGCCTGCTGCGCGCGCCAGCGTGACCGCGCGCACATCGCTCTCTCAAGTCGTCGCGCTAAGCGGTCGGCGTCTCGCCACGGGTCGAGACGGGATTTCGCTTTGGCCTCGCGTTTCGTCGCGTCCGCCCAAGCTCGCCGGCTCCAGCGGTCCTATGCATGGGATCGTGGGGCGGCGAGCCGGTCGGCGCGCGGCCTCCGCCGGGCGTGGAGAGTTGCGATGGCGCAGGCCGACGACATCACCGATCTGATCGGACACATCTACGATGCGACGCTCGATCCGTCGCGATGGCCGGAGGTCGTCGGCCGCGCCGGACATTTCGTCGGCGGCCAGGTGGCGGCGGTGTTCTCCAAGAGCCCGATCGTCGAAGGCGGCGACGTCCTCTGTCAGTCCGGCATCGATCCGCAGTATTGCCAGCTGTATTTCGACAAATACGTGAAGCTCGATCCGGCCACCGCCGGGCAGTACTTCGCCGACATCGGACAGCCGATCGCAGTTTCCGACCTGATGCCCCAGAACGAGTTGCGCAACACGCGCTTCTACAGGGAATGGGCGGCGCCGCAGGACATGGTTGATTTCATCTCGACCGTCATCGACAAATCCGCAACCACCGCGGCGCTGTTCGGCGTGTTCCGCTATGAGGCCGACGGCCTGGCGGATACTGCCGCGCGCATGCGCATGCAGCGGATCGCGCCGCATATCCGCCGCGCCGTCCTGATCAGCCGGCTGATCGATCTCAGATCGTCGGAAGCTTCCGCCTTTGCCGCGGCGCTGGAGCGGATGAATTGCGGGATCGGCTTGGTCGACAGGCTCGGCCGGCTGGTGCACGCCAATGCCGCCGCACGCCAGCTGCTCGATGCCGGCGACCCGCTGTACACGCGTGAGGGCCGCCTCGCTGCGCGAAACGGACGCACCGATCAGGCTCTGCAGGACGTCATCGCCCGCAGCAATGCCGGTGATGCGGCGCTGGGTGCCGGCGGCACTGCGATGCTGATGACGGCGCAGGATGGCGCGCATCACGTCGCTCATGTGCTGCCGCTGACCTCGCGTGACCGCCGCGCCGTCGGACAGTTCTATCAGGCGAGCGCCGCGATCTTCATTCGCCGTGCCGGGCTCGATCCGTTGCAAACGCCCGAGCTGATTGCCAGCGCCTATCGGCTGACGCCGACCGAGCTGCGCGTCCTGCTCGGCATCGTCGAGGTCGGCGGCGTGCCTGATGTCGCCGGCGTGCTCGGCGTTGCCGAGACCACCATTAAGACCCATCTGCGCCGCGTCTTTCTCAAGACGGGAGCCGAACGCCAGGCCGATCTCGTCAGGCTCGCGGCGGGCTTTGCCATCCCCGCATCCGGCTGAGGGCCGCCGGATTGCCGGTCCGGGCTCTGCGTGTATAAGTCGGCCCCCCGCGTCCGCCGGACGGCGGTAACGCGATGGCAGATGATGGTCGACACCGAGCTGACGAGTTCCGAGCCCGTGCCGGCGCCGCAGGCGCCACGCCGCGGCGCCGTCGCCTTCATCTTCGTCACCATCCTGCTCGACATGCTCGCGCTCGGGCTGATCATGCCGATCCTGCCGAAGCTGATCGAGAGCTTCGTTGCCAACGACACCGCGCAGGCCGCGCGCATCTTCGGCGTGTTCGGCACCGCCTGGGCGCTGATGCAGTTCGTGTTCGCGCCGGTGCTCGGCAGCCTGTCGGACCGGTTCGGCCGCCGCCCGGTGATCCTGATGTCGAACTTCGGCCTCGCCGCCGACTATGTGCTGATGGCGCTGGCGCCGTCGCTGGCCTGGCTGTTCGTCGGGCGTCTGATCTCGGGCGTCACCTCGGCGAGTGTCTCCACCGCGTTCGCCTACATCTCCGACCTGACGCCGCCGGATCGCCGCGCGGCGGTGTTCGGCCGCATCGGGGCGGCGTTCGGCGCCGGGTTCGTGCTCGGGCCTGCCACCGGCGGGCTGCTCGGCGACATCGACCCGCGGCTGCCGTTCTGGGCGGCGGCCGGGCTCAGCTTCGCCAATGCGCTGTATGGACTCCTCGTGCTGCCGGAGTCGCTGCCGTCGGAGCGGCGCAACCCGTTCCGATGGCGAACGGCGAATCCGCTCGGCGCGCTGCAATTGCTGCACTCGGACCAGACGCTGTTCGGATTGTCGATCGTCAACTTCATCACCCAGCTCGCCCATGTGGTGCTGCCGTCGACCTTCGTGCTGTACGCGACCTATCGCTACGGCTGGGACACGCGCACGGTCGGCCTCACTCTGGCGATCGTCGGCGTCTGCGCGATGGTGGTGCAGGGCGGGGCGGTGGGATTGATCGTGCGCTCGCTCGGCGAGCGCGGCGCGCTGATGCTCGGGCTTGGTTCGGGAACCCTGGGCTTCCTGATCTTCGGCCTCGCGCCCACGGGACAGCTGAGCTGGCTCGGCATTCCCGCGATGGCGCTATGGGGCGTCTCTGGCGCGGCGATCCAGGCGCTGATGACGCGGCTGGTGCCGCCCGACCGCCAGGGCCAGCTGCAAGGCGCGACATCGAGCGTGCAGAGCATGGCCCAGCTCGCAGGGCCCTTCCTGTTCACGCTGACATTCGCCTATTTCATCGGCGCCGCCGCGCCGCTGCATCTGCCCGGCGCGCCGTTCCTGCTGGCGTCGGTGCTGCTGATCGGAGCGCTGGGGATCGCGGTGCGGACGCTGCGTGCAGGCAAAGAAAAACCCTCATCTTGAACGGATGAGGGTCTGGCTTAGGGTCGAGACGGCGCGGCGCGCCGCCTCGTATGAGGTCTACGCTGTTACTTCTTCACCAGCGGGCACTCGCTGGCTTCGAGCGGCTTGGCGGCATCCTCGGCCGGGATGGTCGCGATCAGCTTGTAGTAGTCCCACGGATATTTCGACTCTTCCGGCTTCTTGACCTCGAACAGATAGGCCGGGATCAGGCGGCGGCCGTCGGCGCGCAGCGGGCCCTTGCCGAACAGCGGATCGTCGGTCGGGATCTCCTTCATCTTGGCAACGACCTTGGCGCCGTCATGCGGATTGCCGCCCATCGCGTCCAACGCCTTCAGGTAATGCAGCGTTCCGGCGTAGATGCCGGCCACCGTCATCGACGGCATCGTGCCCTTTGGCGACAGCTTGATGAAGCGGTTGGACCAGGCACGGGTCTGCTCGTTGAGGTCCCAGTAGAACGATTCCGTGAAGGTCAGGCCCTGCGCGACCTTCAATCCGAGCGCGTGCACGTCGTTGACGAACAGCAGCAACGCAGCGAGCTTCTGGCCACCCTGGACGATGCCGAACTCGGAGGCCTGCTTGATCGCATTGGTGGTGTCGCCGCCGGCGTTGGCAAGGCCGATGACCTTGGCCTTGGACGACTGCGCCTGCAGCAGGAAGGAGGAGAAGTCGGCGGTGTTGAGCGGGTGCTTGACCGCGCCGAGCACCTTGCCGCCATTGGCGGTCACGACCGCGGAGGTGTCGCGCTCGAGCGCGTGACCGAACGCGTAGTCGGCGGTGAGGAAGAACCAGCTGTCGCCGCCGGCCTTGGTCAGCGCCTTGCCGGTGCCGTTCGCCAGCATGTAGGTGTCATAGGTGTAGGAGATGGTGTTGGCGTTGCAGGCCTTGCCGGTGAGATCGGCGCTGGCGCCGCCGGAGTTGATCAGGATCGAGTTCTTCTCCTTGACCAGGTTAGAGACGGCCAGGGCCACGCCGGAGTTCGGCGTATCCATGATCACGTCGACCTTCTGGGTGTCGATCCACTGCCGGCCGATGTTGACGCCGATGTCGGGCTTGTTCTGGTGGTCGCCGCTGATGACCTCGATGGTCCAGCCCTTGGCCTTCATGCCGGAATCTTCGACCGCCATGTTGATCGCAGCCACCGAGTTCGGGCCGCCGATGTCGGCATACAGGCTCGACATGTCATTGAGCACGCCGATCTTGACGACCTTGTCGTCGGCGAAGGCGGAGCCGGCAAAGCTGAGCGTGGTGGCGGCAAGCAGCGCGGCCATTCGCCGCGCATGAGACGTCGTCATCAAAGTCCTCCCTGGTGTCGTGTTTCGGCAGGGCTTTCTTGGGTGCCTTTTGCCGATCGTCCCCTTGGATAGCCGGTCTCGTCAGTTGCGGCAATGCGCCAAAAGGGGGGAGGCTCGCACAAGCTTTGTGCTGATAGCTTAGCGTTAACGCAGCGCGTCCGAGGTCAGCCTGAATTTCTGAATGCGCTTACCGGTGTCGACCTCGGCGGTATAGACGTTACCCTGCTTGTCGACCGCCATCGCGTGCACCCAATGAAATTGGCCGGCATTGCGGCCATTGTGGCCGAAGCTTCCGACCACGCTGCCGTCCGCCCGCTTGATGATCCGGATCTCGTTGTTCTCGCCGTCCGCGGACAGCAGGTAGCTCTGCTTGGGATCGGGCCAGATTGCGATGTCCCAGACCGCGCCGTTGCCGAGCGTGGCCTTCTCGTAGAACCACTCGGTCACGAACGTGCCGTCCTTCTTGAACACCTGGATACGGTCGTTGATGCGGTCGCAGACATAGACGAGGCCGTCCTCGGCGATCTTCACGCAGTGCACCGGATTGCCGAACTGCTGCGAGACTGGCGCCTTGGGATCATAGGGCGGCTGCTTTCCATCGTCGGGGACATGGCCATAGGCGCCCCAGTGGCGCTTGTAGGCCAGCGTAGTGGCGTCGAACACGATCACACGCCGGTTGCCATAGCCGTCGGCGACGTAGATCTCGTTGGCCTCCTTGTCGATCGCGGTCTCCGCAGGCTTGCCGAGCTGTGTGGTGTCGTTCGAGCCCTTGCTCGGTGCGATCGATCCGACCTGCGCCACGAACTTGCCGTCGAGGGTGAATTTCAGGATCGCATTGTCGTTGTCGGCATTGCCGCCGATCCACACGAAGCCGCGCTCGTCGATCTCGATGCCGTGCTCACGGCCGACCCATTCGTAGCCCGGTCCGGGGCCGCCCCAGGCGCGCAGCAGATTGCCGTCGGCATCGAACTCCAGCACCGGCGGCGCCGGGATGCAGCATTTCGAGCGTGGCGGATTCAGCGCCGCGCCCTTCTCGTCGTCGGTCAACGAGCGCGGGCGATGGATGACCCAGACATGGCCTTGGCTGTCGACAGTGATGCCGCCGACCTGGCCGAGGATCCAGTTGTTGGGCAGTTGTTTCGGCCAGGACGGCTCGACGGCGAAGGTTGGGATTTCTCCGGCGCTGGCGGCCTGCGGGAGCAGGGCACCGGCGGTCGCGACGATGGCCAGCAGCAACGTTCGGACAACACCGCTCGCGCCTCCGCGTCGTGCTCGCGTCATGGCATCCTCCCGATCGATTGCTTGCGGTCATCCGCTTAGTTGAGCGCAGTCAATCGCGGGCAGGGCAGGGTGTCAATCTCAGGTGGCGACGCGCCATCTCAATCGACCGTCTGCGCGGCAATTGACTTGACCGCGGGCGCCGCCGCCGGCTTGAGGAAGCGTCTCAGCATGAGCCGCAGATGCTGCGAGCTCTGCTGGATATCGACGGCCGGATTGCGGATCGGCAGCGCCCGAGCGCCGTCCACGACAGCGAACAGGATATTGGCAGTCGCCTCGGGATCGAGCCCCGTATCGACCTCGCCACGGCGCTGCGCCTTGACGATGAAGTCGACGAGCAACGCCCGCATCGCGCGCGCATGGGCGTGGACGATGGCCGCGAAGTCCGGATTGCGGCAGGCCTCGGCCAGCGCCTCGGCGGTGAGCACCTGCGCCTGCGGCTGATGGATGCTGGTGCTCTCGAACTCCTGCACCAGCGCCTCGATGACATCGGGCGCCGCCAGGATCACCTGCAGCCGCGAGGCGGCATGGCTGAGATTCTGCTCCACCAGCGCTTGGATCATCGTCTCCTTGCTGGGGAAGTAGTGATAGAGGTGGCCCGGGCTGATCCCGGCTTCGGCGCAGATGTCGGTGGTGCTGGCGCCGTGAAACCCGTCCCTGACGAAGCACGCCAAGGCGGCCTGGAGAATCTCCCGCCGCTTCTGCTCGTGCCTGACCGGATCGACCTTCCTCATCGCCTCGAACTCTGCCCGTCCATTTTCCGCCGCACTTCATCAAGCTCCGGCAACTCGTTGTAATATAAAATAATATTTCTCGCCGCTCTAATCTAGAGAATTTGATCTATTTTGGATGGACAAGTCCTGAAGCGTGTGGACTTAATTAGAGTGAGTTATCTATCAATGGGTCTCCCGCAGATGTCGCGTCTCGCCCCGCTGCAATGGACGGCGCTGCTGTTGCTGTCGTCCGCGACCGCCGGCTGTGCGACCGCGCCGCTGGAGCGCGCCGGCTCGCTGAAGAATTACGATCGCCTGGCCGACGCCAACGGTCTGGTGACGCGCGCCCAGATCAAGGCCAACAAGAAGGAGCTGCTCGAGGCCAAGACGGTCCGGATCGAGCCGACCGCGTTTTCACCGCGAGGCGACGTCGCCTTCGACGAGACCGAGCGGAAGCTGGTGGCCAACGCCATCAGCCGCGAAATGTGCCTGCGGCTCAGCGAGCGTTTTCGTGTGGTCGCGCCGGACGAGGACGCCGATCTGATCGTGAAGGCGACCGTCACCCATGCAACGCCGACCAACGCGACCGCGTCCGCCGCCTCGCAGGCTGCCTCCATCGCCAAGAGCGTCGCGCTGCCGGCCGTTCCGGTGCCGGTGCCGCGCCTCCCGGTCGGTCTCGGCACTCTGTCGGTCGAGGCCGAGGCGCGCGACTTCGCCGGCTTCCAGAAGGCCGCCATGGTGTGGGCGCGCGGCGCCAATTCGGCGTCGACGGCACGCATGGCCAAGGATGGCGACGCCTATGACCTTGCGTCCGAGTTCGGTGCTGATTTCGCCAAGCTGGTGTCGACCGGCGAGTCGCCGTTTTCGGGCGTCGCTTCGTTCACGTCTTTGCCATCGGTGTCGAGCGTGCCGGCCAAGCTCGGTGGCGCCCCTAAATATGCCGCATGTGAGCAGTTTGGTCGCTTCCCGGGTCTGAAGGGATTCGTCGGCGCGGGCCTCGGCCTGCCGCCGGGCTGGACCGACAAGGGCGCGGACGAGGCCAAAACCTCGTCGCCGCCGTCCTCGCCGGAAGTCGCGAGCATGGAGCAGCAACCCGCGCGATGAAGCCCGTCATGACTTTCCGCGCCATTGTCTCGCGTTTTGCCGTCGCGCTGGTGGCGTCGCTGCAGCTGGCCGGCTGCGCCGCCATCCTGCCGCGCAACGCGGCGCCCGAGATGGCGGCCATTCGTGCCGAGCCGGTCGGCTTTCGTGACGTGCGCTATTGGGGCGACGAGCCGTCGCCGCGGATGGCGGAGGCCTCGATGCAGCGCGCCTCGGCAGAAGTGGCCGCCTCGCGTCCGCTGAACTTCCTGGCAATATCAGGCGGTGCCGAGAACGGCGCGTTCGGCGCCGGCCTGCTGGCCGGCTGGGGCGAGGCCGGCAGCCGGCCGAGCTTCGATATGGTGACGGGCGTCAGCTCCGGCGCGCTGATCGCGCCGTTCGTCTTTCTCGGCCGCGCGCACGACGACAAGCTGCGCGAGATCTTCACCGCCTATGAGCGCAAGGACATCTTCACCGTCAACATTCCAGGCCTGCTGCAGGGCTCGGCGCTGGCCGACAACACGCCGCTGTCCCGGCTGATCGAGAAATATGTCGATCGCGAATTCCTGCGCGACGTCGCGCGCGAGAGCGCGAAGGGCAGGGTGCTGCTGGTCGGCACCACCAATCTCGACGCGCAGCGCCCGGTGTTGTGGGACATGGGCCGCATCGCCGCCGCCGACACGCCCGAGGCGATCGACCTGTTCCGCCAGGTGCTGCTCGCCTCCGCCACCGTGCCCGGCGCCTTCGCGCCCGTCCGCATCAAGGTCCGGATCGGCGACAAGGATTACGACGAGCTGCATGTCGACGGCGGCGTGACGCGGCAGGTGTTCATCGGCCCCTCGGTGCTGCGCCTCGTCTCCGGCCGCGGTCCGCGGCGTAGCGTGAACGGCGCGCATCTCTATGTCATCCGCAATGCCCGCATCGATCCTCAGTTCGAGAGCGTCGGCGCCGATGTGCTCTCGGTGACGCAGCGCTCGCTGTCGACGCTGATCAAGAACCAGGGCATTGGCGACATCTACCGCATCTACTCGGTGGCGAAGTTCAACGGCATCGACTTCAACCTTGCCAGCGTGCCGACGGATTTCCAGGCGAAATCCGATGGTCCGTTCGATCGCACCTACATGACCGCGCTGTTCGATCGCGGTTTCGAGATGGGCCGCCGCGGCTATCCCTGGGTAAGGAGCCTGCCGGGCCTGCAGTCCGACGAACATGGCATCACCGCGCAACTGCCTGCGCGCACGATGGCGGCTGCGCGATGATGAGCGCGCAGCGCCGTTGCGGCGTGAGAGCCTCTGCGCGCGCGGTGCTGACCGGCGGGGCGCTGCTGATGATCCTGTCGCTCGGCGGCTGCGCGACGTCCAGCACGCCCGCGCCGGAAGCGGCCTCGGACTTTCACAACACCTACAATTATCTGCCCGTGAACGACGTGCCGCCGCATGACGACCAGCGGCCGGTGCTCTCGGTGGAGCAGCAGGAAAAGGCGCGCAAGGAGCTCGAGGCCGCCCGCGACCGCCAGCTGCCGGCGGCATTGAAGGGCACGCCGGCAAAGCCAGCGGCGGCAAAGCCAGCGGTTACGAGTCCTGCGCCAAAGTAGTTGATGATGCCGGTGAGAGATTGCGGCGCTCCAGTGACGAGCGTTTTGAGGGGCGGCGTGCGTGAGAGAGTTCCGGTGTCGACGGCACCCTCAGCTGTCGTCCCGGCGCACGCCGGGACCCATAACCACCGGCGGCAATGTTTGTCCACGATGGCAACCCAGGCTTTCTGTCCCAACAAGCATCACGCGGTATGGGTCCCGGCGTTCGCCGGGACGACGCCTGTTGGGTGTGGCGAGTAGCCGGGCAACATGGGTGGATGTCCATGATCCGCTGACGCACGTGAAGCAGGAGCAGACCTTGTGACCGACCAGACCCAGCCGACACTTTCCAAGCGCACCAATGCCGCCAAGGTCCGCAAGGCCGCGCAGCATCCGAAGCGGCCGGGTGTCGGCTGCTCGGCGGAGCCGGGCCGCTTCGTGCCGGTCGTCGACCGCAACAGATGCGAGGCCAAGGGCGACTGCATCGAGGTCTGCCCCTACGACGTCTTCGACGTCGCGCCGATCAGCGATGACGATTTCCGCGCGCTGTCCTTCCTCGGCAGGATGCGCGTCCGCTTCCACGGCATGAAGACGGCCACCACGCCGAACAGCGACCGCTGCCTCGCCTGCGGCCTGTGCGTGGTCGCCTGTCCCGAGCGCGCCATCTCTCTCGTCGAGGTCGCAGCGGACAGCAACATGACGACACGGCGCTGAACCTCGCGATCTCGCTGCGCCGATCGCATGTGCGATCAGCGAATCCTGTCGGGACGCGCAGCCTCCGTTCGGTCGCGCGTTGTCCGGATGATGCCGCTGCGGTATGAATTCCGCACGTTGCAGAGGAGGCGAGCGGCATGCTCCGCTGGTTGTGCGGCCTTGCGGCCGTGGCGTTGTGCTCGGGCCTGTCGGTCGCGGCCATGAGCGAGCCCGTCGACTGTGGCGCAGCACCGACACCGAAGTGTCTGGCGTCAGCGATTTTCAAGCTGGCGAAGACGCTGCCCGACGACAGCTACTTTCGCCGGCACGTCGCCTTTGCCGAACGGGAGCTGGCGCCGGGCAGCATCCAAGTCGCGCTCGATTATGTGCATGCCGACACTCCCGATCCGCCGCTGTGGTATGACATCAAGAGGGTCGCCGAGGCCGGCCGGTTCGATCGCGCCATCGAGCTGGCGCGGCAACGCAGCTCTGCGCTAGAGCGCCTCGGTGGTCTGCTCTCCGTGGCGGCGCACATGGCGGAGAAGGAGCCGCCGGCCCGCGCGATACAACTCGTCGATGAGGTCGAGCAGGCGTTGTCGTCGTTGGACGCCGACGAGAGAGTGGACCTCCGGAAGTTGATTTTGCACGAGGTTGGTCGGCTCAGGGCCATGCTCGGACAGATCGATCGCGCGGCGCAGCTGTTCAAGGGCGGCGGCGCGTCGTCCGTGGGCGCCTTGCTCTATCTCGCCGAAGCGTACCCAGCGGCAGCGAGCTTGCGCGAGGCGGCTTGGCAGGAGACCGAGCGCGCCAACGAGGCGTATGCCTGGCTGCTGATGCTCCATGATGCGTCCAAGCGCGGGCAGTCCGAGCTGTCGCAAGCGGTGTCTCGGATCGGCGACCGGCTGTATGACAAATCGAGTTCCGATCGTGTGATGAATGCGGTGCCGCTGGCCCGATTGCTGTCGACCGCCGGATTGCCGGAGCAGGCCGCAAAAATGATCGAGTCGTGGCCGGAGTGGATCCATGGGCAAAGACCGGTAGAACAGCTCAACATACTCAGAATTGTGATCCCGGCGTTGGTCGAGCTTGGGCGGGATCAGGATGTCGAGAGGGCAGTTCATGCCATGGATGCCCCGCGCGAACGGACCGAGTGCCTGGGCATTGCCGCAACATCGTATTTCCGCTTTGGCCGTACCGACCGTGCCGTGAGGTCCGACCGCGAGGCGTTGCTCGTCGCACAAGACGCACCCCGAGCCTCGCCGAGCGACAAGGTCGAACGAAACTCGATTCTTGAGAACCTCGCGCTCATGCGCGCCAGCCGCGGCGATGTCGAAGGTGCGCTCGATGTGGTCGCCAAGATCAGCGACGACGCGAGGATGCGTGACGTCACCTACGACGTGGTGAGACGGGCGATCGATCAGGGGAATGCAGCGGTGGCGCGTCCGGCGATCGAAGAACTGCAGCGACAGGCGCGCGCGGCGCCGGATGTTCGAATTCTATTGGAGGTCGCGAGAGCTTGGCTCGATGTCGACAATGAGCAGGACGCCCGCCGCGCGCTGGACGAGGCGATCAAGCTTGCAACGGAGCGTCCCGTGGCGCTCGACGGATACCAGGCAACCCTCGCCGCCAAGCTGAAATGGCGCACGGAAGGCCACAGCTATCCGCGGGCTATCCTTGAGTTCCTCGATCGCTTCGACGTCAAGGATTCGGCCGCCATCGACCATCTTGTCGAGGTGATGACGCCGATCTCTCCTGCAGTCGCCATCCAGCTCGCCGGCCGGCAGACCGAGACCGAGCGCCAGATCGACGAACTCGCCGTTGTCGGCCTGACCATCGCGGAAGCCGCGAAATAGCCGCTCACGCCGGCGGCTGAAAACTCTTCAGCGTGCGGGTCTTGTAGTCGTAGAGCTTGCCGGTCTCGGTCCAGGCGGGCGCGCACATCGGCACGATGAATTCGGCGACCTGCTCGGGCGTGTCGAGCGTCATCGGGTCTTCGCCGGGAAACACCGTGGCGCGCATGCGGGTGCGGATCGGACCGGGGCTGAACAGATTGACGCGGAGCGGAGTGCGCTCGGTTTCATGGGCCCAGACGCGCGCCAGGGTTTCCATCGCGGCCTTGGTCGCAGCGTAGGGACCGAGATAGGCCGGTGCCTTGGCGGCGGCGCCCGAGGTGACGAACACGGCGCGGCCGGCATCCGAGACCTTCAGCAGCGGCTCCATGCAGCGGATCAGTTGGAAGTTGGCGGTGAGGTTGACTGCGACCGCGTCGTTCCACGGCTTGAGATCGATATGGCCGAGCGGCGAGGAAGGGCCGGGCACGGCGGCGTTGCCCACGAGGATGTCGAGCTTGCCGTGGCGCTCGTGCAGCGCCGCGCCGAGCCGGGCAATGCCGTCGCTGTCGGTCATGCTGAGCGGCACCAAGGTGGCGCCGTTGCCGGTCTCCTTGCGGATCTCGTCGTCGAGCTCCTCCAGGCCGCCTTGCGTGCGGGCGACGGCCACGACATGCGCACCGGCACGGGCGAGCGCCCGCGCGGTCGCATGGCCGATGCCGCGCGAGGCGCCGGTGACGAGGGCGATGCGGTTAGTGAGGGGAAGGGTCATCAGGATGATCTCTAGGCCGTCGTCCCGGCCTAGCGCGCGATTGCGCGCCTGGCGCCGGGACCCATACTCCGCGGCGGTTATGAGGGAGTTGGCCGGTTGTGGCTAGTCCTGCCCGTCAAACAGGATTCGGTGGCTATGGGTCCCGGCGCCAGGCGCGCAATCGCGCGCCAGGCCGGGACGACGGCCAGATGGGCGCGCAAGCCAGTCACGTATCGCCGCCACCACCGCCGTAGTTGGTCTGGCCGCTCCGATCTGGCCGATCGTCCGGCGTGACCTTCAGGCCCTGGCGGAACGCGAACGCGATGAACGCGAGCAGAAGCGCACCGCCGATCGCTGCAAGGACCGGCTGGAGCATGCTCACGGCTTGAGCCTCAGCTCGCTTCCGCCAGCAGCGACAGCTGCTGCTGGGTCGGCTCGACCAGCGACTGGTCGGTGAGGTGGGTCGGGTAGGTGCCGGTGAAGCAATGGTCGGCGTATTTCGGCGCCGCGGGGTCGCGGGCCGGCTCGCCCATCGCGCGGTACATGCCGTCGATCGACAGGAACGCCAGCGAATCCGCGCCGATCAGCTCGCGCATTTCCTCGAGGGAATGCGTGGCAGCCAAGAGCCCGCCGCGATCCGGCAGATCGATGCCGTAATAGTCGGGATAGAGGATCGGCGGCGACGCCAGGCGGAAATGCACCTCGGTGGCGCCGGCGTCGCGCATCATGCGCACGATCTTGCGCGAGGTGGTGCCGCGCACCAGCGAATCGTCGATCAGGATGATGCGCTTGCCCTCGATGGCGGCGCGGTTGGCCGAGTGCTTCATGCGCACGCCGGATTCGCGGATCGCCTGGGTCGGCTGGATGAAGGTGCGGCCGACATAGTGATTGCGGATGATGCCGAGCTCGAACGGCACGCCGGAATGCTGGCTGTAGCCGATCGCTGCGGGCACGCCGGAGTCGGGCACCGGTACGACGACGTCGACCTCGGCATGGCTCTCGCGCGCGAGCTGCGCGCCGAACGCCTTGCGGACCTCGTAGACCGAGCGGCCGCCAACGATCGAGTCGGGACGCGCGAAGTAGATGTATTCGAACACGCAGGGGCGCGCCGGCTTCGGCGGGAACGGCTTGTGGCTGTGCATGCCGGCTTCGTCGAAGATCACGACCTCGCCCGGCTCGATGTCGCGGATGTAGCGCGCGCCGATCATGTCGAGCGCGCAAGTCTCGGAGGCCAGGATCGGGCAGCCGTCGAGCTCGCCGTAGACCAGCGGGCGGATGCCGAGCGGATCGCGCGCGCCGATCAGCTTCTTGTTGGTCAGGCAGACCAGCGAGTAAGCGCCTTCGAGCGCGCGCAGCGCCTCGATGAAGCGGTCGATGAAGTTGGTGCGGCGGGAATGCGCGACGAGGTGCAAGATCACCTCGGTGTCGGTGGTCGACTGCATGATGGCGCCGGCGCGCACCAGCTCGCGGCGCAGGGTGAGACCGTTGGTGAGGTTGCCGTTGTGGCCGACCGCGAAGCCGCCGGCGTTCAGCTCTGCGAACAGTGGCTGCACGTTGCGCAGGATCGTGGCGCCCGTCGTCGCGTAGCGCACATGGCCGACCGCGGCGCTGCCGGGCAGGCGTTCGATCACCTCGCGGCGGGAGAAGGTGTCGCCGACCAGGCCGAGGCGGCGTTCGCTGTGGAAGCGGGTGCCGTCATAGGAGACGATGCCGGCGGCTTCCTGGCCGCGATGCTGGAGCGCATGCAGGCCGAGCGCGGTGATGGCAGCGGCATCATTGTGCCCATAAATGCCAAACACGCCGCACTCTTCGCGCAGCGTGTCTCCGTCCAGGTCAGGGTCTCTCGTGTAGGCTTGAGGTCCGAAGTCCAGATCTGCGTGGATATCCATGTGGGCTCCGCCGGAAGAATCGTGGTGCTGGTCCATCGCGCCTCTCTTCTGGGCTTGGCTCACTTGGCCGCGGGTTTCTCGATCAGCTTCTTCAAGCTGTCGCGGGCAGGCTTGCTGTACCCATCGCCGCCCGCTGCGGGCGACTCGGTGTCAGTCTGGTCGTCGTCCGGCTTGTTCTTCTTGAATTTCTTTAAAATGGTGTTCTCGGGATCGTCAGGCAAGAGCGACATCATCCAATCCCCGGTTCCCTGCAGGACGACCCGGGACTTGGCGGCAGTAACCCAGTCCGGGCGCTGCTTGTCCGGCACCAGCCAGCTGAAGAACAGGAACGCGACCACGACGATCAGGAGGCCGCGGCCGAGGCCGAACAGGAAACCGAGGGTGCGGTCGAGCGCGCCGATGCGCGAATCGAGGATCATGTCGGAGATCTTGACCGTGATCACCGAGACGATCAGCAGCGTGCCCACGAAAGTACCGGCAACGACGACGACGCTCGCGACGGTATCGTTGTTGAAATAGGTCTTCGCGGTCGGCAGCAGCTTGGAGAATGAATAAAGCGTGACCAGGGCGGCCGCGCCCCAGGCTGCGATCGACAGGACCTCGCGCATGAAGCCGCGGACCATCGCGAGCAGCCCCGAGATCAGCATGACACCGAGCAGGATGAGATCGAGGAGCGTTATCGGCATCGGCTGCTCAGGTCCACTTCGACAGGTCCAAGGTTCGCGAATCGACGGAGGACCGATCCTCCAGATCGGAGGAGAGCAGGGTTCCCCGGTCAAGTCCGGATGCGCGTGAGATGGTCCTGCGCGCACCCGGTTGCGGCGTTGTATAGCGGCGAGTCACGCGAACGTCACGGTCCGGCTAGCCGTCCTGGCGGCGGAATCTCGCTGGTGTGGCATTTTTTTCGGCATGGCTCGGGCCGCGGCGGCCCTGTTCGGCGGCATCCCCCTCGTCGCGGACACTGTTTTGCCGGGCGCGCGGCGTGCCGCGCGCGGCGATATCGGCCACCAGCGAGGTCAGCCCGCCGACGGTATTGAGGTTCAGGCCGGCGTCGCCGCCGGCTTCGCCGCGCGCGCGCTCCGGCAGCACCACGCGCAGAAAGCCGAGCTTGGCGGCTTCTTTCAGGCGGGCCGAGGTCTGAGCGACAGGACGCACCGCGCCCGACAGCGAGATTTCGCCGAAATACACCGCGTCGGGCGGCAGCGGAGCATTCACCAGCGAGGAGACCAGCGCCGCCGCCGCGGCGAGATCGGCTGCGGGTTCGTGAATCCGAAGGCCACCGGCGACGTTGAGATAGACGTCGTGGCCCGACAGCTTGACGCCGCAATGCGCCTCCAGCACCGCCAGCACCATCGACAGCCGGCTCGGATCCCAGCCGACCACGGCGCGGCGCGGCGTGCCGAGCGAGGTCGGTGCCACCAGCGCCTGCATTTCGACCAGCACCGGACGCGTGCCCTCGATGCCGGCAAAAACGGCCGTGCCCGGGCTGCCGAGATCGCGCTCGGACAAAAACAGCTCGGAGGGATTGGTGACCTCGCGCAGGCCGAGGCCGGTCATCTCGAACACGCCGATCTCGTCGGTCGGGCCGAACCGGTTCTTGACCGCGCGCAGGATGCGGAACTGCTGCGATCCCTCGCCCTCGAACGACAGCACCGCATCGACCATGTGTTCGACGACGCGGGGGCCGGCGATCTGGCCGTCCTTGGTGACGTGGCCGACCAGGATGATGGCCGCGCCGGACTTCTTGGCGAAGCGAATCAGCTTCTGCGCCGAGGCGCGCACCTGGGTCACCGTGCCCGGCGCCGATTCGACCGTGTCGGTCCACATCGTCTGGATCGAGTCGATCACGATCAGCCGCGGCACGGCGCCCTCGGACAGCGTCGAGATGATGTCCTCGACCGAGGTCTCGGCCGCCAGCTGCACCGGCGCATCCGCCAAGCCCAGCCGCTCGGCGCGCAGCCGGACCTGGGCGACGGCTTCTTCGCCGGAGATGTAGACGGCGCGATGGCCGGCGCGTGCCATCATCGCGGTGGCCTGGGTCAGCAAGGTCGACTTGCCGATGCCGGGATCGCCGCCGACCAGCAGAATGGAGCCGCGCACAAAACCGCCGCCGGTGACGCGGTCGAGCTCGGTCATGCCCGAGGATAGCCTGGGCGCGTCGATGCTCTTGCCGGTCAGCGATTCCAGCTGGAACGTGCGGCCCTTGCGCTTGGAGCGCAGCGACACCGGCGCCGAAGTCGCGCCCGTCGTGTCCTCCTCGGCCAGCGTGTTCCACTCGCCGCAGGCCTCGCATTTGCCCTGCCAGCGCGAATAGGCCGCGCCGCAGTTCTGGCAGACGAAGGAGAGCGTGGTCTTGGCCATGTCGGGAGAATCGATGCGGTCAGGAGTGGGTGGCGTTCCATAACATACTTAGGCCCGCGGCCAGCATGATGCCATCCATGACCACGCGGAACACGTCCGGCTTCATGTGCAGAACGAAGCGCTTGGCGACGAAGGCGCCGGCCATCAGCGAGCCGCCGGCGATCAGGCCCTTCAGCAGGATGTCCGGCGTCAGCGCGCCGAAGCGCTGGAAGGTGATCGACTTCGAGACGTAGAGCCCGAGCGAACTCGCCGCCTCCGTGGCGAGGAAGGCGCCCTTCGACAGGCCGTAGAACAGGAACAGCGGCACGCTGAGCGGCCCGGTCGAGACCACGATGCCAGTCAGGTATCCGATCATCGCACCGCCGATCGCGAGGTGCCAGAGATTGGCCTTGAGGTCGTGCCGCGCCAGCCAATGGCGCGCCGGCACCATCGCCATCAGGAACAGCCCGATCGTGAGGTCGACGGCCTGCGACGGCAGGATCAGGAGCGTGCGGGCGCCGAGCGCCGCCGCCGGAATGCCGGTCACCGAATACGCCGCACACGCGCGCCAGTCGACCTCGCGCCACCATGCCAGGATGCGCGACAGGTTGGCCATGACGGCCGCCACCGCCATGATCGGCACGGCCTCCTTCGGCCCATACTCATAGGCCAGCACCGGCATCAGCATGATCGACGATCCCGTGCCGACGATGCCGGACAAGGTGCCGGCGACGAGGCCGACGGCGAGGACGAACAGAAAGCCCAAGGTTGTCGTCCTCTGCGAAGCGGCCGAGACCTCTCCACGTCATTGCGAGCGAAGCGACGCAATCCAGGGCTCCGGGTGGGACCCTGGATTGCTTCGTCGCTGCGCTCCTCGCAATGACTGAGGAGAGAGCTCGGTCGGTGGTTAACAGGTGGTTCGATGAGAATCGGAATCCGCGATGATTGTGCGTCTGCACCTTTAAAAGTTGAAGCGTATTCGTCGCATCACCTGCCGATGTTTCCGCAGCGAGGCGACGATGAGCAGACGGCCGACATCCCCGAACGTGCAGCCGCATGCGGCCGCCACCGCCGATTTCCCCTGGTTCGCCGGCGCGATGCTGGCGGTCGAGGCCAGCGAGGTGATCCGGCTGCGGCTGGAAAAGTTCGCGCGCGGCGATCAGGACTCCCCGTACGAGGCGCAGCTGATGGTCGGCGAGAAGATCGCCGCCGCGTTCGAGGCCGCCGCCAGCCTGTGCGCCGGCGCGTCGGCTGCCGCCGTCGTCGGCCGCTATCGCGAGCACGTCGCCGCCAATGCCCGGCGGCTGTCAGCCTGACAGGTCTTTCGCCTGGGCGCGCCAGTCGCGCGGGCGCGTGCCGAAGCGCTGCTTGAAGCGGCGCGTGAAATGCGACAAATCAGAAAATCCCCAGTCGAACGCGATGCGACCGATGTCGTGGCCGGCGCGCACCGGATCGCGCAGGTCCCGCGCGACGCCATCGAGCCGTCGCGCCATCACGAGCTCGGAGAAGCTGGTGCCGGCGCGCGCCAGGAGCTTGTGCACGTAGCGCTCGCTGATCCCGACGGCCGAGGCGATCGCAGCCACCGTCAGGCCCGGCTCGCGCAGCCGCTCGTGAATGGCGCGGCGCAGCGCCAATGTGGTGGCATCGGCGAATGACGCGGTCGCATGCGCCTCGCGGCGGCCGCGGCGCGAGACGCTCAGCGCGACCAGATCGAGCAGCACATCGAACAGCGCCGTGGCATCGTCGGCCGTGAGCCGCAGCGCATTGGCGTTGAGCGAGCGCGCGGTCTCGACGATCAGCGCGCCGAGGCAGGGATCGTCGGACAGCCGTGTCGGCGCGATGTCCGGAACAGTCGGCAGGCGCGCGAACAGCGCATCGGCCGGGACGCGAAACGAGATGACGCCGAGCGATGGCCCGCGATCGTGCCGTAGTTCGAAAGTGCGGTCACTGTCGAAGATGCCGACCTGTCCCGCGGACAGGCTGACCTCGCCATCGTCCTGCAAAATCGTGCAGCGCCCGGCGAGCTTGAGATTCAAATAGAAGCAGCGCTGGTCGGAGGCGGCGATGTCCATGCGCGAGCGGCGCACGATGTGCTCGGGGAAGCTGACGCGGTTGATGGCGCCATGGCCGAGGCCGATGTGCTGCACCTCCGCCGCAAAGCCCAATCCGCGCGCCGGCTCAGGCGTCAGGTTCATGAAGGCCTGGCAGATCGCCTCGCGGTAATAGGAGAACTGCTCCTCCGGCCGCACCATGGCCGTATTCCAGCTCCGCTGACGTTCCGGCTCCGCGCCCGGCATCGGTTCACTCCGAGACCATTTGGGTTCAGTTGCGGCCAAGCGCCGGTGACGCCGTGCGGCCATTGTCCTTGCACCGTCGTTCATCGTGCAAAGGAAGCGATCGATGTCAACCTACGTCCTGGTCCATGGCGCCTGGCATACCGGCGCCGAGCTCGAGCCCGTCGCGGCGCCGATCCGCGCTGCCGGCCACACCGTTCATCTGCCGACCATCCGTGGCAACCGTCCTGGCGACGCCAAGACATCGGGCCTCGACGAGGCCATCGGCTCGATCTGCGACTACTTCACAGCGCACGACATCACCGACGCCGTGCTGATGGGGCATTCCTATGGCGGCATGGTCATCACCGGCGTCGCCGACCGCATGCCCGAGCGCATCCGCCGGCTGATCTACTGGAATGCGTTCGTGCCCAACAACGGCGAATGTCTCAACGACATGGTGCCGCCGCACTACGTCGCGCTGTTCGACGCGGTCGCGGCCGAGCGCGGCGACGGCTCGGTGGTGTTGCCGTTCCCGGTCTGGCGCGAGGCCTTCATCAACGACGCTGATCTCGCCACCGCGACGCGCACCTATGAGATCCTCAATCCGCATCCGAACAAGACCTTCACAGATGCGATCAAGCTGAAGACCAATCCGGCCGAGATGGCCATCGCCAAGTCCTACATCAACTGCACCGAGGACACGGCCTTGCCGCACAGCCTGCCATGGCATCCACGCCTGTCCGGCAAGCTCGGCCTGTTCCGCCTGGTCCAGGTGCCCGGCAGTCACGAGCTGTGCTTCTCCGATCCCGGCAGGCTGGCACAGGCGATCATGGACGCCGGGCGGGACTGATCGGGCAGGGGCGCTGACCGTCAGCCGTGCAAAGAAGGGAGGTGCAAATTCCTGGTTGTGATCCACCTCACATTCGCTGGGGCCGAGACCTGACAGATTAACCTCCGATGAACGGACCCGGTTGGTCAGCAATCCCTGCTCAAGCATCGGAGATCGCAGTCATGGCCCAGCTCCATCTGTCGTCGTCAAAGGTTCTCAATACGAAAGCGCCCACGCAGAAGGGCGTGTCCAAGACCGGCTGGCTCGCGATGGCGGCCGGCGCGATCACCACCGTGTTCGCGGCGATCGGTGCCGTGAACAGCGTCATTCCCGCCGCCGCGAACGTCGGCGCCGCCGTGCTCGACACGCTGGGCCTGCCGGCCTGCCTGACCTATGCCGACCGCTTCGGCGGCACCCAGAGCAGCTTTCGCAAGGAAGGCGATCTGTGGCGCGAATATCCGCGCGGATCGGAGACGTTCAGCTACGAGTTCAAGGAGATCCGCCGCACGCGCCAGGAGATCATGCTGTGGAACGTGACGCCGCGCCCGAACGTGCCGGATGCCGCGAGCCTGGTCGTGCATCTGCCGGTGTGCGGCGGCATGGCGGTGCTGACCGAGGGGCTACCGGAGCGGACGACCAACCTCGAGCAGGTCTGGCCCGATCGCGGCTGACCCGATCAGGCTCGGCCGTGGCAAATCATGTCAGCACGATCCAGGCTGGCGCATGATCGCTGGCGCCGTCCTCGCCGCGGATGGCGCGATCGACGCCGGCCTTTTTCAGGCGCGGCGCGAGCACCGGGCTCAGCAGCAGATGATCGAGCCGGAGCCCGGCATCGCGCGGCCAGCGGTTGCGCTTGTAGTCCCAGAACGTGAACATCGGCTGCTCCGGATGCAGGGTGCGGATCGCGTCACACCAGCCCTGGTCGAGCAGCGCCTTGAAGGCGGCGCGGCTCTTCGGCTGAATCAGCGCATCCTTGTCCCACGACCGGGTCGGGTAGATGTCCTCAGGCGTCGGCGCGACGTTGTAGTCGCCGGCGAGCACGACCGGCAGATCGTCTTTGATGAAACCAGCCGCGTGCTTGCGCAGCCGCTTGAACCAGGCGAGTTTGTAGTCGAACTTCGGTCCCGGCTGCGGATTGCCGTTCGGCAGGTAGAGACAGCCGACGACGATGCCGCGCACCGCCGCCTCGATGTAGCGGGCCTCGTGATCGCCGGCATTGCCGGGCAGGGCGGTGCGCGTCAGCACCGGCTCGGCCTTGCGGGCGAGGATCGCGACGCCATTCCAGGTCTTCTGGCCCTGCCACACCGCGGCATAGCCCGCCTTCTGCAGGGCATCGGCAGGAAACTCGGCCTGGGTGCATTTCAGCTCCTGCAGGCAGACGATGTCCGGCTTGGCGGCACCGAGCCAGCCCAGCAGATTGGGGAGACGGCGTCGGACATTGTTGATGTTGAAGGTCGCGATCTTCATGATGCCGCTGCAGGGGGGAAGGGCCGGATGTTCAAGCTCGCAATCGTCATTTCGTTCACGCTGTCGCTTGGCCTCGCCGTTGCAGCCCGCGCCCAGACATTGCCGACCGACGAGCAGCGCACCGCCTGCCTGGCCGACTACAACAGGTTCTGCCCCGACATCCTGCCCGGTGGCGGTCGCATCATCGCCTGCATGATGCGGCAATACGCCCAACTTTCCGAGGCCTGCAAGAAGGTGATGGACGACGCCGTGAAGAAGGAATAGCGCGCGTCTGACCAAGAAGCGGTAAAGGACCGGCCAAGCAGTGCGGTTGGCCTGGTTGCCAGCTGACGGCAGCCCAGAAGTGGACACGTCCCGATCCAGGTGTCCCCGTCCGCGCAAATGTTGAGGAACGAATGATCGATCGAGAGGCGGCGCGATTTCTGGTCAGGGTGATCCGATCCCGATATCGCGATCACCGGACCGAACTCCGCGAGTTGCGCAAGCATATTCGGCCCGGTGACGTCGTCTGCGACATCGGCGCCAACAAGGGCAGCTTCCTGTACTGGCTGGCGCGCTGGTCGGCGCCGGGCCGCGCGATCGCGTTCGAGCCGCAGCCGGATCTCGCCGATCAGTTGTCGCGGCTGTGCACGGCCTTTTCCCTCAGCAACGTGGTGGTCGAGCGCCGCGCCGTCGATGCTGCGTCGGGCACGCGGACGCTGTTCATCCCGGACGGCCACCAGCCCGGCGCGTCGCTGCTCGAGCCCGCCGAGCCCAACCGGCCGATCGAGGTGCAGACGATTTCGCTCGACGACTATCTGCCCGCCGATCGCAACGTCTCGGCGATGAAGATCGACGTCGAAGGCGCGGAGCTCGACGTCCTCAGCGGTGCCGTGAACACGCTGCGCCGCTGCCGCCCGCTGATCGTGCTCGAATGCGACCGCCGCCTCGCCACGCTCGACAAGGTGTACGAGACGTTCGAGCTGCTGCGCGGCCTCGGCTATTCCGGCAGCTTCATCCACCGCGGCCGCCTGCTCCCGCTTTCGAGCTTCGACCCCGAGCGCCACCAGCGCACCGACGGCGAGTGGTTCTGGAAGAGCAAGGACTACTGCAACAACTTCATCTTCAGAAGCAGCGCCGCGCCGGCTTGAGATGATCCGATGATGCTGCGAGCCAATTGGCTTTGCCAATGAACCGTACAGGGCGATGGCGTGACCAATGCAACGCGCCGCGGGCGCGTTGCGAGAGCGATCACCGATTCAAGCGAGGGAAGGGGATACATGAGAACATTGCTGGCGGCGCTTTGCATGGCGGCTATGTCGACCGCGGCGTTGGCCGGATCGTTCGGCGTGCCCTATGAGAAATCCGCCTTCACGGTGACCGTCCCCGACGGCTGGAATCCAAACCATTCCGAGGACGGCGTCGACGCGGCGGCGCCGGGCAACGCGTTCTTCATGACGATCTATACGTTCGCCGGCGCCGATTGCACGGCGGCGCGCGACGACGTGGTGGCGATGCTGACCCGCAACGGCATGAGCATCGATCGCGCCTCCGCCAAGGACAGCGCGGTGCCGTTGCCCGGCCTGCAAGGCAGCGCGACGCAGTATTCCGGCTCCGAGGACAAGAAGGCCCGGCAGATCGTCGCCCTGGTTGCACCGCTGCCTGGCAAACGCTGTCTGCAGATCGCGCAATGGGGCACGCCGGACGGTTTCCAGCGCAATGCCGCGGCGGTGACCAAGATCCTCGGCTCGATCAAGCTGAGCGGAAAATAGACCATCGGCGCCGCTGGTGCCTCGCCCCGGATCGCTGCTAGGCTCGGGCTTCGTCTGCACGAGTCCGCCATGGCCAAAGCACCAGTCGCGCATCCGATCCTCTCGACCACCCGGCTGCGGCTGCGTCAGTTTCACCCGGATGACACCGACGCCATGCACCGCTGCTTCAGCGACCCGGCTGCGATGCGGTTCTGGAATCATCCGGTGCATACCAAGCCGATCGAGAGCGAGCGCGCCGTGCGCCGCTTCATCGACTGCACGCCGTCCTACTACCGGTTCTGGGCGGTGGCGGAGGCGACGAGCAACCGCTGCATCGGCATGGTCAACTATCACGACGGCCACATCCGAAGCCGGCGCGCCGCGATCGGCTACATCATCGATCCCGCCCGGCAGCGCGAGGGCATCGCGACGGAAGCGGTGTCGGCGATGATCGACCATTGCTTCGGCGACCTCGGCCTGCACCGCGTGCAGGCCTTGATCCACCCCGACAATGCCGCCTCGCGTCGCCTCGCCGAAAAGCTCGGCTTCCGCTGCGAGGGCCAGCTGCGCGACCATCTGCGCGTCGGCGAGGAATGGCGCGATGACATGCTCTATGCGCTGCTGGCGACGGATGCGCGCGGTGGAGAGCAGGCGGCGTAGAGCGCTCAACGTTGCGCGAGCTTCGAAAATGACGCGCAACTGACAGGCCAACGGGGACGGCCGCCGCTCACTCGGCCGCGAGCTTGTCCTGCGCGGCCGCGACGATCTCGTCCTGCAGGGCCGAGGGGCCGAGCGCGCGGGCCATCACCACCGTGCCGATCAGCATCGTCAGCGTCCGGATCGCTTCGCCGCGCGCCTCGCGCTCGGCTACGCCACGCGCGGCCAGGCCGGCCGCCACACGCGTGATCAGCTGCTCGGCGCCGTCGGCGAATTCGGCGCCGAGCACGTCCGGAATCCGCCCGGCATCAGCGCCGAAGCCTGCCGCCGGGCAACCGATGCCGGGGTGGGCGATGTGCTCGGCCGAGAGATAGCGCGCGACATAGGCCGCCAGCGCCGCTTCGGCTCCGCCCTTGTCCGTGTCGCGGTCGATGCCGTCGGCCATGTTGGCGAAGGCGTGCCGCGTGGCGGCCGCGAGCAGGTCGTCCTTGGAGGCGAAGTGCCGGTAGAAGCCGCCCTGCGTCATGCCGGCGGCCCCCATCACGTCGGCGATGCTCGCCCCGGCAACCCCGCGCTCGCGCAGCAGCCGTGCCGCCGTATCGACGATTTTCGCTTTGCTTTCAGCGGTTTGTTCCCGGGTTTTGCGCATCTGATCGAACCTGCCTCGTGTAGCTTGACAATTTAGCGGTCGTTCGACATCTTTGCAAATAGAGTTCGATCGTAATCTAAACAGGATCTCATCCATGACCCACCCATTGCAGCGACCGCTCGCGCAGGCCGAGCGCCTGAAGCGGGCCTACGGGTCCTACGCGGTCGTCACCGGCGCCTCCGATGGGATCGGCCGTGCCTTGGCAATGCGGCTGGCGGAGGCCGGCTTCGGCCTCGTGCTGGTCGCACGTCGCAAGGCCGTGCTGGATGCGCTCGCCGCCGAGCTCGAGCCGCATACGTCCCTCCGGCCAGTCGTGATCACAGCCGATCTCTCGGTGCCGGACGACGTCGCGCGGATCGAGCGGGAGACCGCCCATCTCGATGTCGGCCTGCTGGTCGCCGCCGCCGGCTTCGGCACCGCGGGCCCGTTCGTCGAGGGTGAGCTCGCAGCCGAGCTGAACATGATCGATGTCAACTGCCGCGCGCTGGCGCAACTCACGCATCTGTTCGGGCGCCGCTTCGCCGCGCGCCGGCGCGGCGGCATCGTCCTGATGAGCTCGCTGGTCGCGTTCCAGGGCGTGGCGCGCGTCGCCAACTACGCGGCGACCAAGGCCTTCGTGCAGAGCCTCGCCGAGGGTCTGGCGCCGGAGCTCAAGCCGCTCGGCGTCGACGTGCTGGCCTCGGCGCCGGGGCCTGTCATGAGCGGCTTCGGCCAGCGCGCCCGCATGACGATCCGCAGCGGCCAGACGCCGGACGAGGTCGCCGTCGGCACGCTCAACATGCTCGGACGGCGCACCACGGTGCGTCCCGGCTTCCTCGCCAAGGCGCTGGAGGCGAGCCTGATGCTGCTGCCGCGCTCGGCTCGTGCCGCGATGCTGGCGCGGGTGATGGCCGGCATGACGCAGGCGGCGTGAGCCGATCTTTTTCCAAAGCCCGGAGTGCGATGCCATGACGACCGACACACTGTCCTCCGTTGCCGTCGCATCACCGCGGCTTGCGGCCGCGGAGCTGCTCGATCTCGCGCGCGCCTGCGGTGCCGATGATTGCGGCCTTGCCTCCATCGACGATCCCGGCCTTGCCGAGGATCGTCCGCATATTCTCTCGGCCTTTCCCAGGACGCGCACGCTCTTGGTGCTGGTCGGACGGATGCATCGCGAACCGGTCCGCTCGCCGGCGCGCTCGGTCGCCAATCTCGAGTTTCATCGTTCCGGCGATCACATCGACGAGGTCGCGCGGGGCATCGTCCGCGCGCTCGAGGATCGCGGCATCCGCGCGCTCAATCCGGCGATGGCGTTCCCGATGGAGATGGACCGTTTCCCGGACCGCGCCTGGATCGTCTCGCACAAGCGCGCCGCCGAGGCCGCAGGCCTCGGCCGCATGGGCATCCATCGCAGCGTCATTCATCCGCGCTTCGGCAGTTTCATCCTGCTCGGCACGGTGCTGATCGCCGCCGAGGTCGATGCGGTCGCTGCTCCGCTCGACCACAATCCATGCCTCGAATGCAAGCTGTGCGTCGCGGCCTGTCCGGTCGGTGCGATCAAGCCCGACGGCGCCTTCGACTTCTCCGCCTGCCTCACCCACAATTATCAGCAGTTCATGGGCGGCTTCGTCAACTTCGTCGAGGACATCGCGGAGTCGCACTCGGCCAAGGATCTCCGCAGCCGCGTGAGCTACGCCGAGACGGTGACGCGCTGGCAGAGCCTGTCCTACGGGCCGAACTACAACGCCGCCTATTGCCTCGCCGTCTGCCCGGCAGGCCACGACGTCATCGGACCCTATCTCGCCGACCGCAAGCAGCACGTCGCAGACGTGCTCGAGCCGCTGACGCGCAGGACCGAGCCGGTCTATGTCGTCCCCGGCAGCGACGCCGCCGACTACGTCGCGCGGCGCTATCCCCACAAGACGGTCCGCTTCGTGCGGGCGAGCGTCCGTGCGACTTCGATCCGCGGCTTCCTCGACGGCATGCGCCTGACCTTCCAGCCCGGCAAGTCCAAGGGCCTGGATGCGATCTATCACTTCACCTTCACGGGCCAGGAGCCGGCCGAGGCCACCGTCACCATCCGCAATCGCCGGCTCACCGTGCAACGCGGTCATGTCGGCAAGGCCGACCTCCGCATCACCGCCGACAGCAAGGCGTGGCTACGCTTCCTCGCCAAGGAGATCTCCGTGGCCCGCCTGATCCTGACGCGCGCGCTGCGGCTGAAGGGGCCGGTGCGCCTGATGGCGGCGTTCGGGAAGTGCTTTCCGTCCTGAGCGCGGGCAGGGGACGAGGCCAGCGATCGGTGCGGGAGAGACAACGGCCCGCCTTTTCTGCTAGGCTCATGGACGTTCTGCGAGCCGCGCCACGGCCAAGCCCCCGATCCCGCATCCGATGCGCTCGCCCCCCGTCGGCGGCTGCGCCAGGATCACGATCGAGACGTCGAGGCGGTGCACCGCGGCTTGAGCGGCCCCGACGCCTGCGGCTTCGGAATGATCGGGTTGGAATCAAACGGATCGCGAGCGAGCGTGCGTGTGGAGAAGCTCCAATGGACCGCGATATCAAGGACGTCATCGGACTGCTGATGCACATCCTGGACGGCGGGGAGACCTCGCAACAGGAGCTGGACGAGCTGGGGTTCGAGGCGGAGGGCGACCTCGAAACGGCACTTAACGAAGCGTATGTGGCGCTGCGCGAGTTCGCGCGAGATCAGGACCTCAGGCGGAACGATGCCGCGGCCGATCGCGCCATGCGCGCCGGCTTGGAGCGGTGCTTGACCAGGATCGTGACCGCGTCGGATCCCGCGCCGAAGTTCGCCTGAACGGACTGCTTCGCAGTTCGCCACAGCTTCAACCATCGGCACGACCTCGCCGCAGCGGAAAGAGAAATTTGCAGCTTCGAGGAGATCTTGCCGGGATTTTGGTGACGGAGCATAAAACTCTTGGCAAGTTTTGTGCACTGTCACCAGAATTCTGTTTGTCTGAGATCAGCAGAGCGCACTGTTTGCCGGAACTGATAGTTGGAAGAAGAGGACGTTGCCTCATCATTTGTTGATGCAGGCGGTCTCGACGCGGACGGTGCAACCTCTCCCCGCTCTTTGCGGGGAGAGGTCGGATTGCGTAGCAATCCGGGTGAGGGGCATGGCACATATGAAGCCAAGTCACAGGTCCATCGGATTCGCAGATTCGCTCGACGTGCTGACCGTCGCTCCATCGATCGACTCAAGTGCCCCAGATCAGCACTTCCCGTGCCGCTGCCCCTCACCCCGACCCTCTCCCCGTGAAGAACGGGGAGAGGGAGTGCACCGTGCTCGCGGAGACTGATAGTTTGAGAGACGGCGCTACCTTCGTCATTGTTAGCTCAGTCTCCTCGACACGGACGGCGCAACCTCGCTCCGCCCTTTGCGGGGAGAGGTCGGATTGCGCAGCAATCCGGGTGAGGGGCATGGCACATAGGAAGCCAAGTCACAGGTCCATCGGATTCGCAGATTCGCTCGACGTGGATGCGGACCGTCGGTCCATCGATCAATTCGACTGCCCCAGATCAGCACTTCCCGTGCTGCCCCCTCACCCCAAGCCTCTCCCCGTGAAGAACGGGTGAAGAACGGGGAGAGGGGGCGCACCGTGCTCGCGGATGCTGATAGCAGACGCTGCGCGCAAGGAAGAGCTTTGTTCACATGGCGCTGTCGGAACGGCGATCCAGATGAACCGGCTCTCCTTCGATCTGGTGGTCGTCATTCGGCGGCGTGCCTTGGTGCGATGGAAGTCCCGAGCTGGTGCCGTCGCTAGCTTCCGAGGCTGTCGCGGCAGCCGGCGTGTCAACCGATTGCTCCTCCGCCGACGTTGAAGCTGGTTGCGGCGGATCGTCGTCCCGAGAGCCGCGGAGACGCCGGTGCAGCTTCTCGCCCTGATCGAAGATGATCCCGAGCAACCAGCCCGCGATCGGTCGCGCGATCGCACGAAACGATCGGGCGATGATGAACCCGCCTTTGACGTTTTCGATCGGAAAGGTCAGCGCGTTGACCAGCGTGTCGGCGGTGACGTGCCGATAATTGTTCGCCAGATGCTCGGAATTGATCAGCATCTGGATGGCCGGCTTGTCGTCCGCGGCGCTGACCAGGATCTTCGAGAAGAATTTGCCGTCCGCACCGCTCAACTCATTGGCCGTTGCCACTGCGACGGGATGCAGCCGCACCACGCTGGCTTCGGTCTCCTTGCGGTAATGCAGGGCAATGGTGAGCTCGCCCATCTGCACCGCGGCCAGCAAGGTTTCGAGAAAATCGGCATTCACGTCGGGGCGGTCGAAGGTGACGCCTGGGACCATTTCGATGATATCGAGAATCCTGCCGAGATCGGCCGCCGCGGCTGCGCGAGTCGCCAGACTGGCAGCGAGATCGGCAATGGCGCTGGACGCTCGCGCAAACTGTCCGCTGACGCTTTTCGCAGCGCCTGTCGCGATGTCTTTGAGTTTGGAGAACACGCCTCATCCCTTCGGTGAACGTCCGGCAGGGCTATTGTAACGATGCTGCCCCGTGGGCCGCCATCAGCATCCGCTCGACAATCGCATCGAACTCTTCCTTTGCAATTGCATCGGTTGCAGCCATTTCGTCGTACGTTTTTCGGTAAGGCTCCCACCAGTGGTGGTGAAGTCCCTCGCGGTGCAGAACCCGAGCGGCAGCCTCGACCTGTGCCAGTGAAGGGCGCCACATGCGCGATATCTCCTGAGCCGCGTGGTGAAGTTGCCTGGTCCGGCCGATCCGACTGAAGTCTTTCGCCCGGCTCGTTTGATTTGGAGGGCAGGCTTGATCGTTGCAAGAGCTGGTTTCTGGCTAGGAGGCTGCGTCGAGATGCTAAATTCATGAACGATCTCAACGCGACTCGTTCTGTCCAGTCCTGCCGCCAGAAATTTTTGACTTTTGTTTTTCCGAAGATCATGATTGTATGTCGCCGTCCCGCCTCGGCACGAGGGGCGTATCGCGATCGTCATGACACGCGGGGTGGGATGCGGTGGGCGCTTCGGGTCGCAGCATGGCTTGGCCGTGCGGACGAACGGTCCTGAGTGCACGTCGAAAACGTATGGTCCTGGCATCTCGACGCTGATGCTACGCCGATGGTGATGATGATCCACGGGTCACGGGGGCAAGACAGCCGATCCCCGGGGAGAGTACGCATAAGACGTAAGCCATCGCGCAGGGAATGCCGGTTGACCGGCTGGACCTGTGGTGACTGCCGCCTGCTTTTTTTCTGCAGGCGGGCCATGGGTTGCGGCCAGCACCCGGCATTCCCTGCGCCCTCGTTCTGAGAAGAGGGTGAAAACGAGATGCAAGCCTCGGGCGTTTACTGCCGCGAGAACGATGGTGCGCGTCCGAACACCGCGGGTGCCTCGCCAGCACTCATCCAGGTGATGGCAGCGGGTGTTGCTGCGCATGTTTGCCGATATCCATCAGCCCGTCATTGCGAGCGCAGCGAAGCAATCCAGGGTGGTGTGCGTAGCCCTGGATTGCTTCGCTGCGCTCGCAATGACGGCGGGGAGGCAGTGGTGCGCGCATTATGCAGAAGAGCGGCGCGATCAGCTCTCCGCGGGCGCGGCGCCACCCTTGTAGATGCGGTGATAGCGCCGTCCCAGATTGGTCAGGACTTCGTAGCCGATGGTGCCGAAATGATGCGCGAGTTCGTCGACGGTGATGCCTTCGCCGAGCAGGGTCGCGAAGTGGCCGCGGCGGGCGGCTTTCGGCGGCAGTTCGGTGACGTCGACCGCGATCAGGTCCATCGAGATGCGGCCGGCGATCGGGCAGCGTTGGCCGGCGATGATGACGTCGGCGCCGCGGGTGCCGTCGTTGGAAGACGCGGCGCGGAAATAGCCGTCGGCATAGCCGGCCGAGAGGATCGCGATCTTAGTCGGCCGGCGCGCCGTCCAGGTGCCGCCATAGCCGACGGCATCGCCGCGCGCGAGGTCGCGCAGCTGCACGATGCGGGCCTTGATCTCGGCGACCGGCTGCATCGGATTGTCGGCCTCCGGCGTCGGGTTGACGCCGTAGAGTGCAGCACCCGGCCGCACCATGTCGAACTGGAAGGAGGCACCGAGGAAGATGCCGGAGGACGCCGCGAGCGCGGCCGGCACGCCGGTGAAGACGCTCGCGACCTCGCGGAAGGTGGCGAGCTGGCGCGCATTCGACGGGCTGTTGATCTGCTCGGCGGAGGCGAGGTGACTCATCACCAGGGTGATGCCGTGATCACCGCTCTGGATGCGCGGGATCATGCCTTGCGCGTCGATCGGGCTGAGGCCGAGCCGGTTCATGCCGGTATCGACGTGAATGGCGGCGCCGCCCTTCCAGCCGGTGCGGCGGCAGAACATGTCCCATTCGGCGAGCTCGTTGAGATCGCCGATCACCGGGCGGCAGTTGATCGCGGCGTAGTCCTCGCCGGTGTTCTGGAAGAAGCCGTCGAGCACGTAAAGTGCGGCGGTATCGGGCAGGGCGCTGCGGGCGACCTTGGCCTCGGCAAGGGTGGCGACGAAGAAGGTCTTGCAGCCGGCGGCCGCGAGCGTGCGCGCCACCTGCGGGATGCCGCAGCCATAGGCGTCGGCCTTGATCACGCCGGCGCATTCGGCGGGGACTGCGGTCTTTTCCAGCTTGCGCCAGTTGGCGGCGAGCGCATCGAGATCGATGGTCAGCACGCCGGTGGCGCTGGCGGGGATCGCATCATCGGCTGCCGAGATGGTCTGCCCAGCGACAGCCGCCTCGGCAGGTTTCTGTTCGGGAACACTCATATGGCGGTTGTACGCGCCGGAGCGCCCCGGTTCAACCGCACACGGTCAATAGTCGTGATGCTGCGGCGGCAGGCCGTCATGGGCGAGATCGCCGAAGCGCGTGACCGAGGCGTCGAAGTGCAGCTCGACGGTTCCGGTCGGACCGTGACGCTGCTTGCCGATGATCACCTCGGCCTTGCCGAGCGCCAGATCCATTTCCATCTGCCACTTCTGGTGTTCCTCGGTGCCGGGACGCGGCTCCTTGGCGGCGAGGTAGTATTCGCCGCGGTACACGAACAGCACGACGTCGGCGTCCTGCTCGATCGAGCCGGATTCACGCAGGTCCGACAGCTGCGGCCGCTTGTCCTCGCGGTTTTCGACCTGACGCGACAGCTGCGAGAGCGCGATGATGGGAACGCTGAGCTCCTTGGCCAGCGCCTTCAGGCTTGTGGTGATCTCGGTGATTTCCTGCACGCGATTGTCGTTGCCGCGCTTGCCCGAGCCCGACAGCAGCTGGATGTAGTCGATCACCAGGAGATCGAGCCCCTTCTGGCGCTTCAGGCGGCGGGCGCGCGCCATCACCTGCGAGATCGAGATGCCGCCGGTTTCGTCGACATAGAACGGCAGCGACTGCAGCTCGATCGAGCACTCGCGCAGCTTCTCGAAATCGGCTTCCGTGATGCCGCCGCGGCGGATCATGCTCGACGGAATGCCGCTGCGCTCGGCAACGATACGGGTGGCGAGCTGCTCGCCGCTCATTTCGCAGGAGAAGAACCCGACCACGCCGCCCTGCGCGGCCCGATAGGTGCCGTCAGGCTGCAATTCGGGGACATAGGCCTGGGCGACATTGTAGGCGATGTTGGTGGCGAGCGAGGTCTTGCCCATGCCAGGACGGCCGGCGAGGATGATCAAGTCGGAGTGCTGCAGGCCGCCCATCTTGGCGTCGAGGTCGCGCAGGCCGGTCGAGATGCCGGACAGCTTGCCGTCACGCTGGAACGCCTTGGCGGCCATGTCGAGCGCGACAGTCAGCGCCTGCGAGAATTTCTGGAACCCGCCGTCATAGCGGCCGGATTCGGCGAGCTCGTACAGCCTTCGCTCGGCGTCCTCGATCTGGTTGCGCGGCGCGAAGTCGACCGGCGCATCATAGGCGACGTTGACCATGTCCTCGCCGATGCCGATCAGGTCGCGGCGCAACGACAGATCGTAGATGGTGCGGCCATAGTCCTGCGCGTTGATGATCGTGGTCGCTTCGGCAGCGAGTCGCGCCAGATACTGGCCGACGGTCATGCCGCCGAGATCGACGTCGGCCGGCAGGAAGGTCTTCAACGTGACGGGCGTCGCGATCTTGCCCATCCGGATCAGGCTCGAGGCGGTCTCGAAGATGGTCTGGTGCAGCGGCTCGAAGAAATGCTTCGGCTCGAGGAAGTCCGAGACGCGATAGAACGCATCATTGTTGACGAGAATGGCGCCGAGCAAACCCTGCTCCGCCTCGATGTTGTGAGGCGCGCTGCGATAGGCCGGCGCAGCGGCGTCCGTGGGAGCCAGCTTGTGAACGTTCGAATCGGTCAATGCCATGGATGCGTGTTTAGCAGCTTTGAAGGGGAGGGGATAAAGCGCCAGTCGCGCGCGAAGCGAAAGCGAAACGTGGCCTCTATTCACCGTCTGCTAAATCTGGTGGATGAATCCGGACTCGCCAGATGCCGTGCTTGACGGGAACAGGCGGACTCGGCGCCGCGGAGGGAGAAGCGGAACTGCGGTGCAATCACGCCGCGAGAGCGGCGGCATGCAAAATCACGCCGCAGCGGTCACGACCGGCGGCGCTGAGGCTGTGGTCTTTTTTACGCGATGCGTCAGATCAGCAGCAGATAGAGCAGGGCAATGAGCGAAGCGCCCACACCGGCGGCGATCAGCGCATAATCGGTGCTGAGGTCGGTCTTGGGTTCCAGCATGGCTCGGATGGGGCTCTGGGTCATGCCGGGACACTACGGCCGGAAGACCCCGGGATCTGTGAGCCAGTTCACAGACCGGACGATTTGTTTGAGAATCTGCGACGGACGGGTGCTGTTTCATTCTCAAGATGTCATGCGAAAGATGAGCATCTGGAGATTTTCGAAGCTGCGGCACAAGCGCGCCTTCTATTCCCCCGCCATCCGCAGGGCGGGCCGGCTGCGGCGTTCGCGCGTTCGCAGCCGGGCTTCCTCGCGATGGATGTAGTCGCGGGTCATCGGCACGACGTCCTGACGCCTGGCGAGCTGAATCTGGACGTTCATCATGTTCTGCTTGCGGAATGCCATCTCGGACACCGCCAGATAGAACTCCCACATTCGTGCAAATCGCGCGTCATAGAGCTGCACCGCCTCCTCGCGGCGCGCCATGAAGCGCTCGCGCCAGGCCTTCAGCGTCTCCGCATAGTGCAGTCGCAGGATCTCGATGTCGCAGACCAGCAGGCCGGCGCGCTCGATCGCCGGCAGCACCTCCGACAGCGCCGGGATGTAGCCGCCGGGAAAGATGTATTTGGCGATCCAGGGATTGGTGGCATCCGGTCCTTCCGACCGGGCGATCGAGTGCAGCACCATCACTCCGTTGTCGTCGAGCAGCTCGGCGCAGCGGCGGAAGAACGTGTCGTAGAAGGCGACGCCGACATGCTCGAACATGCCGACGGAGACGATGCGGTCGAAGCTGCCGGGCACGTCGCGATAGTCCTGCAGCAGGAAGCGGGCGGACGCCGACAGGTTTCGTTCGACCGCGCGCGCATTGGCGACCTGCAGCTGCTCGGCCGACAGCGTCACGCCGGTGATTTCGGCCGCCGTCATCTCAGCAAGATACAGCCCAAGGCCGCCCCAGCCGCAGCCGATGTCGAGAACGCGATGGTTCGGGGCGATCAGGAGCTTCGCGGCGAGGTGCCGCTTCTTGGCGAGTTGAGCATCATCCAGCGTGCTGCCTTTCGTCTCGAAATAGGCGCAGGAATATTGCCGGTCGGCGTCGAGGAACAGCGCGTACAGCCGGCCGTCGAGATCGTAGTGATGGGCGACGTTGCGGCGCGCGCGGGCGCGGATGTTGAGCTGGCGCAGACGGCGGACCAGATAGCGCAGCCACCATTGCGGCTTGGCCCAGTCGGGCAGGGCCGCCGGCTGGCTCATGATGATGGCCAGGAAGTCGGCGATCGAGCCCTGCTCGACCACGAAGCTGCCGTCCATGTAGATCTCGCCGAGCGCCAGCTCGGGGTTGGTCAGGATGCGGCGCTGGGCCTCGCGGGTCACGAACCTGGCCGCGACCGGGACGCCGGTGCCGTCGCCGCAGCGGAAGGTGGCCCCGTCCGCGGTCGTGAAGCTGATCGATCCGCGGCAAATGAAGTGATTGAGAAGACGACGCAACAACCGGTCCATCGACACCACCCGACGAGCTGTCTCGTGAGATGCTGATCCCCGCACGCGCATCAGACGCATGGCGACCCGAATGGTTCCGTTTCGAACCTTACCTATGTTGCTTGATGGGCATAGATGTTGCTCCTCCGGCGAACACGATGCAGTTATTTCGACGTGACATCGAGGGAGTCAGAGCTGTGAGCTGGGGCATCTGTGCGCTTTCTTTCCCTCTCCGATCCGTTAAAAAGGCCGCGGCCGCCGGCTCCCAGCCGGTGTTCGGCGCTTTCGTCGGACGAGGCTGCGAGGCATCGCAATCGCGGAGAGGCCGCGGCCTGGATCGGGTCACGTCTCCCCGGATGGCGAGAGGGAGCACGGCGGCTCGTGTCGCGGGCGGCGCCGTGCGGGCAAAACCATAGGCGGAGAATGACGATGGTGGGCCGAGCGCTCAATCTGGCGGCGGTGGTGGCGGTGGTCTGCATGGGCCTGGCGGGCGCCGCCATGGCGCAAGAAAACCTCGATGCGGGCAAGAGCCCGGCGCAGATCTACAACGGCACCTGCGTGGCCTGCCACAAGTCGCCGCGGGGTCTCGTCAAGAATACGTCGCCGGGATCGCTGCCCGGCTTCCTGCGGCAGCATTATACGACCAGCCCGGAAATGGCCGGCGTGCTCGCCAATTACGTGCTTGCCAACGGCGGCACCGATGTCCGCGCCTCGGGCCATCAGGGCCGCGAAGGCCGGGAGACGCGGTCCGAGCGCCGGTCGCGCACTTCGGCCACCGAGCCGGCCGAGGCGAAGCCGGCGGCGGCCGATGCTGCGGCAGGTGCGGCCGAACCGCGCCGCCGCTCGGGACATCATTCAAGGCGGTCGGAGCCCAAGCCGGACGCGGCGTCCGACAACAAGGATCAGGTCGTTGCGCCCGCCGACGGCGAGGGCAGCGGGCCCGGGGCGAAGAGCAAGCGCGGCAAGCGTAAGAAGCCGGCCCAGGAGGGCGCCGCATCGGACGACACCCGCAGCGAGTCGACCGGAGCGACCCGGCCGGCGGTGGCTCGCGACGACAATACCGTCCGCGCCGAGCCGCCGCGGGTCGAGACGCCCAAATCGAGCGATGCCGCCCCGGCGCTGCGCGCCGATCCGGTACCGCCGGTGACGCCGGCGCCGGAAGCGTCGGCGCCTGCGCGATGAGAAATGAAAAAAGCCCGGCTCGCTGAGCCGGGCTTTTCCGCAGATGGTGCTGACTTGGGTTCTTACTGCTGCGCCGGCGCTTCGGCGGCGCCCTCGTCCTGGGCTTCCGGATCGAAGAACTCGCCGGCGGCGGCGATGGCTTCGGCTGCGGCGTCGCGGTCCTCCTGGCGGGTCGAGATGTCCTCGCCGCGCTTGATGCGCTCGGCCTCGTCGGCGCTGCGGGCCACCGTCACGGTCACCGAGGTCTCGACCTCAGGGTGGATCGCGATGGTGATCTTCTGCTTGCCGATCGCCTTGATCGGGGCGTCGAGCCAGACCTGCGGACGGCTGACGGTGATGCCGTCGGCGGCGAGCGCGATGACGATGTCACGGACCGAGACCGAGCCGAACAGCTGGCCGGATTCGGAGGCCTGGCGGATGATGATGATGTCGCGGCCGTCGATCTTCTCGGCCACCTTGGACGCCTCGCCCTTGGCCTTGATGTTGTTGGCCTCGAGCTCGGCCTTCATGCCTTCGTACTTGGCCTTGTTCTCGGCCGTGGCCCGCAGCGCCTTCTTGCGCTTGAGCAGAAAGTTGCGGGCGAACCCGTCCTTGACCTTCACGATCTCGCCCATCTGGCCGAGCTTGGCGACACGTTCCAGCAGAATGACTTCCATCGATGTTCTCCTTCAGGATGTTCGGAAGCGGTTGGTGTGAGGTTGAAACTTTTAAGGCACCGGCAACGGCGGCGGCCGCCGGGGGCCGAAGCGGTGACGGAGGTCGAAGGCGGCGTCGGCGAGGCCGAGGGCGGTCATCGCCAGCATGGGTATCGGCCAGATGAAGGTGACCAGCATCGCGTAGGCGAGGCCGAGCCACAGCGGTCGCGTCCGCATCGGCAAGGTAAGCGTATGCAGGACAGCCAAGCCGGTGAGTGCATAGGCGGTCAGCAGCGCCGCAGCGGCGATCCGCGCGAGCATGCCGACCAGGCCGTCGGGGAAGCAGAACGCGATGATCGCGAACAGCGCCGGCAGGGTCATCAGCGGCAGCTTGGTGTCGCGCAGGCGCGGCCAGGGACGCATCAGCCGGCCGGAGATCGCCGTGATCTTCGCGGCGATCACGACGTTCAGCGCCAGCACCGTGGTCGTCATCATCGCGGCCAGCAGCGGCGCCATGAAGATCAGGAATTCGACCAGCCGCGGAATGTCGACGACATCGGGGGTCACGGTGTTGGCGAGGACGCGCCCCAGCAGCCGCCGAAGTTCCTGGTTCGTGGCCGACATATCCGTGCCGAACGCAAACGCGACGATCAGCGCCGTGATGACGGCAATCCAGAGCAGGATGTTGCCGGCAGGATACCATTCGACAGTGTCCTGGCCGGAGGGGCCGGTCGTCGTCCGGCCGAGCAGGACCAGATGGCCGAGCCACCAGGCGGGCAGCGTCGCCGACAAGGCAAAGGCCAGACCGCGCTCGAAACCGAAGATGGCGAGCACGCCAAGCGTTGCCACCAAGCCGGCAATCGCCGCACAAAGGCGGCCCCAGGCGATGCCGGCGACCATCAGCGGAACGGGAGCGAGCAAGGCGAGGACAAGCGACATCATCACGCCCGACTTGGTCGAGGCGAACATGACGGCGGAGGCGGCGCCTGCCGCGAGCGCGATGAGTATCTGTCCGATCATCAGCTGTCCCGCTCCCTTCGAGCGGTTAGAGGCGGTAAGGCCCCAACCATCGGCGACCGGACGACCCGGAAGCCTTATGAGAATTCAACGAAAGGAGCCGGCGGCGCGAGGCCGCCGGTCCGAGGTCCGCGCTTAGCGGATGACGTAGGGCAGCAGGCCGAGGAAGCGGGCGCGCTTGATGGCGCGGGCCAGCTCACGCTGCTTCTTGGCGGAGACAGCCGTGATGCGGCTCGGCACGATCTTGCCGCGCTCGGAGACGTAGCGCATCAAGAGCTTGGAATCCTTGTAGTCGATCTTCGGCGCATTCGGGCCCGAGAACGGGCAGGTCTTGCGGCGGCGGAAGAACGGACGGCGTGCGGGTGCTTCAGCCATTGATCTCACTCCTCTTCCGTCGTTTCTTCTTCGCGCGGCCGGCGCGGGCCGCGATCACCGCGGAATCCGCCGCCGCCTTCGCGATCGCCACGGAAACCACCGCCTTCGCGCTCACCACGGAAGCCACCGCCGCGGTCGTCGCGCTCACGGTCGCGATCGGCCTTGCGCATCATCGCAGACGGGCCTTCCTCGAGCTCCTCGACGCGGACGCTGAGGTAACGGATGACGTCCTCGCTGATCCGCTCCTGGCGCTCGATCTCGGCGATCGCCGCGGACGGCGCGTCGATGTTGAGCAGCACGAAGTGTGCCTTGCGGTTCTTGTTCATGCGGTAGGTGAGGGAGCGAACGCCCCAATTCTCGGTCTTCGTGACCTTGCCGCCGAGACCTTCGACGATACCGGTCATCTGAGTCGTCAGTTCTTCCACCTGCTGGGTGCTCGCGTCCTGACGCGCGAGGAAAACATGCTCGTAAAGCGGCATGGCTGTCCTTTCCAAGTTGGCGCAAATCCCGGCGTCAAGCCCTTCGAGACCTTTTTGGAAAGGACTCGCAGACGTCAGCTCAGAAGGCGGGAACACGGGACGACGGGCCGACTGGCCCTGCCACATCAAAGCCGCCTGGACCGCTTGGAGAGGTAAATCCCCAAGAATGAGCAAGGCGAATTTGCTGGGACCGTCCGTTCAGCTCCCGGCTCGGGATCCACGGATGGCGGGCCTTATACCGATTTTCGAAGCCGAGGCAAGGGAAAGTGGTCGAAATGCGCCAGTCTCGCGCTTGACATCCCGGCCTTGGCCAGTGTCTTTCCGGCCAAAGTTACTCAATTCCAGGGATTTTGGAACGTTCAGGGAGCGGCCATGACGGCAGCATTCACTTTTCCGGGGCAGGGGTCCCAGGCCGTCGGCATGGGCAAGGCGCTCGCAGACGCGTTTCCGGCGGCGCGCGCGGTGTTTGAGGAGGTCGATGCGGCCCTCGGCGAGAAGCTGACCGCCATTATCTGGGAAGGCCCGGCTGAGACGCTCCAGCTCACCGAGAATGCGCAGCCGGCGCTGATGGCCGTCTCGATGGCCACCTTGCGGGTGCTAGAGGCCGAAGCGGGGTTCTCGGTCGGTCGGGACGCCGTGTTCGTTGCCGGCCACTCGCTCGGCGAATATTCCGCGCTGGCCGCCGCCGGCAGCCTGACGATCGCCGATACCGCCCGCCTGCTGCGGACCCGCGGCCTTGCCATGCAGAAGGCCGTTCCGGTGGGCGTCGGTGCCATGGCCGCGCTGCTGGGACTCGACTATGAGACCGCGGTCGCTGTGGCCGAGGAGGCGGCGCAGGGCGAGGTCTGTCAGGCCGCCAACGACAATGGCGGTGGCCAGGTCGTGGTGTCCGGCAACAAGGCCGCCGTGGATCGCGCCGTCGAGATTGCGCGCGGCAAGGGCGCCAAGCGCGCCATGCTGCTGCCGGTCTCCGCGCCGTTTCACTGCCAGCTGATGCAGCCGGCCGCCGATGTAATGGCCGATGCGCTGTCGAAGGTCACCATCAAGGCGCCGGCATCGCCGCTGGTCTCGAACGTGCTCGCCGCGCCGATCAGCGATCCCGACGAGATTCGCCGCCGCCTGGTCGAGCAGGTCACGGGCACGGTGCGCTGGCGCGAATCGATCGCCTATATGGCAGGCCAGGGCGTGACCCGCTTCTTCGAGATCGGCGCGGGCAAGGTGCTGAGCGGTCTGGTCAAGCGGATCGCGGATGGCGCCGTCGGCGTGGCGGTCGGCGGGCCGGCGGATATCGCGGCTGCGAAGGATGCGCTCGCCGCGGCGAAGGCGTAATGCGCCGCGCACAGCGGCATTGAGGAGAGTTGAGATGTTCGATCTGACTGGCAGGACCGCGCTGGTGACCGGCGCGACCGGCGGCATCGGTAATGCGATCGCCAAGGCCTTGCATGCCCAGGGCGCGACCGTTGCCGTGTCCGGCACGCGCCGCGAGGTACTGGAGACGCTGGCTGGCGAGCTGGGCAGCCGCGCGCATGTGCTGCCCTGCAACCTATCGGATGCGGCCGAGGTCGAGGCACTCGTGCCGGCTGCGGAGCAGGCGATGGGGCAGGTCGACATTCTCGTCGCGAACGCCGGTATCACCCGTGACAACCTGTTCGTGCAGCTGCGCGACGAGGATTGGGATGAAGTCATCAGGGTCAACCTGACGGCGACCTTCCGCCTCTCGCGCGCCGCCACCAAGCTGATGATGCGCAAGCGCTTCGGCCGCATCATCGCGATCACCTCGATCGTCGGCGTCACCGGCAATCCGGGGCAGGGCAATTACACCGCGTCCAAGGCCGGCATCATCGGCATGATCAAGACGCTCGGCGCCGAATATGCCAAGCGCGGCGTGACCGCCAATTGCATCGCACCCGGCTTCATCAAGACGCCGATGACCGACGCGCTCAACGACAAGCAGCGCGAGAGCATCCTGGCCAAGGTGCCCGCGGCGCGATTGGGCACGCCCGAGGATATTGCTGCAGCTGCGGTGTACCTCGCCTCCAACGAGGCGGGCTACGTCACCGGACAGACGATTCACGTCAACGGCGGCATGGCCATGATCTAGGCAGCCGCGGCGGTTGGGAATGCGGCGAAAAGACGTCGCAGCGATCTGCCTGGGCCGTGTGGGCAATGATTTGCGTGTATGGTAACCGGACCGCTCATGGGGGCACGAAGAACGCCATTGCAGGATGTCCAAACCCTGTATATTGGCGGGGCGAGCTGCCATCGTTCGCCGGGCCTCCGTCGGCTGGTGCTGCTGGTCCGGGTTCCTGTTAGAACCCCCTGGATCGGAGGCGTACCGGCCTCAGGGAGTGTGGATTGGAGTTTGTGAGTGGCCCCGTTTCCGAAGTTTTCGGACCGCACGTGTGTCCGTCAATTTCGGTAAAGGGGCGCTGCGGGGCAAATCTGGTTTTGCGCGATCGCGAAGGAAGTTTCACGGCCGGGGTGACGCAGATCATCCGGGGGTCTGGTCTTAAAGGAACAAGCACGAGGTTGAACGATGAGTGAGATTGGCGAGCGGGTTAAGAAGATCGTGGTCGAACACCTTGGTGTCGAGCCCGAGAAAGTGGTCGACAACGCGAGCTTCATTGACGACCTCGGTGCGGACAGCCTCGACACGGTCGAGCTCGTCATGGCCTTCGAGGAAGAGTTCGGTTGCGAGATTCCGGACGATGCCGCGGAGACGATCCTGACCGTCGGCGACGCCACCAAGTTCCTCGAGAAGAACGCCAAGAGCTGAGGCTCCGGGCGAGAGTTGTGCGAAACCGGCCGGTCCGCGTCGTGCGGTCGACCGGTTTCTTGCTATTGGCGGCGTCGCGATGCGCCGTCGCATGAGGGCCGGGGTGCACGATGCGGATGCGCTGCCCGGCCCGATCGTGTTGATCAAAACAACTGACCCAATGAGCAGCGACGGCCGTCAGCCGAACCATACGCGCTCAAGGTCGGGTCTGGAGAAACGAACATGAGGCGGGTTGTCGTCACGGGCCTTGGCATGGTTTCGCCGCTCGGCTGTGGTGTGGAAACGACCTGGCAGCGCATCCTCGAGGGCAAGAGCGGCGCGCGCAGGATCGAGACATTCGACGTGTCCGATCTGACGGCCAAGATCGCCTGTCAGGTGCCGCGAGGCGACGGCAGCGACGGCACCTTCAATGCCGACCAGTGGATGGAGCCGAAGGACCAGCGCAAGGTCGACGACTTCATCATCTTCGCGATGGCCGCCGCGCGCCAGGCGCTCGACGATGCCAACTGGCATCCTGCGACCGAAGAGGACCGCTGCGCCACCGGCACAATGATCGGCTCTGGCATCGGTGGCCTCTCGGGCATCGCCGACACTGCGATCCTGCTCAAGGAGCGTGGTGCACGAAAGGTGTCGCCGTTCTTCATTCCGGGACGACTGATCAACTTGGCGTCGGGCTACGTCTCGATCGAGCACGGCCTCAAGGGCCCCAATCATTCCGTGGTCACGGCCTGCTCGACCGGCGCCCATGCGATCGGTGATGCAAGCCGGCTGATCGCGCTCGGCGATGCCGACGTCATGGTCGCCGGCGGAACCGAATCGCCGATCTGCCGGATCGGCATGGCCGGCTTCTGTGCGGCGCGCGCCTTGTCGACCGGATTCAACGACACGCCGGAACGGGGATCGCGTCCCTACGACAAGGATCGCGACGGCTTCGTGATGGGCGAGGGCTCCGGTGTCGTGGTGTTGGAAGAATACGAGCACGCGAAGGCGCGCGGTGCGCGCATCTATGCCGAGGTCGTTGGTTATGGGCTGTCGGGTGACGCCTATCACATTACGTCCCCCTCGCCGGATGGCGATGGCGGCTTCCGCAGCATGAGCGCGGCGATGAAGCGCGCCGGCATCACGGCTGCCGACATCGACTACATCAACGCCCACGGCACCTCGACGCAGGTCGGCGACGAGATCGAACTCGGCGCGGTCGAGCGCCTGCTCGGCAACGCCGCCTCGAAGATCTCGATGTCGTCGACCAAGTCGTCGATCGGCCATCTGCTCGGCGCCGCCGGCGCTGTCGAAGCGATCTTCAGCATTCTCGCGATTCGGGATAACATCGCGCCGCCGACGATCAATCTGGAGACCCCGTCGGTCGAGACCGCGATCGACTTGGTGCCGCACACGCCACGCAAGCGGGAGATCAACGTGGCGCTGTCGAACTCGTTCGGTTTCGGCGGCACCAATGCGTCGGTAATTCTGCGGCGCGTGGTGAGCTAGTGAGGAAGGTTGGAATACCGCTGCGAACCGTTGCGGTTTCGTCACGTGGATTTCCGACCACAGCCACACTAGAACCTAAGAGTTCGCGTGTCCTTCGCAGGACGATCAGGCGCGGAACGGGCGGCCATGGCCATGAGACCCGGCGAAACACCTTTTCGCCGTATTCGATGATGAATCGTGAGGATGGGCGTGAACTTCAGGTCGCTTGCGTGGGGTGCGCACGGCCACGACGAGAGCGACAGCACTGAAGGTTGCATCGATGAGTGAACGGCCGCCCATCTCGCCCCGTAGTCCGCGCGCAGCGCTGGAGCCCGAACGCGTGCCGCCCCCGCCACGTCGCTCCGAGCGGGCGCGCAATCCCTTCGTCGTCGTCGGCAATGCGATCATCACGCTGCTGCTGCTGTCGATGATCGGAGCGGGGGCCGCCTACTACTATGGCCGGCAGATTCTCGAAGCCGCCGGGCCGCTGCAGGAAGACAAGATCGTCAACATTCCGCAGCGCGCCGGCAAGCGCGACATCGCCGACGTGCTGGCGCGCGAAGGCGTGATCGACGTCAATCCGTGGATCTTCATCGGCGGCGTCTACGCGCTCAAGGCAAGCTCCGACCTGAAGCCGGGCGAGTATGCGTTCCAGAAGAACGCCTCGCTGCGGGACGTCATCGGCGTCATCGTCGAAGGCAAGGTCGTACAGCATGGCGTCACGATTCCCGAAGGGCTGACGTCGGAGCAGATCGTCGCCCGTCTGTCGGACAATGAGATCTTCACCGGCAGCGTCCGCGAGATTCCGCGCGAGGGAACGCTGTTGCCGGAGACCTACAAGTTCCCGCGCGGCACCAGCCGCGACCAGGTGATCCAGCGCATGCAGCAGGCGCAGAAGCGTGTGCTGGCCGAGATCTGGGAGCGCCGCAGCCCCGACCTGCCGGTCAAGTCGCCCGAGCAACTGGTGACCCTGGCCTCGATCGTCGAGAAGGAGACCGGCAAGCCCGACGAGCGCAGCCGCGTCGCGGCCGTGTTCGTCAATCGGCTGAAGCAGCGGATCAAGCTGCAGTCCGATCCGACCATCATCTACGGCCTGGTCGGCGGCAAGGGCACCTTGGGGCGTCCGATCAAGCGCAGCGAGATCATGCAGCCCTCGCCCTACAACACCTATGTGATCGAGGGCCTGCCGCCAGGGCCAATTTCCAACCCGGGCCGCGCCTCGCTCGAAGCGACCGCGAATCCGGCGCGGACGCGCGACCTGTATTTCGTCGCCGACGGGTCCGGCGGCCATGCCTTCACCGAGACCTACGATCTGCACCAGAAGAACGTCGCCAAGCTCAGAGCGATGGAGCGGCAGACCCAGAACGACACGGTCGAGCCCGACGAGGCGCCGCCGGCGATGGCCGGCGGATCAGCGGTGGATCCTGCGGGCGCAGCCCCCAGGACACCTCCCGTGGGCGCCAAGAAGCCGCCTGCCAATCGTGCGACTGGCGCAGCGCCCGCAAACCCCGGTAACGGGGCGCGGCAAGGGGCGGCCCAGCCGAGCCCGCCGGTCGTTCAGCAATAATTTCCCACGGATGCCGGCCGCGCAGAACCGGGCTTAACATTTGGCCAAAAGGCCGTAAGGTTCGCGCACTTTTGGTGGGGCGAGTCTGTCGCCCGTTCCTGATGTGCCGGAGATATTGCTGAAATGGCGCTGTCGAGCATGACCGGCTTTGCCCGTAGTCACGGGGCGAGCGGTCCCTACTCGTTCGAGTGGGAGTTGAAGTCGGTCAACGCCAAGGGATTGGACGTCCGGGTGCGGTTGCCGCAGGGCTGGGACGAGGTCGAGGCCTTCGCCAAGAAGCGTGCGACTGAGGTCCTGTCGCGCGGCACCGTCTATGCAAACCTCACCGTCAAACGCGCCGAAGCCGGCTCCGCCGTGCGCATCAACGAGGACGTGCTTGCGGCCATCGTCAAGGTGGCGAGCTCGCTGTCCGGCCGGATCGACGCCGTCGCGCCGAGCATCGACGGCCTGCTGTCGATCAAGGGTGTGATCGAGGTGGTCGAGCCGGAGAGCGACGAGGCCGAGGAGAAGGCGGCCAAGGACGCTGCCATCGCTTCGTTCGAGACGGCGCTGAAGCACCTGGTCGAGATGCGCCGGCGCGAAGGCGACACGCTCGGACAGATCCTCAACCAGCGCGTCGACGAGATCGAGACGCTGGCGAAAAAGGCAGAGGCGTCGCCCGGCCGCAAGCCGGAGGCCATCAAGGCGCGGCTCGCGGAGCAGGTCGCAGCGCTGCTCGAAACGTCCGATCGCTTTGACCCCGATCGCCTGGCGCAGGAGGCGCTCCTGATCGCCGCCAAGGCCGACATCCGCGAGGAGCTCGATCGCATCGCCTCGCACGTTACCCAAGCGCGCGAGATGCTCGGCAAGGGCGGGCCGGTCGGCCGCCGGCTCGACTTCCTCGCCCAGGAATTCCATCGCGAGGTCAACACCACCTGCTCGAAATCGAACGACATCGAGCTGACGAACACGGGACTCGAGATGAAGACCGTAGTCGAGCAGTTTCGCGAACAGGTCCAGAATCTGGAGTGATCCATGGCGGCTCACGACGGAAGCTTTGATGGAGTCGAGCGGCGCGGCCTGATGTTCGTGCTGTCGTCGCCGTCGGGGGCGGGCAAGACGACGCTGTCGCGCATGCTGATCGAGCGCATGCCGGGACTGCAGATGTCGGTGTCGGCAACGACACGCGCGATGCGTCCCGGCGAGATCGACGGCCGCGACTACCACTTCGTCGACCGCGCGCGCTTCGAAGAGATGGTGAAGCGCAACGAGCTGCTCGAATGGGCGACCGTGTTCGACAACCGCTATGGCACGCCGCGCCCGCCGGTCGAAGCGGCGCTGTCGGCGGGGCGGGACGTGCTGTTCGATATCGACTGGCAGGGCACGCAGCAATTGCGCGAGAAGGCTCGGCAGGACGTCGTCAGCGTGTTCATCCTGCCACCGTCGGCTGCCGATCTCGAGAAGCGGCTTCACACCCGTGCGCAGGATTCCGACGAGGTCATTCGTGGCCGCATGAGCCGCGCCAGCCACGAGATGAGTCACTGGGCGGAGTACGACTACATCGTCATCAACCGCAACGTCGACGATGCCTTCGCCGAGGTGCAATCGATCCTCAAGGCCGAGCGCCTGAAGCGCGAGCGCCGGACCGGGCTGACGACGTTCGTGCGCGAGCTGCAGCGCCAGCTCGAGGGCTGAGATCCGCCTACGCGCGGCGGCCGAGGCGCGCCAGGATGTCCTGGATGCCGTCGAGCTCATCGTCCTGTTGATGAATGTTGCGCGGCCGCGGTCGCAGCGCCTGAGGCCGCGGGATGAAGTCGAGCGGCGGGGTCGCCGGGTCCTCGTACGGCGGCGGCACGAACAGCGCACGCTGCTGCTGCGTTTGATGCTGCTGCGTTTGATGCTGCTGCGGTTGATGCTGCTGCGGTTGATGCTGATGCGGTTGATGCTGATGCGGTTGGGGCCGCTGCTGCTGCGGTTGGGGCCGCGGGCGCTCAGGTGCTGCGGGCACCGGCGGAAGTGAGGAGCGCGACTCGAGCAAGCTCATCAGCTGGGCGGCCGGATCGCCCTGGACGGGGGGATTGCGCCGCGGCGCCTCGGCGACGAACGCCTCCGCCTCGTAAGCCTCGCGGTCGTCGTCCTGGGGCGACTCGGCCTCCATCTCGTCTTCGGGCAGCGCAAAGCGCGATTGCAGCAGGTTGATCAACGCCGCCGCTGGATCATCCAGATCGGAGTCGTCGCTCGGCGATTCCATGGCCGCTGCGGGGAGCGGAGCCTGTTCGTCGTCCGGCTGGCGCGTGGGCTGCCGCGCCGCATGGGCGCGAAGGGTCTCGATCAGCGCCGCGGCCGGGTCATTTGACGGCGGCGCCGACGAGCCCGCGGAAGGGGCCATCGTGGCAGCGCGTTGCGTAGCCGCCTGACCATCATAGGCGCGATCGGGTTGCTGCTGCGGGGATTGAGTGGCCTGGGGTGTGAAGGCCTGAGTTGCAGCCGCTCCGGCCATCGGCACTGCAGGCGGGGCCGCGCCCTGATCGCCCGGCGTTGGCTGCGAGTCGCGTCGCTTGGCCGCCCGGGACACCAGCAGCGCAGCGATGACTTTTGCGGCATCCATCGGCGCCGCACCGGCGGTCGCGCCAGCGCCGCTCCGCGCCCTTCGCAGGGCGGAGACGATCTCGCCGACGTCGACGGGAGCGGTCGCGTCCGCGGGGGCCGGTTGTGATGGGGCAGCTGGTTGGGTTGCCGCCGTCGTTGCGGCGGCCGGGACCGGAGGCATCTGCGCGGCCGGCCAGGTTGCAGCTGGCGCGCCGGGGGAGGCCGCGTTCTGAGGCACAGCCTGTTCGCGGGCCGCGGCCTGGGCAGCCGCGAGCTTGGCCGCAGCCGCGTGAGCGGCAGCGCGTTGAGCAGCCGCCAACTGAGCCTGCTGCATGCCAGGGGCGGCTTGCGAGACAGGCGATCGTGGGTCGCCTTGCGCCGTGGCCGCGGCAGCCGTCATTGCGGCGTGCCGGACGGCGGCCTGATCGGCGAGCTGATCGGCAGCCTGCCACACTGCGGCGTCGGCGGCCGGCTGCAACCGCGGCACTTCGGCTGCCTCGTCGCGCTCGCGTCGGCCCGCCATCGCGCTCGCACGGTCCTGATAGGCTTCATCCTGATAGGCCGCGTCCTGATAGGCCGCGGGGGCCGTTGCGCGGGTTGGCCGTGGTGGGACCTGCTCGGGCATCGACGCGGACAGGCGTGCGCTGGCGACGTCGAGCGCCGACGCCGGCTCTGGTGTGCGAAAACCGGCCGAGCCGGCGGACGCGCCGCGGGCATTAAACTGACCGAAGCCCGAATTGTTCGCGGTGGCCTGGACCTTGCCGCGCGGCTTGGCGCGCGAGCGGCGCGTTTTTTCCGTCGCGTGCCAGTCAGTCCCGCGCCGGCGCTTCCGACCGACCCGGCTGAGACGATAGAGCGCGCTGGCCAGCAAGCCGGAGATTGCAAGCGCTCCCACCACCACGAGCATCAGAATGGGAATCGGGGCCCCGGGCTTGGTCGTCTTCGGCGGACCCATCGCCGACCCGTCGGCCGGTGGCGTCGCGTTGGCATCCGCCTCGGCATTGCCTTCATCGGCCATGGCGGCAGGTGATACGTCACTCGTCGTCGGCTCGACGCGTTGCGGCGCGGCGGACGGCCAGGGCGAGCTATCGAGGCTGCGTGGCAGGCTGGCGTCCGACGCCGTCAAGGTCGTCGGCGTGATCGCGACGTTCTGAGGTTTGGGCGTGCCTCTCACCGCAAGGTCGGTGCGCAGCCGTGGCGCGGGTGCTTCTGCGAGGGCGTCGGCGGCGGTGCGCGTTGCAGGCCCATCGCCGCGCTTGGCGGTCAGTTTGGGCGGCGTGGGCTGACCGAAATCCCAGGGGGCGGGCTGTTGCGGCGTGCGCGGCGGTGCCGCGATGTCCCGGGTGTTGCCGTTGGCATCCTTGAGATACCAGCAACGTCGGTTGGTGCCGCGATCGAAACGGTAATACCAACGCTGCGCGTCGGATTTCTCTCCGCTCGGCTCGGTCAGGCAGTCTTCCGCGGCCATCACCACGCGCGGCATCACGATCAAGGCAAGTCCAGCAATGCCGGCTGCAATGGCGATTGCAACTCCTGCCGTTCGGCTTGCCATTGATGACTCCGGATACGCGACGCAACGGTGCGTTCTCGGAAACAAGTTGGGTGGCAATGAGCCGCAATTCCGGATTAATTCTGGCCCACTCCTTTCCCCGCAAGGTGCGGCTTTTTTCCCACAACGGGACCCGCGTCACGCCCAGCACATTTGGCCGCGATGTCGCGGCAAATCCGCCACATCAGTAAAGATCGATTGTCCGCGTGCGAGCAAGGCTGCGGCGCTGACGAGCGCTGCGCTTGTGGACGAACGATCTCTGCTGCTGACCGCCGCCAGCCAGTGCGTCCGCTACTGCTTGACGCCGGTCCAAGTTCCCGAGCAGCCGTCGCTGCGGCGGAAGGTGCCGGAGGCGGTGCGGCCGCTGGCCCGGCCCGACGTGGTGAAGCGGACGCCGTTGTCGCTGCCGGATGAACTGACCACGCCGCTCGGGGAGACCGTCCCCGACGTCACGCCTTGAGCGATGATCTTGCCGCTGGTGACGACCACGGCCGAGCTCAGTGTTCCCGGGCAGGCGGCGCCTCCGATATTGGTGACGACCCAGGCTCCGTCGAAGCTGTTGGCGCCGCCGGAAGGCCGTGCGCGGGGCGTTTCGGACGAGCTGCGGCGCGGCGACGGCCGTTCGCGCTCGACCGCACGCGGCTCGGATCGCGAGCCCGAGATCGCCTTGTCATCGTTGCCGATACTGCCGCCTGCACTGCCCGATTGCGCCCGGAGCGCGGTGCCCGGTAGCGCCATCATCAGGAAGGCCAGGATGCCTCCACCTGCCCAGCGCGCAACTCGCATCGGCGTCATTCGTTGCCCTCGCATCCTGTTAGTTCGATCATTTAGTTTGACCATGGGTTCGCTCACCGGCCGGAGCCGTCGGCGCATACCGCGCCGACGATGCGACAGGATTTTCCAGCCTTGCCGCAGTCGTCAAGAGCGGCGTCGCGCGCGGCCTTGATGGTATCCCGCTGTATCAGCGACCATGACTTGTCCGAGATGGCGAAAGCGCCGCAATGGGCGCCGTAGAAGCTGAGTTCGACGGGACATTTCGCCGATCCGCAGTTCGACCGCGCATCGGCGACGGCGGCGCGGCGCGAGGCGTGATTCCACGACATGCCCCATTTGTTGTTGTCGACGCCGTAGACGATCGAGCCCCACGGCTTGAGATCGTCGAGCTTGCGCAGCCGGCTCAGCAGGCCCTCGGTGGCTTCACCGGTCGGTGTGATGTTGCTCTTCTCCTGAAACCGGCTGATCGCGCGCGCCAGCGTATCGCGGCCATCGCCGGACTGCGGATCGAAATTGCGCTCGTAGAGACGATCGCGGACTTCGCCGATCAGCGCGGCATCCTTGAGCGGGATGCGGTCGGGATCGGGCCGCAGCGTCGTGGCCGGCGCTTCCTGCGCGGGCATCGCCGCGACCTGTGGCCCGCTCTGCGGCGCTGGCGGTACGAAGTAGAAAGCGCCGTCGATTGGCGAGGACGACACCCAGGGCTGTTGCGCGCCGCTGGTGGCGCGCTTCACGGCCAGGCCGACCTGGTTGAAGGTCTGGAAGATGTCGAGGCCCGGCTGCGTCAAGGTCGCTGCCAGGGCCTTCGTATACGGGCTATGACCGTCGTCGCCATCTTGCGCGACGTTGCCCGGCTGCGTCGCATAGGAGATCAAGGTGCCGTCCGGCGCACGCATCTGCGCAAGGCCGCCGTCGGCCGCACGCAGGCTGCGCGTGCCGAATGGATTGTTGCGGCAGGCATCGAGGATGACGACGTTGAGCCGCGTGCCCGAGCCCTGCATCTGCCGCAGCACCAAATTGACGTCCATCATCTGGAAATCGACATCGGCCTCGCGCGTCGGATTGGCGCCGACCGGCACCAGATAGTTGGCGCCGGCGACCTGCACGCCGTGCCCGGCGTAGTAGAACAGCGCGACATCGGCACCTTGGACCTCACGGCCGAAGCTCTGGACCGCGCCGTCGATCGCCGGCTTGTCGAGATCGAGCTGGGCGCGGCCGCCGGTCAGCGTGAAGCCGAGACGCTTCAAGGTCTCCGCCATCAGCGCGGCATCCTTGGCCGGATTGTCGAGGCTTGCGATGTTGCGATAGGCGGAGTTGCCGACCACGAGCGCGACGCGCTTCTCGGCGTGCGCAGGCAGGATGCAGCATAATACCAGAAAGGCCGCCAGCAGCAGGCGGCTACCTTCATACGCGCATCGTTGCATCACCTCGGGCCCCGTCGCCACGTCCTATCAAGCGATGGGGCAGAGTAGCAGCAGACGGCCATGGCGCAAGTGCCGCGGCCGCCTGCAATGTTCAGGGAGTGAACTAATCAGTTCGTCAGCACGACGCGTCCGACCACGTGTCCGGCGCGCAGCGCATCGATCCATTTCTGCACGTCGCCCATCGGCTCCTCGCGCATCGGCGGCGGCTTGATCTTGCCGGCGCGCGCCAGCGCCATCAGCTCGTGCGCTTCGGCGAGCGTGCCGACCATGAAGCCCTCGATGGTCATGCGCTTGTACACCCATTGAACCATCGGCAGGGTGAATTGGCCGCCCATCAGTCCGGAGACGACGATCTTGCCGCCGCGCGCGGCGACCGCCACTGCAAACGCCATCGATTTCTCGTTGCCGGCGAAATCGACGATTTCGTCGAAGCCGCCGTCCGTCTCCTTGAGGATGCGCTTGATCACGTCCGGCTCGGCCGGGTCGTAGGCCGTGGCGGCGCCGTTCTTCAGCGCCGTCTCGCGCGCGGCGGCGGAGAGATCGGCGACCGAAATCGGCTGCTTGAACATCGCCTGCGCGAACGACAATCCCATCATGCCGACGCCGCCGAGACCGATCAGCAGCAGATTGCGCTGCCGCGGCCGGTCGACGAGGCGCTTGAGCGCGCCATAGGCGGTGACGCCCGAGCACATCAAGGTCGCCGCCTGGTTGACCGGCAGCGGATCATATTCGAGCAGATATTTCGCGTCGGGCACCAGCACGTGCGTGGCGAAGCCGCCATCGATCGAGACGCCGAGGAAGCGCTGCTTGGCGCACAGATTCTCGTCGCCATTGGCGCAGTCGCGGCACTGGCCGCAGCCGATCCACGGAAACACCGCGCGCCGCGCGCCGATCAGCTCCTTCGGCGCGTCGGGCCCGACCTCGTCGACCACGCCGGCGATCTCATGTCCCAGGGTGAAGGGCAGGGTCATGCCGCGGGTGGTGTCGAGACGCTTGCCGCCGCCGAGATCGGCATAGCCGTCCTGGATGTGAAGGTCGGAATGACACAGGCCGCAGCGTTCGATCCGGACGAGAACCTCGCGTCCCGCCGGCTTCGGCGTCTCGACGATGGTTTCGCAGAGCGGGGCGTCGAACTTGACGAGCGACTGGCGGCGCATCAACGCCATGAGACATCTCCCTGAAATGCTTGTCGATTACGATTTGTTGTCGGCGCGACTATTGGTCAATTCGCGGGCCATGGCAACAAAGCCGGACACCGGGATGGTCTCGGCGCGGCGGGTCGGATCGACGCCGGCGGCAGCGGCCAGTCGCGCGGGATCGGCAGGCAGCGATTTCAGGCTCTGCCGCAGCATCTTGCGACGCTGGCCGAAGGCTGCGGCGGCGACCTGCTCGAGCGCGCGGCGGTCGCACGGCTCCGGCGCGGCGCGCGGTACCAGCCGCACGACCGAGGACGTCACCTTCGGCGGCGGCACGAAGGCCGACGGCGAGATGTCGAACAGGATCTTGGTCTCGCAGCGCCAGTTCGCGAGCACGCCGAGCCGGCCATAGGCCTCCTCGTCCTCGGTTGCCACGATGCGCTCGGCGACCTCGCGCTGGAACATCAGCACCATCATGTCGTACCAGGGCGGCCAAGGCTCGGCGGAAAGCCAGCCGACCAGCAGCGCAGTGGCGATGTTGTACGGCAGATTGGCAACGATCTTGGCCCTGTTGCTGCCGAGGTAGGGACGCGGATCGAACGTGCGCGCGTCGCCGCAGACGATCTCGAGACGGCCGGGATAGCGCTCGGCGATCGCCTGCAGCGCAGGAATGGCGCGCTCGTCGTGCTCGACCGCGATCACGTGGCGGGCGCCGAGCGCCAGCAGCGCGCGCGTGAGGCCGCCCGGACCGGGGCCGATCTCCACGACCGTGACGTCCTCGAGCGGGCCCGCCGCGCGCGCGATGCGGGCTGTGAGATTGAGATCGAGCAAAAAGTTCTGGCCGAGCGCCTTGCGCGCCGACAGCTGATGCTCGCGAATGACCTCGCGCAGCGGCGGCAGGTCGTCGATCGCGCTCATGCGGCTCGGCTGGCCATGCGCGCGGCCAGACGCAGCGCCGCCACCAGGCTGGCCGGATTGGCCGTGCCTTTGCCGGCGATCGCGAAAGCCGTGCCGTGATCGGGCGAGGTGCGGATGAAGGGCAGGCCTAGCGTGACGTTGACGCCGTCATCGAACGCCAGCGTCTTGATCGGGATCAGGGCCTGGTCGTGATACATGCAGACGGCGCAGTCGTAGGTCTTGCGCGCGGCGTCATGAAACATGGTGTCGGCCGGCAGCGGACCCTGCACGTCGAGGCCGGCATTGCGCAGATTGGCGATCGCCGGCGCAATGATCGCATCCTCTTCACTGCCCAGCGCGCCGTCTTCCCCGGCATGCGGATTGAGTCCTGACATGGCGATGCGTGGCCGTGACACGCCGAAATAACGCCGGAGGCTGGCAGCAACGATGCGGGTCGTGGAGGTGATGAGCGGACTGGTGAGCTGTTCGATCGCCTCGCGCAGTGACACGTGGATGGTCACCGGCACGACGGCCAGCACGGGCGACCACAGCATCATCACCGGCTGCGGAACGCTGCCGTTATCGGCCGCGAGCTCGGCGAGAAACTCGGTATGACCGGGATGGGAGAAGCCGGCCCGATACAGCACGGCCTTCGCGATCGGATTGGTCACGACGGCCCCGGCACGTCCGGCCTTGACGTCGGCGACGGCTTCACGGATCGACCCGATGACCGCCTCGGCGCTGGTCACATCGGGACGCCCGGGCTGGGACGTCACGCGATGGCCGGTGGGGACGATGGGCAATGCCTTGGCGAATGTCTGGACCGTGTCAGCCGGATCCACCTCCGCGATGGGAACCTCGAGGCCGAGCAGTTTTGCGCGCTGCGTGAGGAAGCCCGGGTCGCCGCGCAGGTAGAATGCCGGGAGGTCAAGCTCGGTGCGGCGCAGCCACGCCTGCAGGGTAATGTCGGGTCCGATGCCTGCAGGTTCGCCCAGCGTGAGCGCGAGGGGCTTGCTCATCAGCGATATTCGATCATCGCAGCCTTGCGGACTTCCTGCAGATAGGCCTTCGACGTCGCTTCATATTTCTTGGTGTACATCTCTTCGCGGATCTGACGCTTCTTCGGAGTATCGATGGTGGTCGGACTCCGCGAGCACAGCGCGACCATCTGAACGCCCTGCTTGGTCGCCTCGGGCGGGGTCAGGTGACCGATTGGCGTGTCGTCGAGCAGCTTGCGCAGATTGGGCGGAATGTCGGCCGAGGTCTTGACGACGATCTCCTTGATGACGGCACTCGCGGTCGTCTTGAAGACATTGTTGGCTTCGGCGCAGGTCTGAACCCGCGCGCGCAGCGCCTCGGCCTCCTTGCGCCGCGCCTCCATGGCGCCCTGGTCCGACGAGTTCGTGACGATCAGCACGATCGGCTGCATCTTGTATTCGAAGGCCTGACCCTGCTGATCGGAATCACCGGCGGCTGCCGCGGCGGCGGCGACGTCCTTGTCGGACACCAGCAGGCGTTCCTTGTAGCGGCCGCGCACCAGGCTGGACCACACGATCTCCGCCTTGATGCGGGCCTTGAGCGTCTCGGCGCGGACGCCCTGGCTTTCGAGCGATTTTGCCAACTGCTCGGCGTTGAGCCGCATGCGCGAACCCATGCCGGCGAACGACTGGTCGATGTCGGAGGACGTCGGCTCGACGCCGAACTTCTTGCCTTCCTTGATCTTCACCTTGTCGTCGATCAGCTCGTTGATGACCTCCTGGCGGGTCTGCTGCTTATGCGTGCTCAAGAAGTTGAGCTTCATGCGCTGCTCGACGTCGAAATTGGTGATGGGATCGCCATTCACCATCACGACAATGCCCTGGGCGTGAGCGGGACATAGTCCGGCAATCGACACCAGCAGCGCGAGACTGCAGAGAGCCAGGGCCAGAATGCGGGGAGGGAACGCGATGGTCATGACCAAGCTTCGTTGTTCGCAATGTGAATCAAACCGGCAGCGGCGCCTCGGCTCGTTGTCAGGATCGTTTCCGCCCGACTTGCACCGGTCGGAAGCCGGCGCGCACTACTGGAGGCCGCCACCCGTTCCATTGGTCGAGGACGTCGCAAGCGTCCGAAGCCCGATCTGCAGCATGTAGGCATGGCTCAGAACGGGTGGAGTGGCACCTGCCGTATAATTATACGACGTTACGTAGTTCGCGGCCAGCACGAAACAATCGTCCACATAGCCTGCGCCGATCACATACTGGTTGATCTTGTTGGCGGCGAGGTCCCAGCGCGCCGCACCGGTCAGCACCCAGTTGGGCGCGACCTTGACCGAGCCGCTGCCCAGGATGCCCTCACGCCGGTTGAGGTAGCCGATCGCCGGATCGGCGGCGTAGTTGCCGTAGGTCAGCGCCAGCGACCAGCGGTCGAAATTGGCCTTCGCCTCGGCCTCGAAGCGCTGCACGTTCAGGGTCTGCTGGTCGAACCGGCTGCGCATGCTGAACGTGTAGGTCCGGTTCGGCGAATAATCCACCCGCGCGACGTAGTCGGAGGCTCGCTTGTCCAGGCCGGAACCGATGCCGGTGTTGTTCATGTCCTGCACGGCGAAGGAGTTCAGGCCGAACAGCTGGTAGGACTGGCCGAACAGCACGTTGATGGTTCCGCCGCGATCGAATTGCGTGGTCGCCTGGACGCCGACATTGGCGCGGCCGCCGCCCTCGACACGATCGTAGCCGGAGAACTTGTCGACGCTGAACAGGTTGCTGGCGTCGTACACCAGGCTCTGCGCGTCCTCGTTCGGCAGCTTGCCGGCATAGGACTCGTTCGGCCGGATGATGACCTGCGCGATCGGCTCGATCGTGGTCGTGCCCCACGGCTGTACGTTGATGAACGGGTAGCGATACTCCAGGCCGATCGTCGGCATCAGCCGCAGCGCCTGGGTGTCGCCGGTCTGCAGGAAGTTGCCGACGCCTGGCTGCGCCGACACGTTGGCGTTGATCGCGTCGGCGCGCAGGATCGCGAACGGCGTCCAGATCTGACCATAGGGGTCAGTGTAGGACCGCCGCCACTCGGCCTGCGCGGTCAGGCGGGTATAGGTGCCGGGCGTGGCGCGCAGCAGACACTGGGTGGGCAGCCGGGCGCGCGGATCGGCCGACAGCGCCGTGCACAGGCCGGCGGTGTTGGCAGTCTGCGTGATCGGATCGAACACCGCCTGTTCGCGCGTGAGATTCACGAAGTTGGTCTTGTAGCTGAACTCGCCGCCGAACACCGGATGGTTCAGCACGTTCGAATAATCCAGCACCGGATACACCACCGGGACGGTCTGCTGGTTGCCGGAGAAGCTCAGGTAGTGCATCGCCCGGACGTCGAAGAAGCTGCGGCTGCCGACGCCGGTCAGATACAGCTGCGAGATCGCCTCCGTCGGCAGGCTCATGAACGAGTTGAACGGGTCGCGGTACTGCGCCAGCCGGTAATCCGACAGGAACGTATAGTCGGACAGCAGGATGCCGTCCCAGCCCCAGACCCATTTGTCGTTGATCGCGAACTGGCCCTTGGTGTCCAGGCCGCCGCGGAACTGACGGTCGCCCGGCTGGCCGGCGAAGGCGTTGCGGTTCAACTGGTCGATGCCGTACAGCCGCACCTGATAGGTGCCATTGCTGAGGCGCTGACGGAATTCGGTCTGCAGCAGCACGCCCTGCTTGGATGTGATGCGCGGCGTGAAGGTCGCGTCGTAATCCGGCGCGATCGCCCAGTAATAGGGGATGTCGACGCCGAAGCCGTAGACACCGCTCTGGCTGAAGCCCGGCATCAGGAAGCCGCTCTTGCGCTTCACCGTCGGATCGGGCGTCGAGAAATACGGGATGTAGGCGAGCGGGACGCCGAAGAATTCGAGCTGGGCGTTCTCGAAATACAGCATCTTCTCGGTCTGGTCGTGGATGATGCGCGCACCCTTGACCTGCCACAGCGGCGGCTTCTTCGGATTGTCCTTGCACGGCGCGCAAGCCGTATAAACACCGTTCTCGAACACGGTGTAATTGCCGTTCGAGCGGTCGGCGCGCGTCGCCGCCATCCGCGTCTGATCCTCGGTCTCGACGCGCAGCGAATCGACGAAGCCGTCGCGGTAATTGTCCGACAGGTCGAGGCTGTTGGCGTAGGTGATCTTGCCGTCGGCGTCGGTCATGCGGATGTTGCCTTCCGCATGCAGGCGCTTGGTCTTCTGGTCGTAGATGACCTTGTCGGCCTCGACCGATGTACCGTTGTAGAACAGCTGCACGTTGCCGACCGCCGACACGCGCGAGCTGTTGTAGTCGTAATCGACCTCGGTCGCCTGCACCAGCATCTGGTTGTCGTTGGCGACACGCGGCGGCGGCGGCTTGGGCGGACGGGGATTGTAGGTGAAGCTCTGCGCGGCGGCAGGCGACAGCGCAGCATCAACCGCTGCCGCCAGCACGAGGCCGAGCGTCAGCGCAAACGCGAGTACGACAGACCCGGCGCAACGCGCGCGCGCGAACGCAAGGCGCGCAACGGCATTCTGCCGGAGCGCGGCGAGCGCGGTCTGACGGACGGCAACGAACGACACTAGCCGTCCTCCTGGTAGAGCAAAGCCATAAATCCGGTGAGGCCGCCGACGAATACGGGCAACCACGCCGCAACGATCGGTTCCATCAACGCAGCCTTGCTCAAATCTTCCGTTACTTTCGACAAAACGTAGAGCAGAAAGCCGGCGCCCACGCCACTCAAAACCATTTTTTGTACGCCACCCATTCGGAAGAACCTGAGCGACACGGACGCGGCCAGCATGACCATCGCAGCCAGCAAAAACGGCTGCGCGATCAGCTTATGATACTGCAATCGATACCCTGCGGTCGCGAAGCCCGAGCTCTCCGACGAACGGATGTAGCTCGGCAGTTGCCAAAACGACACAGTTTCGGGGGTCGAGAAGCTGTTGCGAACCTGCGCCGGCGTCAGCGTGGTGGGCAGGATGAACGTCGGTTCGTCCACCGGCGGCGCGTCGAGCGAGAATCGGCGCACCGATTTGAACACCCATTGGCCCTCTTCGAGCGTCGCCTCGCGCGCCTCGATTCGGTCCTTGAAGCGCTTGTCCGTATCAAAACGGAACAGCGTCAGTCCGGTCAGCCGAACGCCCTGCTGCTCGCTGCGCGCGGCATTGATGATGACCGAGCCGTCCGGATTGAGCTGATTGAGCCAGAAGCCGGACGCATCCTGCACGCCGCCGCCAGGCGCCGATCCGAACAGTTCGGCTTCCATCCGCTTCGACAGCTCACGCAGGTTGGCCGACATCGGATTGTAAAGCGTCGTTGCCATCAGCCCGAGCAGGAGCGCGCTGGCCAGCGCCGGGGCGATGAACTGCCAGGCGGAAACGCCGGCTGCGCGCGCCACCACCAGCTCGAGCCGGCGCGACAGCGCGAGATAGCAGGTCATGGCGCCGATCAGCACGCAGAACGGCATCATCTTCTCGAGCAGTTGCGGCACGCGGAACAGCGATGTCTCGGCGACCATCAGCGCGGAGGCCGACGCCAGGCCGGATGTCCTGCGCACCATCTCGATGTAATCGACCAGCACCAGCAGCAGGAAGATGCTCGCGAACACGCCGACCGCCGAGACCAGGAAGCGGCCGGCGAAGTAGCGCCCGAGCGTGTTGGTGACCATGTTCATGCGGCGGCCGGCCTTCTGAACAGCCGCGCGATCAGCGCATTGGAGCGGTTGATCGCTTCCACCAGCCGGGCAGGCGGCTCGACCACGATGCCGCCGATGATGATCCAGATGCTCAGGCCGAGCACGCCGAACAGCATGAGGTACTGAATCAGCGCTGCGATCGGCGTCTTCACGGTCATGACTGAGCAGGCAAAGCCGGCCATGCGCACCCCGAACACCGCGAGAATGGCGCTGCCGAACGAGAAGTTGCGGCTCTGGCGGGTCGTGCGCGGCGCGCCGAGAAACGCGAAGGTGAGGGCGGCGAAGGCGAAGGGATAGATCGGCGCCAGGAAGCGGTCATGCAGCTCCTGCCGGAATTGTCCGGGGATCTGCTTGTAGATCGGATCGTCCTCCGACGGCGCCATCAGCTCCCACACATAGCGCTCGCGGATGCCGAGCGTGACGTCGCGGCCCTGGTTCGAGAACTTCGACATGTCGAAGGCATAGCGTGCGAACGCGACCATCGCCGGCTCGCGCTTGCCGAGCTCGAAGCGTTCCAGATTGCCATCCTCGAGCACCAGGAAGGAGCCGTCGCTGTTCTTCGCGACGGTGCCCTCCTCGGCGACAATCGTGATTCGTTCCTTGGGGTCGCGGCGGTCGTCGATCAGAATGCTCTTGAGCTTGCCGCCGGGCTGCCGCTCGCCAATCCGGATCGTCAGGTTCTGGTCGAGCTGCGCGAAACGCCCGGGTTGCAGGATGTTGGTGAGCACGTCGGCGGTGATTTCGGCGTCCCACTGCTTGATCCGGCGCAGGCCGTCGGGGGCGATATAGGACGCGAGCACGGTCACCAGCATGGCGACGACGCAGGTGGCGTAGGCGAACGGCACGAACAGCCGGATCGGCGACATGCCGGCGGCGTTCATGACGATGATCTCCGAATCGGTCGCCAGCTTGTTCAGCGTGTGCGACACCGAGATCATCAGCGCGATCGGGGCAATGACGCCGAGCAGCGAGGGGATCACGAGACCGGTGATCCCGAGGAAGGTCAGGATGGTCTGTCCCTGGCTGGTCATCAGGTCGATGCCGCGCAGCGCCTGGGTGATCCAGATCACCCCGGTGAGGCTGACCAGGACTACCGCAAACGACGCCAGCGTCGTGCGAAAGATGTACCTGTCGATGGACCCCATCGTGCGCGCTCGATCCCCGTTCAGCAGTCCCGGAACGAGCGCTGCAGCCACCCTCGGAACGGGTCCCTCAGGCTGCTGGCGCCATCACGTTCCATGGGCAGTGAATATCATTACCATCCCTTTGATCCGTCGACAAAATGGCTGTGGCGTGGCGCCACGAAAATTCGGCTAAAATTTCATTGTTGTGGCCGCCCCGCCACGGGAGGCTTGGCAGCTCCGGTCAAGGCGGGCCATACTGCTGCGAAGTTGGGTTCCGAACTGCCGCCATCCCCGTCTGTCCGCTCGGATTTCTGGACGTCGGCGGCTCTCACATCGAATTTGGAGGATTGCTGATGTCCGACGCCGTCAAGGTCGGCTTCGTCCCGCTGTCGACCGCGCCGCGCGGTATCGTCGTGGCATTTTGCGACGACACCCTGCGACTTGGAGTCGCGACCGACAAGGCGCTGGGAGGGGTCTCGGATCTCATCAAGCGCGCGGCCGGGGCGACCCGGTTTAAGGGCAAGGATGGTGCGGTGCTCGACCTGCCGGCACCCGAGGGAATCAAGATTCAGCGCTTGATCGTGATCGGCACGGGCAAGGGCGGCGATCACAAGGAGAAGGATTTTCTCAAATATGGCGGTACCTTAGCCGGGAAGCTCCACGCTGTAACTGAGCCGGTCACGGTGCTGGCCGAGCTGCAGGCGGGCCCGATGACGGCGGATCAGGTCAGCTCGCTCGCGTCCGGCATCAGGCTCCGGGCCTATCGGTTCGACCGCTACAAGACCAAGAAGAAGGACGAAGAGGGCGGCGTCAGCGCCACGATCTCGATCGCCGTGTCGGACGTCGCCGCCACCAAGAAGGCGTTCGCGCCGCGCGGCCATGTCACGGACGGGGTGATTCTGGCGCGCGATCTCGTCAACGAGCCGCCGAACGTGCTCTACCCGGAGGAGTTCGCCAAGCGCGCTGCCGCCCTGCGCAAGCTCGGCGTGACCGTCGAGATCCTCGACGTGCCAGCGATGAAGAAGCTCGGCATGGGCGCGCTGCTCGGCGTCGGCCAGGGCTCGGCGCGGCCGAGCCGCACGGTGGTGATGCGTTATAATGGCGGCAAGAAGGGCGAGCAGCCGGTCGCCTTCATCGGCAAGGGCGTGTGCTTCGACACCGGCGGCATCTCGATCAAGCCGGCCGGCTCGATGGAGGACATGAAGGGCGACATGGGTGGTGCCGCCTGTGTGGTCGGCCTGATGCACGCATTGGCGGCCCGCAAGGCCAAGGCCAACGTGATCGGCGCGATCGGCCTGGTCGAGAACATGCCGGACGGCAACGCCCAGCGCCCCGGCGACATCGTCACGTCGATGTCCGGGCAGACCATCGAGATCATCAATACCGACGCTGAAGGCCGACTCGTGCTCGCCGACGTGCTGTGGTACGTCGCGACCAAGTTCAAGCCGAAATTCATGATCGATCTGGCGACGTTGACGGGGGCGATCATGGTCGCGCTCGGCACCGAGCATGCCGGCCTGTTCGCCAACAATGACGATCTGGCCGACAAGCTGATCAAGGCGGGGCAGGAGACCGGCGAGAAGGTCTGGCGCATGCCGCTCGGCTCCGAATACGACAAGCTGATCGATTCGCAGTTCGCCGACATGAAGAACACCGGCGGCCGCCACGGCGGCTCGATCACGGCTGCACAATTCCTGCAGCGCTTCGTCAATGATACGCCCTGGGCGCATCTCGACATCGCCGGCACCGCAATGGGCGCGCCGAAATCGGAGATCAACCAGAGCTGGGGATCCGGCTATGGCGTTCGTCTGCTCGACCGGCTGGTGTGGGATTCCTACGAAGCGAGGTAGGGGATCGCTGTGCGATGACCGAAGTTCTGTTCTATCATCTGCAGAACATGACGCTGGAAGGCGTGCTGCCGCCGCTGCTCGAGAAGTCGCTCGAGCGCGGCTGGCGAGTCGTCGTGCAATCGACCTCGGAAGAACGTGCAGATGCGCTGGATGCGCATCTGTGGACGTATCGTGATGATTCGTTTCTGCCCCACGCCACTTGGCGCGTGGCGGATGCGGCCGACCAGCCGATCGTGCTGGCGGTGGAAGAGTCCAATCCCAACGGCGCCAATGTCCGGTTCCTGGTGGACAACGCGCCGCTGCCGTCCGACGCGCACAACTATGAGCGCATGGTGCTCGTGTTCAACGGTGATGATACGGATGCGCTCGCGGCGGCGCGGTCGGCATGGACCGATTGCAAAACGCGTGGATTCGATGTCACCTATTGGCAGGCCGACGAGCGAGGGCGTTGGCAACGTCGGCAATGATGGCGTAAGCATCGTGACGCGGGTCATCGTGGCTGCGCCGCGCGATTAATGATAAACTGCCGGATCTACCGGCAGAGCATTGGCAAAGCCACGAACGTGCCGCAAAGTGGTGTTGGGACAAGACGTTACACTGTCCACCGGTTGCAATTCAGCAAGGTTCATCGTGCGAGACAACAAACAGCTGACGCGCGTTCTGGCGTTCCTGGTGCTTGCATCGGCCGTGTCCGGCTGCTCGGGCGCGGGCGATCTGCTGTCCAAGGACAACGAATGGTTCAACCGGCCGCAGCGCCTGTTCATCAAGAGCATCTCGATCGATACGCCGCCGCTGACGCCGGACAAGCCGATCGGGGCCGAAGATCTCGTCGGTGCTGATGGCGGGTGTCCGGGCATGGCACCGGCGGCCGGTGCTGCAGGAGCGAACGCGCTGTCCAGCGACGCGGGCGCGGCGCCTGTGCCCGCCGGCGGCACCGTCGCGCTCGGCCACACCGAATGTGACGTCGTCCGCGGCATTGGTGCGCCGGACAGCGTCAACATCGGCAACAATGGCGGTGATCGCGTCGCGACCGTGACGTGGCTGCGCGGCGCGCGCGCCGGCGTGTACACGTTCACGGCGGGACGATTGAGCTCGATCGAGCGCGCCCCCGATCCCGGCCCGGCGTCGAAGATGGCGAAGCCCGCCAAGGCGAAGAAGCGGGCGGGCTGATTTCGCCGGCTCATGCCGCTGCGCAAGACGGCTGCGGCGCAACGCGTCAGCTCGCGGCCTCGTCGTAGAGCGTGCTGGCTTCCAGCCATTGCTCCTCGGCGCGTGCCAGCGCCTCGGCGGCATTCGCGCGCGCCTTTGACAATTGTGCCGCCTGCTTCGGATCGCGCGTGAAAATGTCGGGCAGCGACAAGGCGTCGTCGATCTTGGCAATGATATCGGTGATGCGCGTGATCTCGGCTTCCGCAGCCGAGATCTTCTGCTTCAGCGAGCCCCGCTTGTTGTCGCCGCGCGGCCGCTCGGGTTTCTCCGTGCTCTGCGACCGCTCATTATCGCGTGACGGCGTCGCACTGCGGGCCGACAGGATCATGCGCCTGTAGTCGTCGAGATCGCCGTCATAGGTCTTGACCGTGCGGTCGGCGACGACCCAGAGACGATCCGCGCAGGCCTCGATCAGATAGCGGTCGTGCGACACCATGATCACCGCGCCCGGAAATTCGTTGACCGCCTCGGCGAGCGCGGCGCGGCTGTCGATGTCGAGGTGGTTGGTCGGCTCGTCCAGGATGATCATGTTCGGACCGAAGAACGTAGCGAGCCCGAGCAGCAGCCGCGCCTTTTCGCCGCCCGACAGGCTCTTCACCAGCGTGTCGGCTGCCTTGCCGGAGAAACCGATCGCGCCGGCGCGGGCACGCACTTTCGATTCCGGTGCCTCGCCCATCAGCTTGCGCACATGCGTGTAGGGCGAACCAGCCTCGTCGAGCTCGTCGAGCTGGTGCTGGGCAAAATAGGCGATCGACAACTTGTCGGCGCGCGTCACCTTGCCGGAGAACGGCGCCAACCGGGCCGCCAGCAGCTTCACCAGCGTCGACTTGCCGTTGCCGTTGGCGCCGAGCAGCGCGATGCGGTCGTCATTGTCGATCCGCAGCGTCACGCGGTTGAGCACGGGTTGCGCGGGATCGTAGCCGACGGAGGCGTTGTCGACGGCGATAATCGGCGGCGACAGCAATCTCTCGGGGGCGGGGAAGCTGATCTCGTGGACGTCCTGGGTGACGAGCGCGGTGATCGGCTTCATGCGCTCCAGCATCTTGACTCGGGACTGCGCCTGGCGCGCCTTCGAGGCCTTGGCCTTGAAGCGGTCGACGAAGGATTGCAGCCGCGCGCGCTCCGCCTCCTGGCGCTTGACGGCCTTGGCGTCGAGCATTTCGCGGGTCGCGCGCTGCTCCTCGTAGGAGGAGTAGCTGCCGCGGTACAGCGTCAGTTTGCCACGGTCGAGATGCAGGATCTGGTCGACCGAGGTTTCGAGGAGATCGCGGTCATGGCTGATCACGATCACCGTGCGCGGATAGTGCGCCAGATGGTCCTCCAGCCACAGCGTGCCTTCGAGGTCGAGATAGTTGGTCGGCTCGTCCAGCAGCAGCAGGTCGGGGGCGGCGAACAAGGTTGCGGCGAGCGCCACCCGCATGCGCCAGCCGCCGGAGAATTCGGCACAGGCGCGGGCCTGGTCGGCGGCGGAAAAACCGAGGCCGCTGAGAATGGCGGCGGCGCGCGCGGGGGCCGAATGGGCATCGATGTCGACCAGCCGGGTCTGGATATCCGCGATCCGGTCGGGGTCTTCGGCGGTCTCGGCTTCGCGCAGCAACGCATCGCGTTCGAGATCGGCCCGGAGTACCACCTCGACCAGGCTTTCCGGTCCGCTCGGCGCCTCCTGGGCCAGGCTGCCGATCCGCCATCGTGGCGGTACGGTGATGGTCCCGTTCTCCAGCGACAGTTCGCCGCGGATGGCCTTGAACAGCGTCGACTTGCCGGTCCCGTTGCGGCCGACCAGGCCGACGCGGGCGCCGGGCGGGATCTGCACCGAGCTGTGGTCGATGAGAAGCCGTCCGGCAAGACGGATCGAGATGTCGGAGATGGAAAGCATGCGCGCCTTGTCACCGCGCGCGCGGCCAAACGCAACCGCTTTGTCGCGGCTTCAGGCGCTCAGGTCATTCGAACCGGGTCATCCCAAGGTCACGCTTGCCGTCGTCACGCTTGCGCAACTCGTTCATGAGGTTTGCCAGCGGACCGGGCAGATGGGAGGCGTCCGGAGGCAAACTGCGTTGCAGCCGTTCACCCACGGCGTCGCAGATCGATCGGCTGACTTTGCGATCGAGCGCTTCGCTGAAATCGGTGGTGCGGCCAGTCATGACGGAGTTCCAAGAGCAATTGTAGAGCGATGCTCTATCAAGTCATGGCACGCCTATTGGTTTCCGCGTGGCCGGGCGGCTGGTCGACTTTCAGTTGAAAATGCATGAAAAAAAGCCCCGGCGTTGGGGGACGCCGGGGCAATACGAGGTCGGCGTGGCGGGGGGCGGATGCCGCGCCGAGACTCGGATCAGTAGCAGCGGTTGACCAAGCGCCAGCGCGGTCCCCAGGGGGTCGGAACCACGCGGCGGACGTAGCAGCCGCCATAGCCGTAGCTGTAGGCCGGACCGCCGACGAAGAAGCGCGGGCCATAGAACGGACGGTGCCAGCCGCCATAGCCGCCATGCCATCCACCACCATGCCAGCCGCCGTGCCAATGGGCCGAGGCCGCGGTCGGGGCGAGGGCGGCTGCGCCCAGGGCAACGGCGGCCGCCGCGATGAGGGAGAGTTTGCGCAACATGATCGTCTCCTGGATGCCGGCGCTGGTGGCGCCGAGATGATCGGACGGATGAGGCTGGGAGAAGGCCGTTGCCGTGAGGTGATCGGCTCGTCGTCCCCCGCTGGCAGCCACCCTAGGGCATGGGAGCTGAACGCTGGTGGCACGGAGCCTTCAGGCTGCGTTCAGAATCGTGACATTGTCGTAAGGCTTCGAGCTCCGGGCGGGGTCCCGATCGCTTGCCGTCGGCCGATCGCGTCGATATAAGCCCGCAACTCACCCAAATCCCGCACCTCCAAGGACGATATCATGGCGATTGAGCGCACCTTTTCGATCATCAAGCCCGACGCGACCGAGCGTAATCTCACCGGCGCGGTCAACGCGCTGATCGAGAAGGCCGGCCTGCGCATCGTGGCCCAGAAGCGGATCCGCATGACCCGCGAGCAGGCCGAGACCTTCTATGCCGTGCACAAGGCGCGGCCGTTCTTCGGCGAGCTGGTCGATTTCATGATCTCCGGCCCCGTCGTGGTCCAGGTCCTGGAAGGCGAGGGCGCCATCCTGAAGTACCGTGACGTGATGGGCGCCACCGATCCGTCGAAGGCCGCCGAGGGCACCATCCGCAAGGCGCACGCCAAGTCGATCGGCGAGAATTCGGTGCACGGCTCGGACGCCGCCGAAACTGCCGCGATCGAGATCGCCCAGTTCTTCTCCGGCAACGAGATCGTCGGCTGATTCACGATCGTGCGGCGGGACGCAAGTTCCGCTGCACATCTCTTCGGCCCGATGCCGTGCGTCGGTCCGACCTCCATAACGACTATGAAAGGCCCGGCCGTGAATTGGCTAACGCAACTCGCTGATTCCGCCAGCTTCGGCCATCTGCTCGCTCAATTTCAGACCGACGTGCACAGCCCCGGCTTCTGGCTCGCGCTCGGCAAGATCATCTGGATCAACGTGCTGTTGTCGGGCGACAACGCACTGGTGATCGCACTGGCCTGTCGCGGCCTGCACGGCAAGCATCGCTTCTGGGGCATGGTGGCCGGCTCCGGCATCGCGGTCGCGCTGCGTATCGCGTTTACGGGCATCGTCGCCACCCTGATGGCGCTTCCCTATCTCAAGCTGATCGGCGGCCTCGCGCTGCTGGTGATCGCCGCCAAGCTGCTCGTCCCCGAAGACGAGAACGACGACATCGCTGCCGGCACCACGCTGTGGCATGCGGTCCGGATCGTCGCGCTGGCTGACCTCGTGATGAGCCTCGACAACGTGATTGCGGTGGCGGCTGCCGCCAACGGTCAGGCCTCGCTCCTGATCATCGGCCTTGCGATGAGCATTCCGCTGATCATCGCGGGCGCGGCGCTGATCATGCTCGTGCTCGACCGTTTTCCGCTCCTGGTCTGGCTCGGCGCCATGCTGCTTGGCTGGGTCGCCGGCGAGGTGATCGCGACGGATCCGGCGATCGAGCCGATGCTGCACCATGTGCTCGATGGCACCGTCAACATCAGCATCGAGGCCGCCTCGGCCCTGTTCGCCGGCAAGTCCAATCTGACTGGCCATATCGACGTCATGGAGACGCTGATGTCGCTGCTCGGCGCCGCGGTGGTGCTGGTCGCCGGCTCGATCTGGCGCGGCCGCGCTTTGCAGCGCCAGGCCGAAGGCGAACTCGAGTCTGCGCCGGCGCGCGGGGTCGATCTGCCCTGACGATCCGGTTGCTAGTTAGCTAATTAGTCAGCTCAGCACCACTGAGCCGGAGCGACCGACGAGGCGTGCGAGCTGCTTGAAGCGGCCGCCGACGCGATCGGCGACGAGGTCGACCAGATGATGTTCGAACACCAGCATCAGCTTGCGATCCTGGGTGCGGAAATGCGTGGCAGACAGCACGCCGGGCCGCGCCGCCGAGATCAGATGCGCAACACGGAAGGCGGTGCCGAGCAGGCGCGCGCGATCGATCTGGGCCGGGCTCAGTTGCTCGGTGAGGGCAGGGGCCGCCGCCTCGTCGCGCTGGCCCTCGTAACGGAAGAACACCGACAGCGCGGCGAAGATGCGGCCCTCGTGGCTGATCGAGCCGAAATTGCCGTTGAGGATGATGCCGTAGGTCTGCTCGCCGCGATGATCCGGATGCATCCGCCAGCCGATGTCGGACATCAGGCAGGCTGCGTGGCGCAGCCGCCGCTCTTCCTCGGTCTCGCGGATGTGCACGACGCGGAACAGCCGATCGGTCCAGTCGATCAGCTCGCGCGCGTGCTGCGCCGAGCGTGACAGCAGCTCGTTGAGCCCCTGCGCCGCGCTGAGCAGGCCGTCCTTGGCGCGCTCGGCGTCGGGAAGCTTCGAATAGAGCAGGCCCTCACGGACGCCGAAGGTGGAGAACACCACCGTCGTCGGCTTGGCCACGCGGATGATGTGCTCGAGCACCAGCGCGGCATAGGCCAGCAGCGGGCGGCGTGCCTCGGCGATGGCCTCGATGTCGGCCAGCATGTCGGCGGCGACGAGCCGGCGCAGGCGACGCACGAAGGCCAGCGCATCCGCGGCCGGGATGGCATAGCCGTGCATCACGCCGAGCGGATAGCCGCTCTGGATGATGTGGATGCGCGCCAGCGCACGCCAGGTGCCGCCGACCGCGTAGAAGGTCCGGTTCTTTCCGGCCAGCAGCTGCGGCAGGTCGGTCAGCGCCTCGCTCGCGATCCGCTGCGCCTTCTTGAGCGATTTCTCGGCGAGATCCTGCAGCGCGAGGCTGCCGAGCGGCAGGGTGACGCCACTGCGCACCTGGTGGCCGCGCACGTCGATCAGCTCAAGCGAGCCGCCGCCGAGGTCGCCGACGATGCCGTCGGGCTTGTGGATGCCGGAGATGACGCCGAGCGCCGAATAGCGCGCCTCCTCGGGACCGGTGAGGATCTGGATCGACACGCCGCAGATCTTCTCGGCCTTGGCGATGAAGTCAGGACCGTTCGAGGCATCACGGCAGGCGGCCGTGGCAATCGCGTGAACTTCGCCGACCTTCTGCACCCTGCAGAGCGCACGGAACCGTTTCAGCGCGGTCAGCGCCTTGTCGACGGCGTCGGCGGCAAGCAGGCCGGTGGTCTGGACCTCGCGTCCGAGGCCGCACAGTGCCTTCTCGTTGAACACGGTGACGAGGCTGCGCTCCATCGCCTGGTAGACGACGAGGCGGACCGAATTCGAGCCGATGTCGATGACGCCGACACTGGCGGCCCGGTCAGCAGGCCGTGTCACCGCGGCATCCTCGGATCGCAGCCGCGGCTACGACGGATGGCGTTCATTTCGGCGCGTGAGCCGGCGCGGTGATGATTCCTTGAGCGACTTTCCACGGCCGGACAGACTCGGATTCGTCATGAAGTAATTGTGCAGGTTGAACGGCTCCTCGCCCTTCGCGGCCTTCATACGCGTTGACGACCCATCCGGCAACAATTGCCAGCTCTGCTCGGTGTCCTTCAGGTTCGCGACCATGATCTGCTCCAGCACCTGCTGGTGCACGGTCGGATTCTGCAGCGGGCACAACACCTCGACGCGGCGGTCGAGATTGCGCGGCATCATGTCGGCCGAGGAAATGTAGACCGCCGCCTTGGCGCTGGGCAGGCCCTGACCCATACCAAAGCAGTAGATGCGGCCGTGCTCGAGGAAGCGCCCGATCACCGATTTGACGCGAATGTTCTCCGACAGGCCCGGCAGGCCGGGCCGCAGGCAGCAGATGCCGCGCACGATCAGCTCGATCGAGACGCCGGCCTGCGAGGCCTCGTACAGCGCGTCGATGATGTCGGGATCGACCAGCGAGTTCATCTTCATCCAGATCACGGCCGGCTTGCCCTGGCGGGCAAAGCTGGTCTCGCCGTGAATGTGCTCGATCATGCGCTTGCGAAGCGTGAGCGGCGACACCGCCATCTTCTCGATGTCGATCGGCTCGGCATAGCCGGTGATGTAGTTGAACACCCGCGTCACGTCGCGGCCGATCACGGGGTCGGAGGTGAAGTAGGACAGATCGGTGTAGATGCGCGCAGTGACCGGGTGATAGTTGCCGGTGCCGGTGTGCACATAGGTCGTGAGGCTGCCGCCCTCGCGGCGTACGACCATCGACAGCTTGGCATGGGTCTTCAGCTCCAGGAAGCCGTAGACCACCTGCACGCCGGCGCGCTCCAGATCGCGCGCCCAGCGGATGTTGGCCTCCTCGTCGAAGCGCGCCTTCAGCTCGACCAGCGCCGTCACCGACTTGCCGGCTTCGGCAGCTTCGACCAGCGTGCGCACGATCGGCGAATTGTTGGAGGTGCGATACAGCGTCTGCTTGATGGCGACGACGTCCGGATCGCGCGCCGCCTGCTGCAGGAATTGCACGACGACGTCGAATGATTCATAGGGATGATGGACGATCAGGTCCTTCTGACGGATCGCGGCGAAGATGTCACCGCCATGGTCGCGGACGCGCTCGGGATGGCGCGGCACATAGGGCGCGAATTCGAGGTCGGGACGGTCGACCCGCGTCAGCTGCGACAGCTCGTTCATCGCCAGCACGCCGTCGACCACGAACACCTCGTCGTCGGTCGTGGACAGCGCATTCTGCACGAAGCGGCGCAGCTCCTCCGGCATGTTGGCCTCGATCTCGAGCCGGATCACCGAGCCGCGGCGCCGCCGCTTCAGTGCGGTCTCGAACAGCCGCACCAGGTCCTCGGCCTCTTCCTCGATCTCGATCTCGCTGTCGCGGATGATGCGGAACGCGCCCTGACCCTTGACGGTGTAGCCGGGGAACAGCCGGCCGATGAACAGGCCGGTCGCCTGTTCGAGCGTGATCAGGCGGATCACTCCGTCCTTGGCGCCGGGGAAGCGGATGAAGCGGTCGAGCTTGCCGGGCATGCGGATGAGCGCGTTCATCGGCCTGCCATCGGCGGTGCGCGTCAGCTGCAACGCGACCGTGAAGCCGAGGCTCGGGATGAACGGGAACGGATGCGCCGGGTCGATCGCCAGTGGTGTCAGCAGCGGAAAGATGTTGGCGAGGAAGTGGTCCTCGATCCAGGTCCGCTCGGTCTTGGTGACGTCCTGGCCGTCGACCAGCACGATGCCGAGCTCGGCGAGAAACTTGCGCAGGTCGCGCCAGATCGCCTGCTGGTCGATGGCGAGCTGCGACACGGTCTCGTTGATCAGCTTCAGCTGTTCGGTCGGCGTCAGCCCGTCCGGGCTGCGCTCGGCGATGCCCTCGCGCACCTGGGCGCGGATGCCGGCGACGCGGACCATGAAGAATTCATCAAGGTTGTTGGCCGAAATCGACAGGAAGCGCACCCGCTCCAGCGCCGGATGCCGCGGATTGACCGATTCCTCGAGAACGCGACGGTTGAAATGCAGCCAGGACAGCTCCCGGTTGATGAAGCGCTCCGGGCTCGAGGCGATCTTGAGCGGGGATGCGGAAACCGGCTCTTTATCTTGAATCTCAATGGCTTGTTCGGTGTCCATCAGAACTTTGTTCCATATCCGATAACGGCATCAAATCAGTCGTGCGCAGCGGCGGACCGTAGCTCAATTGGAATGACCAGGGGATGACGTTCCCGACACCATTGAGGTTCCCCCGATGTCAGCCGTCAAGATGCCGGCAGGGGACCACGTCAGAGGGGGCGCAGCAGTTCGGCGGCGAGCGCCCGGGTCACCGGCCGTCCCAGCCGCAGTGACTCCTCGTCCAGCAGCGCAATGGTCCGGCGCGCGGCGGCGTAGGAGCGCTCGATGCGGGTGGTGAGATAGCTCACGACCGTCTCGTCGATCGACAGCTGCCGGTCCGCCGCCAGCTTGACGATGAGGGCGCGGAACAGCTGGTCGTCGGGCGGCAGCAGGGTGATCACCGGCACGGCGCGCAGCCGCGACTTGAGGTCGCTCAGCGCGACCGGCATCGCGATGGGCGCGTCACGCGCGGTGATCAGCACGAAGGCCTCGTCCTGGCGCGCCAGATTGAGCAGGTGAAAAAGGGCCCGCTCGTCGAGATCGGCCGCAGTCAGATCTTCCAGCACCAGGGCACCGGTGGCGAGCGCGCCCGGGACGGCGCTCGCTTCCAGTGCATGCGCCGACAGCGAACGGGCGCCGGCGCGCTCGGCCCAGATCGCGGCCAGATGGCTTTTCCCGGAGCCGTCGGGCCCGACGAGAAACATCGTCCGTGCCGGCCATTCCGGCCAAGCGTCGATCAGGGCCAGCCCGGCCGCGTTGCCGGCGCCTTCGAGGAAATTGTCCCGTGTCAGGCTTTCCGCGTGTGGCAGCGTGAAGGCCAGCTGACGCGGGGGAATGTGGCCGGCCAAGTTTGACGTGCTCCCTGTGATGGCGTGCGCGAGACGTGACAATCGTGAATCGCTGCGGCGGGCCTGCTGCACCGATTCATCGCACCTCGATGGTGTTCATGTGGCGAACCCATTCGACCAGATAAAGCCCGACCGACACGAGGGTAAAGGCCGTTACCAGCACCATCAGCACCGCATCATAGGGTTTCGGCTCGAAGCCGAAGCTGAGCGAGGCCAGCACCAGGGCTGCAAATCCGACCTGGGCTGCCGTGTTCAGCTTCGAGACCATCAGCGGCTTCATCGCGACCGGGCGGTCGAACAGCCAGGAGACGATCACGGCCGCGACGATCATGATGTCGCGCGAGACCACCAGGATCACGATCCAGCGCGGGATGGCCCCCCAGATGCCCAGGGTGACGAAGATCGACACCAGCAGCGCCTTGTCCGCCAGCGGATCCAGCAGCGCACCGAGTTCGGATCGCAGATTGAACCGCTTGGCCAGGAAGCCGTCCACGGCATCGCTGACCCCGGCGACGACGAACACCAGGAAGGCAACTTCCATCTCACCGGCGGCGATGGCCCAGACGACGATCGGAACCAGCAGGATTCGACCCAGCGTAATCAGGTTGGGGAGACTGTGGGGAATGGTCACGCAGCAGGTCCCGACGGCAACTCGATCAAAACACCACCCGATTCCGAAGCAGGGCGAACCGGTCCGGTTCCTAGATAGTATGGGGACGAGCCCCTTGCGAGCCATTGCGCGCAGCCGGAATCCGACGTAACCAGCGGCCAGATTAGGGGTTTTGACCATGACCGAGCGCAAGAACGGGCTCACTTATGCAGATTCGGGCGTCGATATCGACGCCGGCAATCGTCTGGTCGACATGATCAAGCCCCTGGTGCGCGCGACCGCCCGCGCCGGCGCCGATGCCGAGATCGGCGGTTTTGGCGGCCTGTTCGACCTCAAGGCGGCCGGCTTCAAGGATCCGATCCTGGTCGCCGCGACCGACGGCGTCGGCACCAAGGTGAAGATCGCGATCGAGACCGGGCTGCATGGCGGGATCGGCATCGATCTCGTCGCCATGTCGGTCAATGATCTCGTGGTGCAGGGCGCCGAGCCGCTGTTCTTCCTCGACTACTTCGCCTGCGGCAAGCTCGATCCGGAGGCCACCGCCTCGATCGTGGCCGGCATCGCCGAAGGCTGCCGCGAATCCGGCTGCGCCCTGATTGGCGGCGAGACGGCGGAGATGCCGGGCCTCTACAAGGACGGCGACTACGATCTCGGCGGCTTTGCCGTCGGTGCGGCCGAACGCGGCACGCTGCTGCCGTCGCCGGACATCGCCGCCGGCGACGTCGTCCTGGGGCTGGCCTCATCCGGCGTGCATTCCAACGGCTATTCGCTGGTGCGCAAGATCGTCGCGCAGTCCGGTCTCGGCTTCGACGCGCCTGCGCCGTTCGCGCCGGTGCTGACACTGGGCGCGGCGCTGCTGACGCCGACGCGGCTGTATGTGAAGTCCTGCCTGCGGGCGATCCGCGAGACTGGCGCAGTCAAGGGGCTAGCCCACATCACGGGCGGCGGCTTCACCGACAACATTCCGCGCGTGCTGCCGAAACATCTCGGCGTCTCGATCGACCTGCCGCGCCTGCCGGTGCTGCCGGTGTTCAAATGGCTGGCGGAGCAGGGCGGCATCGCCCAGCTCGAGCTGCTGCGCACCTTCAACTGCGGCATCGGCATGATCGCGATCGTCAAGGCCGAGGCCGTCGACGCCGTCACCGAGGTGCTGACCGCTGGTGGCGAGCATGTCGCGCGTCTCGGCGAGGTCGTTCCTGCGAGCGGCGACCAGCGCGTGATCTACACCGGCGCGCTCGACCTGGCGCTGTGAGACGAGTGGCCCGATGAAGCGGCGCGTTGCCATCCTGATCTCCGGCCGTGGTTCGAACATGGCCGCGTTGATCCGCGCCGCGGCGCAGCCGGAGTTTCCGGCGGAGATCGCCGTCGTGATCTCCAACCGCGCCGATGCTGCGGGTCTGCAGAAGGCCGCCGAGAACGGCATCGCCGTCGAGATCATCGAGAGCAAGCCGTTCGGCAAGGACCGCGCCGGCTTCGAAGCCAAGCTGCAGCAGGCGCTGGATGCGCGTGGCATCGAGCTGATCTGTCTCGCCGGCTTCATGCGATTGTTCACGGCGGAGTTCGTCCAGCGCTGGTATGGCAGGATGCTCAACATCCATCCGTCGCTGCTGCCGTCCTTCCCTGGTCTCGATCCTCACGGCCAGGCGTTGCGTACCGGCGTCAAGATCTCCGGCGCCACGGTCCATTTCGTCATTCCGGAAACGGATGCCGGCCCGATCGTGATGCAGGGCGCCGTCGTCGTCAGGGACGCGGACACGCCCGATACGCTGTCGGAGCGCATTCTCCGTGTCGAGCACCGCATCTATCCCGAGGCGCTGCGGCTGCTGGCCAAGGGGCTGGTGCGACTGGAAGGCGATCTCTGCCGCACATCGTCGGTGTCGGAGACCGATGCGATTTTGGTCTGGCCCGCGGCGTCGTAGCTCGCTTGCGCACAAAAAAATCCCCGGCGAGGCCGGGGAACATCAAGGCTGCCCTTGCAACCGCGACGCAGTCTAGAGATCCGCATGCTCTGCGGATATTGGCCATTGATACGCAGGAGAACGCAGGCGAAGCTGCTCCTGCTTGTTAGCTGTCTCAGGACACCTTCAAGTTCTCGGCTGACGTCTTGCCGCGGCTTTCCACCAGATCATATTCGATGGCCTGGTTTTCGTTGAGCGTCGTCAGCCCCGCGCGTTCCACGGCCGAGATGTGGACGAAGACGTCCTTGTCTCCGCCGGACGGCTTGATGAAGCCATAACCCTTGGTCGGGTTGAACCATTTCACGCTGCCTTTGTAGCTCGGCATCGCTGTCTCCTCGTCTGGACGAAAAAAAGACGCGGCCACGCTCTCGCGTGCCACGCCACAAACGGGCTTCCCGAAGTCTGCTGGATTTCAGTGGTCACGAAACGCACAGTCGAACGGCCAATCCGATTGTGCTCGGATTGCATCACGATTTTCCGTTGATATCAAGTTTGCGCAGGCTGGGCGGACGCGTCGCGGCGTCGCGCCGGCCAGCTTGCGCCAGCGGTATTTGTTGTGGCGCGGGAACCACATTTCTCTGCAGCGCGGCTGGGCGGCGGCAGAGCTGGATTGACCGGCATGGGGAACTGCGGGCAAATCGTCTCGGCCGATATTTAACAAATTTGGACTGGTGACCGCATCGATGCGTGGGGCATCTCGGACAAGGCAGAACGGGCGAAGCCGCCCCGGGGCACGTTGCGGGGCTCCGGCTGTGCGGGCCTTCGGCTTGGCGGTCGTCCTGGTCTGCACGCAGGCGCAGGCGGAGAGCCTGCCCAGTGTCGCCGCCGGTCCGCTACCGAGCCCGTCGCCCAGCCCGACCCCCGCGGCTGTCAGTGCCGACCTGTCGTCGGGACAAGCCGTGCTCAATCGCGGATCGAGCTTCCTCGAGCGTCTCGGAACCGAGGCGACGCACGGTGGCAACCGGCTGCTGCGCAGCAATCCCGGCGGCGGCGGCGCTTCCGAGGCTTCGGAGGCGCCGAGGTTCCGGACATGGGGCGAGACCTACGGCATCACGGCCCGGGCCAGCGCCCAGGGTGACTTCGCGGGCGACCGACGGACGACCTGGGGCGGCGTCGCCGGTCTCGGCATGCGCGTCATCCCCGGCGTGAACATCGGCCTGTCGGTCGACCAGAGCCGCACCTGGGTCGATGTGCCGCTGGCGCTGCAGTCGGCCACGCTCGACCTGACCCAGTTCGGCTTCAACGCCTCGGTCGACAACGGTCCGTGGACCTGGGCGATCGCGGTCGTCCACGGCTTTGGCGGCATCAATGCGCGGCGCGACACCGGTTTCGGAGCGGCCACTTCGGCCTACGCCGCCCACATCACCGGTGTGTTGAGCGAGATCGACTATTATTGGAGTGTCGGCGAGAGCCGCGTCGTGCCCAAGCTGGCCTTGGAATATGCGCGCGCCACCACGGCTGCGTTCCAGGAGAGCGGCGGGCTGGATCCGGTGTCGGTGAGCGGCACCTCGCTGGAGCGTGCGCGCATTCTGGTCGGGGCCGAGGTCGGTCGTTACTTCGTGGTCGACGGCAAGATCCTCGATCTCTCCGCCTACGCCAAGTTCGTCGACAATGTCGTACAGAATCTCGGCTCGCTGACCGTGAGCCTTGGCCCACAGAGCATCACGCTGCAGGGATTGGGCGAGGGACGCTATGGAGCCGACGCTGGCGCGGCGATGTCATTGTCATTGACCCGCACCGCCCGCATCTATCTGAACTACGACGCGAAGCTCCGGTCCGTGCTGCAATCGCACCAGGGCACGCTCGGCGTCGAGCTGAAATGGTAGAGCGACCGGCCGTTCCCTAGACCGGCTTCGGAGCGACGTAGCTGCTGAAACCCGCGGTTTCCCGCGCTTGCGCCATCAACGGCACGAGATCGAGCGGATGAATGAATTCATCGCGGAAACAGGCGTGCGCCTTCGGGTCGAAAATCTGCTTCAGCCAATCGATGACGATCTTGTGCCGCTCGGAGTTGCGGAACTCCTTGTGATAGGTCAGCCACAGGTCCATGTGATAGTTGATGCCGAGATCGACAGGCACGAGCGGCGCGCCCAGCGCGACGGCTGACGTCGGCAGGAATCCGATGCCGGCGCCACGCTCGACGGCATAGAGGGCTGCAACGCTCGAATTGGTCGAGATGCCGACGATGCCTTCGAGGGACTCCAGACCAAGAATGCGCGCGTAGCCGGTTTCATCGAGCTGGACGCCGTGCTGCTTGATGATGCGATGGTTCTTGAGATCGGCCAGCGATGCCGGCAATCCGTACGCATCCCGATAGGCCTCCGAGACGAAGCCGTAGATGTGCAGCCGGCCGAGCTTGCTGACGATCACGTCGGGGTTGGTCGGCCGCGCGAACTGAATCGAGATGTCGGATTCGAGACGCGATACGTCGGCCTGTTCCATGGCGCAGCTGAGTTCGACCATGATTCGGCGATAGGTCTTCTGAAAGTCGATCAGTCGCGGCAGAATCCAGAAATTGCCGGGTCCCTCGGTGACGGCAACACGGACCGACCCCTGCGCATCGGTCGCGATCGCGGCGCGCCGGAAGATGTTGAAGCTCAGCCGTTCCATCTGTTCGACGTCGAACAGAAGCGAACGTCCTTCGTCACTGAGCGAGAGTCCGGACTGATCGCGGATGAAGAGCCTGAACCCGAGCTCCTCCTCGAGGCGGTCGATCTTGCGCATCAGGGTGGTGCCAGTCAGTCCGAGAACGTCCGCTGCGTTCCTGAAGCTCTGATGCCGCGTACAAAGAAGAAATGCTCTTAAATCTTCCCATGAGGCATTAAGCGCTTCGTCAGACTTGCGGTGCTGCGTAGATGCAGCACCCCGATGCAAATGTTGCCGCATACACTCGAGCCCCGACAAGTATGATGACGTCATCAAAGCCTAGCTGGAAACATAGATGCAGAACCCACGTTTCGGAAGCACGGAATTGATGGTGCGACATCAGCTCGACAGTTTACCATCAACAGATCTAATTAATGCGCATCCGGTCAGGTCGGATCAACTCGACGAACTGGCAGCGCTCGCACGGAAGGAAATTCCGGGCGTTCGGGCGTCCGAGCGGGAGCTTGCGGAATTCCTGCAGCACGATCCAACGTCGATCTTCGTGTTGTGTCGCGGCAGGAACCTGCTCGGCGGCATCGCCTTTCTCTATCTCAACTGCGCCGGAGTTGAGGCGTTGTTAAACGATGAGTTCAATTTGAACGATCCGCCGCGGAGGTATCTGGCGCGGCCGGATGAAGAGGTTGCTGCAATCTATGTCTGGGCGCTCGTCGCGCAAGGCCGCGGAGCGATCGGACTTGGCAATGTCGCAGAAGTTCTGCGCGGCGCACGCTTCCGCTCGGCGGATTACTACGCGCAGCCGTCCAGCACGGAGGGGCGGGCGTTCCTCGGTGCGCTCGGTTTCACCCCTGTTCCAAGCTTCCGGCCCGACCTGTGGACCTACCAGAGGCCCTGGAACCGGTTGCGCGAGATTGTCGCACCGCCGATCCAGTTGATGCAAAATCAAGTAGAAGGGAGCGTTTCCGATGCACGGTATTAGTTCGGTCAAGCCGGCAGCGGCGAACGCCCGCGCCATCACGGTGCGGATCGCACGCGACCCCAATGATCTCATGCTCGTCACGGCGATCCGTTCGGCCGTCTATCTCGCCGAGCAGGATTGTCCGATGGAGGAGGAGTTCGACGGCAATGATCTCGTAGCCGCGCATTTTCTCGGCTTTGTCGGCAACGAGCCGGCGGGCTGCGTGCGCGTGCGCTTCTTCGGCGAGTTCGCCAAGGTCGAGCGGCTCGCGGTGCGTCACCAGCACCGGCGGTCGCGACTGTCGTTCAAGCTGGTCCGCGAGGCGCTCGATTATTGTCGGCGCAAGGGCTTCAAGAAGGCCTATGGCCACGCACAGGATCGCCTGGTCGATTTCTGGGCGCATTTCGGCGCGAAGCCGCTCGGCCATAACCGCAAGCTGACCTTCTCCGACTTTTCCTACACCGAGATGGTGCTGGATCTCGAGCCTCGCGAGGATGCGATCACGCTGGACAGCGATCCGTATCTGATCATCCGTCCCGAGGGCGACTGGGATCGGCCGGGCGTGCTCGACCTCTCTGCTGGCCGGCCGGCATCGTCGCCATTGCGTGACATTGCCGCCGCGAGGGCATGATGTCGAACCGCGACGTTTTCGGCCAGACCGAATCGGATCCGCCGGTTCTGGTCTGTGCCGACCTGCAGTGCGAATATCTCGCCGAAGGGCGCAAGCATCTCATCGCCGACGGCGAGCTCGTGATGTCGCGCTGCCGGCAGCTGTTGGCGTTGTGGCGCGGCAATCTCTGGCCGATCATCCACCTCAAGCGCATCGCGCAGGCGGCGTGGTTCAATCCGGCTTCGAACCTGACGAACTGGCTTCCGGAGTTCAGGCCGACGCCCGGCGAGCTGAGTTTCGAGCACCCGCTGCCGTCGGCCTACAGTTCGGCGCGGTTCGCCGAGTACATGTCGAACATGCGCCGCATCCGCTGCGTTCTGCTCGGCTTCTCGCTCGACGAGACGATCCTGTCGACGGTGATCGACGGCTTCCATCGCAGTCATCGCTATCAGGTGATCGAGGATGCCGTGGCCTGCCGCCAGGCCTGCGCCGGCGACGCCGCGACGTATCGGCTGGTGGTGACCGGGGTGATCGGCAATTTTGCCAGCGTTGTCGACAGCGCCGATCTGAGAAAGGCCTGCGGCCGGCTCGTGGTGTGATCCGCTGTGATCCGCCGGGCGTTCAGCCCTCGGCGAGGCGCTCGGCCAGTTCGATGACCAGGCGACGGTCGGACGGAGCGGTGACCTTGTTGAAGGCGATGACAAGCCGCAGGGCTTCCGCGACATGCGAGTCGACTGGATTATCGCTGATGAGGCGGAGCAGTTTCTGACCCGGCGGTTCGCGATCGTCCTTGCTCACGCGGTGGCTCCAGCAACGAGAAATCAAAAACAATGACCCGAGAGGACGAGCTCAGAGAGCTGGCGAGCAGTCTCCGGGCGGCCATTGCCAGGGCACGCCGGCTCGACCTGCCGACCAGCGCCTACATCCTGTCGATGGCTCTGGTCGAGGTTTCGCAGACAATCGAGGCGGAGTTGAGGGGAAGGACAGGCGCCGAGTGAACCTGGAGTGATCCTGGAGTGAAGCTGGGGCACCATGGCCGGATGCGGCGGGGCCTGCAATAAACTGGGTAAACGAGGCCGGCTCGGGTCAGCCGTCTCAGACCCGGTCAACCCTGATGACGCGGCCTTTCTCGATGGCCAGCGCGAGCTTGCCGTGCTTGAGCGCCAGCGCGGCCTCGCCGAACAGCTCGCGCCGCCACCCCTGCAGTGCAGCAACGTCGGCGGCGTCGTCGGCCGCGATCTGCTCGAGGTCGTCGACGGTCGCGATGACCTTGCTGGCCACGGCATGGCGCTCGGAGGTCATGCGCAACAGTACCTTGAGCAGCTCGACGATGGCTGCACCATTGGAGTTGTTGCGCGGCTTCTCCAGCTTTGGCAGCGAGGCGGGGTCGCGGGCCAGCCCGCGCTGCACCGCGGCCACGATGTCGGCTCCCCATTTCGAGCGCTCGAAGCCCTTCGGCAGCGAGCGCAAGGTGCCGAGCCGTTCGATCGATGTCGGCGCATGGGTGGCGATGTCGCCGACGGCGTCGTCCTTCAGCACCCGGCTGCGCGGCACGTCGCGGCTCTGTGCCTCCTGCTCGCGCCACGCGGCGACCTCCATCAGGACGGCGAGCTCCTTCGGCTTGCGGACCCGCGTCTTGAGCCGCTCCCATGCGCGCTCGGGATGGAAATCGTAGGTCTTGGGCGAGGTCAGGATCTCCATCTCCTCGCTGACCCAGTCGCTGCGCTTGCGCTTCTTGAGGTCGGCATCGAGAGCTGCGAACACGTCGCGCAGATGGGTGACGTCGGCCTCGGCGTAGTGAACCTGCTCCTTGGAGAGCGGACGGCGCGACCAGTCGGTGAAGCGGTGGGTCTTGTCGGGACGGTGGCCGGTGATGCGCTCGACCAGCTGGTCATAGGCGATGCTATCGCCGTAACCCAGCACCATCGCGGCGACCTGGGTGTCGAAGATCGGATGCGGCACGATGTTGGCGCGGTGCCAGATGATCTCGATGTCCTGGCGCGCGGCGTGGAAGACCTTGAGCACCTTCTCGTTGGCCATCAGGTCGAAGAACGGCGTGAGATCGATGCCGTCGGCCAGCGCATCGATCACCAGGGCTTCGTCCGGGCTCGCCATCTGCACGACGCAGAGAAGGGGATAGTAGGTGGTCTCCCGCAGGAACTCGGTATCCACGGTGATGACCGGGTGATGAGCGAGACGGGCGCAGGCGGCCGCGAGGTCCGCGGTGGTGGTGATCAAGTCCATGAACGATCCATGACGAGGCACTTACGCCGTCGTCCGAAAACGCTGACAAGTCAAGGGTGTCGGCAAAGGGCGGGGGACGAAATTCGTCCCCGCTTGTCGGCCCAATCAGGCCGGAACGCAAGCGTAACTGTGGCGGCCGATCGCTCTATGGTTGACGGTAGCCAGGGCGGGAGGGTCAATGGTGCCTGACGCGGCCCGAGGGCCGGCGCCCGGCGGGGACTGCGAGCACGATCAGGCACAGCGCGATCATTGCCAGGCCCATGAATTCGAATACCAGCGCGTCCACGTTCGCAACCTCCCCGATCAGTTGCATCAACTTGTCGGGGCTGCGTTGATCGTTTCTTAAGGACGCGGCCGCGGCACGGGCGATGGTGGATGCGAGGTTAAGACTGCGTGTCAGGTGCCGCAGAAGGTCTGCAGCACGCGCTCCTCGGGCTGCGGCGGTTGGGCATAATCGGTACGGTCCGGCTGATCGTCATAGGGCCGGGCCAGCACCGCATGCAGTTCCTCGAACGGCGCGTAGTCGTCGTTCTCGACTGCCGCGGTGATGACGGCCTCGATGCGGTGATTGCGCGGGATGAAGGCCGGATTGACCTTGCGCATCGCCTCCTGCCGCTCGGCCGGAGTCTGCGGTTCCTCGGCGAGGCGCTGCTGCCAGCGCGCGGCCCATTCGTCGAAATCCGCGGGATCCTCGAACAGCGCGCGGACCTCGCTGAGATCGCCGCTGCCGGCGGCGTCGCTGAGCCGGCGGAAGGTGAGGGTGAAGTCCGCCTTGGCCGCGGCCATGGTGTCGAACAGCGCCTGCGCCAGCGGCTGGTCGCCCTCCGTTTGCGTGAACAGGCCGAGCTTGCGGCGCAGGCCCGCCTGGTGGGCGTCGGTGAATTGAGCGGCAAAGCCGTCGAGCGCGGTTTCGGCCCGCTTGATCGCCTGATCCTTGTCATCGCCGAACAGCGGCAGCAGGCATTCGGCGAAACGCGTCAGGTTCCACAGCGCGATGCGCGGCTGGTTGGCGAAGGCGTAGCGGCCGAACTCGTCGATCGACGAGAACACCTGCTTCGGATCATAGCCGTCCATAAAGGCGCAGGGGCCGTAATCGATGGTCTCGCCCGAGACCGAGCTGTTGTCGGTGTTCATGACGCCATGGATGAAGCCGACCAGCAGCCAGTCGGCGATCAGCCGGGCCTGGCGCGCGATCACGGCGTCGAGCAGCGCGTGATAGGGCCGCTCAGTGCTGGCGAGATCCGGATAGTGCCGGCTGATGACGTGGTCGGCGAGCCGTCGCACGGCCTCGACGTCCTGGCGGGCAGCGAAATACTGGAACGTGCCGACCCGGATGTGGCTGGTCGCGACCCGCGTCAGCACCGCGCCGGGCAGGCCGGTGCCGCGATAGACCTGCTCGCCGGTGACGACCGCCGCCAGCGACCGGGTGGTCGGGATTCCCAGCGCCGCCATCGCTTCGCTGACGATGTATTCGCGCAGGACCGGCCCGAGCGCGGCCCGGCCGTCGCCGCGGCGGGAAAATGGCGTCGGGCCGGAGCCCTTGAGCTGGATGTCGCGGCGGGTACCGTTGCGGTCGACGACCTCGCCGAGCAGGATCGCCCGGCCGTCGCCGAGCTGCGGCACGAAATGTCCGAACTGATGCCCGGCATAGGCCATCGCGATCGGCTCGGCACCCTCCGGCACGGTCTTGCCGGCCAGGATCTCGGCGCCCTCCGGCGCCTCCAGCTCGGCCGGGTTGAGCCCGAGCTCCTCGGCCAGCGGCCGGTTCAGCTTGATCAGGCGGGGTGCTGCGACGGGCGTCGGGGCGACCCGGGCAAAGAAATTGTCCGGCAGCGCGGCGTAGGAGTTCTGGAAGGGGAAACGCACGGTCATGGCTCCAAGATAGGCGCAAGGCGGCCGCTTTTCGAGCCCAAACGGCCGTCAGATGAGTGCTTCGGCGGCAGTCCAATCCGGCAGCAGCATGTCGGGTTGCATCTGCCCTGGGCCGCCCCCGAGCATATCGCCGCGGGAGGGCGGAAAAGGCCCGTTCCTGCGGTTGCCGCGCCGGGGCGGCTCGGCTAAACCCTGCGCGCATTCGGCCATGCGCCCTTCACGGCTGCGCCGATTCCCTTTTCCTCACGACGACCATTCAGGACGACCATGCATCGCTACCGGACCCACACCTGCGGCGCGCTCCGCGACAGCAACATCGGAGAGACGGTCCGGCTGTCCGGCTGGTGCCATCGCATCCGCGACCATGGCGGCGTGCTGTTCGTCGATCTGCGCGACCATTACGGCATCACCCAATGCGTGGTCGATCCCGACTCCAAGGCATTTGGCCTCGCCGAGAAGCTGCGCTCGGAGTGGGTCGTGCGCATGGAAGGCAAGGTTCGTCACCGACCGACAGGCACCGAGAATGCCGAGCTGCCGACCGGCCAGGTCGAGCTCTATGTCGCCGACATCGAGGTGCTGGGCCCGGCGGCCGAGCTGCCGCTGCCGGTGTTCGGCGAGCAGGACTATCCCGAGGACATCCGGCTGAAGTACCGCTTCCTCGACCTGCGCCGCGACAAGCTGCACCAGAACATCATGACCCGCGGCGCGATCATCGATTCGATGCGCCGGCGCATGAAGGAGCAGGGCTTCTTCGAATTCCAGACGCCGATCCTGACCGCGTCCTCGCCGGAGGGCGCGCGCGACTTCCTGGTGCCGTCGCGCATCCATCCCGGCAAGTTCTACGCGCTGCCGCAGGCGCCGCAGCAGTACAAGCAGCTGCTGATGATGTCCGGCTTCGACCGGTATTTCCAGATCGCGCCGTGCTTCCGCGACGAGGATCCGCGCGCCGACCGTCTGCCCGGCGAGTTCTATCAGCTCGACGTCGAGATGAGCTTCGTCGAGCAGGAGGACGTGTTCGCCGCCATGGAGCCGGTCATCACCGGCGTGTTCGAGGAGTTCGCCAAGGGCAAGCCGGTCACCAAGGGCTGGCCGCGCATCCCGTTCGCTGAGGCGCTGCGCAAATACGGCACCGACAAGCCCGACCTGCGCAATCCGATCGAGATGCAGGATGTCTCCGAGCACTTCCGCGGCTCCGGCTTCAAGGTGTTCGCGCGCATGCTCGAGGACCCCAAGAACCAGGTCTGGGCGATCCCGGCCCCGGGTGGCGGCAGCCGCGCGTTCTGCGACCGCATGAACTCCTGGGCGCAAGGCGAGGGCCAACCCGGCCTCGGCTACATCATGTGGCGCGAGGGCGGCGAGGGCGCGGGTCCGCTTGCCAACAACATCGGCCCGGAGCGCACCGCTGCGATCCGCAGCCAGATCGGCACGAAGGAGGGCGATGCCGCCTTCTTCGTCGCCGGCGATCCGGAAAAATTCTGGAAGTTCGCAGGCCTTGCCCGCACCAAGGTCGGCGAGGAGCTGAACCTGATCGACAAGGACCGCTTCGCGCTGGCCTGGATCGTCGACTTCCCGATGTACGAGTACAACGAGGACGACAAGAAGGTCGACTTCTCGCACAACCCGTTCTCGATGCCGCAGGGCGGCCTCGAGGCGCTCACGACCAAGGACCCGCTGACCATCAAGGCGTTCCAGTACGACATCGCCTGCAACGGCTACGAGATCGCCTCCGGCGGCATCCGCAACCACAAGCCGGAAGCGATGGTGAAGGCGTTCGAGATCGCGGGCTATGGCGAGCAGGAAGTGGTCGACCGCTTCGGCGGCATGTACCGCGCCTTCCAGTACGGCGCCCCGCCGCATGGCGGCATGGCGGCCGGCGTCGACCGCATCGTGATGCTGCTCTGCGGCACCAACAATCTGCGCGAGATCTCGCTGTTCCCAATGAACCAGCAGGCCATGGACCTCTTGATGGGCGCGCCGTCGGAAGCCTCGACCAAGCAGCTCCGCGAGCTGCACATCCGGACCAATTTGCCGAACAAGTAGGTCGGTCAAGTTCGGCACCAAGCTCTTCCCGCCGTGATTGCAAGTGCGGGGAGAGCGTGGCGGCGGCATCGCCGATGCCCGCGGCAAGGTCATTTTCCGTGCAATGATCGGCCTGCGTGACGCAATTTTGACGCGCGTGCCCGTCAAATGTTCGGCCAAGATGGTCGAAGTCTGGTCACCGCAAATTCCGTTCGCGCGAACCTGTGTGTTGGGCGCCTGCCTCCGCTCGGCGGTGGGCGTGCTTGCCGGGACCGTCTTGCTGTGGCTGATCGGTCTTGCCGGACTGCTCGCGCTCGCGGATCTGGTCCACGTCGACATTCCCATCGAGCTCGCGCGAAAACTGCCGCTGCTGCAATCGCAGCCGCAGCTCATCTTTGCCGGCGAGAGCAGAACCGAGTTTGGCGTCGATCCGTTTCTCGCGGCGGACATCCTGGGCAAGAGGCCCGGATATGCGGTCAACATCGCCTATGAGGCCGGCGAGCCGCTCGCCGTGCTCGGCGCCGCGCGCGCGTTTCCCGATGCGTTTCGTGACGCGCATGTCGTGCTCAGCGTCGCGCCGTTCGTCTTCAACGAGGGCGTTCGTTCGGCTGCGGTCTATCCGATCGATGTCGTCGCGCGCCAGAGCGTGGCGCAGCGTCTGGCAGACTTCCTGCCACTCCGGATCGGCACCCTGATCCGATACATTCGGACCTCGTTCGCGGCGCGTCTCGCCGATGTGCAGGGCGTAGCGATCCATGGCTCCGTGCCGCCGCAAGGTGGCGTCATGGCGCTCACTGGCCGGGCGCCGGACTATCCGATGCTCGGGCGGCACCCGCACTATCAAAACTGGGATGTCTCGGGTCCGCGGGCGCGCGGTGCCGTCGAGGCGATGTGCGAACTCGTCCGGCTGACGCGCAAGCTCACCGTCGTGGAGCCGCCCTGGATTCCTGGCGATCGCAGCACCGACGTCGCCTGGCTCAGCCATGAGGCGGAGACGCTGCAGCTGCTTCGGCACGCAGCCGAGCGCTGCGGCTTTGCAGTCCTCGACATGCACATGGTCGACGGACTCACCGTGGCCGACTACAGCGACGAGATGCATATGAACAAGGATGGAATGCCGCTCTACACCAGGAGCCTGCTCTCCCGGCTCGCCCCCTGATCGTCGTGCTGTTTTCGTCCTTCACGTTCCTGTTCCAATTTCTGCCGGCGACGCTGCTGGCCTTCGCCGCGGCGCGCCGGCACTCGCCGCGCGCGGGCATCCTGGTGCTGCTGGCGGCATCGCTGATCTTCTACGGAGCCTGGCATCCGGCCTATCTGCTGCTGCTGGTGGCGTCGATCGCGATGAACTTCTCGCTCGGCCTGCTGATGGAAAATGAAGGCCGGCGCCGCGTGGTCGGCCTGTGCGGCGTCGCCGTCGATCTCGCGCTGCTGGCCTATTTCAAATACGCCAATTTCCTGCTCGACAGCTTCGGCGCGGTCACGGGCACGCATGTCGCGCCGGCGAACATCCTGCTCCCGCTCGGCGTCTCCTTTTTCACGTTCCAGCAGATTGCGTATCTGGTGGACGTCATGCGCGGCGCCAAAGTGGAGCGCGACATCGTCAGCTACGCGCTGTTCGTGACCTTCTTCCCGCATCTGATCGCCGGCCCGCTGGTGCATCACGCCGAGATGATCCCGCAGTTCAAGCGCGCGCCGAGCCGTCGCACCGCGGTGCTGGCGGCGCGCGCGGTCGCGATCTTTGCCGCCGGGCTGTTCAAGAAGGTGATGATCGCGGACGAACTGTCGCAATTCGTCAGTCCCGTGTTCGCGCATGTCGACGCCGGCGGCACGGTGTCGCCGGCCTTCGCCTGGCTCGCGACGCTGGCCTATGCGCTGCAGATCTATTTCGATTTCTCCGGCTATTCGGACATGGCGATCGGGCTCGCCCTGATGTTCGGCATCCGTCTTCCGGTGAACTTCCGCTCGCCTTATCGATCACTGTCCATCATCGACTTCTGGCGGCGCTGGCACATCACGCTGTCGCGCTTCCTGCGCGACTATCTCTATATCCCCTTAGGGGGCAACCGGCAGGGCCCGGCGCGCCGCCATGTCAATCTGATGATCACGATGCTGCTCGGCGGCCTCTGGCATGGCGCCGGCTGGAATTTCGTGATCTGGGGCGGACTGCACGGCGCCTACCTCATCGTCAATCATCTCTGGCGAACTCTGCGCGGCAGCGACGGCAAGCCCCGCGCCATGGTGGCGCGTCTGGCGAGCTGGGCGTTGACCTTCGCGAGCGTCGTGCTGGCCTGGGTATTCTTTCGCGCAGGCACGACCGGCGGTGCGGCGCGGATGTTCGGCGGACTCGTCGGCTATCCGCTCAGCGGGCCGGACTATGTGCCGTCGCCTGTGTTCACCACGTTCGGCCTTCCCATCTGGGTCGGACCGAACGGCTTGTTCTGGCTCGGGGCCGCGATCGTCGGATGCGCGCTCGCGGTCGCGCTCGGCTGTCCCAACACGCTGCAGATCTTCGGCTACCGGGAATATCATCATGCGCCCGAGCCTGATGGCCGGCTGCGCTGGCGGCCGACAGCCGGATGGGCCGCGCTGACCGCGGCGGCCTTGACCCTGTCGCTGTTCGGGATGTGGCAGCGGCTCGAGTTTCTCTACTTCCAATTCTAATCGACGCAGCGGCGCCGAATCGCGGCTCTCGCGCAAGGTGACCCAGCCCTTAAGAATCCGTTGCGCGTTTGAGCGTCTCGCGTTAACGCCGGTTAAGGCTGCTAACAACTTCATCTCACGCTCGTGCTCGCCTTCGGCGCGTGGCGTCCAGGCAAGAAGCCTTGCGCGTGCGTCATCGAACCACGTCCCGCACTGACCGCTGTGCGATGCGGTAAATCATTGAACGTGCGGCGGCAATCGAACAAATGAGTTGTTAGCTCGATACTTCACGACAGGTAGTTCGAAGCGCGCCGCCACAGCAGGCTCGCGGCACGTCCCCTCGCGCGGCCATCAACCGTATGGAGGTTGCGGTGTCACGCAACCTGTCCTTATTAGGATGCCTCTCTGACCCGATTAGTCAACGTAGCCAACCAATCAAAAGAAACGGAAGAATTGAAATGACCGTTCGCTGGTGTGTGCTTGTTCTCGCGGCCTTCTCGTTCGTACCTGCGGCCTCCGCGACCGCGATTTCTCCCGATGTCGTTCGTGATCTTTCCTCCCGTGTCGGTCCGGTCGTCGGCCAGGCGGCGACCTGCCGGGACATCGCCCAGGGGCGGGTCCAGACCGTCATTGATCAGTTCAGCGAGGTGATCCGTCAGGCCTCGTCGAACAACGGTGAGCGCGACGGGCTCGTCCGCAGCTTCAACAGCTACATCGCCGAGGGTCGCGGCCGGGTCACGTCCGCGCTGGTGAACTGCCAGACCGCAGACCGTCAATTGGCCGAGCTGGAGCGCTCGCTCACTGCGCAACCCGCGGCCACCACGCTGTCATTCGCGCTGACCCCCTCCAGTGCCGCTGCCGCGACGCAGCCGACGGCCAGCCTGCCGCCCCCGCTTCCGAACGGCGTCACCGAGACCGAGATCCGCTTCGGTATCGTCATCCCGTTTTCGGGGGTCCGCAAGGAGCCCGCGCGACAGATGAAGCTCGGCATCGACACCGCCTTCAACCGCGCCAACGACGCCGGCGGGATCAACGGCCGCAAGCTGCGGCTGATCGCGGCCGACGATGGCTACGACCCGACGCGGACGCTCGCGGCCATGGCTCAGCTCTACGAGAAGGATCAGGTGTTCGGCTTCATCGGCAACATGGGCACGGCCAACGGTGCGGTGGCGATCCCCTATGCGCTGGAGCGCCGCGCGCTGTTCTTCGCGCCCAATAGCGGCGCCTCCGTCCTCCGCCGCGATCCGCCGGATCGCTACGTCTTCAACTACCGTGCGAGCTATGCGGAAGAGACCGATGCGATCGTGCGCTACCTGATCAAGGTCAAGCGCATCCCGGCGAAGCAGATCGCGGTGCTCGCGCAGGACGACGCCTATGGCGACGATGGCGCCAACGGTGTCGCCAAGGCGTTCCGCGCGCTCGGCATCACCGATCCGATCATCCGCTACAGCTTTCCGCGTGCCACGCTGGACGTCGACGAGGCTGTCGGCAAGCTCAAGGCGCAGACCAAGCCGATCAAGGCCGTCATCATGATCGCGACCGACCGCGCCGCCGCAAAGTTCATCGAGAAGACCCACGATGCGGTTCCGGGACTGATCTATGCCAGCATCTCAGCCGTTGGATCCACCTCGCTCGCCGCCGAGCTGAAGTTGCTCGGCGCGAAATACACCAACGGCGTCATCGTCACACAGGGCGTGCCCTCGGTGGCCGGCCATTCGAGCCTCGTGCTCGAGTACAAGACGGCTTTGGAGAAGTACTTCCCGGGCGAGGGGCCGACCTACACCTCGCTCGAGGGCTTCATCTCGGCGAGCATCCTGATCCAGGCGTTGAAGCAGACGACACCGCTCGAGACCGAGCGGCTGGTCGATACGCTGGAGGCGATGCAGAGCATCGATCTCGGCCTTGGCAGCAAGCTCTCCTTCGGCCGCGCCGAGCACCAAGCCTCGCACAAGATCTGGGGCACCGCGCTGGATGAGTCCGGCACCTACCAGGCAATCGAGCTGGAGTAGGCGCGAATGGCGCACGGGGTGGGCGACAACAGCCTCTCAGCCTTTGTGGTCAGCTCGCCAGTGCCTCGGTGACGGCCTCGCGCAGCGACTGCGTCGGCCGTCCGATCAGCCGCGACAGCGTGCGGCCGTCGTCGCGCAGCACGCCGGACGCGACGCCCTGCGCCTCGATCTCGGCGATCATCGCCGCGACCGGCGGCGGCAGGCCAGCGCGTTCGTAGAAGGCGGCGTGCTCGGCCTGGCTGAGATTCTGATAGACCACGGGCTCGGCGCTCTGATCCGCGGCCTCGGCGGCAAGCTCGGCCAGCGTATGCGGCTGGTCGCCGGCGAGCTCATAGGTCCGGCCGGCATGGTCGTTACCGGTGAGCACGGCAACCGCGGCGTCGGCGAAGTCACGCCGCGAAGCCCAGGAGATCGGCGCATCGCCGGCGCTGCCGATCAGCACGCCGTGGCCGAGCGCAAGGCCGAGGCTCGCGGTGTGGTTCTCCCAGTACCAGCCGTTGCGCAGGATGGTGAAGCCGAGCCCGGACTCACCGAGCAATCGCTCGGTCTCGACGTGGTCCCGGGCGAAGCCGGGCGTCCATTGCTCGGCATGGAGCAGGCTGGTGTAGACGATGTGCCGGACACCGGCCTGCTTGGCGGCCACGATCACGTTGCCATGCTCGGCCTGTCGCGTCGCGAACGAGCTCGACGAGATCAGCAGCAGCTTGTGGACGCCGGACAGCGCCCGTTCGAGGGCCGCGGGATCGGCGTAGTCGGCGGCACGGCTTGTGACGCCGAGATCGGCCGCCTTGCCGGGATTGCGGACGATGGCGACGATGTCGGAGGAGGGCACGCGCTCGCGCAACTGCGCGATGACCTTGCGGCCGAGCTGCCCCGTCGCTCCGGTGACTGCGTACATTTGAGAGCTCCTGATGGGTGATTTGTCAGAGCGGCGCCAGGCGCCCCATGCCGCCGGCGCGGTACCGCGCATAGGCGGCGGCGATCTGCTGCTCGTTGCTCATGATGAAGGGGCCATCGATGACAACAGGCTCCTGCAGCTCCGGACCGGACAGGATGACGAGCTGGGCCGCGCCATCGGCCGCCAGCACCGCGCGCCCTTCGCCGTGCAGGGCGATCGCTTGCCCCTCGGTGAGATCGTGATGAGTGGCATCGCTCGCGATCGCCAGCGCGCCGTGCACGACGTAGACGATGGCGACATGGCCGGGCGTCAGCGCGTAGCCGATCCCCCGACGCAGCGTCACGTCGAGCAGGGTGAAGGGCTCCGCGGGCACCAGCGGCGAGGCGACATCGTTGAACGAGCCAACGACGACGCGCACGCGGTCGCCGTCCCCGCTGCTCCATTCCGGCACCTCGTCTCCCGCCAGGTGCAGCATCCGCGGCGTGCGCAGCTTGTTGGCCGCGCTCAGGTTGACGAACAGCTGCAGGCCATGAAGTTCCTGCGCGTCGGCGGGGATCTCATGATGCAGCAGGCCCTTGCCGGCCTGTGTCCAGACGATGCCGCCGGCACCGATCGTGACGTCGTTGCCGAGCGAATCCCGGCTGCGCAGGCCGCCCGCCGAATCCGCAAACACATAGGTCACGGCTGAGAAGCCGGCGTGCGGATGCGGCGGGAACGGCCGGCCGCTCACCCTGAAATCATCCAGGACGAGCACCGGCGAGCCCACCGGCCCGAGCCCGGCGAGATTCACGGCCTTGACCAGGAAGCGCCCGGCCGTGCCGCGGGTCTGCGCGGTCGTGATGGAGGAGAAAGCGACGGCCATGGGAGCGCTCGCGAGATCAGTTCCGTGGTGTCAGGCGGCGAGCGCCAGGGCCTGCGCCTTGGCGGCCTCGATCGCCTTCGCGCGCGCCTCCGGCCCCATCGCAACGCCTTCTGCACGCACGAAGGAGATGTCGGAGATGCCGAGGAAGCCGAAGAATGCCTGCAGATAGGTCTCCTGATGATCGAGCGCGGCGATCGGCGATCCCACGCTGAAGATGCCGCCGCGCGCCGAGGCGATGATCACCTTCTTGCCCTTGCACAGGCCGACCGGACCCTTTTCGCCATACACGAAGGTCTTGCCGGGCACGGCGAGGCGATCGATCCAGGCCTTGAGCTGCGAGGGGACGCCGAAATTGTACATCGGCGCGCCGATCACGACGATGTCGGCGGCGAGGAACTGCTCCATCGCCTGCAGGCCATCGTGGATGTCCTGCTGCAGGGCCGGATCGGCAGCGCCGCCCTGCATGGCGGCGAGATGCGCGCCGGTCAGATGCGTCACCGGCTCGGCGGCGAGGTCGCGATAGGCGGTCTCGGCCGGGGCGGCCTTGGTCAGCGCCGACACGATCTCGGCCGACAGCAGACGGGTCACCGAGCCGGGGCCGGCAACGCTGGAATCGATGTGAAGCAGCTTCATGGGGGTCTCCGGGTTGCGGCAGCATCGCCGCCTGTCGCCCGGGACCATGGTCGGTTGCGATAGATCGGAAAAGGCAATATAATTCGATATTATCCATCGAATTAGACGATAGAAATGCTCGACGGTATCTCCCTGGACCAGCTCCGCACCTTCGTTGCCGCGGCCGAAACCGGCAGCTTCTCGGCCGCCGGCCGCAAGCTCGGCCGGGCGCAGTCGGTCATCAGCCAGAACCTCGCGAACCTCGAGGCGCAGCTCGAGGTTCGCCTGTTCGATCGCACCGGCCGCTATCCGGCGCTGACGCCGGCCGGCCGCGCCTTGCTGGCGGATGCGCGGGCGGTCGCCGACGGTCTGGCCGAGCTGAAGGCGCGTGCGCGCGGGCTGGCGCAGGGGCTCGAGCCGGAGCTCAGCATCGCCGTCAACGTGCTGTTCCCGACCGCTGTCCTCACCGAGGCGGTGGCTGCGTTTCAGCAGAGGTTTCCGGGCACGCCCTTGCGGGTCTCGGTGGAAGGCATGGGGGCCGTCATCGAGCCGGTGCTGGAGAAGCGTTGCGCCTTCGGTATTCGCGGTCCGCTGCTGGCAGGCCATCCCGATCTGCGCAGCGAGCAGCTGCGCGACATCCGCTATCTGATGGTGGCCTCCGCCGACCATCCGCTGGCGCGCTGCGAAGGCGCGATCTCGCCCGACGTGCTCAGCGAGCACGTCCAGCTGGTGCTGACGGATCGCTCGCGCCTGACCGAGGGCCAGGACCTGCGCGTGTTCTCATCGCGGACGTGGCGGCTGTCCGACCTCGGCGCAAAACACGCCTTTCTGCGCGGCGGTCTCGGCTGGGGCGGCATGCCCTTCCATGTCGTCGAGGCCGATCTGGCCAGCGGCGCGCTGGTGCCGCTCACGCTCGCGGGGGCGGAGGCCGATACGCAAATCCGGATGTCGGCTGTCTACCGCACGGACACGCCGCCGGGACCGGCCGGCCGCTGGTTGATCGATCGCCTGAAGCAGCAGGTGGACTAATAAGACCAGGGGCTCGGGGCTGTCGCCGATCAGCTCGCGCGCCGTGTAAACAGCAGCGCGCCGCCGAGCCCGCACATCACGGCGCCCGACGCCTGCCGCATCCGCATCACCACGCCCGGCCGCTTGACCAGCCCATGCCGCGCTTTGGCCGCCCAGACCGTTACGACGAGGTCGACGCTGGTGTTCAGCGCGACCGAGATCAGCCCGAGCACAATGAACTGCGCGGCGACGGGGCCGGCGGGATCGACGAATTGCGGGATGAAGGCGAGGAAGAATGCCGCCGTCTTCGGGTTCAGCGCCTCGACGACGATCCCCTCGCGGAATGCGCGCCGGCTGCCGGTCGTCGTGACCTCCGCAGGCGCCGCGACCCGCGCCTCGCGCCAGGTCTTGATGCCGAGCCAGATCAGATAGAGCGCGCCCGCGATCTTCAGCACCGTGAAGGCTTGTGCGCTCGTCATCACCAGCGCCGACAGCCCGACTGCACCGGCGATCACGTGCACGAGGCCGCCGAGCCCGAGCCCGACACTGGAGGCCAGCCCCTCGGCACGGCCCCCCGCCAGTGTTCGCGCCACGATGTAGAAGATGCCGGGACCCGGCGTCAGCGCGACGACCAGGGCGGCGGAGAGGAAGAGGAGGAGGGTGGTGAGGGCGGGCATGTGCTGTGCGTCTTTGCTCTAGGGATGACGAACATTGTAGGGTCATCGGCTCGACGAGGCAAAGCGGTCGGCCTGCGACAGCAGCGCCGCAGTGACGACGGAATGATGCGCGCATGCTGACGATGTCCATTGAAGACCCAGCTTCGGCCACCGCCGAAGCTCTGATCGCGGAATTGTCGGCAACGCTCGCGCGCATTACTGGCGACAGCGGCCGCTCGTCATTCGATCCCGACGATGTGCGCGGACCCAAGGCCTGTTTCGTCATCGCCCGAGATGGCGCAGGGCAGGCGGTCGGCTGCGGCGCGCTGCGTCCGTTGCAGGCCCGGATTGCTGAAGTGAAGCGGATGTTCGCCCGCCCCGGCACGGCAGGAGTCGGTGCCGCGATTCTTGCGCATCTCGAAACCGCGGCGGCCGCCTACGGCTATCAGGCGATCTGGCTGGAGACGCGTGTGGTCAACACGCGCGCGGTCGGCTTCTACGAGCGGCACGGCTATCGGCGGATTCCGAACTACGGCAAGTACGCCGGCAGGGAAGAGGCCGCGTGTTTCGCGAAGCAATTGTAGCGACGAGCAAGCCGAAGCGCGCCGCGCGCGTGCGCTCCGGCGCTGATAGAAACGGCGATCTTGCCTGCAAACGCTGGAGCGACCATCCTGCCTCGAACCGCGTGCTATGTGTATGGGTCCCGGCGTGCGCCGGGACGACAGTGGAGATGGGGTGTGCAGTCGGGCCCACAGTGTTGCGGGCGCAGCGTCACAACTGGATGACAAATAAAGTTTGCGCGAACGGCAGAAGCTTTGACCGTGCTGGAGCAGCGACCACAACTGTCGTCCCGGCGTACGCCGGGACCCATACCGCGTGATCTATCGTGGAACGTCACTGTTCGTTGATTGTCACCTTGGAAGCCATGTTCATGGTGACCAACGGAGATGACGGAGGCGGCACGGCCCCTGCCATCATGCGCACATGATCCGCGAATGAGAGTTAGCCATGTCCAACGCTCAGTCTATTCCCGACCCCTACCTGCCGCCCGGAACGGCCGTTCGCTATGATGGTCACCAGGATGGCGGCCCTGAATATGGCATCGTCATTCACTGCTGGCACGAGCCCGAGATCGGTGGCTACGACTGCTATGTCGCCTTCTTCGGAGCCGAGCCGCCTGCCGGAAAGTCTGCCGTGAAACCCTACGTTCTAAGATATATGGCGATGTCACTGACCGTCATGTAGTTCGGCGTTCTGCTACTCTGCCCGACGGGCAATCCGTGCAACCCCGTCATGCGCCAACTGCCCGTCGTGTGAGTTCGCCGCAATCTTTTCCCTTGCACCGTCGGGCAAATCACCTCCACATTTCCGGCCATCCCGCCTCGATGAAGAGGGACGGTTCGCGGTCGTCACGACACGTGAGGTGGGGAGGCGGTGGCTGCATCGTGGTCGCAACGTGCTCATGGAGTGCGTGGACGAACGGCACGGTGCAGACGGTCAAGTCGCGTGGTCTCGACACCCCGACGCTGGTGTCCCCGCGTGCTGTGCCGAGAGCGCAGTGCGCGCATGGTGGCCAACAAGCCCGGCGCACCAGGGAGAGCGCGAAGCAGCCGAAAAGCCCACCGCGCAGGGAATGCCGGTTGACCGGCAGCACCTGTGGTACCTGCCGCCTGCATTTTTTTCGCAGGCGGGCCATGGGTGAAGCCTTCACCCGGCATTCCCTGCGCCCTCTTCAAGGAGAGAGGGCGAACGACCGGAACAACTCGGGCAGATGAGCCGCGGGATCGCCGAGGTGTGTCCTCCCAAGAGACGTCTGCTTATGCTCTCGGAGCGCTCGTCGTCCCCATGTGCGATTGTCGCCTTGTGGCAAACTCTCTCCGCACGTCATTCCGGGGCGCGCGCAGCGCGAGCCCGGAATCCATACTCCCGGAGCATCCTTTGACGAAGGAATGCCGTTGTCGAGCTACCTCAGTCCTCATGCGCGGTCGTGGTTATGGATTCCGGGCTCGCGCTACGCGCGCCCCGGAATGACATCGGGGAGAGACGTCGACTCACACGTTCGTTACGGCGCCGTCTGGGCCTCGATCTTGAACTGCGCCAGCGCGCTCGGCGGGTCGGTGGCGAAGAGTTGGGCGAGTTGCATCGCCGGCACCTTGGCGCGCGGGGAGAGTTTTAGCGTGAAGGTCTGGCGCGGCCTCTCGATGAAGCGGCTGAGCGCGTCGACCGCGTTGGCTGCATCGGCATTGCCGGCGGCGACCTGGGCGCCGATCGCCTTGATGACGTCGACCAGCGCCTTGCGCGCGGCGTCGCGGGTGATGGCATGACCGCGCGCGTAGTTGGCGACGAGCACGTCGACGGCGCCGAGGTCGCGCAGGGTCAATTGCAGCCCGGAGGCCTCGATCCGCGCGGCGGCAGTCGTAGCCTGCTGGATGTCCATCGTGAACACCTCGCGCGGCACTTGCGACAGCGAGGCGCTGGCGGTCGCGCCGATCAGGTTGCTGACCTCGAGCTTGAACGGCTCGAGCGCAAACGTGCCCGAGTTCTCGGTCCAGCCGAGGCCGAGGTCGGCATCGAGAGCGGCGCTGTCGATACCGGCGACCAGCAGCGGCAGCAGGGCAGGATTGGACGTATCGAGCGGACTGGCCAACTTGGCGACGAGCCGCGCCTGGGTCGGGATGGGACCGACGAACTGGCCCCAGTCGAGGCTGAAACTGTCGATCCGCACCGGCTTGTCGCCGGCCTTGTACGGCGCGCTCAGCGCCTTCAGCTCGATGCCGGTAAGCAGCTTCAGCATGTCAGCGGCATCGGCCGGCGCCGGCTTGGCGCCGGTGGCGGCATATCTGGCGGCGAAGTGCATCAGCCCGGCGAGATCGAAGCTCTTCAGCGCGAAGCGGCCGAGCGTGACCGGGCCGCTCGGCCCACGGCCGTCGAAGCCCTCGATCGCCACGTCGCCCTTGCCGTCGTGCAGGTCGAAGCGGATCGCGCCGAGCTTGGCCGGCCCTTGCGGCGTGTCGATCGAGAGGCCGCGAATCTCCGCGTTCCTGATCGCCAGGCCCTCGTAGATGCCCGCGACCTTCTCCATCAACTCCCGCATCTGATCGGGCGTCGGCTGCGCGGTGGGCGAGGTCGGCAGCACCGCGAACAGCGCCGGCAGTTGCAGCCGCGCCGGCTGGACGCTGACTTCGTCCGTGGCGGCGCCGTCCATGCGCATCTTCAAGCCGGAGTCCGTGGTGATCTCGTAGGCTCCCATCGTAACCTTGCCATATACGCGGTAGGTCCGGTCGTCCTTGGCGGCCTCGGGATTGAGGGCTGCCAGAATCGCGTTGGCATCCATGTCCTGATGGGCGATTCCGGTGATGCGGCCCTGCATCTTGTCGGCCTTGCCGCCCGGCTGCTGCGGGGTCATCGTGAAGGTGACCTCGTCGAGCTTGTAGTTGGCGATGCGGCCGGCCTTGATGGTGTCGAAGTTGAGCCCGGAATAGGTGAATTCGGCCGGGGCCGCCGACGGGCCGCCCTCCATGGTGCCCGTCGTCCGCGGCACGCTGATCGACGAGGCGCTGATCGCAACGAATTGCTGGCCAACCGCCCGGTAGGTCTCCAGCATGCTGGCGCCGGCCGGGATCGCGGCGAACCGCGCCGGGCCGGCATAGTCCTTCACCACCAGCTGCGGCAGCTTGTAGTTCAGGCGCAACGGCGAGGAGCCGGCGATCTGGCCAGCCATCGCGATGTCGCTGATCTCGATGCTGGCGGCGCTGACATGCTCGGAATCAGGCTGGCTCAGCCCGGTCGCGACGATGCTGCCGAAGCTGATGCTGGCCGGCGGCTGGCTGGACGACTCCAGCTTGACATCGGCGATTGTCAACTTGCGCGACCACAGGTCGAAACCGACCTTGCCGTGGGTCGCGGTCGCGCCATTCTGCCGGATCTGGGCGAAGCTCGCCTCAACCTCGCGCTCGGCGCGCGCCTGGGCGTACCAGGGGACGCCGATGAGGCCGGCGATGCCGAGCGCGACCGCGACGAGGATTCCGATCAGGATACGGGTCATTCGATGTGCTCCGCCCAAATGCTCGCCCCAAATGCTCGCTTAAGCCTTAGGCAGCAGGAGGGGTGATGGTCTCAGGGAAATCGATGGAGTAGGGATGTGCTTCTGCGAAAAGGAAAATTGCGGGTCCGGGACGCCGCCAGCCATGGTTTCGGATGTTGCATGAAAGCCGTCCAACGTGCATCACATGCGCTTCCACCGGCCGGAAAAACCGACGTCTGAGCGAAACTCAAAAGACCAAAAATCCGGGTCGGAAACGCTGGAGCACGTATGTCGTCGTCCTTTTCTGAAGATCTTCGTTCCGCAGCCCTGGCCTATCACCGCCTGCCGCGGCCCGGCAAGCTGGAGATCCAGGCCACCAAGCCGCTCGCCAACCAGCGCGACCTCGCGCTGGCCTATTCGCCGGGTGTCGCCGCTGCATGCACCGAAATCGCCAACAACCCGGCCGAGGCCGCGACGCTGACCGCGCGCGCCAATCTGGTCGCCGTCGTCTCCAACGGCACCGCGGTGCTCGGCCTCGGCAATATCGGCCCGCTGGCCTCCAAGCCCGTCATGGAAGGCAAGGCGGTGCTGTTCAAGAAATTCGCCGGCATCGACGTGTTCGACATCGAGATTTCGGCCGACACCATCGACCGTGTGGTCGAGACGGTGGCGGCGCTGGAGCCGACCTTCGGCGGCATCAACCTCGAGGACATCAAGGGACCGGAGTGCTTCGAGATCGAGGCGCGGCTCAAGGAGCGCATGAAGATCCCGGTCTTCCATGACGACCAGCACGGCACCGCGATCATCGTCGGCGCCGCGATCAAGAACGCGCTGTCGCTGGCCGGCAAGCAGATCTCCGACGTCAAGATCGTGACCTCGGGCGCGGGCGCCGCCGCGATCGCCTGCCTCAATCTCTTGGTGTCGATGGGCGCGCAGCGCAAGAATATCTGGGTCTGCGACATCGACGGCGTGGTGCATGAGGGCCGCAACACGCTGATGGATCCGTGGAAGGCGGTCTATGCGCAGAACACCGACAAGCGCACGCTCGCCGAGGTGATCGGCGGTGCGGACATTTTCCTGGGCCTCTCCGCCGGCGGCGTACTGAAGCCGGAACTCTTGAAGCAGATGGCCGAGAAGCCGCTGATCATGGCCCTGGCCAACCCCAATCCCGAGATCATGCCGGAGGAGGCGCGCGCGGCGCGGCCCGACGCGATGATCTGCACAGGACGTTCGGACTTTCCGAATCAGGTCAACAACGTCCTCTGCTTCCCGTTCATCTTCCGTGGCGCGCTCGACGTCGGCGCCACCGCGATCAACGAGGCGATGAAGCAGGCGGCGGTCGATGCGATCGCGCAGCTCGCGCAGGACCCGCCGTCGGACGCGGTGTCGCGCGGCTTCGACACCGGCGAGACGCAGGGCTTCGGCCCGGGCTCGCTGATCCCCTCGCCATTCGATCCGCGCCTGATCCTGCGCATCGCGCCGGCGGTGGCAAAGGCGGCGATGGAGTCCGGCGTCGCAACGCGGCCGATCACCAATTTCGACGAGTACACCGCGCTGCTCGAGCGCTTCGCATTCCGCTCCGGCCTCGTCATGAAGCCGGTGTTTGCCAAGGCGAAGGCGCAGCCGGTGCGCGTGATCTACGCCGAGGGCGAGGACGAGCGCGTGCTCCGCGCCACCCAGGTGGTGCTCGAGGAGAAGCTGGCGCGGCCGATCCTGGTCGGACGTCCCTCGGTGGTCGAGGCGCGCATCAAGCGCTTCGGCCTGTCGATCAAGGCCGGGCGTGACTTCGACCTCGTCAACCCCGAGGACGATCCGCGCTACCGCTCCTACGTGCAGAGCTACATCGAGATTGCGGGACGTCGCGGCGTGACGCCGGATGCGGCGCGCACCGTGGTGCGCACCAACGCCACCGTGATCGCGGCGCTCGCCGTCGTCAGGGGCGAGGCCGATGCGATGATCTGTGGCGTCGAGGGCCGCTACATGAGCCATCTGCGTCATGTCCGCGAGATCATCGGCTTCATGCCGGGGGTCAGCGACTTCGCGGCGCTCGCGCTCACCATCACCAGCAAGGGCGCCTATTTCATCGGCGACACCCAGGTGCGTCCCGATCCGACCGCCGATGAGCTCGCCGAAATGGCCTCGCTCGCGGCCAATCACGTCATGCGCTTCAACATCAAGCCGAAGATCGCCTTCGTCTCGCATTCCGATTTCGGCAGCTACGACACCGCCTCGTCGCGCAAGATGCGGCAGGCGACGGCGCTTCTGAAGCAGCGGCGGCCGGACCTCGAGGCCGACGGCGAAATGCAGGGCGACACCGCGCTGTCGGCGACCGCGCGCAAGCTGATCCTGCCGCATTCCGACCTGGAAGGGTCGGCCAACGTGCTGATCATGCCGAACCTCGATGCCGCCAACGTCGCCTATCAGATGATCAAGGTGCTGGCGGATGCGGTTCCGGTGGGGCCGATCCTGATCGGCCCGGCCAGGCCGGCGCATATCTTGACGCCGTCGGTGACGGCGCGCGGCATTCTCAACATGACGGCGGTGGCCGCCGTCGAGGCGCAAGAGCGGGCGGGGAGGGCGCAGCCGACGCTGTTTGCGTGATCGAATTGACGTGATCGAAGTGTGGCGGAATTCGTCCGGTTTCGGTCGCATTCCGCCCGCCTTTATTGTTGAAAAGCGTTCGCGATGTCACACATCCCGCCGGCTGGCCGGCACCATTCGTTTCTAGTCGATCCGTGAGGGCGAGAATGCCGGGTTTCATTACATTCGGGCGCGTTCTGTTCGCCGTGATCTTCATCTATTCGGGCGCGACCAAGCTGTTCGGCATTCCCGTGACCGCCGATCTGATCGCCGCCAAGGTCACCATTCCGCCTCTGCTCGCGCCCTATGCGGCGCAGCTCGAGGCGGCCGCGAAGATGCCGATGCCGCAGATCCTGGCGATCGCCGCGGGCGCGTTCGAGCTGCTCGCCGGCGCCATGATCGCGCTGAATTTTCTCGGCCGCTTCTTTGCGCTATTGATGATCATCTTCGTCGGCGCGACGATCTTCTACTTCCACGATTTCTGGAACCAGACGCCGCCCGACAACGCCAAGACGCTGATCGACGCGCTGAAGAATCTCTCGATCATCGGCGCGCTGTTCATGATCTTCGGCTATGGCCGCGGGCCGAAGGCGCCCGCGCAGAACGCCTATGGCGACATCTAGCCGGTCCGTCGTCTACGCGGACCGTTTCCAGGCGGTGACGCTGACGTCGTGGTCGGGATCGAGCATCAGCTGATTGGCGGGGCTGTAGCCATGCGCCGTCAGCACCTGCTGCGGCGACCGGCCGGGGCCGACCGTGGTGAAGCAGGGCTCTCCGCCGGGCAGCGAGACGTGGGGCGCGAGCGACAGGAAGAACGTGTCGTAGCGGTCCATGAACATGTCGAACACGACGGGGCCGCCAATGATCGCCACCCGGCCGGCCGTCACGCCGGCGGCCTCGCAGGCGGCCTCGAACGAGGCGCCCGCAGGGTTCCACAGCGTCGAGAGCGGCTTCTCGGTGTCCGGCGCCAGCGCCGCCACCTTGCGGGTCACGACGATCCGCCGGCGCTTCGGCGAATTGGGCTGGTCCTCATACGAGTTCCTGCCGTGCACGATCAGGTCGGCACTGTCGAGCGCATCGGAAAAGAACACGGCGTCGCCCGGGAATTTGAGCGCCGCCGGCATCACATTGTGGGAATCGGCCAACATGCCGTCGGCCGATACGATGACGTAACCTTCGAGACGAAGCTTGTTCACTGACGAAACAGATCCCAGATCATTCGGACACTGTCGTCACAACGCTCGAAACCGGCCGTTGGCTCACCGTCGGCAGCTTCGCGACCTTGCCGAGCTGCTCGTCATATTGCGGCAGCGACTGCACCGGCGCCTTGGCGCGCATCGCGACCACCTTGTAGCCGCCGGCCTTCAGGCGGCGCAGCATCTCCGGCAGGGCTTCTGCGGTGTGCTTGTGGAAGTCGTGCATCAGGATGATGCCCTTGCCGAGCTTGTCGAGCTTCTTGAAGGTGACATCGATCACCGCCTGCGCATTGCGCGCCTTGAAGTCGAACGAGTCGAGGTCGCAGGAGAAGATGCCGACGTTGCGGGTGCCGAGATAGGTCACCATCTCCGGCGGATGCTGCAGCGCCGGAAAGCGGAAGAACGGCGCGGGCGAGTTGCCGCCGAGCGCCCATTTCACGGCGCTGATGCCGAGCTCGATCTCTTCCTTGCGCTGGTCCTCGGTCAGCTTCTTGTTGGTCAGCGCCGCATGCGACCAGGTGTGCGTGCCGACCGTATGGCCGGCGTTGTAGACCTGCTTCAGGATCTCCGGATAGTAGGTCGCGTGCTTGCCGATGATGAAGAAGATGCCGGTGGTGCACTGGTCGGCCAGCGCCTTCAGCACGCCGGGGGTGTTCTCCGGCCACGGACCGTCGTCGAACGTCAGCACGACTTCGTGGTCCTTGAGGAAGTCGAGATCCTTGAAGTGCTCGAAGCCGAAGCCCGGGCCACCGGTCGTGTCGATCTCGACGGTGCGGCCGACGCCGAGCGCCTCCGGGTTCATGCAGGGAGCGCGTGGCGGCTGGGTCTGGGCGGCAGCAGCCGCGGGGGTTGCCGCAGCCGGTGCGGGAGCGGTCGCTGCGGCCGTGCGCTGGGCCTGCGACCAGGCCGCGCCAGACGTCAACAGCGAAGCCGCCAAAGAGCTTGCGAACACCAATCCAGCCGCAATCCGCATCTCGTGTTCCCTCGGGGTTGTTGCAACGGGAGCGCCGATCTCCGGAGTCGCTCCACCATCCGGGCCGGGATATTACCCCACGAGCCGGATGGGCGCCAAAAGGAAACGAGGCAAAAACACGGGGAAGTTGTCCGCTTCCGCCGCATTCTTGCCAAGTGTTGCTTAAAGTGTTGCTCAGCCCTCGGCGAGCATCCGGGCCACGGCGGTCTTGACCCGGGTATCGGTCGGATCGACCGAGGAGGCGAAGACGTCGGCGATATAGCCGTCACGGCCGATCAAATATTTGTGGAAGTTCCAGCGCGGGGTCTCCTTGGGCCGCGCCTCGGCCGCCCAGCGGTAGAACGGATGGGCATTGGAGCCGGTGACCACCGCTTTGGCCGTCATCGGGAAGGTAACGCCGTATTCCTTGTTGGCGAGCTCGGCGATATCGCCTGCGACGCCAGGTTCCTGGTGAAAGTCGTTGGAGGGCACCGCGATGATCGACAGTCCGCGCTGGTGGAACTCGCTCCACAGCTGCTGCAGGCCGACATATTGCGGGGTGTAGCCGCATTGCGAGGCCGTGTTCACCACCAGCACCGGCTTGCCGCTGAAATCGGCCAGACGGATCGGCTCGCCCGACAGCGCCGGGAAGGAGAAGCGGTAGGCCGTCGTCTTGCTCACCGCGTTGTCGGCCCGGGCGGCAGAGGCGAACGTCGCGCCGGTCAAGGACGCGCCGAGGCCGAGAACAACCATCCTGCGATCGATCATTGTGAATCTCCTGTGCTGAGCCAGCCCCGTGAAGCACGAATCCGCCGACGCCCTACGGGCCGTTCGTTGAACGGCCGTGGCGTTGCGTTGGATCAGACTGCGTTCCAGCAAGGGGATACCCCTGCGGTAGGGCGGAAAGAGGGACGTCGTCGGTCGTCAGCGCAGCGAAAGAATGAACTCGGTGCCCTCGCCAGTTTCGCCCTGGTTGATGCCCTGATCGGAGACGATCAACGAACTTCCGGCCGACAGCGCCTCGCCGAGCCACGCCACGACATCCGCCGGGATGGTGATGCGGTCGAGCGCCTCGGCAGGGCTGTCCGGCATGATCGCCGGCTTGGCTTCGACATGGGCCTCCGCAGTCTTCTTGCCGCGTCGAACAGCCTTGTCCGCACCATCATTGGCCGTAGCGCTGCGCGCAGAGGCGGGCAGCGAGATGACCGACCAGTGCATCGCGGCCGGATCGGCCTTGTCAGTGGCGGCGGTGAACACATGCGTGCCGAGCGGCCGGTCGCTGGATGCGATGGTCACGGGCGTGTTGAACACCGGCGCGAAGTTCTGCCGGACGTAGAGCTTGGAATCCTTGCGGCTGATGAAGATCGCGACCTGGCTGTTGCGCTTCAACTCCGGCTTGGGCGCGATGACCTTTTCCGGTGCAGCAACGCGCGACTGGTCCTTCGCGGAGTCCTTGGCGTCCGCGGGCGTAGCCGGCGCCTCTGCGCTCGTCGCCGGCGAGGCGATCGGCTTGTCCGTGACCTTGGTCTCGCCAGTGGCGGCGTCAGCGGGTTTATCCGCGATCGTCTTGGTCTCCGGGGCGGCGTCAGCCTTCTCAGCCTTGGCCGGCGCATCGGAGGTGGGCGCCTGGGCCGTGCTGGCTGGCTGGCTTGCGGACGAGGATCCGGGCTCGCCGTCTCCAGGCTTGCTCGCGTCCTGGTCGGCGGCCTTCGGGGCGGCCGAACTGGTCTCGGTCTTCGCGTCGATGGGGGTCTCGGTAACTGCGGGCTTCAAGTCGGCCGTATCACCGTTGTTCGCGCTCGCATTGGCGCCTGCGGGCGCGGCGTCCGAGGCCATGGCCGGGAGGCCTGCGGAATTGCTGGCGTCGGCCGTGCGCAACTGGCGGGAGGCGGCCGGCGCGTCCTCGCCCGAGCGGCTGATCTCGGCGTAGCCGATGGTGGCGCGCAGGTCCGTTGTCGCGACCGTGATGGTCGCGGCGGCCGCCGCGCCCTTGTCCGACTTGACCGCGGCCGGACCATTCGCCTCCGGCTGGACCGATGCGGTCGGCTGCGGCGCCTTCAACGCGGCGAGCAAGGGATGCGAGAAACTGGCGGGAGCCACTTCACCCGGCGTCACCAGCACGCGCGAGCCCATCCGCGTCCAGCCGTAGATCCGCGGAGCGAAGCTCGCGGGCATCCGGATGCAGCCGTGGGAGGCCGGATAGCCGGGAAGAACGCCGGCATGGAGGGCGACGCCGGACCAGGTGATCCGCTGCATGAACGGCATCGGCGCGCCGCTATAGATGTTGGAGCGGTGGAATTTCTGCTTCTGGATGACGCTGAACACGCCCATCGGGGTGGAATGCCCCTTCATGCCGGTCGACACCGGCGCTTCCGCGAACAGGCCGTTGGCGTCGTACACCTTGAGCTGCTGCTTGCTGACCGACACGGCGATCGTGACCGGCCCTTGCGGCTTGGCAGCTTCCTTCTCGATCGTTGCCTTGTGGCCGTGGCGCGCCTTGGGCTTGCGCGGCATGGCTGCGCGCGGCGCCGGAGCGATCGCGACCGGCTGCTGCTCGTCCCAGTAACGATAGGATTGCGCGTCAGCCTGTGACGCTGCGGCTATGACAAGCGGGACTGAAACGATTGCGGCACAATAAAACCGCCCCCTGGCGGCTGCATGAACGCAGAACATTCCGGCAAATCCTCAAGAACCATCTGGTCTTTAGTGTCGCAGACGGAGTCTGCGTTCACCAGCTTGGGGCTTCTGCCCTGCGTGATTTTCGTCCCAATCGTAGCAGAAAAGCCTCACAGCGCGTTAAACGCGCATTGCGCAAAGCAAAAGCCGTAAGCGCCTTCCTAGCGGGTCTCTGTGTTCCTACATGGGCGGTATGCCGTGCAGCGGCGGTATAACGGAGACCCAGATGTCGTTCAGAGCCACCACCCGGTTTGATCTGTGGCTGAAAACCCTAGCTTTGCTTTTGCTTATCGGGCTGTCTTCACCAGTGGTGTCAGCCTACGCCGCCGATGAGCCGGATCTGATCTTCCGCCGCTCGACGGTGTTCAAGCTGCTCAGCCCGAATGACAAGCTCGCGACCTATGGCGTTGATGATCCTGAGGTCGAGGGCGTCGCCTGTCATTTCACCGTGCCTCAGAAGGGAGGCTATGCCGGTTGGCTCGGGCTCGCCGAGGAGGTCTCGGACATTTCGCTCGCGTGCCGGCAGATCGGACCGATCCGCTTCAAGCGCAAGCTCGAACAGGCCGACGACATGTTTCGGCAGCGGCGCTCGCTGTTCTTCAAGAAGATGCAGATCGTGCGCGGCTGCGACGCCAAGCGCAACGTCCTGGTCTACATGGTCTATTCCGACAAGCTGATCGAGGGATCGCCGAAAAACTCGACGTCGTCGGTGCCGGTGATGCCGTGGGGCAGAGCTGACGACGGTGAGGTCCAGAAGTGCGGTGACTTCATTCAATAAGGCCGGATGCGAGATTGATGGCGGCCGCGTGAGGCCCCGCTCGGCAGCAAACGCCTGGCGGGACGTTGCGGCCGCTCTCCGACCTATCCAGCGCGGCTCGACCTTGCGGGGGGAGATGCCGAATCTGGATGGCAAAGCGAGGCGTACGTTGCACTGCTTTTGATTTGATCAGCGTGCGCGTTGCTCTTCTTGGTTGTATTTTATGTCGTCGCTTGATTCGCGTGAAACAATGCGTGCGAGCCAAGAAACCGTTTCTGGCATCTAGCGCAGACGAAATGAAACTTGAGACCGCTAAGCAGAAGGTAACCGGTGACGAAGCCAGGCCTATGTTGATGGCGTCCTGCGCTCCGGCTGCGATGACGAGAACCCGAGGCCATTCATCCACCATGCTTTTTCGATTGGGTCTTGCGGCGATCGCCGCGGTCTCTCTGTCCTGGTCATCCACGCAAGCTCGGCCTACGGCCCGCATGCCTGACCTGCGCGGCGAGTTCGTCCGCCAATGTGCGCCTCACATGCTCGGACGCTGGCAGCATCCCGAAGCGGTCTGCTCCTGCCTGCACGACCGTGCCGCTGCCGTGGTCGAGGATGCAGACCTGCGCGAGGCGCTGCTGCGCGGGATCAGCGAGACTGGTGTGCCGACGATCGAGACCGGCTGGGTGCCTCCCGGGAAACAGGCGGAGATCGGCCCGACCTTCACCAAGATCGCGAAGCCCACCCTGCAGTGCCTGTTCGATCCGGCCGGATGACCGGACGACTGCCCAAGTCCGGACTCGCTGCTCTGGTCACGACCTTCCAAGACCCCTCAGCAGCGGCTCTGAGCCGCTGCTGACCATGGCACGTGGTTCGATCTCAGGCGGCCGCGCTGTTCGCATTCCGGTCGTGAGCGACCACCACGCGCTGGCCCCGCATCTTGGCAATGACCTCGTCGCGTGCTCCGAAGGCGAGCGACTTGCCGAACGACATCACCATGATGCGGTCGACATGGGCCAGCAATTGCGGGCGATGCGTCACCACGATCACCGTGCGGCCGGCAGCCTTCGCCTGGGCCATGGCATGGGCGAGGGCCCGTTCGCCATCCTCGTCGAGGTTGGAGTTGGGCTCGTCCAGGATCAGGAGCCGCGGATCGCCATACAGCGCCCGCGCAAGCCCGACGCGCTGGCGCATGCCGCCCGACAACGCCACGCCGCCTTCGCCGATCGGGGTGTCGTAGCCGTTCGGCAGGCGCAGGATCACCTCATGCGCGCCGGCAGCCTTGGCGGCGGCGACGACGGCGGCCTCATCGACCTTGGCGAGGCGCGCGATGTTGTCGGCGACCGTGCCCGAGAACAGCTCGATGTCCTGCGGCAGGTAGCCGATGTGCTTGCCGAGCCGGTTCTGATCCCACTGGCTGTAGGCCGCATTGTCGATCCGGATCACGCCCTCGCGGAGCGGCCAGACGCCGGCCATGGCGCGTGCCATGCTCGACTTGCCGCTGGCGGAGGCGCCGACGATGGCCAGGCTCTCGCCCGCCTTGAGCGAGAAGCTGACGCCCTTGACCGACGGACGACCCGCGGCCGGCGGCCACACCACCGCGTTCTCGACATCAATGTCGCCACGCGGCGCCGGCAGGGCGGTCGGAGCGGCCGTCACGGGGAGCGCCTGGAACAGCTCGTCCAGCCGGCGGTAGGCGGAGCGGACCGCGATGATGCGCTTCCACTGGCCGACGACCTGCTCGACCGGTGCCAGCGCGCGGCCCATGATGATCGAGGTTGCCATCATGGCGCCGGGGGAGATCTGCTGCTCGATCGCGAGCCACGCGCCGATGCACAGCAGCGAGGTCTGCACCGCCATGCGGGCAAACTTGGTCACGGAATGCATCGCCGCGCCGCGTTCGACCAGCGTGCTGTGGGCATCCACCATCGCCGACTGCCGGCAGCTCCAGCGGTCCATGACGATGTCGCCCATGCCGAGGCCGCGCACCACCTCGCCATTGCGCAGCGCCGCCGCGACGAAGCGCGAGGCCTCGTTGGCGAGCGCATTGGTGCGCTCGACGCTGGAGCGCGTGTAGAACTCGGTGAACAGCGCCAGCGAGAACAGCACGGTAGCGCCGAGCAGCGAGAGGATGCCGAGATAGGCATGCTGCAGGAAGCACAGTGCGACGAACACCGGCGTCCACGGCAGATCGCAGGCAATGGCGGCGGTGCCGCTGGAGATGCAGTCGCGGATGGTCTCGGCATCGCGGATGATCTGCTGGCCGAAGCGATGCCGCGGCGACAGCTCCGCCTTCATCATCGTCTCGAACAGCGGATGGCGCAGCGTGCCTTCGAACTGGACGCCGGCGCGCGCCAGCACGCCGGAGCGGGCGAATTCCAGCACGCCGTACAGCACCAGGAAGACGGCGACGATCAGCGTCAGCATGACGAGCGTGCCGATACTGCGGCTGGTCAGCACGCGGTCGTAGACCTGCATGGAATACAGCGGCGAGGCGAGCATGCTCGCGTTGATGAAGAGGCTGAGCACGAAGGTGGCGGTGAGCGCGGGGAAGCAGGCGCGGAGCGCGGCTCCCAGCGGGCTTCGGGTGGTGGTCGTCGTCATGTCAGATCCCCTCTTGCAAATAGCCAGGGGAGCTTCCTCCAGGCCGGAGCAAGCCACCGTGATGAAGCTCACACAGACGGTCGGGGCGACGCGGGCAGGGCCCGTCGTCACCCCGGGGCGTTCGCTCACTTCTCGCGGAACGTCTTGGCCAGGGTGTTGAGCAGCGGACCGACGAGATATTCGAGCACGGTGCGTTCGCCGGTGGAGATGATGACGTCGGCCTGCATGCCGGGCAGGATCTTGCTGGCGATGTCGGGCGGCAAGGTCGAATAGTCGATCACGACGCGCGCCGAGTAATAGCTCTGCTTGGTGGCCTCGTCGGCCACCGCGTCCGCCGAGACGCTCTGGACCTTGCCGAAGATGGTCGGCGTCGTGCGCGAGGAGAAATTGGGGAAGCGCACCTCGGCCTTCTGGCCGATCGCGACGCTTTCGATGTCGCGGGGAGAGACGTGCGCCATCACGTCGACGCCTTCGCCGATCGGCACGATCTCGGCCAGCGTATCGGCCGGCTTCACGACGGCGCCGACGGTGTGGACCTTCATGTTCATGACGATGCCGTCGCGCTCGGCCCGGATGTCGACACGGCGCAGCACGTCCTCGGCAATGACGAGCTTCTCGCGCAGGTCCGACAGCTTGGCGCGGGTGCCGTCGAGCTGCTGGCCGACCTCGGTCATGTATTTCTGCAGTGTCTGATCGATCTGCAGACGCGTCTGCCCGGCGGTCTGGGTCAGCCGGGCAACATCGGCCTGCGCCTGGCCGAGATCACCCTCGACACGGGCGCGATCACGTTGCAGCTCGAGGAACTTGTTGCGCGGATAGTAGCCGGCGGCGACTGCCGGCCGCACATTGTTCATCTGCGTGTCGAAGCTGGCGAGCTGTGCGACGAGCGCGGTGCGCTGACGATCGCGGCCCGTGAGCTCCTGCTGCTGCTGGGCGATCTGCGAGTTGAGAATGTTGACCTGGCTGATCAATCCGTTGCGGCGTTCGATGAACAGGCGCTGCTGGTCGGCGATGGCGAGGGCGGCCTCGGGAACGTTCTGCCGTTTGAGCAGGCTGTCGGGAAAGCTGATCATGCGGGCGTTGCCCCGCTCGGCCAGCAGACGCGCTTCCTCAGCCAGCGCGGCGTCCATCTGCTTGCGCAGCAGGTCGGTGTTGGCCTGCGCCTCGGTCGGCTGCAGCCGGAACAGCAGGTCGCCGCGGTGCACCGCCGTGGTCTCCTTCGCCAGGATCTCCGTGACGATCCCGCCTTCGCGATGCTGGACCACCTTGTGGTCGCCCGAGACGGAGACCGTGCCCGGCGCGATTGCCGCGCGGTCGAGCGGCGCATAGGCCGCCCACACGCCGAAGCCGCCGAACACGAGAGCGATCGAGAGATAGCCGAGCAGGGCGTAGCGGTGGAAATCACCCTTGGGCACCGTCCTGGAGCCGTTGCCCGGCATGCTGATTGCGCTGTCCATCGTGAGATCGTGCGACATCTGGTCCCCCTTGCGAGTCCGAAATTCGGTCTGCGGTGGATCTAACCGGAAGTGGCGGCATCGTTTCTGTGCGGCATGTCACAGGGCTGATGGCATGGTGGATGCTGCCGCGGCGTGCGGCAGCATCCACGCGATCACGACGCGGTCGTCAGATGTGCATCTGATGGGCGAAGGCGTTACCGAGCGAGAGGTCGTGCAGCGCGATCGATCCGAGCCCGGCATCATGCGCGAACCCTGCGTCGGCGAGGCCATGGCTGAGAGTCGCATGAGCGCTGCTGTCGAGAGAGGTGGAGAGATCGTGCGTGCTGCTCTCGCTGATCGAGTCGGCAGCCATCAAGTGCGAAACCTGAGCACCGGACGCGCCGCCGAGTTCGGAGTTGGCTGTTGCAAGGCTGCTGCCCTGCGCCGAGCCGGCTGCCTGGTCCCAGAAGCTGCCGCCGATCACGATGCTGCTGCTGTCGCTGCCATGAGCATTGAGTGCAGAGAGGTCGCCGCCAGCGAGGACATGGGCGATGTTACTGGTCGGTCCTCCCGACCCGGAGTCGTCGGGATTGGGCATTTCTTCACCGGGATTGTGGAACGGATCGACGGCGTTGGAACCGTGCGATCCGTGCAGACCGCCGGGCGCGCCCAGCATGTCGCCGAGATCACCGACGCCTTCGCCCAGGCCATCGCCGCCGCCGTGGCCATGCCCGCCGAGGGAGATGTGGCTGTTGCCATCATTGCCGTCGGTATCGCCGCCATCCGGATTCGGCGAGGAGTTCGCGCCGCCCGAGCCGCCTCCCTCGGGGTCGGGCATGCCATTTTCGCCCCCGCCGCCATTGTCGTTGCCACCATTGCCGTTGCCGGCCTCGCCTCCCTCTCCGTTGCCGCCCTCGTTGCCGCCACCCTCGTTGCCGCCGCCTGCATTGTCGCCGCCGCCGCTGTTTCCGCCGTGATCGGCGTTATTGCCTTCGCCGCCGCCTGAGCCGGGGTTTTCGCCACCATTGTCGTGACCACCGCCGAACAGACCGCCGATGGTGTCGACCACGCTGCCGAGGGCACTGCCGACGGCGCCCGCGGCATCTCCGATTGCGCTTCCGACGGCGTCGATCGCGCCGCCGACGGCATCTCCGATCGCACCGCCGACCTCGTTGACGACGCCGCCGATGGCATCGCCGGCTGCGTGTCCGGCGTCACCGATGGCGCCGCCGATCGCGCCCCCGGCCTCGCCGATGGCGCCGCCGACAGCGCCGCCGATGCCCCCGATGACGTCGCCGGCATTATTGAGGAATCCTCCGACCTCGTTCAGCGCGGCTCCCGCGCCTTCGAGGCCGACCCCGATGCCACCGACAATGTCGCCAGCCACTCCGCCGATGTCATTGCCGAGGTTCTCAAGGCCGTGTCCGGCGTCGCCGAGCAGGCCTCCGGTGGCGCCAACCACATCTCCGGCAGCGCCGAGGGCGCCATCGACGGCGCCCGTGACGCCTTCGACCACGCCCCCCAGTCCGCCGGCTGCACCCTCGACAGCCCCTTCAACACCACCGAAGGTCGCACCGATGACGCCGTCGACGGCATGACCTACGTCGCCGGCGCCGGTGATTGCGCCGACAACGGCGCCGCCGATCCCTTCGACTGCGCCAACCGCGCCGCCGATGATTCCGCCGACAGCGCTCCCAGCTCCCTCGATTGCGCCGATGGCATCGTGCACTGCGCCCGCGGCATCGCCGACAGCGTTGACCAGCCCGCCGATGTCCTGACCGATATCGCCGCCGATCGCTCCGGCCAACCCTTCCGCGGCTCCCGCGGCGAGATGCTCGACGGCGCCGAGCGCGCCCTCTGCGGCATCGGCCAAGCCGCCGGGACCGCCGGTCAGCGCGCCAATCGCGCCGCCGATCACGTCGCCGGCGACGTCGCCAATAACGTCGGCCGCGCCAGCAACGGCGTCGCCGACATCGCCGCCAATGGCATGGCCGAGATCGCCGATCGCCGAGCCGATGGCGTCACCAGCCTTGTCGCCGAGCCCTTCCGTCCCATCCTTCAGCACATCGCCGATGGCGTTCAGCACCTCGCCGACGTCGCCGCCTGCGAGGTCGCCAACGGTCTGGAGTGCGTCGCCGCCGGCCGCGAGCGCACCGGAGCCTCCGCTCGCGATGCCCGCGGCATCACCGGCCAGATGACCGATGGCGTCGCTGGCGGACGCCACGGCGTCGCCGGTATCGCCTCCTATGGCCGAGCCCGCGGCCGATAGGCCTGATGCGATGCCGTCGCCCAGCTGTTCGCCAAAGCCGTTGTCATGGTTGATCCCGTTGTCGAAGCTCATGTGCTTTCCCCGCCGTGGCTGCGCCGCGCGCGAGGGCGCGGACCGCAGATTGATCCGAATTGCGGGGAGAGGATCGCTGGAAGGAACGGTCGCGGAATGTGCGCTGGGTCACGTCGTTCGAGCCGGTGTGATCCAGCTCACCACAGGCGGCCATGCAGGCTATTTGCTTCGAACGTCGTCAGGCCATGCAGCGACGTGACTACTTCTTCTTCGGTCCGAAACGCGGCACGCATTTCACGGCGCGGACAATGCCGGTCTCCACCATCTTGGATCCGGAGACCTCCTTGACCTGGCCAGCAGGGCAGGTGCCGTCGTCGACCAGTACGCGCTGCCCGAGCCGGAGGTCGGTGACGTCCTGCTCGCGGCCGACATATTGTGCATGGACCGGAGCAGTGAGCACGACCAGGAGAAGACCGCTGAGCGAAATAGCGCCCAACAGCGACGGCATGACAGGACGCATTGCTTTTACTTTCCCTCGATCTTCAGGCCGTTCGGCCCGAGATTGATCTGGACACCTTCGGGCTGTCGCTTGGCTTGATAGAGATTGTAGCCGAGCACGATGATGGCCGCAGTGAGAATGCCCAGGAGGAAGTACAAAATATTGCGATGATCCGACATGCCAAATTCCAGAATATGTCATTGCAGAATTTCGTATGCATCAATGTACGAGCGGGCCTGCGATTCTGAAAGCAGCGGCGAATCCGGTGCAACCGCGCGCCGGTTTGTGGTTTGCTGCGGTCATCGGCAATTGGAACCTGGACAGGCATGATCACCCCAGACATCGCGCAGCGGATCGTCGACGCCGTCGACGCCGGCTTCGACCGCCAGATCGGAACCACGAGCGACTTCGTCGCGATACCTTCGACCCGCGGTGCCGAGGGGCCGTGTCAGGACATGTTCGGCGACCTGCTGCGCGCGCGCGGCTACGAGGTCGACGACTGGCACATCGATCTCGACGAGCTCAAGGACATGCGCGGTTACGGTCCGATCGAGCATGATTTCTCGAAAGCGCGAACCGTCGTCGGCACCTATCGGCCGGCGACGACGGCCGGCCGATCGCTGATCCTGCAAGGTCACTGCGACGTCGTGCCCGCCGGTCCGCTCTACATGTGGGACACGCCGCCGTTTTCGCCGGTCGTCAAGAACGGCAGGATGTATGGCCGCGGCGCCTGCGACATGAAGTCCGGCACGATCGGCGCGCTGTACGCGCTCGATGCCATCGCAGCGGCCGGCTTCAAGCCGACGGCGCGCATTCACGTGCAGTCCGTGATCGAGGAGGAGAGCACCGGCGTCGGCGCGCTGTCGACCCTGCAACGTGGCTATCGTGCCGATGCCTGCTTCATTCCGGAGCCGACCAGCGGCAAGATGGTGCGCTCACAGGTCGGCGTGATCTGGTTCCGCATCAAGGTGCGCGGCTTTCCGGCGCATGTGTTCGAGGCGGGCATCGGTGCCAATGCGATCCAGGCGACCTATCACCTGATTCATGCGTTGGAGAAGCTGGAAGCGGATTGGAACGAGCGCGCCAAGACCGACCGTCACTTCAAGACGCTCAATCATCCGATCAATTTCAATCCGGGCATCATCAAGGGCGGTGACTGGGCCTCGAGCGTGCCGGCCTGGTGCGATGTCGACTGCCGGATTGCGATCCTGCCGGGCTGGTCGGTGAAGGAGTGCCAGAACGAGATCCTCGCCTGCGTTGCCGCAGCCTCGCGCGACCACCGCTTCCTGTCCAACAATCCGCCTGTCGTCGAGTGGTCGGGCTTCCTGTCGGAAGGTTACGAGCTGACCAATTCGGCAGAGCCGGAGGCGGCGTTCGGCAGGGCGTTCAGCGCAGTGTATGGCGGCGAGGTCCAGGACCTCGTGTTCACCGCGCTGACCGACACCCGCTTCTATGGGCTGAACTACGGCATCCCGAGCCTCTGCTTCGGCGCGACAGGCGCGGCGATGCATGGCTTCAACGAATATGTCGAGCTCGATTCGCTGCGTCAGGCGACCAAGACCATGGCCTTGTTCATCGCCGACTGGTGCGGGGTCGAGACGGCCTGAGTAGTGCGCTGATCGAAGGCAATGACCTCGCAGGTCATTGCCTTCGATGCGGCGCTCGACGCATCCAGGTCATAGTGGCAGATGACGTACCCTTGGAGATGAAGGGAAGAAAGCAGCATGACGCCGCTCGAGAAGATCAACGCGCTGAAGATGCCGTTCGCTGAGCTCAAGGGCGTCACGTTCACCGAGGCGAGCTCCGAGCGCGTCGTCGCCAGGATGCTGGTCCGGCCGGATCTCTGCACCCTGCATCACACCATCCACGGCGGCGCGGTCATGGCGCTGGCGGATTCGGTCGGCGCCGCCGCCACCGTGATCAACCTGCCCGAGGACGCCAAGGGCACGACGACCGTCGAGAGCAAGACCAATTTCATCGGCGGCGCCAAGGAGGGGACCATCGTGACGGCGATCGCGACTCCCGTTCATCGCGGCCGCCGCACCCAGGTATGGCAGACGCGGGTCGAGACCGAGGATGGCCGGCTGGTGGCGATGGTGACTCAGACGCAGCTCGTGCTGTGATGATTCGTACACAAACGAATTATTAACTCACGCTATCAGCGCATGGCGGCATGTTCTCCCCGTAGAGCAGGGGGCTTGCAATGAATGTTGCGATGCACAATATACGCCCTGTCTAGGGAAAGACGTCTGTGCGCGAGGGGCTTCGAAGAGGAGTCTTGGCAGTGTCACAGTTAGATCCATTTCGTCCCCGGCCGGGCTTCGGCTATGTGCGGACCTTGAGCCAGCACGAGGAACTGCCGCTGCTGCGCGATCATCTGCTGCGGCTCGATCCTGAGAGCCGGCACGATCGCTTCAACGGTTTCCTCGATGACCAATTCATCGAGCGCTACGCGGCCCGCTGTGCGGCTGACGGCACGATCGTCGTCGCCTACATGGAGAACGGCATGGTGCGGGGCGCCGCCGAGCTGCATCCGCCGGAGCAGTCGGACGACGAGCTTCCGGAAATCGCCTTCAGCGTGGAATCCTGCGTGCGCCGGCGCGGCGTCGGCAGCCTGCTGTTCCAGCGCGTGATCTCCGAGGCACGTTGGAAGGGCTATCGCCGGCTGCGCGTCACGACGGGATCGCAGAACCACGCAATGCGGGCGCTGGCCGCCAAGTTCGGCGCGCATCTGGCGTTCCGCCACGGCGAGTCGACCGGCACGATCGACCTGACGCAGCAGCCGCAGGATGAACTCGCAAAGCTGGTGATCGACACGCCGATTGCCGCAGCACGCGCCTTGTTCAATCTCAATCGCGCCTGCTGGAAGCTGGTCACCCGCATGTATGGCAATCAGCGCGCGGCTTGAGACGACCAGCCGCAGCAACACAAAGGGCGCGACAGCCGAACTGTCGCGCTCTTATTTTGAGAAGATCCAGTGTGATGTGCGCCGAGCGCGGGCGCGCTCAGGTGCCGGTGCGCTTGTCGAAGTTGAAGCGGCGCACGGTGCGGCGTTCGACTACGACAGCGCGCTGCTGCGTGCCCTGATCGGCCGTGATGACGCGCGTGTTGGTGCGCGCGGCGACGCGGACCGCCTTCTTGACTTCCGGCAGCACCTGCTCGAGCGGCATCCCCATCAGCGCCGACGCGATCTCGGCCTGGGCCTGCACGTCATCGGTAATGCCGGACGCGGCGAAGATCGCTTCTTCCAGAGTCGGGGGATCACGCCTGACGCGACGCGGACCGTACTTGGTGTTCCAATCTTCGCTCATGGGGACCTCGTGTCTCGTCCGGGATACCTAGAAGCAGCTTTGTTGCATTGCAATATCAAATCGACGGGGCAGCCCAGCTATGCATTCACCATGTCGCGATTGGGCAACGGTGCCTCCGTCATGTGGATATCCTGGGGCCAGCGGCGCAAGGCCGCGTGCCCGGCTTTGGTCAGACCGTAGACGCCGCGATCGGCACGATCGAACCAGCCATAGACATTGCGCTGCAGGATCTTCGGCGCATCGGGGATCTCCGCCTTGAGGTCGCGCAATTGTTTCGGGCCACCGGATAGCGCCGAGGCGCAGGCCAGCGCCTGCTGTCGATAAGCGGTCATCACCGGCGCGCGGGTCGAGCCGCCGGCAACGGGATCACCCTTGCGCCGCTGATGCTCGCTCACGAGACGCGATCGCTTCTTGGGGTTCTTGCGCGGCGCCGCGGTTGGCGGCGGCACCAGCACCTCGACTTGGCCGGTGGATGTCACCGCAAGCATGCCGAAGCCGAGCCGGCGGCACAGGTTGCGATAGCGTGCATCGCTCTCGCGGCCCTTGCCGCGCGCCGACAATTGGGCGGCGATCCAGACTTCGTCACATGCGCCGGCGCGATCCACGGCCTGCAGCAGCAGTTCCAGATTGAATGCCTGTTTCAGCTCGCAGATGACGACGATCGGCGGATCATCGCCCTTGAGCGCTACGACGTCGCAGCCGCCGACTTCCCCTTTGGCCGTGAAGCCGAGGCTCTCGAGAAAGCGTTTGACGGGCAGGTAGAGCGCGGTTTCCAAGGTCCGTCCATGCGTGCGACTCAGGCGCTGCGCGAGTCTAGCCCGATGCGTCGCGTGATGTCAGCGCCAAGTCTGAGATGCATCGCGTGCCGAAGCTACATGCGGCCGGCCACCGGTATCAGCGCGCCAGTCACGCCGCTTGCCGCATCGCTGGCCAGGAACAAAATCACCTCGGCGAGTTCCTGCGGCGTCACCCATTTGTCGAAATCGGCCTTCGGCATGCTGGCACGATTCGCGGGCGTATCGATGGTCGAAGGCAGCACGGCGTTGACGGTAATCTTGCCTTTCCACTCCGCCGCGAGCGCCTCGGTCAGGCGATGGACGCCGGACTTGGAGGCGGCATAGGGACCCATGCCGGCACCCGCCTGAAGCGCGCCCATGGCCCCGATGTTGACGATGCGGCCGGTGCTCGAGCGGACCAGATGCGGGATCGCGGCACGCGAGGCGTGCAGGGCCGTCATGAGGTTTCGCGCATGCATCTTGTCCCACATGCTGTCATCGCCGTCGGCGGTGGTCTCGAACGCGAATGCGCCGGCAATGTTGATCAGAGCATCCAACGTCCCGAAATGGGCGGCCACCGAGTCGATTGCGATCTTCGCCTGTTCGGGATCGGACAGATCGACGCCTCCGAGCTCGATACGGTCATCACTGGCCGGGATTTCGGCTTGGGCGTGATCGATTCCCGCCACATGCGCTCCCCGCGCCAAAGCGAGGTCGGCAACGCTGCGCCCCAGCGCGCCTTGCGCCCCCGTAATGACAATCACTGCTCCGTTCATTCCGTCCCCGGTCTCCGCTCACGCGCCCGCCACGCCCATCATTATACTATTGCCAAGCGAACGAGTTGCAATGGCCGCGCAGCCGCGGCATTGATTTGCAATCTCAGGGCGTGGCTGGGCCGGGAGTGATATTCTTGACGATTCCTTGCGATTTTCCCGACGCTTCTATTTCATTTCGTTTCTCGCTGACGCATTTCCGGCAGAGTCTTAGTACTCAGCGCAAGAGCAGGGCGGTGGCGCTCGGCTCGTCCTCGACGGCGGGTGCCAATGGCATCGTCGGCTTCCCCGCACGGGTCGAGCAGTTGCTGCGGCAGGCCAATTTCGGCTGCGTGATCGACGTCCTCAATCGTGGCATTGGCGGGCAGGAAGCGGCCGAAGAGCTGTCGCGCATCGAAAGCGATGTGATCGCAGAGCAGCCTTCGCTCGTGATCTGGCAGGTCGGCACCAACGCCGCCTACCGGTATCAGATCTACAGTTTCGACGAGGTCGAGGCGGCGCTGCGCGTGGGGCTCGAATGGCTGTCGCGGCTGCCTCCCGATGTCGTCGTCATGGACCTGCAATACACGGCTGCGATCGTCACGGTGCCGGAGAGGTTGAAGGCCGCGGAGGACATGCAGCGGCGGATAGAGCGGGTCACGTCGGCGGCCGGCGTCAATCTGTTCACGCGCTGGGCGATCATGAAGAGCTGGTGTGACACCGGCCAGATACCGCTGTCGGCGTTGGATGACGGCCACGACGACGGGCTCCACATGAGCGAATGCGCGACGGCAGCTGTCAGCAAGGCGCTTGCGCAAGCGATTGGCTCGCCGCCGGCGCGCGTCTGATCGATAAAATTTGCCGGGCTTTCGTAAGGAGATTGCGAGGTTGCCGGGCTAGCGTCTCCTATGCCGCTTGATGGGCGTTGGAGCTTTGCCATGATGAGACATCTGCCGGACCATGGTTTGCCGCTGGTGCAGCTGAAAGAGCAGCGGCGGGATCTCGTGGTCGCCTTGCAGAATCGAGCGGGCCCGGTCAGCGGCTGGGAGCTGATGCAGATTGCGGCCGTGCAACAGGCGATCTCCGCGTTCGAGGAGGTCATTGCCGATCTCGATGCGATGGAAGCCGCGGAGACGGCCGATATCGAAGCCGCCTGAAGCGGAGCTAGCTGGTAGTCTACTACGTCTGTTATCGGCTCTCTTGTGAGCCGGTGACACTCTGGACGTGCGCTGCGCGTTCTATCTGGCTAACATGTGCGTATGAGTCCGATCCGCGCAGCAGCCGCCAGAGCTCTCATCGCCGCCGCTATCAGCATGGCCGCCTTCGGCGCCGAAGCGAGCTGCGTGGCTGATCAGCATCAGAGCTTCATCTGCGGTGAGGGCAAGGACGCGCTCCGCGTCTTTCCCTCCACGATTGCTCCATCGGGCAAGCTTGCCTTTGGCTGGCGCACGTCCGAAGGATTGCCGTCTGGACAGGCCGAGCCGTCCGGAGTTCTCGAAGACGTGCTGGTCAGGCTGCCGGACGGTGCCGTGCTCGGCCAGCTCGGCGGCAGCTATTGGGCGACCGGCGAGATGCGCGCCAACCGCTACGATCTCATTGCTGCCTGGTCGCCCGACAGCCGTGCCGTCGTCGAGGTCGCCAACAGTCGCTGGGACACCGACTCATTTCGCTTCTACGCCATCAGCGAGTCCGGCGTCGTGGTGCTGGATCTGCACGAGCTGGTCGAGCGCACGGTGCGGACCAAGAGCCCGCGCGGTGCCGATAAGGGGCGCGTGTTTCGCATCCGTGAGGACCTGCCGGTCAAGCTCGATGCCGAAGGCGGCTTGAGCTTTGCAGCGATCCTGTTCATCCCCAAGAGCGAAGAGGCCGCTCTCGGATTTCGTGTCGAGCTCAAGATCAAGACGGTCAAATCGTCGGCCGCGGCTCGTGTCGTCTCTGTGCAGCGGGCGAAGCTGCCGGACTGATCGACCCGGATCTTACGGAGCGAGGTAACGCTCCTGCAGGGCTTTGCGCTCCGCCCGGCCGAGACCCAGGCCGTCACTGAGATAATTGCCGACATCTCCGTAGTCGCCGCGCATGGCCTCGAAGGCCGCTGCCAGAAAAGAGGCCTGCACCGTTCTGATCGCCTGGACCACATCGCCTGGGAGATCTGGATGAGCCGCGGTGTCGCTTCGATAGAGCTGGTTGGTGAGCAGATAGTCTTCCAGAATGACGTTCTCCGGCACGTCGAGCGCATGCAGGATCAGTGCGCTCGCGACCCCGGTGCGGTCCTTCCCGGCGGTGCAGTGTATCACCAGAGGCGCATGATCCTTGAGGAGATGCTCGAACAGCGTGCGAAAGCGCGGCGTGTGCTTGCGGATATAGTTGCGGTAGGACTCGCGCATGAGATCGACGGCATTCTCGGTCGTGAGGCGTCCCGCAGAGGCCAGGGCTCGCAACGCCGGGACGACGCTCGGCTCGATCGGCAGCGAGTGCACGGTGATGTCAGCCATTGTGCACGGGCCAGTCATGCGTTCATCGCGACCGCGGAAATCGAACGCAGCGCGGATGCCGAGCCGCTGCAGGATCGCCAGATCGCTCTCGGTCAGTTGGCCGAGATGGCTCGACCGAAACAGCAGCCGCCAGCGCACGTGACGGCCGTCTGCGCTGGGGTATCCGCCGAGGTCTCTGAAGTTGCTGGCGCCCTGAAGGTCGAGATGGCGGTGAGGATCGGACATGACCCTCATCCTACGAGATCGCGCTCCTGTGCGAAACGCCGATGTCTCGGTTCTCATCCGCGGACGGAGGCTCTAGAACGGAGCAGGGGAACGTGATGAAATCGATCTTGTCCGCGGCTTTGTTGACTGTTGCCGCGACAGTGGCCCTGCAACCGCGGGCGAATGCACAGGCGGTCAGCAGCTATCGGTGCGCTGACGGCACCCGGTTCATTGTCGGCTTCTATCCGCAGGATTCGCGCGCGTTCGTGCTGATCGACGGTGGCGAGGTGACCTTGGCGCGCCGGTTTGCCGTGTCCGGCCGGCGCTATTCGGGGGCGGGGGTCACGCTGACCCAGAGCCGGGACGGCCAAACCATGATCCGCCATGCCCGGCGGCCTGCGACGAGTTGCGAGCAGTCATAGACGCCGACGGTGGCGCCCAAGCAAAAGGGCCGGAACCTCAACGGTCCGACCCTTCAGTGTAAGCGCGATCGCGTCAGGAAACAGCTGGGCATCAGCGGTCCCACGCCGGCTTGGCTTCCTGGATCGCCTCGTCATGATACCAGCTGCCGCTGCAGATGGTCGGCTGAATCGACGGCGCAATCGGCCGCGAGTCCGCCTGGCCATATGGCCGTCCCGCCAGGCCCGCTCGGCCTCCGCTCGGGAATTGGTAGATCCTTGCGGATCCCTCATCCAGTCGTGTGTCCATTTCGCCTCTCCTCATCCATCGGACCACCGATGGTGCGCCCGACTCGTTCTCGTGTGGTTACCGAATCCCGATATCGGCCGTGCCCCAAGGAATGCAACATGATCAAAAGCAAATCACAATCTGCGTATTTCTGAGGCAATCGGCTGATTGCTTTCAGCAAAGCAGCGCACCCGTGACTAATGCTTGGGCTAGACCAAAGGTTGCGGAAAGACCGTCTGAGACTTCTCGAAAATGTCCGGGAACTGCCTCGGCCTTGTTCGTCCGACTTTGCGCAGCGCCGCAAACGGCGCAAAATCAAGCGCGTATTCGCACAACTTCATGGACGATCAGAATTTCGTGAAAGGGTGGCCGCGTTGCTTTGCCGCACCCAGTGCGGGAGAAAAGCAGCCCGGACCGGCCCCGTGCGTCGCGCACCGGATGCGACGGGACGCCGCGGGTTTTGGCACGTTCCATGCTTAAGAGTGCGCTGGCCGATCGTGGCCGGGTAAGCGGGGCGCCTTCGATTGCTGGGCTCCCACCTTTCGATAAGACAGAGAGGCTCAATGACGAAATACAAGCTCGAGTACATCTGGCTCGACGGCTACAAGCCGGTGCCGAATTTGCGCGGCAAGACACAGATCAAGGAATTTTCCTCTTTTCCGACCCTGGAACAGCTGCCTCTTTGGGGCTTCGACGGCTCGTCGACGATGCAGGCCGAAGGCCATAGCTCCGACTGCGTGCTGAAGCCGGTCGCCGTGTATCCCGACGCTGGCCGTACCAACGGCGCCCTGGTGATGTGCGAAGTCATGATGCCGGACGGCAAGACCCCGCATCCGTCGAACGCCCGCGCCACCATCCTCGACGATCCGGACGCGTGGTTCGGCTTCGAGCAGGAGTACTTCTTCTACAAGGACGGCCGTCCGCTCGGCTTCCCCGAGTACGGCTATCCGGCTCCGCAGGGCCCGTACTACACCGGCGTCGGCTTCAAGAACGTCGGCGACGTCGCCCGCAAGATCGTCGAAGAGCATCTCGACCTGTGTCTCGCGGCCGGCATCAACCACGAAGGCATCAATGCCGAGGTGGCCAAGGGCCAGTGGGAATTCCAAGTGTTCGGCAAGGGTTCGCGTACCGCGGCCGACCAGATGTGGATGGCCCGCTATCTGATGCTGCGCCTGACCGAGAAGTACGGCATTGACATCGAGTTCCACTGCAAGCCGCTCGGCGACACCGACTGGAACGGCTCGGGCATGCACTGCAACTTCTCGACCAAGCACATGCGCGAAGTCGGCGGCAAGGAGTACTTCGAGAAGCTGATGGACGCGTTCAAGGAAGCGCGCGCCGATCACATCGCGGTCTACGGTCCGGACAACCACATGCGTCTGACCGGCAAGCACGAGACCGCCTCGATCGACACCTTCAGCTGGGGCATTGCCGATCGCGGTGCGTCGATCCGCGTGCCGCACTCCTTCGCCAACAATGGCTACAAGGGCTATCTGGAAGACCGCCGTCCGAACTCCCAGGGCGACCCCTACCAGATCGCGTCTCAGGTGCTGAAGACGATCGCCGTGGTTCCGACCGGCGCGAAAGCCGCAGCCTAAGACGCCGAACACGATACCCCGGGCAGGGGGCTGACCTGATGATCCGCCGGAGCAGCCGCTTCGGCGGATCATTCGTTTCGAGACTTCGCTTCGCGGTGGCCCTCTCCAAATCCGTCTTGATCGATCGCAAGACCGGCCTTCGGCGGCAGCGGTATGCGTCTCCTCGGCGGCGGAGACGCGGATCTGGCAAGCGGAGTGTCGAATGAAGAATCGGAGATGGATGGTTGGAGCGATACTCGCCGGCACGGCACTCTCGCTCGCTGTCGCGCCGGTGCCGTCCAACGCGGACCAATATCTGCCGCGGCTGGGCGACATCATGAACCTCGTCCAGGTCCGGCACGCCAAGTTGTGGTTTGCCGGACAGGCCAAGAACTGGGATCTCGCCGCCTACGAGCTGGCGCAGCTGAAGCAGAGCCTCTCGGACGCCGCCAGCTTCTATGCCGGCCTGCCGGTGACCAACGTCACCACGCTGGGTCAGCCGATCCAGTCGATCTCCGACGCGATTACCGCCAAGGACGGCAAACGGTTCGCGGCGGGGGTCACCGAGCTGACGTCGGGCTGCAACGCGTGCCATGCGACAATGGATCGGGGCTATGTCGCCATCCGCATCCCGACCGAAAAGCCGTTCGGCAACCAGGATTTCCGGCCACAGGGCCGCTGACCGGGCCGGTTCGGGAGGCGTGGGTTGTGCGGTGCAAATTGCGCCTTCCACCGGCGGCGCGCATCGACTAAGAGCGGCGGCAACCCGTCCACCGCCTGAGCCCTCATGATCCGCCTCGATAACGTCAGCAAGCAAGTCGGCCACCAGATTCTGTTCATCGAAGCCTCCGCCGCCCTCCAGCGCGGTGAGAAGATCGGGCTGGTCGGCCCGAACGGGGCCGGCAAGACGACGCTGTTTCGGATGATCTCCGGCCGCGAGCAGCCGGACGAGGGCCAGGTCTCGATCGATCGAGGGGTCTCGATCGGCTATTTCAACCAGGACGTCGGCGAGATGTCGGGCCGCAGCGCCGTGGCGGAGGTCATGGACGGGGCAGGGCCGGTGTCGTCGGTCGCCGCCGAGCTCAAGGAGCTCGAGGCGGCGATGGCCGATCCCGACCGGGCCGACGAGATGGACGAGATCATCGCGCGCTATGGCGAGGTGCTGGCGCGGTTCGAGGAGCTCGACGGCTACGCGCTCGACAGCCGCGCCCGCGAGGCGCTGGCGGGCCTCGGCTTTTCCGAGGAGATGATGGACCAGGACGTCGGCCGGTTGTCCGGCGGCTGGAAGATGCGCGTCGCACTGGCGCGCATTCTCTTGATGCGTCCCGACGTGATGCTGCTCGACGAGCCGTCGAACCATCTCGACCTCGAAAGCCTGATCTGGCTCGAGCATTTCCTCAAAGGCTACGAGGGCGCCCTGCTGATGACCTCGCACGACCGCGAGTTCATCAACCGCATCATCAACAAGGTGATCGAGATCGACGCCGGCCAGCTCACCACCTATTCGGGCGACTACGATTTCTACGAGCAGCAGCGGGCTTTGAACGAGAAGCAGCAGCAGGCGCAATATGAGCGCCAGCAGGCGATGCTCGCCAAGGAGATCAAGTTCATCGAGCGCTTCAAGGCGCGGGCGTCGCATGCGGCGCAGGTGCAGAGCCGGGTCAAGAAGCTCGACAAGATCGAGCGCGTCGAGCCGCCGAAGCGCCGCCAGACCGTGGCGTTCGACTTCCTGCCGGCGCCGCGGTCGGGCGAGGATGTGGTGGCGCTGAAGAAGGTGTCGAAGAGCTATGGCAGCCGGCGCATCTATGAGGGGCTCGATTTCATGATCCGGCGCCGCGAGCGCTGGTGCGTGATGGGCGTCAATGGCGCCGGCAAGTCGACCCTGCTGAAGCTCGTCACCGGCACCGCAGAGCCCGATGACGGATCGGTGACGATCGGCGGCAGCGTCAAGATGGGCTATTTCGCGCAGCATGCGATGGACCTGCTGGATGGTGACGAGACCGTGTTCGAGTCGCTGGAGCACTCGTTCCCGCAGGCCGGGCAGGGGTCGCTGCGCGCGCTGGCCGGCTGCTTCGGCTTCTCCGGCGATGACGTCGAGAAGCGCTGCCGGGTGCTGTCGGGAGGAGAGAAGGCGCGGCTGGTGATGGCCAAGATGCTCTATGATCCGCCGAACTTCCTGGTGCTGGACGAGCCGACCAACCATCTCGACATGGCGACCAAGGAGATGCTGATCGCGGCGCTCGCGAGCTTCGAGGGCACCATGCTGTTCGTCTCGCATGATCGCCATTTCCTCGCTGCGCTCTCCAACCGCGTGCTGGAGCTCACGCCCGACGGGCTGCATCAATATGGCGGCGGCTACACCGAATACGTCGCCCGCAGCGGTCATGAGGCGCCGGGCCTGCGCAGCTGAGCGCGAGGCTGGTCTGCATCATCGCCTGAGCCATTCCAGCACGAGCGGAGCGGCACGCCGGAGTGTGTCGTCCATCGCCGGTCCGTTGCCCGCGATGGCCTGGCGGCTGGCTGATGGCTCGTCGAAGCCGTGTGTAGCACCGGGATAGATCGTGGTTTCGATTGCGGTGCCGGCTTGCCGGGAACGTTCCGCCATGGCGCTGCACAGCGCTGGGGAGACCTCCTCGTCGTCGGCGGCGAGGAACAGCTGGACCGGCGCACGGGTCCTCAGCGTCGGACCGAGCAGCGAGTTCTCACCGCAGCCCGGATAGAAGATCAGTGCGCCGCGGAAGCCGGATGACTGCAGGCCCTGTCGCAGCAGAACGTTCAATGCGGTGCTGCCGCCGTTGGACCACCCCTGCAGCACAATCCGGCTCGCTGCGACATCGCTGCGTTGACGCAGATAAGCCAGCGCCCCCTCGGCATCGAGCGGTCGCACCGTCCGTTCATTGACGTCGTCGCGCTCCGGATCGTCATGCGTATGACGGCCAAAGCCGTGCGCCTTGCCGCGGGGACCAAAACTGTCGGGCAGCAGCGCGAGATAGCCGCGCTCCGCCCAGTAGCTGCCCCACATCACGTGTCTTTTCGACAGTGTGCCGGCATTGCACGGCGATGCGGGGGTCGTGCGTGAGACCAGGGTGCAGTCGGCACTGACGTTGGAGGAGTACGGACCGCCGCGTCCGTGCAGCATGACCACTGCCGGAAACGGGCCGCGGCCCTGCGGCTTGAACAGATAGCCCGTCACCTCGGTCCGGCCATCGGTGCTCGGAAAATACACCGTGTCGGGCTCGGCAGCGACGGCGGGGGCGAGCCATAGCACAGCGAGCGCAGTCCATGTCGCAAGCCGTGCAGCGGCGCTGCACAGCGTGTTCCGATGAGGTGACGCGTGACGAGCCGTCATTGGTCCAACTGATCCGCGGCTGCCCTCCATCAGCTCTCCACCATTTCGGCGACGCGGCCGGCCAGCGCCTCCACGTCGAACGGCTTCGTCAGCACCTGCATACCCGGCGCGAGATGGCCGCTGCCGAGGATGGCGTTCTCGGCGTAGCCGGTGATGAACAGCACCTTGAGGTCGGGCCGCGTCGCGCGCGCCGCATCGGCGAGCTGCCGGCCGTTCATGCCGCCGGGCAAACCGACATCGGTGATCAGCAGATCGATCTGCGCGTGCGACTGCAGGGTGGCGAGGCCGGTGGGACCGTCCTTGGCCTCGATCACAGCATAGCCGCGCTCGTCGAGCACCTCGATGACGAGCATCCGCACGGTCGGCTCGTCGTCGACCACCAGAACGGTCAGTCCCGTCCGCGCCGACATCGCGGCACGCTGCCGTGTGGGATCGGCGATCTCAGCCTCGCCGACATGGTGGCGCGGGAAGTAGAGACACATCGTGGTGCCCTCGCCGAGCTCGGAATAGATCCGCACCTGGCCGCCGGACTGCCGGACGAAGCCATAGACCATCGACAGGCCGAGGCCGGTGCCCTGGCCGATCGGCTTGGTGGTGAAGAACGGATCGAACGCGTGCTCGATCACGTCGGGCGTCATGCCGGTGCCGGTGTCGGTGACGCATAGCGAGATGTACTGGCCCGGCGGCACGTCGCGCTCGAGGCCGGAGCGATCGTCCAGCCATTTGTTGGCCGTCTCAATGGTGATCCGCCCACCCCCAGGCATCGCATCGCGGGCATTGATGCAGAGATTGAGCAGCGCGCTTTCGAGCTGCGAGGAATCGACCAGCGCGGGCCACAGTCCTGCGGCCGTTACCACCTCGAGCGTGATCTGCGGGCCGACGGTGCGGCGGACCAGCTCTTCCATGCCCATCACCAGCCGGTTGACGTCGGTCGGCTTGGGATCGAGCGTCTGCCGCCGCGAGAAGGCGAGCAGGCGGTGCGTCAGCGCAGCCGCGCGTTTCGAGGCGCCCTGGGCGGCCGCGACGTAGCGGTCGACTTCCGAAAAGCGGCCCTGGCGCAGTCGGGTCTGCAGCATCTCGAGCGAGCCCATGATGCCGGTGAGCAGGTTGTTGAAGTCGTGCGCGATGCCGCCGGTCAGCTGTCCGACCGCTTCCATCTTCTGCGACTGACGCAGCGCCTCCTCGGCCTGGAGCAGGCGTGTCTGCTCGCGCAGCCTCTCGGTGACGTCATAGGCGAACTGATAGGCGCCGATCTGCTCGCCGTTGGCGTCGCGCAACGCCGAGAAGCGCAACTCGTAGAAGCGGCGGTCGCGGCCGCTATCGCCGAATTCGCCGACCTCCACGAACTCCTCGCCCGCCAGGGCGCGCGCCCACACGTCACGAACCGCGGCCTGTTGCTGCGGAAGGCTATCGAACAGCTCGACCAGATGATCGCCGACCTTGGGGTGGAGGCCGAAGATGCGTGCGAATTCCTGTACGGCGGCGCCGTTGATGGCGATCAGGCGGAACTGCATGTCGACCACCTGGACGAAGGCATCGGTGCCTTCGACGATGTCGGCGAGCAGCTTGCGCTCGGCGAGCGCGGCGACGACGCGCGCTTCGAGCGTGTCGTTGATCTCCTGCAGCGCGGCCTCGGCGCGCTTGCGCGCGGTGATGTCCTGAAACAGCACCGCGACCTGCCGGCGGCTCGCCGGTTCGACCCGGAAGGCAGCCAGCTCGAGGTAGCGGCCGGTCGCGACGAGTTCGCGTTCGAAGCGGATCGGCTCGCCGGTGCGCAAGACGCCGCCGTAGAGTTCGACCCAGCCGCCGGCTTCGTCCGGCACCATCTCCCGCACCTTCTGTCCGACCACGTTCGGAATGCCGGCGTGCAGTGCGTAGGCCGGATTGGCTTCGACGTGGACGTAGTCGCTCAGCGGGCCGTGCGGCCCGTCGAAAAACTCGATGATGCAGAAGCCTTCATCGATCGAGTTGAACAGCGTCCGGTAGCGCTCTTCGCTCTCGGCGAGCGCGGTCTCGGCGCGGGCCCGTCGCCCGGCATCGGCGGCAAACAGCGCCTCGAGGCGGGCATTCTCGCGTTCGAGCTCCTGCAGCCGCTGCCGGAGCGCGTCGATCTCAGTGGAGTTCACGCTGCAAGCGCCTCGCGGAACGTCGGTCGCAGAGGGCAGGGGCAGACGTGAAACGGACAGGGCATGTGCAGCTCGATGTGAAGGACGGCTGACAACATACCATGTCAACGATGCCCGCGGTACGCTCCTTCCTCATGGAACTCGTCGCATGATGGAACTCGGCCAATCGCGCGTCTGCCCCGCCCTCGGGCGGGGCGCCGCTATGCTCTCCACGCCTTAGCCGCCGGCCTCGCACTTCTTCATGAAGCTGTTTTTGGCCGCGCCGGCGAGCTTCTTGCCGTCGGAGCCGACTGCCTTGGTCTCGCAGGTGTCGGCCATGCACTTCTTCATGAACGAGGTCTTGGCGGCGCCGGCCAACGGCTTGCCGTCCTTGCCGACGGCCTTGGTCTCGCAGCTGTCTTGAGCGAAGGCGGAGCCGGCGGCGAAGGTCGCGAGCGTGGCAATCAGGAAAAGCTTCTTCATGAGCGTGTCTCCTTGGGACAAACAACGCGGCGGATGGGACCCGCAAATCTTGACGCGATCAAGTTTGGTCTTGCGGCTATCACCTGAAATCCGGTGAGGCAGCAGGGCACATATGTCCGTCGAACGACGCGTCGACGGTAGCCGCGTGCTCATCAGTTGCCGCGCTGCAGAAAGACCAGCGTCGCCGGATCCCGTGCGCCGTTGCAGTAGCGCGCGAGCGCCTCCGCAAAGATGTCGTCGGGGCTGACCGCATCGAACAGCGTCATGCAGGAGCGAAACTTGACGTCGTCGGGCGCGCCGAGGATGTCGGGCAGCGACTTGCCGGTTACGGCAAGCACCAGGCGGGTACATTCGCGCAGGCGGGGGCCGAGCATGGGATGGGCGAGATAGGCCTCGGCTTGGGCGAGCGACGCGATCGCGTAGCGGCGGGCCATGGTGGAGTTGCCCAGCCCTTCGACCTGGGGAAAGACGAACCACATCCAGTGGCTTTGCTTGGCGCCGACCGCAAGTTCGGCGATCACGCGGGAATAAATTGAATCCTGTGCGTCGACAAATCGGCCGAGATCATCAGGCGTCGCATTCATCGTTCGCTCCAATTCATTGAATTAAAATGAGAATACGGGATTTTGGTCGGTCAGCGGAATCGCTGTCCGGCCGCTTTGTCGACAATGCCGGAGCAACCCGGGGCTGGTGTTTGTCTAGATTATGCCGCAGTCTTGCCATCCTATGTCATGACGGGTCGAATCGTACCCCTTGGGGTCGGGCACTTCCGTGAGTGTCCGAAAAGGGGGGTATATCGGGGACGTGATGGCTTCCAGTGAAGCAAGCGTTGAGGTGCTGTTGTTGCGCGGACGTTTCGGACACTCCGAAGCGATCGCGGTCGTGCTTGCTGCGCTCGCGGTGGCCGCGGGTGTGGCCGCCTGGGTCGGCATTGACAGCGAACCGTCGACGCCACTGACGACGGCGGCCCTTCCGGCCGCCAATCCGCCGGCGTCCATGACTTTTGAGACCCGGTTTGCGCCGGCCTCCGCTTCCGCATCTGCCTATTCGGAAAAAGATGCCGTTCGCGCCCTCGACCGCTTCGCCATGCGCGGCATCGACCGCCAGCTGCTCGACGCCCGCGCCGCGCTGGTGAAGGGCATGGAATCGCGCGACGCCAGCGGACGCGACCTCGCCAGCAGCGATTGGCGGCCGACACTCACGGAAGGCAGCGCCGCTGCGCTGCCGGCACCCGGCGTGCCCCTGCCGCGGCCACGACCAGCGGTGGCCAACCTGCCGACCAATCTCGTCTCGGCGAGCGCGACCGAAGCCATCGGGCGAGTCGATGACCGCTCGATCCTGCAAAAACTCTCCGACCTGCTGCCGAGCCCGACCAAGTTCGCCTCGCTCGGCCCGGACAGCGGCGTCGTGCGCTCCGGCATCGATCTTGGTGCGCTCGGTTACGAGAGGACCGCGGTGTACGACATCAAGGCCAAGATGGTCTATCTGCCGTCCGGCATCGGGCTCGAGGCCCATTCCGGCATGGGCAGCCTGCGTGACGACCCGGAGCACGTCAATCAGCGCATGGTCGGCGCAACGCCGCCCGCCACCTACGATCTCAAGCCGCGCGAAAAACCGTTTCACGGCGTCCGCGCGCTGCGCATGAACGTGGTCGACGGAACGACCCTCGGTCGCAGCGGATTGCTGACCCACCCCTATATGCTTGGTCCCGAGGGTGATTCGAACGGCTGTGTGTCGATCAAGAATTACGATCGCTTCCTGAAGGCGTATGATGACGGCGAGTTCAACCGACTCGTCGTCGTTGTCGGGCTCGAGGCTGGCACCCCGACGCGGACCGCGCAGAAGACCGAGTGACGATTTGTTGCCGGACCTGCGCGCGGCCGCGGCGGTGACGTCAGTCGCATCTTCCGGAAGGTCTTCATGAACGATCCCGCAAACTCGGAAACGCGTCTGCGTACCACCTTCAACATCAAAGTGAACGGCAAGCCGTTCGTGATTTCGACGGTCGGACAAGCCCATCAGTTCCTCACCAGCCTCAACGCCGTCGAATGGATGGAGTTCAAGTCGCTGCACGATCAGGCCATGGCCGCGCTGCAGGATGCGGCCGACAGCGCCATCATGACGGTGCAGGCCACCAACGCGGTGCGGACGCTGTTCGTGAGCGCGAAGCTGTTGTGAGCTTGTCTGGGACGGTGACGTCCAACAATCGGCCTCGGGCTTTTGTTGACCACCCGCTTGCCTTTCAATCGGTGTCATCGCCCGGCTTGACCGGCAGATTGAGTACGCCGAGGCTATCGTCATCTGCCTGAGAAGCCGCGGCGTACTGGATGCCCGCCTGCGCGGGCATGACAGCGGTGGGTGGGGCGCCCGCTCGCCACCGTCATTCCGGGGCGCGCGCAGCGCGAGCCCGGAATCCATAACCACAGGCCCGTGTGATGAGGCACTACGGTAGCTCCATCTCGTTTCACGAGTTCTGCTGCGGCGTATGGATTCCGGGCTCGCGCTACGCGCGCCCCGGAATGACGCCGAATTGCGGAAACGCTGCTGCACGCATGTTCTCGTATTCTCGCAGCGCCTGACGCGCCCGAGTGATTCATCCGTCTTGCCCTCCCCAAACAGAGGGCGCGGGGAATGCCGGGCTGCTGGCTGCAACCCATGGCCCGCCTGCAGAAAAAAAGCAGGCGGCAGTCACCACAGGTTCAGCCGGGCAACCGGCATTCCCCGCGCGATGATCTTAACGGCTGCTTCGCGCGCTCCCCGGTGCGCCGGGCGTTCTGGTCACCGTGCACGACGACGTGCTTCTCAGCACGCCGCCGCGGGGGCATCAGCGTCGGGATGCCAGGACCACGCGACTTGACCGTACGCGACGGCGGCGTTCGTCGGCGCAAGATGCGCTGCGCTGCCATCGCGTTCACCGCTCCTCCCGCTCCACGTCCGTGACGACCGCGATACGCCCCTCTTGCGAGCAGGAGATGGGATGAAGGAAACACAGAATTAGAATTCTGAAAAGCAGAATATTTTTCGCGGCGGGACTGGACAGGCCAAATCAGCTTGACGGGGCAGGTGAATTTCGATTTTTCGCGCATCTGCTAACGGCTCGAATTTTTCCCGATTTGCCCTTAGCGCCTATCCTGGCCGAGACGATGCGCCAGCGCAGCGCACTGGTTGCGGATGTCCGGGATGGCGATGATCTCCCAGAACGCGGGCCGCGTCAGGGGACCGACGGCGAAAAGGCGCGTGGACGCGACGCCGTTCGTCGCGACGAGGGCGCAGTCGTTGGTGACATGAAGTCCGATCCGCAATGGATCGACCTGAGCCAAGCCTTGCGCGAACAGGCTCCGCAGGGCCGGATTGGTCGTCGCGCCAGGGTCCAGCACGATGCCCGTGCAATCCACCACGGCGGCGACATCGATCGTTTCGTGCGCGTTGCGGCCGCGGCGACGATACCTGACTCGTGCACCTGCGCCGATCACCGACGTCTCGACGACCTTGCCTGCGATCACGTTCAACTGACCGCTGCGGATCACGCGGGTTATCATGGCCTCCACGGCCGGAGCCATGCGATGGCGATGGATTTCCCACCACGCCCGGGCATGCTCGAGGAACTGCCGTCGCGACGCCGGCGGAAGCCGTTGCCAAAGTCTCTGGGTGAACGGCCGGATGCCGTCCACGACGCTGCGCCAATCGCCACCGGCCGCCACATGATCGTCCACGCGCGATCTGAGCCAGCGCAGCAACACGCCGAGGCTGGCGCCGAACGGCACGTCGCGCTCGTCGACCGTGACCGGATCGACCTGCCGATGGGCGTGCGACATCAACCCTCGTCGTGATATCGCCAAGATGGGCCCCTGGTGTCCGGCCCGCACGCGGGTCAGCACGAAATCGATCATCGTCAATCCGGCACCGAGGATCAGGAGCGAGGCGTCCCTTGGCAGACCGGCATCGACCTGCGGCCCCCAGGGATTGGCGTAGTAGGCCGGCGGAGCTTGCCGCGGATCGTTGCCGGTCGCGAGCACGAGCACGTCACCATGCAAGCTGCGGCCGTCGGCGAGTCTTACCAGGATCCCGTCCGGACCCTCGCTGATCGCGACGCATTCGCCCGTCACCAATGTCAGCGCCGCGCCGCTGCCGGCCAACGCGAACGGCTCGATCAAGCTTGCGATGTAGTCGCCGAAGATTCGTCGAGGCACGAAGCAATAGGAGTCGGCCAAGCCGAGATCGGAATGCGCAGCAAGCCAGCGGACGAAATGATCGGGATCGTCTGGCAGGGCACTCATGTTGCCGGCGCGGACATTCAGAAGGTGATCCGGGTTCGTGGTTCGATAGGCGAGGCCTCGCCCGAACTCCTCCCACTTCTCGATCAAGGTCACCGCGTAGCGGGGTTCAGCCTGGTTGAGCAGATGTACCGCGGCCAAGGCGCCGCTTGCACCGCCACCTACCACGATCGCATGTCGTCTGGTCATGTCCATCAGTCGTCGCTGCTTCCAATCAACATTAGGCTGAAGTGATGATGTCCACTAGCCCAAGCGCTCAGCATGACGACTGCGGACTTCACTTTGAAACAACGTTCCTCATTGGCGCGTCGTGAAAGGCGAGATGTTCTGCAAGACTCGCCAAGAGCAACCGATGTCGTGCGCGATGTGATGGTGTATCCGGCTGTCGTGCGGATCACATCGTTCTGCTGCAGGTCGCAATTGTGCCTGTTTCCGTATTCGCCTGGCATCTCCGTCGCGCGCGAGCGACGCGGTGGCCTCTCTGTTCCATCAAGAAAACAAACCATGCGCGCGCGACACAACTAAGGAAGTCGCTTTTACCTCCAACCTAAAAAAGAGATCATCTTGGACTCGTCCGGCTGCATCTTCTCTGCGACAATTCGCATGTCGGTCGATGGTGACCGATAGAGGGATGTGCATGATCAGCAGAGACGGTCGCTTCTCACGACACAGCGCTCGATCAGTGAATGGAAACTTGCTGTGCATCAAGCGCACTGGGCTCTGTTGATGCACTGATCCGGACGTCGCGGCGCGCAGCCGCGGTGACATCGGCAGGCGTTGCCTGCTGCCATCTCGACATCACAACGCCACTCAACATGTGCTGCGGCATCTGCAGCGCAAATGCAGGACGTCGTCCGAACGGCAGGGTGGCGGCATGCATGACCATGAGGACAAACGAGGGACGCGCATGACCACGAAAGACACTTCCATCAAGTTCGCCTATTGGGTGCCCAATGTTTCGGGTGGCCTGGTGATCTCCAATATCGAGCAGCGCACCAGCTGGGACATCGGCTACAACAAGAAGCTGGCGCAGATCGCCGAAGCCAGCGGCTTCGACTACGCGCTGAGCCAGATCCGCTTCACCGCCGGCTATGGCGCCGAATATCAGCATGAATCGGTCTCGTTCAGCCATGCGCTGCTGGAGGCGACGACCAAGCTGAAGGTGATCGCTGCCATCCTGCCGGGCCCGTGGCATCCTGCTGTTGTCGCCAAGCAGATCGCCACCATCAATCATCTCACCGAGGGCCGTGTCGCCGTGAACATCGTCAGCGGCTGGTTCCGCGGCGAGTTCACCGCGATCGGCGAGCCCTGGCTCGATCATGACGAGCGCTACCGCCGCTCCGAGGAGTTCATCCGTGCGCTGCGCGGCATCTGGACCGAGGACAATTTCAATCTCCGCGGCGACTTCTACCGCTTCACGAACTACTCGCTGAAGCCGAAGCCGATCGATCCGCAGCCCGAGATCTTCCAGGGCGGCAGCTCGCGCGCGGCGCGCGACATGGCCTCGCGCGTCTCCGACTGGTACTTCACCAACGGCAATTCGGTCGAGGGCATCAAGGCCCAGGTCGACGACATCAGGGCCAAGGCGAAGGCCAACAATCACCAGGTCAAGATCGGCGTCAACGCCTTCGCCATCGCGCGCGACACCGAGGTCGAGGCGCAGGCTGTGCTGAAGGACATCATCGACCACGCCAATCCCGAAGCGGTGCACGCCTTCGCGCATGAGGTGGCGAATGCCGGCAAGGCCTCGCCGGAGCGCGAGGGCAATTGGGCGAAATCGACCTTCGAGGATCTTGTCCAGTACAATGACGGCTTCAAGACCAACCTGATCGGCACCCCGCAGCAGATCGCGGAGCGCATCGTGGCGCTCAAGGAGGTCGGTGTCGATCTGGTGCTGCTCGGCTTCCTGCACTTCCAGGAGGAGGTCGCCTATTTCGGCAAGCACGTGATCCCGCTGGTGCGCGAGCTCGAAGCCAAAGCAGGCGCGAAGGCTGGCCTGCAGGCGGCCGAGTAGGGCGGGGTGCGATGCTGTTGAGCGGGCTCACCACCTCGCTGGACGTGCTGGCCCTGGAGACGTGGGCTCCAGGGACGGCGCGCCAGGTGCTTGCCGCAGAGCCGGCGGGCGTGCCGGATCGGCTTGATGCGGGCGGCCCAAGGGCGGTGCTGCGGCTCGACGGCATCTCGCTGTCGTTCGGCGGGCTTGCCGCGCTTCGCGATGTCGATCTCGACGTCGCGGAGGGCGAGATCCGCGCGGTGATCGGCCCCAACGGCGCCGGCAAGAGCTCGCTGCTCAACGTGGTCAGCGGGCTCTACCGGCCTGTTCGAGGCGAGATCTGGCTCGGCGATCACGCGTTCCGTCAGGTGCCGACGGCGCGACTGGCGCGTCACGGTGTCGCCCGCACCTTTCAGAATCTCGCGTTGTTCAAGGGGCTCTCCGTGTTCGACAACGTGCTGATGGGGCTGGCGCACCGTGTCCGCGCCGGCTTCATCCGCCAACTCGTCGGCTCGCCGCTGGCGCGCCGGATCGAGGCTGAGAACCGGACCGCCGCCGAGGAGGTGATCGGCTTCCTGCATCTCGCCGACATCAAGGATCGGATCGCCGGCACCTTGCCCTACGGCCTGCAGAAGCGGGTCGAGCTGGCTCGCGCGCTGGTGGCGCGTCCAAGACTTTTGCTGCTCGACGAGCCGTTCGCCGGGGTGACCCTGAGCGAGAAGCAGGAGCTGGCCCAGCACGTGCGCGGCGCGCGCGACCGCTACGGCACCACCATCGTGCTGATCGAGCACGACATCGGCATCGTCATGGAGCTCTCCGACCACATCGCCGTGCTCGACTACGGCCGCAAGATCGCCGACGGGCCGCCCGCCGAGATCCGCACCAACCAGGCCGTCATCGACGCCTATCTCGGCGTCGCCCACGAGGACGAAACGGAGCTTGCGATCTGATGTTCGACTATCAGTTTCTCATCGAGGTGCTGGTCGGTGGTCTGCTCTCCGGCGTGATGTATTCGCTGGTCGCAATCGGCTTCGTGCTGATCTACAAGACCTCGGGCGTGCTCAATTTCGCGCAAGGCGCGATGCTGCTGTTCGCGGCGCTGACCTTCGTCAGCCTGGTCGAGCGGGGCACGCCGTTCGCGCTGGCGCTGCTCGCCACGCTCGCGATCATGGTGGCACTCGGCATCACTATCGAGCGCGCCGTGCTGCGGCCGCTGATCAACCAGCCGCCGATCACGCTGTTCATGGCGACGCTGGGCCTGTCCTATGTGATCGAGGGCGCGGCGCAGCTGTTGTGGGGCACACAGGTCCACGGTCTCGACATCGGCGTCAGCGATATTCCGTTCGATATTGGCGGCGTCTTCATCAGCCGCTTCGACCTGTTCGCCGCAGGCGTCGCCGGCAGCCTCGTGGCGCTGTTCACGCTGTTCTTCCGCTATACCCGCACCGGGCTCGCATTCCGCGCGGTCGCCGATGACCAGTTCGCGGCGCTCGCGGTGGGCCTGCGGCTGCCGCGCGTCTGGGCCGCGGTGTGGACGGCCGCCGGCATCGTCGCGCTGGTGGCGGGTCTGCTGTGGGGCGCGCGGCTCGGCGTGCAGTTCTCGCTGTCGCTGGTGGTGCTGAAGGCGTTGCCGGTGCTGGTGCTCGGCGGCTTCGATTCCATCACCGGCGCGATCGTCGGCGGGGTGCTCATCGGTGCGATCGAGAAGCTCGCCGAGGTCTATGTCGGGCCGTTCTTCGGCGGCGGCATCGAGGCCTGGGCGGCCTATGTCGTCGCGCTGGCGCTGCTGCTGGTGCGGCCCTCCGGCCTGTTCGGGCAGAAGCTGGTGGAGCGGGTGTGATGACGACGATCTCACAGGCTCTCCCGACACCGGCGCGGTCATCGCTGCTCAACGCTAACGCACTCGGCCTCGTCCTGCTGCTCCTGCTCGGCTATGGCGTGGTGCCGCTGATCGGCTCGGACTACCTGATGGACGCGGTGCTGACGCCGTTCCTGGCGCTGGCGCTCGCGGCGGTCGGGCTCAATGTGCTGACCGGCTATGCCGGCCAAGTGTCGCTGGGGTCGGCGGCGTTCCTCGCGGTCGGCGCTTATGCGGCCTACAATCTCAATCTTAGATTGTCGTGGCTGCCGCTCCTCGCCGACATCGTGCTGGCCGGCGGCATCGCCGCTGCTGTCGGAATCGTGTTCGGCCTGCCGAGTCTGCGGCTGCGCGGCTTCTATCTCGCGGTGTCGACGCTCGCAGCGCAGTTCGTCGTGCAGTGGGCGCTGACCAAGTTCGGCTGGTTCTCAAACGACAATGCCTCCGGCGTGATCGACGCGCCCGTCATCCGCGTCGGCGGACTGACGTTCACGAGTGCGACCGGCCGCTACGTATTCTCACTGACGATCGTCGCCGTCGCCGCCGCGCTGACGGCGCGGCTCTTGGCCTCGCAGACCGGCCGTAACTTCATCGCGGTGCGCGACCACGAGGTCGCGGCCAAGGTGATCGGGGTGCCCTTGCTCCGCACCAAGCTGCTCGCCTTCGGATTCTCGTCGTTCCTGATCGGCGTCGCCGGCGTGCTCTGGGCGTTCGCCTACTTGCGCACGGTCGAGCCGGCCGGCTTCAACCTCGATCGTTCGTTCCAGATCCTGTTCATCATCATCATCGGCGGTCTCGCCTCGCTGCGCGGCGCCTTCGTCGGGGCGGCCTTCATCGTCGCCTTTCCGCTGCTGCTGTCGCGGCTCGGAGCGGCCGTGCTCGGCAGCGTGTTCAATTCCGGCGTGCTCGAGATGAGCCAGCGCATCGTCATCGGCGCGCTGATCATCGTGGTCCTGATTGCCGAGCCGCGCGGCCTGGTCGCGCTGATCGACCGTACGGCCGCCGCGGCGCGCCGCCTCCGTTCACCCCAGCCCTGAAACAGTCACACCAGAAGGAGATCATGATGACGACGTTCAGACGTGCGAAGCTGGCTTTGGGGGCGGCACTCGCCCTTGGGCTCGCGACAAGCCTGCCGGCACAAGCCGACGAGCAGTTCTTCCCGCTGCAGAGCTACCGCGTCGGCCCCTATGCGGCCGGTGGCACGGGCTTCTTCGGCGGCTTCATCGATTATCTCAACCTCATCAACACCCGCGACGGCGGCGTCAATGGCGTCAAGCTGACCTGGGACGAGGGCGAGACGCAGTACGAGGTCGAGCGCGGCGTCGAGGTCTATGAGCGTCTGAAGAGCCGGCCGGGTGTCGCCGCCTGGAATCCGCTCTCGGTCGGCATCGCCTATGCGATGATCGACCGCATCGGCAAGGACAAGGTCCCGCTGATCACCATCAACCACGGCCGTACCGACTCCACCGACGGCCGCGTCTTCCCCTACGTGTTCCCGCTGCTGCTCAATCCCTACAGCGAGACCTCGGGCATCGTGAACTACATCGCCACGCGCGAGGGCGGGCCGGAAAAGCTGAAGGGCAAGAAGCTCGTCGTGCTCTATCACGGCTCGCCCTATGGCAAGGAGACGATCCCGATCTACAAGCTGCTCGCGGACAAATACGGCTTCGAGCTCGAGCAGATCGAGGTGCCGCATCCCGGCAACGAGCAGCAGTCGCAATGGCTGTCGATCCGCCGCGCCAAGGCCGACTATGTCGTGCTGCGCGGCTGGGGCGTGATGAACCCGGTGGCGCTGAAGACGGCGCAGAAGGTGGGCTTCCCGGTCGACCACATCATCGGCAACGTCTGGTCCAACTCAGAAGAAGACGTGATCCCGGCGGGCGACGCCGCCAAGGGCTATGTCGCGATCACCACGCAGGCCTCCGGCGCCGAATATCCGGTGCTGCAGGAGGTGATCAAGACCGTCTACGGCGCCGGCAAGGGCAATCTCGACGACAAGAAGCGGATCGGCAGCGTCTACCACAATCTCGGCATCGTGAACGGCATCCTCAACGTCGAGGCGGTCAGGATTGCGCAGGAGAAATTCGGCAGTCGCACGCTGACCGGCGACGAGGTGCGCTGGGGTTTTGAGCATCTCCAGCTCGATCCGGCGCGGGTCGAGGCGCTCGGCGCCAAGGGCCTGTTCCACTCGATCAACGTCACCTGGGACAATCACGAGGGCAATGGCCGCGTGACGTTCCAGCAATGGGACGGCGCCAAGTGGAAGGTCGTCTCCGACTGGATCTCGCCGGACTGGGCGGCGCTGCGGCCGATCATCGAGAAGTCCTCGACGGCCTACGCGCAGGAGCACGGCATCAAGATCCGTACCTCCGGTGACGATCCGGTCGGCCAGTAAGGTCAGACTGCGCGGGAGCTTGCTCCCGCGCAGTTCATTCAAGGATTTCGGGACATGAGTGACGTGCTGCTCTCGGTCGAGCACCTCGCCGCGACCTATGACCAGGCGATCCGGGCCGTCAGCGACGTCTCGTTTGCCGTGCGGCGTGGCGAGATCGTCGCCGTGCTCGGCGCCAACGGCGCCGGCAAGTCGACGACGCTGCAGGCGGTGTCGGCGCTGCTGCCGGCGCGGCGCGGCCAGGTCACCGGTGGCCGCATCGTCTACGCTGGACGCGATGTCGCGGCGTCCTCGGCCGCGCAGCTGGTACGCGCCGGCCTCGTGCCGGTGCTCGAAGGCCGGCATTGCTTTGCCTCGCTCACGGTCGAGGAGAACCTGATTACCGGCGCTGTTGGCCGCGATGCGTCGCGCGCTGACATCCGCACCGGTCTCGAGCGGGTCTACGCTTTGTTCCCGCAGCTCACGCGGCATCGCCGCGCCGTGGCCGGGCTTACCTCGGGCGGCGAGCAGCAGATGACCGCGATCGGCCGCGCGCTGATGTCGCGGCCGCGGCTGCTGGTGCTCGACGAGCCGTCGATGGGGCTCGCGCCGCTCGTGGTCGAGGGAATCTTTCGCGCGCTGAAGCGGCTCAATGCGGAGGAGGGGCTGTCGATCCTGGTCGCCGAGCAGAACTCCACCGTGGCGCTGCGCTTCGCCGACCACGCCATCGTGCTCGAAGGCGGCCGCAGCGTGCTCGCCGGTCCCGCGCACGAGCTCCGGCAGCGGCCGGACATCAAGCATCTCTATCTCGGCTGCGCGACCGCGCCGTCGGCTTCAACGCAGGCCGTGGCCTGATCCATCATCCAGAGAGAGGAGACGCCGCATGGCGACCAGTACTGCCGCATGTAAGATCGAGGACCGTCCTTATCCGCAGCTCGACGCCGTCGTCGCTGACGTGATCAGGGCCAATGCCGATCGCAACGATCGCGAGGGGCGTTTCCCGCGCGAGAATCTGCTGGCGCTGGCCGAGGCCGGCTGGACCGGCGTGCTCAACGATCCCCGGTTCGGCGGGCTCGGGCTCGGCCATGTCGACTTCGCCGAGGCCGCCTACCGCATCGGCCAGGCCGATGCCTCGACCGGCCTCGTCTATGTCATGCATGTCGGCGCCGCCCAGACCATCAACCTGTTCGGCACCGACGACCAGAAGGAACGCTGGCTGAAGGCCAACCACGGCCGGCTGCTCGGGACTTACTCAACCAGCGAGCGCGCCACTGGCGGGCACTGGTGGTACAATCTGTCCGAAGCCTCGCGCGACGGCGAGAATTATCGGCTCAACGCCGACAAGTCGTTCACGACCAGCTCCGGCCAGGCCGACTTCTATGTCGCGCAGACCCGCACGCCCGGCGCCAAGGACCAGGCCGACATCATCTTCTTCATCGTCGACGGCAAGGCCGACGGCATCGAGTCCAAGCCATGGGAGGCGCTCGGCGTCCGCGCCAACCATTCCGGCGGCATCAGCTACAAGAACGTGCATGTGCCCCGGCGCGACCGGCTCGGTGCCGAAGGGCAGGGCAAGGAGATCATCTATGACGGCGTCTCGCCCGTCTATCTGATCGGACTCGGCGCGGTCTGGGAGGGGCTGGCGCGCGGCGTGCTCAATGCGGCGGTCGCGCACACCACCGGCTTCGTCCACAAGGACCGCAACAAGAGCCTGTCGGACTACCAGGCGATCCGGCAGGAGCTCGGCGCCGCCAAGGTGCTGGTCGAGAGCCTGCGTCCGTGGCGGATCGAGCTCGCGCACAAGCTCGACGAACTCTGGCGCTCAAGGAAGCCGCAGAGCGAAATCCTGATCCCGCTGACCGAGTTCAAGGTGCACGCGGCCGAGGTCGCCAACAAGGTGGCATCGACGGCGCTGACGGTGACCGGCGGCTATGGCTACCACCGTGGCCCGATCGAGCGCGCCTTCCGCGATGCCCGCGCGGCGATCGCGATGGGGCCGTCCAACATCATTGCCCGCGAATGGATCGGCAAGGCCCAGGTCGGGCTGCCGCTCGAGCTGTTCTACGAGGGCGGTGAGTGATGCTGGCCGATGCTGCGGTGCGGCCGCAGCATTAGTCGACCATCACGACGTCGACGTTGAGCGCGGCCTCTTCGCGCTTGGCGTTCTCGGCCGGGACGGCGTTGGCCGTCTCGGCGGTTTCGAAATCGTCCTCGGCGATCTGCTGGACCTCGGCAACCGGCGTGTCCGCCTGCTCGGCTGCGAGCGCGGCGGCCACGACGGCTTCCGGCGCTGCGTCATCGTTCGCTGCAGCTTCGAACAGGTTCGGTACGGGGATGGTGGTCGGCACCACGGGCCGCGGCTTCGCCCTGTACCAGGACGAGAACTTCTCCGACAGGCTGGCTTCGAACTCGACGAGCGGCAGGGTGTTGCCGTCCTCATCGGTGATCACGACCGTCCAGCCCTCGGCCTCCATGACCTGAGCGTTCGCGAGCACGATGAGCGCGCTTTCGCGCTGCTTGCGGATCTTATGATGATCCCGCTCCGCGATCATCGTGTACGCCATGACCAGCTCCCAACTCGGCTCGGGACGACAGCCCCCGATGTGCCGTCACTACGCCGCGAGAGTGTGAGCGCGGCTGGGCGGGATTGCGTTCGCCTAATGACAATTTGGCGGCGCCTCTCGGGTTCTGCGGCAGTGCAGAGAGTCGAAGATGCAACAGCGCGCAAAATAGTGGTGCAGGGAAGCGAGCGCTTGTTGAAGGCGCGCAGCGACGTGTCATCATTTGATTCTGCGGCGGCAACTGCTTCGCGACAGCAGCGCAAGCAGCGGGTGAACAAGACAAACAGCGGGCGAATTGGGGACGTCGATGCGAACTAAACTGTTCAGGATGCGGAACTTGAATGTGGCGATGGCGGGGCTGGCTTTGGCGATGGTCGCCGCCCCGCGCGCAGGCTACGCCTTTACCGAGGACGACCAGCGGCGGCTGTGCATGGGCGACGTGTTCCGTCTCTGCTCGTCGGAGATCCCCGATCGCGACCGTATCACTGCCTGCATGATGAAGCAGCGCGCCAGCCTCAGCGACGGCTGCCGCAGCGTGTTCGGCCGGCCCAGCGAACGCTCCGCATCGGCCACGGTGACGCGCTAGCCGTTTCCGTATCCGGCTCCCCCTGACAGAGACCCGCCGCCGATCGGCAACCGGACCGGTCTGCGGCGTCACTTCGACGCCCTCGACGACAATCCTGGTGTGGTAGAACTGGCGGGACGCACCCGGCCAGGAGTTGACCCGCCATGAGCTTCCGCATCCTCGTCCTCTACGGCTCCTACCGGGTCGACCGCATGGGCATCCGGCTTGCGCAATTCGTCGTCGACGGGTTTCGCGGCAAGGGCCATGACGTCGAGCTGATCGACGCCAAGGCGATCGGCCTGCCGATGCTCGACCGCATGTACAAGGAGTACAGACCGGGCGAGGCGCCTGCCGCCATGGCCGAGCTTGCCGCCAAGATCCGCGCCGCCGACGGCTTCGTGTTCGTGACCGGCGAATACAATTGGGGCATGCAGCCCGGCTTGAAGAACCTCACCGACCACTTCCTCGAGGAATGGTTCTGGCGGCCGGCGGCGATCGCGAGCTACTCGGCCGGCCGGCTGTCGGGGGCACGCGCCGCCACCGCCTGGCATGGCACGCTGTCGGAGATGGGCATGGTCGTGGTGTCGAGCACGCTCGCGGTCGGGCCGATCGGCCAGGCGCTGTCGGCCGAGGGCGAGCCGACCGGCGATGCCGGCAAGGCGCTCGCGCACGCGTTTCCGCGCTTTGCCGATGATCTGTTGTGGTGGGTCGAAGCGGGGCGCGAGCAGCGCGCGCGCAAGGCGCCGCCCTATTGAGATCGAACGGGCGGGGGGGGGACAGAGCGCGTGACGCGCTCCGTCCCGGGCTGCGCCTCTACTACCGCGCCGTGCTACCCGGCGTGTTGGTCACCGATTGCTGGCGGCGCGGCGCGCTGGCGGCCTGGCCCTGGCCCAGGCACGGCAGTTCCTTCCAGGTCCCGTCAGCGGCTTGCTGATAGGCGCGGCATGGGCTGGACGCGGTGGTCTGATCGTCGGGTTTGGGGACTTGGGAATTCTTCGCCAGTGCGGGCGCTGCCGTCGCCGCGACGAGGGCAGCCAGCGAACCGACGAAGATCACCGGGGTGATCCGCATGTTGGGGTTCTCCTGCTCGAAGCCTCGTCTTTTCAAATCCAGATTGTGGAAACATTTGGGCGGCCCGTCCCGGTTCCGCCCGCTGGGCGCATGAGAATGGCCGCATTCTGCTATCGTGTGGCGCTGCCGCGAACGCCATTCCAATTTCCTGGTGCGCGGCACGAGGGTGCGAAGAAGGCTGGAGGGTTAGCGTGACTGAAACTGCGGCGGCGGTGCCGAACGACGTGATGGAGCGGCTCGCCGCGGCCATCGATGCCAATTTCGCCGAGCAGGTCGCCTTCCTGCAGCAGCTCGTGCAGTTCCGCAGCCTGCGCGGCGAGGAAGCGCCGGTGCAGGATTGGCTGGCGACTGAGTTCGAAACGCGCGGCTACAAGGTCGACCGCTTCAGCCTGGCTGACGTCGACCTGATGCGGCACCCGAAGGCGGCGCCGATGGATGCGATCGCGCTCGACGGCTCCAGGCAGGTGGTGGCAACGCTCGATGGTGACGGCAGGGGCCGCAGCCTGATCCTGCAGGGGCATATCGATGTCGTGCCGGAGGGACCGACCGATCTCTGGAACGACGCGCCCTATGAGGCCGTCGTGCGCGACGGCTGGATGATCGGCCGCGGCGCGCAGGACATGAAGGCCGGGGTTTCCGCGATGATCTTCGCGCTCGATGCGATCAAGGCGGCCGGCTTCGTGCCGGACGGGCGCATTCATCTGGAAACGGTGACGGAGGAGGAGAGCACCGGCAACGGCGCGCTCTCGACCCTGATGCGCGGCTACACGGCAGATGCCTGCCTGATCCCGGAGCCGACCGGCCATACGCTGACTCGCGCCCAGGTCGGCGCCATCTGGTTCCGCCTGCGCGTGCGCGGCACGCCGGTGCACGTCGCCTATGCCGAAACCGGCACCAACGCGATTCTGTCGGCCATGCATCTGATCCGCGCCTTCCAGGACCATACGACGGAGATCAATGCGCGAGCCAAGTCGAACGCATGGTTTGCCGCGGTCAAGAATCCGATCAAGTTCAACGTCGGCATCATCAAGGGCGGCGACTGGGCGAGCTCGACACCAGCCTGGTGCGATCTCGATTGCCGGCTCGGCGTGTTGCCTGGCGAGACGCCGGCCCAGGCCATGGCCGGAATCGAGGAGTGCCTTGCCAAGGCGCAGGCCGAAGACAGCTTCCTGTCGGAGAATCCGGTCGAGCTGGTGTGGAGCGGCTTCCGGGCCGATCCCGCCGTGTGCGAGCCGGGCAGCGCCGCCGAGGCCGCACTGGCCGACGTCCATGCCCGTGTGTTCGACAAGCCGCTCGAGGTTCGGCTGTCCACCGCCGTTAACGACACGCGCTACTACACGGTCGACTACGGCATTCCGGCGCTGTGCTATGGGCCGTATGGCATCGGTCCGCATGCATTCGATGAGCGGGTCGATCTCGACAGCGTGCGCAAGACCACGCTCTCGATCGCGATGTTCGTCGCGCAATGGTGCGGGCTGCGGAGCGCGTGATGTCGATCGCGCTGCTGCGCCGCTGCGGCTGGCCCTTGGCTATTCGAGCGTCTGCACCGGCGGGGCGACAGGGCCGCGCGGCGCTGGCGGCGTCGCCGCGGCGGTCCGCGGCGGCGCGCTGCGCGGCATGGCCTGCGGCGGCGGGGCATCGGTCATCGCCGCCTGGCTGTCTCTGACCGGGCGCCGGGCCTGCTGCGAACGCGCCGTGTGCGAGCGGCGGAAGCCCCAGGACCGCGCGATCGACGGACCGGCCGTATAGCCGACCACGGCACCCGCCACGGCTCCGACCGGCCCGAACACCACTGCGCCCGACAGTGCGCCCAAAGCCGCGTCGCCGCCGCGATGCTCATCGGCCCGCGCAGGCGATGCCGTCACGGCCGCTGCCATGATTGTGAGCGCAAGCGCCGTTGTGGTCAGCATTCTGGTCATGCGATGTCCCCTCCGTCTCACCAGTGCCGAAATGCAGGACAAATGTGGCGAGAGAATGCGGCGGGACCGATCGATTGGATGCGCTTCGGCCGCTTCGGTAGGGCGTCCGCGGCCGGCTAGCTCTGCGTCACGCGCCGCGCTTCGTATTTGGCCCGCCATTTCGGTCCGGGGCCACGCATGTAGTAGCGCTCAGGGCGATAGGGATCGCTGACGAGTGCGAAGAAGCTCCTCCAACGCTCACGCAGCGCAATCAGACGGCGGGTACCAGAGACGAACATCCGATCCCTCGATCTCAATGCATGCGGCCGAGAATGGATGAGAACGGCATCGCGAACAGTTCCTCGTCGAGATCGTCGGCGACGTGAAGCACCCAGTCGCGCCAGTCCTCCTCGGTCTCGGCCGAGATCAACGCGTTCACCACGCGAGCCGCATGAGCGCGGGCCTCAGCAAGATCGACGACCGCGGTTCCACGCCGGTCGATCAGGATCTCATCGTCGTTGGAGCAATGAAAGAAGACCTGCGTCATGTCTCACTCCTCAGCCAACCCCTGCCGAATCTGGTTCAGAAGTAACAGCGCAGCACGGCCTGCGAAATTACGATTGAGCACGTAGGTTAAATTACGGGCCTAGTGTTGCGTTTTGGAACCGCTTTGCAGTGACCGGAGTCACACAACGGCTTCGTTATGGAACCCCTCGCGGGATGCCGTGGTTAACGCCGAATTCCAGTGCGATAGGAGCACCGCGCATGATGTCAGAGATCCAGGTTCATGCGATCGCCAGGCAGATGCTCGAGATGCACGGAGCCGCAGCGATCGCGCAGGCCGCGCAGAAGGCCGTGTCCTGCGAGCACAAGGGCGACGCGGAGGAGGCGCGTGAGTGGCGCCACATCGCCGACGCCATGAAGATGATGCGCGGGCCGCATCAGAGCTGAGGCGGGCTCCCATCGGTCGGGCATGGAACAGCGGGCCGGGGACGCCGGCCGCGTCGAGCGGCCCGGCGCCTTGGTGGCGCGCACCGCTCGCAACTCATCCTGGTTTCCGACCCAATTTCCCCGCATGAATCCGACAACATGATTCGGCCCTTGATTCGCCGCGGCGGCCACGGCGTCGGCGCGCTTTTCGCCCAACGATTGTCCAAGGATTGTCGCCATGGTCTTTTTCAAGCGTGAGCTCAGCCCGGTCGAGATCTTCGAGCGTGCGCTGAAGGACAAGCAGTCCGCGCGGCAGAAGCTCTCGGAGCGGTTGCGGATCGCCGAGCAGGCGCTGGAGGAGAAACGGGCTGCCGCCGATCGGCTCGCCAAGGCGAGTGCGAGCAACGGCCAGCTCGATCGCGCCGAGGCCAAGATGCAGTCGGTCGAGCTCAAGGCCAAGGCGCTGCGCGCCGCGCTGGCCGAATGCGACGAGCAGATCATCCTCGCCGAGCGCGCCTTGTCGGAATCCGTGGCGCAGCGCGACCGCGATCGCGCAGCTAACGAGATCGAGGCGGTCGCCGCAGCCATCGAGCAGGCGGTGCCCCGGTTCGAGATCGGCGCGGCGGCCCTGGTCGACGCGGTGACGCGCGGCCGGGCCGTGCTGAGCGAAGCCAGCCGCTTTGCCGGCGATGTCGACGACATCAGGCGCGAGGTGCTGTCCGCCGCCGAATTGATCTGCTGGGAATTGCGCGCTTCGGCCTCGCGCACCCGGGCCGGCAACATCAACATCGCGCTGCTGGCGCCGCCCGATGCCAAGCCGCTGCCCGCGCCGGAGACCGACCGGCAGATGATCTACACGCTCAATCCTCTGACCTGGCGCGAGGGCGAAGCGGTGAAGCGCGTCGCTGCCTACACCATGACGGCTCTGCCCAAGTCGCTGCTGCCGCCGGCGCTGGCGCATCAGCACGTCGATTATCTGAACGCACGCCGCGTGCAGACGCTGATGCATGTTCATGGCAGCGGGCAGCAGCAGAGCGAGCCGATGCCGGATGATCCGGCGCTGGTCGATCTCGACGCGCTCGGCGTGCAGGCCGTGGAAAGCCCGCAGGCCGATGTGGCCTGAGTCGGTCGGCATGCGGCTGGCCGCTGCGGCGGCGCTCGTGCTGATGGCCATCAACGGCGCGAGCGCGGAGAATCTGGACGCGGGCAAGCCGGCCCCGCGCCTGTTCGCCGACAGCTGCGCGAGCTGCCATCGCTCGCCGCGCGGTCTCGCCAAGGGCCGCTTCCGGCTGACGCTCTATCTCTTCCTGCAGCAGCACTACACGAGCAGCTCGGACTCGGCCTCGGCGCTGAGCACCTACCTGCAGTCGGTCGATACGCCGGCCGGTGGCCGGCCGACCAGGATTGCACGGACTGGTAGCCGCGCCGAACGGCCGCCGCGTCCACCGCTGCCGGTGCGCGGTCGTTAGCTGTGCAGCGCGCAACAGGCCGCAGTTTCCCGGAAGGCGAGATCCGGGTATGGCCCGCTTCTGCAACCTGGGCTATGCTGAACCGCCACAGCGGCTGAGTGAACCATACGGCGTGACCGAAAAAGCCGCCATGGGCCGGCTGAGGCGGGGCAGCGGCGATGATGACCTTACCGGAGCTCGCGGCAGCGGCGCTGGAGCAGTTTCTGAGCTCCTATATGCGCCGTCGTTTCGGATCATCCCAAGCCCAACTGTCGGAGATCCTTCCGGCGGCGGCGCGCGTTGCGCTCGAATGCATCGGCAACAGCGATGCGCTGTATCACAACGTCGAGCATACGCTGCTGGTGACGCTGGCAGGGCACGAAATCCTGCGCGGCCGCGCGCTTCACAGCCACATCACGGCCGACGACTACGTGCATGTCATCATGGCCTGCCTGCTGCACGACATCGGCTATGTGCGCGGGCTGTTTCGCGAGGACGACGCGGACGGCTTCGTCATCGATCGCGAAGGGCGGAAGATCACCCTGCCGCGCGGCTCCTCGGATGCGAGCCTGATGGCCTATCACGTCGACCGCTCGAAGCTGTACGTCATCGACCGTATCGAGGGCATGACGCCGCTCGACAAGGACCGCATCGCCCGCGCCATCGAGGGCACGCGGTTTCCGCCGCTCGCCGGCCAGCAGTTCGACGAGGAGCAGTCGATCGTGCGCGCTGCGGATCTGATCGGACAGCTCGGCGATCCCAACTACATCCGCAAGGCGAATGCGCTGTACCACGAGTTCGAGGAAGTCGGCATGAATCGCCAGCTCGGCTACGAGTCGCCGGCCGACATCGTCCATCGCTATCCGCAGTTCTATTGGAACAGCGTCGCGCCGCACATCCAGACCGAGATCCGCTATCTCAACATGACCTCGACGGGGCGGCAGTGGATCGCCAATCTCTACGCCAATGTGTTTCGCGCCGAGCGCGACATCTCGCTGTCAGGCCCGCAGACCTGATCAGCTAGCGCCGGCCGCCGACTTCGTCGATATGGCCGAGCAGATCGGCGGGATCCTCGTAGACGCGAATGGCGCCGGACTGGCGCAGCTCCTCCGAGCCATAGCCGCCGCTCAGCAGGCCGACGCCGAGCGCGCGGCAACGCGTTGCGGCCAGCATGTCCCAGATGCTGTCGCCGACCACGACGCAGCGCTCGATCGGCACGTCGAGGCGGGCGGCGGCCGCGAGAAACAGGTCGGGATCCGGTTTGGCATAGCGGACCTCGTCGCGGGTGACGACCGGGCTCTGCCTGGGGTCGACGCCCAGAGCCTGGAGATTGACCGCCGCGGTCTCCATCCGTCCGCTGGTCGCGATCGCCCAGGGGATGCCGGCATCGGTCAGGAAGCCGAGCAGCTCGCGCGCGCCGGGCAGGGGACGCACCTGTTGTCCGAGCCCCTGATACGCCGCCGCGTGCGCCCGCCTGAGCCGCTCGATCCGGTCCGGCTCGATCGCCACGCCGGTCTCACGCAGCAGCTGGTTGGTGAACAGGCCGCCGCTCATCCCGATCTTGCGATGGATACGCCAGACCGAGAGCTCGATGCCCTCGGCATCGAGTGCCGACTTCCACGCCAGCACATGCTGATAGACGCTGTCGACCAGCGTGCCGTCGAGGTCGAACAGGAAGGCGGTCTCGATGTGCATGGCGGGCTCCGGCGATGGCCTTGCAGGCGTGATGGCTGCAAGGCCAAGCGGCAGCGGCCGTTCGCGTTCCTTCCCGCCGGCGACAGCACCTGCGCGGCCGCCGCTCCGATCAGCTCTTTCAGCTCTTGGGACGAATGAAGCCGGCCAGCGTCTTCTTTTGCTCCTCGCACCAGTTCGACATGCCCAGGCGGCGCTGATCCATGTCGATGGCCTGCGTGGCAACGGCCACCTCGGCCATCAGGTCATCATCCTGCTTCTGGCCCATCTTCCCGCCGGTGTGCATATAGGCGATCGCATTGCGCACCTTTTCGGTGGTCCCGTCAGGCAAGTGCATGTCCTGGGCCTTCTGGACCAGATCCTGATAGGCGACGTCGATGCCCTGACATTCGACCTTGGTCGCGAACGCCTCGAGCACCATGGTCGTGTAGATGTGCCGCGGCTCGGCGCTGGCCGAAGCCGCACCCGCTAGCAATGCTGCAATGGTCAAAGTGCAACGCAGACCGTTTCGCATAACCCTGGCATCCTCCCGATTCTTTGCGGGGAGGCTAGCTCCTGGACGCGACGCCCGCAACTCCGAGCGCAGCGCAAAAAAAGCGATCTGGTGCGGGTCGAACGCCGGTCCCGGGCTATTTGCCGAGGCGGCGCTCCTGCTCCTGGAGCAGCACCTCCAGCTCATCGCTCTGCTGTGCCAGGCGATCGGCGTTACGCTCCTCGTCGGCGGCGCCGGACTGCGAGGCCGCCTGCTCGGTAATCTGGCGGATGTTGTCGCGCAGGATCGCGATGCGGTCGGCAAGCTGGGACGTCGACAGGCTGGTCGGATCGGTCAGGCTCATGAATCCCTCGCCAAGATCTGCTGGTGCGTGAGCCGGCTGATTGAACCGTGCGTGGACGGCTAGCACCTCGGACGCGGTTCCTTAGCTCGGAACGCGCAGCCACGACAAGCGGGACGACGTCGCCGCGCGCGGCAACGTCGCTCTCGGGCTGCTCCTCACCGCACCGGCATGGGAGGCCGCACAACCGGCTGATCGGGATCGGCGGCCGCCTGCGACGCAGGCGCTGACTGCAGCGACATCGGGGCGGGAGGCGGCGGAACCGCGCCGGAGGTCGCGGGCGGGCTGGGCCGGGGACGATGCGGCACAGCAACGGCCCCCGGAGGCGGTGGCGGCGCGACGGCGGCCGTGACCGGGCGCGGTGCCGGCCGCGGGCGCAAGGTCTGCTCGATGGCCCGCGGGTCGAACGACCGCGTATCCGCAGTCCGCTCGGCAGGCTTGGCTTCCGCCACCCGTGCCATCTCGCGGGCCATCTGATCCTGGCCGGCCTTGAGCTGCGCGATGCTGGCCTTGAGATCGCTGATCTGCTGGCTGAGGGCGGCCAGGTCATGCGTCATGGATTGCAGCATCTGAACCTGCTCCGGCGAGGCGGCTGCGGCCGTCGCACTCGGGGCGGCGTCTTGCGTTGGCGCCGCTGCCATGGCGGGGGCGGACTCCTGCGACGCCGGCGCGGCGGGAGCCGCAGACGTGTCGCGATCTGCGCTGGAGACCAGCGAGATGCGCGGCATCCAATGTGCGATCATCTCCTGGGCCTGATCGCCATAGCTCTGCCAGGCGGCCGCGGCCACGGCGCTGCAGACGCCAAACAGCACGACCAGGATGGTGCGGACGACCCAGGTGCCGATGCCTCGGCGTTCCCCGGATGGGGCGAGTTCGGCTGCTGCGGATCTGAACTCTGGATCCAGCCTGGGCGGCTGAACCTCGGCAGCGCGCGCGGCCGGCCGGCGGTCGGGGTCCACGCTCACGCGATCAGCTCGGGCCGCCAGGACGATGTCGGGATCGATCGTCGCATGCGGCTGCGCATTCCCGTCGTTCGTGGTCGTCGTTGCAAGCATTGACGCTCCGTCCTCCGTTGTCGTCCGCGCCGACGGCGGCGCTCGGCGGGTCTTGCGTCACGAGGCGAGCAACGTCGCATCGTGCATCAGCGCCGACCCTGAAACCGGTTGTCCCTCATGCTCACGCACCTGCGTGTGCACGGTATCACGCTTCACAACACGCGCGGCTCGAGCCAAGCCCCGGAAGATGGCATGGCCAAGATCCAAGTCAGTCGCGGACCGCGCGCTACGCAACGTCCACCTGGCTGCACGACACCCGCTTGCGGCCTGTTCGCCCGCCTGCGCCATATCCGCCCAAACCAAGGCGAAGACATGACGCCCGCGCGACCTAGAGTAGTTTACTCCCAATGAACGACGAAGGCTATGCTGATGGCGGTTCCCGGCGGGCGGGGCGCCCGGCCATTGTTGCCGCCGCGCGCGGCACGGCATGGTCCCCGCGAGCTGCATCAGGACTTGAGAATGTCGTTTGTCGGCAGCCGAATCTCGCAACGCAGGCCCTTCGGGTCGAATCGCCTGGTGACAACAGCACCGATGTCATAGGGCAGCATCTGCTCGAGCAGCACCGTGCCGAAGCCGTCTCGCCGCGGAGCGATCGGGTCGGCCGACAGACCGCTTTCGCGCCAGTCGAGAACGAGCCAGCCGATCTCATCGTCGTCTTCGATCCGCCAGTCGATATTGATGAAGCCGCGGGGTACCGTCAGCGCCCCGAATTTCAGCGCGTTGGTCACGAGTTCGTGCATAGCGAGGCCGATGTTCTCGGCGGCCTTCGCCTTGATTCGCAAGCTCGGGCCTGACAGCGAGAAGTTCTGCTCCTCGCGCGCAGCGCCGGCGCGCAACTCGTCGGCAATCAGTTCGGCGAGATCGAAGCCGGCGAGCGGGTCACGCGTGACTGCGGTCTGGATGCGGGACAGCGCAGCAATCCGGCCCTCGAGATGACTGGCGAAATCCTCGACATTGTCGCTGCCTTCACCGGTGCGCCGGATGATCGAGCGGATCACCCCCAGCATGTTGCGCACCCGGTGCTGCAGTTCGGCGAGCAGAAACTTCTGGTGCTCGGCGGCCGACACGAGCGCGGTGATGTCCTGGGTGATGCCGCCGATCCGTTGCACCCGTCCGGTGTCGTCGACCATCGGGAAACAGCGGATACGAAGCCAGCGCACGTCGCCGTCGGGCTGGCGCGTGATCCGGAAATCGAAACTGTCGCGTTCGCCCTGCCTGGCGCGCTCGAGGCTTTCGATGGCGCGCGGCCGGTCCTCCGGCAGCATCAATTCCGTCCACCGCGCAACGTGGTCGCCCTGCAGCACCGCGGCCCGCTTCGCCCCATAGATCGTCTCGAAGGCAGGGCTGAGATATTCCCACTGCATCGTCGCGGCGTCGCGGATCCACACCACATCGGACGACGCTTCGCCGAACTGGCGGAAGCGTGCCTCGCTGTCGCGCAGCGCGGCCTCTGTGCGCTTGCGGTCGTCGATGTTCATGGCAAGCTCGACCAGCGTCCCGTCGCCGATGTCGCGCCCGGCAAACATCATCCAGGACCGCTCGCCGTCCTTGCGGAAGTATTCCTTTTCATAGGGCCCGATGCGGCCGGTGCGCTGCAGATTGGCAATCTGCGATATGGAGCTTTCGACCCATTCCGGCGGGGTCAGGCTCTGCCACGTCAGTTGACCGCTGCGCACCTCCTCGCGCGAATAGCCGGTCATCGCGAGGAAGCCGTCGTTGGCGTCGATCAGCGTGCCCTCGGCATGGTCGAAGAACAGCACGCCGACCGAGTCGATTTCCAGCAGCCGTCGCAGCCGGTGCGCGCTGGATACACCGCCGTCGGCAGCAGGCGCCTGGGGCGGCGGCGCATCTCGCCCGGCGCTGCGGAAGAGATCAGCGGCGAGGTCCGGATCGGATTGCATGAGCGCGGCAACATCGACATCGATCGTCAGCTCCGGATGGGCGTCGGCCCAGAACTGCGCCATCCGCAAATAGGTCAGGAAGGCGGTGAGCAGTTCGACTTGCCGGTCGCCGAATGCTGTGCGCAGGGCGCGCTGCGCCCGGTCGGGGGCGTCGGCTTGCGTGAACAGCGCGGCTGCGGCAGCGAACAGGTCGGATTCTTCCGCGCTGGACGGCGCGGGAATGTCGCAGGGATCGCGGACCGCCTCGAGCCGTTCGAGCGCGGCCGTAACGCCGGCAGGGTCCGCGAATGGCTGCATCAGGAGCTGCCGCGCGCGCGCAATCGCTTCGGGGCGGCACGTTCGGTCGCCGCCGGGATGACCGAGGCCGACCAGAAAGCCGAAGTGGCGCGCCAGGCAGTAGGGCGAGCGGCCGAGACGCGACAGGTGAACGGCAAGTCGTTCCTTGAACAGCGGCGGCAAGGGGGTGTCGAGATAGGCGCTCTTGGCGAACTGCCACAGCTGCCGGGCGGCGTCCGGCGCTGACGGCGTGGGCCGAAACAGGTTGGGCATCAGCCCGAGTCGCTGAACGACCTCCTGCTCGAATCCTGCATCATCGTTACGCCGTTCAACCATCGCCGTTTCCCCGGCAGAGCGCCCCAGCTGGCGAGCATAGCGCAATCTGCTGCCGCTGGCTCCCGCGACGGCTCATTCATTCGCATCGAGCTGGCGTCCCTCGCGATCCAGATGCAGGTAATTGGCGTTGAACAGGCCGGCGCTCATCAGGCGTTCGAGATCCGGCAGCACCAGCATTTTGCCTTTGAGCACGATCAGATTGTTGGCGCGCAGCTCCTGCAGGGTGCGGTTGACGTGGACTTTTGACAGGCCGGTCGCCTCGGCGAGATCGGCCTGCGTCAACGGGAAATGACAGCTGTTGTTCTCCGTCAATCCGGCCAATCGCAACCGGAAGAACAGCTCGCACAACAGATGGGCCATGCGCTCGGACGCGGTGCGCTGCCCGAGATTCATGGTCCATTCGCGCTGGATCGCGGCGTTCACCAGCGTCTCCCACCAAAAGGCGGCGGCGACGCGCGGATAGCCGGCGCTGATCTCGTCGAAGAACTCGCGCGACAGGTCGGCAATCGACACCGGGGTGATGGTCCCGATCGAGTGGTCCATCTCGCGCAGGATGAAGATGTTGAGGTCGCAGATGTCGCCGGGCAGGAAGAACGAGACGATCTGGCGACGGCCGTCCTCGAGCTGCTTGTAGCGGCAGGCCCAGCCGTTCAGGATCAGATGGACATCCTTCGGTTTCTCGCCCTCCCGCGCGATGTCCGTGCGCGGCGCGAAGGTCCGCACCCGTTGCGCGGCCGCGCGGTTGAGCATCAGGCGGTCCGATGCAGACAGGCGGACAAAATTCTCAAGCTTGCGGACCAGATGACTCAAGGAGTGGTTCCCCCGGCTGGTTATAGGGGTTCCGGAGCATGCAGGTTCAATAACCTAGGTTAGCATCGTACCTGATTAGTCACGTCTCGTCGCCTAGGAACCGTGGGTTCCCGCCTTTCGCGCTGAGTTCGAGGCGGTGACTGTCGCTTGACGTCAATTTCGGTGGACGATCCTGCGAGATTCAGGATCACCTGGTGGGCGATAGGATCCCCTTCCGGCAGGTATTCGAGCGGCAAGGAAAGAGCGCCGAACCTTCCGCTCCAGCGCCCTTCGCATGTATCAGAATCAGTCGCGGGCCGGCTACTTCGCCTTGTCGAGGTTCTGCGCCATCTCGAGGTGGTGCTGGAGCGCCGGAAGCGTCTTGCCGGCCCATTCCTTCAGCTCGGGATGGTCGCCGCCCTTGGCATAGCGCTCGAACAGCGACACCGCGTCCTTGTGCGCGCTGACCTGCATGTCGTCGAAATCCGAGCTGAAGTCCTTGCCATTGGCCGCCTTCAGCTTGTCGAGCTTGCTCTGATGGGCGCTGTCCAGTGCGGTCGGGAGCTGCACCTTGAGCTTGCCGCTGTCGACCATGCTCTTGAGCTCGCCCGAGGTCTTGGTGTGGTCCTTGACCATCTGCGCGGCAAAGCTCTTCTCCTGGGCGTTGCCTTTCTCCTCGCCCAGCTTGTTGGACTGCAGCTCGAACATGTCGCTGATGGCGACCTGCTTGACGAAGTCCTCTGTGCTCGGCGTAATCCCGAGCGCCGAATTGACTCCCGTCTTCTCTCCGATGGATTGGGCCAAAGCCGGTCCGGCCAGCATCAGGCAGCTGATGGCGATGATCGTGCGCTTCATGTCGTCCTCTCATGTCAGGTCGAGGACACAACCGGAAGCCGGGCGCGCAGTTCCGAAGCGCTGCGCGCCGGAGGCCGTGAACGGCTGCGAGGCTGCTCGATCAGAGTGCGCAGCCGCAACGCATCGAACGGAGCCGCGCTCTTCTGGTCGTTGTCGAAGTAGACGAAGACATCGACGCCACGCGCGGACCAGCCTTTGATGCGCTTGGCCCAATCCGCCAGCGTCGCGTCGGGATATCTGTCCTTGTAGCGGCCGCCTGGCCCATGGCCGCGCACATAGACGAAATCGGCGGTGCGTCGCCACGGCGCCGGCGCGTCGTGATGATCGGAAAGGCACAACGAGACGTTCGCATCTTTCAGCAGGCGCAGGATGGCCGGCCTGTACCAGCTCGGATGACGGAATTCGAAGCTGTAGCGGCGATGGCCGGGCAGCAGCGCCAGGAAGGATTTCAGCCGATCGGCATCGACTTCGAACTGCGGCGGCAATTGAAACAGCACCGGGCCGGCCTTGTCGCCGAGCAGCGCCAGCCGGCTCTCCATCAGTTCGAGACTGTTGACCGACCGCTCGGACAGGCGCTTCCAATGCGTGATGAATTTCGACGCCTTCCAGGCGAATACGAAGCCCGGCCCGGTCTGGTCGCGCCAGCCGCGGACGGCCGCCTCGCTTGGCGTGCGGTAGAACACGCCATTGAGCTCGGTGGTGTCGAACTGGGTCGCGTAGTAGGGAAGCTGGTGCCTGAGCAGCAGGCCGGCCGGAAAGAACGCGCCGCGCCACGATCCGTAGTCCCAGCCCGAGGTACCGATCATGATCCTCGTCATGCGATGTTCCTGCGTCGCGTGGTCTCAGACGCAGAAGCTTCGACATCCGCCAAGGTTCCGAACGGGCGCGATGCAGGACTCGTTATAGCTCTCAGCGCGAATTGGCGACGTCATAGCGCGGCGGCGCGCTGAGCAGTTCGTTGATGTGGGCCGCAGTCTCGGCCTGAAGCGCCTTCTTCAGCATGCTGTCACGTTCGGCTCCGATCGGCAGCAGCCGCGCTGCCTCCCGGGCTTCTGCCGCCGCCTGACGCAGACGTTCCTCGAAAGAGATCGTCTGTTTGCGCCTGTTCCGCTTGACCGCCATCGCAAGACCTCCTGTTCAGCAAGCGGAAGTCTCGATCAGCCGCGCTGTGCTGTCGCTAAGCCATGTTAGCGTGCAGATCACGATCGGGGGACGTTGTGCGGGAACCGGCGGCGACGGGTCAATAGTTGGAACGTTCGGGGTCGTTGCCGGGCACGCTCAGGTGGACCTCGTGGCCCTGCTTGATCGCCAGCGTCGCGGCTGCGACGGCCGATTCGAACGCCGCTTCCCTGGTCGCATAGTCGCCATGAACGTTGCCGTCGTGCAGCACGCTCCAATGGTCGTCGACGGCGACGATCGCGTATTGAGCCAGTCCCATTGCATCCTCCATGATCGAACGGCCTTGCAACTCGCGGATCAACTGCCCGCTGCCGTGACGCGCCACACGGTGTTGCCGACATCGTCGGCAATCAGCAGCGCGCCGGTCTTGTCGACGGCAAGACCGACCGGCCTCCCGCGCGCCTCGTTGCGATCGTTGAGGAAGCCGGTGACAACGTCCTGCGCTTCGCCGTTGGGCTTGCCGCCGCTGAAGGGAACGTAGACGACCTTGTATCCGTTCAAAGGCGTGCGGTTCCAGCTGCCGTGCTCGCCAACGAAGGCGCCGCCGCGATAGGCCTGCGGCAGCGCGTCGGCCGTGTAGAAGGTCATGCCGAGCGGGGCGACATGCGAGCTGAGCGCGTAGTCCGGCACGATTGCCTTCTCGACCAAGTCAGGCCGCTGTGGCCGCACCCGCGGATCGACGTGCTGGCCGTAGTAGCTGTAGGGCCAGCCATAGAATCCGCCGTCCTTCACCGAGGTCATGTAGTCCGGCACCAGATCGGGACCGATCTCGTCGCGCTCGTTGACGACGGTCTACAAGGCGCCGCTTTGCGGCTCGAAGCTCAACCCGTTCGGATTGCGCAGGCCGCTGGCGAAGATGCGCCAACGGCCGGAGCTGCGGTCCACCTCGAGGATCGCCGCGCGGTTCTTCTCGGCCTCCATCCCGTTCTCGGTGATATTGCTGTTGGAGCCGACGCCGACATAAAGCAGCCGGCCATCCGGGCTTGCCGTCAGGCTCTTGGTCCAGTGGTGATCGATCGGACCGCCGGGCAGCGACGTCAGCGTCGTGCCGGGATCCTTCATCTGCGTTTCGCCTGGCGTGTAGGGATATCGCACGATGGCGTCGGTGTTGGCGATGTAGAGATCGTTGCCGACCAGGGCGACGCCGAACGGCGAGTTCATGTGGTCGATGAAGACGCTCTTCTGCTCGGGCACGCCATCGCCATTGGCGTCATGCAGCAGGGTGACACGGTTGCTCGGTCCGGTGCTGCCGCCCGATGTCGCCCACGATTCGACGAACGCCATGATGATGTCTTTCGGCCGCTTCGCGGGCGGAGCCGGCGGCGCCTTGGATTCCACGACCAGCACGTCACCGTTCGGTAGCGTGTAGAGCTCGCGCGGATGCTGCAGGCCGGTGGCGAGCGCCTCGATCTTCAGCCCCGGAGCAACCTTCGGCATCTCGCCCTGCTTCCAGCCGACGACGCTCGCGATGTTCATCGGCGGGACCAGATACTGCGTCAACGACGGCAGCTTGACGTTGCCGCCGACCTCCGCCTTGGGGTCGCCGCCTTCGTTGCAGCCCGTCAGGGTGAACGCGGTCGTTCCGAGCAGCAGCGCTGCGAGCAGTGGCGCAAGTCGGTGTGAGGTGACGGTTCTCATTTGGCCACTCCCACGCGGCGACGGTACACCAGCGCCCAGCCGAGCCAGCCAGTGACTGGCAGGATCAGGACCGTCACCAGGGACAGGATGAGCCCGGTCGGGACCACCGACGTCCAGGCATCGCGCGAATGAATCAGGTTGTTGAAGAAGGCCAGCACCAGCACGATCAGGTTGCCTATCATGTGCGGCCAGACCGGCGTCTGCGACCGGATCAGCCGGTTGCCGAGGACGTCGATGAGGCCGGCCAGAGCAGCCAGCACGCCGATGACGAGGCCGATCAGGAGCAGCCAGGCCGAGGTGTCGGCCCACATGATCTCGGCGGTTCGCCAATAGGTGATGTCGGTGACGAGAGCGCCGATGAAGCAGACAATGGGGAATGGCACCAGCATGGGATGGATCGGATGCCCGGCAATGGCTGCCGTCGGCTCCAGAGCGGGATGGTTCGTTTCGGCGGTCGCCAAGGCGGTCTCCTCGGAGCGTGTTGTCAGCAAGGGCTCGCGCTACGAGACCTTGCCGCTGCTGGCGTTCGAACGAAGCCGCTCAGGGCATGTGGTACGTTGCCCTGACGAACTTCAGCGGCTCTTGTTCAGCGGACCATTGCCGCGTGCGCTGTCGCCTGCGGTGTCGTTGCCCGGCGCGGTCGGCGCCGCGGCCGCCGGCGCGCTCTGCTTCGGCGCGGCGTTGCCGGTGGTCTGCTGATCGGTTTTCTGTGCGTCTTGCTGTGGCGCCTTGTCGCCGGCGAACGACCAGAACATCAGGGCAATGGCGGCGGCGACCACGACAATGGGAATCAACAAGGCGTACGGTGTGTTGCTCTGCATGCCCGGAACGCGCGACCCGGCGCCGGTGCCGCGCTCCGCCCGGTCGTGAGCCGCGAGCGACGCACGTGTATTCTCATCGAGTTGCGCGCGCTCTCCAGGTCTCAGCCGTCCGGCCCGCGTGGCCGCAAAAGCAAGGACGAGGCCGAGGATGACGATGCCGAGGCCCCAACCCCAGAATGTTGCAGCTCCGCCGTTCATATCGTGCGCCTCCATACGGTGCGCTCGGCGGAAGCGGCCGCCGAACGGACAACCAACGAGAGGCACTCGCATCCGTTCCTGTCGCAAGAGCCGCGGTCGAGGCACTGAATAGCGCTCGGGGAGGAGGGGCCTGGACGACGCTCCCTGCAGGAGCAGCTCACACGCTGGCCGAAACGGTCGCAAGGCCCGATTGTACCGGGGGCCCGTGCCGCTTCGCTGACCTGGCGCAGACGGTCCGCCAGGGTCTACCGGGCGGCGCGATAGCCTGTTAAGCAGCACGCCAGAGAGCGGGCGCATCAGCCCGGGTAGAACCAGAGGGAAGAGCGGCAATGATTCAGACGGTCGGCATCATCGGAGCGGGCACCATGGGCAACGGCATCGCGCAGGTCTGCGCCGCCGCCGGCGTGCCGATCGTCATGGTCGACATCTCGGAGCAGGCGGTGGCACGCGGCCTGGCCACGCTGGGCTCGAGCCTCGACCGCCTGGTCAAAAAGGAGAAGATGACGGCCGCCGACAAGGACAAGGCGCTGTCGCTCATCACCGGCACCACCGACAAGGCCAAGCTGTCGACCTGTGATCTCGTCATCGAGGCCGCGACCGAGAACGAGGAGCTCAAGCTCAAGATCCTCAAGGATCTCTGCGCCAGCCTGAAGCCGGAGGCGGTGATCGCCACCAACACGTCGTCGATCTCGATCACCAAGCTTGCGACCGCCACCGACCGGCCGGATCGCTTCATCGGCATGCACTTCTTCAATCCCGTTCCGATGATGGCGCTGCTCGAACTGATCCGCGGCCTCCAGACCTCCGACGCCACTCACGCCGCGGCGGTCGACTTCGCCAAGCGGATCGGCAAGGTCGCGATCACCGCCAAGAACAGCCCGGGCTTTGCGGTGAACCGCATCCTGTGCCCGATGATCAACGAGGCGATCTTCGCGTATTCGGAAGGCATCGCAACGGCCGCCGACATCGACGAGGGCATGAAGCTCGGCTGCAATCATCCGATCGGCCCGCTGGCGTTGGCCGACCTGATCGGCCTCGATACGATGCTGTCGGTGATGGAGGTGTTCTACAATGGCTTCAACGATCCGAAATATCGTCCGGCCCCGCTGCTGAAGGAAATGGTCGCAGCCGGCCAGCTCGGCCGTAAGACCGGCAAAGGCTTCTACGACTACGCGAAGTAGCGGCTTCGGGCAGCCGCTGACGGTGGGCAGAATGAGCTTGCGCGACGACGGGCCACGAGCCCGTCGCCACGCGGCCGAAGGTGCATAGAGCTGCGAACGAGCATTTGCAGGGGACGAGCGCCCTTGCTCAGGCGACAGCAGGGTCCGAGCGCGACGGCACGCCCTAAGGGAGACAATCGCGCCAAATTGCGCCGAGACCGCTGATCTCGTCGCCTCGCCGCTGTTGTCCGAATCATCACGGCACAGCGCCGGGCGGGCAAGGGGCCATGCCTTGCTGATGCAGCCCGCTAAGCCCGGGCCCGGCGTGCCGTTCGTGGTTTGCCGCTATGCGATGGCCCGAAACGAAACTATCGCACTCAGCGGATCGGGTACGGAGGTGGAGTCATCAAACCTCCTCGTCATCATTGTATTGTTGTTCGATCGTGACGGGGGCGCCCTGGACGATCCTCGCGATGAACAACGTCGGTAATGGTCCTCCTGTCGAAGGTCGCTGTCAAGGCGCATCATGACGCAATGATGAATTGGCTGTTACCGCATTGCTTTCCGCGGCGACGCAACGCAGACAGCAAAACCGCGCCACAATTGACTACAAATCAAAGGGAATGACGACATGCGTCGTGCAGCTTGGCGTGAGCCGAGTGGCGCGGGCGGTCGTGTAGTTCGAAATGCTCGTTGAACTCGAATCTGCAAGTCGATCGACGAGATGCAGGCACCGCTGCTGGTCTGCCGCTCTCTTCAAACTGCGTCGTTCATGTGCGATTATGGTGAGACCGGATACGCCATCGTCGGGAACCAAACGGATTTGCGGCGTCTTGTCTGCCGCGAACCAGACAGCGGGAGAACAGCGATGAAAGCAACAACGATCACTTTGGCCGCCATCGCGGCGCTCGTGTCGGGCCTGCCTGCGCTTGCTGCGGAGCAGGGCGCCACGGGCGTGGTGACGGGCATCAACCGGCTCAATGGAACCGTGGCCATCAAGCGGGTTCAGAATGGAACCGTCGGCGCCAACGTCGCCGCGGCCGAGGAGTTCAAGGTCAAGGACAATGCGATGATCGAGGAGGTCCACGCCGGCGATCGGGTCACATTCTCGACGTCCGATGGCAGCGGTGCCAAGACCATCATCAAGCTTGATCGGCAGAAATAACCCCCCTGGGCTTCACGAGGACAGGATGCGGCAGCGGGGCTTCCTCTGGCATGGCGGCGCATGGTGCCTCGGACTGTGGCTGCTCGTCGGTTTCTGCGATGCTGCAAAGGCCGCGACCGACGATCTCTATAGGGCCCAGACCGTCGTCACAGGGCAGGGCGAGGACAATCGCCGCGTCGGCTTTGCGGCCTGCCTCGAAGACGTCCTGATCAAGGTGTCCGGCGCATTCCAGTTGAGCGGTGATGCGAGGCTCGTACCGTTGAAGGCACGGGCCGCGGAGTTCGTCACCGGTTTCGACTATCACGACCAGATGTCGGGCAAGCCGAAGCACGATGAGCAGGGCACACGCGACCGGCCGTACGACCTCACCGTGTCGTTCGATCGCGCCAGGATCGACGATCTGCTCGCTCAGCTCGGTGTGAAGCCATGGCTGGCGGCGCGATTGCCGATCGGCGTGATCGTCGTCATGACCAACGGCAGCCGGAGCTTTCTCGTTGTCTCCGACGATCGGCAGTCTGACCTGCAACGCGACGCGCTGCGCGCGGCAGCCGGCAAGCGAGGCCTCGATCTGGTGCTTCCGACCGTCGCGCAGGCCAGCCGCGTCGATGTTGGCGCCGAGCTTCCGCCGGTGCCGGACGCGGGAACGTTGTCGGGCGCCGGAGTGACGTTGCGGGGTCACCTCACATGGGACGATGCAGAGCTTAGCTGGGTGTCGCAATGGCAGCTCGATGCGGCGGGCACAGAGCATCGCTGGCGGCTTCGTGGCGCGACATTCGACGACACGTTTCGCCGCGCATTGGGCCGCGCCGCGCAGATCCAGTCCGGCAACGGTGCGCCGTGAGCGGACGTCCGGCCGCGCGATCCATCGCATTTTACTATTCTCATCGCCCTGACGGTAATCCTTCCCTCCTACGGTGAATGCCCAGGAGGGGCGCATGTACATCGTCAGGAATTCACCACGAGCGCTTTTCGTGGCTCTGATCCCGCTGGCTATGGTCGAGGGGGGCCTCGTCGCGATGGCCGCGCTCGGTCTGCAGGCAGCGTCGCCGCCTGAGCTTCCGGTGCCGGATCAGGTCGTCATGCTCTACGCCAAGCGCATCATCACGGATGCGGCGCTGCTGTTTGCCGGCCACTGGCTGCTGCAGCAGGCGCGGATTGCGAGCCGGCTCGGTTACGGGCTAATGGGCGGTGCGATGGCGGCCGCGAGCTACGCGATCGAGATCCAGAGCAGCGCGACGCAATTGCCGGGCACGGGAGGAGTGGTGCTGACGTTGGGTTTGCTTCCGACGGTCGCCGGCATGATCTGCGGCTTTCTCTACCATCAATTCGCAGGGCTGATTCCTGCACCAGCGCGGGGCGGCCGCGGCGCCGACGGTGCCGTTGCAGGGGACGCTGCGCCCGCTCCACTGACGTTCGACGGTCCGATCCGGGTCCGCTCATCGGTGGCCGCGGTCGCAATTGCGTCGACCATGCCCGCCGTGCTGACGGCCATTTTGTCGTTCACGATCACTTCGCTGCTGCTGCCGTCGCGGCTTGCCGACGGCACCGGGCCGCTGTTCGCGGCAGCGATTCCGGCTCAGATGTTCATGGCGATCCTGGTCGCAACGAGCGTGCCCTCGGCCATCTTCGTGCTCGCCCTGCACCACATCGCACGCGCGTTGAGCAGGCAGCGCGGCTACGAATATGCCGGGATCGGTGCGGCCATGGCGGTGACTTTCGTTCTGCTGATCATGCCGTTCATGCCGGTCTTTCCGGTGACCTTCCTGCTGCTCCCGGCCTTGGCCTATGGCGGCATCATGGGCGCGCTCTATCGCCGCTTCGCAGGTCTCGAGCCGGTCCCGCTCCCGGAGGCCGTCATCGCCAGCGACGTGCAGGCGCTCGTCGCCGCCGACCATCCGTCCAGGCAGCGGCACGGCGTGATCATCAGCCATTGATCGGCTTGCGGGATAACACCGATGAAGCAGATATCCGCTCTTGCAGTGGCGGCCGCGATGGCCGCGATTGCCGCCCTGTGGTTCGTGTCGACGCCGGCCTTGGTCAAGGTTGAGGTCGCGCCGCTGAAGCCAAGCAATGACCTTCCCACCTTCGAGCGTGTTCAATGAGGCGGGCTGTGATCACCATCTCCACCGAAGCGCCGTGAGGTTGCCGCGATAGCCCGTCACCATCACGTCCTGATCGATGCGAAGCGCGTGTGGTGGCGCGATCGCTTGAGGAAACGGCCAGGAGGTGCTCGTGGTGAAGCTCAGAACGTGTCTCGTCGCGGCATTGCTGATCGCCGCCCCCGCATCGATGGCGGCAGCCGCCCCCGGTCTGGTGCGCAGTTCGGCCACGATGCGCGCTGGACCCGGATCCGGGTTTCCGGCCGTCGAGCGCATTCCGGCCGGCACGCGTGTCACCATCCATGGCTGCATCGAAGGCGGCGCGTGGTGCGATGTCAGCTTGGCGGGGGAGCGCGGGTGGGTAGCGGCAAGAGCTCTCGCCTATCTCAATGGCCAGTCCTACGTCTATCTCCCGGAATACGTGGAGTATGTGCCGGTCGCTCCGTTCGTGCTGACGACCTATTGGAGCAGCTTCTACTTCGGGCGGCCCTGGTATCATCGCCACGCGTTCTGGAACCGCTACTGGAACCGTCAGCCGCCTGCTATGGCTCAAACTCCGCCTCAGCCCAACATGGGTGCTGCCGGCCCGGGCGGGGGCGCGCACCCGGTGGGCGCCCCGGGGGCGGTGGCCGGTTCGCCGGCGCCGGTTGCCGGCCGTCCCGGAGTAAGGCCGGTCGCGGTCGCCGTCTCTCCCACCGGCGGTCCGCCGCAGGGCGCGCGGGCGCAAATGCGGATGGTCGGCGGCCTGTCGCAACTTGGCGGAAGTCATCATTTCGGAGGCAGCGCGATGATGAATGCTCCACGCGGTGGCGGAAGCGGCATGCGCGGCGGCGGTCGATCCGGCGGCGGGGGCGGTTTTCACCGCCATTGACGTCGCCCGCCAGCGGGGCAGGCGAGCGTAGGATCGTAGCGGCGCGCGTCCAGCCGGTGGCGAAAGCCGGGACGATGACTACATGCGAGTCACCAGCATCTGTGTCATCGTTCGTCCGTCGTGAAAAAGCTCGTGCTCGTCTTCCTGCTGCTCATCATCGCTCCGCTCTCGCTGTCGGCCGCGAACTATCTGCGCGGCGACCGCCGCGGCAATTGGCAGACCGCGGATCGCTCGAGCGCGGGGCTGCTGCCGTCGCCCCAGGATCATGTCGACGCGATCGTGCGGGTGTTCGCTGCGCGGACGGTGCGCTGGCGCGGGATCTTTGCGGTCCACACCTGGATCGTGGTCAAGGAACACGGCGCGGCGCGCTATACGCGTTACGACTACACGGCTTGGGGCGAGCCGGTCCGGGTCGACGGCTTCGCGCCGGACGGACGCTGGTTCGGAGCTTTGCCGGAAACGGTTCTGGTCGTCGACGGTGACGACGCCGAACGCGTGATCCCGAAGATCCGCAAGGTGATCGAGACCTATCGCTTCCGCTCCTATGGCGACTACAACGCCTGGCCGGGGCCGAATTCCAACACCTTCGTGCAGGCGGCCTTGAATGCCGTCCCCGAGCTGAACGCCGTGCTGCCGCCGACCGCGATCGGCAAGGACTTCCCTTACGAGCGGTGGTGGGGACGCACGGCCTCCGGGACCGGCCTGTTCCTCTCGCTGGGCGGCTATCTCGGACTGACGGTGGGCTGGATCGAAGGTTTCGAACTCAACTTCTTCGGCGGCGTTCTCGGTGTCGACATGCGGCGGCCTGCACTCAAGTTGCCCGGCATCGGGCGCCTCGGCATGCCCCTGGCGTGAGGCCGACGCTCATGTCGCGACGGCTGGCATGTCGCTTGCTGCGGACCTTTCTCGGGCGCGTTCAATGTCGTGTATGCGCCAGAGGAGGCTGGCGATGAGCACGTTGTTTGCGATCTGCACGACCTATGAGGTGGAGGATGGTGGGGCGCGGGCCTTCGTCCTGCAGCGACGCGAGCCCGACGGCCCCGCCAAGCCCTGGCCGATCCTGGTTACACGCAAGGGCAACAATTTCTACGGATTCGAGAATGTCTGCCCGCACGAGGGCGCGCGCCTCGACAAACGGCTTGGCGAGGTCATGGACGACGAGGGCAATTTCCTCAAATGCAGTCAGCACGGAGCGATGTTCGATCTCGACAGCGGACAGTGCTTCGCGGGGCCTTGTCAGGGGAAGGCGCTGACGGCGATCGAACTCGTCATCGACGACGGCGACATCTGTTTGTCGGACATCGATCTCGATGAGGAGGATGGTCTCGATATCGACGATCCCTCGGACACCGTCCCGGAGGTGCATATCACCTCCGACTGATCGGCGGCGGCCCCGCCAGGCGTCAGCGCTTCTTCCGTTCCGCGCGGCTGTAGTTGCTGAAATGGCCCTCGCGAGCTGCCTGGGCCCGCGCCGCCTTGATCAGGCCAGGGCTGCGCGCCGGGGGCGCCGGCAGCGATGGCAACCGGACGAGCTTGCGGCCGCCGCAGGTCGGGCATAGCGGCTTTTCCGAGATCCCGATCAAGAGCTCGACGTCCTCAGCGCAGGCTGGGCAATGAAAGCTGTAGAACGGCATGGCGCATCCCCTCGTTGGCGGGATGGGCATTGCATGAAGCGGGCCAGCATGGAGACCGCGCGGAACGCACCCTTCGCGGCTCAATCACGCTCATTCGCATACGAACGGCGTCTCTTGGCTCCATCGTCTGTTTCGAATGCGACGAAGCCTGCGTCCAACAGTCGACATGCCCTCGCTTATATCAAGCCGGCGGCTGGCTCCGAGCCGGATACCAGCCGCCCAGGGGATCATGCGTGTGTCTTGGGCACGTAATTGCCGGCGACGCACTTGTAACTCTGAAGACGCCACTCGTGATAGGGACCCTTGGACATCCAGTCGGCGATTCCGATCTGCGCGTTGACTGCGCATGATGTCATCGTGATGCCGGACATCTCGCTGTTGGTGACGACCTTCTCCATGCAGAGCTGGCCGTTGCAGAGCATTGCGACGAGAGTGACGAGCACGTTGATTCTGCCTCCAAAGAGTTGGACCCGGTGAAGACAACGAAAGCAGAGTTCATGCCAACGGATGAATCCAGGCCGCTCAGCTACGGAAAGGATTGTTACGGTGTTACCTCAGGGCGACAGATGCGTGATGAGATCGCCGCCGAGGTCACGTTGAGTTCGCTGCTGCCCGTGCTCTTCCGGTGCTGATGAGTTGCGCTGTTGGTGTCGTGCGGCAGCTGTCTGCGATGACTGCGGGCAACCGCATCCAGCGATGTCAAACAAGCGGCAGTCGCTGCTTTTTCTGCAGCGCTCTTGAGCTGCCTTTCGGATAAGGCGGCAGGGCTGAGTTACCGCCGGGTTCCGAATTCGGAGTACGGCGAGCAGGGGCTCACACGCACGTGAGCGGCTCGCCGTGGCCTTGGACTTGCGCGGTGGCCGAACGGTTCCGTAGGAAGACGGATCATTCTGGGGGAATTTCATGACTGCCGATTTCACGCGTCGTGCGTTGCTGAAGCTGGCCGGCGTCTCGTCGATGACGATGGCCGCCATCGCCGCGGCCCGGGCCGAAGGCGGGGAGAGCGCCGTCGCCGGCCCGACCTTCGCCAGCCGCACGCCGATCCGCATCGGCATGGTCACCTTGCGGGTGAACGATTCGGACAAGGTCGCCGCCTTCTATCGCGACGTGATCGGCCTTTCGATCCTGCAGCGGACCGAGACGTCCGTCCGCCTCGGCGCCGGCGGCGTGCCGTTGCTCGAACTCGAGCCGCGTCCGGGCGCCAGCCGCGAATCGCGGCGCGCCGCCGGCCTGTTTCACACCGCGTTTCTGATGCCGACCCGCAAGGATCTCGCGCGCTGGCTGGTGCATGTCGCGCGCAACCGCACGCCGCTGACCGGCTTCGCCGATCACAATGTGAGCGAGGCCGTCTACCTCGATGACCCCGAGGGCAACGGCGTCGAGGTCTATGCCGACCGGGCGCCGGAGCTCTGGCAGTGGCAGGACGGCGTCGTCCGAATGGGCACCGAACAGCTTGATATCGACGACCTCGTGGCGTTGACCGATACGCGCACCAGCAACTACGCCGGCGCGCCCGACGGCCTGCGTATCGGCCATGTGCATCTGAAGGTCGGCGACATCAGCCAGGCGAGCGGCTTCTACACGTCCCTGATCGGGCTCAATACGACGCGGACGATCGATCGCGCGGCCTTTCTGTCATCGGGACGCTACCACCATCACATCGGCGCCAACACCTGGCGCAGCGCCGGCGCCGGCCGGCGTGATGATGGCTCGACGGGTCTGTCGTGGTTCTCGTTCGAGGTGAGGGGCGAGGAACTGCTCGCCGGGCAGGAGGCGCGGTTGCGTCAGGCGGGGGCCGTGCTGGTCGCGATGCCCGACGGGTTCGAGACGGCAGATCCGTGGGGCACCAAGGTCAGGCTCATCCGGGTGTGACGCGAGCCGTGCCTCAAGCCTCGTTGAGGCCGGCGCCGCGATCGGTCAGCACCTTCTGGCCCTTGGCCGTCAATTCGTAGATGTCGCCATCTTTGGCGACGTAGCCTTCGCGGATCAGGCCGTCGATCTCGTCCTGACGCTGGGGCGAGAAGGCGATCGCCTGGCCGATATCCGAAAGCGTCGCGATCTGGTCGTCCGTCAGCATGGCCGTCCTCCCGTTGTTGATCCGAACGCGGCGGCGTCGGGAATGTTCCGGGAGGCTTTGCGCTAGACCTCGGCGCTAGGCCTTGCGCACGAACTCCGACTTCAGGTTCATCTGGCCGATGCCGTCGATCTTGCAGGCGATGTTGTGGCCGTCGCTGGCCTCCTGCAGGCGGATGTTGCGCACCTTGGTGCCGCCCTTCACCACCGACGACGAGCCCTTCACCTTGAGGTCCTTGATCACGATGACGCTGTCGCCGTCGGCGAGCACATTGCCGTTGGCGTCGCGGATGCTCGTATCGTCCGCGGCTGCGGCTGGCGCGTCGCCGCTCCATTCGTGACCGCATTCCGGACAGACCCACAGCGCGCCGTCCTGATAGGCGTGCTCGGAGCGGCATTGCGGGCAGGTCACTGCGTCGGTCATCTCATCCTCGGGCGCGGGCAGAAGCGTGGCGCAGCGTTAGAGGCTGGCATGGAACCGGGCAAGGAAAATCGCCTGCGGCAGCAGTCACAGCGCGCGTTGCAGAGCCATCGCGCGCTGTCGTTGTCGAGATGTCGCTGGCCGAGCGTGCCTCGCTTCACGCCGCCTTGCGCTCGGGCGCCTTCGCCGCCGGCTCGGCCGCGTCCATCGCCCGCAGATAGGTATCGAGCAGCGTCTCGTGCTCGTCGCGCTCGTCCTGGTCCTGCTTCCTGAGCTTGATGATCTCCTTCAGGATCTTGACGTCGAAGCCCTCGCCCTTGGCCTCGGCGAACACTTCCTTCTTCTGTTCGTTCAGCTCCGCCAGTTCGCCGTCGAGGTGCTCGATCCGCTCGACGAAGGACCGAATGCGCGCGCCGGGAATGCCGATCTCTGACATGGTGACTCCTGTACTAATGGGACTGCGAAAATGCGCGGCAGTTCGTTGCCAATGTCTTAACGCGGAGGCCTTGCCCACAGCGGCGCGTCCGACGTGCTTAACGCGGAACCGGGCGGCCGCCGGTGCCGCCACATGGTTAAGGAAGAATTTGTGTAATTGCGTCATTCTGCCACTTTACGGTGTGTGAGGCGGCGCGTGATGAAGAAATCGGTCAGCACCCTGCTGATGGTGCTCCTGTCGGTCCTGGCGGCCGGCATCCTGCTGTCGACGGCGATCCTGATGAGCGGCGCTGCGGGTCGCTATCGCGAGAGCGTGGCGACGGAGCAGCTCACGGCGGCCGACAAGGCGATCTTCCAGAACGTTCTGGTGATGCGCGCCCATCGCGGCGACATCCAGAGCGTGCTGCTCGCCGAGGACGATCCGCGCGCCAAGCTCACCGAATACCAGGGCATCGAGGCCAAGGGCTACGCTGGCATCGCCGCCGCGCTCGCCGGCGTCGACATGCCCGAGCGCGACGATCTCGTGGCCAGGCTGAAGGCGAACTGGGACGCCACCGTGCCGCAGTTCAAGCTGCTGTTCGACGAGGCCGCCAAGCCGAAGGCTGAGCGGGTGCTGGCGCGGACCCAAGCGTGGTACGACGCCATGACCAAGACGCTGGACACTGCCAACGCCGCCTCTCTCGCCGTCTCCAACCGCGCCTGGATGACAGATCCGGAGATCGCCAGGATGGTGCAGGCCCGCCGCCTCGCCTGGCAGGTCCGCGACCGCTATGGGCTGCAATGCTCTGCGTTGCGGCCGAACATCAACAGCTCCAAGCCGCTCGACGACGCCCAGAAGGCCACCATCGCGCAATGGCGCGGCACCGTTGGCGCCGGCTGGGCGGGGCTCGACGACCTCTTGGCGGGCACCGGCGGCTCCGGGCTTGCGTCTGTGGTCAAGTCGTCGCGCGGTGAGGTCGAGGCGGCGCATCAGCGCATGGACCAGCTCGCCAAGGGCTTCGACGGCAGCGGCAAGCCGGCGATGCCAGCGCCGGAATGGAATGCGTTCTGTCAGGGCCCGTTCGCCGGCATCATCGCCATCGGCATGACCGCGCTCGACGGCGCCATCGCGCGGGCGGAGGCGATCAGGGCGGCGGCGCTGACCAGCCTGATCATGCAGTCGATGGCCTTCGTCATCGCCTTGCTGGTCGCGGCCGCGGCGCTGCGCGCGGTGCGCGTCCGCCTGGTGCGTCCGGTCGCGGCGCTGATGCAGGCGATCGACCACATCGGCCGGCGCGACTATCAGACGAAGGTGCCGCAATTCACCCATGCCGACGAGTTCGGCGCGATGGCCGCGGCGCTCGAAGGCCTGCGCGAGAGCGCCGCCACGGCCGAGCGGCTGGCCAATGAGCGCGAACTCGACCAGGGCAAGCGGCTGGAGCGCTCGCAGGCGATCGACAGCGCCTGCCGGAGTTTCGACGACACCGTGCAGGCGGTCATCGTCAGCATGGGCAACTCCACCGGCCAGCTCGATCAAAGCGCCGGCGACGTGCGCAAGCTGGTCGACGAATCGACCGAGCAGACGACGGCCGTCGCCAGCGCGGCGGAGACAGCGACGACCAATCTCGAGACCATCGCCGCCGCCACCGAAGAACTGACGGCCTCGGTGTCCGAGATCGCGGCGCAAGTGCAGGCCTCCGCAGCCGATGCGCGCCAGGCGGTCGAGCGGGCGGCGAAGACCAACGCCACTGTCGAGATGCTCGACCGTGCCGCCAATCGCATCGGCGAGGTGGTCAAGATGATCACCGCGATCGCCAGCCAGACCAACCTGCTGGCGCTCAACGCCACCATCGAGGCGGCCCGCGCCGGTGAGGCCGGCCGCGGCTTCGCGGTGGTCGCCGGCGAGGTCAAGAACCTGGCGTCGCAGACGGCGACCGCGACCGATGACATCACACGGCAGATCGCCGAGATCCAGGCCGCCACCGGCGAGTCGGTCGAGGCGATCCGCGGCATCAGCGGCAACATCGCCGGCATCGACGAGAAGATGACGGCGATCGCCGCCGCGGTCGAGCAGCAGCGCGCCGCCACCACCGAGATCTCCCGCAACTTCCAGCAGGCCGCGCAGGGCACCCGCGCCGTCACCGACACGATCGGCTCGGTCGCAGCGCTCAACCGCCAGACCGGCAATGCGGGCGCGGCGATGGTCGATTCGGTGCGCCGCATGTCCACCGACGCCGATCGCTTCCGCGTCGCGGTGGAAGGCTTCCTGGGGACGGTTCGGCGCGCGTAGCATCGACAAGCAGCCTCGATCCCGCGACGCATCGAGCGCCCGGGTGTTGCTCATGTCACGCCTTCTCGAACAGAGAGGGCGCAGGGAAGGCCGGGTGCAGGCCGCACCCATGGCCCGCCTGCGAAAAAAAATGCAGGCGGCAGGAACCACAGGATTGGCCGAACATCCGGCCTTCCCTGCGCGACGGTTTCTACCGGCTTATACGTGCTCTCCTCGGTGCGCCGGGCTTTCTGGCCACCGTCGCCGGCGCGCTGCATGAGCATCGACGCCGGCTTGACCTCAGCGTCGGGAGGTCAGGACCACACGATTTCGCCGTCCGCCACGACGCCCGTCGTCTGCGCAAAAGCACCGGGGCCGTGACGTCCATCGCATCCCGCCCTCCACGCCCGTGACGACCGCGAAGCGCCCCTCTCGTGAGGACGGGACGGCGACAGGAAAACCGAAATTCGATAAATACGAAAGCGGAATATTTTTCGCGACAGGACTGGACAGGTGTGATGCCGATGATCGCGCTTTGAAATTTAGATTTTGCGCGCGCGACTGGTTTGGTGTCAAACCCATTGCTTGGCGGCCGCCTAGCCTGGTCGTCGGGCAAATCAGGTCGGTGCAGATGACGGAGCAGGGCAACCCTCATGAAGCGCTCGAGCAGGCGCTGCTCGCGCTCGACGACCGGGCGATGGTGCTGGAGGAGCTCGACGGCTTCATCGCCGGCCTTCTGATCCTGCCCGAAATGGTGCCGCCCGGCGAGTGGTTCGCAGCCGCGTTCGGGCTCGGCAAGGGACAACGCTCGGTGTTTGCGAGCATCGATCATGCGAATACGGTGCTCGACCTCGTAAGGGCCTATCATGACGACATCGCGCGCACACTGGCGCGCGAGCCCGAGCGGTATCAGCCACGCTTTCCGATCGAACCCGACGGCGATGTGGTCTGGGAGCTGTGGATCGACGGCTTTGCGGCAGCCACGGACCTGCGTCGCCGGCGGTTCGATGCCTATGAGCGGGTGGGCGGCGAAGTTGCGATGGCCGCGGTGGGCCTGGGGATGATGATCGGTGCGACACTCGACGAAAATCCGGATCCCGTCGAATATCGGAATCTCAGTCGCAACGCGCCGAGAAACATCCGCGATGCGGTTCTGACCCTGTATCAATACCGCCAAAGCGGGGCGCCATTGCCCGGCACGCCCTCCTTCGAAGACAGTCCCAATCCGTTTGCTTCCCTGGGAAAGATCGGCCGCAACGATCCCTGTCCGTGCGGTTCCGGGAAGAAATATAAGCGCTGCTGCGGCGCGAATTGAGGCGGCGGCAGGACGGTCTTTTTTGTTGCAACAATCCGGAGCGGTGCAAAGATGGGCCGCCCGCGCCGGATGCGCGGGCCAATGAGAACGACCTGAGGAAACGAGATGAGGATGGTGTTCGGCAAGGCGCTGACGGCTGTGGCAGCGCTCGCGATCGGAACGACGGCCCTGACATTCACGATCTTGACGGCGGATGCGCATGGCCCGACCCGGCGCAAGGTGCAGGAGCATGTCGAGATCAACGCCGCGCCCGCCAAGGTGTGGGCGGTGATGGGCAACTTCCAGGACATGAGCTGGCTCGGCCCTGTCGAGAAGACCGAGGGCGACAAGGGCAACGAGGTCGGCGCCACGCGCAAGCTGACCTTGAAGGGCGGCGCCACCGTCGACGAGGAGCTCTACAAATACGACGCCGACAAGATGAGCTATTCGTACCGCATCACCGCCGTCGACGTGAAGGTGCTGCCGGTGACGAACTACGCCTCGACCATTTCGGTCACGCCGAGCGCCGACGGCAAGGGCAGCGTGGTCGAATGGACCGGCGCCTTCTATCGCGGCTTCCCTAACAACGACCCGCCGCCGGAACTGAGCGACGAGGCCGCGATCAACGCGGTGACCGGGCTGTACAAGGGCGGCCTGGAGGGCCTGAAGAAGAAGGTGGAGAGCGGGAGCTGACGAGCGCGGGTGGGGGACGCTCATGGCGCTCAGCACGCAGTGCGCTCCCTCTCCCCGTTCTTACGGGGAGAGGGTTGGGGTGAGGGGCAGACGCACGGGAAGTGGGCGTGCTGAGACCTGTACCCTCTCACCCGGATTGCATCTGACGATGCAATCCGACCTTTCCCCGCAAGCGGGGCGAGGTGCACCGAGCAAGCCGCGAGAGAGGGGCCGCTCTAGTGCTATTCTTTTTTCGTATCGGATCCCGACTCTTCTGCTCGCAGCCTTGCTCACCTGCTTCGCCATCCCTGCCCACGCCGAAGAAGCCTTCGTCACCAATCAGCTCAGCGACGATCTCACCATCGTCGATCTCGCGACCTCCAAGCCGGTGGCGACCATTCCGATCGGGGGCAAGCCGGCCGGGGTGGCCGTGGCGGCCGACGGCCGCTTTGCCTATGTCGCGAGCCCGGACGACAAGACGGTCAGCGTGATCGATGCTGCCGAGCGCAAGGTGACGGCGCGCATCGATGTCGGCGGCGGGCCGCTCGGGATCGCGGTGGCGCCCGACGGGGCCACGGTCTATGTCGCCGACTGGTACAACGCGGCGATCCGCGTGATCGATGCCAAGACCCGTGCCGTCACCGCGAGCATCGCGGTCGGCGCGTCGCCCTCTGGCCTCGCGGTGACGCCTGACGGCACGCTGCTGCTGTCCGCCGACCGCGACGACGACATGGTCTCGGTGATCGACACCGCCACGCGCCAGCGCCTTGCGACCGTCAAGGTCGGCACGCGGCCGTTCGGGGTGACCATCGATGGGGAGGGCAAGCGCGCCTACACCGCCAATGTCGGCTCCAACGACGTCTCGGTGATCGATCTCGCCGAGCGGCGCGAGATCGGCCGCGTCAAGGTGGGCTTGCGGCCCTATGCGGTCGCGCTGGCCCAGGGCAGGGGGTTCGTCACCGACCAATATGACGGAACGGTCAGCGTGTTCGATCTGGCGAGCCTGCAGCCGGTGAAGCGCATCACGGTCGGCGATTATCCCGAGGGCATCGAGGCCACCGCCGACGGCCAGCGCGTCATCGTTGCCAATTGGGAGAGCAACATCCTCAGCGTCATCGACGTCGGAGCGCTGAAGGTCGCGGGTGAGATCAAGGTCGGTGACGGTCCGCGCGCGTTCGGCTCATTCCTGCGGCGCTGAAGCTCGTCGGCACGCACGAGATCATGCTCCGCGGCTAGCGATCTTGCTTCGGCGCAGCCAGCAGCTGCTCGGCGATGTGCGCGACCTGCGTGAACACCAGCTCCGGCTGGTGGGCGCGCAACGCCTTCTCCGCGGCGTAGCCCCAGGTAACGGCGCCGAACGCAATGCCGGCGGCGCGCGCGGCCTCGATGTCGCGGGTCTCGTCACCGATCGCGATCACAGCGCCCGGCGCGACCCGCGCGCGTCTCACGACCCGGCGGAATTTCCGCGCCTTGCCGAACACCGAGGCGGAGCAGTCGTAATCGGCGAACAGGCCGGCGCGCGATCCGAGCTTCTGGCGTGCATTGGCTTCGGAGTCGGAGGACACCAGCGCGAGCCGGATGCCGTGGGCGGCGAGCGTGTCGAGCATGCTCTCGACGCCGTCGAACAGCGGAATGCTGGCGGCATGCGCGGTCTTCAGCTTGCGCACGTGCCGGGCGATGAACGGCAGCTTCCAGCGCGGCACCGCGAGGAAGTCGAGGATCTCGCGCGTCGAGGCATGGCGGAGCCCGTCGACATCCTCGTCCTTCACCTGGCGGAAGCCGAAGCGTTCGGCGACCGCATTCACATGCAGCCGGAACCAGGGAAAGCTGTCCGACAGCGTGCCGTCGAGATCGAAGATGACAAGGGAGTAGGGCATCGGACCGCGTGAAGATTTGTCTGATGAGCGGGGTGTGAAGGAGATCCCGAGCACGCTGTCAGGGGATCTGCGACTTAGCAACCGTGCGGCGCCGGCGCAATCAGATGCGTTGATGGGTGCTGCGCTCCTGCCTTCCGGTTCGATAACCTCGGGTTGAACATGTTGTGATGTGCGCGCGAAGTGTACTGCACCTATGGTGACGTCGTGCCGATCACTTGGTCGCGCGCAATTTGATGAAGTTTTTTCAACGAACCCCTTTCGAGAGAGATTTCACATGGCCCTCAACAAGGTTGCTGCTGCCTATTTGTCCTACTTCGCCTATATCGACGACGCCCTGGATACCGTTCAGCCCGCCGATTTCACCAAGCTGCTCGGCGCCGTGCCGTCGGGTGCGGCGAATGGTCCGTGGACGCTGTGCTGGGGACCGGCCGTCAACAACGGCGTGCTGGCCTATGTCGCGCAAGGCAAGGACGGCAGCTACGCGCTGGCATTTCGCGGCACCGATGTCGATGGCTCGGTCGGCGCGGCGTTCGAGAACGTGCTGGCCGATGCCGACGCGCTCTACCTCGTGCCATGGCTGTATCCGCAGCAGGCCGGCGCGCCGCAGCAGATCAGTGCTGGGATCAACGATGCGCTGGCGCTGGCGATCGGGATGACAGATCCCTCAACCGGCCTCTCCTTGCTGGACTATCTGCGTGGCGTCGCCGCCAAGCAGAACCTGCAGCTGATGGTGACCGGGCACAGCCTCGGTGGCGCCCTGGCCGTGGTGGCGACGGCCTGGCTGCAGGACCAGCTGCCGAAGCTGAATTCATCAATGACGTTCACGCTGTGGCCGCACACCTTTGCCTGCCCAACGATGTGGAATGACGGGTTCGCGACGAGCTTCGCATCGGCCTACACCTACTACGCAGCCGTCAACAGCAACGACGTCGTGCCGATGGGCTGGGCCAACCTGAAGGGCATTCTCGGCACCTATCCGGCGCCCGGGCCGGTGCTGAAGGATACCAACTACATCTCGATCTATCTTCCGCTGGAGGCGCTGAGCCTGACCATCCCAACCTACACGGCCATCGTGCCGAGCAACCCGGATCCGTTCACGACTGCGCCGATCGCGGAGTCCAACGATTCCTGGACCGCCGAAGCGGGCTACATGCATTCGATGCAGCTGCAGTACTTCCCGCATGCAACCGGCGTCGCTGCGCCGCCGCTGCCGGGCGTCACCAAGACCGGCGTGGCACGGCCGCGCGCGGTCGCCGTGGCGGCCTAGGTCTCTGCGTCGACGCACGTCGCGTTTCAGCTTGCAGGCCTGCGTCCGCAGGCCTGCAAGGGGTGCGGCAAAATACGCCGATCAACTCGTCATCACGATTTTTGTGAGTGTGCGGTGCAGGAACGCCTTGCGCAGTGCGGCCGTTGACCCCGCACAAAAAGCAAGGAGACCGACATGCAACGCACGATCAAGATGGCCGCATTGGCCGCCGCGACACTGGTCATCGGCACCGCCGCCGCGTCCGCCCAAGACTATGCCCGCTACGGTGACTCGATGGCCTGGGTTCCGCCGCCGGCGACCACCGATTCCGAGCCGGTCTACGGGGCCGCACCTGGGCCCGTCTACGGACCGGGTCCGGCGACCTGGGGCCGCGGCTACAACGGCACCAACCATCCGACCCCGAGCTCGACCCAGGGCGATGTCGGCCCGCAGGGCAACAACAATGGCACGCTGACCGGCGTCTACCGGCAGTGGTAATCTTCGCCGAAGGCTAGGGTCGTTCGATCGAACCCGTCGCTCTTAGCCGAGCGGCGGGTTTGTCGTTGCCTTCCGGGCGGTAGACAATAGGCTGGAGCGAGCCGTCATCACCTCGAAGTCCAGCGGACCCACGCATGAAAGTCATTCCGCCGTTTCAGCTCACCCCCGAACCGTTGGATGACGCCGCGCGCGAAATGCCGCCCTTCAAATGGGCGCCAAAGCCGATCGGGCGCAGGCACCAGCTCGGTGGAAGTCCCGATTTCATCCAGGGTGACGAATGGCCGACCTGCAAGACCCGCCGGGTCAAGATGACGTTCTACGGGCAACTCGACTCGATCAATGACGAGATATGCATCGCGGATTGCGGGATGATCTACGTCTTCCTGTGTTTTGGTTGCTTCGAGTCCGAGTCGTTTGTTCAATCGAACTGATGCACGACTTAGCATTCGTACCAAGCAGCAGGCTCTCGCATGGCGCGCAAGCCCGTCGTCCCATCGTCATCGCGAGGAGCGGAGCGACGAAGCGATCCAGAGTCTCCCGCTCAGCTCTGGATTGCTTCCGCCTACGCCCAAGGGGCTTCGGCGGACACGTCGCTTCGCTCGCAATGACGGGGTGGCGGAACTACTCCGCCGCCTCGCTCGCGGCGCCACGCCCGCGCTTCTTCGGCTTGGCTGACTTCTCCAGCACCGGCTTCAGGAACTGTCCCGTGTAGCTGCGCGGCGCTTTCACGATGTCTTCGGGCGGGCCCCAGGCGACGATCTCGCCGCCGCCGTCGCCGCCTTCGGGGCCGAGGTCGATCACCCAGTCGGCGGTCTTGATGACCTCGAGATTGTGCTCGATGACGACCACCGTGTTGCCCTGCGCGACCAGCTCGTGCAGCACCTCCAGCAGCTTCTTGACGTCGTGGAAATGCAGGCCCGTCGTCGGCTCGTCGAGGATGTAGAGCGTGCGGCCGGTGGCGCGCTTCGACAGTTCCTTGGCGAGCTTGACGCGCTGCGCCTCGCCGCCGGACAGCGTGGTGGCCTGCTGTCCGACATGGATGTAGTCGAGGCCGACGCGGCGTAGGGTCTCGAAGGTGTCGCGCACGCGCGGCACCGCCTTGAAGAACTCGGCGGCCTCCTCGACGGTCATGTCGAGCACGTCGGCGATCGACTTGCCCTTGAAGAGGACGTCGAGCGTCTCGCGGTTGTAGCGCTTGCCCTTGCAGACGTCGCAAGTGACGTAGACGTCGGGCAGGAAGTGCATCTCGATCTTGATGACGCCGTCGCCCTGGCAGGCCTCGCAGCGGCCGCCCTTGACGTTGAACGAGAACCGGCCGGGCTCGTAGCCGCGCGCCTTGGACTCCGGCAGGCCGGCGAACCATTCGCGGATCGGCGTGAACGCGCCGGTATAGGTCGCGGGATTCGAGCGCGGGGTGCGGCCGATCGGCGACTGGTCGATGTCGATGATCTTGTCGATGTGCTCCAGGCCCTCGATGCGGTCGTGCGGCGCGGCGCCCTCGCTGGCGCCGTTGAGCTTGCGCGCGATCGCCTTGTAGAGCGTGTCGATCAGCAAGGTCGACTTGCCGCCGCCGGAGACGCCGGTGATGGCGGTGAACAGGCCGAGCGGAATCTCGGCCGAGACGTTCTTGAGATTGTTGCCGCGGGCGTTGATGACCTTGATGGTGCGGCGATGGTTCGGCGGCCGCCGCTCGGGCACCTCCACCTCCAACTCGCCGGTCAGATATTTGCCGGTCAGCGATGCCGGATTGCGCATGATCTCGGCCGGCGTGCCCTCGGCGACGATGTTGCCGCCATGGGTACCGGCACCGGGGCCGATGTCGAGCACGTAGTCGGCGAGACGGATGGCATCCTCGTCGTGCTCGACGACGATCACGGTGTTGCCGAGGTCGCGCAGCCGCTTCAGGGTATCGAGCAGGCGCGCGTTGTCGCGCTGGTGCAGGCCGATCGACGGCTCGTCCAGCACGTAGAGCACGCCCGTCAGCCCCGAGCCGATCTGCGAGGCCAGGCGGATGCGCTGGCTCTCGCCGCCTGACAAAGTGCCGGAGGAGCGCGCCAGGGTCAGATAGTTCAGGCCGACGTCGAGCAGGAAGGTGAGGCGGTCGCGGATCTCTTTCAGGATGCGGGTGGCGATCTCGGTCTGCTGCGCGTTGAGCTGCTTCGGCACCTCGGCGAACCATTCGCCGGCGGCCTTGACGCTGAGATCGGAGATCTCACCGATGTGCTTAGCCCCGACCTTGACGCACAGCGCCTCGGGCTTCAGCCGAAAGCCATTGCAGCCGGCGCAGGGCACGTCGTTGAAGTATTTGCCGAGCTCCTCGCGGGCCCATTCGCTCTCGGTCTCGCGGAAGCGGCGCTCGATGTTGGTGATGACGCCCTCGAACGGCTTCTTGGTGTCGTAGGCGCGGACGCCGTCCTCATAGGTGAACTTGATCTCGTCATCGCCGGAGCCGTGCAGCAGCGCGTTCTGCGTCTTCTTCGGCAGGTCCTTCCACTTGGTGTCGAGCGTGAACTTGTAGAACTTGGCCAACGCGGTCAGCGTCTGCAGATAGTAGGGCGACGACGACTTGGCCCAGGGCGCGATCGCGCCCTTGCGCAAGGTGACGTCCTTGTCGGGAATGACGAGGTCGGCGTCGACATGCTGCTCGACGCCGAGGCCGCCGCATTCCGGGCAGGCGCCATAGGGATTGTTGAACGAGAACAGCCGCGGCTCGATCTCGGGAATGGTGAAGCCGGAGACCGGGCAGGCGAATTTTTCGGAGAACAGGATGCGCTCGGGCCCGCTCTTGTCGTGGATTTTTGCCACCTTTTTCTTATCGTCATGGCCGGGCTTGACCCGGCCATCCATCTCCTTTGAAGGGGATGGATCACCGGGTCTCGCGCCTTCGGCGCGGCCCGGTGATGACGAGGAGGGGGCGGGGTCGGCGAATTCGATAACGGCCAGGCCTTCCGCGAGCTTCAGCGCGGTCTCGAAACTTTCAGCGAGGCGCTGGCCGATGTCGGGGCGCACGACGATGCGGTCGACCACGACGTCGATGTCGTGCGGAAACTTCTTGTCGAGCGTCGGCGCCTCGGCGAGCTCGTGAAAGGTGCCGTCGATCTTGACGCGCTGAAAGCCCTTCTTGAGATATTCGGCGAGCTCCTTCTTGTACTCGCCCTTGCGTCCGCGCACGACCGGCGCCAGCAGATAGAGTCGCGTGCCTTCCGGCAGCGCCAGCACGCGGTCGACCATCTGCGACACGGTCTGGCTCTCGATCGGCAGGCCGGTGGCCGGCGAATAGGGCACGCCGACGCGCGCCCAGAGCAGGCGCATGTAGTCGTAGATCTCGGTGACGGTGCCGACGGTGGAGCGCGGATTCTTCGAGGTTGTCTTCTGCTCGATCGAGATCGCCGGCGACAGCCCGTCGATCTGGTCGACATCCGGCTTCTGCATCATCTCCAGGAACTGGCGCGCATAGGCCGACAGCGATTCGACGTAGCGGCGCTGGCCCTCGGCATAGATGGTGTCGAAGGCGAGCGAGGACTTGCCGGAGCCGGACAGGCCGGTGAACACCACCAGTCTGTCGCGCGGAATCTCGACGTCGATGTTCTTGAGATTGTGCTCGCGGGCGCCGCGGATGGTGATCGCCCGCAGGCTCGACTGGTTGGCTTGCGCGCGCTGCTTGGCCTTGAGCACTTCATCCATGACGATCGTCCCACGGCGCTGTGACGCGCCATCGTTGCAGGCGCGTTCGCCGGAAGCCGGCCATCGGACGCCAGAGGGAAAAGGTATCGTCGGAACGTAGGAAGAACGAGCCTGGATTTCCAGTGCCGTCAGCGAATCATCAACAATGCGTTCGGCGAATGGCAGCGTCTGGCAGCAGCCGGTCCGGCTGGGCGCCTCCGATACCGCGCGAGGAACAAACAAAAGCCTCCGCCCTCAGGCGGAGGCTTGGCGCCCGATCGCGCTGGTGCCGACCTCAGAAGCGGTAGTTGAAGCCAATATCGACGGAATGCATGCCGACCGTGCCGGTGCCGCGGCTGACGCTGCGGCCAAGCGCGCTGAACGTATAAGTCTCGCTCGAGAAGCTCCGGTGGAGATGCTGAAGCTTCACCGTCCATTGCGGCGCAAGCATCCATTCGACGCCACCGCCCACCGTCCAGCCGCCGTGAAAATGGCTGTCGGACGCCCTGAACGCGCCAGGTCCCGCTAGTGACAGCTTCATCTCGTCCCAGGCGAAGCCGCCGGTGCTGTACACCAGGAGCCTGCCGAAGCTGCGGCCGAAGCGGGCGCGGAACGTTCCCCAGTCCTGGACCTTCACCGTCAAGATGCCGGGCCCGCGAAGGGTGGCGATGGTGTTCGAGCTGCTGATGTCGGTCCAGGCTGCATCGGCCTCGACGCCGACCACGATGTTGCCGCTCTGCCAGTTGTAGCCGGCCGTGGCGCCGGCGAGGCCGCCGTTGAGCGCGCCCCTGTTGAAGGCGAAGCCCCCGGAGGTGCCGAGATAGAAGCCGGCCCAGCTGAATTGCGGAGGCGCCACCGGCGCCTTGAGATAGTTTTCGGTCCCCAGATCAGCCGCCGTGGCCGGCGCAGCCAGCACGGCCAAGGCACCAGTCAGGGCAGCACCGGTCAGAATCAGAGTCTTAGCCGTCCGCAAAATACGCAACATGATACGCAACTCCCCAAGACCTGCCTTGCGGCAGGCGACACACTGTTAGTTCTAGTTCCCCCGTTTACGTTGCGGTCATAGCCGGCTTCCTGGCGCACAGCCGTCACTTCGGCGCCACACTTCAGACGAAACGGGGGAAATACGGGGGCGCGAAAAAAACAGAATGGATTGAATGGGTTGCGAGACGTGCAGCGTTGCGCCGATGCAACAAGGCGCAGAACGTGAGTTCCGTCAGGATGCAACCTGTGAGTTCCGCGTGTGACCGGGCCACCGCGAACCGTCAATAAGCTTGTCCGGCGCGCATCTCGCGCGCAGCGGGCGAGCGCATAGTGAGAACAAAAAAACCTCCGCTCGCGAGAGCGGAGGTTTCTCTGTGCGTTGGCCCGGAGGCCAAGTCTTAGAAGTGGTAGTTGATGCCGAACTGAGCCGAGTGGATGTTGATGTTGCCCGAGTTCACGAAGCCGCCAGTGTAGTTGTAGGTCGCGGCGCCGAAGCTCTTGTAGAGGTATTCGCCCTTCAGCGACCAGTTCCGGGCGAACATGTATTCGACGCCGGCGCCGACCGTCCAGCCCGAGTGGATGTTGCTGGGCGACTGATTGTTGAAGAACGAGCTCGTCAGACGGTTGTCGGCCCAGGCGTAACCGCCGGTGGCGTACAGCATGGTCGGACCGAAGGCATAGCCGATGCGGCCGCGGACCGTGCCCCAGTCGCGGATCTGCGAGGTCAGCGTGCCCGGGAAGCCGGCGACGACGCCGGTGCCGTTGATGTCGGCCCATGCAGCGTCAGCCTCGATGCCGTACACGACGGCGCCAGCCTGCCAGTTGTAGCCGGCCGTACCACCGACGAAGCCACCCTGCTGGGTGAACGTGCCGCCGAACTGGCCGCTGGCATAACCGCCCATCGCACCGATGTAGAAACCGGTCCAAGTCTGAACCGGGGCAACGACCGGCGCCTTGGTGTAGGTCGGGCGCGCAGCAAGATCAGCGGCGGCGGCGGGAGCGGCCAGAGCGGCCAGAGCCACGGTCGCGAGCAGGATCTTCTTCATTCTTGTCTCCAGTCTAGTCGTCGAAGCCCGCGTCGCACCAAAGCTCTTACGCACGAAACAGACTTTCTCGTTCAAGTTGACGACCGTCCTATAGCCGGGTTCCGCACCGATTGCAGTCACCCGGAAGACACACTCGCGGGCGAAACCGGGCATTTACGGGGAAACTGGAGAAAGTCGATGTAACTCAAATGCTTGGTTCCGCGTGTTGCAGCGCGGTGCCGATGGCAAGGGCGCAACAAAAAAGGCCGGCTCGACGCCGGCCTTTCGAGGTTTCATTGGACGAAGAAACCTTCGGTTGTCGAACCCGATCAGTATCGGGCGACGACCGGTCCGCCGAAGCGGTAGTTCAGCCGGGCCGTGAACAGATCGACGTCCTGCTTGATGGTGTCGGTCTGGGTGAAGACGGCGCCGCGGAAGGTCACGTTCTGGTTGCCCATGAACAGGTGATCGTATTCGAAGCCGACCGACCAGTTCGGAGCAAAGCCGAATTCAACACCGGCGCCGACCGTGGCACCCCAGCGCGTGCTGGTGGTGGTGGCGAGCGGGGCGAAGATCACGCCCGAGAAGATGTCGTGCTTGGAGCTCGTCACCGCAGCGCCGCCCTTGGCATAGAGCAGGACGTTGTCGAAGGAATAGCCGATCTGGCCGGTGAACAGGCCGAGCGCGTTGACCTTGGTCCGGTTGGAGTCGACCGGGAACACGAGGCTGTTGTTCTGGCCGGTCAGGTCGGCCCAGTTACCCTGCGCCTCCAGGCCGAACACCACCGAGCTCATCTGCCAGCGATAGCCGAACTGGCCGCCGACGGTGCCGCCGGTGGCATTGTGGCAGCCTTCGGCCGCGCCGCCGACGATCGTCCAGCAATTGCGGCTGGTGCCGTAGCCTGCGTTGATGCCGGCGTAGAAGCCGCTCCAGTCGTTGATGGCGACCATCATCGGCGGCGCCTTGGTGTAGGGCCGCGCGGCGAGGTCTGCCGCCGAAGCGGAATTGGCGGCTGCGATGCCGACGAGGGCCGTCGTGATCACGAGCAACTTTTTCATCAAATGCTCCCCCGAGGAGTTTGGAATGACAAGCGATGGCACGTTGATACATCGCGGGCCACGGGGAGGCTGTAACGGATGCGCCACAGAGGTGAAAAAGCGTTATAAATCAAATATTTAACACAAAATCGCCGCGTCGGTGCCGGGCTGCCGACACGAAAAAGGCCGGCGCGAGCGCCGGCCTTCCAATGCGCTCCGAGGAGCGCGTTTTTTCGTCAGTAGCGCGCGCTGACCGGGCCGCCGAATCGGTAGTTGACCCGGACGGTCGCCATGTCGATGTCCTGCTTGATGGTGTCGACGCGGGCGTTCACCGCGGCCACCGGGAAGCTGATATCGCGCGAGCCCATGAACAGGTGATCGTACTCGAAGGCCACCGACCAGTTCGGCGCAAAGCCGTACTCCACGCCGGTGCCGACGGCGCCGCCCCAGCGGGTCTCGCTGGCCGAATCCAGGACCGTGCCGACCGCGAAGGGCGCGGCGTTGGTGGCGGTGCCGGTGTACTTGTTGTGCGCGACGGCGGCGCCGCCCTTCACGTACCAGAGCACGTTGCCCCAGGCATAGCCGACTTGGCCGGTGAACAGGCCGATGGCGTCGGTCTTGGTGTTGTTGGTGACGCCGGCGGCGAGCGCTGCGGTGCTCGCATTGGATGATTTCAGATTGGTCCAGTTGCCCTGGGCTTCAACGCCGAACACCCAGCTCGCGGCCTGCCAGCGATAACCGACCTGGCCACCGATCAGGCCGCTCGATCCGTTGTGGCAGCCTTCGGCCTGCGTCGGCACCACGGCTACGCCGGCGACGTTGTTCAGCGTCCAGCAATTGCGGCTCCAGTCGGCGCCACCGTTGGCGCCGAGGTAGAACCCGGCCCAGCTCGGCAACGGCGTGACATAGGCCGGCGGCGGCGCCTTGGCGTACGGCCGCGCGGCAAAGTCGGCGGCGCCCGCCGGCGTCAGCCCCAGCGCCGCAACGCCGGCGGTTACGATTAGTGTCGTCTTCTGCATGGTTGTCTTCCCCACATCCCAGATGTCGTCTCGTCGGATCCCTCCGATCCGAGCCCACTCGCGTGGCCTGGGGCAGGTTGTAGGGAAGACAGATTTCTAAAGCCGTGAATGGTCGCGTCACTTCAGCGGGATGTGTCGGTCGTGCTTAAGGACCAGTAAATCAGTCCTCGGCGGCCGATCGGGGCGCGCAAACGCCAAAACCCCGGACAGCCGAGGCATCGTTGGCGGATGTCAGCAGATGTGATTCGTCAGTGCTTGGAGACGACCGGGCCGCCCCAGCGATAGTTGACGCGCACCGTGGCCATGTCGACGTCCTGACCGACGGAATCGGTCCGCGTCGCAGCGCCACCGGGAACGCCGGTGAAGCCGAGCGTCCGGTTGCCCATGAACAGATGCTCGTATTCAGCGGCCACCGACCAGTTCTGGGCGAAGCCAACCTCGACACCGGTGCCGACGGCGGCTCCCCAGCGCGTCGCGGAGGCCTGATCGAACGGCAACCCGGTCGGAGTGGTCAGCCCAGTGTATTTCTCGCCGGCCACGGCGGCGCCGCCCTTCACGTACCAGAGCACGTTGTTCCAGGCGTAGCCGATCTGGCCGCTCACCACGCCGACGCCATTGATCTTGGTCTGGTTGGTCACGCCGGGAGCAAGCTGGCTGGGATTGCTGCCCTTGAGGTTGGCCCAGTTGCCCTGGCCTTCGACGCCGAACACCCAACCGCCGGTCTGCCAGCGGTAGCCGATCTGGCCGCCGGCCAGAGCGCCGGTGGCATCGTGGCAGCCCTCGGCATTGGTGGCGGCGACGCCGGCGAGGGTGACGAGATTGGTCCAGCAGGTCCGGGAAGACGCGCCGCCGGCGTTCAGGCCCAGATAGAACCCGCTCCAATCATAGATCGTGGTGATCATCGCGGGCGCTTTGGTGAAGGTGCGCGCGGGCAAATCGGCAGCGATGGCCGGCGCCATCCCCAGCACCAGCGAAGTTGTCGCCCCCAGCAACAGCCTTCTCATCGCAGTCCCCAAACCAAGTCCGACGCCCGCACGCACGCTCTCACCAACGCTCACCCGCAACAGCTTGTAGCCCCTTTGATCCGAAAAAGCCGTCACCCAAACGACACAGCAGCCCAGCAAGTGTCGGTTCCGACAAGCAAAAAAAGGCCGGCACAAGGCCGGCCTTTCGACATATTTCAATTCCTGCGTGCAATCAGTAGCGCGACAGGGCCGGTCCGCCGAAGTGGTAGGAGATGCCCGCCTTGACGGTGTGGATGGTATCGTTCCACTCGGAGCGGTTGGCGAACACGACTGGAGCATTCGTGTACTGGATCGTGCTCCGGCCGAAGTCGATGTAGTTGTACTCGACCTTGGCGGACCAGTTCGGGGCGAACATGTATTCCGCGCCCGCACCAACGGTCCAGCCCCAGCGCCAATCGTTCTGAGCGGCGCCGGCCGGCGGCGGAGCGGTGCCCGGGTCGTAGCGATGCTGGAAGTCGCCGGCCGAGGCACCACCGCTGACGAAGAACAGGGCAGGGCCCGCGGCCCAGCCGAGGCGGCCCTTGATGTCGCCGAAGCCGCGCAGCCGGGTGAAGTAGGTATCGCCGAAGCCGGCACCGGTGCTGATGACCGAGGAGCGACCGTTGATGTCGGCCCAGTGGTAGTCGCCTTCGATGCCGAACACGACGTTGTCGACCTGCCAGTTGTAGCCGAACACGCCGCCGACGAAGCCGCCGTTGAAGTCGTAGCGCTGCGTCCCGGCAAAGGTGGCCGTGTTGGGCGCCAGGAAGAACGTCTCATCGCTGCGGCCCCAGCCGCCGCCGCCCTGAAGGCCGAGATAGAAGCCGGTCCAGGTCATAATCGGTGCAGGCGCAGCCATCGGCGCCTTGGTATAGGGGCGCGCGGCGAGATCGGCGGCGTTCGCGGGGGCCAGAGCCCCCAAAACCATCAAGCTGACAGCTCCAAGGAAAATTTTCTTCATCCCAAGTCTCCCGCGTTTGGCGTCTCCATTTGGGTCCCCGGAGGCGCGCTCTTGTGAATTGGTGCGGCCGCTTTTGCGGCCTCAATCCACCGCAAACATACGCGATTCAACCCAAGATACCGTCTCCCAAAAGCCACAGGACAGGAGGAAGTAAGGCAGGTTAAGTTGATGTAAGTTAAAGATTTTTCGTCGTTTGAATGGAACTTTTCCGGGTTCCATTTTCGTCCGTTTGGGTTCCATCGGGTTCCATGGAACTCGCTGCATGGTTGCATGCACGACGGGGCGAACAAACCTGGAACAACGCGGCGCCTGATGCTATATGTGGATAAGCGAGCGACGGCACGGGTGGCTGGCGCGGCAACCGTATAGGGTCCGCGCCGAGAGGAAGGTTCAGCCACATCGTGCCGAGAGGCCGGTAGGGACGGCCGGTCCGGTGATGTGAAAACCGCGGGAGAGTGTGATGGCGGGTAGCGTGAACAAGGTGATTCTGGTCGGCAATCTCGGGAAGGACCCGGAGATCCGCCGCACCCAGGATGGGCGGCCGATCGCCAATCTGAGCATCGCGACGTCGGAGACATGGCGCGACAAGGCGACCGGCGAGCGCAAGGAGAAGACCGAGTGGCACCGCGTGGTGATCTTCAATGAGGGTCTCTGCAAGGTCGCGGAGCAGTATCTCAAGAAGGGCGCCACGGTGTACATCGAGGGCGCGCTGCAGACCCGCAAATGGACCGACCAGAGCGGCGTCGAGAAGTACTCGACCGAGGTGGTGCTGCAGGGCTTCAACTCGACGCTGACGATGCTTGGTGGCCGCGGCGGCGGTAGCGGCGGCAACTTCGCCGACGACATGGGCGGTGGCGATTTCGGCAGCAGCGGCCCGTCGATGGCGCCGCCGCGCCGTGCCGTCGCCTCGGCCGGCGGTGGCGGACGCAGCAACAGCGACATGGACGACGACATTCCGTTCTGAGCGCGCGCAATCAATTCCGACGAGAGTTGGCTTCCGTCCCGTTTGGACGGGAGCAAACTGATCTGCCTCCGCAGATGGTGATACGAGGTGTAATGATCGCTGCGCGAGGGCTGCGGCAGTCGATCAAAGTGCGTTCTGCCGGCGGATCGGCATCGACGCTGCCGCCGGGTCCGAGCCGCTGACCACGGGGGTATCAATGAGCTTCGCACCCTTGCTCGAAGCCGAGTCAGCCGTCGTGTTGCACGCGTTTGCTGCCATGACGGCGTTCGCGCTGGGCGTGGTCCAGTTCGCCGCGCCGAAAGGCACATTGCCGCATCGAGCGGTCGGCTGGGTTTGGGTCGCGCTCATGATGGCGGTCGCGGCCAGTTCGTTCTGGATCCACACCATCCGGCTGGTCGGCCCATTCAGCCCGATCCATCTGCTGTCGATCTACACGCTGGCCATGCTCCCGCTGGCCGTCTGGGCGGCGCACCGCCATCGGGTGGCGGCGCATCGCCGGGCCATGATCATGCTGTTTTCCGGCGCCCTGGTGATTGCCGGAGCGTTCACGCTGCTGCCCGGACGGATCATGCACAAGGTGGTCTTCGGACCGTAGCCGGGATGGCTCCTGCGGCGTCCTTCGGGCGCTTGCAGAAGCCCTGTTAAGTGACTGGAAAGGCGAGCAGAAAAAGCGAGGTCCGGGGCGCCTTGGGGGTGGCCTGCGGCGCGCTCCTGCGCTATATGATTCCAAGCGATTTTCGCGTGTCAAAACCGACCGGTATCCCCTTTGTCCGATAAAGAAGATGAGAAGCCCGGCGAGCCGGGCGGACCTTCCGACATTCGTCCCGTCTCCATCCTCGATGAGATGAAACGCTCCTACCTCGATTACGCGATGAGCGTGATCGTGGCGCGGGCGCTGCCCGATGCGCGCGACGGCCTCAAGCCCGTGCACCGGCGCATCCTGTTCGGCATGTACGAGAACGGCTTCGAGTGGAACAAGCCGTACCGCAAGTCGGCGCGCACCGTCGGCGACGTCATCGGTAAATACCATCCGCACGGCGACCAGTCGGTCTATGACGCCTTGGTGCGCATGGCGCAGGACTTCTCGATGCGCGTGCCGCTGATCGATGGCCAGGGCAATTTCGGCTCGGTCGATGGCGACATGCCGGCGGCGATGCGCTACACGGAATCGCGCCTGACCAAGATCGCGCAGTCGCTGCTCGACGATCTCGACAAGGACACCGTCGACTTCCAGGCGAACTACGACAATTCGGAGAAGGAACCGTCGGTCCTGCCGGCGAAGTTCCCGAACCTGCTCGTCAACGGCGCCGGCGGCATCGCCGTGGGCATGGCGACCAACATCCCGCCGCACAATCTCGGTGAGGTGATCGACGCCTGCATCGCGCTGACGGACAATCCGGCGCTGTCGATCGACGAGCTCAACCAGATCATTCCGGGGCCGGACTTCCCGACCGGCGGCATCATTCTCGGCCGCGCCGGCATCCGCTCCGCCTATCACACCGGCCGCGGCTCGATCGTGATGCGGGGCAAGGTGACGATCGACACCATCCGACGGGATCGCGAGGCGATCCTGATCACGGAGATTCCGTATCAGGTCAACAAGGCCTCGATGGTCGAGCGCATCGCTGAGCTGGTGCGCGAAAAGAGAATCGAAGGCATCTCCGACCTGCGCGACGAATCCGACCGCGACGGTTTTCGCGTGGTCATCGAGCTCAAGCGCGATGCCGTGCCGGACGTGGTGCTGAACCAGCTCTACAAGTTCACGCCGCTGCAGACCAATTTCGGCGCCAACATGGTGGCGCTCGACGGCGGCCGGCCGCAGACCATGAACCTGAAGGATCTGCTGACCGTGTTCGTGGCGTTCCGCGAACAGGTGGTGACGCGGCGGACCAAGTTCCTGCTCAACAAGGCGCGCGACCGCGCCCACATCCTGGTCGGCCTTGCGATCGCGGTTGCCAACATCGACGAGATCATCCGGGTCATCCGCACCTCGCCCGATCCGAACACCGCGCGCGAAACCCTGATGTCGCGCGACTGGCCGGCGCAGGACGTGGCGGCGATGATCACGCTGATCGACGATCCGCGCCACCGCATCAATCCGGACGGCACCGCGCGGCTGTCGCTCGAGCAGGCCAAGGCCATTCTCGACCTCCGCCTCCAGCGCCTCACCGCACTCGGCCGCGAGGAGATCTCCGACGAGCTCGACAAGCTCGCGGTCGAGATCGCCGATTACCTCGACATCCTGCGCTCGCGCGCGCGGGTGCAGGACATCGTCAAGACCGAGCTGTCGGCGATCAAGGCCGAGTTCGCCACGCCACGCCGCACCGTCATCGCCGAGCAGGAAGGCGAGATGGAGGACGAGGACCTGATCCAGCGCGAGGACATGGTCGTCACCGTGTCGCATGCCGGCTACACCAAGCGCGTCCCGCTGTCGGCCTATCGCGCGCAGCGTCGCGGCGGCAAGGGCCGCTCGGGCATGCAGACCCGCGAGGAGGATTTCGTCAGCCGGCTGTTCGTCGCCTCGACGCACACGCCGGTGCTGTTCTTCTCGTCGCGCGGCCAGGTCTACAAGGAGAAGGTCTGGCGGCTGCCGATCGCGGCGCCGAACGGCCGCGGCAAGGCGCTGATCAACATCCTGCCGCTGGAGCAGGGCGAGCGCATCACCACCATCATGCCGCTGCCGGAGGACGAATCCTCCTGGGCCAATCTCGACGTGATGTTCGCCACGACCGGCGGCAACGTCCGGCGCAACAAGCTGTCGGACTTCGTCGACGTGCGGCGCTCCGGCATCATCGCGATGAAGCTCGACGACGGCGAAGAGATCGTCAACGTGCAGATCTGCACCGAGCGCGACGACGTGCTGCTGACCGCTGCCGGCGGCCAGTGCATCCGCTTCCCCGTTCCCGACGTCCGCGTGTTCACCGGCCGCACCTCGATGGGCGTGCGCGGCATCGCGCTGGCCGAAGGCGACAAGGTGATCTCGCTGACCATCCTGCGCCATGTCGAGACGACCTCGGACGAGCGTACGGCATATTTGAAGATGCGCCGGGCGATGTCGGGCGAGGCGACCACCGAGGAGCCGGTCGAGACCGAAAGCGAGGATGCGGCTGCAGGGGCGATCCAGCTGTCGCAGGAGCGCTATGTCGAGATGTCGGCGCAGGAGCAGGTGGTGCTGACAGTGTCGGTCAACGGCTATGGTAAGCGCACCTCGTCCTACGAGTACCGCACGACAGGCCGCGGCGGCAAAGGCATCGTCGCGATGTCGGTCAACAACCGCAACGGCAAGCTCGTCGCCTCGTTCCCGGTCGAGGACAGCGACCAGATCATGCTGGTCACCGACAAGGGCCAGCTGATCCGTTGCCCGGTCGACGGCATCCGCATTGCCGGCCGCTCCACCCAGGGCGTGATCGTGTTCAACACCGCCGACGACGAGCACGTCGTCTCGGTCGAGCACATCGGCGAGGAAACGGAGAACGGCAACGGCGGCAATGGGACCGACGGTGCGAACGGCGAATGATGAGAAGGCGAATGGCGACTAGGGAGTAGCGAATAGGGAAGCAATCAGGTCCTACCTATTCGCTATCTCTCACTGCGGCCGCTCGACGCCCACGATCCGCGCCTCGCGGATCGTCGTCTTGGTGCCGGCGCCGCGCAGGCAAGACGCTTCGAAATTCGGCCAGGCTTGCTGCGAGCAGTCGCGGCCGATCGGGCGGAAATCCAGGCGATCACTCTTGGCCAGCGGCTGCGGAACGCTGGCGTTCACCTCCGGCGCGAAGCCGGGCAGAACGGTGAAGGCGGCAGCCACGAAACCGGCTGCTGCAATCGCAGAAAGCGCTTTGATCATGACGGTCCCCTGTCGTGGTCTTGCTGTCGGGCCTTTCCGGCCGTTCGTTCGTTAATGATTTGATAACCAATTCGGGTTTCGGCAGTCCTTCGCAGACCGAACGAATTGGTTTCGTGCCGCGGTCGATGTGTTTCGTCATTGCGGTTCCAACGAAACAATCGGCGCCGCGCCTAGAGGTTCCGGCCGCGCTTCGTCGCAGCTTCGCTGCGCCAGATGCGCATTCCGGCGCGATCACGGCTGCGCCAGCCCGCTTGCCGCCCTGTTCCGGCCGGTATAGGACGGGCGCATGCAACGCATTGCGCTCTATCCGGGCTCGTTCGATCCCGTCACCAATGGCCACCTCGACGTGGTCCGGCAGGCCGTCCATCTCTGCGACAGGCTGATCGTCGCGGTCGGGGTGCACCACGGCAAGAAGCCGCTGTTCTCGACCGAGGAGCGGCTGGCGATGGCCCATGAGGTGTTCGGCCCGGTCGCGGCCGCCGCCGGCTGCGGCTTCGAGGCCTCGACCTACGACAATCTGACGGTCACGGCCGCCGCGAAGGCTGGCGCGATCCTGATGATCCGCGGCCTGCGCGACGGCAAGGATTTCGATTACGAGATGCAGCTGGCCGGCATGAACCAGACCATGGCACCGTCCATCCACACGGTGTTCGTGCCGGCGTCGGTCCCGGTCCGTCCGATCAACGCCAGCCTGGTTCGCCAGATCGCCGCGATGGGCGGCGAGATTTCGCACTTCGTGCCGCCGTCGGTGGTGGCGCCGCTCAAGGCCAAATTCGCCTGACTATTCGCCAGCCAGCGCCCAGCGTCGGCTGGCCATCCTTCGCCTTTCCCTCTCATCACCCTTTCGGAGTTGCCATGATCCGAGCTCTCGCTTTCGTCGTCGCCCTCGTGTTCGCGCTGCCGGCGCTGGCGCAATCGCTGCCCGCCGGTCTCGACAAGCAGAATGCGCTGGTCATCGATACCACCAAGGGCCGCATCATCATCAAGCTGCGCACCGATCTCGCCCCGCAGCACGCCGAGCGGCTGAAGACGCTGGCGCGCGAGGGCTACTACAACAACGTGCCGTTTCATCGCGTCATGGACGGCTTCATGGCGCAGACCGGCGACGGCCAGAAATTCGACGGCACCGGCGGCTCGAAATATCCGAACCTGAAGCAGGAGTTTTCGCCGACGCCGTTCAAGCGCGGCACCGTCGGCATGGCGCGGCGCGGCGACAGCGTCGATTCCGCCAACTCGCAGTTCTTCATCTGCTTCGGCGACGCCTCGTTCCTCAATGGCCAGTACACCGTGATCGGCGATGTCGTGCAGGGCATGGACGTCGTCGACAAGCTCAAGAAGGCGCCTCCGGGCTCGGCGGGCGGCGCCGTGACCGACCCCGACAAGATGGTCAAGGTCCAGGTCGCCTCCGACATCAAGTAGCCCGAAGAGGGCAGGGCACCGGGATCTCGAGCCCGGGTTCCCGCTTGAAGGAACCCTTCACTACGCCGCCAGCCGCCGCATCGACAGGACGGGCGGCTTCAGCTTTAAGCGCGATGGGTCTATTCTGGACCCGCATCGCCCGGGCCTCGTTGTGCTCGGATTGCCGTCAGCAGGGCTGACGGCCGCACATCAGAAGGCGCCGCGACATTTCATCCGGACTGTCCGTTGTCCTGCCCCTCATCCATTCAACCCAACGAGAGACCAGCATGGCTGTGACCGAAAATACCTTGATCCTCGAAACCACCCAGGGCCCCGTCACCATCGAGATGCGTCCCGACCTCGCGCCCGGCCATGTCGCGCGCATCAAGGAGCTCGTCCGCGAGGGCTTCTATGACGGCATCGTCTTTCACCGCGTGATCGACGGCTTCATGGCGCAGACCGGCTGCCCGCAGGGCAGCGGCATGGGCGGCTCCGGCAAGAAGCTGAAGGCCGAGTTCAACGCCGAGCCGCACGTCCGCGGCACGACCTCGATGGCCCGCGCCGCCAACCCGGATTCCGGCGACAGCCAGTTCTTCATCTGCTTCGACGACGCCCGCTTCCTGGACAAGCAGTACACCGTCTGGGGCAAGGTCACCGACGGCATGGACAATGTCGACAAGATCAAGCGCGGCGAGCCGGTGCAGAACCCCGACAAGATCGTGAAGGCCTACATGGCCGCCGACGCGGCGTAATTAAGACCCTCATGGTGAGGAGCGTGCGCAGCACGCGTCTCGAACCATGAGGCCACAGTCGGGCCTCATCCTTCGAGACGCGCTGACGCGCTCCTCAGGATGAGGTTTTCGATCGTTCCAGAACGACGATGCGCACCGAGCTGTTCGATTTCCATCTGCCGCCCGAGAATATCGCGCTGCGCCCCGCGGGCCCGCGCGAGGCGGCGCGCATGCTCGTGGTGCAGGGTGACGGCGTGCTGCGCGATCGCACCATCGGTGACCTGCCGGACTGGCTGGAGCCGGGCGACCAGCTCGTCGTCAACGACACCAAGGTGATTGCCGCGCAGCTGTCCGGCCGCCGCATCAGCCGCGAGACCGAGGCCAAGATCGAGGCGACCCTGATCAAGCGGCTCGACGGCTCGCGCTGGCAGGCGCTGGTCCGGCCGGCCAAGAAGCTCGCGCCGGGCGACACGATCCGCTTCGGCAATGAGGGCAAGGTCTGCCTGCTCGGCCATCTCGACGCGACCGTCGAGGCCAAGGGCGAGGAGGGCGAGGTCACGCTGGCCTTCGTGTTTCACGGCCCGGCGCTCGACCAGGCCATCGCCGACCTCGGCCGGCCGCCGCTGCCGCCCTACATTGCCGGTAAGCGGCCGGCGGATGAGCAGGACGCGGCCGACTATCAGACGATGTTTGCGGCCAAGGAGGGTGCCGTCGCTGCGCCCACTGCCGGGCTGCACTTCACCCCCGCGCTCGAGCAGCGGCTACGGGAGCGCGGCGTCGGGCTGCAGCGTGTCACCCTGCATGTCGGCGCCGGCACGTTCCTTCCTGTCAAGGTGGAGGACACCGAGGGCCACCGCATGCATGCGGAGTGGGGCAGCCTCACGCCGGAGACCGCCGCAGCGCTGAACCAGGCAAAAGCCGAAGGTGGCCGCATTGTCGCAGTCGGCACCACATCGCTGCGACTGTTGGAGAGCGCGGCGCAGCCGGACGGCACCATCGCGCCGTTCGAGGCGGAGACCTCGATCTTCATCACGCCCGGCTATCGCTTCCGCGCCGTCGACATCCTGATGACCAACTTCCATCTGCCGCGCTCGACCCTGTTCATGCTGGTCTCGGCCTTCGCCGGGCTGGAGACGATGCAGTCGGCCTATGCGCACGCGATTAGGAGCGGGTACCGCTTTTATTCGTACGGCGATGCATGTTTGTTGTTCCGGCAACAGGACGAGCGCGTCGTCGAACCGTAAGGATCCATCCGCCCGTCGTTCCGGGGCATCGCGCAGCGGTGCGCCCGGAATCCATAACCACGAACGGCTATCGTTACGAAGACGAGCGCCACGGACATCTCGCGTCCCATTGCGGCCTGTGGCTATGGATTCCGGGCTCGCGCTTTCGCGCGACCCGGAATGACGATGCGGAGACGATGGGGCCACGACTCTGCTGTCATTCCCCGCGCAGGCGGGGAATCCAGTACGCCGTGGCGGTTCGGCCGATCACAGCTGCTGGTGGGTACTGAACCACCCGCTTTCTCTGGTGATGACAGTGGTGGGTGACGCGAAACGCGTGCCCGCCTTACGCCATCGCCCGCTCCGGCAGCAGCTCGGCGATCTGCACGGCATTCAGCGCGGCGCCCTTCAGCAACTGATCGGCGGCGACGAACATCGCGATGGAGTGGCCGCTCGGATCCGACAGATCCTTCCTGATACGGCCGACCAGAACGTCGTCCTGGCCTGAGGCGTCGACCGGCATCGGGAAGTAGTTCTTGGCGCGATCGTCAACGAGACGCACGCCGGGCGCGGTCGCAAGGATGCGGCGGACCTCGTCTTCGCTGATCGGCTTCTCGCACTCGAAGGCGATGGCCTCGCAATGCGCGCGCAGCACCGGCACGCGGACGCAGGTGACGCCGATCGCGATGCCCTCATCCTCGAAGATCTTGCGGGTCTCGTTGATGACCTTGGTCTCTTCGTCGTTGTAGCCGGTCTCCGGATCGATCGCCGTATTGTGGCTGAACAGGTTGAACGCGAACGGATGCGGCATCACCTTGGGCGCATAGACCTGGCCGTTGAGGTTGGCGCGGGTCGACTGCACCAGCTCGTCCATCGCCGCCGCACCGGCGCCGCTCGCAGCCTGGTAGGTCGAGATGATCACGCGCTTGATGCGGTTCTTCTGGTGGATCGGCCACAGCGGCACCAGCGCCGTGATCGCCGCGCAATTCGGGTTGGCGATGATGCCCTTGTGGTCACGGATGCGACGGGCGTTGATCTCCGGGATGACCAGCGGCACGTTCGGGTCCATGCGGAACGCCGAGGAGTTGTCGACCACGACGGCGCCGGAGCGGACGGCGATCGGCGCGAACTTCTTCGAGATGCCGCTGCCGGCCGAGAACAGCGCGATATCGACGCCCTCGAACGAGCGCTCGGTCAGCTCCTCGATCACGATCGTCTGGCCCCGGAAGGTCAGGGTGTGGCCGGCCGAGCGGGCGCTCGCCAGCGCCTTCAGCCTGCCGACGGGAACGTTGCGGCGGTCCAGGGTGGCGATGAACTCGGCGCCGACGGCGCCGGTGACGCCGACGATGGCAATGGTGGGATCGTGTGGCACGTCTTCAGGTCTCCGGTCAGGAATTTGGGCATAAAAAAAGCCCCGGACCTTCATCAGGCGGGGCTTCGGTTCGAAGATGGTCGCGATCGAGGTCGATTACGCGCGCACGCCTCCCGAGGCCCGCAAGGGCTTGGTGGTTTTCGTCGTGCGTTTGGTCGAGGTCGACATGGCGCGAGACCATAGGGGCGGCCGGAACCGCCGTCAACGGCCCAAAGCGGCGAAAACGGCTGCATCGCGGTTGAATCGGGGGCCATCCTGACGCAATAAGCCGGCTATGAGCTCCCCCACTGGCGACCTTCCCAATCATTTCGAGCTGCTCGGCACCGACGGCGCGACCCGCACCGGCCGGCTGACGACGCCGCATGGCGTGGTCCGCACGCCGGCCTTCATGCCGGTCGGCACCGCCGGCGCGATGAAGGGCATCCACTGGCGCGACGTGCGCGAGGCCGGCGCCGACATCGTGCTCGGCAACACCTATCACCTGATGCTGCGTCCGACCGCCGAGCGCATCGCCGCCCTTGGCGGCCTGCAGCGTTTCACCGGCTGGGGCGGGCCGATGCTGACGGATTCCGGCGGCTTCCAGGTGATGTCGCTGTCGGGCTTACGCAAGGTGACGGAGCAGGCAGTGACGTTCCGCTCGCATATCGACGGCGCCAAGATCGAGCTGTCGCCGGAGCGCGCCATCGAGGTGCAGCGGCTGCTCAACTCCGACATCGCCATGCAGCTCGACGAATGCGTACGGCTGCCCGCCGAGCCGGCCGACATCGAGCGCGCCATGCGGCTGTCACTGCGCTGGGCCGAGCGCTGCCGCCGCGCCTTCGAGACCGCGCCGGATGGCTACATGCTGTTCGGCATCGTGCAGGGCGGCGATGTGCCGGCGCTGCGCCTGGCCAGCGCGCAGGCGCTGGTCGACATCGGCTTCCATGGCTACGCGATCGGCGGCCTCGCCGTCGGCGAGCCGCAGGCCGTCATGCTCGAGATGATCGAGGCGACGGTGCCGGCGCTGCCGGCCGATCGTCCCCGCTATCTGATGGGCGTCGGCACGCCGGACGATCTCCTTGAGTCCGTGAAGCGCGGCGTTGACATGTTCGACTGCGTGCTACCGACCCGCAACGGCCGTCACGGCGTCGCCTATACCCGCTTCGGCCCGGTCAATCTGCGCAACGCGCGCCACGCCGACGATCCGCGTCCGCTAGACGAGGAAAGCCCGTGGCCGCCGGCGCGCAGCTACGCCCGGGCTTATCTGCATCACCTGATCAAGGCCGGCGAAGCGCTCGGCGCGACGTTGCTGTCGGAGATCAACATCGCCTACTTCCAATCTCTGATGGCGGGGATGCGGGAGGCGATCGCGCGAGGGGGCTTTACGGGCTTCTACGAGCGCACCAAAGCCGATTGGTCACGTGGTGACATCTCCCCGCACGCCAGGTAGGGCCTGGCCGGCCGGCTTCGTCGGCCGCGCCGTGAGTGGCGGACCGTGCCGTCAAAGAGAGCAATGCGAGCTGGGACCGCTCCACGGCGGCGTGACGGCTGCGGCATCACGCCGAGGAACGTTTCTGACGGGAAGCCGTTCAGTTGCAGATGAAGCGGCTCTTGACCGAGTGTTTGGTGACAAAACCGTAGCCGCAGGTGTCGCAGGTCCAGAGATAGCTGATCGCGTTGTCAGCCAAATAGGCGGACGCTTCGGCCGCGATCATGGAGTCGGCGCAGACCGGGCATGTCGGCAGATCACAGCCACGCGGATTCGGCCGGGGTGATGCAGTCGACATGAGCTCAGCGAGTGCTGACATAGGGACCTCCTGGGCGATCTCTTTGTTGGCGATCTCGGTTCGAAACATTCCGTCTCGAGCGAGTCCATCTTTGAAGCCAGTCCAACTTTCAACGGTTCGAATTTCCGTCACACAAAGAGTTTGTCTGGATGGTCTGTTCTTGTTGAGTGGTCCGCTTTTTTTAAGTTTATCGTCTCAGCGCGCGTATTTTTTGGCGAGTGTACTTTTGGTCATTGGACTTATAGCGTCCGCTCCACAACACTCACTATTTCGCCGGCGATACTCGGTCTTCGATCATCGTCGTCTTCGATCATCGTCAGCGTGCCATCGTCTTACCATTCCCGACCTGACACCTTGCTGACGTTTGACGGGGCAGCAGCACCTGTACCGTGAATCTCCGTCCGAACATACACTGGGTTTATTGACCTTGTCGCAACACAAATGCGTAGGTTTTGCGCAATTTAACGACGACTTGTTGTGCGCCGCGATGATCGAACGGTCGCGGAAACGTGCTTGCGCAGCGCAGCAAGCTCGCTGAAGATAGTCAGGACAATTTTCACTGTCGCGCCGGAGGGCGCAAGGAGTCATTCAAATGGAGTCAGCTGCGACGCAGCGTCCCGGGCGTGGTCGGGTATTTGATTCAATTGTCGACGCCTTCGGCAATACGCCGATTGTGCGGTTGCGAAAGCTGCCGGAGCAGCACGGCGTCAAAGCAACCATCCTCGCCAAGCTGGAGTATTTCAATCCGGCGGCCAGCGTGAAGGATCGCATCGGTGTGGGCATGATCCTGGCCATGGAGCAGGCCGGCGTGATCAACCCCGATACGGTGCTGATCGAGCCGACCTCGGGCAATACCGGCATCGCGCTCGCCTTCGTCGCTGCGGCGCGCGGCTACAAGCTGAAACTGGTGATGCCGGAATCGATGTCGATCGAGCGGCGCAAGATGCTGGCCTTCCTCGGCGCCGAGATCGTGCTGACGCCGGCGGGACAGGGCATGAAGGGCGCCATCGCCACCGCCGAGGAGCTTCTGCGAACCACACCGAACTCCGTGATGCCGCAGCAGTTCAAGAACCTCGCCAACCCCGAGATCCATCGCCGGACCACGGCCGAGGAGATCTGGAACGACACCAACGGCAACATCGATGTGTTCGTCGCCGGCGTCGGCACCGGCGGCACCATCACCGGCGTTGGCCAGGTGTTGAAGTCGCGCAAGCCCGGCCTGAAGGTCGTCGCCGTCGAGCCGGAGGAGAGCCCGGTGCTGTCCGGCGGCCAGCACTCGCCGCACAAGATCCAGGGCATCGGCGCGGGCTTCGTGCCGGACATTCTCGATCGCGCCATCATCGACGAGATCGTCAAGGTCAACAGCACGACGGCGCTCGACACCTCGCGCGCGCTGGCACGCAACGAGGGTATTCCGGGCGGCATCTCCTCGGGCGCGGCGATTGCCGCGGCGCTCGAACTGGGCAAGCGGCCTGAGAATGCCGGCAAGACGATCCTGGCGATCGTGCCGTCGTTCTCCGAGCGCTATCTGTCCACGGCATTGTTCGAGGGGATCTGATCATGGCCGACCAGCCGCGGCGTCCGCGGACGCTCGCCGACGCCCGCACCGAGGCGGAGGCCGCGTTCAAGAAGGTCACCACCAAGCCGGTCGAAGCGCCGCCGAAGAAGGCTGCGGTGCCCGGCGTGCGCGAGCAGGTGACGTTGCGGATCGACCAGGACGTGCTCGAACATTTCCAGTCCACAGGACCGGGCTGGCAGGACCGCATCAATGCCGCCCTGCGCAAGGCCGCGGGGCTCTGACGTCGTTCTGCTCAAGACTGACAACTTGAAACGAAAAAGCCCGGACCGCATGGTCCGGGCTTTTTGCTTTGCGAAGCGGGTTCAGCGGCGCAGGGCGCCGCCGAGGACGCCGCCCATCATGCCGCCGATGAAGGCGGCTCCGGCGGCATTGCCGGCGTTATCCTGCGGCGGCGGATTACGGTAGACGGGCGCGCCCTGCGGCGGCGGGTTGCCGGCTGCGACGTTGCCGGCCGGCTTGGCGCGGCGCGGCTTGGCTTCGTCGCCGATCGCGGCCGTGGCGGGCGCAGGCTGCGCCTCGGCCAGCAGCGCCTTGTGCTGCAGCTTGGTCAGGAAGCCGGTCGAGGGATAGCCGCGCGCGGCCTGCCAGCGCTTGAGGACGCTGCGGGTCTCGTCGTCGAAGGCGCCGGTCATCTTGGTGTCGAAGCCGAGACCGGTCAGGCGACGCTGCACGTCACGCCGCTTGGTCTTGTCGAGACCGATCTGATCCTCGCTGACCTGGGTGCCTTCCTCGGTGAAGGTCGCGGGGTCGACGCCCTTGGCGACGTTGCGGGTCGCGGTATTGATCGCGCCGCTCTCGATCGACGCGATGCGCGCCATGGCGAGCGACTTGAACTGCCCGTTCGGGTAGGTCGAGAGATAGGCGTTGAGCTCTTCCGGTTTGTTGGAATCCTTCACCGACCGCCAGAATTCGAGCTCGGCTTCGCCGGCGCTCTGGCCCGTGGCGGCGGCGACGGGCGTGGTGCCCGCGGTCGCGGCTGTGGCCGGCGGCGCCGCGGCCGGGTTGAGATACACCGCGCCGATCAGGTTGGTATGGCCCCAGGGCAGCTGGCCCTTGCTGGTCTCCTCGTTAACCTGGGCGCGCACCGAGGTCATCGCCTGCTGGATCTCCACGCCGGGCTGGGCGATGTGCGAGATCAGCGCGCGCGTGAACGGGCTGTTGGCGCCGGCATCGCCGTCGAGCGCGGTCTGGCCAGGGCCGGTGGCGAACGCGATCAGCGTGCCTTCGCCGGATTTCATCTCTGCGAGGCCGGTCTGCACGGAGACGCTGCGCGTCGGCGAGTTCGACTTGATCTTGGCGGCGAACGGGTTGTCGCGGCAGGCGTCGAGGAACACCAGCTTGACCTTGGCATCGCCCATGGTCTGGTCGAGCGTCACATCGATGTTGATCGCCGAGCCGAGCTTGACGTCCATCTCCGACTTCAGATCTGCGTCGACCGGCAGCAGGTAGTTGGTGCCGGCGATCGCGATGCCATGGCCGGCGTAATAGAACACCGCGATGTCGGCGCCCTGCGCCTTGCGCCCGAAGTCGAGCAGCTTCTCGGTCATCTTGTCGCGCGTGAGGTTGGTGCCCTCGACCACGTCGAAGCCGACGTTGCGCAGCGTGGCGGCCATGGCCTTGGCGTCCACCGGTGGGTTCGGTAGCTGGGTCACGGTCTTGTAGGCGCCGTTGCCGACCACGAAGGCGACGCGGCGGTCGGCCTTGGCGGCCTCGGCGGTCAGCACTACGCAGAGCAGCGACAAGGTGATGGTGAGAATGCGCATCAGGAGATCCCCCAACGATTAGCGAAGCGATCACTCCCGCATTTGTCGCGGGTCGGGTCGAAAAGTCTTGTTCCGATGCAAAAAATCTCGCTTCCGCCACAAAGCAGTTCGCGAGTGTTGCGCGATGCCAACGCCGATCGCGTGTATAAGCAGAGTTCCGTGACTCTGATCACACGATGAGCGGCCTCAGCGTCCGACAGTCTCGCCCACCGGCACTGCGCGAGACTGCGGCGGCCGCAGGTTCAACAAATTTCCCGCCAGAATCAGGGCAGCCCCCAGCACCGTGAAGCCGTCGAGCCGCTCTGAGTACACCAGCCAGCCGACGGTGGCGGTCAGCGGCACCCGCAGGAAGTCCATCGGTATCACGATGGTGGCGTCGGCATAGAGCATCGCCCGGGCCATGCAGAAATGCGAGAAGGTGCCGCACAGGGCCACGAGCATGACCCAGCCCCATGCGGTGGCGGAAGGCCACGACCACAGCAGCAGCGTCGGCACGAGACCGGCGACGGACTGCACCACCAGCATCCAGAAGATGATCGAGACGGTCGGCTCGGAGCGGGTCAGGAACTTGACCAGCGCGATCGAAATGCCGAAGCCGACGGCCGCGCCGAGCGCGATGAGCTGCCCCGGATTGATCGCGCCGGTGTCGGGGCGCACGATGACGACGACACCGACCAGGCCGAGCGCGATCGCCAGCAGCTTGAACAGCGTGATGCGCTCGCCGAGAAAGGTGGCCGCCAGCAGCGCGGTCCAGATCGGCATCGTGAATTCGATCGCCACGACCTGGCCGATCGGGATCAGGGTCAGCGCAAAGAACCAGCCCAGCTGTGCGCCGTAATGGATGAGGTTGCGGGCCGCATGCAGCTTCAGCCGCGTCGTTCGGAGGGTCGCCAGACCGCCGCTCAGGGCGATGACCGGCGACAGCATGACGAGGCCGATGAGACAGCGCAGCTCCATCAGCTCGAACACGTTGAGCTCGCGCACGGCCTCGCGGCCTGCGACCGCCATGACGAGCATGAGCGTGAGCCAGCCAGCCATCCACATCGCGGCCATCGTTTTCGAAGCTGAGCGGTGCATCAGGCGGCTGTCTGGGAGAGAAGGTTCGAGCTGAAGGGAGGAGGGGCTGTATCACCTCTCAAGGCCCCTCATTGCAAACGAAATCAACGGTGCAGCGCATCAACCCGGCCGCCGGAATCGGTCTCTGCAAGCGCTGCCGCGCGCCAGAAAAACATTGGAGTGTGCGCGCGTTTCGTCCTAAAGCGACGGCCGCGAAACAGCCAAGGCAGAGTTCCCGAAATGACCGAGCGCGCCACCTCAGCCGATTTCCTGACCGCTTTTGCCACTGGCTGGCCGGAGCAGGAGCCGCATCTCCTGGTGCTGTCGCTGACCACGCAGAAGGGCAAGCAGGATTTCGCCATGACCCGGGAGCAGGCGCTGCTGATCGCCAAGACGATCAAGCGAACTGCGGCGCAGCTGGCTCCGGCGCCGGCCTCGGGCGCCAAGCGCGCCTGAACGTCCTGGTCAGCGCGCCAGCGAGATGTTTGCTGCGCGGAACTGGCTGTCGGCGCGGATCGATACGGATTGCTTGTTGCCGCGGGTCGCGATCGCGATGTTGGCGTTGAAGCCGGCAGTGGTCGCGACGAGCTGGAAGTTGCCGCCGCCGCCGCGTCCCTGCAGCACGCCGCTGACGCCACGGCTGGTCTCGGTCCAGGATCCGGAGATCGCCGAGCCCTCGGCGGCGAGATTGGCCTGCAATCCGAACTTGTAGGCGTCGCTGGCGCAGGTCAGGACCAGGGTCATTCGCGCGCTGGATGCCCCGTAGTTGGCGCGGCAGCGAATGCGCTCGGTCGAGCCGTCCTCGAGGGCGACAGTGCCGCTGCCGTTCCACGTGCCGGCCAAGCCGGTGAACGGGCCGGGATCGGTGTGCCCGGGCGAGGCTGCCAGCAGCCCCGACAGCAAAACGGCGGCTCCCGGGAGCCGCCGTTTTGATGAATTCAGGAGAGGTCGAGCCTTAGAGGCGCGAGGCCTGCCAGCGTCCGCTGCAGGGAATCCCTGCCGACGCGCCGTTCCATTTCCCCGAGCCGGAATTGCCGCTGAGCTGTCCATTCGCGAAAGCGCCATTGATCGAGACCTTAACCAGGCCTTCGCGCCCAATCGAACCCGTCACGTTGGCGCCGGCCGCCGAAACCTTACCGTCTGCAACAGTCAGGGTCGAGCTTGCGGTGGGCTCGCAGCTGCCGCTGCTGGTGACAATGGTGACCTGCCACTGGCCGTCATAGGGCGACTGGGCGAAAGCGGGGGCGGCTGCACTGCCCGCCAGGATCGACGCGGCGAAAGCCATTCCAATGCGGTCGAGACGCATGAATCGATGTCCCTCATGTCTGTGATGAGAAGCTTATTGGGACGAATTGTGACGAAAATTTGCCGCAGCGCCAAAACGAAATATTATTGAACAGTTTCAGTGCGTTAAGGATTAATGCGGATTCCCCCCATGAGCCATTTGGGCGACAATATGAGCAAATTGCGCCCTCGCGCACGACATGAGCAGAGCGGTACCAAAGTCTTGCCTCGGCGGAGTTTGTAGTCGGCCGGCTGCGCAGCGCGTCGACCGACCCGCTGCGCGCTCGAGACGGATTTCAGCTCGCTAGCCCGTCGTCAGTGCGGCGTCAGGCTGGGTGCCTTGGTCGCAAACTGCTCGTCCTGAGGCTTGGCCGGGATCGTGCCGCTTGCTTTCGCAGCCTCGACCACGTCGCCGAGCAGCTTCAGACCGAGCGGCGCCAGGGCGCGCTCCCACAACTCGCGGGCCGTCTCGCCCTTCTTGACGAACACCCAGTCCTGCGCGGCGATGGCGCCCGCATCCATGCGATCCGCCAGATGATAGATGGTGCCGCCGGCAATCGGATCGCCTTCCTTGATGGTCCACTCGACGGCGGCGATGCCGCGATGCCGCGGCAACAGTGATGGATGGTAGCCGATGCCGCCGAGCGGCGCCGCCTTGACGGCTTCCTGCGTCACCCGCGCATGGCTGTGGGCCGTGACGATCAGATCCGTTCCGGGTGCGATCTCACTGGCCGGCACCGTCTTCGGGTTGGCCTGAACCAGCACCTCGATCCCCGCCGCGCGCGCCGCCGCGGCCAGCCGGTCCTCGCCGTCATGCACGACGACCCGCGCGATCTCGATACCTCTGTCACGCAGCATGTTCAGTGTGGCCACACCGAAATGGCGGGAACCGACGAGGGTGATACGCATGGCGGGGGCATCTTCCATGGTTGGGGCGGGGGCGAGACCCGATCAGGTTGAGCGGACCGGGCCAATTCGGGTCAAACCAAGCCTTGGCGCGCAGGTCAAGCACCAGCTGTGCTTTCACCACAGCCGGCGAAGAACGGGCTGGCCGAGGGCTCGCGCGGGGAGCCCGGCCCGCCCAGCTGAGAGCGACGGACGAACTCCCGCTCGGTGCCGGTCGGGGACCGGCTTCATATCGATCTATTGGCCTCGACCGCCGTCGTCGCAGGCGCTGGAGGCGCCTGGCTATGTAGCTGACGGCCGACTATGGACTGATCAGATCGGGCAGAGTGGCCGGTTGCGCCATTGGCCGGTCTACGAACGTGTGGCGTTTGATTATTGTCAGTTGCAACTAATCAACTTCTGATTGCAGTAAAATTTCGTAGTTCGTGCGGAGCAGCACGTATGATGAGGATAATTTCTTAAAGGCCTTCGGTCACACTGCATAAGCCGCTCCGCCGCGCGGCCGGATAGCCGGGTGCCTCGCCTGTCACCGATCCCTGGGCCAGAGCACCCGGTTATTTGCCGGCGCCTTCGTTGTTCTATGCATGTGGCGGATGGTCGATGCCGAGGGCCGCGCATAGCGGCCCGAGATGCTTCTCATAACGCCGCCAGCTGCCGATCGAGCCGCGATACAGCGGCTGACGCACCTGCATCAGGCTCGCGGTTCGCACGGTGCGTTCGGTCTGATGGAAGTCGAGGCAGGCGTCCTCCCAGTCGAGCCCGCAATGGGCGAGCACGCGGCGCGAGACGCCTTCGAGATCGTCGACCAGATCCTCATATTGCACATCCATCAGGATGCCCGGCGGCAGCACCTTGTGCCAATGTTCCATGACGCCCTCATAGCCCCTGTAATAGTGGCCGAGCTCGGTCAGGTCGTAGGCGAAGGGCTGGGCTCCCGTGAACAGCAGCGAGTAACAGGATACGCAATTGTCGAGCGGGTCGCGTCGTGTGTTGATGATGCGCGCACGCGGGAAGGCGGCGTGGATCATTCCGACAAACAGGAAGTTGAGCGGCATCTTGTCGACGATGCGCTCGGCCTCGGGCGCCAGCGCGCGAACGCGTGCCGTGTACTCCTGTCCGAGATTCGTCATCTCCTCGGGCGGCAGCAGGGTCACCAGGTCCGGGTAGTTCGGAACGACCTTCTGCCGGCTGGCGCATTCGCCGACCAGGTCCTTGAAGGTCTCGAGCTCGCCTGCGCCGAATACCTTGGAATGGCTCGCCAGCACCTGCTCCATGAGGGTGGTTCCCGAGCGCGGCATGCCGACGATGAAGATGGGAGCCCAGGAGTCGTCGCCATGTCCCGCGACCGAGCGGAAGAACTCGGGCGTGAAGCGGGCGGCGACGTTCTGCATCATGGCGAGCCGCTGCCCGGAGTCGTAGTCGAAGGTCCGGCGCTTGAGCGCGTTGGCCGTGTGCAGATGCGAAAAGGCGGCGTCGTAGTCCTTCAGATCGGACATCGCCTTGCCAAACGCGAAATGGGCCGCGATCTGCTTCTCCTGGTCGAGCTGGTCGGCGCGCTCGATCAGCTTCTGCAGGGCGGGCAAGCGGCTGTCGTCCGGCTTGAACTTCGACATGTTCGCCAGATTGAGGTGGATAGGCGCGTCGTCAGGTGCGAGCTCCAGGGCCTTCTGGAACGCGGCGGTCGCCTCTTCGAAGCGGCCGAGCGCCTGGTAGGCGACGCCGAGATTGTTGTAGGAGCCGAACCGCTCCGGCTTGATCTTGATGGCCAGGAGATTCTGCTCGATCGATTCCTCGAGCCGGTTGAGCTCCAGGAACGCATTGCCGAGATTGCCGTACGCGTCGGCATAATCGGGCCGGCCGGCCAGCGCCCGCTTGTAGTGCTCGATGGCGCGCTCGCGATGACCCTGTCGCAGCAGCACGTTGGCGATGTTGTTGTGGGTCTCCGCGTGCTCCGGGCTGAAGTCGAGGACCTTGAGGTAGTGTCTCGCCGCCTCGATGTCCTTTCCTGCCGTGTAGAGCAAGTTGCCGAGCGCGAAATGCGCATCGAGGTGCTGCGGCTTGTTGTCGATCGCCCTGAGCAGCAGCGCGATCGCCTCGTCGACCAGTCCCTGGCTCTGCCGGACCATCGCAAAGCCGTAGAGAATGCCGGGATGGCTCGGCGACAACGACAGTGCAGTCTCGTAGTGTTGCACCGCAGCGTCGTAGTTGCCCGCGGAGCCTTCGACGGCGCCGATGCTGCCATGGACTTCAGCGGACTTGTCGTTCACCGCCGCAGCGCGCTGGAAATAGTCCTTGGCCTCGTCGAGCCGGTTGAAGGTGGTCGAGATCATGCCGAGGCCGACGAGAGCATCGAAATTCGTCGGCTGGCCAGCCAGGATCAGCTTGAAGATCTGCTCGGCATCACCGGTCTCGCCGCGGCTCTGCAGTTTCTTGGCGACGGCGACGACCCCGTCGGCCAGCGTCTGCAGCGACGCCAGCCGCGTCGCGTCGAACGGGTGCGACTCCGTCGTCGGCGTGACCACGGGCGGAGCGACGTTCGTGGGCTGTGGCTGCGCCACGCCGGCGACCGCCTCGGCGATCGTCGGACGAACCGCCTGGCTGCCGAGAGCATCGAGCAGCGGCTTGAGCCGGCCGCCATACATGCGCCAGCGGCCGACGGATCCGGAGAACAGCGGCTTGCGGACCTGGACCAGGCTGGCGGTGTTCACCGGGCGGTCATTGTCGTGGAACGACAGGCAGGCATCGTCCCATGCCAGTCCGCAATGCGCGACGATCTTGCGCGCATGCGCCTCGAAGCCGCGCACCATATCCTCATAGGTCACTTCCAGCAGGACGCCCTCCGGCAGCACCGTCCGCCAATGACCCATCAGCGCGTCATAGGCGCGGTAATAGCGGCCGAGTTCAGCGAGGTCGTACGCGAAGGGCTGCGGCTCGGCGAACAGCTGAGTGTAGCAGGACAGGCAGGTGTCGATCGGATTGCGACGGACATGAATGATCCGCGCATTCGGCAGGGCCAGGTGGATCAGTCCGGCGAACAGGAAGTTCGACGGCATCTTGTCGACGACGCGCCGCGTATCGGCCGGCAGGCTGCTGAACCGATCGAGATAGCTGCGGGCCAAGGTCATGATGTCGGCATCGGACAGCTTGGCGAGCATCTCCGGATAGTCGCCGCGGGCAGGATCGGTGAACCGCGCCACGGCCGCTGCGAAGTAGTTGACCTCGCCGGCGCCATGCACGGCAGGATGGCTGGCCAGCGTCTGTTCGACCAGGCTGGTGCCGGACCGCGGCATGCCGATCACGAATACCGGTGCCTCGGATGGATCGCCGTGGCCGGCGCGCGCCTGCAGCAGGTCCTTGGAGAAGACGGCGCGAATGCGCTCGATCTGGCGCAGCGTCTGGTTCTCGTCGTAGTTGATGCGGCGGCGCTCGAGGCCGTTGCCGGCGTTGAGGTGCACCAGCGACCGTTCGCCATCCTTGATGTCGGCAAACGCGCGGCCGAGCGTGAAGTGCAGGGCGATGCGCGCGTCCTCGGTGAGCGTCTCGGAATTCGCTGCGAGTTCCTGCAGCGGCGCCCAGCGCGCGTCGTCGATCGCGAACGGCTTGACCACGCTGTAGTTGAGGTGAGTGCCGATGCTGCGCGGGTTGACCGCCAATGCAGATTCGTACGCCCGCGCGGCTTCGTCGAGCCGGCCGACGATCGTCAGGACCCCGGCAAGATGGTTCATCGTCGTCGTGTCGCGCGGATCGTGCGCAAGAGCGGCCTGGTATCCGGCGATGGCCTCGTCGTATCGCTGGGCGTTGCGCAGCGAGTCGGCGCGATTGCGGTGGGCCATGGCGTAGTCCGGCCGCAGCCGCAGCGCCTCGTCATAATGCGACAGCGCCTCCTCGCGTCGGCCCAACGACTCCAGCGCATTGGCAAAGTTGTTGTGCGCTTCGGGGAAATCCGGACGTTGCGCGACGGCGCGCTCGAAATGGAAAATCGCGCCAGGCCAGCTCTTCATATCGAGGTGGATATTGCCGAGATTGTAGTGCGCCTCGGCGAGACGAGGGTTCAGCGCGAGCGCCTGCTGAAAAGCACGAATGGCGGCATCCAGCTCCCCCATCGCCTGATGACAGCCGCCGAGATTGAGTAGAACCATCGGCATATTGGGTTCGATGCCGAGTGCGCGGGTATAGTGGCCGATCGCTTCGGAATGGCGGCCGAGCTGCCGGCTGGCATCACCGAGGCTGCCGGCTGCCGCCGCGAATTGTGGCCTCGCCGCAAGCGCAGCCTCGTGATGCGACATCGCTCGCTCGAATTGGCCGAGCCGCTGCAGCGCGAGTCCGAGGGCCTGGTGGAGGTCCGGATTCTTGCCGTCGATCGCAAGCGCCAATTCGAGCTGCCGAACAGCCGCTGCGGGATCGCCTAGGCCGTACAGCGCCCCGCCGAGCAGCAGGCGGGACTCGACCGACGATTCGTCGAGCGCAGCGGCGCGCGCGAAATGGGATGTCGCCTTGGCAAGGTCGCCCAGACCCGCAAATGCTTTTCCCACCGTCAAGTGCAGGTCCGCCGAGTCGCCGGCCGCGTCCGCAGCCCGGTCCAGCAGGGTTCGTGCCTCGCCCGCGTCGCCGAGTTGCAGTCGGACGGTCGCAAGGCTGCACAGGGTCCGGAAATGTCCGGGCTGGAGAGCAAGCACCTTCCGGTAAGCCACCTCGGCGACCTGTAGAGCGCGCCCGTCGATCGGGGAGGGGATTTTCGCGCTGGCGTCGGTCGATGCGGACACGAGTCGGGGACGGAAGGCGAGTGCTGGCTCGTTCATGATCACAACTGACTGATTGTTCGACGGAAGGAGTTGTCGTGGCGGAATGAAGCGAAACGGAGGCTTGGCATGCGCCGATTCCGGTCGATCGTTTGGAACCGTTCCAGCCGGCCGCGTGGGAGCGCAACACGATCCGGTTGCAGTCCGACACTCCCCGGACACGACGAAACCGGCGCAGACCCAAGGGTCTGCGCCGGCTTTTGTCGGTCGTCTTGTGGAGGCGTCAGGCCCACATGTGATGCATCGCGTGGTGATGCGACATATCGGGAGCGGCCGTGGCTGCAGCCGCCGTACCGGCCGCTGCCGCTGCCGCCGTGTTGTGGCTGTGGTGGCAGTGGTGGTGATGCATGTTGTTGGTGTTGCCGCCGGTGGTCGGTGCCGGTGTCGTCGGAGTGGGTGTCGTCGGGGCCGGCGTCGTCGGAGTGGGAGTGGTCGGCGCCGGTGTCGTCGGTGTCGGGGTGGTCGGAGCAGCGGCCGCTCCGCCGGTGCCGTTGGCGATGTTCGGGTTGGCGCCTGCCGGCATGCCAGTGCCCTGGGCAATGCCGTTGACCGCCGTCGCCGTCACGAAGCTCGTCGCCGAGGTCACGTAGGCCGATCCGCCGATTGCGATGTTGTTGCCCGCGATGTCGCCGGCATTGCCGATGTAGTTCGCGGCCGCAGCCTGCAGCATCGCCTGGTCGGTTGCCAGGGCCGCCCCCGTGTCACCGTTCATGATGCCCATGAGCGCCTTGGTGGCCATGATGGTGTCGGACTGCAGAGCGCCGGCGGCGAGCTCGTCGTCGAACCGACCCTTGAATACCGCCCCCTGCGCCATGTCGAACGCGGCGCCGAAGTTCTGGTAGTTCGTGATCTGGTCGATCAGGGCCTGCGACGCCGTGCCTGTGCCATTGGCGACTGCAACCAGTTTTGCACCGAGCGTATTGCCTTCGGCGAGGAAGCTTGCCCAGAAATTGGTCTGCGCCTGGTTGTCCTGGAACTTCGTGACGGTGCCGGTGAGCCCGCCCGGATCCTCGGCGAAGCCGCCGCCATGTCCCGGCATGCCGGTGCCGCCCGCCGCCTTGTTGAGCGTCGCATCGTTCTGAAACACGTCGATCATGTCGACGATGTTGTCGGCCGAGCCGCGCAGCGCCGTCGGACTGGCCATCGTCTCGGCGACATCGTAGTTGTTGAGCTGAAGTTTCGCTTGGCTCAGCAGTGTCATCAGATGCAGTGTCGTCGTTTGCGCATCGACGGCGGTCTGGCCGGCCTCGAGGGCGGCGAGCTTCGCCGGGTCATTCAGGATCGCCTGAAGGCCGTTCGTCACGGCCGTGAAATCAGCCTGGACCTGGTTGATGTTGTTGGCGCTCATACCGCCCATCGACAGGGTGGCGACGGCGTTGAACACCGTTCCGATGGCCGTCAGATCGCCTGCCGCTGCAGCTGCAAGATTGGTGGCGCTGTCGTTGCCGACGGTCAGGGGCTGGAACCCGATGTCCATGGCGCCCGTATTGGCCAGGAAGGGAACGCCGTTGAGAGCGGCCGAGAGATGCGCATCCCCGTGGATCTGCCCCAGGATCTGCATCTGCACGTTGTGGAGGGTCTGATCGGCCTCAGCGAGCGTCGCCGGATTGGCCGTGTTGGGTGCTGCGTTGATCAGCGTGGTGATCTCGTTCGACACCTGAGTGAGCACCGCTGTATCGGTAGCGTTCAGCGTGAACGCCTGGCCGCCCACGGTGACCTGGCCGGGATTGGCCAGCATCGCGTTGATGTCGTTCTGCACGGCATGCAGATCGGTGGTGTAGCTGCCGAGGAACGGATTGGAGTTGCCGCTGTTCTGCGGCGTCGAGAACAGACCGGTCGAGATACGAACCGCATCGTTGAACACGACGCCGGCCTGCACGAGGTCGGTCGACAGGTTGAGCGCGGAGGCGCGAACCAGCAGGTTTGACGTGCCATTCGCCAGCGCCGTCGGGTTGAAGGTATTGGCTGCCATTAGATCAATCTCCCCAAGTTTCAACCCGGCGTCTGCTGCTTGGCGTAGGGGCAGCATGCGGGCGTTGATCGGGTTACGACGTCTCGCTCACTCAGCGCGGAGCGGGCGATTTGTCGCAGCCTCGAAGCACTTGGGAATTATTTGCTCCAATGGGGCCAAAAGAAGCGTCGCGGAGTCCTCAAATATGATGTTGTTCGGGCATGCGTCCGGTGTCGCAGCGAGGTCACGGCGGCACGTAGAAGCGTTCTAACTCCTTGATTTTAGTCGTGGCATCTTTGCAACATCCCATCTGGGCGACGCTTCGGCGCACGGTCCAGACAAGAAGTTGCCCTTTTGTTGCGTCGTGTTTCCCGGCCTTCATTAGAAACGTTCCATTGCTGAAGGTCGGATCGAGGCGGAACGGGACGCACATGAGTCCGGCATCCCGGGTCGATTTCCAAACTGGTTCCTCCGTCCTCCGAGGCTTTCGTTTCGGTCTGATTTTCGAGAGCGCCGGCTGGAGTGAAGAGCTCGCGACGGCGCTCGTCGGTGTTGCGGTCGGCGGTACCCGGCCGATGGTCCTCGGCCGGTCCGTCTCAAGCCCACATGTGATGCATCGCCAGGTGATGCGACATGTCGGGAGCGGGAGCCGCAGCCGCGGCCTGGTCCATATGTGAGCTGTGGCCGTGGTCGTGGTGGTGACAGTGACTGCTATGCGTGTGGTTGCTGCCGTTGTTGCCGGCGGCCGCGCCACCCGCATTTGTCGTGCCGCCAGCTCCCGCGCCGCCATTCCCGGCCGCTCCGCCTCCTGCCGCCGTGCCGCCGGCCGCACCGGTTCCTCCAGCCCCGGCCGTCGTCCCCGCGGTTGCGGTGCCGCCGGTGCCATTGGCGAGGTTCGGTGTTGCGGTCACGGGAATGGTGCCCTGCGCCGTGCCCTTGATGGAGGTCGCCGCCGAGACCGTGGTCGCGGTGCCGACATAGGTGCCGCCATTGACGGGGATGTTGTTGCCGGAGACGTCCATCGCATCGGCCGCGAAGCCCTGGCCGGCGGCGTTGATCATCGCCTTGTCGGCTGCGAGTGCGGCACCGGTGTCGCCGTTGAGGATGCCCTGCAGGCCCTTGACCGCCGCCGCGGTGTCGGCCTCCAGCGTGCCGCTGAGCAGCTCGTTGTCGAAGCGGCCCTGGAACACGGCGCCCTGGGCGGCATCGAAGTTCGCGCCGAACGCCTGATAGTTCTGGATCTGCGTGATCAGGGCTGCGCTGGCCTGGGCTCCGCCGGTCGAGATCTTCTGCAGGGTCGCGTTGATCGTGTTGGCCTCGGCCAGGAACGCCGCCCAGAAGTTCGTCTGCGCCTGGTTGTCCTGGAACTTGGTGACCGTTCCCTTGAGCCCGCCCGGATCCTCAGCGAAGCCACCGGCGTGGCCGGCATTGCCGTTGCCACCAGCCGCCATGTTCAGGTTGGTGTCGCCCTGAATGATGTCGATGATGTCGAGCAGGTTGTCGGCGGTGCCGCGGAGGGCGGCCTGATTGCCAGTGGTGGCGGCCTGATCATACTTGGTGAGCTGCAGGTTGATCTGGCCGAGGGCAGTCTGCAGATGGATCGTCGTCAACGCGGCCGCATTGGCGGTCTCGCCAGCCTCGATCTGCGCGAGCTGGGTCTGGTTGTTGAGGATCGCCGTCAATCCGTGCTGGACTGCAGTGAAGTCCGCGGTGACCTCGGCAAGATTGCCGGTGTTGATGCCGCCCGAAGCGACCTCGACGGCCTTGTTGAAGACGAGACCGACGTCCTTGAGAGTGTTGCCAGCCGTGGCGGCAGCAAGGCTCGCCGGATCGTCCGCGCCGGCGGGTGAGGTCTGGAAGGCCACGTCCATGCCGCCGGTGTTGGCGAGGAAGGGGACGTTGTTCAGCGCATTCGCCAGATGCGCGTCGTTGTGGATCTCTCCGAGGATCTCCTGCTGCAGCGCATGGATCGTCTGGCTGGCTGCGGCGCTCGTCGATGCGTTTGCAAACTGGCCTGCGGCCTGCAGCAATGTGCCCAGCTGGCCCTCGACATTGGTGAGAACGGCCGTGTCGGTCGCGTTCAGTGCGAACGTCTTGCCGCCGAGCGTGACCTGGCCGGGATTGGCCAGCATCGCGGCGATGTCGGTCTGCACCGCGGTGATGTCGGCCTGGTAGCTGGTGAGGAAGGCGGGTGAGTTGCCGCTGTTCGCGAGGCTGAAGAGGCCGAGCGAAGCGCGAACCGCGTCATTGAAGACGACGCCGGCCTGTACCAGGTCGGTCGAGTGCTGGATCGCGGTGGCACGCGTCAGCAGGTTGGACGTGCCGTTGGCGAGCGCGGTCGGATTGAAGTTCACGGCAACCGGCGCCGGCGTGGTCGTGGATGACGTCGTGCCGCCGGTGCCATTGGCGATGTTCGGCGTGGCCGTGACCGGGATCGTGCCTTGGGCGAGGCCGTGCACCGACGTGGCGGTGGAGACCGTCGTCGCTGTTCCGACATAGGTCGCGCCGCCAATCGCGATGTTGTTGCCGGAGACGTCCATCGCGTCGGCCGCGAAGCCTTGTCCCGCAGCGTTGATCGCTGCCTTGTCGGCGGCGAGCGCTGCGCCGGTGTCGCCGTTGAGAATGCCCTGCAGGCCCTTCACCGCGGCCGCAGTGTCGGCCTCGAGCGTGCCGCTGAGCAGCTCGTTGTCGAAGCGGCCGCGGAACACGTTGCCCTGTGCGGCGTCGAAATTGGCACCGAATTGCTGGTAGTTCTGGATCTGCGTGACCAGCGCTGCGCTGGCCTGGGCGCCGCCGGTCGAGATCTTCTGCAGAGTGGCGTTGATCGTATTGCCTTCCGCCAGGAACGCGGCCCAGAAATTGGTCTGCGCCTGGTTGTCCTGGAATTTGGTCACCGTGCCGGTCAACCCGCCCGGATCTTCCGCGAAACCGCCGGCATGGCCGGGCATGCCGTTGCCGCCGGCCGCCATGTTCAGATTGGCGTCGTTCTGGATGATGTCGATGCTGTCGAGCAGATTGTCCGCGGTGCCGCGCAACGCCGCCTGATTGCCGGTCGTTTCCGCCTTGGCGTATTGATTAAGCTCGAGGTTGATCTGTCCGAGCACCGTCTGCAGGTGAATCGTGGTGAGCGCGGCAGCGTTCGCCGTCTCGCCGTTCTCGATCTGAGCGAGCTGGGTCTTGTTGTTCAGGATGTTGGTGAGGCCTTGCGAGATCGCGGTGAGGTCGGTCGTGACCTCCTGCAGATTTCCGGTGTGAATTCCGCCCGAGGCGAGATCGACGACCTTGTTGAACACGAGGCCGACGTCCTTGAGCGTGTTGCCCGCGGTTGCCGCGGCCAGCGTCGCTGCGTCATCGGCGCCAGCGGGCGTATTCTGGAAGGCGACGTCCTGGCCGCCGGTGTTGGCCAGGAACGTCACTTTGTTCAAGGCGCCGGAGAGATGCGCATCGCCGTTGATCTCCTGCAGGATCTCCTGCTGGACGGCGTGCAGCGTCTGATCGGCGGCGCTGATCATCGCGGCGTTGGTGGTCTGCTGTGCGGCCGTGATCAAGGTCGAGAGCTGCGCCTGCACATTGGTGAGCACCGCGGTGTCGGTTGCGTTCAATGTGAAGGTCTGGCCGCCGAGCGTCACCTGTCCCGGATTGGCGAGCATCGCGGCAATGTCATTCTGCACCGCGTGCATATCGGTGGTGTAGCTGCCGAGGAAGGGATTCGAGTTGCCGCTGCCGGCCTGCGAGAACAGGCCGAGCGAGGCGCGGACTGCATCGTTGAACACCACGCCCGCCTGGACGAGGTCGGTCGACGCGTTGAGCGCAGATGCGCGTACCAGCAGGTTCGACGTTCCATTGGCCAGGGCCGTCGGGTTGAAGGTGTTGTTCGCCATGGATCATCTCTCCCCAAGTTCATCCGATGCCCGGCAGGGCCCCGTATTGAAACTGGCCAGACGATGCGGATTGCATCGACCCTGCCGCCGCACGCGCCCCGCATCCGAGTTGCGCTTCGCGTGTGTGCGATCTTCTGCCGCGCGATGATCTGTCGCGCGATAGTTTGTCGCACTGTGCTATTTGGTCGCAGAAATCAGGCCAAAAGAAGCGTCGGGCTGCCCGCAATTATGTTGATGTTCGGGCATCGCGGAGCTGTGACCGGGGGGCCTCGAGAGGCCAGCAAGTGGTTGATATCCGGTGGCAAGCCCAATTGCGGGCTGCGTCAATCTGACGCGAACTGCATCATCTCGTCAAGTTGCTGCCCGCTTCTCGCCAGCGCAGCAGAGCGTCAAGGCAATTTGGGCGCGCGCCGCAGGGCGCGGCGGACATGCACTGTTTTCGTGAGAGTCGCAGATGTTTCGGGCGACGACCGTGAGGATCCGAAGAGATGCGAGGCACGCGCCGATGGCGCGCTCCGCAACTCAGGACGGCGGCGCGGCCTGACGTTGGATTTGCAGCGCGGTCCTGATTCTCTGCAGCAGCGTGGTGTAGAGCTGGTTCCACGCTGCATCCTGAGCGTTGACGCTCAGCGCCCGTTGAATCAGGCCCAGGCTCACGCGGTAGGCCGCGAGTGCGCCATCGTAATTGCCGAGAGCAACGAGGGCATCGGCAAGGTTCTGATAGGATGTGGCGAGCGCCCGTTGCAGTGTGGGGTCGGTCGGAGCGAGAGCGGCCATCTGCGTCGTCAGCGCAGCGTTCGCGCGGCGGTGGTCGAACGCTTCCTGGTGCCGGTCCTGAGCCGCGAGCACGTCCGCCAGCAGCGCGTGGCACCAGACCAGATCCTGCTTGAAGGCTGGATTGCTGGGCTGGGCAGCGTGGAGCCGCTGGGCGACGGCAAGGCTCGCGGCATACGCCGCCTGGGCGCGCTCCAGGTCGCGCTGCACGAACAGAATGGCGCCAATGCGGTTCAACGTGACCGAGAATTTGCGTTGGAAGCCCACGTGGTCGGGATCGGCTTCGGTCAAGGTCCGAACCATGGCCGCACTCTGCTTGTAGTATTCGAGCGCGGTGGCCACGTCACCGCTGGTCGCAGCGCGGTCGCCTGCTGCGATCTGCGCGGCGGCCTGATCCAGCATCCTGCCGGCGCCGACCGTGAGTCCAACAGCCAGACCGCCGTGGTGAACGTCGCCGCAGTCGCCTGCGAGCACGGCGCTGATTGCGAGCGGTTCGTCACCCGAGCGCGTCCGTGGTGGATGTGTCCCAAGTAAGCGGTCTGGATTGGCGTCGCCTGGAAGTCGTTCGCGCGCATCGTCCTCAGTCGAGGGGCGTTCTTGCGAATTGGGCGGCTGGCCGCCTCTCAAGCCGGGAATGCGCAGCAACGTCGCCACGACATGCTCGGGGGTGATGAGGCGGGTGCATTCGAATTGGCGCGGCGTGCCCTTCAGCCGCGGACACCAGAGGAAATCCTTGTGGTCGAAGCGATGGCTGCGGTCGTTCCAGCAGCCGTTGCAGGCGTGATAGTTGATGACGCGATAGGGTGTCGTGAACTCGTTCACGGGGTGGGAGAAGCCGCTGATCAGAACGACCGGGATGCCGGCGGCCCAGGCCAGCCACGACAGGCCGCTGGAAAGCCCGACGAACAGCGCAGCATGTCGGAGCCAGCGGGCGCGCTCCAGCAGTGGCCGGTCGCCGGTCTGATCCTCGGCGCCGGCGGGGATCTGCGTTCGATACGATCCGTGAGCGCGGACGGGGTGCTGGTCGATGCAGATCACCCGATAGCCGCGCGCCCTCAGGAAGGCCACGGTACGATCCCAGCCCTCGGGATTGTTCCAATGCTTGCATTGGGTGGTCGCCTGGACTGAGATGCACACATATGGTTCGGCGATCGGACGGCTGTCGTCGGCGACCGCAAGCCGCGGCGGCTGCTCGGCCGGATCGACGCCGAGAATATAGGCGGCGTGCCGATGCAGTCCGACCTGGCGGAAATCGCAGGGCTGATAGACGAGCTCCGCATCGTCGAAGAACAAGGCCACGGAGTAGGTCGCATAAAACCGCTCCGCCTGCACCGCCTCGTGAGTCACGAACGTGATGTCCGGATAGGCGCCTTGAAACAGCGGGATGAGGGTCTCGCCCATGGCGCAAGTCAGCCGGCACCCGTGCCGTTCCTTGAACTTCACGGCGTAGCTGATCCAGCCGATGATGTCGCCGATCGTGCCGACGGGAAATTGAATCAGGACGTCGCGTTCGCTCGCATCGTAGTCGTGACACAGCACGCGCTCGTCCTGCGACCAGACCTCGAGCCTGAACGGGACGAAGTATCGCTTGCTGCTGTTGACGTGTCCGGCGCGAAGGTCGACGTCGAACAGGACGTTCCCGGTCTCGCGATCGCTCATCCGGACGCGCCAGGCCCGTCCGTTGTCCGGCAGCATGACGCGACAGCCGTCATTGAAGTCGAAGCGAAGCCCGTACGGACCCTCCTGGGTCGGCACGGCCGCCGGAGGTGGCAGGCGCGGCTTGCCCGCGCGATCAGACGCGCCGGTCTCGGCGCCCTGTTGGGCGCTCTCGGCTGTCGGCACCATCGTCTGGTGCGAGGTGCGGGGAATATGTGCGACGTTCATGCTAAGGTGCTGATGCGGTCTGCGACGGGCATCGCAGACCGCGGTTCTTCAGGCTCAAATCACTCCACGAAGGCGCGGCGCCACTGATCGAGAACCGGCTTCATCAGATAGCTGAGCATCGTGCGGCTGCCGGTCTGGACATAGACTTCGGCCTGCATGCCCGGCTTCAGATTGACGTCGCCGAGCCGCTTGCGCTCCTCGTCGGGCAGCGTGATCCTGACCGTGTAGAAAGTGGACCCGGTCCGCTGGTCGTTGGTGATGTCGGGCGACACGAACGAGACTTGGCCACTCAACTTCGGCGTCGTATGTGAATTGAAGGCGTTGAAGTGCACCATCGCGTCCTGACCGGTATGGACGTGATCGATGTCCTTCGGCTGCACGTGCCCTTCGACCTGCAGCTCGTCCGATTCGGGCACCAGCTCCATGATGGTTTCGCCGGGCTTGATGACGCCGCCGATGGTGTGGACCGCAAGCTGGTGGATGGTGCCGGAGTTCGGCGCGCGCATCTCGATGCGGTCGAGCTGATCGCGTGCGGCCACGCTCTTTTCAACCAGGTCACCTTCCTTGGCCTGCGACTCGCTGAGATCTTTCACCACCTCGCTGCGGAAATCCTGATCGACCTTTACAGTCTGCAACTCGGCCTCGCTGATCTTCGACCGTGTTTCCGCGACGCTCGACACCAGCTGTCCGCGTTCGCCGTCGATTCGCGCGGCTTCCCGCTGCAGCGTCGTCAGCCGCGTCAGCGGCACAAGCCGCTTGTCGTAGAGGTCCTGCACGCCCGCCAGTTCGCCCTTGATCAGGTCGATCTGCTTGTTTTTCGAGTCGAGCTGGGACTCCATGCCGCCAATCTCGTTGTTGAGCTGCACGATTCGTCCCTGCAGCAATTCCTTCTGGCTCTTGCGCGTGACGGCACGCGCCTTGAACAACGCGTTTTCCGAGGCGATGACGGCACGAACGTTCGGATCGTCGGCGCGTGAGGTCAGCGTCGTCGGATACTCCGGCTGCTCCAGACCATCGCGCTCTGCGGACAGGCGAGCGATCCTGGCGCGCTGCTCGTTCAACTGCTTGGTGATCGATTGCAGCTGGGCCTGACTCTGCGTCGCATCGAGCCGGACGAGCAGGTCGCCAGCGGCGACGCGCTTGCCGTTGTCGACCTTGATCTCGGCGATGATGCCGCCGGTCGGATGCTGAATGGCCTTCACGTTGGATTGCACGACGAGATTGCCGGGCACGACGACCGCGCCGGCCAGCGGCACCAGCGTCAGCCAGCCGCCGCCGAGAACTCCCGCGATGAGCAGGACACGCAGGCCGAGACGCAACTCGTTCTCGAACATGCGGCCGACGCGCGGCACGAGTGATTCGTCCGAGTCGTCGTCGAGATAGGCAGCCGTGCCCTGTGCGGCGATGAAGGTCATGCCGGTGGTCAATGCCGTGCCGGCGGTGCCGACCAGGCGACGGACTCCGGTTTGCGGAACGGCAGGCACGTGCTCGAATCGCGCGGGGAGATTCTGTTGTCCCATCGAACGCGGAGCGCCGCCGTTGAAGCCGCCATCACGGCGCGCATCCCTCACATCGACGAGGGCGTTGCTATTGTTGCCCGGCGCGCGCGCGGGGACATTGCGCTGGGGTTGGCCGTACTCCGGCTCATAGGTCCGCATCGACGCAGGCTGTTGCCAGTCCATCTCGCGGATGCCTTCACCTCGGCGCGGCTTCTGTGCCTGTGCGCCCAGACCGAACAGCGACAGCGCGCGGCCCATCGTGCTGCCCTTCTTGGAGCGTGGCTTGGGCCTGGCTTGCGACGGCGGCGGACGCCGGCGCTTCTTGCCGCCGTCGCGTGCGCCGCGTCGGTCCCTTGGGTCTTCGTCCGAACCGTCGTCGAACGCGCCCTGCAGACGCTGCAGCTCGAGAATCAGTGCATCGCCCTGCGGACCGACCGCGCGGGTCTTCGGTCGCACATATTCATCATCGTCGAACGGCCTGAAGTCGTTGATGTGTTTCATTGATCAAGCGCTTTCTGCTGGGGCGGCGCGACGAAGCAATCGGGCATTCGGATTGGGCGCCGCTGCGGGAGCGGCAACCCGCGGTGCTGCGGGGGCATGCGTGACGGCAGGACCGGCGGCTTTGTTGGCGCCGGCAACGCGGGCAAAGATCTCCTGGCAGGGGCCGAATGCGATGGCTTTGCCTTCGTAGAGAACCAGCGCCATGTTGAGCGCATTCAGTGCGCTCGGACGATGCGAGATGACGATGACGATGCTCTGATTCTGCTGCCGCATGATCTGAATGGCGCGGCTCAGCGCGTTCTCGCCGTCGGTGTCCAGGTTCGCATTCGGCTCGTCGAGGACGATGAGGAACGGATCGCCATAGACCGCCCGCGCAAGGCCGACGCGCTGGCGCTGACCCGCCGACAGGGACATGCCGCCCTGGCCGATTCGTGTGGAATAGCCCTCGGGCAGACGCAGGATGATGTCGTGGACGCCGGCGATCTGCGCCGCCTTCAGAATAGCGTCGGAGCTCGCATTCTCGTCGAAGCGGCAGATATTGTCGGCGATGCTGCCGTCGAACAGCGCGACGTCCTGCGGCAGGTAGCCGATGTGGCGACCGAGGTCCTCGTTGCTCCATTGATCGAGCGCGGCGCCGTCGAGACGAACGGAGCCGTGCTGTGCGGGCCAGATGCCGACCAGCGCCTTCGACAACGAGGTCTTGCCGGAGGCGCTCGCGCCGAGCAACGCCAGACCGGTGCCGGCCTGAATCGAGAACGACACGTTCTGAACGATCGTGCGATCGGTGCCCGGCGCGGTCACCGTCAGCTCCTGGACGCTCAGCTCGCGGAAGGGGCGCGGCAGCGCGACGGGAGGCGCTTCCGGCTTGGCGGTCGCCTTGCAGATCTCGCGCAGGCGCATGATGCCCTGGCGTGCGGCCACCAGCTGCTTCCAGCTGCCGAGCGCGATCTCGATGGGCGCGAGCGCACGGCCCATCAGGATCGACGACGCCATCATCACGCCGCCGGAGGCCTGCTCCGAGACGACGAGCGCCGCGCCGATTCCGAGCATTCCCGACTGCAGAATGTAGCGCAGCACTTTCGCGGCCGCGCCGAGATTGGCGTAAACGTCGCTCGCGCGAATGTTGTCCTTCAGATAGCGCTCGTTGACGGCGTTCCATCGCGCCGAAAAGCGGTCAGACATTCCGAGCGCGCGAATCACCTCGGCATTGCGCTGGGTCGCATCGGCGAGTACCTGCCGGGCGGCACTGGTGTCGCTGGCGGACTTGCTCGCCTGGCGCGACAGCCTGTCGGTCACGAGCGTCATCGAGATGATGCCGACCGTGCCGATGATCGCGGTGATCCCGATCAGCGGGTGGAACAGGAACATGCCGATCAGGAAGATCGGAATCCACGGCATGTCGAGGAACGCCGTCGGTCCCATGCTCGACATGAACGCGCGGAGCTGGTCGAGATCGCGCAGCGGCTGCTGCATCAACATGGGCTTGGTGCCGCGCAGGGGCAGGGTGGCCAGAGCGTGATGGATGGCGTCCTGCAAGCTGGCGTCGAACACGGTGGCCACCCGGCACAACATGCGGGTGCGCAGCGCGTCGAAATAGCCCTGGATGAGATAGACCACCAGGATCATGACGGACAGGCCGATGAGCGTCGCGAGGTTCTTGCTGGGAACAACGCGGTCATTGACCTGCATCATATAGACGGAGCCGGAGAGCATCAGGATGTTGATGACGCCGCTGAACACGCCGATGCCGGCCATGCGCTTGACGGCCTGCCGCAATCCGCGCGTTACCGGATCGTCGCTTCCCGAGAGAAGGTCGGTAATGGCAGCCGCGGCCTTTGTTCTCGGGCGGTCTTGAGCCAGACTCATCCAGACGCGTCTCCCAAACGACAACACTTCAACGATCGCTTCTGCCAGTCGATACTGACGATTTTCCGGCAACAATGAGACACATGGGCAATTCTGTCGCAGTGGGCGACGATCGGACCCGCGAACGGATTTAAAGCGCTTGGCCCGCCGCAAAAACCGGATCGAGCTGGCAAAGCCTCGCCACGGCAAAAGATTTCAACCGTCAGCCCGGACCATTGTTTTACAGATCGTCACGATCGACGGGTGGCCACGTCACACATTCGTCTGTCTATCACCTTGCTTCTGCACTCATTGGTCGCGGTCCGGGCCGAATGACGCCACGAAGCCGAATAAATCTTCCTGCGGTGCAACGGACTCGCTTTGTCATCTCGATCATGCGGCGTCCGACGGCAGTGTGGGGAACGATAGTGATAGCGGCGGCAACACATCAACACCATCAACACACGGATTCTTCCATCATCGATCGCCTGGCAATCGTTCAGAGCGGTCCAGGCCACCCGTGGGACGTTCTTCCAGCGAACGGACCGCCGGCATGCGCCGGGCATCCGCTCTAGACAGCGATAGAACAAAGCAAGGAGGACAACGCAGGCCAGTGGACTAGCGGTCCGAGCAACACGTCACCGGCTCCGGCTGCTGCAACTGGTCCATTCGGGGCGTGATCTTCCAGGTCACGCCGAGCGTAGAGGGCAACGATCGAAGGAGAAGGCGACGCTGATTGCGTCGATGTCAGACGAGAGAGTTGCCGATGAGAGTATCTTGGGGGACGAAATTTGCTGAACTACATCACCACTAGAGCGCGTGATGCGGAAGTGGAGTCGGGACGAAGGCTGATGGTTGGCGCTGCGCGTTCGGCAGGCCAGCAGGTCGCGGTCGGCCCGTGGAATATGAAATTGGTCGCAGGATCGGCTGCGTATCGTGCCGATTGCGTGCGCGCAGGTCGGGAGGCGCACGTATGAAGATTCGCAAAACCGACTACGGAACGATCTTTCTGCACTGGACGCTGGTTGGGGCCACCGTGATCGCTTTCCTGACCGGACTGCGCATGGCAACCGAAGCGCCCAATCATGCCTGGATCGCGAACAATCTGGACTGGCTGCTGCCCCGGCATCGGACCTGGACGTGGCACATGCCCGCAGGCGTCGTGCTGGCGAGCGTCGCCGTCGCCTACATGATCTACATCTCGAAGTCGGGGCTCGGCCGGCGCGTCGCCATCGACAGGATGCGTTTTAAGGGCCTGTTCGGTCGCCGGCCGGCACGGCTGGGCTCAATCAGCGTCATGCTTCACTGGGTGCTGTTCATCGCAATGGCGACCCTGATCGTCACCGGAGGAATGCTGTTTTTCGGCGTGGCGTCCGGTTACGCCACCATGATGATTCATTGGTATGCGACCTGGGTCATTCCAGCCTTCCTGGTGCTGCACGTGCTGGTTCACTTCAGCATCGGTGGAAAGATGCAGCTCTACCGCGTGTTTCGCCCGGCACCCTTGCCGCCGCCGCCACCAAAACTGGATCCGGTCGAACTGTTGACGATGCTGGTCGAACAATCTGAGAAGCTCGAAGAGGCCGAAGCGCCGCCGAAGCCTGCCGCTCCGGCGCGGCCCAAGGCGCCCCCATTGCGGGAGCCCATCCCCGCCGCGCGGCGCATGGAGGAGCCGATGCGTAGTCGGCCCGAGCAGCGGATGCCGTCGGGCAGAATGCGTCCGCCGCCGGCAAAGGGCAATTCGCGTCGTCGCAATCCGAGCTTTCAGGCCAACCCCTTCATGGTCGCGACAGCGGCAGCTATCGTGATCGGCTCGGCGATGTTCGCCGCTGACTACTACGCCGAGGACACCGTCACGGTGTACCGGATTGCCTCGTCCGATGCGCCGACACTCGACGGCGATTCGTCGGATCGCGTCTGGCGCAACATCCAGCCGCACATGGTCACGACCAACCAGGGCGACAATTTCGACGGCACGGGCGAATCGCGCGTCTGGATCAAGGCGGCGCATGACGGGACGTGGGTGTATTTTCTCGTCACCTGGGAGGATCCGACACGTTCGCTGAAGCAGCTGCCGCTGATCAAGAAGGCCGACGGGTGGCATCTGCTGCACAACGGCTTCGAGAAGGGCGACGAGAACGACTTCAACGAGGACAAGTTTTCGCTGCTGTTCACGACGCTGCCGATCACGCTGGCCGCCGACCGAACGTTTCACATGAGCGCGCAGCCGATGCCGGACAAGCCGGCAACTCTGTCGGGGCGCGGCATCCATTATACGCCGGCACCGAACCTCTACGCCGATGCGTGGCTCTGGAAGGCGACGAGCGGCGGCCCGACGGGATGGATGGACGACAGCCACTTTGGTCCGCCGGCCGAGCCGACGGCCGACCAGGTCAAGGGGCTTGCGCCTTACAAAGGAGGCTTTGCGCCGGACCCGGGGACGGCGAACTATTCGGACAATTTCGTGATCGACAGGGAGGCGGCGAGACTCGGAAACCGCGGCGTCAGGCCGAAGCGCCTGCCCAAGGATATCGCGGCGATGACCGCGGCGATGGGCGACATCTCGCTCGATCCGAACATTGGCGAGAGCGAAGGCGCGCGCTGGTTCATGACGGAGGCGGAATCGGTGCCATATTCGGCCGAAGCCGACGCGCAGACGCCGATCGGGACGGTCGTGCCCGGCGTGATCGTCAACGGCGAGTTCACCGGCGATCGTGCCGACATCAGGTGTGCCGCACGTTGGGCGGCGGGCTATTGGACGCTCGAAATTGCCCGCAAATTGGACACGAAAAGCAAGTACGACGTCCCGATCAAGAATGGCGTCTTCATGCGAGTCGCGGCTTTCGATCATACCCAGATCAGACACACGAGGCAGATCCGGCCTATGCGACTTGAGGTGCAGTGATGGGGAAGATTTGCAAGATCCAGTACAACAAGGAAACGTTCTACGCGAACGTAGGCGATATCCTGCTCGACGGCGCCATCAACAGTGGCGTGGATCTGCCTCATGACTGCCGCAGCGGAATCTGCGGATCCTGCAAAGTCACCGTCGTCGACGGCAAGCTGTTCGGCGGCATGGAAGGCGACATGGCGCATGCCTGCCAGGCGCGCGTCGTGTCCGACCTGAAGATCATCACCGAGCCCGTTCCTGAAACGGTGACGATGAACTGCGAGGTCGGTGATCTCGTGCGCCTTGCGCCGGATGTCGTCGGCGTCACCATCGAGATGCCGAAGCCGCTGCGCTTCTTCCCAGGACAATATGCCAAGGTGCAGTATCGCGGATTTCCGACGCGGTGCTACAGCCCGACCTATCCGATGGTCGGAGCGCCGGATAGTCACCTGCTGTATCTGCACATCCGCATCCTGAAGGACGGTCTGGTGTCGTCGGCGCTCGGTCGCGACATCCAGGTCGGCCATCGCGTCAAGCTGACCGCGCCGCTGGGCACCGCGTTCTTCCGGCAAAAGCATCGCGGGCGCATCATCCTGGTCGCCAGCGGCACCGGCTTCGCGCCGATGTGGGCGATCGCAGTCGCCGCGATTACAGAGAATCCGAAGCGAGAGATCATCTTCATCGTCGTCTCGCGCACGCTGCAATCGTTCTACATGCACCAGGCGCTGTGCCGGCTCGCGCGCTTTCCCAACGTCAAGATCGTCCCGATCGTCTCGGAGCCGCAGAACGTCTCGCCGGCGATTCGCAGCGGCCGCCCGACCGAGCACATGCCCGAAATCAGGCCGACGGACGTCGTCTACACCTGCGGCGCGCCGGCCATGACCGAAGCCGTGGCGAAGATGGCGCGCGCCGGCGGCGCAAAGTGCCATTGCGATCCGTTCGTCTCCTCGGCGCAGCCGTCGGAGTCGAGCGGCGGGCTGATGGATCGTCTGGTCGGCTGGCTCGACAGCCAGCGCGGTCGTCCGGCCATGTTCCAGCCGGCGGAATGAGGGCGCAGCGGCCGCGCCAGGCGGCCGCCCTCACGCCGTTCTAGCCAGCCACGAACGCGAGCAGCGTGCCAGTCGCGGAAGCCGGCGGCACGACCACGCTGGCGCCGCTGCGGACAGCTGACGCTCCCAAAACCTTCGCGGTGGCGATCAGATCATGCGATGCCAGCACCAGGCCGGCGCCGCCGCGCTCGGGCAGACCAGCGAGTGAGACACCGGGGTAGCGGCCGGCCAGTTGATCCCGTGTCAGGAACACGAAATCCGCACGGTCGCCGCCCGAGGCGACCGTCACGGCTCCATCGGCCTCGCTGCGCCCGTCACGATCGATCAGCCGCGACAGATGAGCCGCATCCTTGGCGGGATCGGGCGTGACGATCAGGGCCTGCTTGAGCTGCTTGGCGCCGTTGGCGTGCGTCATCAATTCCGGAATCCAAACCGTCTCGCGCGTCTTGTGCTGGCAGGCGAAGATGCGCAGGCCGCCGGGCGCTTCCGCCACAGGCCATTGAAAGACGCGGAATTTTGCTGCCGAGATCGTACCGTCGGGCAGCGGCACCGGACGCTCGAAGTCGATCGGCCCGATCGGCTCGAAGCCCTTGGCGCGGATCTCGTCCGCGCCCGCAGCCGAGTCGATCGCGGTGAAGGCGATGCGCTCGATGCCCTCGCCGCGTTGCGCCAGGAAATTGCGGGTCGGAACATTGTGGTCGGTCTCGGCGAGGATGCCGAGCAGCTCGATGTAATCCGGATCGAGCATGATGGTGTAATTGCCCGACCCCATCTTGGCGCTGTGGGTGCCGCGCGGCGACAGCGTGAAGCCGAGCTGCTTCCAGGTCTCGGCCGCCGCGTCGAGATCCTTCACCACGACGACCGCGTGATCGATACCGATGACATTCTTGAGGGCCACGCGTTTGTCTCCTTGCAGCGAACTTGGCATATTGCGGCCGAACTATGCCCAATCGACCCATGCGCCGCAACCGGCGCGGCCGGGCACCGGGCGCAAGGCAAGATCGATCTCCGGCAGGTCGATCGACCAGCAAGGATGGGCTGTCCACGATGAGCACGACCACCAATTCCGTTCAATGGCCGCCATCCTTGTGGGCGGCGCATGCCCCGCCGGGACCCGATCTGCCCGAGCTTCAGGGCAGCGCGCAGGCCGATGTGGTGATCATCGGCGGCGGGTTCACCGGGCTGTCGACCGCGTTGCATCTGCGCGAGGCCGGGACCGATGTCGCCATCGTGGAGGCGATGGAGCCGGGCTGGGGCGCGTCGGGCCGGAACAACGGCCAGGTGATCCCGACGCTGTCGCGTCCTGATCCCGAGGATCTCATCGCGCGCCACGGTGCGGCCGGCGAGCGCTTCGTCGCGATGTTGCGCGACAGCGCGTCGAACCTGTTCGACACGGTGAGACGATACAACATCGACGCCGAGCACGAGCAGGCCGGCTGGGTGCAGCCGGTGCACTCGCCCGGCCGGATCAAGATCGCCGAGCGCCGGTTCAAGCAGTGGTCGAAATTCGGCGCTCCGGTCGAGCTGCTGTCGCGCGAGCAGGCGCGCGACATGCTCGGCTCCGATGCGTGGCATGGCGGCTTCTGGAACAGGACCGGCGGCCACATCAATCCGCTGGCGCTGGCGCGCGGTCTGGCGCGGACAGTGCTGAGCCTGGGCGGGCGCATCTATGCGCGTTCGCCGGTGATCGATTTCGCGCGGCGCAGCGACCGCTGGGTGGTTCGCACGGCGCGGGGAGAGCTGTCGGCGCGTGCGCTGGTGCTGGCGAGCAATGCCTATACCGGCGAGTTCTCGAGGGCGCTCGCGCCCGATATCGCACATGAGGTGATGCCGGTGCTGTCCTGGCAGATGGCCACGCAACCGCTGTCCGACAATGTGCGCAAGACCATCATCCCGGCGCGGCAGGCGATGTCCGATACCCATGGCGAGCTCTACTTCGCGCGCTATGACGCGCGTCATCGCCTGGTGACGGGCGGCGCCGTGATCGGTCCCGGCAACAAGGCCGAGCGGCTGAAGGCGCGCGTTGCCGAGCGCCTGCAGCGGCTGTGGCCGCAGATCGGCGAGGTCAAGTTCGACTACGTCTGGAACGGCTATGTCGGCATGACCACGGACTACATGCCGCGGATTCACCGTCTCGGCCCGGATGCCTATGGCTGGACAGGTTGCAACGGGCGTGCGGTCGCGCTCACCATTCCGCTCGGTGCCGAGCTCGCCAAGGCTGTTCGCGGCGTGCCGGCTGACGAGCTGGCGCTGCCGTTCACCGAGCCCGTCACCATTCCCGCGCACGGGCTGCTGCGGCCGTTCGCACCGCTGAAGCTGCTGTTGTACCGTTATCGCGACGCGCGAGAGATCGCTTAGATCGAGCCGTGCGCGGTCCGGGCGAAGTCGCCGCCCGGAATAGAATCGAGCAGGGCCTGCGTGTAAGGATGCTGCGGACTGCTGAACACGTCGTGTGTCAGACCGTGCTCGACCACGAGGCCGTCCTTCATCACGGCGACGAGATCACAGATCTGTGCCGCGACGCGCAGGTCATGCGTGATGAAGATGATCGACAGGCCGAGCCGCTCGCGCAAATCGGTAAGCAGCCGCAAGACCTGGGCCTGTACGGAAACGTCGAGTGCCGACACCGGCTCGTCAGCAACCAGGACAGCCGGCTTCAGCGCCAGCGCGCGCGCAAGCCCGATGCGCTGACGCTGGCCGCCGGAGAATTCGTGCGGAAAACGATTGGCAGCGGAAGGATCGAGGCCGACGAGCTTGAACAGTTCGCGGGCCTCGCTGAGCGCCTGGTCGCGCGGCGTGCCATGCACGATCGGCCCCTGCGCCACCAGCTCGACGGCCTTGCGGCGCGGGTTCAGCGAGGCAAACGGATCCTGGAACACCATCTGCATCTGCTGCGTGCGCTGCCGGATCTCGCCGCGCGACAGCCGGGCCCAGTCATGACCGTCGAGCAGGATCGATCCGGAATCGGGATCGATCAGGCGGATGATACAGCGGGCGAGGGTGGATTTGCCGGAGCCGGACTCGCCGACGATGCCGAGCGTCGCGCCCTTTGGCAGCGTCAATGAGACGTCCTTGACGGCGTGGGTCACGCGTTCGCCGCGGCCGAGGAAGCCGCCGGTCCGATAGGTCTTGGCCACGCCCGAGATGGCGAGGATGGTGTCATTCGACAGAGCGCGCGGCGGTGGCGCCGTAACCGGCGGCACCGCGGCCATCAGCTGTTGCGTATAGGCGTGTTGCGGATGGCGTAGCACGTCGCTCGCGGCACCTTGCTCGACGACGACGCCGTGCTGCATGACGACGACACGGTCGGCGATCTCGGCGACGACGCCGAAGTCGTGGGTGATGAACAGCACCGCTGTCCGGCGGCGCTGCTGCAGCTCCCGGATCAGCTTGAGGATCTGGGCCTGCGTCGTCACGTCCAGCGCCGTGGTTGGCTCGTCGGCGATCAGGAGCTTCGGATCGAGCGCCAGCGCCATCGCGATCATCGCGCGCTGCCGCTGGCCGCCGGACAGCTCGTGCGGATAGGCTTTCGCCGCGCGCGGCGGATCGGGGATGTTGACGTCTGACAACAGCGACAGCACGCGGGTTTTGATCTCGGCCTTGGAAAGATCGGTGTGGATCTCCAGAACCTCGCCAATTTGGTCGCCGATCGTGCGCAGCGGATTGAGCGCGGTCATCGGCTCCTGGAACACCATGGCGATGTCTGCGCCGCGGATGCTGCGCATCTCGGCGGCCGGGGCCGTGCAGAGATTGCGTCCCGCGAACAGGATCTGGCCGCCGTCGGTGCTGACGCCTTCAGGCAGCAGCCGCATGATGGCGTTGGCCATCATCGACTTGCCCGAGCCGGACTCGCCGACGATGCAGACGATCTCGTTCTCGGCGATCGAGAGCGACACTTCGGAAATGGCATGCGTGCGGTCGGCGCCGCGTGGCAGGCTCACGCTGAGCCGGTCGACCGCGAGGATGGGTCCTGTCGAACTCATCGCTGCTTCAGCCGTGGGTTCAGCGCATCATTGAGGCCCTGGCCGACCAGGGATACCGCGAGCACGGTGATCAGGATGGCGACCCCGGGGATCGCCGAGACGTACCACTGCACGCGCAGCACGTCGCGACCGAGACCGATCAGGTTGCCCCAGGAGGCGACGTTGGCGTCGGACAGACGCAGGAAGGCAAGCGCACTCTCCAGCAGGATCGCGACCGCCATGACGACCCCGGCGTAGACGATGACAGGCGGCAGCGCGTTCGGCAGGATCTCGCGCAGGATCAGTTGCGTGTCGCGCATGCCGAGCGTCCGGCCGGCCTGGACGAATTCGCGGTTGCGCAGCGAGAGAAACTCGGCCCGTGTCAGACGCGCCGGCGCGGGCCAGGAGACGATGCCCACCGCGATCGTGACGGTCGTCAAGGTCGAGCCGAACACGGCGACAAGCACCAGCAGCAGGACGAAGTTCGGCAACGTCTGGAACGCCTCCGTGATCCGCATCAGGATGTTGTCGATCCATCCGCCGTAGTAGCCGGCCAAGGCCCCGACGAGAACGCCGATGGTCACCGCGATCAGCGTAGCGACGCCGCCGATCAGGAGCGAGATCCGCGCGCCGTGAAAGATCTGGGCGGCAATGTCGCGGCCGGAATTGTCGGTGCCGAGCAGGAAGCGCGGATTGGCGAACGGCCAGACCAGCGGACGTCCGGCGAGCGCCAGCGGGTCGCGCGGATAGAGATAGCCGGCGCTTGCGGCCATGCCGATGACGATCAGCAGCAGGATCAGACCCAGCACCGCCGGCGGGCTGCGAAAGTAGCGTTTCACGGCATCCATGCGCTAGCTCTCCGCGCTGATGCGCGGATCGAGCCGCGCGTAGAGCAGGTCGGTGATGAAGTTGACCAAGATCACCAGCAGGGCGGAGACGAAGACGATGCCGAGCAGGGTGTTGAGATCGCGCTGCACCACGGACTCGTAGGCGAGCCGGCCGAGGCCCGGCAGCGAGAACACGGTCTCGACGACGACGGAGCCGCCGAGCATGGTTCCCGCCTGCAGCCCGATCAGGGTCACCATCGGCAGTAGCGCGTTGCGCAGCACGTGGCGGGTGATGATCCTGGTTTCGTCCAGGCCCTTGGCGCGCGCCGTGCGCACGAAGTCGAGATTGAGGACCTCCAGCATCGACGCCCGCATGATGCGCAGATAGATCGCCAGGAAGATCAATCCGAGCGTCAACGACGGCAGGATCAGATGGCGCGCGATGTCGAGTATGCGCCAGATCCCGGTACTGACTGCGCCGATGTCCTCGAAGCCGCCGGCCGGCAGCCATTGCAGATAGATCGAGAACACCACGATGGCCATCAGGCCGAACCAGAACGAGGGCGTCGCGTAGAAGATCAGTCCGACGGTCGAGATCAGCGTATCCGGCCAGCGATTGACGCCGCGCGCCGCGATGACGCCGAGGACGAGCCCGAAGAAGAAGGCAAACGACAGCGCCGAGATCATCAGCAGCAGGGTGGGCGGCAGCCGCTCCAGGATCACGGCCGCGACGGGCTTGCCGTAGATTGCGGAGAACCCGAGATCGAGCCGCACGAGCCGCCACATATAGTTGACGAGCTGCATCGGCACGGAGACGTCCAGCCCGTAGAACCGGCGCAGCTCGCGCGCAGTCGCGGCATCACCGCCGCCCATCTGCGCCATCATCGCGTCGACCGTGTCGCCGGGCGCGAGCTGCAGCAGCAGGAAGACGCCGATCAGGATCAGGAAAAGGGTCGGGACCGAGGCGGCGAGCCGCCGCCCCGCAAGGCTCAAGATGCGCATGGCCTCATCCTGACGGAGCTCGGCTCAGGCGGAAAGCCAGAGATCGTGCCAGCTCGACGATCCCCAGCGCGGCGTGTTGGAGTGATTGCGCGCCTTGGCCGTGATCACCGTGACGAAGATCTGCTCGATCGGCATCCACACCGGCAGCTCGGTATTGGCCTCGCGCACGAAATCGGCATAGAGCGCCTTGCGCTTGGCCGGATCGACCTCGGTGGCGGCATCGTCGATGATCTTGTCGATCTTGGCGTCGTCCCAGCCCCACTGATTGGTCCAGGGCGCGCCCTTGGGCTGGCCGGAGCGGTACCACACCGTCGTCGAGACGGCAGGATCGTTGCGGTACTGGTGCCAGCCGGTCGCCAGGTCGAAGGCGTGCTCGTCATAGACCTGCTTGAGGAACCCGCCACCATCGTTGCGGACGATCTCGACCGCGATGCCGACCTCGCCGAGCGACTGCTGGATGAAGGTCGACCACAGCGAGATGTCCTCGCCCCAGGGCGCGGGCAGCAGCTTCAGCGAGAAGCGGTTGCCGCCGGCAGCCGGCTTGTAGCCGGCTTCGTCGAGCAGCGCCGCGGCCTTGGCCTTGTCGTAGGGATATTGCGGCGTGTTGGCGCCGGGATAGAAGTCGGTCGAGGTCGACGGAATCGGACCGGTGCCGAGCTTGGCGAAATCGCCGAGGAAGTTCTCGATGAAGAACGGCACGTTGATCGCGTGCGCGATCGCGCGGCGGACCTTGATGTCCGCGAGCTCCTTGCGGCGGACGTTGAACTCGAGCGTGTTGGTGCGCGCGTTGCCTTCGTTACCCTTGGTCGAGACGATGAAGCGCTTGTCCTTGCCGAGCCGCGCCATGTCCGAGATCGTGAGCCCCGAGAACGGGCTATAGTGCAATTCGCCGGCTTCCATCTGCGCCGCCGCGGCGGCGCGGTCGGTGATGACCTTCCAGACGATGCGGTCGAGGTAAGGCGCGTTCGAGCGCCAGTAGTCGGCATTGCGCTCGGCGATGATGTATTGGCCGCGCTCGTATTTCACGAACTTGAACGGCCCGGTGCCGACCGGCGCCAGGTTGGCCGGGTTCTGGCGGATGTCGCCGGTCTCGTAGATGTGCTTGGCCGAGATGTAGCCGAGATCCGGCAGGGCGCGAAGCAGCAGGTTCAGCGGCATCGGGCGCTCGTAGCGGAAGATCGCCGTCTGCGGATCGGGCGTATCCACCGCAGTGAGGAACAGCTGCAGGGTCGATCCGTAGTTGAGGATCTTCTTCCACATGTTCATCGCCGTGAAGGCCACGTCCTCGGACGTGAATGGCTTGCCGTCGTGCCAGGTGACGCCCTTGCGGAGCTTGAAGGTCACGGTCTTGCCGTCGGGCGCAGCTTCCCAGCTCTCGGCGAGAACACCGACCGGCTGTCCCTGGGCGTCGAGGTCGACGAGGTTTTCCTGAATCTTGCCGCCGATGATGTAGACGCCGGTCGAGGCCTGCAGGCTCGGGTTCAGCTGCCGCTGCTCGGCGCCGTAATGGACGTTGAACACGCCACCCTTGCGCGGCGTCTCCTGGGCGAAGGCGCGCAACGGATTGACGACGTTGGCGGCAATCGCAGCGGAGGTGAGAAGCGCGGTGCGGCGATTGATCTCGAAACGGCTCGAATTCATCAAGGTCTCCCGAAGGACGCAGCAAGGGGCTGGCCGATGGTGCAATAAGCCTGAAGCTTACGCGGATCGCGCGGCCGAGTCATTCCCCTTTGCGCGGCCGAACCGTCGCAGCCGCGGGAGCGGCGATCGGGCAATGGATTGCTCGTATACGAACGTTCGACAGGATGGCCGGATTTCGGTGGACCGGCAGCATGGCAATTGTCTGCTGCCGCCGGCACCGGCGCGCGAACCGTAGCCGGACCCGGTCCGGCGTCCTCCACAGACAGATCTGCACCCGACCTGCAACCTCGGAGGAGAGCAGGGGTGCGGTGCTATTTGAGGTGGGTCTGTCGCGGCTCTCCGCGAGCCGGCAGAGACAGCTCGAAACAGACGTCGTGTTCGGCCGGCAGGAGGTTGATTTCCCCGCCATGGCTCATCATGACGGCGCGCACGATTGCCAGTCCCATTCCAGTGCCGCCGCTGTCCCGCCGCGTGGTGAAGAACGCGTCGAAGATCCGTTCCCGGTTCGCCGGCGAGATCGGGCTGCCGTCGTTGCCGACCTTCAGGACGAGCCGATCGGAATGAGCCTCGGCTTCCAGCCTGATCTTACCAGCCCCATGTCGCGCGGCATTGTCGGCGAGATGCGTGAGGACGATCAGAAACGTCTCGTTCGACAGACCGACCTGGCGCTCGAGAGAGCCGTCGACTTCGATCTGCATGGCAGGAAAGCGCTCGCGCAGCGGCGCGATCACGTCGGACAGGCTGCAGGCTTCGCTCTGCTGTACGGCTTCGGCACGGGCGAGCTCGCGCAGGCGCTGCGCCATCCGGTCCAGCCGTTCGGCATCGCCGAGGATGTTGTTGAGAAATTTCGCTTGCTCCGCAGGCGTGAGATGATCCGACGATGCATGCAGCGAATCCAGCATCAGCTCTGCCGCGCCCTTGATCGAGGTCAGCGGCGATTTGAGTTCATGGGTCAGATGCGCGGAGAAGTTTCTGATGTAGGTCGAGCGTCGCGCCAGCTGCTCGGCCATGGCGAAGAAGTGCTCGGCCAGCTCGGCGAAATCGCGCGTGCCGTAATGGGGGAGCGGGCGGAAGCCTTCGGGGTCATTGCGGCCGATCCGGCCGGCGCGATCGACCAGCTCGCGCATCGGCCGCGTGATGGTGCGGGCAACGATGAGGCCGACCAGCAGCGTCGTGAGCACGATCGCGGAGCCGGCCGCGATGAACTTGCCGCGCTCGACATAGAGATGCTCGAAGATGTTGCGGGGTGTTCGCGAGGTGTAGATGACCCCGGCGACGTGATCGTTGACGACCACGGGCATCGCCGAAAAGACGTGAACGCCGACACCGCGGCTGATCGAATAGATCGGCGGCGGCGACTTGTCCGGAATCCGGATCCGAAGTGCCGCGCGGTATTTTCCCTTCAGGGCGGCGGCGACCTCCTCGATATGGGCAAGTGATTTGCCCATCTCGTCACGACCGGCGATCACGATGCCCTGCGGATCGAGCACGCGAAATCCGGCGAGGGTGACCTTCTGGGTCTCGCGTACCACCGGCCAGAGCCGCGCGCCGATTGCCACATAAGCCGGGTCGGCCGGCTGGCTGGCCTCGCGGGCATCCGGGCGGCGGACGAACAGATCGTCGGCGAGCAGGTCGAGCAGGGGACGGATCGGTGTCACCTCGTCGGCATCGTCGGGCCGGGCTTCCGGCGGGATCTCCGCGCCCAGCGGAATGCCGGCCGCGAGCCGCGCCGTGACCTCCTCGGCATAGACGGCGGCCAGCACGCGGCTCTGCGCGATCAGTTCGGCCTGGGTCTGGCGGATCAGCTGGTTGTCGTAGATGCGGAAGAAGAACAGCCCGACCAGCGGCAGCGTGGCAACGAGCGCCAGCACGCCGAACATGATCTGCCCGAGTGACGGGCGCCATTTCCGCTTTGGGGTCGGCGCCATCATGGCGCGCCGCAGCGGCCGAGCCGGAAGCCGACGCCATGCACGGTCTCGATGGCGTCCTCGCAGCCGGCCGCTGCGAGCTTGGCGCGGATGTTGCGGATATGGCTGTCGATGGTCCGGTCGGAGACCTGGATGTTGAGCTGATAGGCCGCGCCCATGATCTGCTCGCGGTTGAAGACGACGGTGGGCCGCGTCATCAAGGTTCGCAGGATGCTGAACTCCAGTGCCGTCAGCGTCAGCGGCGTCTCGCCGAAACGGGCCTGGTGCTGCTGCGGATCGAGCCGGAGCCGGCCGTGCGTCAGCTCCTCGGGCTCCGCTGTGCGATCTCCGGATGCGACCCGGCGGAGAATGACGTTGATGCGGGCGACCAACTCGCGCGGGCTGAACGGCTTGGTGACGTAATCGTCGCCGCCGATCTCGAGCCCGAGGATGCGATCGATCTCCTCGTCCCGCGCCGACAGGAACAGGATCGGCACCTGCGAGGTCCGCCGGATGCGCCGGCAGACCTCGAGACCGTCGAACTCCGGCATGCCGACGTCGAGCACGATCAGGTCGGCGCGGTCCTCGCCGAACTTGACCAGGGCGGCCCGGCCATCGGCGGCTTCCGTCACCGCCATGCCGGCCTTGCTCAGAGCGACGCGCAGGACCTCACGGATATGTGGATCGTCGTCGACGATGAGGATTCGGGGGGACACGGTCGGGGCTCCGCGGCGGGACATCAGCTTGGCGTGTGGCTGAAGGGATGTGTATCGAGATAGCGCTGCAAGCGCCAGCCGCGGAACGTCCAGGAGCGCCAGTTCGCCATGTCGTTCGCTTGCTGCTCGAGCAGGCGGTCCTGCACCCGAGACAGTCCCGGCTCCCGTGGCATCAGCAGCATGCTCCAACGGACCGCCGGCAGAGCCTGCGGGCCGAGGCTCGAGAGATACTGCATGTCGATCTCGGCGCCGCTCCGTCCAGCCTCACGGCTATGCGCGACGTTGTAGTCGGCGATCAGTCCGGAGAAGTTCACGAGTGAGCAGGCATAGAGCGTTGCCGCAAGCGTCATCAGGTTCATGCGGACGAGCCACGCCGTAGGACGGTCGAGGACGATCCGTATCACGATCAGGATCAAGCCGACGGCAACTAGCGCCATCCAGACCAGCGCCGCTATCCGCCAGTGGGTCAGCAGGTATGTCTGGATGTAGATGTGGACCCGCTGGATCGACGATATCACCAGCAGCAGGTTTTGTCCGACCCAGAGGTAGACCAGCGGACGGATGAGCCGCGGCTCGTCCTCGTGTTGGCCGCGGACGGCGATGATGACGAAGCCCGCGGCCAGGAGCGCCGTGACGATCAGGGGATAGGCGCCGCGGTGAGCGTAGGTGGCGTATGTCATCCCGTTGGGAAGCGCCGCATGCCCCCACAGATAGACGCCATCGAGCACCGTCTGGATTGCAAACAGCAGGTTGAACAGCAGGAGAGAGCGGACCACGGTCTGCGGACCGAGGATGGGCGCGACGACCGACGTTGCCTGTTCGGTCAAGGCATCGATCGGCAGGCTTATCGGCAGACTTGGCGTCGTCGTCCGCTGCCGCCAGCGCAGATGGATGAGCGGCCAGATCAGCGACAGCATCAAGAACCAGAAGATGGGGCGGCCGAAGTTCAAATTGGTGACGGCGCTCTGCGGCCGGAGTTGATCGAGCCACTGCTCGATGACGGGATTGGCTGTGGCAAACAGCAGGACGAAGACGAGGCCAAGCGCCAGCGGAATGCTCCAGGTCAGCAGAAGCCGCGTGAAATCATGCGCGCGAATGGTGGCGATGGCGTCGGGGATCAGCCTCAAAGGTCCGATCAGGAGCAACTGTCGTGCAGCCGTGAGGGGCAGGCGAAGTCCTCTGGCGTCCGGATTGGTCGACAGGGCGATCACCGAAAGCGTTGCGAGCACGACGCCCGAAACGGACAGCAGGGTGAAATCCTCGATCGCCGGCAGCAGGCCCAGCACGAGAGTGAAGGTGGCCAGCATCATCCGCGGCCGGTCGATGCTGGCGTGATTGACGAGCAGGCTGGCCGCAACTAGCGCAGCGGCGAAGATCGCAAAGGACAGCCCCGGGGGCTGATCGTAGAACAGGGCGTCGGCGAGCCCGAGCAGCGCGAAGGCGATCGCGAATTGTTGCCACGTTGAGAGCGAAGCGGCTGGTGCAGCCAGCGGCTCTGCAGAGCTGGTCATTTACTGATATCCTCGATTGGGGCACGGCGCGCTGGCGTTCGCCAGCCGATGACCGAGCATGCCGCAGGAGCTTGCAGCGGCTCCCGAGGGGCTCTGCAGCATTTCAGGATTTGTTTGCAGATTTTGTGCAGTCGCGATTCTGCAGCTGGTGCAGGCAGATTGACGGCGTTACGGGAGAGACGTCGCTCTCCAGCAATGATCGGCTGCACACATGCTCGGACGTATCAGGACTCTCGTCCTCTGGATCCTTGCTCTGGTTTTCATTTTCGTCACGCTGAACAGCAACGAGCCCTATTTGGTCCGCCTGCGCGGGCCTGGCCACGCCGCCTTGTTCGTCGTCGGCTTCGCTGCGCCGCTGCTGCTCCTGCTGAATGGGCGCTGGCACCGTGGAATCGGCGGCCGCATGCTGACCCTGGCGTGGTGCATTCCGCTGATCGCGCTGACGGCAACGCAGTTCATGTTTGCCTGGAGGACATATGAGACGTTCCGCACCACCCCCGAAGTGGCGCGCGCGCTCGGGCGGCATTTCGTCGTCGGCTACACCGGGATGGACGAGGCGGCGGCGTTGGCGCGGCAGGGCCTGATCGCCGGCATCTATGTGACACATCATAACGTGCGCGGCCGGACCGAGGCGCAGCTGCGCGCCGACCTCGCGCGTTTGCAGGCCGAGCGCCGCAATGCGGGGTTGCCGCCGCTATTGGTGTCGGCAGATCAGGAGGGCGGCACGGTCGCGCATCTGTCTCCGACCTTGCCGAACATGCCTGGCCTTGCGACGTTGGCCGATGTGCCCGCCACGCGTCGTGAGCATGACGCGTTCGAGATGGGGCGCGCGCAGGGACAGGTGTTGGCGGCGGCGGGCATCACGTTCAACCTCGCGCCGGTCGTCGATCTGCGTCCGCGCTGGAAGCGCAACCGCATGGACTTCCACACCTTGATTGGACGGCGTGCCATCTCCAACGATCCGGCTGTCGTGGGCGACATCGCGCTCGGCTATGTCCGCGGCCTGGAAGCAAGCGGTGTTCATGCGGCGGTCAAGCACTTCCCGGGTCTCGGTCGGGTCGAAGCTGACACCCATCATTTCTCCGCGCAGCTCGAGACGCCGGCCGACGTGCTGGACCAATCGGACTGGCGGCCGTTCCGCCAAGTGCTCGACAACTCTCACGCGGCGATGATGGTCGGTCACGTGATGGTCGACGCCATCGATCCGGAGCGGCCCGCTTCGCATTCCAAGGCGGTGCTCGACGGCCTCATCCGTGGCCGCTGGAACTACCAGGGCGTGATCATCACCGACGATCTCGTCATGGGCGCAATCTACGGCCGCGACCTCTGCAAGGCGGTCGTCGAGGCGCTCAACGGCGGCGCCGATCTGTTGCTCGTCGCGTATGACGGCACGCAGTTCCATCGCGCGTTTGCCTGCGCCAAGCAGGCGTTCGCGCAAGGGCGCATCGACCTCGACGCGTTGCGCAGGAGCGACGACCGGCTCACGCGCTGGATGGCTGGCGACAATGGACCGCTCGCGGCGAATGCCTCGGTGACGCCGGCGCAATCGCCGACCGGAGGTCGAAAGATCGATTGAGCAGGGAGCGCCTCTGATGTCAGCGTGGGCCGTTGCCGGTCCAGTTGCGCCAGGCCACGTTGGACAGACTGCGAAGGTCCGTCGCCAGTGGGCGCCGTGTCTGCTTGTCGTGCGCACCGATGACCTGTTCCGACTCCCGGATCTTGAGCTGAAGCTCGGCAACCTGCCGCTTGGTCCGCTCGATCGCCTTCGCGTCCGCGCTCTCGCCGACCGTGAAACGGGTGGTCTCGATCTGCTTCAGCGCCGCGCGGTTCTTCTTGAGCTGAGCGCGGTGCCACGCAACCTTGCTATCACTGTCCGCAACCATGGTGCACCCCCGGGAAAGGCCGCAGAGAGTAGACGACAGAGTCGTGATTCGCGACAGCGAGGCGCGTCAGTGCCGGCGCATCGCAATACCGATCAGGTGGGGGAACTCAGTCCAATCCTGCGGCGCGTCTCATCTCATCGATCAGTTCGGATGCCTCCGCTTTGCTTCGCACACGCTCGGTCGGATCGGGCCGGCCGGCCTGCTCACTGAGGGTCTTCAAGTAAGACGCTTGAGCGTCCGTCATCGGATCGTCTCCCGAGACCCAGTCACTGGGGTCCTTTTCGAGCTTCTCTGTCATGATCCACCTCTGCGGCTGCCGATTTCGCTGTCCTTGAACACTTCTGACTTGCCAAATGTTCCTATTTTGTTCTAAGGTGTTTTCGTGGTCTCAGCGAGGGCTTCATGCACGACCTCAGTTTCGTTCGATCGGAAATCGACCGGTTGCGTATCCAGGTGGGTCGGCAGCGGCGTGAGATCGTGCAATTGCAGCGCGCCGGGATTGCCACGGAAGCGGCGCAGGCGTTGCTGCAGCGTATGCTGACGAGGCTCGATGGCCTGCGAGAGCAACGTGAGCAGCTCAAGCTGGAAAGTGCCGAGGGAATGACGCGTCGGAGGTCTGCCAGACACGGCTGAGATGTGTTCGACGCTGGCTGAAGTGCGTCGCGGGAGGTGTCAGCGGCGCGGGAGCCTCTCCGTTAATCCCTGCTGATCAGGATGTCAGCGTCGTCTTCTTCTCGCGTGACGGCGAGTTTTGCTGCGAACTGCGCAGCGCGTCGGCATCGCGTGCCTCCGGGATCACGATGTCTTGTCCGGAGCCAGCGAGCTCGTCCGGGGTGGCTTCGCACGGCTTGATCTCGAGACTGTTGTCGAGAACTTTCTCACCATGCGCATCCAGCGTGACGAGGTCGGCCTGCTCGGCCGCCTCCCAGACCTCGCGCTCGGTTCGAAACGGCCGCGTCATTTGTTCGTCATTCTCAAATAATGCGTAAGGCACGTGGGGCTCCAGATCGCATCGCGCGACGGAGCACCGGCCTCGCTCGCGTCATGGACGTGAGGGCAGTGCTGCGCGCTCCATACAAACAGCAGTCGCGGTTTGCTGTTCCATGGCGAGATGAAGCCGCCAGTCGATCAGTTGTGACGATCGGTCTTGGTTGGTCGCGGGAACGATGGCCGCGCGCGCAAGGTTGCTCGCGGTGTCGATTCAGACAGGAGAAGACAATGGACATCGAAGGAAAGAGGATCGCGATCCTCGCCACCAACGGGTTCGAGCAATCCGAGCTCGAAGTGCCGCGCGATCGCCTGAAGCAAGCTGGCGCAACCGTTGAGATCGTGTCGCTCGCCGCGGGCGAAATCAAGGGCTGGGATCAGAAGGATTGGGGACGGCCCGTGAAGGTGGACAAGACGCTCGATCAGGCGTCCGCATCCGACTACGACGCGATCGTGCTCCCTGGCGGACAGATCAACCCGGACCTGCTTCGCCTGGAGCCGAAGGCTCTGAAGTTCATCAAGGATATTTTCGACGCCAAGAAGATCGTCGCGGCCGTGTGCCACGCGCCCTGGCTCCTGATCGAGACCGGCATCGCGAAGGGGCGCAAGATGACGTCGTATAAATCGATCAAGACGGATGTCGCCAACGCCGGTGCCGAGTGGCAGGACGCCGAGGTTGTGGTTGATCAGGGCGTGATCACCTCGCGCAATCCCGGCGATCTGGAAGCCTTCAGCGCCAAGATCATCGAGGAAGTCAAGGAGGGCCGGCACGTCAGGCGCAGCGCGGCGTAACGCCAGCGCAGGGCGAGGAGAGCCGGGCCATGCCCGGCTACTCCGCAACGACGTGCCCAGCGCCCGAGGGGTCGAACGCTGGGCCGCAGTCCACACGGAGTGCCTCCAGCGAGATGGGGGAACGCCGCCGAAGGCCCATGGAAGACGTCCAATGGGCCGCGTCGTTCCTAAAATTGCACGTGGGCTAAGCGATGCGCCCCTCCATCGCAAGCTCCCGTGAGGAGACGGAACTTGCAGTGACATCCCGGGTTGGCCGGTTTTCCCGACCGCGGAGATGTGGCGTGAGCGAGAAGGCGAAGATCCAGGACTATACGGGGCCTGCCGGCGGATGGGGCTCGGTGCAAGCCGTCGCGAGCATCCTGACGCAGGAGGAGGTCACGCTGCTCGGCAGCGAGATTCTGCTCAAGCAGAACAAGCCGGGCGGCTTCATGTGCGTGAGCTGCTCCTGGGCCAAGCCGGCCAAGCCGCATCCGTTCGAATTCTGCGAAAACGGCGCCAAGGCGACGGCCTGGGAGATCACCGGCAAGACGGTCGGCCCGCAGTTCTTCGCGCAGCATGCGCTGAGCGAGCTACGGAGCTGGTCGGACCATCAGCTCGAAGAGCAGGGGCGCCTGACGCATCCGATGCGCTACGACCAAGCCACGGACCGCTATGTTGCGGTGACGTGGGACCAGGCCTTCGCCGAGATCGGCGGTGAGCTGAGGAAGCTCGATCCGCGCGCGGTGGTTATGTACACGTCCGGGCGCGCCTCGCTCGAAACCAGCTATATGTACCAGCTGTTCGGTCGCATGTACGGCACCAACAATTTTCCCGACAGCTCCAACATGTGCCACGAATCGACGTCGGTCGCGCTGCCTGAGGTAATCGGCGTGCCCGTCGGGACGGTGCTGCTGGAGGATTTCGACGAGACCGACTGCATCTTCTTCTTCGGCCAGAACACGACGACCAATTCGCCGCGCATGCTGCACCCGCTGCAGCGGGCGGCGCAACGCGGCGTTCCCATCATCACCTTCAATCCCCTTCGCGAGCGCGGCCTGGAGCGGTTCACCAATCCGCAGAATCCGATCGAGATGGTGCTGACCGGCGGCACGCGGATCAGCACGCAGTATCATCAGCTCAGGGTCGGCGGTGACGCCGCCGCGCTGCTGGGCCTCTGCAAGGCCGTGATCGAGGCGGACGACGCCGCAGTCGCAACGAAGCGGCCGCGCGTGATCGATGTGGCTTTCGTCGAGCAGCATACGCATGGCTTCGAGGCGTTCGCGCAATATTGCCGACAGGCCTCTTGGGACGACATCGAGACGGCCTCAGGCCTCAACCGGGCAGCCCTTCTGGAGGCTGCAAAGGTCTATGCGTCGGCGCATGCGGTGATCGCCAACTACGGAATGGGAATCACGCAGCATCGCCACGGCGTCGAGACCGCGAAGATGATCGTGAACCTGCTGCTACTGCGCGGAAACATCGGCAAGCCCGGCGCGGGCATCTCGCCGGTGCGCGGCCATTCCAACGTCCAGGGGCAACGGACCGTCGGGATTTCCGAGAAGATCAAGCTGGTGCCACTCGATCGGCTCGCGGAGCTCTATGCATTCGAGCCGCCGCGCCAGGACGGCCTCACAACAGTCGATGCCTGCGAGGCGATCATCAAAGGCAGTGTGAAGGGCTTCGTCAGCCTCGGTGGAAATTTCCTGCGCGCCGTGCCGGAGCGCTCGTTGATGGAGCCGGCCTGGTCGAAGCTGCGGCTCTCGGTGCAGATCGCAACCAAGCTCAACCGCACCCATCTCGTGCCCGGAGAGGTGACTTATCTGCTGCCATGCCTCGGTCGAATCGAGATCGACCGGCAGGCGAGCGGCGAGCAGGCTGTGGCGATGGAGGATTCCACCGCCTGCATCCACGGCTCGCGCGGCCAGCGCCAACCCGTCGCCGAAGGTCTGCTGTCGGAGGCAGCGATCGTGGCCGGACTGGCCAAGGCCACACTGCAACCGAACCCGCGGGTCGACTGGGATGCCTGGGTCGGCAATTATGCACTCGTCAGGGACGCAATCGAGCGCACCTATCCTGATCAGTTCAAGGATTTCAACAAGCGGCTGTTTCAGCCTGGCGGCTTTGCCCGCCCGCTCGGCGCGCGCGAGCGCAAATGGAAGACCTCGACCGGCAAGGCCAACTTCACCGTGCCCAAGGCGGCGCTCAATCCGCCGCAGCAGGGCGACGGCGTGTTCCAGCTGATGACCCTGCGCGCCGACGGACAGTTCAACACGACCATCTACAACGAGGATGATCGCTTCCGCGGCGTGAGCGGTGGCCGCCTGGTCGTCTTCATGCATGCTGGAGACATGACGGACCTCGGCATCGCGCCGGGAGACCTGATCCGATTGTCGACGGTTGCCGATGACGGCGTCGAGCGCTCGCTCGGCGGCTTGCAGGCGGTGGCGTTCGACATTCCGCGCAACAGCATTGCGGCCTACTACCCGGAGTGCAACAACCTGATCCCGCTGTGGCACTATGCTGAAGGCAGCAAGGTGCCGGCCGCCAAATCGGTGCCGGTGCGGATCACGCGCGAGCAGGGCGCCTGAGCGCAATCCTCAGCCGGCGGCGCGGCGCGCTTCATTGGGCGCCGCCTCGACGAAGGAGCTGGTGACCTCCGGCGGCGTCGCCCCGGGGCGAAGCGGAACGACCAGATGGCAGACCAGTCCTTCCGGCCGCCAGTCGAACGAGGCGCGACCGCCGAGTTGGCTTTCGACGCTGGCCATCAGGCTGCGGGTTCCGAACCCCCGGGAGGTCGGCACCCGCACCAGCGGTCCGCCGGTTTCGATCCAGGTCAAATCGAGCCGGTCTTGCTCCACGCCCCATGTCACCGACAGGTGACCCGAGCGGACCGACAGCGCGCCATATTTGGCCGAGTTGGTCACCAGTTCATGCAGAGCGAGCGCCAGGGTCTGCGCCGTTGCCGGTTCCAGCTGCAGCTCCGCGCCGCCAAACGCGATTTGGCCGCTGCTCGCGTAGGGCGCCAGCTCCTCTGAGACGAGCCGGCTCATCTCGGCACCCTGCCAGCTCGACAATGACAGGATGGTGTGAACGCGCGCGAGCGCGCTAATGCGGCCCTCGACGGCGCTGACATAGGTCTGGACGCTGTCGGCCTTGGTCAGGCGCACGATCGACTGGGCAAGCGTCAGCGCGTTCTTGGCGCGATGATCGACCTCGCGCGTCAGCAGGTTCTGGCGTTCCTCGGCGCGCTTGCGCTCGGTGATGTCGATCGTGACGCCGCTGACGCGGACCACACGGCCCGCCTTGTCGGTAGTAGCCGCTGCCGTGCCGACGCACCAGCGTTCCTCGCCGTCCGGACGTACGATGCGGAATTCGGCTTCGTAGGAGGTGATGCCGCGGCCGAATTCGGTGAGAAGGCGGCGCGCACGTTCGGCATCGTCGGGGTGCAGCAGACCCATGATGTTCACGCCGTTCAGCTCGAAGCTCTGGGGCGAGACTCCGAAGATGCGGTACTGCCCCTCATCCCACATCCAGTCGCCGTTGACACCGTCCCAATCCCACGAGCCCATCCGCCCGGCCGCAATCGCCATGCTGCGTCGCTGCTCGCTTTCCACCAGCTTGGCGGTCGAGCGCTCGAGTTCCGCGGTGCGCGCGCGCACCCGGTCTTCGAGCTCGAGGTTGAGATGCTCGAGCTCGCGCGTCTTGCGATAGAGCTCGGTGAAGACCTTGATCTTCGCGCGCAGGACCTCCGGCACGACGGGGACGGGCACGTAGTCGACGGCGCCCATCTCGTAGCCGCGCAACCGATCGAAATCGCTCACCTGCACGGCCGAGATGAAGATGATGGCGATCTTCTGAAACCGCGGATGCTCGCGGATCATCTGCGCCAGCTCGAAGCCGTCGAGCTCGGGCATGCAGACGTCGACGAGGATCACCGCGATCTCGTTCTTCAGCAGAATCTCCAGTGCCTCGCGGCCGGAGGTGGCAACCACCAGCGTTTCGCCGAGTTCCTTCAGGATGACTTCATAGGCCAGCAGCTTAGCGGGCTGGTCGTCCACCAGGAGAATGTTGACCTTCTGATGTTCCATGATGATGAGCCGTTCAGCGGTGCAGCCACATGCGGATCGCAAGGAGCAGCTGCTCGGTGTTGACGGGTTTTGCGAGATAATCGGAAGCGCCGGCTTCGAGGCACTTCTCACGGTCTCCCTTCATGGCCTTCGCGGTCAGCGCGATGATCGGGAGACGGGCGAGGGCAGGGTTCTGCCGGATGACGCCGATGGTCTGGTAACCATCCATCTGCGGCATCATGATGTCCATCAGCACGAGCGAAATCGCAGGGGTGTGCTGCACGAGTTCGATCGCCTCGGCTCCGGTCGTCGCTGTCAGAACCTTCATGCCGCGCCGTTCCAGCACGCTGGACAGCGCGAAGATGTTGCGGGCATCGTCGTCGACCAGCAGCACGGTCTTGCCGATCAGGTCCTCATCGGAACTATTCAGCTTCTCCAGCATGCGTTGCTTTTCGATCGGTAGTTCCGTGATGACGCGGTGAAGGAACAGCGCCGTCTCGTCGAGCAGACGTTCCGGAGATTCGACGCCCTTGACGACGATGCTGCGCGCCATCGTGTGCAGCTCCGCATCCTCTTCGGCGGACAATTCGCGCCCGGTGAAGACGACGACGGGAACGCTCGACAGCGACTCATCGGACCGCAACTGTTCCAGCACATCGAAGCCGCTCATGTCGGGCAGTCGCAGGTCGAGCACGATGCAGTCATAGGGCATGCTGCGCAAGGCATCGAGCGCGCCGGCGCCGGTTTCCGCGGTGAGGATCTCGATGTCGTCGTGGTCGAGCAACTGGCGGATGCTGAGCTGCTCGGCGGCGTTGTCCTCCACGATCAGCAACCGCTTGCGGCGCGGCTTGGCGTATTCCTTGATCTGTGACAGCGCAGCGCTGACGCCCTCGGTGGTGGTCGGCTTGCTGACGAACGAGAATGCGCCGCGCGCCAGCGCATGCTGGCGGTCTTCGTCCAGCGTGATGATCTGCACCGGAATGTGCCGCGTCAGCGGATTGTGCTTGAGCTGGCTGAGGACAGTCCAGCCGAGCATGTCCGGCAGGAACACATCGAGCGAGATCGCCGCCGGCTGATACTGTTTGGCCAGTTCGAGCGCTTCCGCGCCACGGTTGGCGACGAGGATCTTGAACCCCTTGTCGCGCGCGAGATCGACCAGCACGCGGGCATAATGCGGATCGTCCTCGACGATCAGCAGGATCGTGTCGCCGGGCGCGAGGTTCAACCGGTCGTCGGCCAGCTGCTCGACGACGCGGTCGGGCACCGTCTGCGGCGGCGCCGGCAGCAGCGGCGGGGTGTATTGAACCGGCGGAGCGGAGCTCACGCGGGGGGCGACTGTGGGACCGGAATATTTCAGCGGCAGATAGAGCGTGAACGTGCTGCCCTTGCCGGGGGCGCTGCGCAGATGGATCTCGCCGCCGAGCAGGTTCGCGAGCTCGCGGCTGATGGCGAGCCCCAGTCCGGTGCCGCCATATTTGCGGCTGGTGCCGGCATCCGCCTGCTGGAAGGCTTCGAAGATCAGCTTCTGCTTGTCCTGGGGAATGCCGATGCCGGTGTCGGCGACCTCGAACGCGATGACGGCGGGTGCGCTGTTGAGCACCGGATGTTCGGTGCTCCAGCCGCCGAGGGCAGCGGACACCTTCAGGCGGACGCCGCCTTCCGCGGTGAACTTGAAAGCGTTCGACAACAGGTTCTTGAGCACCTGCTGCAGGCGCTTGGAGTCGGTGACGATGCTCCGCGCAAGGTTCGGGTCTACGTCGATGTTGAACGAGAGTAGCCGGTTCTCGGCTTCGTGCCGGAACGGGCGTCCGACCGTCTCGAGCAGGTTCGCGGTCAGGATCTCCTCGGCATCCACCGTCACGGTGCCGGATTCGATCTTGGAGAGGTCGAGAATGTCGCTGATCAAATTGAGCAGGTCGGTGCCGGCGCCGTGGATCGTGCGGGCAAATTCGACCTGCTTGAGGCTGAGGTTGCCATCCGGGTTCTCGGTGAGCTGCTGGCCCAGGATCAGGATGGAGTTGAGCGGCGTCCGCAGCTCGTGCGACATGTTCGCCAGGAACTCGGATTTGTACTTGGACGTCAGCGCGAGCTCGGTCGCCTTTTCCTCGAGCGCGCGGCGGGCCTGCTCAATCTCCTGGTTCTTGCGCTCGACCTCGACGTTGCGCTCGGCCAGCTGCTGCGCCTTCTGTTCGAGCTGCTCATTGGTCTGCTGCAGCTCGCGCTGCTGCGCCTGCAGCTCCGCGGCAAGCTGCTGCGACTGCTTCAGCAGACCCTCGGTCTGCATCGTCGCTTCGATCGAGTTCAGTACGATGCCGATGGAGTCGGTGAGCTGGTCGAGGAACGTCATCTGTGAGGTCGTGAACGGACTGAGCGAGGCGAGCTCGATCACGGCTTTCACCTGGCTTTCGAACAGCACCGGCAGCACCACGAGGTTCTTCGGTACGGCGCGGAGCAGGGCGGATCCCACCGGAATGACGTCGGACGGAATCTCCGAGATCAGCCGCTGGCGCTTGTCGATCGCGCATTGGCCGATCAACCCCTCGCCGAACTGGACCAGCTGGCGATGCGGATAGACACCGTCATTGGCGTAGGAGGCGAGCAGGCGCAGCTGCGGCGTATACTCGTTCTCGACCTGGTAGATCACGCCGCGATGCGCATTCACCAGCGGCGTCAGCTCGCTCAGCAGCAGGCGGCCGACGGTGGTCAGATCGCGCTGGCCCTGCAACATGTTGGTGAAACGGGCGAGGTTCGTCTTCAGCCAGTCCTGCTCGGTGTTGAGGTCGGTGGTGAGCCGCAGGTTGGTGATCATCGTGTTGATGTTGTCCTTGAGCTCGGCGACCTCGCCGCGCGCATCGACCTGAATGCTGCGGGTGAGATCGCCCTTGGTCACGGCGGTGGCGACCTCGGCGATGGCGCGGACCTGCGATGTCAGGTTGGCGGCGAGCAGGTTGACGTTGCCGGTCAGATCCTTCCAGGTGCCGGCCGCGCCGGGCACGTTGGCCTGTCCGCCGAGCCGGCCCTCCACGCCGACCTCGCGGGCGACGCTGGTGACCTGATCGGCGAAGGTCGCGAGCGTCTCGGTCATGTTGTTGATGGTCTCGGCGAGTGCTGCGACCTCGCCCTTCGATTTCACGGTGAGGTTCTGCTTCAGATCGCCGTTGGCAACGGCGGTGACGACCTTCACGATGCCGCGCACCTGCTCGGTCAGATTGGCGGCCATGAAGTTGACGGTGTCGGTGAGATCCTTCCAAGTGCCGGCCACGCCAGGCACTTGAGCCTGGCCGCCGAGCTTGCCCTCGGTGCCGACCTCGCGCGCGACGCGCGTCACCTCGCCGGCGAAGGCGTTGAGCTGATCGACCATCGTATTGATGGTGTTCTTCAGCTCGAGGATCTCGCCCTTCACGTCAACGGTGATCTTGCGTGACAGGTCGCCGCGCGCGACGGCCGTGGTCACCTCGGCGATGTTGCGGACCTGCGTGGTCAGGTTGGCGGCGAGCAGGTTGACGTTGTCGGTGAGGTCCTTCCAGGTGCCGCCGACACCGGGGACCACGGCCTGGCCGCCGAGCCGGCCCTCGGTGCCGACCTCGCGCGCCACACGCGTCACTTCGGCGGCGAACGATCGAAGCTGCTCGACCATCGTGTTGAGGGTATCCTTGAGCAGTAGGATCTCGCCGCGCACGTCGACCGTGATCTTCTTCGACAAATCGCCGCCGGCGATCGCGGTGGCGACCTCGGCGATGTTGCGAACCTGCGCGGTCAGGTTGGAAGCCATGAAGTTGACGCTGTCGGTCAGGTCCTTCCAGGTGCCCGCAACTTCCGGCACCTGCGCCTGGCCGCCGAGCTTGCCTTCGGTGCCGACCTCGCGCGCGACGCGCGTCACCTCGGAGGCGAAGGCGTTGAGCTGATCGACCATCGTGTTGATGGTGTTCTTCAGTTCGAGGATCTCGCCCTTCACGTCGACGGTGATCTTGCGCGACAGGTCGCCGCGCGCCACGGCCGTGGTCACCTCGGCGATGTTGCGGACCTGCGCGGTCAGATTGCCGGCCATCGAGTTGACGCTGTCGGTGAGATCCTTCCAGGTGCCGGCGACGCCGGGCACGTTGGCCTGGCCGCCGAGCCGGCCCTCGGTACCGACCTCGCGCGCGACGCGCGTCACCTCGCCGGCGAAGCGGTTCAGCTGATCCACCATCGTGTTCAGCGTTTCCTTCAGGCTCAGAATTTCGCCGCGCACGTCGACCGTGATCTTGCGCGACAGGTCGCCGCCGGCGATGGCGGTTGCCACTTCCGCGATGTTGCGGACCTGCGCGGTCAGATTGCCGGCCATCGAGTTGACGCTGTCGGTGAGGTCCTTCCAGGTGCCGGCGACGCCGGGCACCTCGGCCTGGCCGCCGAGCTTGCCGTCGGTGCCGACCTCGCGCGCGACGCGCGTGACTTCGCCGGCGAAAGCGTTGAGCTGGTCAACCATCGTGTTCAGCGTTTCCTTCAATTGAAGGATCTCGCCCGACACGTTGACCGTGATCTTCTTCGACAGGTCGCCCTTGGCGACAGCGGTCGCGACCTCGGCGATGTTGCGGACCTGCCCGGTCAGGTTCGAGGCCATCGAGTTGACACTGTCGGTCAAGTCCTTCCAGGTGCCGGCCACGCCGCGCACCATGGCCTGGCCGCCGAGCTTGCCCTCGGTGCCGACCTCGCGCGCGACGCGGGTGACTTCGCCGGCGAAGGCGTTGAGCTGATCGACCATCGTGTTGATGGTGTCCTTCAGCTCCAGGATCTCGCCGCGCACGTCGACGGTGATCTTCTTGGAGAGGTCGCCGTTGGCCACCGCAGTCGTCACTTCGGCGATGTTGCGGACCTGCGCCGTAAGGTTCGACGCCATCGAGTTGACGCTCTCGGTGAGGTCCTTCCAGGTCCCGGCGACGCCGAGCACGTTGGCCTGGCCGCCGAGCCTCCCGTCGGTGCCGACCTCACGCGCCACGCGCGTCACTTCGCCGGCAAAGGCGTTGAGCTGGTCGACCATCGTGTTCAGGGTTTCCTTCAACTGAAGGATCTCGCCGGACACGTTCACCGTGATCTTCTTCGACAGATCGCCGCTGGCAATCGCAGTCGCCACGTCGGCGATGTTGCGGACCTGTGCCGTCAGGTTCGAGGCCATGAAGTTGACGTTGTCGGTCAGGTCCTTCCAGGTGCCGGCGACGCCGGGCACCTTGGCCTGACCGCCGAGCTTGCCTTCGGTGCCGACCTCGCGCGCGACGCGCGTCACCTCTGACGCGAACGCGTTGAGCTGATCGACCATCGTGTTGATGGTGTCCTTGAGCTCCAGGATCTCGCCGCGGACGTCGACCGTGATCTTGCGCGACAGGTCGCCGCGCGCCACCGCGGTCGTGACGTTCGCGATGTTGCGGACCTGTGCAGTCAGATTGCCGCACATCGCGTTGACCGAGTCGGTCAGATCCTTCCAGGTGCCGGCGACGCCGGGAACGATGGCCTGACCACCCAGCTTGCCGTCGGTTCCGACCTCGCGGGCCACGCGTGTCACTTCCGAGGCGAACGAGCGCAACTGATCGACCATCGTGTTGATGGCTTCCTTGAGCTGCAGGATCTCACCGCGGACGTCGACGGTGATCTTCTTGGAGAGGTCGCCATTGGCGACAGCGATCGTCACTTCCGCGATGTTGCGGACCTGGCCCGTCAGATTGTTGGCCATGGAATTGACGCTCTCGGTCAAATCCTTCCAGACCCCGGTCACTTCGGGCACCTGGGCTTGGCCGCCGAGCTTGCCCTCGGTGCCGACCTCGCGCGCCACGCGCGTCACCTCCGAGGTGAACACGCTCAGTTGCTTGATCATCGTGTTGACGATGGTGGCGGATTGAAGGAACTCGCCACCCAGCGGCCGGCCGTCGACGTCGAGCTTCACCGTCTGCAACAGATCGCCCTGGGCGACCGCGGCCACGGCGCGGGTCACCTCGCGGGTCGGCCATAGGAGGTCATCGATCAGCGTGTTGATCGAGCTCTCCATGTCGGCCCATGATCCGCTTGCGATGCCGAACCTGACGCGTTGCCGCGTCTTGCCTTCGCGACCGACGACCTGGCCGACGCGTTCGAGCTGCTGAGCCATGCGCTGATTGGCGGCGATGATCTCGTTGAACGTATCGGCGATCTTTCCCTCAATGCCAAGATAGTCGCCGCCCATGCGGACTGAAAAGTCGCCTGAGCGCATGGCCTGAAGCGCGCGCAGAAGGTCCTGGCTGGCGTCGGGCGTTTCGGTTCCATTGCCATTCCGACTGAAGCCCTGCCGAGCAGGAATCGAACCGGCAGCCGTGTCGAGATCGCTCATCAAGTTCCCCCAGGCAGAATGTCTGCCGGCAAGATCTGAGTCTTACGAGTCGCGGGCATAGAAGCCGCGCCTACTACTCAAATCAAGCCGAATGCCGTGTTTCCTTGCGAATGGAACCGCTCGTAGCTGGCACAAGCGGCTCAACATCGACGCGGGAAAATAGTTCCAAAAATCTTTCCCCGCGGCTTGGGACGCCGGCAACTGTAGGAACGGCGGCGGAAGAACCGGCTTGTTTCCGGTGAGGAGAAGCTCATGAAACAACAACTAGGAGGCTGTCTTGCGGTGTTCCTGGTTCTGACACCTGCGGCGGCGCTGGCCCAATCAGGGGGACCGAGCGGGCCAGGATCCGTGACGGGCGATCCGGCCGCGAGTTCGGCGCGATCCGCGGGCTGCACCGCCCCCCGGAACCGCCAGTCAGAATCCGAGTGGTAGCGGCACCTCTTGATCCGGAGGTCGCGACAACAATGGGGATCAGGGCAGGGACAAGATGCCCGAGAGCAATACACGGCCGTTACTATTTCGTTACGAGAGCGCTCCTTACGTCGAGTTGCTCCGTCCGCATGTCAGCCTGCGCAGTCTCGACCAACTGCCTGAGCTCATCAGGCTCGAAGTGGCGGCGGTACAGCGCGCAGGTTCCCGAGCACATTAATATCGCGTAACGCGGTTGCGGCTTCTCCGCTTGCTGCCCAGCTAGAGAAGATGAAACAGTCAGACATCTTCAGAGAGAACGCCGAGAACTGCCTTCAACTCGCCGAGCGAGCAGGGGGAGATCCGGCATTCCGACGCTTCACGCGGATGGCCCAAGGCTGGCGCGCACTGGCCCTCGAGCAGGACTGGCTCGACGGCGAAGTTACGCCCGTAGCGAAGAGAAGGCTGGACTGAGTTTGCGACTAGACAAGCGACAGGAGGATTTCCCGATGGCGCCTCGTACCGTACTCATCGCACTGCTGACCGCTTTCAGCGTGGCTTCGGCGGTCGCAGCGTTTACGACGATCCGTCAGGTCCATACCGAGGCCTATTCGCTGCCTCAACCCGTGACTCATATCTGATGAGGCAAGGGCAGCCTCACGGCTGCCCCGAGCCTCCCGATGACCCGTAGACCTGACCGTTGGCATAGCTGGCATCTGCGGCAGCCAACTGCACGTAGATCGAGCCCAGCTCGGCTGGCTGACCGGGGCGGCCGAGCGGCGTCTGCCCACCGAATTTCTCCAGCTTGTCCATTGTCGCTCCCCCGGACACCTGCAACGGGGTCCAGATCGGGCCAGGCGCGACCGCGTTGACCCGGATGCCCTTGGGTCCGAGCTGCTTGGCCAGCGACTTCACGTAGTTCATCGTGGCAGCCTTGGTTTGAGCGTAGTCGTACAGGTCAGGCGACGGATCGTAGGCCTGCTCCGACGAGGTGCCGATGATCGCCGAGCCGGGCTTGAGGTGAGGCAGGGCAGCCTTGATGATCCAGAACGGGGCATAGATGTTGGTCTTCATCGTCGCGTCGAAATCCTCCGAGGAGACATCGAGGATGGACTTGCGCGTCTGCTGGCGTGCGGCATTGTTGACGACGATGTCCAGTCCGCCCAGCGCATCGACCGCCTGCTGGACCAACTGCTCGCAGAAGCGTTCGTCGCGGAGATCGCCCGGGAGAGCGATCGCCTTCCGGCCTTCTTCCTTGATCAGGGCGACCACTTCCTGCGCATCCGGCTCTTCGCTGGGCAAGTAGTTGATCGCGACGTCGGCGCCTTCGCGCGCATAGGCGATGGCTGCTGCACGCCCCATTCCGGAGTCGCCGCCGGTGATCAGCGCCTTGCGCCCTGCAAGGCGCCCGGAACCCCTGTAGCTGGTCTCGCCGTGGTCAGGACGCGGTGACATCTTGCTCGCCAGGCCGGGCCATGGCTGGGACTGCCGTTCGAACGGCGGCTTTGGATAATTGTCCGTCGGGTCGACCAACCCTGCGCTGTGTTCGGAATCGCCAGCCATCGTCTCGCGTCCTTTCGCTGCTGCTGCAGTCAATGAAGCAGCCGCGAGTGTCGCAGTCGCCCCGACCATCCGGCGGCGGGACATTGAGGACTTTTGATCGTCTGCCATGCAGTTGCTCCTGTTGAGTGTGGTCACCAACCAGCAACGACTGCCAATGGTCCGTTTTGCCGCAAATAAAATGCTGATCAACTCCTGTCCTGCGGCCGATTGGCTCTGCCTGGTCTGCCGCGGAACGAAGGCCCGATGCGTGCGTCGTGTCAGAGCGTACATGACAAACGCGGCGTGGCTTCAGGCGCGTCGCAAGGACCGAGCAGGATGATGCCGTTCTATCACTTTGATTTGACGAACAGTGAGCCGATCGCGGCCGAACGCTATGTCGAGCTGCCTGGCGATGTCGAGGCCATGGACTCGGCCGATGTGATCGCGCGGCAACTGATCGCGGATCATCCCGAGCTTCGTCACCGGAACTACGTTGTACTGGTCACAAACGAGGAGGGAGACGAGATCTGCCGTGTCCCGCTCGACGTGCTTCACTAGCAAGCATGAGAGGAGAGGCGAATGACCAAGGATAGCCAGGGCATCGTGAGGACGGAACGCGGCGAGGAACAGCCGGCCGACAAGGAACGTGCGCAGCAGGTCCATCAGACGACGTCTCCCCAATCGCCCACCCACGAGGCGACGCGACATCCGGAACGGAAGAGCGATGACCGGTCCCGATCCGAGTGACTAAGGGCCGATGGCTGGGGAACGTCACAGCCGGGCAGCACGTTTCTTGCTCCGTAGGAATGGAGGCTTACATGACGCTCGACACATCCATGCTCGACCGGCGCGAATACGGAAATCTGATCGGCAGCGACAAGGTCGAAGGAACGGCCGTCTACGGCGCTGACGACAACAAGATCGGCACCATCGAACGCGTCATGATCGACAAGCTGAGCGGACGGGTCTCGTACGCGGTGCTGGCGTTCGGCGGCTTTCTCGGGCTCGGGAATGACCGCTATCCGCTGCCGTGGCAATCCTTGAAATACGACACGCGGCTCGGCGGCTATGTCACGGCAGTCACCGAGGACCAGCTGCGTGGGGCGCCGAAATACTCCGACGAGCGCGAATGGGACTGGGCCGACCTCGCGACCGGACGCAAGGTCGACGACTACTACGGCATATCGATTGCCTAGTCGCGCGAATTGAGTTCGCGCCCGCGGAACGAAGGTCCGGGGACCCGATTGGTGTGCGGCGCGGTCACGCGCGCAACACCCCTTTCGACATTGAGGTGATGTCCGTGGATGCCCAGACCAGGCCGCGCGGGCCGTCCGCGGATCAGCTGCGCCCGGATGACCGGCGCTCCGAGCAGCCGATGCCCGAGCGCGATCGCCGAACCGATAAGAGCAAGCCGACAGAGGCAGCCGAACCGGCGCCGAAGCCGTCGCTGCGCGACCGGTTGCGCGCGCATCCTTGGCTCACCGCCGGCGCTGTCGCGGTCGTGCTGCTCGCAGCACTCGGCGCTGTCGCCTATTGGCTGAATGTCCGGCACTATGAATCGACCGATGACGCGTTCATCGCGGCGCGCAGCTTCTCCATTGCGCCGAAGGTCGGCGGCTATGTCATCGACGTGCCCGTGACAGATAACCAGCACGTCAATGTCGGCGACGTGCTGGCGCGGATTGATCCGCGCGACTATCGGATCGCGATCGATCAGGCCAAGGCGCAGGTTGCGGTCGGCGAGGCCAATGTCGACAACATCGAGGCTCAGATCGCGAGCCAGAAGGAGCAGGTGGCGCAGGCCAAGGCGCAGGTCGACCAGGCCGATGCGCAGCTGCAGTTCGCCCAGCAGGAGGAGGAGCGCGCCCGCGATCTGGTCCAGCGCGGCGCGGGCACCGTGCAGCGCGAGCAGCAGACGCGGTCGGACCTGCAATCGCAGCAGGCCAACACCACCCGCGTCAAGGCCGCGCTGACGGCGGCCGAGCTCGGCATCAAGACCCTGCAGGCCCAGCTCGAAAGCGCCAGGGCGTCGCTGCAGCAGGCGCAGGCGCAGCTCGACCAGGCCAACCTCAATCTGCAATACACCGATGTCACGGCCGCAGAGCCCGGCCGCGTCGTCAAGCTGAGCGCCGCCAAGGGTACGCTCGCGACCGCCGGGCAGAGCCTGATGATGTTCGTGCCGGACGACGTCTGGGTGGTCGCCAACTACAAGGAGACGCAGCTCACCGACATGCGGCCGGGACAGCCGGTCGAGGTCCGGATCGACGCCTATCCCGAGCGCAAGCTGACCGGCAAGGTCGCCTCGGTTCAGCCGGGCTCGGGCACCGCGTTCAGCCTGCTGCCGGCGGAGAACGCGACCGGCAACTACGTCAAGGTGGTGCAGCGCGTTCCGGTCAAGATCACGATCGACGACTGGCCGGCGGACCTGCCGGTCGGGCCGGGCATGTCGGTCGTGCCCTGGACTCGCGTCCGATGAGCGAGGTGGCGGCAGGCGGCTGGTCGCCGGAGCGATCGGCGGCGGGCGGCCACAACCCCTACCTGATCGCCTTCGTCGTCTCGATTGCCACCTTCATGGAGGTGCTGGACACCACGATCGCCAACGTCGCGCTCCGCCACATCGCCGGCGGGCTTGCGGTCGGCATCGACGAGAGCACCTACGTCATCACCAGCTACCTTGTCGCCAACGCCATCGTGCTGTCGATCTCGGGCTGGCTGGCGACGGTGATCGGCCGGAAGCGGTTCTACATGATCTGCGTCGCGGTGTTCGCCGTGTCGTCGCTGCTGTGCGGCCTGGCCTGGAGCCTGGAATCGCTGGTGCTGTTCCGGATCCTGCAGGGGCTGGGCGGCGGCGGGATGGCGACCTCGGAGCAGGCGATCCTTGCTGACTCGTTTCCACCGCACAAGCGCGGCCAGGCCTTCGCGATCTACGGCGTCGCCGTCGTCGTCGCGCCGGTGGTCGGGCCGACGCTGGGCGGATGGATCACCGATACCTATTCGTGGCACTGGGTGTTCCTGATCAACCTGCCGATGGGCATTCTCTCGCTGGTGCTGGTCGGCTCGCTGGTCAGCGAACCCTCCGGAGCGGAGGAGGAGCGCCGCCGCCTGCTGCGCAACGGCCTGCGGGTCGATTTCGTCGGCTTCGCGCTGGTCGCCGTCGGGCTCGGTGCGCTCGAATTCGTGCTCGATGAGGGCCAGCGCAACGACTGGTTCGGCTCGACCATGATCGTCTGGTTCGCGATCGTGGCCGGAATCTGCCTGCTCGCGCTGATTCCCTGGGAGCTCAGCCGTAGCGAGCCGATCGTGGACATCCGCCTGCTCGGACGGCGGCAGTTCGGCGCCTGCTTCCTGGTAATGCTCGCCACCGGCGCGGTGCTGATCGCGACCACGCAGATGCTGCCGCAGCTGCTGCAGGCGGAATTGAACTACACCGCGCTGCTCGCCGGCCTCGTGCTGTCGCCCGGCGGCATCGTCACCATGATGATGATGCCGGTCGTCGGCCGTCTCGTCGGCGTGGTGCAGCCGAAGTATCTGCTGGTGTTCGGCGCCTGCGTCGTCGCCGGCGCGATGTGGTACCTCACCGGACTGACCGGCGACATCACCTATGGCTACGCGGCGCTGTCGCGGGTGATTCTCGGGGTCGGGCTGCCGTTCCTGTTTCTTCCGGTCACCACCGCGTCCTATGACGGCGTGCCGGCGGACAAGACCAACCAGGCGTCGGCCCTGATCAATGTTGCCCGCAACATCGGCGGCTCGATGGGGGTGGCGCTGTCGCAGACGATGCTGGCGCAGCGGCAGCAATTCCATCAGAGCCGGCTGGCCGAGCACGCCGCACCGTCGGACGTCGCCTATCAGCAGACGATCGAGGCCGTGACCCGCTACTTCCAGTCCCACGGCTCCAATGCGAGCGAGGCCGCCGGCCGCGCCACCGCCTGGATCGCTCAGACGCTGCAGCACCAGGTGGCGCTGCTCGCCTATATCGACGTGTTCTGGACCCTGGCGCTGCTCGGCCTGCTCATGGTGCCGATCGCGCTCAGCATGAGGTCGATCGACCTCGATGCTCCGCGCCGGCACTGAGCCCTGCGGCGCCGCTGCCTCAGGCCGCAGGCTTCTGAATTCCGCCTGCTGGGGCCGCGGCCGCATGATCCCGCCGGCTCGACAGCCAGATCGGAATCTCACGGTAGCAGGTACCTCGCTCGTTCATCTCGGCGATGGTCCAGCGGCTCGGATGGCGCTCCTTGCCGACGAAAATCCAGTCGTCGGCCGCGGGCGGCGGCTCGTTCGGCCGGGTCCTGAGCCAAGCCGACCGTGCGCCCTTGGGCAGACGGTCCTGCTTCATCTGATAGAGGTCGTACATTGGCGAACGCATGACGCTACTCTTCCTCAAGCAACTCACGTCTTCACACCCTCAGCGTGTCCAAACGTCGCGGCGGAATTGTGGGAGCGGTGCGGCCGCGTTGTGCAAAAGCTGAAGAAAGCCTGTGGTGGCAGCCAATCCGCAACGCCGTCGCGCGATACGCGTGCCGTTTGGAGAAGGCAACGCGCGGGGCCATTTCAATGGGTCCCGCGCGCCGGGAGGACGCCATCGCGTCCGCAAATGCGCGAGCCCGCCGGCCACCGCCGGTGGGCGCGGTCGATCAGAAGAATGCGTAGCTGAGATCGAGACCGTACGTCGCGTGAAGAATGAAGCCGAACGCGGTTGCACCGCACAACATCAGGATCGTCCGAAGCTTGTCGGAGTCGATGCGGGTCTCTTCGAGATGGGTCGGGAGAGCCTTGGTCAGGGTTGTCATGTGTTGGACCTCTGTACGCAATACGAAGACGAAGAGTGAGCTCTGAAAGTATAGTCGAGGCGCTTAGAACCGTTTCTCGGACCGGTCACGATGTGGGGTCTGCGAAGAGTTCTAATTATGAATATGAGCCCAGCATCGTGCACAATTTGGGGCAAAGTTGAGGAAAGTAAATGATGTGTAAATTAAATCACAGGTTGATCTAAGTTGTACCAAGTACTGCTGCACGTCTTAGCTGTTGAAGGAAATTGCGAGCGCATTTTTGCGAACGGCGCACGTAGTTGAGCCTAATTCTGCAGGCATTTGCCTGAAGCAGGCAGGCGCGACCTGGGTCGCGAACACCGCCGCAGTCGAAGCACGGGCGGTTGCAAAAGCAACTCGAAGTATAGAGTCGGGATATGCCCACCACGGCCGTCATGTGGCGACAGGTTAACTCCTGTGGCCAACTGTGGCCGCAGAGCCGCCCTAGATGACTGTAATGACCGGTATCATATGAAGGCCGGCGATGGAAGCGCGCCGCCGCAGTCTCCCCCAGAATGCACGTGTCAAACAACAGCCGCACAATGATCCCCGCCTCATCGTGTTGCCGTCGCGACACGCCCTCATCTGAGACCGGACATGACGCGCCGTAGGCAGCCGGCAATACTCTCGCAGCACGTCGTGCCCGAGTGATGCTCGAGAATGGCCCTCGTTGAAGCGAGAGGGCGCAGGGAATGCCGGGTGAAGGCCTCACCCATGGCCCGCCTGCAAACAAAAAGCAGGCGGCAGTCACCACAGGTAGGCCGGTCAACCGGCATTCCCTGCGCGATGGTCTTCACGCTTATACGCGCTCTCCCCGGTGTCCGGCTCGATAGCCACCGTCGCTCGGGGGATCATCATCACCCCCGGGCTTGGCGCCAGCAACGGGGCGCCAGGACCACGCGATTTCACGTCCGCAACCTGCCGTTCGTCGGCGCGCCACGAGAGCACGCTGCGACCGATCGCGGCCACCGCATCACCGCCCTCCACATCGTGACGATCGCGAAGCGTCCCTCTCACGAGGACGGGATGGCCGGATTATTTCTGATTTTCAAAATCAAAGCAAGCAAAAAATTCTAGTATGCCGAAATGGGCTTGCGGGCGCCGCAGGCCGCGCTAACATCCGCGCCGATCCCTAGGCCCGAAGTGAGTGCGGTCCGGCAATGGCGATAGCGCTGAATCTCCGATCTGACCATGCATCCGCGTCTCAGATCGAACGTCTGTGGGACGAGGTCGCGGCTTTCGAGGAAGGGTCCTCGATGCGCGAGCTGGGCTACCGGCCGCACCTCTCGTTGGCGATCTACGACACGCCCACACTCGACCCCGGCACCGTCTGGGGGGCCATGCGCGAGGCCGTGTCGGATGGCGCGGCTCTGCATGTTCGGTTCAGCCGTATCAGATGGTTCTCGCATCCGCGTTTCGTTCTGTGGGCCGAGCCCGAGGCCGATGCCGTGCTGCTCGAATGGCATGCGGCCATCGCCGCTTCGATCGCTCCCGCACTTTGCCGTGAGCATTATCGACCAGGCGCATGGGTGCCTCACTGCACCCTGGGCACCCGGATAAGGGAGGAGCGCCGCGCTGACGCGATGGCTTTCGCGCGCGCATTCGATCAGTCCTTCACCGTCGTTTTCGACGTCGTCGATTGCGTGATGTTTCCGCCGGTTCACATCATCGCGGAGCAGAAATTGGCATGAGCCGTCCGCAACGGGTCAGGCCTGCAAGTGCGTCGGCTCAGCGCCAGATCGGCTTCGGAAGTTGGAGGGACGCGCCGGTTCGTTGCGGACGTGGCGAGGGGATGTCTGAGTCGGTCTGCGAGAACAGCAGGATGGCCTCGAACGGCACGTCGGGAGCTTCGGCCGCATGGCCCCAGCAGGTCACCGGCGAGCCCCTGCAGGACCCTTCGAGGCTGAGTGTCAGCTCGTCGGGGCCGAATAGCGACGGCTGTCCGGGGGCGTGACGTCTCGTCCTGAGCAGCGCGGTAAAGCGGTCGCCTTCGGCTTCATAGGTGCCGGTATAGCTCAAGAAGGCGTCGCCGCCGCAGATCCGGCCGCCCACCAGTTCCACGATGCCCGTCCCCTGGCCCATCGGGGTCTTGAACCAGGCGGAATAGGTGCCTTCCTTCATCATCTGCCGCAGATCCCCCATCGTTGGGTCTGGGTATCTTTGTATGACGCAACTTAAAGGAAAGTGAAAGCCGTCGCTCGAATGGGGCGGGAGCCCGGAGTCAGGTCCTATACGAAAGGAGGGGGCGGCCGCGGCCGGCTCGGACCGCGTTGCCGCAGTGGTCGCAAAGAATCGATTGTCGTGAGATGAGATAGGAAAGGACTCGGTCGGGATCGTCGGGCGCGTATAAGGAAGCAAAATGACCTTTGTCAGGGGATCCGTGATGCCATCCGAACCTCGCTCGCCACGTCTCGCCGTTCTCATCGATGCCGACAATGCCTCGGCCAAGATCGTCGACGGTCTGTTCGAGGAGATCGCCAAGATCGGCGAGGCCAGCGTGCGCCGGATCTATGGCGACTTCTCCAGCCCGCGCTCGAGGCCGTGGGCGGATACGCTGGCGCGCTATGCGATCGTGCCGCAGCAGCAGTTCGCCTACACCAGCGGCAAGAACGCCTCAGACATCACATTGGTGATCGATGCGATGGACCTGCTGCACAGCGGCCGGTTCGACGGCTTCTGCCTGGTGTCATCCGACAGCGACTTCACCCGGCTCGCCGCGCGCATCCGCGAGCAGGGCGTCGACGTGTTCGGCTTCGGCGAGCAGAAGACGCCGGAGAGTTTTCGCCAAGCCTGCCGCCGCTTCGTCTACACCGAGAATCTGCGCAGCGACGCGGTGAGCAGCAAGGACAACGACAGCGCTACGGCGCCGAAGCCGCTGCAGCCGATCAGCGCGGCGACCCCCATGATCAAGAAGGTGATCACGCAGATGGAGAGCGAGGACGGCTGGGTCGCGCTCGGCGAGGTCGGCAAGCAGCTCTCCAACCTCGTCTCCGACTTCGACCCGCGCACCTATGGCTGCCGCAAGCTGAGCGATCTCGTGCGCAAGACCGGCGCCTTCGAGATCGAGGAGCAGTCGAAGGGCGGCGGCTCGGTGAGGATCCGCGTGAAGGTGGCGAGTGCGTCGCAGCCAAAGGCGAGGGCTGCGAGGGGCCACCGTGAGACGGCGGCCAAGGCGTAGTTCAGATTTGCGAGCATCGGGCAGGGTGGGCAAAGCGGCCGCCGGAGGCGGCAGCGCGCCCACCGTGCATCAGCAAGCTGCGCGGCGGGACGGTGGGCACGGCGCCACGACGATCTCGATCGTTGCGAGAGCACGGCTGCGCCTTTGCCCACCCTACGATCTCGGGTGAGCTGTATACCTATAAAATTAGCGACGTCATGTGACTGGCGACTGCGTCCGATTTGCGCCGCTGGCGACCGAGTTCGTGCGGCTGCGCAAAAGTGTCGCGGTGGGCCACGTCCGGACTCATGCACCGCAGCAAATCAATGGCACGCACAGCATCGTTGCGGAGAGCGAGTGCCCGAGAAGAATTGAAAAAGGGAAGATGGGACAAAGCGACTCTGGATTCGCTCAAGAGTTGAGATAAGCTTGCGCGAACCGCATAACAAACGAAAACGATCCCCGGGAGGACATCATGCTCGACACCACGGTTGCCGCTCGCGTCCAAGCTTTTCTCGACAAATTCGAAGCCGCGCTTGCGGCCGCGGATCTCGACGCCGCCGTCGCAATGTTCGCGCCTGAATGCTACTGGCGCGACCTCGTCGCGTTCACCTGGAACATCAAGACGATGGAAGGCCGCGATCAGGTCCGCGACATGCTCGGCTCCTGCCTGGCGCGCGTGAAGCCGCGCAACTGGAAAATCGCCGAGGGTGAAACGCCAACCGAAGCTGATGGCGTGACCGAGTCCTGGATCTCGTTCGAGACCGAGGTCGCGCGCGGATTTGGCCTGATCCGACTCCAGAACGGCCAGATCTGGACGCTCCTGACAACGATGGTCGAACTGAAAGGTCATGAGGAGAAGGCCGGCTTCACCCGGCCGCTCGGCGCCCGGCACGGCGTCAATCCCGGCGCCAAGACCTGGAAGGAATTGCGCGACGAGGAAACCGAGCAGCTCGGCTTCAAGACCCAGCCCTATGTGCTCATCATCGGCGGCGGCCAAGGCGGGATTGCCCTGGGCGCGCGGCTGCGTCAGCTCGGCGTGCCCACGATCATCATTGAGAAGAACGCCAAAGCCGGCGACTCCTGGCGCAACCGCTACAAGTCGCTCTGCCTGCACGACCCGGTCTGGTATGATCATCTGCCCTATATCGACTTCCCGAAGAATTGGCCGGTGTTTGCACCCAAGGACAAGATTGGCGATTGGCTGGAGATGTACGCCAAGGTCATGGAGCTGAACTACTGGACCGGCACCACGGCCAAACACGCCGAATGGGACGACGCCAAGAAGGAATGGACCGTGGTCGTCGAACGCGACGGCAAGGAGATCACGCTCAAGCCGAAGCAACTCGTCTTTGCGACCGGCATGTCGGCCAAGCCGAACATGCCGCGGCTCAAGGGCATGGACAGCTTCAAGGGTGAGCAGCACCATTCCTCGCGCCATCCGGGTCCCGACCGCTACAAGGGCAAGAAGGTGGTCGTGATCGGCTCGAACAATTCCGCGCATGACATCTGCGCCGCGCTGTACGAGGCGGGCGTCGACGTGACCATGGTGCAGCGCTCGACTACCCACATCGTACGCTCGGAGTCGCTGATGGAATCCCTGGGCGATCTGTATTCCGAGCGCGCGGTCCGCGGCGGCATGACGACGGCGAAGGCTGATCTGATCTTCGCCTCGCTCCCCTACAGGATCCTCAATCAGTTTCAGAAGCCGGTCTACGACAAGATCCGGAAGGACGATTCCGACTTCTACGCGGGTTTGGAGAAGGCCGGCTTCCGGGTCGACTTCGGCGACGACGATTCCGGGCTCTTCATGAAATACCTGCGCCGCGGCTCGGGCTACTACATCGACGTCGGCGCCTCGCAGCTGATCATCGACGGCAAGATCAAGCTGGTCGCAGGCCAGGTCGAGGAGATCACGCCTGATGGCGTCAGGCTCGACAACGGCAAGGAGTTGCCGGCCGACGTGATCGTCTACGCCACCGGCTACAGCTCGATGAACGGCTTTGTCGCCGATCTCATCAGCCAGGACATGGCCGACAAGGTCGGCAAGGTCTGGGGCCTCGGCTCGAATACGACCAAGGACCCCGGCCCCTGGGAAGGCGAGCAGCGCAACATGTGGAAGCCGACGCAGCAGGAAGCGCTCTGGTTTCACGGCGGCAATCTGCACCAGTCGCGCCACTACTCGCAATTCCTGTCCCTTCAATTGAAGGCGCGCTACGAGGGCCTGCCGACGCCGGTCTATGGCCTGCAGGCGGTCCATCATAAGGGATGAGATCGCGGCGGGCTCGCGGGCTGGCGGCTACACGAGCCCCCTGGCGCAATTGGGATGGAGCGTTCTCTGGCCGGCTGTGTTCGGCAGAGATCCATCCCATTCGGCGTCACAAACGATGGGCGAAGTCAGCTCAGGGCAGAAGTTGCCGTGAGGCACTCACGCGACCAACTTCCGGTCGCCCCCGAGAGCGGACATTCTGAATGCCGCTCCGGAAGGTCCAGAGCGGGCCATAAGTTGACGTTGCAGCCGTCCCCAGCGGGGGGAGGGAGCTGCCGAAGGTCAATTCGAGCCCGTTTCACTTTTTGCGGAGATTGAATTTTCGATTGCCGGTTCCATGCTAACCTTCATCTCGTGCAGAAGACAGAACCAGACGCATTCTTGAAAGCCCGCGGCAAATGGGTCGTCGATCACTTTGGTAGCGAAGTCGTTGTCTGGGTCCCCCTGGGGTTACTCATTTTTGCGGTCAGCGTCAGCCTCGGTACATACCCGCTAGTGGCGTTCCTTGCTGTTGGCGGACTATTTGCGGTTCTGATGCTGCGGCGACTATTCAAACTGGATAAGCCCATCGATGATCGGGCCCGCGCAGCCACTCGACCACAAATCATGCAAGACGCAGAGAAGTGGGCGGACAGCGCGTTTGCCTACGTTTGTTGGGAGATCATTGTCTGGGTTGCTGTCGGGGCCATCTGGGGTTTGTTCGTTTTGCTGCGTACTTGAGCTGACCTCAGGCGATCCTTCCAGCAACGGGTCAAATGCCGCCAGCGGCTGTCTGATGTCCACTTCTGCCTCGTAAGCGTCCAACCGAGCTGCCCGAAGCGTGGCGTTTGGCCAGCCCTGTGTGACTGAGACTTCCAAACTGGAGAGTTCAAGTCATGCGCTATGAACTCGCCGATTAGGAATTTCAAAGCGGAGGCCGCAGGCGGTCGCGTGGCCACCGCTTGGCGCGGTGATGAGCAGCGGCATGGTGGGCACGCCGCCACTCCGACCACGAACTCGACGGAGCGCGGCTGCGCCTTTGCCCACCCTACAATTTTGAACTCATCAGCCGCCCTGCCTGAGCTTTGCCAGCACCTTCAGGCCGCCATAGCCGTCGGCGGGCTGAATGCCGGCCTTGGCCTGGAAGTCGCGGATCGCCTTCATGGTGTCGTTGCCGACGCGGCCGTCGGTGCCGCCGGTGTCGAAGCCTGATGCGGTGAGGCGCTTCTGCATCTCCTGCACTTCGGCGAGCGTCAGCGCGCGCTCCGAGCCGGGGAACGGCTGCAGGAACGGCGGGCCGCCCAGGATGCGGTCGCCGAGATGGCAGATCGCGAGCGCGTAGCTCATCGCGGGATTGTAGGATTTCACCGAGTAGAAGTTCGGACCCAACAGGAAGGCGGGGCCGCCGTCGACGGGGATCCAGAGTTGCGCCGAGGCATTCGGCTGCGGGAAGGGCTGGCCGTCGGCGCGGCTGACGCCGGCCGCCTGCCAGGCCGCGTAGGTCTTGCTGCCTGAGATGTTGCCGGGCGTGCGCACCTCATAGCCCCAGTGCTCGCCGCGATGATACTTGCCGCGGTTGACGAGATAGCGCGCGGTCGAGCCGAGCGCGTCGTCAGGCTTGCCGAACGGCGAGATCTTGCCGTCACCGTCATAGTCGAAGCCGACATTGAGCCAGACTTCGGGCATCCATTGCGTGTGGCCCATCGCGCCGGCCCACGAGCCGCGCATCTCCTCCGGATTGCTCCAGCCGCGGTCGACGATTTTGAGCGCATTGGTGAGCTCGGTCTCCCAATAGGCCTTGCGGCGCGGTTCGTTCCAGGCGAGCGCGGCGAGTGCGGGAAACACCGGGCGCATGTGGTTCTGCTGCACCAGCGGATCGCCATAGGCCGACTCGACGCCCCACAGCGCCAGCAGGGTGCCGCGCTCGACGCCAAAATCCTTCTCGATGCGCGCGAACACCGCCTCGTTCTGCTTGAGCGCGACCTTGCCGTTGATGACGCGCCAGTCGGAGACCCGGCGGTTGATGTACTGCCAGAGCTGCTCCTTGAACTCCGGCTGATTGCGCATCTCCTTGAACACGCTCATGTCGGGCTCGAGCCGGGCCATGACGCGGGTCCAGGTCGCCTGGGAGATTCCCTTCGCCAGGACGCGGGTGCGAAAACCGTCGCGCCACGCCTCGAACTCGGCCGGCGCGGCGGTCGCGGGCAGGGCGGGGACGAGCAGCGCAGCGGCACTGAGGCCGGAGCGGAGCAGGGCGCGGCGGGTGGTGGAATCGGGCTGGGTCATGTCGCCAGTCTAGCCGCTGAAGCGGGCGGGCGGCAGGCCCCGGAAGCGGTCAATCCGGATGGAACTCGGCAGCCACCCGCGCCAGCCAGCGGCGGATCGCTGCGATGTCCCGCTTGCTCACGCCGCGAACGAGCCGGCGTTCCAGCGCCGTGGCTTGGCGCCGCGCCTTGGCCAGCAGCGCTTCGCCGCGGCGGGTCAGGGCCCATTGCAGCGCCCGGCCATGGACCGGATGCGGCGTCCGCCGGATGGCGCCGTCGCGCTCCAGATTGCCGATGATCACGTTCACGGTCTGCGGCGTCAGCAGCGCGACGCGGGCGCAGTCGGCGCCCGACAGCCCGGGATAGGCTTTCAGCATCGTCAGCACGACGAATTGCGGATGCGTCAGGCCGGTCGCGCCGAGCGCACGCTCGAGCGACAGCCGCGCGGCCCCCTGCGCTTGGCGCAAGAGATAAGCGAGGTGGCCGTCCTCGCCGCGCTTGCCCTGACCGGGCGCGGGTGGACGGAGCGGCGCGACGGCGCGATCGACGGCCGGCTTCGGCCGTTGCGCGGCCCGTGCCGGGCGCTGTTGCTCTCCTCGCTCTCGTCGCCCTCGCGAAGGTGATGACGTCCGTGCCTTGCGCATGAAATCAGAGCTCTGATATGTTGTCAGAACACTGATAACATACGGAATCGATCATGTCACATGCGCGCAGCGAGTACACGGATTTCAGGCGTCGGGCACCGGAGCTCTACGAGGCCTTCCTTGCGATCAGCCAGCAGGCGGCCAAGGCCGGCCTCGACAAAGAGCTGCTGGAACTGATCAAGATCCGGGCGTCGCAGATCAACGGCTGTGCGTTCTGCGTGCAGCATCACGTGCTGATGGCCGAAAAGCTCGGCGTGTCCACCGACAAGATCAACCTGGTCGTGGTGTGGCGCGAGGCGCCGCAGTTCACCGCGCGCGAGCGTGCCGCGCTGGCCTTCACCGAGGCGTTGACGACGCTCGCGGGCGGGGTAAGCGATGAGGTGTACGCAAAGGCGCAGGCCGAATTCTCGGAGACCGAGCTGATCTTCCTGACCTCGGCGATCGGCGTGATCAACCTGTGGAATCGCTATGGCGTCGCGTTCCGCTGGACGCCGGCGGAGCGGCCGGCGCGATCCGCCTGATCGGTAGGGAACCGCGGCGGCGACCTGCGTGTTGTGCCTCAAAACGAGAGGAGGCGCGCATGCCGGAGACGAACGAGCCGCTCAAGCCGGATGATTTTCCGCTCGAGGCCGACGAGGACCGCGTGCGGTGCCAGAACGGCAAGCCGATCGCGAAGACCAAGGACGAGGCGATGGCGCACGAGATCGCCGAACGCCTCAACGCCGAAGAGCACCGTCGCGAAGAGGACAAGTGGTCGGCGTGAGGGGGGGACCGCCTTCGAGATTGAAATGCTGGCAGTTAGTTTCTCAGTCATGCCCGGGCTTGTCTCGGGCATCCACGTGGTGCTCAGAGTGTTGAACGACGTGGATGGCCGGGACAAGCCCGGCCATGACGACGTGGAGACAGATGAGCGTAGCACTCCCGATCATCAATGCGATCGCACTGCGCGAGACAGCCCGGAGGCATATTCGAGAGCCGGCTAGCGCGACCGATGGGATCAACTGCGTGCTCAGAACGGATTGGCCGGCTGCGCGCGCTTGGGCCCTTCCGGTTTCGGCTCGACCGCGAGGCTGGGATCGGTTGGCATGACCCGGGCGCCGGCGGCGCGGGCGACTTCGCCTGTTGTGGAGTGGCGCGCGGCTTCGGCGGACTTGATCTCAGGTGGATGCCAGCGATCGCGTACCAGCATCGTCAGTGCGGCGACGCAGCATAGCGCAATCGTGACGGCGATCAGCGCGGGTCCGGTCCTGCGGTGAGGCGTGCCTGTCACCATCCGTCATCCTCCATGCACCTGATAACCCGGAGCGGTGGATGTCGGTTCCGGCCCTGCGTCGCTGGGCCTGTGCGATCAGTTCCGATCCCGTCCTGCGGCGGCGTCGGCGGCAGGGCCGAGCGGCGAGGGACCCAGCGCCGGCGACGCGATGCCGCCTGTGACCGCCGGCGGCGATGCGGCCATCTCCTGCGGCCCGATCTCGCGGCCGCGGCCGCCGAGCAGGCGCTCATAGGCGGCGATCAGGGTCACGTAGGGATTGACCCAGATCCAGCCGTCGCGCGTGAACAACTGGACGTCGAAATGCAGGTGGCGCGTCGTGCCGTTGGGATGATCGAGATAGTTCGACACCACGCCGATCGGCTCGCCTTCGCGCAACGACCGGCCGTTGAGCAAGCGGTCATTGTCCATCGCGGTCGGGTTCATGTGCATGTAGCGGAAACGAATATGCTCGGTGCCGGTGTTGACCTGGATGATGGCGCCCTGCTGCTTGGCGCTCCGGATCACGACGCCGTCGCGTACCGCGAGCACGCGCTGCCGCCACGGATCGCAACCGTCGGGACCGTCGCGGCGCACGGGACAGACGCCTGGTCTGATGTCCTGGCCCTGGTGACCCAAGCCGCTGGCGCACTGGCCGACGTTGAAGTCGCGGGCCTCGCAGAAATTGTCGCGCCAGGGATATTGGCTCCAGGGCTGCTCGAACTTGTCGCTGGCGCGGCGGCGGCCGAATGATTGCGAATGCACATAGGCCGGCGCGTCGAGTGGAAAGCGGATCTGCGAATAGGCGGTGCGGTCGGCGCGGCCGGTCTGGCCGCGCGCGCCAGAGTTGGCGACGATGTCGCCGGGCGGGCGGTAGCTGAAATCGGGATCGGGCGCGGCGGGCCGCTCGGCGGCAAGCGGAGCAATCTCCGGCGGGATGCGGGACGGCTGGCCGCCGGCGACGCGCAGCGCCTTCAGAAAGCGCTCAGCGATCGGATAAGCCTCGCGGCAGGCGAGGCGCTTCGGCCGCGGCGCGCTGTCGAGGCACTGGATCGACACCACATAGGGCACGCCGAAGCGGGTGAAGGCGTAGCGGACATAGCCCTCGCGGATGAAGCGGCGCAGGTCCGGATATTGCGCGGCGAGCGCCTTGACGGCCTCGCCCTTGCCGCCGGCGGGATCCGCGACGTCGTAGGTGATCAGGGAGCCGGTGATCTGGACCTCGACGGGCCTTGCGAAGATGCGCGACGGCAGGCCGGGCGTCGTCTCGGGCGGCAGCGAGAACACGGCGTCGTAGCCGGACGGGCCGGCATCGAACAGGTCGGTGCGGAAATCGGCCTGGTAGCGGGGCAGCACCTGCGGATCGATCGCGCCGAGCCGGCGCGCGCTGAGATAGGCTGGCGTGTCGAACGGCAGCAAAACGGGGACCGGACTGCGTCCGATCCCCGTGAAGATTGCTGATGTCACGCCGTTGAGCTGGACCAGCGCCGGCCGCCTGCCGACGTCGTCGGCGCTTGCGCTGCGGCGGCGCGCCGACAGCGCGAAGTCGCCGGCGACCTCGGGCGCCGCGCTGAGTTCGGAGCGGAGCTGATCCATTGCCGCGCGCCAATCGGCGCGGTTCACGGTCACGGCGGGGCCGGCGAACGCGTCCGCGGCGCGTCCGGCGGACGACGCCGCCAGCGTCATGATCACCGCCACGACGGCGGCGACGATGGTGCCCCTTGCCCCGATCCTTGCCCCCAACCCCGAACGCCCCCCGGCGTCAGCTGCTCACGCGTCAGACCAACACGGTGGTCAGTCCTTGGCGCGCTCGCAGTATGAGCCGTCCTCGGTCATCACGACAATCCGGGTGCCGACGGTGATGTGCGCCGGCACGCCGGTGCGAACGCCGTTGGAGAGCACGGCCGGCTTGTAGGACGACGACGCGGTCTGGCCCTTGGTGACCGGCTCGGTCTCGACGACCTCGAGCGTGACACGCTGCGGCAGCGTGATCGAAACCGGCACCACGTCGTGCATCGACAGCTTGACGGTCATGTTCTCCTGGAGATAGGCCGCCTGATTGCCGACGACGTCCTTCGGCACCTGGACCTGATCGTAGCTCTCCGGGTTCATGAAGTGGAAGCCGTCGGCATCTTCGTACAGGAAGGTGAAGTTGCGCTCCTCGATCGTCGCCTTCTCGACCTGGTCGGTGGTCTTGTAGCGCTCGGAGATCTTCACGCCGTCGCTGATTCGGCGCATTTCGATCTGGCTGACCGGGGTGCCCTTGCCGGGATGGATGTTCTCGGCGGTCACGACGACATAGAGCTTTCCATCTTGCTCAATGACGTTACCCTTGCGAATAGAGCTGGCGATGACTTTCAAAGCTGTTTTCCTGACACTGAAAAGGGGGCGCCGGGCAGGGCCTGGGCGCCATGTGACGCGGGATGCGGTTTCGGGCGGCAACATACTGATTTTGTCCGGCGTTGCCAGTCTTTTGGCCAGCCTTTTGCGCCCCCAGCGGGCGATCGCCTGATGGCCCGGGAGCCTGCACCTTCCCCCTGGTGGTCGCCGCAGCGGCACGCCGACGTCAGGCCGTTCCTGCAGGCGCGGGCGGCCATCACCAGGGCGCTGCGGGCCTGGTTCGACGAGCAGGGGTTTGCCGAGGTCGAAACCGGCATTCTGCAGCTGTCGCCGGGCAACGAGACCCATCTGCACGCGCCGGCCACGGAGCTGGCGGCCGCGGATGGAACGCGGCATCGGCGGTATCTCAGGACCTCTCCGGAATTCGCTTGCAAGAAGCTGCTGGCGGCCGGGGAGCGGCGCATCTTCGAGTTTGCCCGCGTCTTCCGCGACCGCGAGCGCGGCGATCTGCATCTGCCGGAATTCACCATGCTGGAGTGGTATCGGGCCGAGGCGCCGTACGACGCCATCATGGCCGATACCGTGGTGGTGATCGCCCATGCCGCCCAGGCGACCGGAATCCGCCAGTTTGCCTTTCGCGGCCGGACCGCGGATCCCTACGCCGAGCCGCAGCTGCTGACGGTGGCCGGAGCCTTCGAACGTCACGCCGGGATCGACCTGCTGGCGACGATCCGCGACCGCACCGGCGATCGCGACGCGCTGGCGGCGGCGGTGCAGGGCAAGGTCCGGGTCAGCGACGACGACACCTGGTCGGACCTCTTCAGCAAGGTGCTGGTCGAGCACGTCGAGCCGCAGCTCGGCAACGGGCGGGTGACGGTGCTGTATGAATATCCGACCCCGGAGGCCGCGCTGGCGCGGGTGACGGCGGCGGATCCCCGCGTCGCCGAGCGGTTCGAGGTCTATGCCTGCGGCGTCGAGCTCGCCAACGGTTTTGGCGAGCTCACGGACGCGGCCGAGCAGCGCCGGCGGTTCGAGGCGGAGATGGACGAGAAGCAGCGGCGCTATGGCGAGCGCTATCCGCTCGATGAGGATTTCCTCGCCGCTGTGGCCGAGATGCCGCAGGCGAGCGGCGTCGCGCTCGGCTTCGACCGGCTGGTGATGCTGGCGGCCGGCGCGCTCAGGATCGATCAGGTGGTGTGGACGCCGCCGGCAGGTGAGCGATGAACCGGATCGAGCGTCCGACGACCTTGCGCAGCGCGGCGGATCTCGTCGCGCAGGGCCTGGCTGCGCCGTCCGAGCAGGCGGTGCTTGAGCGCGTCGCGGAGCGTTATGCGGTCGCGGTGACAACACATCTCGCCGACCTGATCGACAGCGACGATCCGAATGATCCGATCGCGCGCCAGTTCGTGCCGTCGGCGGACGAACTGATTGCGGCCCCTGGCGAGCGCGACGATCCCATCGGCGATGACGCGCATGCGCCGGTGCCGGGCATCGTGCATCGCTATCCCGACCGCGTGCTGCTCAAGCTCGTCCATGTCTGCGCGGTGTATTGCCGGTTCTGCTTCCGCCGCGAGATGGTCGGGCCGGGCAAGGACAATGCGCTGTCGGAGACTGCGTATCGCGGCGCGCTGGACTACATCCGCGCCCATAGCGAGATCTGGGAGGTGATCCTGACCGGCGGCGATCCGCTGATGCTGTCGCCGCGCCGGCTGCAGGAGATCATGGCCGAGCTCGCGGCGATCGACCACGTCAAGATCATCCGGATTCATACGCGGCTGCCGGTCGCCGATCCCCAGCGCATCACACAGGCTCTGGTCGATGCGTTGAAGGTACAGGGCGCGGCGACCTGGGTGGCGCTGCACGCCAATCATCCGCGCGAACTGACCCCGTCGGTGCGCGCCGCCTGTGCACGGCTGGTCGACGCGGGCATCCCGATGGTCAGCCAGTCGGTGCTGCTGCGCGGGATCAATGACGATGTGGCCACTCTGGAGGCACTGATGCGGGCCTTCGTCGAGACGCGGATCAAGCCGTATTATCTGCATCACGGCGACCTGGCGCCGGGCACCGCGCATCTGCGCACCACGCTCGCGCAGGGACAGGCGCTGATTCGGGCGTTGCGCGGCCGCGTGTCCGGGCTGTGCCAGCCGGACTACGTGCTCGACATTCCCGGCGGCTACGGCAAGGTCCCGGTCGGGCCGCAATACATCACTGCCGAGGATTCTGTTGCGCAGGATCATGCCGAAGCTGCGCAACGGCGCTATCGTGTGGTTGACTATTGCGGCGAGGCGCACCTCTATCCGCCCGCTGGGGAATGAAGTGATTGGCCGATTCCGCTGACACGGAGGAGCAACATGAAGAAACTTGCGATCGCGATGGGGCTCCTGATCCTGGTGGCCGACGGCGCGGTGCTGGCGCAGAGCAGCGGCATGAGCGGCGATTCCACGACGCAGGCCGGGAAGAAGCGCCGCCAGCCGCGCCCGGCCGATCTGCCCCAGGCCGAACAGGCCGAGGACAATTCGATGAGCGGCAAGACCAAGGAAGACCGCGAGCTCGACCGCAAGATCAAGAGCATCTGCCGCGGCTGCTGAGCCGCCGGGCGGCGCGCCCGAAAAGCGCGCCGCGTCGTTGATGCGGATCAGGCCGAGCGCTCGCGCAGCGCATCGCGCCGCAGAGCGCGCCTCGCGGCCACCGCATCGGCAAGCTGCTCCAGCACCTCGACCGTCGTGTCCCAGCCGATGCAGCCGTCGGTGATGCTCTGGCCATAGGTCAGCGGCACGCCGGGCTTCACGTCCTGACGTCCGGCCACGAGATGGCTTTCGATCATCACACCCATGATGCGCTCCTCGCCCTTGGCCAGCTGGCCGGCGATGTCGGCGGCCACGAGCGGCTGATTCTCCGGCTTCTTGCTCGAATTGGCGTGGCTGGTGTCGATCATCAGCCGTGCCGGCAGGCCGGATTTGACCAGCTCGGCCGAGGCCTGCTCGACGTGAGCGGCGTCGTAGTTCGGGCCCGAGCCGCCGCGCAGGATGATGTGGCAGTCCTCGTTGCCGGTGGTCGCCGCAATGCCGGAGCGCCCGCCTTTGGTCACCGCCATGAAATGATGCGGATGCGCCGCCGACTTCACCGCGTCGGTGGCGATGCGGATGTTGCCGTCGGTGCCGTTCTTGAAGCCGACCGGGCAGGACAGGCCGGAGGCGAGCTCGCGGTGGATCTGGCTCTCGGTCGTGCGCGCGCCGATCGCCGCCCAGGCGACGAGGTCGGCGATGTATTGCGGTGTCGTCATGTCGAGGAATTCGCATCCGGCGGGCAGGCCGAGATTGTTGACCGCCGACAGCACGTTGCGCGCCAGCCGCAGGCCCTTGTTGATGTCGAACGAGTTGTCGAGATCGGGATCGTTGATCAGGCCCTTCCAGCCCACTGTCGTGCGCGGCTTCTCGAAATAGACCCGCATCACGATTTCGAGCCGGTCGCTCAGGCGCTCGCGCAAGGCGGCGAGGCGGCTGGCGTAGTCGAGCGCCGCCTTGGGGTCATGGATCGAGCAGGGACCGACGATGACCAGCAGGCGGTCGTCGCCGCCGGTCAGGATGGCGTGGATCGCGTTGCGCGCGGCCATCACGACGCGGGTGGCGGTGAGGGTGCGCGGAATCTCGTCCATCACCTCAACCGGCAGGCTCAGTTCCTTGATTTCCTTGATGCGAAGATCGTCTGTCGTACTCAGCACGGCGGGCTCCTGTGTCACTTGAAGGGCACCTGCCGGCACAAAAAAAGCCGCCAGGTCTGGCGGCTTGTTCGGATATCTTGCTGCAATGTGTCAGATTGAGCGCGATCCTCCCGCCGCCAGCGAGCTGTCGTAGATAAAGTACCAATAATAGCTGGTGGCGACGTTGATCATGTTGTCCCTATAGCGGCCGCGGGGCCGCTTGTCATCTTGAAAGTTCGCCGGCGTCTGACTCAGGCGTTTCGGGCCGCGAGCGCCATGCCGATCATCGACAGGCCGCCGAACAACAGATTGATGCCGACCAGGAGGCCGATCGCCCAGGCCGCCGTGCCCGGCAGGCCGGAAATGATGATGCCGGCGATGCCGATGTCGACGATGCCGGAGATCGCCAGCCACGACCAGCGCCCGGACAATTCGCGCCGGTGCTCCAGCGCGTACATGATGGTGGCGACGCCCTCGGCGAGGAAATAGACGCCGACCACGACGGTCAGCGTGAGCGTGCCCTGGACCGGCTGCGCCACCAGGATGAGGCCGGCGACGATGGCGAGAACGGCCGACAGCAGCGACCACCAGAACCCGGGCATGCCGCGCGCCCAGAAGGTCAGCGCGAGCCCCGCGACTCCGGCGACCAGGAACATCCAGCCGAGAAAGATCGTGACCGCAAGGCTCGCCAGCGGCGTGAGGATCATGGCGAGTAGCCCGAGCACCACGAGCAGTATGCCCTCGATCAGAAAGGCCTTCCAATGCGCGCGCACGGCCGCGCTCATCTGCGACCTCATGCGTTCCAACTCGGGCGGAATCGTATCCTGGGGAAGGGTCATTGATCATCACTCCGACGACGGCACGCCGTGCCCGTCTGCCCACGCAGATGGGGAGGACCGACGGCGGGAACAAGCGCGCGCCGCCCGTTTCGTTGCAATCGAGTTCCGCGGATGTTGCGTCTACGCGGTCGTGCGCATCCGGTTGCGGCCGAAAACATAGATCGTGGTCGTGACAACCAGGAGAGCCGCGCCCAACAGGATCGCCGTCAGCCCGAGTGGAACCAGGACGCCGGCGAGGTTGCGATCCGGGTTGAACAGCCAGTGCCGGACCGAGGTCAGCACGAAGCCGAGGCCGACGAAGCCGGCCGCGCCGCCGAGCAGCAGCAACGCCCACATCCGGCGCAGCTGGCTTAGCCGCGCCCGCGCCAGCTCGGTGCGCGGCGTGTGGTGATGGGCGACCCGCCGCACCAGCCGCACGGCAAAGCCGATCGACGAGAACCCGATCAGCACGCTGGCGCCGCCGAGCCAGAGACGCGAGGTGGAATCGAGGTTGGACGCGCGCTGCAGCAGCAGCAACGGATAGTCGAAGGCCGCATGCAGCAGCACGGGGGCGGCCAACACCAGCGCCCAGCTCGACATCCGCGCCCAGTCGCGATTGTGCCTGTTGGCGCCGAGCGCCGTTCCGGTGCGGGCGATCGCGAGATAGGCGCCGGCGATGATGCCGAGCGCGCCGTGGAAGGGCACGGTGAGCACGCTGCGCAGGATCGCCAGCGAGCGCCACATCTCGGCATGCTGGACGAGATAAGCGAGGTTCTCGTAGGCCGCAAAGCCGAGGCCGACCGCCGCGCCGTAGAACACGGTGTCCATGGCATTGCCGACTTGCCGGCGCCGCGACCAGAGCGCTGCGATCACCGCGACCTTGGCGATTTCCTCGGGCAGGGCGACGCTGAACAGCGCCCTGACCAGCTGCGCGATCCAGGGATTCTCGATCGACAATCCGATGTGCTGGAACGGCGCACGGATGATGCCGAGCAGCAGTACACTGGCTGCGCCGAGCAGGAACGCCGTCCAGATCTTGAGCGGTGGCCCCGAATTGTCACCCGCTGCGACCACCAGCCAGAGGATGAGCAGGGCAGGCGCGATCGCGGCGGTTCCGACCACGGTCGCGAGCGCCTCGAGCAGGCTCATTTGTGACGGCAGGTAGGCCATGGTCTCCAATCATTCGATGCCCGCCCGGTGGCACCGGCTGTTCATTCATGCGGCGGTCGCAAGGCGGGCGCCGCTCCAACGTCGCGCGGCAAGACCACCTGCAAGACCACCTACATGTCGGCAAAAACAGCCGTTCATCAAGGCATGATCACGCAGGTTATTGTTTCGCCGGCTCCTGCGTCCGCGCCGCCCGCCTGCCGATCGCCTCAGCGGATCCGGGAGCCTCTCGGCGCGACACCATCGCCGTCCCGCACCGGGGCTTGCGGCCGCGGGTCGGGCGGCGTCCAGCCGTCGGTTCGGCCCGGCGCTGGGGCCTGGGCCGTCGTCGGCGTCTCGACGCAGCTCAGCCGCGGGGTCGGATCGGCGACGCGACGGCACTCCAGCCCCTCGGCATGGGCGGCCTGGCTGATGGCAAGCGTCGCAAGGACCAGTGGAAGACCTCTCATGATGCCCCTCTTATGCGGCCGGCGGCGGCGCACGATGCAGTTCTGACCCAGGTCTGGGTGGTCGGCTCGCGCCAGCGATGCCTGCCATAGTTCGCCGCGAAAGGGTGCAAATGTTTGGCCAATGTCGCCCAAGTTTAAAATTCCTGGCGCGGGTGAGGCTGCGAATGCGGCGCATTGCTCGCAGGACGGGAGTGCTCCTCCAGCGCACGACATGCGTTTGGCGCTGAGAGCACCAACCCAACTTGCCGCTGCTCCATCGCTCCCTGGTCCAGAGCGGGCGGCGATGCCCGGCAACCTGCCTGATGGCTGATCTGGATCAACGAACGCTGCGCAGAACCGGTCTTTGGTAGCGGGGCGACAGACCCTTGAGGGCCGGCTGGAACTCCGGTGGCAAGCCGCCGGGCAGGGGAAGGACGAAGTGAGATCATGAACTACGACAGCTATTTCGACCGCGCCCTTGATCAACTGCACCAGGAGCGCCGCTATCGCGTGTTCGCCGATCTCGAACGCCTTGCAGGTCGTTTTCCGCGCGCGATTTGGCATTCGCCCGAAGGCCCGAGGGACGTCGTCATCTGGTGCTCGAACGACTATCTCGGCATGGGCCAGCATCCGAAGGTGATCGGCGCCATGGTCGACGTCGCCGCGCGCATGGGCACGGGCGCCGGAGGCACCCGCAACATCGCCGGCACCAACCATCCGCTGATCGAGCTCGAGCGCGAGCTCGCCGATCTCCACGGCAAGCAGGCGGCGCTGGTGTTCACCTCGGGCTACGTCTCCAACGAGACCGGCATCTCGACCATCGCAAAACTGTTGCCGAACTGCCTGTTGCTGTCGGATGCGCTGAACCACAATTCGATGATCGAGGGCGTCCGCAAGTCCGGCGCCGAGAAGCAGGTCTGGCGGCACAACGACCTGGCCCATCTCGAGGAGCTGCTGCGCGCCGCCGATCCGGACCGGCCCAAGCTGATCGTCTGCGAAAGCCTGTACTCGATGGATGGCGACGTCGCGCCGCTGCATCGCATCTGCGACCTCGCCGAGCGCTACAACGCGCTGACCTATGTCGACGAGGTTCACGCCGTCGGCATGTACGGTCCGCGCGGCGGCGGCATTGCCGAGCGCGATGGCGCGATGGCCCGCATCGACATTCTCGAAGGCACGCTCGCCAAGGCCTACGGCTGCCTCGGTGGCTATATCGCCGCCAATGCCAACCTGATCGATGCGGTCAGGTCCTACGCGCCGGGCTTCATCTTCACGACCGCCCTGCCGCCGCCGGTGTGCGCCGCCGCCACCGCTGCGATCCGTCACCTCAAGACCTCGCAATGGGAGCGTGACCGGCACCAGGACCGGGCTGCCCGGCTCAAGGCGGTACTGAACGCCGCCGGCTTGCCGGTGATGCCGTCCGACACCCACATCGTGCCGGTGCATGTCGGCGATCCCGAGAAGTGCAAGATGGCATCCGACCTGCTGCTGTCCGAGCACGGCATCTACATCCAGCCGATCAATTATCCGACCGTGCCGCGCGGCCTGGAGCGGCTGCGGATCACGCCGTCGCCCTACCATGATGATCGCCTGATCGACGCGCTCGCCGAGGCGCTGGTCGACGTCTGGGACCGGCTTGGGCTCGCCCGAAAACCGCAGGCGCTGGCGGCTGAGTAGGCAGTCCGGCTGTCCCGCCAACCTGTCAGATCATCCTGTCAGTTTGATCTGCCGCAATGCCGCCCGCGCTCGCGCGGGCGTAGTCTTTTGGCATCAAGGAACAAGCCGGTTCGGCCGGGCCCGGCCGGCACACAGGCGAGGGCAGCCATGGCCAAGATCATCGAAGCGCTGCTGGAAGAGCATGGAAATATCGAGAGGCTGCTCGTGGTGCTTGAGCACGAGCTCGACCTGTTCGATCACAACCGGCGGCCCGACTACGACATTCTCCAGAGCATCATCGCCTATTTCGAGGACTATCCGCAGAGCTGTCATCATCCCAAGGAGGAGATGATCTTCGGCAAGCTGCGCGAGCGCGATCCGGCGGCGGCCGCCACCTATGGCGACGTCGACGACGAGCATGAGAGCGAGGCACAGCGGCTGCGCGGCTTCGCCGAGGCCGTCAATGCCGTGCTGGCCGACCAGGAGATCCTGCGCGAAAGCTTCCACGCCGCCGTGCACGAGTTCATCGACAGCCAGCGCGAGCATTTGCGCAAGGAGGAGACGTTGCTGTTTCCGGCGGCCCTGCACGCGCTGCGTCCCGAAGACTGGGCCGACATCGACGCGCGCATGTCAGACCGCAAGGACCCGCTGTTCGCAGGCGAGGTCGCGGAGAAGTTCCACAATCTCGAGCGCACCATCCTGCGCTGGGAGCAGGAGGCCGAGCTGGCCCGCGCCGCGAGCTGAAGACGCCTCGGTTTCGCAACAAGGTCGTTTTGTCTCAATTGCGCCGGGCCTGCAACGGACTATAGTTCCACTGGGGGGCAGGCACTCTTTCACGGAGCACGCTATGGCCGTTTCAAATACCGGGCTCGATCCGGTGAGGGGCGCATCGACCGGAGCTGTCGGGCGTCCCGCTGACCGACCAGCGCAGACGCCTATGGCGCAGCAGAATGCGTATGGCAGTCACGGCTACGATATGTATCCGCAGGAGTTTGTGCGTCTTGCCGGCTGCCAGGAGCTCAAGCTTCGTCGCGACAAGAAGCGCGCGCTACTGCTGAGCTGAAGCCAACGACAACCCCGCCGCCCGCCGATCTCGCGCCGCGCCCGGTCTCCAAGGGTCCGGCGCCTAGGTGTGAGGGCTGAGATTTGGGTATTGTGATAGTTGTAAATTAACTGATCGTTAACCAGCCGGCGCGACCCTGTTCGCATACTCCCCCAGGAGTGCGACGGAATCGGACGGCCGGAGCCGACAGTCGCGACAAGGGGCCGGCGGCGTAACGCCCGCCGGCCTTTTTGCGTGGTGACCATTTCGCGATCGCCTGATCAGGCGTCGACCGGGCTGCTTCATTCGCCCTGTAACGATTGCTTCGTTCAGTTGCGCCGGGCGAGCGAGCGCAGGAACCCCTGGTACTCCTCGTTGAGCTCCATATCGACCGCAGGCGCGAGCCTCAGCAGGACGTTGGCAATGAACGCCTGGTCGTTGCGCGGCTCCTCCAGAACCTCGCGCAGCACCGGGACATTGTCCTCGATGTGATGCAGGAAGGCGACGCCCTTCTCGGCGGTCTCGGTCCAGCGGGCCCGCGTCCATTTCGCCAGCGGATACATGATCTCGTGGACGAAGTTGGACTTGCGCGCCTTCTCGAAGAAGCGCAGGCCCGCGCTCCAGTTCTCCTTGGCGCGCAGCGGCGGTGGCGGCAGGTCGCCTGTCAGCATCTTCTTGCCGGCCTGGCCGACGAAGTCGTCCAGCGTGGTCGGCGCTTCGATCGCCGTGCGGAAGTGCCACAGGGCGAACGAGCCGGGAAAATCCTTGCCCATCTGATCGAGCAGCGCGGCCTCGACCTTGTCGACCGCCGCCTTGTCGCCTTTCAACGCGGCCGTCATCGCGAAGGCGAACAGCGCATCGTTGCCGACCTCGTGGACGCCGCCGTTCTTCAACTGTGCCGCCGACAGAGGGGGCGTCCTGCCATCGGCGGGCACGCTGGCCTCGCCCGCACGCTGCGCCTTGATGAAGGCCGTGATCTCAAGCCAACCCATGAGATTTGCGATGAATGCGTCGGGATCGACATGAACGATGGCCAGATTGAGCGGCTCCTTGCGCGTCCTCAGCTCCGTCATATCGGTCATGTCGCACTCCGCCGCAGCTTGCCGCCGGATCGCGCGCTCTGTCGCTTTCACGACATTGCGGTGATCACAACGCGGTCTCTGCGATGCGGCAGCAAGAAGGGTGCCAGCGCTTTTCGATGTTTTGTTTCGCCGGTCTCGCCGGGGAACGAGTCTTGCTACGCGCTTGATCTCGGGACAGGGAGGAGGGCGTTCATGTTCACCCGCGTCTGCAAGGCCGACACGATCGACGAAGGCGGCATGCGCCTGGTCATCGCGGATGCCCAGCTCATCATGCTTGCCTGGCCGGACAACGGTCCGCTCAAGGCCTATCAGGGCATCTGTCCGCACACCGCAGCGCCGTTGGAGGACGCTGGGTTCGACGGCAAGCTGCTCAGCTGCCCCGTCCACAATTGGACCTGGGACGCTCTGACCGGCATGCCCGTTCATCCGCAGGAGAGCGCATTGGCGGAATACAAGGTGAAGGTCGAGGATGGCGTGGTGTATATCGACACCGACGGCATCTCGCCGCTGTTCGCGGCGCGCTGACAGGGACGGGCGTACCGAAGTCACCGCCACGGGCGGCTTGCCCGGCCAGGAAAACGCCTCTATACGTTCGGCGCGCGCGGCACGGAATCACCTCGGTGGTTCAGCCGACCTCGCAAATCATCGTCTCAAGTCGCTGATTTGACGTGGGTTTTGCCAAGAGCGTGCAAACGACGATGGCGCCGGCGGTCCTATGGCCTCCGCGACATCGGACGTCTTGCTCCCTTCGTCTATCGGTTAGGACGCCACCCTTTCACGGTGGAGAGAGCGGTTCGATTCCGCTAGGGAGCGCCACTTGGCGCGGCGCGCAGTGTTCCCAGAATTGAAGCCATCATCGCCCCGCGCCGAACGGCGGACGAGGTTGTTCGCCCCGGTCAACCGTCCATTAGGGTCCTTGCCGTACTGCAGCAGTTGAGCAGGAGCAGGATGATGGCCGCGCCAAAGAAGCGAGAAGCCCGCAAATCGATGAAGCAGCCGGCGTGGATTACGCTGGATGGCGGATTTGCCGTGCGCCATTGCCTCGTCCAGGACATCTCGAGTTCCGGCGCCAAGCTCACCTTGGAAGATGCTGCGGCGCTGCCTGCGACCATCCGGCTGGCGTTTGCGAGGGACGCACGGACGGGGCGGTTGTGCCAGGTGATGTGGCGCCGCGGCGCGTCGGTGGGCGTGAAGTTCATCGGTCGCTAAGGCCGCGCTCCCGGAGACATCTCCGCACTCGGATGTTTTGGCGAGCGCCGTCGCACCGGATGCGTTAACAAGGGTGATGTTCAGATCCCTCGTTGTCGGCACGATCGCCTGGCTCGTCATCGTTCCCGCGGCCTCTGCGGGTTCCCAGGGCATGTCGCTGTTGTCGCCAAAGGCTGCGGCCACGAGCCGCCTCACGCCGCGTTCCGGCGCGGCCAAGATCAATCCGTGTGCGTCCTACGGCCCCAACTTCGTGCGCGTCGAGGGCACCGACACGTGTGTCAAAGTAGGCGGCGAGTTGCGGGTCGGGGCCGGCGGCTCGCTCGGGCGCTGAGCGCTCCGTGTGATCAGGACAGCGGTGGCGCGATGTGGCGCATGAAGGCCGGCCGCTGCGAGATCAGTTGATACCAGCGGCTGATGCTGGGCAGATCCGGCTTGACCACGCCTTCAACGCCGAACCAGCGCCGCGCATAGGCGCCGAGCGCGATGTCCGCGAGCGTGAATGTTTCCGCTTCGACGAACGTCCGCCCGGCGAGATGCGCATCCAGGATGCGCCACATCACCGCGGCCTCGTCAGCGGCCTTCTGCAGCGCAGACATGTCGCGCTGCTCGGCTGGGGTGCGCACGAGTCCCCAGAACAAGGGACGTTCGATCGGCTGCACCGCCGACAGGGTCCAATCCAGCCAGCGCTCGATCGTGGCCCGCTGCCGCGGCAGAGATGGGTACAGCGGCGTGTTCCCACCGTGGGAGAGACAGAGGTAACGCATGATCGCGTTGCTCTCCCACAGCACGAAATCACCCTCGACCAGCGTCGGGATGCGGCCGTTCGGGTTCATCGCGAGATAGTCGGGCTCATTGTTGCGGCCGAACTGCATGCCGGCATCGATGCGCTCGTAGGCGATGTCGAGCTCGTCCAGACACCACAGCACCTTCTGCACGTTCACCGAATTGCGGCGTCCCCAGATCGTCAGTTGCGTTGCGGCGGGCACGATCGGCTCCTGTCATGGCTTGAGTGCTGCTGCCGCCTTGATAGCGCATCTCACGCAAAAAGCCCCGCATCTCGCGGGGCTTTTCGGTTGAACGTGTCGCGTCGCTTGAACGCGTCGCGTGATCAGTCGTGCTTGCGGTCGTTCCCGGCCATCAGCGGCCGAAGAACAGCCACAGCAGAATGATCACCGGGATCGGCACGCCCAACAACCACAGCAAGATTCCTCGACCCATCTCGGCCTCCTCGTATCTCTCCGTCAATCGGAGCGACAACGCGAGGGGGGCGGTGATGTTCCGGGCACGATGCGGGAAGGCTGATCTCACCAATGTCCGGTGTTCGGCATCGACAGCCAGGGCTCGGCCGGAGCCTTCGGCTCGCCCTTCTGCAACAGCTCGATCGAATGCAGGTCCGGCGAACGGACGAAGGCCATGTTGCCGTCGCGCGGCGGCCGGTTGATGGTGATGCCGAGCTTCATCAGGCGGTCGCAGGTCGCGTAGATGTCGTCGACCTCATAGGCGAGATGACCGAAGAAGCGATCCTCGCCATAGCTCTCCTCGTCCCAATTGTAGGTGAGCTCGACCAGCGGCGCGCCGCGCGTCGGCGGCAGGCTCTTCAGCAGGTGTTCATCTTCGGGTGCGCAGAGAAACACCAGCGTGAAGCGGCCCTTGTCGTTGTCGATCCGCCGCACCTCCTTGAGGCCGAGCGCGTCGGAATAGAATTTCAGCGCAGCGTCGAGATTGCGCACGCGCAGCATGGTGTGGAGATAGCGCATCGTTTGGGTCTCCCTGAAGCTTGAGGCGGACGTTCAACGACCGCCCTTGGACGTCGATCCATAGCAGCAAATCTTTCCCGGGGGCATCAGGGCTGATGATCGGCATGGCATGCAACCGCATCGAATCCTGCGGCCTCGGCCGCGGCGCGCTCGCCCGCTGACCGTTCGATCAGCCGCGCACCGCCTGCGAATCCCTATTTCAGCAGTGATTCGCGACGTCCCTGCGTGCGCACAATGCCGCTCGCATTCGGGTTTTTCAGCGCTTTCCGGCGGTCATGTGCGGCCAAAATCACGCAAGAAGGTCGAAAATGCCTAGAAATATAGGGGAAAATGAATCGCCTGGTCGCTTCGAGCGCCATCGCAGCTTGACTTCTTGGCGCTGCGTTGGAATTTTGCTGCCGCTATGGGTGCTTCGGGGCCCCTTGAAATGCAGGAGAATCCCGAAAAAGCGCGGGGTGATACGTCCACCAGACGACTGAAGTCACGGCTGTGCAATGCAGCCAGAAAGCCCCGACCCGTCTGCGCAGCAATGCGCTGATAGCCGCGCAGTCGTCTCGTCATTCACGCTACCAATCCTAAGGAGATACGATGGCTACCCAACTGTCCAAGTCGCAGCTGATCGAGAAGATTGCGACCACCACCGAGCTGTCCAAGCGTGACGTGAAGAACGTCATGGAGACGCTGACCGACGTCGGCCACAAGGAGCTGAAGAAGAACGGCGTGTTCCTGGTGCCGGGCTTCGCCAAGTTCGTCGTCGTCAAGAAGCCGGCCGTGAAGGCGCGCAAGGGTACCAACCCCTTCACCGGCGAAGAGATGATGTTCAAGGCCAAGCCGGCCCGCAAGATCGTGCGCGCGCGCCCGGTCAAGGCCGCCAAGGACGCTGTTGCCTGATTGAGATCGGCGATCGTCTCGATCGAGACACAGAGGCCCCCTGCAAAGGGGGCCTTTTCTGTTGGGCGCAGCATTGAGCGCGCCATCGCCGAGCGGTCGTGCTGTACCGTGCAGGCTGCCGTCCGGGCGCGGCCGTGGCGCATACGCTGGCATACACCGCACCTATGGGCCGCCCTGGTGCGGTCGGCGGCCGCTCAAACGACAGCAGCGCCAGCGCGACGGAGTATCATCGTCGCCTGGCGCCACCCTCGAAGACTGGGCCCTGAAATCCCCAGTACTGATGTGTCTTGGCTTGCCGCCGAGAGGTTCAACGGCTTTTCGAGAATCTGGCGAGGGCAGGTGGAGTAGCCATCCGGCTATCGCATTTGACGATAGGGAGGGGTGCGCGCTGGACTTCCTCCAAGTCGTCATGGCCCGGCTTGTCCTGGCCATCCACATCGCTCAGCGCTCTGAGAACCACGTGGATGGCCGGGACAAGCCCGGCCATGACGGAGCAACTAAGTGTCAGGAGTGCTCGTCGCGACGGCCCCATACCCATCTGGCGAGAGCGCAGGAGGCTGGTGGGGACAGCCGCGCGGATGTTGCGCAGCAAGTCGTTGGTCTGCAGGACGAAGCGTCTGGGAAGCGGCCTGTGGATATGCTGGGGATGGCCGGTGGATGATGACCCGTCAGACCCGTTCGGAAAGATCCGTCTCGTCGAGCACGCGCTCCCCGCCGGTATCAGCGACCGCATGTTCGGGATGATGCGAGGCGAGCACGACGAAGCCGCCATAGCCAATGATGTTGAATAGAAGTTCCAGCCAAGATGCCATCAGAGATCCCCCGCTTGGCCGACGATGGACGGCGGCGTCACTTGATGAACCGGCTGACACCCATCGGGTTCCGGTGCTCACGACGGTGTGCGGACTGCAACCAAAGCCCGGCCGTCCGCGTTGTTCGGTCGCATCGGAATTGGAGGACATGATGAGAAAAACATTGGCAATTCTGGCGACCGCAGGCGCCGTCGCCGCAACGGCGATTGCTGCGCCGGCTCCGGCGCAGGCGCGCGGCATCGGTCCGGGTCTCGCGTTCGGTCTGGCTGCCGGCGCGCTGACGGCGGGCGCGGTCGCCGCGTCGGGACCGTACTACTATGGCCCGGGTTACGGCTATTACGGCGGGCCGCGCTACGTGTACGCGCCTGGTCCCTACGCCTATTATGGCGGCCCTTATTATCACCGGTACCACCACTGGCGGCACCACTGGTAATCAGTGAAACCCAAAGAGCCCGGAGGTCAGCCTCCGGGCTCTTTTCATGGGTGGCGCTCAGCGCGTCCGCTGGGGATCGTGCCGATCGCTGCGCTAGTCCGCCGCTTCGCCGCGCTGCGCTTTCCGCCACGCCTGGCTTGCATATTCCTCGCGTTCGCGCGCGAACCTTTCCTGGGTCGATTTGAATCGCGCAATCCTTGCCGTGATCTCGGCGCGCTCCCGGGCGCGCCGGTCGTCCTTCGTCTCTTTCTTTCCCACGGATCCTCTCTGCTCCGGTGCGATGGGTGCGAGCCTCGCCTCGAGACGCGTGACAAACTACTTGGCGAATCGCCGGCGCGATGTGGACGGGCAATTGAGGCGCGATTGCGGACAGCACCAGCAACGTTGTCCGGGCGCGCCGGTTGTCTGGGGACAGCGACGAGGGTGGGCATCGTTGCGGTAGAATCCCGCGCGGCGACTCGTTCCGCTTGTGTCGAACGTGCACCATCGGGGAGCGCACATCTGCCGTCGCCGTTGTGGTATCGTCGCGGTGGCGAACGCGTTGTCTCGTCGCGGGGTGGGCGTCGATGATCCGATCTCATGCGCAAGGTGGTGTGGACCGGTTGGGCGAGATGATCGCCGCAGCCAAAGTGATCGTGCCATTTACGGGCGCTGGGATATCGACCGAGACGGGCATTCCCGACTTCCGTTCGCCGGGAGGACTATGGACGCGCAACCGGCCGATCCATTTCGACGAGTTCGTCGCCAGCCAGGATGCACGCGATGAGGCATGGCGGCGGCGCTTCGCGATGCAGGAGACATTTGCGGCGGCGCATCCCGGACGCGGCCACCGCGCGCTCGCCTCGCTCTACCGCGCTGGCAAGATCCCGGCCGTGATCACCCAGAACATCGACAATCTGCATCAGGACTCGGGCTTCGCCGCCGATCACGTCATCGAGCTGCACGGCAACACCACCTATGCGCGCTGTATCGGCTGCGGGCAGCGCTACGAGCTCGACTGGGTGCGGCAGCGTTTCACGCAGCACAAGGCGGCGCCCGACTGTCCGGCCTGCGCCGAGCCCGTGAAGACCGCGACGGTGTCGTTCGGTCAGGCGATGCCGGAAGCGGAGATGCAACGCGCGACCGAGCTTGCGCAGCATTGCGATCTCTTCCTCGCGATCGGATCCTCGCTGGTCGTGTGGCCGGCCGCGGGCTTTCCGCTGATGGCGAAGCGGGCAGGTGCGCGACTGGTGATCATCAATCGGGAACCAACTGATCAGGATGACGTTGCCGACCTCGTCATCCACGATGACATTGGTGAGGTACTCGGACCTTTCATCCGTAATTGAACGGAAGTTGATGCATTTTTGCCCGCAACGCTGTTCATATGCCTTACTGAATCCGATTTTTGTCTATGCGAGGCACAAGGGAATGTTATCTTTTGATTCGAGAGATTCGCGTGACTCGTCTGGGTACAATCGATGAGTGCATGCTGAAGGCGCCGTTGCAGGGGTGGCGGCTCATAAATTGATCTGTGGGGTCCGGGGTTATGGGGTCGGACGGATTTGAGTCCAAGAAGCTCGGGTTACCGGTTACGGGTGTGGCTGCACCCAACCGGCTCGGGGCAGACTATCAAGGCGGGGTGGCGCGCGACGCTTCGATCGATGCGCTCGCCGGTCTCGGCGAGGAGCTCGTCGAGATCAGCGGCGTGATCAAGTGGTTCGACGCCTCCAAGGGATACGGCTTCATCGTTCCCGACAATGGTTGGCCGGACGTGCTGCTGCACGTCACGGTGCTCAGGCGCGACGGCTATCAGACCGCCTATGAAGGCGCTCGACTGGTGGTCGAGTGCGTGCAGCGCTCCAAGGGCTATCAGGCCTTCCGCATCGTCTCGATGGACGAGTCGACGGCGATCCATCCGGCGCAGATGCTGCCGCCGCGCACCCACGTCACGGTCACGCCGACCAGCGGGCTGGAGCGGGCGCAGGTCAAGTGGTTCAACCGGCTGCGCGGCTTCGGCTTCGTGACCTGCGGTGAGGGCACGCCGGACATCTTCGTCCACATGGAGACCCTGCGGCGGTTCGGCATGACCGAGTTGCGGCCAGGCCAGTGGGTCCTGGTTCGCTTTGGGCCGGGCTCCAAGGGCATGATGGCAGCCGAGATCCATCCAGAGACCGGATCGCCGGCGCTGTCGTCGCACTGAACGCGTCAGACGGATATCGAACGCTGATGGCCCCGGGGAGCTGCCTCCGTGGGGCCTCGTCGTTTGGAGGGGCGCGTTGCGGCGAGGGCGGGGCGTGTGGACGCTGTCCTGGACCACATGTGTCGTTGCGGCCAAGCCGGAACCGGGCGGTCCGCGGCCTTGCTGCCGAAGCCGCGACCGTGTAGTGACGTGCCTTCCCAGGACAGTGGTCCTGCAAGGGATATCGGGGTATAGCGCAGCCTGGTAGCGCGGCAGTTTTGGGTACTGCAGGTCGTTGGTTCGAATCCAGCTGCCCCGACCACTCCCATCACGGTGGCGCGCCCGGGGGACCAATTTCGCCTCGAGGATTGCTCGGCCGTTGGCCGTTGAGAGCGTAAAGCTCGCGAGCGTACCTCTCGAGACGTCGGTGAACGACGTGGTCGGCGCCGAGCCGATGCGGTCGCAAGACAAAAAAATTCGGATGCCCCCGCAGCGGCAAAACCCGGGAGCATCCGAAGTGGAGCGGGTGAATCCGGGGAAGGAACATCCGCCAAGCCGCACAACAGCGGAATCGACGTGAGGCGTCTTTGCGCTAAATCAATTACATGCGCCGCGCTCTGGTACCGCCCGCCCCGTCAATCTGCCAGCATCGCATCAGCGCGTCGTCGGCGTGGTCCGTGCATCATCGGCCAGCCTTCCATCGATGATGTGCACGCGCCGCTGCATCTGCGCGGCGAGGTTGAGGTCGTGCGTGACCGCGACCACCGTCTTGCCCCTGACCATCACGAGATCACGCAGGATGCCGAACACCTGGGCCGTGGCCGCGGTGTCGAGGCTGCCGGTCGGCTCGTCGGCGAGGATGACAGGCGGATCGTTGGCGAGCGCCCGCGCCACCGCGACGCGCTGGCGCTGGCCACCCGACAGTTTATCCGGCGTCTTGCGCAGATGATCGGCGAGCCCGAGCGAGGCGAGCAGCTCTTCGGCGCGTTGCGCGATTGCGCGCGGCGACAGCCGGCCGAGCGCGCGCATCGGCAGCGCCACGTTCTCGGTGATCGAGAATTCCGGCAGCAGGAAATGAAACTGGAAGACGAAGCCGAGCCGCGACAGCCGGACCTCGGCGCGCTCGTCTTCGCTCATTGCCGAGGTCGAGCGCCCGTCGATCAGCACGTCGCCCTGGCTCGGCAGATCGAGCAGGCCGAGCAGATAGAGCAGCGACGACTTGCCCGAGCCGGAGGGGCCGGTGATGGCGATGAACTCGCGGGGCTGGATCGCCAGATCGATGTCGGCAACCAGCGTCACCGGCACCTCGCCCGGCAGGATCTTGGTCACCTTCCGCGCCTCGATCAGCGGCGGGCTCACGTCGCGCCCCGGATGATGTCGACAGGATGCAGCCGGGCGGCGGCGCGGGCGGGGAAGTAGCCGGCCACCAGGCTGGAGACCAGCGCGACGGCCGTGGCGAGCAGATAGTGCTTGACCGAATACAGCACCGGCAAATGATTGTAGTCGGAGAACGGCGTCTTGAACTCGAGCGAGGCGAGACCCCGCGTCAGCAGATAGCCCGCCGCCCAGCCCAACACGGCGCCGGTCATGCCAATGAACAACGCCTCGATGATGAAGATGGCGCGAATGGTCCGGTCGCGGAAGCCGAGCGATTTCAGGATGGCGATGTCGCGGGTCTTCTCATGGGTGATGGTGGAGATGATGTTGTAGGTGCCGAAGCTCGCGACCAGCAGGATGGCGCCGACGATGGTGTACATCAGCACGTTGCGCAGGGTAATCGCGGCAAGCAGGTCCTCCTGCGCCTCCTGCCAGGAGATCGCCTTGTAGCCGGTCTGCTCGCCGATGCGCTCGCTGATCAGCCGCGCCTGCATCGGATCGTTGGTGCGCACCCGGATCTCGTTGATGATGCCGGTCTGACGCTGGAGGGTCTGGGCCGTGCGCAGCAGCACGTAGCCGGTGGTTTCGTCGGTGGCGCGGAAGCCGGAATGGAAGGTGCCGACCACGGTGGCGTTCATGCTCGTGCCCTCGGCCGAGGCGAGCGTGATGTTGGAATTGACCCGCGCACCGATCTTGGCGGCGAGCCGGTCGCCGAGCAGGATGGCGTGCGAGGAGCGATACAGCGAATTCAGGCTGCCTTGCCGCATGTGGCTGGCGAGCGTCGAGACCTCGGCCTCGGTATGCGGATCGATGCCGATGATCGACACCGTCAGATTGCGGCCGGCGAAGCGCAGCACGGCCTTGGACTGCACCGACGCCGTGAGCGCGCCCGGCACCCAGGCTTGCAGCGAGGCGATGGTCGCCATCGGGTTCTTGATGCCGGGCCTGCGCACGTTCGGGGTCAGGCCATGGAATTCCGCCGCCGCATAGAACTGGTCTGCCGGCTGCCGGCTCGGCTCGCGCAACTCGTCGGTGATGGAGATGTGCGGCAGTGCGTCGACCAGCGTGCGGATGAAGTCGTCCTGCGAGCCCTCCATCATCGCCGCCATCATCACCGAGAACGCGACACCGGTCATGACCCCGGCGATCGCGACCAGCGTCTGCCGGGCGCGGTGGCGCACATGGGTCCAGGCGATGGCGAGGACCAGGCTCATGGCGGCGGCGACGCTTCGCTGTCGATCGGCCGGACGCGTGCGCCGTCCTTGATATCGGCGGTGGCGGGCGCGGCGACACGCTCGCCTTCCTGGGCGCCGTCGAGGATCTCGACGGCCGCGGAACCGCGAATGCCGATGCGCACCTTGCGCCGGTGCACGCGGTCGTTCTCGATCACCAGCAGGCTGTTGTTGACGACGGCATTGGCCGGCGCGAGCAGCGCGTTGGCCGCCTCGCGGCTGACGATGTTGGCCTCGACGCTCATGCCTACGCGCAGCGGCGTGTCATCCGGCAGGCCGATCCGGACGCGGAACGTCTTCGCAATGGGATCGCCGGCGGGCGTGATCTGCTTGACGGTGCCGGGCAGGGCCTGGTTGCCGAACGCGTCCGTGCGCAGCAGGGCCTTCTGGCCGACGTGGACGCGCGGAATGTCCTCCTCGTTGACGTCGGCCACCACCCACAGCGGCTTTTCCAGGCCGACGCGGTAGAGGATGGTGCCGGGGTCGACCATGTCGCCGACCTCGCCGTCCTCCTTGAGCACGATGCCGTCCATCGGCGCGACCAGCTTGAAATAGTCGAGCCGCTGGCTCTGTGCCGCGATCTGGGCGCGGATGCGCGCCAAGTCGCTCTCGGCCCGCTGATAGGTCTGCGAGGTCGCCGCGCCGCGGGCGAGCAGCTGCGACTGACGGTCGAACTCGCGTAGCTGGAATTCTTCCTGGGCACGCAGATCGTTCAGCGTGGCCAGCGCTTCCTTGTCGTCGAGCCGTGCCAGCACGTCTCCGGCCTTCACCGCCTTGCCTTCGCAGCGGCAGCGTTCGACGATGCGGCCGCGCACCAGCGGCGTGGTCCGCGACCACGTCTCCGGCTCGACCGCACCGGTCGCGTAGACGATCTCCGCCGCGACGCCACGCGCGATGCGGGCAGTCGTGACCTCTGGGCCACGGAGCCACCACGCCGCGAGGCCCGCCAATACCACGACGGCGACGACGGTCGCGAGCAGTCCGGACCAGGGAAAGCGACGCCGGCTGCGATCGGCAGCCGGCGTGGCAGGAATGGACATGGATTGATCCGGCGTCTGCATGTCCATGGTCGAACGGACCCTGCGACGGGACGGCCGGTTCAGCCCGCGGTGCCCGTCGCGACGCGGGGCGGCGCCATCTTGAAGTGCTGCTTCGCGTAGGCCACGATCTGGCGATCGGTCGGATGATCAGCGGCCTCGACCGCGACAACGCGCTTTGCGATCGCAGGATGCTTCTCGTGCAGATGCTTCGCAAGCTCGGTCTTGGCGCCGGCCGGTCCGATGATCAGGATCTCGCCGGCATCGTTCAGCGCCGCCGCGATCTCCTCGAGGAAATGCTTGTCCGTCGCCGCGTGGCCGCTGCCGGTCACGTTCGCCTTGTGGTGCAGGTGCTTGGTCTGCAGATGCGGATGCAGCGTCACCTCGTCGGCACCGGTCAGGCCGATATGGAACAGCTTGGCCTGGCTGTGATCGAGCCACACGATGGCGTGAAAATGGGTCGACATGATCTGGTCCTTGTCAGCAAGTCGCCGCATGCAGCCTGCGCTCGCCACGGAGCGAGCGCGCCGCGGGCGCGGCATTCCGTGTGATCAGGACCTTAGCGGGACCTCGACGAGACCCCTTGATGCAGGTCAACGGGCAAGCCGTGTGCTCGCCCGCCGGCGAGGGCTCAGCTTGGTACGGCTGACTTCGCAGCTGCTGGCTCTGGCTTGGCTGCCGCCGGCTTCGGCAGCGGCTTGTCCTGCCGCTTCGACCACGAAATGTAGTAGGCGACCGTCGTCATGATGGCGATGCCGGCCGCACTGACCAGGATCTGCGCGAGCAGCGAACCCGAGCTCAGCATCAGCGTGAAGTGGCCGATGAAGGACAAGAACACGCCGACGCAGAACACGGCGAGCGACTGCTGGCCGCACACCACCAGCGGATCGAACCCCTTCCACTCTAGGCCCGGCCACTCCTTGGGCACGAAGCGGATGACGAGGATCACGATCACCACGAAATGCAGGAAGCGGTAGGGCGCGAGGTTGGTCTTGTCGTTCGGGTTGAACGCCGCATAGAGCCAGTGCGGAAACATTGCCCCGAGATCGGGGAAGCGGCCGGCCATCGTCATGATCAGTGCGAGCAGCATATAGGCGATACAGAAATAGAGTGTCGCTGGCGCCATGATGATGCCCATCGAGCGGCGGGCGCCGCCGAGCGCGCACCACGAGCCGAACACGAACAGCACCTGCCAGCAATACGGATTGAAGTACCAGGTGCCGGCCGGATAGGCCGCGAAATTCCAGCCCATCTGCCGCGCCACGAGCCACAGCACGATCGAGACGATCATCGTCAGGTCCGGCTGGCGCAGCATCATCCACAGCACCGGCGGGAAGAAGCCCATCAGCACGATATAGAGCGGCAGCACGTCGAGATTGACCGGCTTGAACTTCAGGATCAGGCCCTGCGCGAGCGTGTCGCTGGCGTGATCGACGAGGCCGGCGACGTTGAACTCGTCGATGATATCGGAGGCGCCGAACCGGGTCGCCAGAAAGCTGATCGCGACGATGTAGATCACGAACAGCACGATGTGGGCGACGTAGAGCTGCCACACCCGCTTGGTCAGGCGCGTCGCGCCGACGATGAAGCCGCGGTCGATCATCATGCGGGCGTAGACGAAGGACGCCGTGTAGCCGGAGATGAACACGAACAGGTCGGCGGCGTCGCTGAAGCCGTAATTCCTGGTCGTGATCCAGTTCACGACATTGTCGGGGATGTGGTCGAGATAGATCGCCCAGTTGGCGATCCCGCGAAACAGGTCGAGCCGAAGGTCGCGCCCCTTCTCGGGCAGCGTCGCATTGATTTTCATGGCCGCTTCAACGCACTGTTTTGAAAGAGGAAGGTTCGGGGAGCGGGGAGGTGCCGTGGCAGTCGACCGAGATTGTCACGGGACGGCAGAATGACTATACGGGCACGATAAACGGTCATGTCCAGGATGGGAATCACCGTTCCGTGCTGACGTCTGCGTGTACCCCATCCCGGCCGTTTCCGCCAAACACACGACCACCGCTGCTTCGAGGGGCTCTTCCCGCCATGACCGCACGCATTTTCAAGCCGGCCAAGAACGCGATGCAATCCGGCAAGGCCAAGACCCGGGACTGGCAGCTGGACTACGAGCCGGAGCAGCCCCGCGCGGTCGAGCCGCTGATGGGCTGGACGTCCTCCTCGGACATGAAGCAGCAGGTCACCTTGCGCTTCGACAGCAAGGAGGAGGCGATCGCCTATTGCGAGCGCAAGGGTATTCCGTACCAGGTGATCGAGCCGAAAGAGCCGGTGAAGCGGCAGATCGCCTATGCCGACAATTTCTCCTTCCGCCGCGGCGAGCCCTGGACGCACTGACCCGAACCCACTGTCTGGACCCTCTGATCTGGGCAGGTCCGGGGCTGACCAGCCGGCGGTATCTCCCAGCCCTATTCGGGCCTGCCATCGAGGCCGGGGATGGGCAGGAGCCCGTCCTTCGACTGGCCGAGCGACGGCAGGCTTCTGATCGTGCGAACGCCGGGCAGGGCCGCAAATTGCCGCAGCTGCCGGCTCATGCCGTCAACCCCGGTCGAGACGCATTTCAGCAGGAAGTCCGCGTCCCCCGACAGCCGCCAGCATTGCTGCACCCAGGGCAGCGGCATGATCGCCGCCTCGAACGCCGCCAGCGCCGCCTGGTTCTGGCTCTCGAGCTGGATCGTCACGAACGCGACCACCTCATAGCCCAGCGCCCGTTCGTCGATGGTGGCGCGGATGCCCTTGATCACCCCGCTGCCGCGCAGCGCACGAACCCGTCGCAGGCAGTTCGGGTGCGAGATGCCGACCCGGTCGGCGAGCTCGTTGATGCGGATGCGACCGTCGGCCTGGAGCTCCGCGAGGATCCTGCGGTCGATCGCGTCGAGGTCGGGGCGCTGCGTCATCGCTCGGTAATGCCTGGTCCGTCTTGCCGTGGCGCGGCGCCGCCGGCCGCCACGCTCCGCGGCATGACGCCGGACAGCACGAGCTTCTCATGCGCCGCGATGATCGCGTCCCTGGTCAGTCGGCCACCGGGACGATACCAGCTGCACAGGCCGGTCAGCAGCGCGATGATGGCAAAGGTCGCGACCTGGACATCGTCCACGTCGAACACGCCTTGCGCAACGCCATCGGTCAGGATGTCGGCGAGCCGGCGCTCATAGGCTCCGCGCAGCGCGACCACCGCCTCATAGTTGCGCGGCTCGAGGCTGCGCAGCTCCGAATTGGCGATGAACACCTCGCGCTTTCGGGTCATGTGGTAGGTGACGTGAAAGGCGACGAACGCCCGGAGGCGTTCGACCGGCGACTGCTTGTCCTGAAGCGCCAGCTCCAGCTCGCCCAGCAGGTCGTTGATGTGGTCCTGGATCAGCTCGGACAGCAGCTCCTGCTTGGTGCTGATGTGATTATAGAGAGAGCCCGGCTGAATGCCGACCTCGGCGGCGAGCTGGCGCAGGCTCATCGCCTCATAGCCATGTTCGAAGATCAGCCGCAGGCCGGCCTTGCGGATGGCCTCCATCGTCGTCGGACCATGCGACCCGATCGTGCGTGCCATGTCAGCCTCGCCGGACCGGCCTGGGGGTGCCGGTGCTGGCAACCCGATCCGATCCGCATCCTGGGTTGGGATACAAAAACACTCGTCGTCTCAAAGGGCTGAAGTTCAGGTCGAACTCTACAACAATCCGCTTGAGAATAGAATTTAAAAACGTATGATCGTTTAATTCGTTAATGAGGGACGGCCCCGAATCGGCCGCCGCGGACGGGAGGACAGCATGCCGCCAGAGATGGTACACCCGCCCTGGCAGCGGCCGGCACGGCCGCGCGCAGTCTGACGCGTGCTCTCAACCGCTTCCCCTCCGGTCCAAGCAACGAAGACGCCGATCATGACGCTGCATTCCACCATCGATCCCTCGTCGTCAGACTTTGCGCGCAACGCCGAGGCAATGCGCGGCCTGGTCGCCGACCTCAGAGCCAAGCTGGCGCAGGTCGCCGAGGGCGGCGGCGAGGCCTCGCGCAAGCGGCATCTGTCGCGCGGCAAGATGCTGGCACGCCAGCGCGTCGACCTGCTGCTCGATCCCGGCACCGCATTCCTGGAGCTGTCGCCGTTGGCGGCGCACGGGCTGTATGGCGGCGACGTTCATTCCGCGAGCATCGTCACCGGCATCGGCCGGATCGCGGGTCGTGAGTGCGTCGTCGTTGCCAACGACGCCACCATCAAGGGCGGCACCTACTATCCGATGACGGTGAAGAAGCATCTGCGCGCCCAGGACATCGCGCGGCAGAACAATCTGCCCTGCGTCTACATGGTCGATTCCGGCGGCGCCTTCCTGCCGCTGCAGGACGAGATCTTTCCGGACGAGCGGCATTTCGGCCGCATCTTCTTCAACCAGGCGCAGATGTCGGCTGCCGGCATTCCGCAGCTCGCGATCGTGATGGGCTCGTGCACGGCCGGCGGCGCCTATGTGCCGGCGATGTCCGACGAGAGCATCATCGTGCGCAACCAGGGCACCATCTTCCTCGGCGGCCCGCCGCTGGTGAAGGCCGCGACCGGCGAGGTGGTTAGCGCCGAGGAGCTCGGCGGCGCCGACGTGCATTCCCGGCAATCGGGCGTGACCGATCACTACGCGCAGAACGATGCGCATGCGATCGGCATCGCGCGGCGCATCGTCGGCACCTTGAAGCCGCCGGGTCCGCGCACCCAGCTGAACATGCGCGAGGTCCGTGAGCCGCGTTATGCCGCCGAGGAGATCTACGGCGTCGTGCCGGTCGACGGCCGCAAGCCGTTCGATGTGCGCGACATCATTGCGCGTGTGGTCGACGGCTCGGAGTTCGACGAGTTCAAGAAGCTGTATGGCCAGACGCTGGTGTGCGGCTTTGCCCACATCTGGGGTCATCCGGTCGGCATCATCGCCAACAATGGCATCCTGTTCAGCGAGAGCTCGCTGAAGGGCGCGCACTTCATCGAATTGTGCTGCCAGCGCAACATTCCGCTGGTGTTCCTGCAGAACATCACCGGCTTCATGGTCGGCAAGAAATACGAGGCCGGCGGCATCGCGCGCGACGGCGCCAAGCTGGTGACGGCGGTTGCGACCGCCTCGGTGCCGAAATTCACCGTGGTGATCGGCGGCTCTTACGGCGCCGGCAACTACGGCATGTGCGGCCGCGCCTACGCGCCGCGCTTCCTCTGGATGTGGCCGAACGCGCGCATCTCGGTGATGGGTGGCGAGCAGGCGGCGATGGTGCTGAGCCAGGTCCGCCGCGACGGCATCGAGGCCAAGGGCGACAACTGGTCCGCGGAAGAGGAAGAGAAATTTCGCAGCCCCATCCGTGCGCAATACGAAGCGCAGGGCAATCCATACTATGCGACCGCGCGGCTGTGGGACGACGGCGTGATCGATCCCGCCGACACCCGCCTGGTGCTCGGGCTCGGATTATCAGCTGCCGCCAACGCCCCGGTCGAGCCGACCAGGTTCGGCCTGTTCAGGATGTGATCATGGTTCGCCCGGGATTGTATCGTCGCTTTCGCAAGCTCCTGATCGCCAATCGCGGCGAGATCGCCGTGCGCGTCATCCGTACCGCGCGCGCGATGGGATTGAAGACCGTCGCGGTCTATTCCGAGGCGGACCGCAACGCGCAGCACGTCGCGCTGGCCGACGAGGCGGTGCTGCTCGGCCCGGCGCGGGCCCGCGACTCCTATCTCAACATCGAGCGGCTGATCGAGGCCGCGAAGCAGACCGGTGCCGAAGCGGTCCATCCCGGCTACGGTTTCCTGTCCGAAAGCGCGGAGTTCGCCCAGGCCTGTCTCGACGCTGGACTGGTGTTCGTCGGCCCGACGGCTGCGATGATCACCGCGATGGGCTCCAAGTCCGGCTCCAAATTTCTGATGGAGCAGGCGGGAGTGCCGCTGGTGCCCGGCTATCACGGCGAGGCGCAGGACGAGGCGACGCTCGCCAACGAGGCGGCGCGGATCGGCTTCCCCGTGCTGATCAAGGCCTCCGCCGGCGGCGGCGGCCGCGGCATGCGCGTGGTCCATGCGGCGGGCGATCTCGCCGATGCCGTCACCAGCGCCAAGCGCGAGGCCAAGGCGGCGTTCAGCGATGACCGCGTGCTGATCGAGAAGTACGTCGAGAACCCGCGCCACATCGAGGTGCAGATCGTCGGCGACAGCCACGGCAACCTGGTCTCGCTGTTCGAGCGCGAATGCACGCTGCAGCGCCGGCATCAGAAGGTGATCGAGGAGGCGCCGTCGCCGACGCTGTCACCGGCGCAGCGCGAGACCGTGTGCGCCGCGGCGCGGCGGGCGGCCGGCGCCGTCAGCTATGTCGGAGCGGGAACGATCGAGTTCGTCTCCGACGGCCGCGACGTGTTCTTCATCGAGATGAACACGCGGCTGCAGGTCGAGCATCCCGTCACCGAGCTGATCACCGGCGTCGACCTCGTCGAATGGCAGCTCCGCGTCGCCTTCGGCGAACAGCTGCCGCTGAAGCAGGACCAGATCCGGCTGCACGGCCATGCGATCGAGGCCCGCGTCTACGCCGAGAACCCGGCCAAGAACTTCATGCCTTCGGTCGGGACCATCAAGACCTGGCGGCTTCCGGCGGAAGCCGGCGGTCTGCGCATCGATGCCGGCTATCGCGAGGGCGATAGCGTGTCGCCCTATTACGACGCGATGCTCGCCAAGATGATCGCCTGGGCGCCGACGCGCGAGGTCGCGATCGAGCGGCTCAATCGCGGATTGGAGGATACTGACGTCCGCGGCATCGTCAGCAACATCCCGTTCCTGTCGGCGCTGCTGACGCACCCCGACGTCGTCGCGAATGCGATCGACACCGGCTTCATCGAACGCCATCTGGCGCATCTGACCCAGTCAGGCGCGGCGGCCGGAGATCTCGAACTCTGCGCAGCGGTTGCCGCGATCCTGACGGATGAGCAGAGAGCGGCCATGGCGGAGCAGGGATCACCCTGGCGCGCCTCCGGCTGGATGCCCGTCGGCCTGCGGCAGCGCGTCTTATCGTTCCGCCAGGGCGCAGGCAGCGAGCCGCAGACTGTCACGTTGTCGTATGGCCCGGGCGTGCAGACCCTTTCGGTCGAAGGCCGTGAAAGTTCGTTTTCCGCAGTTCCGACCGATGACGGCGGCTTCGACCTTGTGCGCGACGGTGTCAAATCCCATGTGGTGGCCGTCATCGAGGGGCACGAGCTGTATCTGCGCACCCGCAATGGCCGGTTCGATCTGCACTGGATCGATCCGTTCGGCGGCGACGACGAAGAGCAAAGCGGCGAGGACAAGATCGTGGCGCCCTTGCCGGGCACCGTGGTGGCGTTGCTGGCGCAGGAGGGCGCCGTGCTGGAGAAGGGCGCGGCGATCCTGACGCTGGAGGTGATGAAGATGGAGCAGACCTTGCGCGCGCCGTTTGCGGGTGTGCTCAAGGCCATCAAGTGCAAGGTCGGCGACATCGTGCAGGAAGGCGTCGAGCTGGCGGAAGTCGAACCCTCCGCCTGATCCTCAAACCCAAAGAGGTCAGCATGAGCGAGAGCGTGCGCATCATCGAAATGGGCCCGCGCGACGGCCTGCAGAACGAGAAGACGTCCGTCAGCGTGGCCGATCGCATCGCCTTCGTCCGTGCCCTGGTTGACGCCGGCCTGCGCACCGTCGAGGTCGGCGCGTTCGTCTCGCCCAAGGCGATTCCGCAGATGGTGGGCTCGGACGAGGTGATGCGCAGCGTCGCCGCGCTGCCCGGCGAATTCCACGTGCTGGTGCCCAACGTGAAGGGCTACGAGGCTGCGCGTGCGGCCGGGGCCAAGGTGATCTCGGTGTTCACAGCGGCGTCCGAGAGCTTCTCCCGCGCCAACATCAACTGCGGAATCGAGGAATCGCTCGAGCGATTCAAGCCGGTCGTCGCCCACGCCAAGACCGACGGCATCAAGGTGCGCGGCTACGTCTCCTGCGTGCTGGGTTGTCCCTATGAAGGCGAGATCAAGCCGCAGGCGGTGGCCGACGTCGCCAAGGCGCTGTGGGACCTCGGCTGCTACGAGGTCTCGCTCGGCGACACCATCGGCGTCGGCACGCCCGTGAAGGCCAAGCAGATGCTGCGCGCCGTCTGCGACGACGTGCCGGTGTCGCATCTGGCGATGCATTTCCACGACACCTACGGCCAGGCCCTGGCCAATCTCTATGCCGGCATGGAGGAGGGCGTCCGCGTCATCGACGCCGCCGCCGGCGGCCTCGGCGGCTGCCCGTTTGCGCCCGGCGCGACCGGCAATGTCGCGACCGAGGACGTCGTCTACATGCTCGAAGGCATGGGCATCCGCACCGGCGTCGACATGACGAAGCTCTTGGCAGCGACCAACGAAATGAGCCGCCTGCTCGGCCGCCCGCCGGTCAGCCGCGTCGCCGCGGCGCTGAATGCGAAAGCGAAACGGGCGAGTAGCGAGTAGCGAACGGCGAGTAGGGAAGGGAGGCCCGACTGATCTCCGATCCCTATTCGCTACTCTCTATTGGCCACTCGCGGCCGCGCTAGCGGCTGAGATCCGGCCCCATCACGAAATCCGGCAGCGCCGTCGAGATCTGCGGCACGAAGCACAGCAGTAGCACGGCCGCCATCATCAGCAGCACAAACGGCAGCGTACCCCAGATCACCTCGCGCAGCGGAATATCAGGCGCGACGTTGCGGATGACGAAGATGTTCAAGCCCACCGGCGGGTGAATCAGGCCCATCTCCATCACGATCGTCATGACGACGCCGAACCAGATGATGTCGAAATTCGCCGCCCGCAGCGGCGGCAGGATGATCGGCGCCGTCATCAGGATGATCGAGACCGGCGGCAGGAAGAAGCCGAGCACGACCACCATCAAGAGGATCGCGAACAGCAGCTCCCAGCGCGGCAGGTGCATCGCCACGATCGACTCCGCGACCGACTGCGAGATGTGCAGATAGCTCATCACGTAGGAGTACAGCAGCGACATGCCGATGATCAGCATCAGCATGGTCGACTCGCGCAAGGTCGCCTTCATGATCGGCGCGAGATCGGTCGGGCTCCAGACCCGGTAGATGATCGCAATCAGCACCAGCGCGAGGATGCCGCCAAGGCCAGCAGTCTCCGACGGCGTGGCCAGACCGCCATAGAGCGCCACCATCACGCCGGTCAGCAGCAGCACGAACGGGATCACCCGCGGCAGCACCGAGAAGCGCTGCGCCATGGTGTACTCGTCCTTGGTCAGGATGTCCGACCAGGTGCCTGATTTCTCGTAGACCGCTTTCGCCCGCGCATATTCCTGCCGGAAGCGCACGACGGCATAGAGGCCGAACAGCGTGACCAGCAGCAGTCCCGGGCCGATGCCGGCGAGGAACAGGCGTCCAAGCGATTTCTCCGCGGCAATCGCGAACAGAATCATCGTGATCGACGGCGGCAGGAGGATGCCGAGCGTGCCGCCGGCGGCGATGATGCCGGCCGCGAAGCCGCCGGAATAGCCGCGCTTGCGCATCTCGGGAATGCCGGCCGAGCCGATCGCCGAGCAGGTCGCCGGTGACGATCCCGCCATCGCCGCGAACAGCGCGCAGGCGAACACGTTTGCGACGCCCAGGCCGCCGGGCACGCGATGCAGCCAGGCGTGCAGCGCCGAGTAGAGATCCTGGCCGGCGCGCGAGCGGCCGATGGCGGCGCCTTTGAGGATGAACAGCGGGATCGACAGCAGCGTGATCGACGCCATCTCCTCGTAGACGTTCTGCGTCACCGTATCGAGCGAGGCGGTCGGCATGTAGATCGCCATGAAGACCACGGCGACGGCGCCGAGCGCGAACGCGATCGGCATGCCCGCAAACATCGCAAACAGGGTCGCAACCCCGTAGGCAACCCCGATTCCAAACACGCTCATCGACGCGCTCCGGTCAGCGGCGCAATGACCTGAAGCAGCAACTGGATGCACAGCAGAGTCATGCCGGCGGCCATCAGGCCGTAGGGGATGGCGAGCGGCGGCGACCACATCGAGTTGGACACTTGGCCATCCTCGAACGCCTCATGGGTGAGGGTCCAGGACTTCCAAGTGAAGAAGGCACAAAACAAAAAGCTGGCGACGTCGACGAGCCAGAGCCGGATCTTGTTGGCCAGCGGCGACATCAGCCCGACGAAGGCCTCGATGCTGACATGGCCGCGATGCTCCTGGACGTAGGAGGCGGTCATGAAGGTGGCGCCAACCAGCAGGAACACGGCGGCCTCGTCCTGCCAATAATTGGCGGCCTTGAACAGCGCGCGACCGGCCACGCTGTAGCTCAGGATGATGCAGGCCGCGACCAGCGCGATCGCGGCGAAAACGACGATAATGCTGTTGAGAGCGGAGATCACACGCTGAATAGGCGCCAGCGGTCCGCTGGCGCCAGTCGGCGTAGCCTCGCTATCGGAGACGGGAGCGTGCATCAATCAGGCCGCGACGTCGGAGGCGAGCTTGAGCAGCTTGGCGCAGCTGGCCGACTTGCCGCCATAGTCCTTCCAGGCGGTGTCGCGGGCGATGTCGCGCCATTTGTTCACGGTCTCGGCATCGAGCTCGGAGACCTTGGCGCCAGCCTTCTCGTAGACCTTGGCGACCTCGATGTCGTCCTCCTGCGCGCCCTTGCGCCCGAACGCCTCGAGCTCGGCGCCGACGGTGAGGATGATGTCCTGCTGGTTCTTCGGCAGCTTGTCGAAGCTCGCCTTCGACATCATCAGCGGCTCGAGCATGAACCAATAGGAGGCCTTGGCGCCGGAGGTCAGCGCCTTCGAGACTTCCTCGAGGCGGAACGAGATCAGGCTGGTGGAGGAGGTGATGCCGGCATCGCACGCGCCGGTCTGCATCGCCGTATAGATTTCGTTCGACGGAACCGAGAGCACCGACGCACCGGCGGTCTGCAGCACCATGTCCATCTCGCGCGAGCCGCCGCGAACCTTCATGCCTTTTGCGTCCTCGGGGGTCAGCAGCGGACGCGAGCGGCTGGCAACGCCGCCGGCCTGCCAGATCCAGGACAGGAGGATGATGCCCTTGTCTGCGAGGAAATCGCTGAGCGCCTTGCCGACCGGCTCGTTCTTCCAGCGCATCCCCTGATCGTAGGTGGTGACGAGACCCGGCATCAGTCCGATGTTGGTTTCGGGAAGCTCACCCCCCGCGTACGGCATCGGATAGAGGCTGATGTCGAGGGCACCTTTTCGCATCGCCGAGAACTGCGCGACGGTCTTGATCAGCGACGAGTTGGGGTAGATTTCGGACGCGATCTCGCCGCCCGAGCGCTTCGACACCTCCTCGGCGAAGACGCGGCAGAGACGGTCGCGGAAGTCGCCCTTGTCAATGGTTCCACCGGGGAATTGGTGGGAGATCTTCAGGGTGGTCGCCGCGTGAGCCGTGCCGGTTCCAAAGCGCAGAATGGCGGGTGCAGCGAGCGCGGACGCGATGACTTGGCGGCGTGAAAGCATTGGAGTTCCCCTGTACAACTTCTGATTGGGTTCCGGCCGGTTCATGAGCGCACTCTGCGAGCCGGTCTGCTGGCATACCTGTAGCCGAACAATACAGTTCGTTCGAGGTCAAATGCATGGGAGGCGACATATTGCTGCGGCGCAACTGCCCAGCCTGAGAGTCCCGATGCGGGTTGTACTAACATGCGTTCGCCGGGCAAAATTGTGTCGACCGTTCAAACACCGACAAAGTTTGATTCAAGCTTGTCGCGCAGAAAAAATTCTTAGGCCCGTAACAATCGCTCGTCCCGATGCGTCGAGACTGAGGAGCGGCACATCATTGCCGTCCAACCCGCCCTCGAAGGAGCGATCATCATGACCAATCGTAGCCGCCTCATCCTCAGCATCTCCGCTGCCGTTTTCGCCCTCAACGTCGCGGCCGTTCCTGCGGCCTTCGCCGAGGACAAGATGAGCAAGGACGACGCCATGAAGAAGGACTCGATGTCCCACGACGGGATGAAGAAGGATTCGATGGCCAAGGACGGGATGAAGAAAGATGCCATGTCCAAGGACAGCATGAAGAAGGACGACGGCATGATGAAGAAGAACTGAGCGGACCGTTCGCCGATCACGTTCGGCGCATAGCCGTTCGCGCGAGTTTGCAGGCGCCGTGGTGAGCAACTCACCATGGCGCCGCTCGACGGTCCGACCTGTAAATGGCCGGGCTAGATCACTTCTTTTTGCCGCGTGCCTTGCGCGCGGCATAGCGCGCGTCGCGCTTGGCCTTCTGCTCGGCTTCCAGATCGGCCGCGCGAGCGGCAGCTTCTTCCGCCTCGCGGGCAAGCCGTTCGGCCTCGGCGGCTTTTGTCTCTTCCTCGATCCGCATCTGCTCGGCCTTGGCGGCTTCGCGTTCGAGGCGCTGCTGCTCGCGGCGCGCCGCCGCAGCTTCGCGCTCCTGCCGGCGCTTCACAACCTCGGGATCATCCGGCCCGGGCTGCGCCTTGAACTTCTGTAAGATGCCCTGGCGGGCCTGCTGCGCGGCCTTCTGCCGATCGGCAAATCCGGGTTCCTTGAATCCTCTCATGGAGACGTCGTCACTTCGCTACTGGTGTTGCTAGATAATGGGGTTCGGGCTGCATGCGCCGGCAGCTCTTTCTCCACGATGTCGTGAACCGAGCCCAGGCTGACGCGAGGCCGTGTGTATAGGATCGCACGCGTCGATGACAAATGCTTTATCGCGCTTCCGGCACATTGCGCAGGTTTGGCGCTTGCATGGCGCGGGCCGGTGGCTATGTAAGCATCCCCCCGTCAAGCTGACGAAGGTCGGCCCGCTGTGAATTGCCTCACAGGCTCGGGCATTGGCGCACCCTTTGGATGTGCCTTCCAGAGGAGTCTACCGCCATGACCTCGATGTTTGCGAGGCGCGGACGTATCACGCTCGTGCTCATCCTTTTTGCCTCGGCCGTCAGTGCGATGGTCATGACTGCGGTACTTGCCCATCCCCGAGCGGCGCCGAAGGGGGTGCTCGGCGCGGAGTGGGACTGTGGCAAGCTGCTCTGGGTGACCAGCTGCACGCGGATCGAATCGACGATGCCTGCGTCGCGCCAACCGTCCGAGCCTCATGCTGATGCCGTCCATCCGCAGCCGGTGTAGGCGATCCGCGATGAGCGAAAGAGACGCGGGCAATGGGCGGGGCGGCGCAGTGGCGGGGCTGGTGTTCGCAGCGGCGATGATTCTGTTCGGGTTGTGGCTGGCGCACAGCCTGACGTCTGCCAGCAAGATGCAGGATTGCCTGATCTCGGGCCGCTCCAATTGCAACGTGATCGAGCCGAACCGCTGATGTCCGCCTTGCGGCCCTGGTCCTGATCCGCACGCCTGTCGTTTCCGATCATGGCGGCGAATCAACGTCGCTTGCCGATATACTCGGACGGCGCGACGGCTGCGGCCGCAAAATCGTCGCGATTTTACCGACTTTGTCGCGAAGCGTGTGGTGTGTTCGAGAAGGCCCGCGCTGCGCGCGGATAGGCATCGCTGACGCAATCGGTGATGCATGGGACCGACACGGGATCTGGTCTCGGCTCGGGCAGCAATCCCGCAGAGGGCGGGCGAGTGAGGGGTAGGCAAGCATGACAGTTTTCGTCGCATCCAGATCATGGCTGCCTGCGCTGGCGATACTGACCGCGGTTGCCTTGCCTGTTTATGGACAAGGCCAAGGGCCGTCGCCGGACCAGGGCGGCCCTGGACACCCGCCGCACGGCCGTCCGCCCGGTGTCGTCCGTCAGCCCCAGGCAGGTGGACCCGGCGGCCCAGCACCGCAGGCTCAGTCGCCGCGGCAAGGACCCGTTCAGGGACAGCCGGGGGGGCCGCCGGCACGCGCTATGGTGATGCCACAGGGCGGGCCACCGGCTCCTGTGGCGCAGCAGGCGCACCCGCTGCCTCCTGGCGCTGACCGCGGTCGTTTCGAGCATGGCGCCGGTCCGCGGCCCGGACCTGGCCCCGCCGTCGTCGGTCGGCCCGTGGATGGACGCTATGCCCGTGGGACGATCGCTGTGCGTGACTATGGCGGACAACGCTATCGCGGCAGAATCGGCTGGGAAGGCGGCCGCTGGCGCCATGAGGTCCATAACGGCCGTCCGGGCTGGTGGTGGGACGTTGGCGGTGTCTGGTATTATTATGCGGAGCCGATGGAAGGGCCGCCGACCTATGTCTCCGACGACTACGCCGACGACGTCGTCTATGCGCCGGCGACGGTCTATGAGCCGGCGCCGCCCCCAGTCGCCTATGAACCGGCCCCGCCGGCTGACCCGGACCCCGGCGCCAGCGCGCTCGGCGGCGCCATCATCGGCGGTGTGCTTGGTGGCATTCTGACCGGAAAGGCCGGCGGTGCGGCTGCGGGTGCCGTGATCGGTGGCGCCACCGGCGCGATCGCAGGAGCCTCCGCCGCGTCTCGGCCGGGCTACTACCTGTCGCAAGGCAATTGCTACTACCGCTATCCGTCCGGACAATACGTCGCGGTCGATCCGCGGTCCTGCTACTGAACCAGGGAGGTCGATCGCGACGCCGCAGCCGCGGAGGCTCCGAAAAGGTCCGGAGCGGGAATTGGAGCGAATCCTGTTAGGGTCCGCTGCATTGCTCGTATCAAGAGTTTCCGAGGCCATGGCCAAGGCGTCCAAGCTCGTTGCCGCCAAGGGCGGAAAGGTTCTTTTGGTGCGGCGGCGCGTTGACGGCCGCTGGATGTTTCCGGGCGGACGCAAACGGGCGCGGGAAACTGCGAAGGACTGCCTCAAGCGCGAGATCAAAGAAGAGCTGCCGAAGCTTAAGCTTGGCCGTCTCAAGCTCTGGAAGGAAGTCACGGCCACCAACAAACGTTCGGGACGCAAGATGAGCGATGCGATTTTCATCGCCAAGCACGCGAAGGGACGGCTGGAGATCGGCGACAAGGACGAGATCGACCGCGCCGTCTGGCAGAAGCCCTACGGGCTGAGCCTGACCCCGACCTCGCGCTACATCCGCGACCGGCTGTTCCCGCGCAAGCCGAGTTCGCGCAAGGCCTAGCTTCGGCCCGGGGAACGTCTCGCGGCGCTACGCGTTGTATCGGCATGACTTACGAAAGCACAGCCAGACCGCCGCGCGTCTTGACGCCCGAGGAGCGAAAGGCGCGCGATGCCGTGCGCAAGGCCGATGCCGAGCAGGCCATGCGCGAGCACGAGGAGGCCCAGCGGGCCTTCTACAAGAACCGTGAGCGGCTTCGCGCCGAGCGACTCGCGCGCGAATCAGCTGGGAAGCACGGCTGAACGTCAGCTTGCCTAGCGCGTGCGAAACGCGTTCGCCATGCGCAGGAACGCCCGGTCCAGAAGATCGTACATGTCGCCGGTGATGTCGCAGTCGAACATCGCACGGCGCATGCACGTCATCCATTCGTCGCGCTCGGCATCGCCAATCGGGTAGGGCCGATGCGCCGACATGATGCAGCGGTGCTCCGCGCGCTCGAAATACAGCGCCGGCCCGCCCAGCCAGCCGCTCAGGAACTCAAATAGCAGCTGCTTGATCGGCCCGAGATCCGCATCGTGCATGGCGCGAATTCGGCGCGCGTCCGGCTCCTCGTCCATGATCGTATAGAACCGCTCGGCCAGGCGCCGAACGCCCGCTTCCCCGCCGACAAGCTCGTAGGGCGTGGCCTCGACCACAACTGCTTCGCTGGCTGACTCCGCTGCCGTCATTGCATCTCGTTCCCGTTCGCCTCGTTGAGAGCCAACAGGCGGCGGTCGGGCTGCGCCTTGATCTGAATCAAAGCGAGCAGCCGGTGTCGCCTAAGGCGAGGAATCGCGTACTAGCGGAGATTGGCTTTGACGAGGCGCTGCCGGTCGGTGTCGGCTGCAATCTGGCGCAGCGTCTGGCGCAGCAGCGCGAGGTCGACCGGTTTCGAGAACGGCGGGAAGACGTTGAGGCCGAGAATCTTGCCCGCGCGCACCGTGATGTCGCGGGTCTGGTCGTCGGAACCGCTGATGATCAGGATCGGCGTGCGCGACTTCATGTCGGACAGCAGCTGCAGCACTTCCGTGCCGGAGCGTTCGCCGAGATTGAGGTCGAGGGTGATGCATTCGAAGTTGCGCCGGCGCAGCACGCTCATGGCGCCGTCCACCGAGTTCACGCCGGTCGTCGCAAAGCCCGCCTGCACGGCGATCTTGCGCAGGATCGAGAGATGAACGTCGGCATCTTCGATCACGAGAAGTTCGTTGAGCATGGTCCCTGCGCGGCTGTGTATCGGCTCTTGATGGGCATTCAGAGCTTAAGAGCCGGTTTCTGAGTTCCGCGTAAATTTTCATTCCCGTAGAATTACGGAAATTTGTGCACGCGTATGTGCACAAGAGGACCGGCGCTAACGTGGACCCGGGACTGCGGCGCCCTTGATCGCGGCGGACGCGACCGGCCTGACGTGTCCGCGCATCCGCCGCCACTGCCGGACGTTCACGAGGATCCCGGCGACGACAAGCGGCGCGACCGCGACCACGGCCATCAGCGGCGACAGCGGCTTCGGGGCGATCATCTCGAGTGCCATCTCGGAGACCATCCAGAGCGTCGCGAAGACGACGGCGAAGTCGAGCGGCGGGATGCGCAGCCAATACAGGAAGCCGGTGACCAGCACCGCGGGTGCGATCGCGGGGCCGATCATGTAGAAGGTAAATTCCGGCGGCGTCAGGGCGTCGAGAAGCATGGACGCCAGCAGCCACAGGCTGAAGAACATCACCGCGCCGTCGACATATCGCATGGAACACCTCCGCCGCGACACTTTGGCGCAATCTTTGTCGGGTTTGTGACTGTTTCGTCAAGCCCGGAACTTTCAGTGAGGTCGTTCTCCCGTTCGATCTTCCGGGCTTCTGATGACGGCCATAGCGCCATCCGGCGCTTCCGCCGCGCCAGCCTTGCGCCGATCAGTGCCGTGCGGTTGGCGCCAGCCGTGCGTCGAGGAGCGTTGTCGGCGCCCGGCTGGTCCTTGGGGCCACGCGCAGGGGCTTGTCGACGAGATGGTAGGCCAGTACGGCCGCGGCGATGGAGACGACCACCTGTGTGATGCCGTAGTTCAGGTCGGGGTAATGCTTGAAGAGTGAGCCGCTGACCGCGAACAGGACTGGATAGTGCAGGATGTAGAGCGGGAAGCTGAGTTCGCCGAGGTAGTCGAACACGGCCGCCGTTCTGCCGCCGACGTCGCCGACCCGGTAGAACACCAGGATCAGGGTGCCGATCCAGGCGACGCAATTGACCGCAGCCGATGCAAATCCGGCGACGTCGAAGAACTTCGCCTGGGTCGCAACCCCGGCGAGGCCAGCGATTCCAAGCCCGATCAGATAACGCAGGTCGCGGGGCTGCCGATAGGCGACCCATCCGGCAAGCCAGGCCCACAGCATCACGAGGGCGGTTAGCCAGAAGGAGCTGCGGTCGGCGACGTAGTCGTCGGGGAACAGCGGGAAGGCGACGAACGACAGTCCTGACGCGATCATCATCGCCGGAATGTACGGCCGGCCTTCTAGCCGTTTGAACAGCGGCGCCAGCAGGTAGTAGATCGCCTCGATGGACAGCGACCATGCCGGGTAGAGGAAGGAGATCATGATCGGCAGGAAGGCTTCGAGCAGCAGCATGCAGCCGATGAACTGCAACGGCGTCGGCGGCCTGGCGGGAGCCAGGTAGCCGCCGGACGTACCGAACATCGACCAGGCGAGCCAGGCGATCAGGACCGCAAGCGCATTGAGCGGAAGGATGCGGAGGACGCGGCGGCGGAGATAGCCGGCGGGCCGGGTGGCGATGGAGTGATGGATGCTGAAGCCGGAGATGATGAAGAAGCACATCACGGCCATCAGCCCGCTCTTCGTCAGGACGGGAATGGCCCGTTCGGCCGGCCCGAAATTGTAGGTGTGGTCGAACAGCACCCACATCGCGAGCAGAAAGCGCACGCCGCCGAGGATCGGCCAGAATCCACGATGCGGGTCGTTCATGGCGCTGCACACGCTGACGTCCGGGCGCACCACGCGCCGATTGAACTCCGTCAGTCCTAGCAACGGACAGTAATGAACGGACACAAATCACAGCGGTAAAATGATACGTCTCGACAGCTTGCCGAACCCGCCACGCTCCTTTCGCACCGATGTGTGCCATCTTGGTCACAGAACCGCCGTCAATCCGATGAGAACCCGAACGGCACGGACGACGTCCTGAAATCGTCCGGGAGGATTTCGCGGCCGATTGGTGGCGCCGAGCGGGCGGCGCATTTCGGGCGGTGGCAGACGCGGCAGGCGACGCCGATCGGGGTCGGCGCGTCGGCATCGGGGCCGTGGCCGTCGCGGGTGTAGATCAACTGCCCCGCATGCTCGGCGGCGCAGCCCACCGCAATCGCGCGTTCGACACGAACCGCGCCATAGGAGCCGCCGCCGGCGGTCACCGTGCGCGCGATCGAGAAGAAGCGCCGTCCGTCCGGCAGCTCCAGCCATTGCGTGATGATCTGGCGCGGCGTCTTGAAGATGCCGTGCACCGACCACAACGGGCAGGCGCCGCCATGCCGGGCGAACGGAAAGCCGGCGCCGTCGAGCAGCTTCGAGATGTTGCCGGCGGGATCGACGCGGATCAGGAAGAAAGGGATCTTCTCGGCGCCCGGTTTCTGCAGCGTCGTGACGCGATGCGCCGTCTGCTCGAAGCTGGTGCCGAACTGCCGCGCCAGCGCCTCGAGATCGTAGGCCCTGGCATCGACGGCCTTGGCGAAGATCGAGTAGGGCATGATGATCGCAGCCGCCGCATAGGCCGCGAGCGCGCGGCGCGCCAACAGCTCGGCGGTCTTGCTGGCGAACTTGCCGTCTTCCAGCGCAGCTCCAATCTCGCTGTCGAGCTCGAGGTAAGCGAGCTGCCGCGCCAGCTCGAATTTGAGGCTGGCACTGTCCAGCGAATCCTCGATCAGCAATTGGCGGCGATGCAGATCGAGCCGCCGGAGCGAGCCGAGCATCACGTTCGGCGGCATGTAGCGGACCTGCAGATTGTGCTTGGCGCGAAAGCGTTCGATCAGCCCGGCCGGGCCCGGCATCTGCGGCGAGCCGGTCGGCGCCCCCTGCGCGATCGCCTGCGCCAGCCGCTCCGCGGCATCGTCGAGGCCAGCAAAGTTGTTGCGGCGGGCGGCGAGGAAGCGGCGGACGTCGGCCACGGGGTCGTTGGCGTCGAAACCGTCATTGCCCGGGCGGGGCGAACCGCCGGAGACCGCCGGCGCGCGCTGCTCGGCCAGCGCCAGCTGCTCCTCGCGATAGGCCGTGTAGAGCCGCAGGAAGGCCTCGGTCATGCCGGGATAGCTGACTGCCAGATCGGAGATCTCCAGCGCGGGGATGTCGATGTCCGAGAACATCGGGTCCTTGAGGATCGACTGCATCCGCGCGGTGTGGTCGGCACCGCCGTCGCCGGCGAGGTCGGCGAGGTCGATCTTGTAGGTCCGGGCCAGCCGCAACAGCATGTCGGCCGTGACCGGCCTCTGATTCCGCTCCAGGAGCGCCACGTAAGGAGCTGAAATCTCAAGGTCCGCGGCCATGTCTGCCTGGGTCAGGCCAAGCTCGCGTCGGAGCCTGCGCAGGCGTGGACCCATGAAGATCGAGCGCGCCGTGGCGGTACTCATGGCCGGTCATCTCCCGTCTGTAATCTCCTTACAGCTATACACGAGAGATTTGTAAAGTGTGACAAGTTTTCCGCGCAATGTCTGGTCCATCAGCTGCAGGTGCTTACAACAGGTCCCAGGTTGTCCTTAACCAAGGGATCACGGACATGAACTTCCAACCGCGTGGACTGAACGACCAGGCTCTCCAGGGACCCTCGTCCTACCAGGCCGAGGTCGAGGCGGCGCGTGCGCTGCTCGAGAGCAACCCGACCTGGAACGGCGTCACCGCCGAGGCCGTGGCGCGCATGCGCCTGCAGAACCGCTTCAAGACCGGTCTCGACGTTGCCCGCTACACCGCGGCCGTGATGCGCGCCGACATGGCCGCCTACGATGAGGACAGCACCAAGTACACCCAGTCGCTGGGCTGCTGGCACGGCTTCATCGCGCAGCAGAAGCTGATCTCGATCAAGAAGCATTTCGGCAAGACCGATCGCCGCTACCTCTATCTCTCCGGCTGGATGATCGCGGCGCTGCGCTCGGAGTTCGGCCCGCTGCCGGACCAGTCGATGCACGAGAAGACCTCGGTGCCCGCGCTGATCGAGGAGCTCTACACCTTCCTCCGCCAGGCCGACTCGCGCGAGCTCAACGATCTCTTCCGCACGCTCGACGCGGCCCGCAAGGCCGGCGACAAGGCGAAGGAGACCGAGATCATCGCCAAGATCGACGGCTTCCAGACCCACGTCGTCCCGGTCATCGCCGACATCGACGCCGGCTTCGGCAATGCCGAGGCGACCTACCTGCTCGCCAAGAAGATGATCGAGGCGGGCGCCTGCGCGCTGCAGATCGAGAACCAGGTTTCCGACGAGAAGCAGTGCGGCCATCAGGACGGCAAGGTCACCGTGCCGCACGACGTCTTCCTGGCCAAGATCCGCGCCTGCCGCCACGCCTTCCTGGAGCTCGGCGTCGAGGACGGCATCGTCGTCACCCGCACCGACTCGCTCGGCGCCGGCCTCACGCAGCAGATCGCCTTCTCCAGCCAGCCCGGCGATCTCGGCGACCAGTACAACAGCTTCCTCGATTGCGAGGAAGTGACGCCCGCGACTGCGCGCAGCGGCGACGTCATCATCAACCAGAACGGCAAGATGATGCGTCCGAAGCGGCTGCCCTCGAACCTCTACCAGTTCCGCCCCGGCACCGGTGAGGACCGTTGCGTGCTCGACTGCATCACCTCGCTGCAGAACGGCGCCGACCTCTTGTGGATCGAGACCGAGAAGCCGCATATCGAGCAGATCGCGAAGATGGTCGACCGCATCCGCAAGGTGATCCCGAACGCCAAGCTCGCCTACAACAACTCGCCGTCGTTCAACTGGACCCTCAACTTCCGTTGGCAGGTCTATGACGCGATGAAGGAAGCGGGCCAGGACGTCAGCAAGTACAACCGCGCCGAGCTGATGAAGGCGGAGTACGACGACACCCCGCTGGCGAAGGAAGCCGACGAGCGCATCCGCACCTTCCAGGCGGACTCGGCCAAGCGCGCCGGCATCTTCCACCATCTGATCACGCTGCCGACCTACCACACCGCCGCGCTGTCGACCGACAACCTGGCCCGTGAGTATTTCGGCGAGCAGGGCATGCTGGGCTACGTCAAGAACGTCCAGCGCGCCGAGATCCGCCAGGGCATCGCCTGCGTCAAGCACCAGAACATGGCCGGCTCCGACATCGGCGACGACCACAAGGAATACTTCGCCGGCGACAAGGCCCTGAAGGCCGGCGGCGCGCACAACACGATGAACCAGTTCGGCTGATCTCCGCCGGGTGAGTAGTTGGACTGACAGGACCCGCCCGAAGCCGAGTGCTTCGGGCGGGTTTCGTTTTTTGGCGATACGCCTCATTGCTGTCGCCGATCGTGAACCTGGAAGCTTGAGGTTACCTCTCTCCACGCCGTCATGGCCGGGCTTGTCCCGGCCATCCACGTCGTTCGGCGCCTGCGGAGCCACGCGGATGCCCGGGACAAGCCCGGGCATGACGAGCAACAAATTGGCCCCGCGCTGCGGAGCTTAGGACGGCTTTTCTACGCGAGCCTCTCGCCGCAATACTCCGGGTTCTCACCGCTCGCTCAGCGCCAGCCGCGCGCCGAGCAGGGCAAAACCGCCGGCGAAGGCGCGGCGGAGCCAGGTCATGATTCGGGGCCGGCTGACGATGCGGTCGCGGACGGCGGCGGCGAACAGTCCGTACACCACGAACACCGCGAACGTCATCGCCATGAACGTGGCCGACAGTTCCAGCATCGCCGCGAGCGGATGCGCCTCGTCGGCCGCGATGAACTGCGGCAGGAAGGCGAGGAAGAAGATCGACAGCTTTGGATTGAGGATGTTGATGAGGAAGCCGGTCAGCACCACCCGCCAAGCCGAGCGCGCAGCCGCATCCTCCTTGGCCTCGACCGACAGCGCGCCGCGCTCGCCGAGCGTCTGCCAGGCCATGTACAGAAGATAGGCCACGCCGCAATATTTCAACGCGGCGAAGGCCAGCGCGCTGGTGTGCAGCACGGCGGCGAGCCCGACGATCGCGGCAAGCATCGCCGGGATGATGCCGAGCGTGCAGCCGAAGGCCGCCGCGATGCTCATCCGCGACCCCTTCGTCAGCGCCACCGCGAGCGTATAGAGCACCCCGGTGCCGGGCGAAGCGACCACGATCAGCGAGGTCAGCAGGAAGGCAGTGGACATTGGTGGGCTCCCAAGGGCGTGGCCGTTCAGGCGAAAGGCGGTCGGCGCGCTTCACATCGGCTGCATCCTTCCACGGCGCAGCGGCGGACGATAGGAGGGCGCAGGACACGGCTCGGTGACGACCGGGCGTCTCGTGGTGCGCGTCATCGCCGAGGGCGCACAGAGGGAAAAGCGGGCACGGGACGCGTTCATCCGTCATCGCGACGCGTGTCGCGTCCGAGCTTTGCGAGATCGTTCGCCCTCATCCAACAGAGGGCGCGGGGAATGCCGGGCTGCAGGCCGCAACCCATGGCCCGCCTGCAGAAGAAAAAGCAGGCGGCAGTCACCACAGGTTCAGCCGACAACCGGCATTCCCCGCGCGATGGTCTTCACGCTTATACGCGATCGCCCCGGTGTCCGGCTTGATAGCGACCGTCGCCCTCAGGGATCATCATCCCCAGAGGACTTGGCGCCAGCTTCGGGGCGCCAGGACCACGCGATTTCACGTCCGCGTCAGGCTGTTCGTCCGCGCGCAAGCGCGCTGCAGCCAGCCGCGGCCACCGCTCCCCGCACCCAACGTCCGTGACGATCGCGATCCGCCCCTCTCGAGGAGCACGGGATGGCAGTGCTGTGTAGCATGAGTTTCGGAAAAATGGAAGCGGCAATTTTCAGGGGCAGGACTGGACGAGGCTGATTGTGTCGATGCCGTTGAATAATCTAATTTATCTCGGTCATTCCCGAACGATCGGACGTCTCAGCATGCTGCCGTCGATGAAGCGGATCTCGAAGTCTCTGCGCGAGGCCGTCCAAGTGATGAAACAACGTGCCGCCGCGCGCGAGGCGGAGAACGAACGCGTCTACGAGAAAATTCAACTTTTCGGACGTCGTGATGGCATCTACGTCGGATTTCGACGTCCCACGTTCCTGTTGGATTGTACGCTTGGCGATGTCGGCTCGGTCGAGCTGTCACTCGACGAGGCGCGTATGCTTTTCCAATCGATCAGAGAGGCCTGCGAACGGCAGGATATCGTGCGGGTGAATTCCCTGAACCTCTCCTGGACCACGGATGCGAGGCCGCGTTCGAAGGATCCCGACAAGGTCGTCGTTCGATTTAGTGGATCGTTGGGTGGGTTGACTACCGCTCTCAGCAAGGAGCGGCTGCTTGCGGCTTCGGATCAGTTCTTCGCGACATTCCGCGAGAGCAGGGTGTTCGATGATGCATGAGGGAAGCGAAGGCCGTGCAGTGTCACAGCCTTGCCCCGGGGGCTCGCTCAGGGCCGCCAGGTCGGGGGGTGCAGTCGAGCTTGGCGCAAGCACTCGGCCTCCGCCTGTCCGCGCGACTGGCAGTCGTCATATTTGGCGGACAGGAGCAGGACCATCAGGACCGCGATCACCGCCATGCACGTGAGTGCCAGACGATTGTCCGCCTTCATGATGATCCTTCCACCAGGTCTGCCCTACACGCTGCTATATCATACGCATGCGCAGGGCGCGGCCCTGGCAGGGCCAGTCAGTATGAAACGTCGGAGTGAAACGCCATGCGAGCCCTCGCGCTGCTCCCCCTGATCGCCTGTCTCGCCGGCTGCGGCATGATCGACGCCGTCCAGAACGGCATGGCCTACAGCCGCGCCGTCGAAGCCGACCTCCTCGCCGAAACCGGCGTCAAGCCCGCCGTCGGCTTCAACTGGAACAACGGCACTCTGACCTCGGTCACGGTGACGTTTCCGAAGCTCTACACGGACAAGCCACTGCCGGAGCTGGCGGAGAAGGCCCGCGCCGCGGTGCTCAAGGAGTTCAAGCAGAGCCCGAAGCAGCTGGTGCTGGGGTTTGCGGTGGGTGGGTGAGGGCCGTGCCGCCTTAACCGACGTCGACAGTAGTTTCGTGCACTGTCACTGTAACCGGCGTCTGTAACCGGTAGTCGCTGTCCCCGCAATCGCAACATCCGAGAGCATCATGAACGTCGGGCGTACTCTCGTTCTCGTGGTGATCGTAGCGCTGCTTGTGGCGGCTGGGTTTGCCGGTGACACATCGACCGTCCAGGCGCTTCTGCGACGATGGTCTTACACCAAGTCGGTCGAGCGGGACTCAGGCACTTACTACCGACTGAACGTCAAGCTCGTCTACAGGGGCGCGCCCCTGAACTTCGACATCGTCGTCGGCTGCAACGTCAAGATCACGCGCTACATGGACAACGATCGGACCGTTGAGGTTGGCATCCTACCGATGGCCTACGGTCTCAAGATGACGGATGGCCGCGGTGTCGTGGTGAAGCCGCCGCAGGCCTGCGGCGGCGAGACCACGGCCAACGGCAAGGTCCCCGCCGCGCTGCTGCCGCTCGTTGTAACCTATCAAAACGCGGATGAGCCGTGGTTCGGTCTGGCGTATGCCTCCGATGACGCATACGATAGCCCCCGTTCCGAAATGAAGTTCCTTGGTGCCACGATCAGTGAGGCCACCAAGCCCCAGTGGGAGGAATGGCGCCGTGTCGAGGCTCCCAAAAACTTTCTGACTTTTGAAGTTCTCGGCATAAATCCGAAGAATCAGTTGGATCAGATTCGTTGGAAGATCGGCGATCGTTTTATGGGAACGCGCTGCCATGCGGCCGCGCGTGTGAAGCTCGCGGATGCAGTCCGCGCGCCGGTCAATGCAAAATGGCCGGTCGATCGACCGACTTACTGGCACACCAATGAAGAGGTGAAGCGTATTCTGCGAGGGCGCCCGGCGGGTAACGTCTTGCCCGAGTGGTTGTTCGATGATTACCGGTTCGAGCAGTACTTGTCGCATGGCGCGTCCCAGGGACTTCCCGGGCTTAAGGCCGGAGCGGTGATGTACCGAGCAGACGACGTGGCGGGCGCAATTTATCCGGCGCGCACGGATTTCACACCCAACCTGCTTGGCCCAGATGGCCGCCTTCCGCCGGATATCGCTGCAAAGACAAACCTCAGCTGGACTGCAACTGAGGTCCTTCCAGAGTTACGTGGCTTTGCCTATTGCGACACCCTTTCCAACGTTACGGGATTCCCGTCCTACATCGACTGGCAATTGAACCTTGGTCGCACGGTCAATCGGATCAATGGCGAGTTGATCCAGGAGGCGCACGAAGATGGCGGAGGCCGGACTCGATCCGGAGTGGCCGTCGAGCGCGACGAATACGTGTATTTCTTCCGCGAATATGAACTCGTCAACATTTTTGGGGGATTGTAATGGCGAACACAGCGCGGACCGGTATCCAGCTCGCCGCAGCGTTTGCGGAAGAAACTTATCGTCGAGGTTCGGCTGACGCGCCCATCGATCTGAGTAAAGATCTTGGAGTGGTCGCCGCTTCGACAGCAATGGTGCGCAGAGCCCCGTTCCCTTCTGCCATGATTGTTGTCCTGGTTGCGACTTCGATGTTGGTTTTGTCGCCCAGTGCGTCGTTTGGCGCCTGTAAGGCCGTAGTGCGAGGCGAGTTGGTGCAAGCGCTCGATCGCCAGCCGGCGTACCCCAAGAAGTTTCTGTTTTTCTTTCTTTTCGAGATCACGCGGTCTGGAAAGGAGGAGCTTTTTCAATCCTTCGTAATGCGAGAGATGTGCTGCCGATTTCATTCGTGTTGAACGTCGAGTCGCGAAGGGATTGTCCAAGCGAGGTTCGATTGAAGGTGGACACTGCTGATGGGGATCATTCGCCACCAATGCACTTTGGCGACCAGTCGCTGTTTGGTTCTTGGAGCGACACCCGTCTGGACAAGTTCCAGTTCATCCCGGTCTGGGGCCCAACTTACTGAATGGGGAGGGGCAACGGTCAGGTGCTGCTCAGCCCTGTTCCAGGTGATTCTCCCGAGGTTGGGTGACCATGCATTCAACGCGTCCGTAAACAGGGCGAATGCAATGGGATCAAGTGGACCGGACCGTTATGCGTAGACGCAATCGCTGATCAATGCGTCGTTCGTTTCGATCTTCATTGCATCCTCGCGAGCTCGTGCGTCAGGTCAAAATCGTTGTTGAGCCAGATGTACTCGTCGCGCTCGATGATGGCGGCGCCCGGAGCCATGGCTGTCGCTTCCGGCCAGGTTCCGATCAGTTGATTGTCGATGAAAATGCGGTGATCGGCCGCTCTTCTCGGCGTACCCAGTGGTGTGGCGAAGTAGTATCCAAACATGTCGCGATAGCAGTAGGCGAAGCCCTGGTCGGCGCCGCCATCAGTGTCCGCATGAAGGTCGAATGAACCTTGTGTCCGCATCCGTTCGGTGGCCCACGGATAACCCGTTTCCACGCGATAAGGAATCCGAAGACCTTGACCGGAGGCGAGCCGGCCGACCCCGATGCTGCCAACACCCGATGAACGGTTGACACCCGTGCCCTCATAAAACGTCGGAAGACCACGCGGCTCCTCGCCGCGCAGAACGCCGCGCCGCTCTGCCTCAGCGCGAAATCGTTCCCAGTAGCGGGTTTCTTGCGGATTCTCTTCGAATATGATCGGGCGGACGACGCGCCAGTCGAGTAGCCAGTAGCGAGGGCGATCCGGCGGCCAATGTGCCCCCACCAATTCCCGCAGATCCGGCGGAATTGGAACCCGCAGAAATGAAAAGCACGCCATGCGCAGCAATGATTTATTGCGTGGATCACCAGCTTGAAAAAATCCTTCGCCCCGGAAGAAGCTTCGGGCGTTGATCTGATCCTCCCGCGGATCGCCGATCGGGACGATATTGTCCTTCCATTTTGTCTCACGCCACGCCTTGTAGTCGGCCTCGGTTGCCTCGGTAATCGTGGCGCGATGAAATGTCAGCTTCGAGACAGGCTGCTCGTAGGCCCGCTCATGGAGATAGGCGACGAGGAATTCGAGATTGGCCGCGTCCGGCGTCCAGAACACGACCGGCATGAAATCGGCGGGGACCGGCTGCTTGGTGACATCGCGATCGCAGACGTTGGGGCTTTGAACCAGCACGCCCTCGCCGTTCCCGGTGCGAACGCCGTAGATGTAGGGAGCCCAGAGCGCACGGGCGCTGCGCCCTTCCCCCAGGATTTGTCTGACTTCCGAGCCACAGGCGATGATGACTTCGATACTGAGCGGCTCGTCGCCGTGGGACAGATCGACGACCATCCGATAGAACCAGCCAAACTTGATGCCGTCGCTTTGGCTTTGGCTCGGATCGCATGCGGCAAGACCAAGGGCAAGGCCAGCCATCAGAGTCAACGACAGCAGACGCTTTGCGAGCGTCATCACGCGCCCTCCCTCTCTCAGAGTTACGGTGTGAGTTACGTCGACAGTGTACAAAAATGAAGTCGCAACAACCCGACCATCGCTGTGTCCATTGGCACGAGGCATCATTTCGCCGAAGTGGTGTTGGGGAAAGCCACCAGCTTTGTTGCAGACATTGGCGGCCTACACCTACAAGCAATTGCGCCAATCGCGCTTGAGTTCTCGCGTAAGTTGTGGTTCGGCGATCGTCTGACACCTCCGTTCCACCGGCCTATTTGATGCTGCGGGACGACAGCGACTGTGTCCTGCCCGCAACTCAGGCGGTTTTTGATGGTCGCTCTACTCTCCCCGAGGTTGCGGCTATTGTTGGTCGGATTGGACCCTGCTACCGCTATTTCACCACAATTGGGCTGGGGGGCTCAAATGGACTGTTTGCGTTGGTCTGCCACTTGGCTGGCGATCCTTGGAGGGGCGTGCCTTGGCGGGTGTGCTGCGCCGCTTGCGGTCAGCAGTGTGACCGACATCAGGCCGAACACCGGCAGCCGAGGGATCGACGTCTACGAGCCGAAGCGCCGGACCGGCGCGAGCGTGCCCGATTTCGCGGGTGACCAGCTGGTGGAAGTGCGGACCTATGGCAATGCCGGCCAGGGCGAGGTCGAGATGACCGGGGCCGCCTGCTCGCTGGAGGCCACCGGTTTCACCGCATCCATGACAAGCCCCGCGCAGGTGCGCGTGCCGCTCTATCGCGGACAGTCGAGCACGCTGGCCGTGACCTGCCAGAAGCCCGGCTATCAGAAGCGGATGATCACGGTCGCGCCGTTCGATGCGACACGCCGGGCGCGTCTGGCCAGCGGCGTCAATGGCGGGCTCATCGGTGCCGTCATCGTGGCAGGCATCGATGCCGCCGCCGACAATTCGAAGAACGACTGGCGTTATCCCGTGGCGAAGGTCGTGATGGATGCCGATCCTCCCGCCGTCAGGTAATGGACGGGATCGTTCGTGATTGGCAGGGGGGCTCGACCAGCGCTGTGTCGAGGCCCGGCCATATCACCTCGATGCGTCCTGCTTGTTCGCCGCCGTCGCGGTGACAGTGCACACAACTAACGTTGCAAGACGCCGAGCATCGCTCTGCGTCCATGCGCACGAGGCCTCATTTCGTCGAGCGGGTGTTACGAAAAGCGACCAGCTCTGTTGCAGAAAATCGCCGCGCCACGATTGCGCCGATCGCGCTTGATCTCCCGTTCAAGTTGCGGTTCAGTGCGGCGGCGGAGACGGGGTAATGCGATACTTGCTGGTGGTTGTTCTGGCCGCGCCGTTGCTGGCCGGGTGTTTCAAGTCGACTGAAGAGGTCAGGGCCCAGCTGGCGGCCAAGGACGATCGGGACTGCCAGAGCTATGGCGCCCAGCCGGGCTCACCGGCCTACGTTCAATGCCGGGCCACCCGCGCCGCCGGCCATGACGCCGCCAATGCCGCCGAGACAGCCATCCTGGCGAACGCGCCGCCGCCACAGAACAACCAGACGGCCACGCAAGCCGGCCCCGCGCTCGCGCCGCTGCCGCCTCCGCCGCAGCGCTGCACGACCATGCACCTGGGAATGGGGCAGTACCGGACCAACTGCTACTGAGCTGCGAGCGTGGCGCGGCTTCCGCACGATGCGCCATCAGGCCTCTGTCACGATTGATGATCAGGCTCCCTGCGCTTCGGCAAGGTCGCCAGCCGCGCCTTGATCTCTTCGATCGACACCGGCGTGAAATCCCAGCAGTCGACGCCGACGTCGCAGCATTGGCTGTCGCCGGGGAGGCGGCCGTGGCTGTGGCCGTAGATGTGGAGGGCGCCGTGGTGGGATTTCGACCACACCCGCAGGCCGTAATGGCAGAGCGCCAGATGGGTGCCGTCGGGATGCGTGATGTTGCGCAGGCTCTCGATGCTGGCCCAGAGATGCCGGGCGGCCTTGATGCGTCTAGTATTGTCGTGATTGCCGAGCGTCAGATGCATCTGGCCGTTGAGACGGCGGAGGTAAGGCTCGTGGTCGGCGAAGGCGAAGTCGCCGAGATCGTGGACGATGTCGCCCGGCCTCACCACCTTGTTGTGGCGCTCGATCATGATCTCGTCCATCTCGGCGACGGAGGAGAACGGGCGTTTCGCCAGCTCGATGATACGGGCGTGACCGAAATGGCGGTCGGCCGTGAAGAAGATGTTGATGAGCGGTAGTCTCCTCATCCCGCCGCGTCGGGCGGGGATCGTGGTGGGGAAAACAAGGGTGGTGAGCGCGCCGGGACTCGAACCCGGGACCCCATGATTAAAAGTCACGTGCTCTACCGGCTGAGCTACGCGCTCGCTTCCCTTGGAAGCGGTGTGACGGCTCGCCGTCACTGTCCGGTTCATCGGCAGGATACCATCAGAACGCTTGCGGCGTGGCCGTGGTTCACTGCGGGCTGCGGGAATAAGGGTAACCCCTGACCCGTGGGCCGCATGCTGTCGTGCGCGCTGTGTAGGGGGTGGGTGCGGTCCGGTCAATAGGGCGGGGAGGGAAACCACAGGGGGCGCGGTGGTTCTCCAGGCGATGCGAGAGCATCGCGATGGCCTGGTGGGAGGCTCTCTTGAGGCACGTCATGCCCGGGCTCGTCCCGGGCATCCACGTCGGCCTCAGAATGCCGAACGACGTGGATGGCCGGGACAAGCCCGGCCATGACGGTGTGTGAGGAAGGAGATGGGCACAGCGGTCGCTCGCTCGTTGCCGCGCGCTCCGCCTAAACCTTCTCCACCACCTTCGTCGCCGCCGCGCTCAGCGGCGCGGGCTGCATCCCTGGCCCGGCCAGCTCCGGGACCCAGACCGGGCGCAGGCCGATCAGTTCGGCGGTGCGGATGGTGGCGTGGCGCCAGAACTCGAAGGAGTTGATGCGCGACATCTCCAGCACGGCGATCGCGACCGCCGAGAGGAACGGCAGGCTCTCCAGGATCAGGACCGCGGCGAAGATGTAGAGCTCGGTGATGGCGTGGTAGTTGGTCATGATCAGGATGGTGGCGCCGATCAGGAGCAGGGCGCCGATCACGGCCTCCCAGAACGCCTGGAACTCGATCGACATCCTGGAGAGACCGCCCTTGGACGTCCGGGCGAACGCCAGATGCTCGGTGATCAGGCCCTGCGCCACGGCGCGGCTGACCGTCCATTGCACCGACATTGCCGCGATCATCGCGCCGAACATCTGCCACGGCCGGATCGCGACGCGCAGGCGGTAGAGAATGAGGAAGTGGGCGAGCGACACCACGAAGGCGGCGATGATCGGGATGGTCAGGATCTTGTCGGGAATGGCGATGCCGGCGAAGGCCACGATCGGCACCCAGATCAGATTGAGGATCGCGACGACCACGCCGAGGCTCTCGGCGCCGAGCCAGTTCAGCCAGCCGAGCGAGAACTCGCGCTTCTGGTCCGCCGTCAGCCGGCTCCGGCCGGGCAGGAAGCGCTGCCAGTGCTTCTTGACGATCTGGAAGCCGCCATAGGCCCAGCGATGGCGCTGCTTCTTGAACGCCTCGTAGGTGTCGGGCAGGAGGCCCGAGCCGTAGCGGGTGGCGGTGTAGTGGGTCTGCCATCCCAGCTCCTGGATGGCGAGGCCGAGGTCGGTGTCCTCGCAGATCGTGTCGCTCGACCAGCCGCCGGCCATGTCCATCGCCGCGCGGCGGATCAGACACATCGTGCCGTGCACGATGATCGCGTTCTCCTCGTTGCGCTGGACCATGCCGATGTCGAAGAAGCCGGCATATTCGCCGTTCATGATGTAGTGCATCAGCGACAAATCCTCGTCGCGATGCTCCTGCGGCGCCTGCACCAGGCCCACGGCGGGATCGGCGAAGGCCGGGACGAGATCGGAGAGCCAGTCCGGCGTCACCACATAGTCGGCGTCGATGATGCCGATGATCTCGGCATCGGCCGCGGTGCGCTCCATCGCGATGCGCAGCGCGCCGGCCTTGAAGCCCTTCACCTTCTCGGCATTGATGAACTTGAAGCGCTCGCCGAGCATGCGGCAGTGATCCTGGATCGGCTGCCAGAACGCCGGGTCGGGCGTGTTGTTGATGATGCAGACCACCTCGTAGTTCGGGTAGTCGAGCCGCGCCAGCGCGTCGAGCGTCTGCTTCATCATCTCGACCGGCTCGAAATAGGCCGGCACGTGGATCGAGACTTTCGGGCAATAGCCCTCCGGAGCCTTGATGCGCTCGCGCGCGACCTTGTCGCGGGTGAGCAGCCGACGCGGCGCGCGGCCGAACGCGATCGCCGCGATCTCCTCGATGCGGGCCATCGCGATCAGGATCAAGGGCACGAGGAGCGTCAGGCCGAGCGTCAGCGCGAAGGCCGAGCCCCAGACGAAATAATGCACGTTCCAATAGGCGAACACGTTGGAGACCCAGGCGCCGACGCCATGCGCCGTGATCGCCAGCAGCATCGCCTGCAGCACCGTCGGCCGGCGCAGCCGCACGATCGGCAATGACAAGAGCACGCCGACGAGGAGGGCAATGGTCGCGAGCTTCCAATAGTCCGGGTTCACGATCGGACCGGTCCAGGAGAACTTTGCTTCGCGCGCAGCGTTGAGCACGCCCCAGTACGGGCCGACGCCGCCTTCGAAGAATTTCCAGGGCTGATCGATGCCCTCGACGATGTTGTACTCCATGCCGATCGACTCGGCGCGGGTGACGAAATTGCGCAGCACCCAGGCCTGCTGGAACGGGCCGGGATCGGCGATGCCGCGGTTGTAGCCCTCGCTCGGCCAACCGAACTCGGCGATGACGATGCGCTTGCCGGGGAACTTTTCGCGCAAGACCTGGTAGCGCTCCACGGCCTGGTCGACGGCCTGGGTGTGGTTGAAGAACTCCCAATAGGGCAGCACGTGCGCGGCGATGAAGTCGACGCTCGATGCCAAGGTCGGTCGACCTTCGCGGTCGGCATCTTTCACGTCATCACGCCAGATGTTCCAGATCTCGCCGGTCGTGACGGGCACGCTGACCGACTTCTTGACCTGCTTGATGTAGCCGATCAATTGCTCGGGCTTAAGCTCGCCGCGGTACAGCGTTTCGTTGCCGACGACGACGCCGATGACGTTGCTGTTGCGGCGGGCGAGCTGCACGGCGGCGGCGATCTCGCGCTTGTTGCGGTCCTCGTTCTTGTCGATCCAGACGCCGAGCATGACCTTGAGGCCGACCTCGGCCGCGATCGGCGGCACCAGCTCGACGCCGCCGGTCGACGAATACAGGCGGATCGCGCGGGTGATGCCGGCGAGCTTCTTCAGGTCGCTTCGGATGCGCTCGGCATTCGGGATGTTGTCGACGTCGGGATGGTCGGTGCCCTCGAACGGCGCGTAGGACACGCTCGGCAGCATGCCGGTGAAATCGGGCGCGCTCTGCTTGGTTTGCAACACGCCCCACAGCGCGGCATGCGCGGCGGCGACGAACAGGATGACGGCTGCGATCACGCGCATCGGTCAGGACACCATGGCGGGCTTGAAGAGTGAGGAGCGGCTGTTCCGACGCGGGAGGCGCGCGGCGCACCGGCGACACGCTCGGCCGGCGTGCTGCCCAGGCACGCCATGCGAAGCGCGGCTTCGATCAGACACCGGCAAGTCCGTCATTGGCCCTGCCGATGGTCACATTAAGGCCGGTTCATCACTGAACGAGGGCTGAACCGCCGGACCGATCGACGCCGAACCACCTGCGACAGGATACCGCTGCAGCGCGATTAAACAACTGCAGCGGTCCTGCAATCCTCACCGAGCAGCCCGGCGCGGCGGGCGGGCAGGGCGCCTATTGCTTGGCCGGCTGCGGCGCGGGCTGTGCCGCGGGCGCCGCCGGAGCGGCCTGCGGGGCCGACCCGGCCGGAGCCGGCGGAGCGGCCTGCGCCGGAGCGGCGGCCACCTGCGGCTTGGCGTCCGGATTGATCCAGCAGGTGTGGACGTGGTTGTTCAGCGAGTTCGGCACCTTGTCGTCGATCTGGGCGATGAACCGCGTCAGGCAGCGGAACGAGGCCTGGACATGGCCGCCCGGGCAGCCGAAGCGGTCATACAGGTCGAGATGGCGGAAGGCGGTATCGAGGTCGTCGCGGTACAGCAGCTGCACGACCCGGCGGCCGAGCCAGACGCATTCGGGATTGCCGGCCGGCCCGCCGCTGAGCGCCTGGGCGGCCTCGCCGAACTCGTCCGCCTTGCGCTGGTTCTCCTTGGCGTCGGCCGGATTGGCCGCCTGCGGCTTCTGGTCCTGGGGATGGTCGTTGCCGCTCTGGGCGAAGGCGCCGGGCAGGCCGGCCAGGACCGAAAGGCCGAGAGCCGCACACAGGCGCAAAACCGAAAACTTGGACTGGAGCACGCGTCGACCCATAAATTCCCCGAATGTTGCCTTCATGCCGTCCCCTCGAGGACGCAGTGTTGATGCCGGTCAAATCAGCCCCGATTGCGGCGGGAGGTTGATTCCGACCATCGCATGCCGTTCCTAACGGGCGAGTGAACCGCTCCAAACAACGGACGCAACGGGCAGGTCAGCCCGGGATTCCCAATGACTGGAATCTCGGATTTTGTCCAGCAACGCCCCAACTTTCTCGCGTCATCGTAAAAGCCGGATTGGGATCGGGAGCCGCCCACGCCTGGGGGCTCCGGAGTTCGCCTACTTGGCAGATCGCCGCCGACCGGGTAATCGACACCTCCCTGCCTGGAGACACGGAACTGAAATCCCTTCGTACGCCGCTGGCGCTTCTGCTCATGTCCTTGGGTGTCATCGCCGCCGCGTGGTGGTGGCTGGCCAGGCCGATCACGCTCGCCCGGGCGCCGATCGAGCTCGATTCGAAGGTGCAATGCGTCTCCTACGCCCCGTTCCGGGGCCAGCAGAGCCCGCTCGACCCGACCACCCACATTGACGCCGAGCAGATCGAGCAGGACCTGGTCCAGCTCGCCAAGATCTCAGAATGCGTCCGCACCTATTCGATCGAGAACGGTCTCGACCAGGTGCCGGGAATCGCCGCCCGCGTCGGCATCAAGGTCATCCAGGGCATCTGGCTCGGCTCCAACAAGCTGAAGAACCAGCAGCAGATCGGCATCGCCGTCGACCTGATCAAGCGCTATCCGCAGGTGATCACCGGCGTCGTGGTCGGCAACGAGGTGCTGCTGCGCGGCGAGATGACCACCGCCGACCTCGCCGCGACCATCCGCAGCGTCAAGGCGCAGGTCCAGGTGCCCGTCACCTATGCCGACGTCTGGGAGTTCTGGCTGCGCAACCGCGAACTCTACGACATCGTCGACTTCGTCACCGTTCATATTCTTCCTTACTGGGAGGACATGCCGGTGCGCGCCAAGTTTGCCGCCTCGCATGTCGATACCATCCGCCAGCAGGTCGGCGTGGCCTTCCCCGGCAAGGAGATCCTGATCGGCGAGACCGGCTGGCCGAGCGAGGGGCGGATGCGCGAGGGCGCGCTGCCGTCGCGCGCCAACCAGGCGCGGGTGGTGTCGGAGATCCTGACGCTGGCCAAGCGCGAGAATTTCCGGGTCAATCTGATCGAGGCCTATGACCAGCCGTGGAAGCGCAAGCTCGAGGGCACGGTCGGTGGCTATTGGGGCCTGATCAGCGACGATACGCGGGCGCTGAAATATCCGCCGGGCGAGTCCATCAGCAACTATCCGCAGTGGAAGCTGCAGATGGGCGCCGGCATGGCCCTGTCCTTCATCGTCTTCATGGCCGGCTGGCTCACGGTGCGGCGCCGGCCCTGGCCGCCGCACATCTCGGCCTGGATCGGGGTCGGCATCTCGGCGACGACGGCGGGCGTGCTGTTCGGCATGGCCGCGGACAAGATGTATTATGAAAGCCTCGGCTTCGGCGGCTGGCTGCAATGGGGCGCGCTGCTCGCCGCCGGCGTGCTGTCGCCGATCCTGGCCGCCAATGCTGCGATGGCCGGCCGTCCGCTGCCGACCTTTCTCGATCTGCTCGGGCCGGCCGATGGCCGCAAGCAGCTCAAGATAACCTATGCGCTGGGTCTGGTTCTGATGGTCACGGTGCTGATCGCGGCCCAGACGGCGCTCGGCTTCGTGTTCGATCCGCGCTACCGCGACTTCCCGTTCGCCAGCCTGACCATGGCGGTGGTGCCGTTTGCGATGCTCATGGTAAACCGCCCGGCGCAAGGCGTGCGTCCGATCGCGGAGGCGAGCTTCGCCGGCCTGCTGGCGATCGCCTCGGTCTACGTCATCTACAACGAGGGGCGCGACAATTGGCAGGCGCTGTGGACCTGCGCGATGTACCTGACGCTCGCCGTTACGCTGTGGCGGGCGCGGGCCGCGCAAATCCGAGGATGAGCAGGCCGATCGCCAGCCCTGACAGCACGATGTTGTAGAGCACGATGCCGAGCCCGGCGGCGACCAGTCCGCCGGTGAGCAGCACGATCGACGGCCGCATCACGTGCAGCACCGCGATCACCAGCGCCGTGGCGCCGAACACCGAATTCTTGAACAGCGTCGTCGCGACCGCCCGGCTCTTGCAGGCGAGCGTCTGCAGGCCGGCGTCGCAGGCGAGCGCGACGCTCGACAGCTCGATCGCGAGATATCGCAGATACAGGGCATAGCCGACGGTGACGAAGCCGACGATCAGGAGCCATTGCACCTGATACGGCGAGAGGCGGAACGGGGTCTTTTTCATGCGCGGGACTATGCTGCGGAACGGGCCTGCGGACAAGCCGCAAACGGGCTTCACGGATTGGCTTCGCAATCCACTCCAAGTGCCTTTCGCGGCGAGATGATTTGAGCTCAGGAGCGGCGGAAGAACGACGACAGCGCCGATGGCTGCTCCGGCTTTGGCGCCTCGGCCGGGGGCGCCGCGGGCGCGACCGCCGCTGCCGGCGGCTCCTCGCGCCGGCTGCCGTGACGCTGCTGCGCCTGCGGCTGCAGCACCCGGCGGCGCTGGGCCGGCGCCGGCTTCTGCACCGCCGGCACGGCCGGTTTGACCGTCTCGTTGGCCTCGGGCTCGTCGCGGATCGCCAGGCGCTGGCCGTCATAGACGGTGGTTTCACAGGGACGCTGCTGCTCGGCCAGCGCCGCACAGATCCTGGCTGCCGCGGCAGCATCGCCGAGCGGGCCGGCGCCCAGCCGCAGCTGCATGCCGGGACCGGCCTGGCCTTCCTTGAGCATGATGATCGGCCGCAGCGCGGCCAGATCAGGGTTGGCCTTGCTCAGGCCGCGCCACATCGCCCGCAGGCCGCCAATCGAACTGGCCCCGCCGAGATCGACGGCAAACTCGGTCTTCTGGACGATCGTAGCCACGGCATCCGCATTATCCGTGCTCTTCGCCGCCGGTGTCTCGGCGGGCAGTTCGGCCTTGGCGAGCTTGTCGCCGTCCACGGGCTTGCCGGCGGCGGCCGGGGATGGCGACGCGGCGGGGGCGGGCGCGGGACCTCCGGCGAGCATGGCCGCGGAGAGCGGCTTCGCGGCCTCCATCGGCGACGGGGACGGCGATGGCAGGGCCGCACTGGCGGGCTGACTGGCGGTTCCCGGCGCGCCGCTCGGCGCCGCCATGAAGGGCGACATGTTGGCAAAGGCCGGCAATGCGCTTGGGGACAGCGAGGACGGCTGCGTCTCGACCGAGGCGATCGCCGGCGGCGCGGACTTGCCGGCGATCGGCGGGCCGGCGGCGGCCTGGGAACCCTGTTTGGCGAGCGTGCCGGTGACCGATTCGAGGCCCTGTTCGAGCACGGTCACGCGCGCATAGAGTCGGTCGCGGTCGGTGTTGAGCGTCTCGATGGCGGCGCCGAGCTGGCGCGCCTCGCCCTGCGTCTCCCGTGCCAGCGACTGGATCAGCTGGGCCTGGCGCGACAGATCGGCCGCGGAGATCCGGTCCTGCCGCAGCCCGTGGGCGGCCTGATTGGCGACAACGGCCAGGCCGACGGCGCCGACGGCGCCCGCACCCCACCAGCCGAGCCGCCACATCGCCCGGCGATCGAACTCGTTCTCGTCCGCAAACAGTCCGGACAGCGTTCCGCCCGTCTTTTCAGCTCCTTGCGCGCCGGCTGTTTTGTGGAAGTCCCTAGCCATGAACCTGCCTTAATCGAATCACGAAGCGAACATTATCAGGAAAACCACCATAGGCTTCAGCTGCTGCGGCTTGCCGCGGGCAGAAAACGCTTTATGACAGCGCCGGTGTGGCGCTTCTGATTGCCTACTTATTTCAAGGTGTTGAATGACCGCTCGAACCAGTCTCACGATCGTGCTTGCGGCGGGCGAGGGCACGCGGATGCGCACCAGCATCCCGAAAGTGCTGCATCCGATCGCCAGCGAATCAATGCTCGCTCACGTGCTGGCGGCGGCGCCGCACGGCGATGGTGCCGACGTGGCCGTGGTGATCGGTCCCGATCACGACTCCGTCGAGCGTGAGGCGAAGCGGCTGCGGCCCAACGCCGACATTTTCGTCCAGCGTGAGCGGCTGGGCACGGCGCATGCGGTTCTGGCGGCCCGGCCGGCGATCGCGCGCGGCGCCGATGACCTGCTGGTCGCCTTCGGCGATACGCCGCTGATCACCGCCGACACCTTCGCGCGGCTGCGGGCGCCGCTGGCCGCGGGCGCAGCCATCGCCGTGCTCGGCTTCCGTGCTGCCGATCCGACCGGCTACGGCCGCCTGCTGATGGACGGATCGAAGCTGGTCGCGATCCGCGAGCAGGCCGATGCCAGCGAGGCGGAGCGGGCGATCACGCTGTGCAACGCAGGTGTGATGGCGCTCGACGGCCGGCACGCGCTGGCGATTCTCGACAAGATAGGCAACGCCAACAAGAAGGGCGAATATTATCTCGTCGATGCCGTCGCGATCGCGCGCGAGCTCGGCCTCGAAGCGGTCGTGATCGAGACCTCGGAGGACGAGGTCCGCGGCATCAACACCAAGGCGCAGCTCGCCCAGGCCGAAGCCGCGATGCAGACCCGGTTGCGGCAGGCGGCGATGGACGCCGGCGTGACCCTGATCGCGCCGGAGACGGTGTATCTCGCCGCCGACACCACGTTCGGCAAGGATGTGACCATCGAGCCGTTCGTGGTGATCGGACCGGGCGTGTCGATCGGCGACGGCGCCATCGTGCATTCATTCTCGCACATCGTGCAGTCCAGGCTCGGCAGCAAGACGCTGCTCGGACCGTTCGCGCGTCTCAGACCCGGAACGTCGATGGGTGACGGCGCCAAGATCGGCAATTTCGTCGAGGCCAAAGCTGCGGTGCTGGAGCCGGGCGTGAAGGTCAACCATCTGTCCTACATCGGCGACGCCCATGTCGGCGCCAACTCCAACATCGGCGCCGGCACCATCACCTGCAACTACGACGGCTTCAACAAGTACAAGACTGTTATCGGCGAGGGCGCCTTCATCGGCACGAACACCTCGCTGGTGGCGCCGATCAACATCGGCGCACGCGCCTATATCGGCTCGGGATCGGTGATCACGCGCGATGTGCCCGATGATGCGCTGGCGCTGGAGCGCAGTCCGCAGACCACGCGCGAGGGCGCGGCGGCGCGGTTCCGGGCCGCGAAGCAACGTCAGAAGAAATAGAGGCCGGGGCGGGAAGGGCAGCGTGGAGCTCGGTCAGCTGATCTTCGACGTGGCCAGGGAGGTGCTGATCGCGACCATGCGGTTGGCAACGTTGTCTGGCCGCATGCTCTACGCTGCGATCGGTCTTGCGCCGGGGCGGGACATCATGTTCCTCACCGGAATCGGTGTTTGGGCGCTCATCGGCACGATCGCCTGGGCCTGGCTCGTCTGATGTTGACCGCCGTGCGAAGCTAGTCCTCGTCGTCCTGGAACTCGGCGAACATTGCCCGCGTGAGGCGCCAGCCGCGCCGCGTCCCGTGCTTGACGGGCTCGTTGGTGCGATGCTTGATCGGCATCGGCTTCAGCTCATGGGCGAGGGTCGGCGGCGGCCAGTGCGCGAGATGGCTGCCGGAGGTGGGGTGCGACAGGCTCAGCGGGCTGGTGCCTTTGGGATCAGTCGAGCGGTTATTGGTCATGGCGTCATCTCCGACGCGACAGTGTCGCCGTGAAAGCGTTGACCGGGCGTTAAGCGCGCTTCGAACTGACCTCCGCGTCGAACCGGAGTTGATTGGCCGTCCGCGCGGTTAAACCTGCCACTTAACCCTGTCGCAATCCGCAATAATTATTGAATCCTGAAAGCGCGCGGTTTTCGTTAAGACATTGCCACGCATTTGAATCTCTCTCGACGATTTGGGGACTAGCGCTGATGTGCGGAATCATCGGGATCCTGGGACGCGGGCCGGTTGCCGAGCACCTCGTCGATTCCCTCAAGCGTCTCGAATATCGCGGCTACGACTCCGCGGGCGTTGCGACGCTGGAAGGTGATCACCTGGATCGCAGGCGCGCCGAGGGCAAGCTCAAGAACCTGGAGAAGCGGCTTGAGCGGGAGCCGCTGAAGGGCCACGCCGGCATCGGTCACACGCGTTGGGCAACGCACGGCAAGCCGACCGAGGGCAACGCGCATCCGCACGCGACTGACAACGTTGCAGTGGTGCACAACGGCATCATCGAGAATTTTCGCGAACTACGTGCCGAGCTCGAAACGCAGGGCGCCAAGTTCACCTCAGAGACCGACACCGAGACAGTCGTTCATCTCGTGAATTCCTATCTGCTGAAGGGTCACACCCCGCAGCAGGCGGTTGCTGCGTCGCTGCCGCATCTGAAGGGCGCATTCGCGCTCGCCTTCCTGTTCAAGGGGCATGGCAATCTCCTGATCGGCGCCCGCAAGGGCTCGCCGCTGGCGATGGGTTATGGCGACGGCGAGATGTTCCTCGGCTCGGACGCGATCGCGCTGGCGCCGTTCACCGATACGATCAGCTATCTCGACGATGGCGACTGGGTCGAGATCACCCGCGACTCCGGCATCATCCATGATGCATCGGGCGCAGTGGTGAAGCGTGACGTGCTGAAATCCGGTGCGTCGTCGTTCCTGGTCGACAAGGCCAACTACCGCCACTTCATGGCCAAGGAGATCCACGAGCAGCCCGAAGTCGTCGGCCACACGCTGGCGCGGTACGTCGACATGGGCACCGAACGCGTGATGCTGCCGGCGCGGCTGCCGTTCGACTTCAAGGACATCCAGCGCATCTCGATCACCGCCTGCGGCACCGCGAGCTATGCCGGCTTCGTCGCCAAATACTGGTTCGAGCGGTTTGCGCGCGTGCCGGTCGAACTCGATGTCGCCTCCGAGTTCCGCTACCGCGAGGCGCCGCTGCGCAAGGGCGATCTTGCGATCTTCATCTCGCAGTCCGGCGAGACCGCCGACACGCTGGCGGCGCTGCGCTACGCCAAGTCGCAGGGCGTGCACACGCTCTCTGTCGTCAACGTGCCGACATCGACGATTGCGCGCGAGAGCGAGATCGTGATGCCGACCCTGGCCGGCCCCGAAATCGGCGTCGCCTCGACCAAGGCGTTCACCTGTCAGCTGATGGTGCTGGCGGCGCTGGCGATCGCTGCAGGACGTGGACGTGGAGAACTCTCCGAAGCCGACGAGACCAAGCTGGTGCACGGCCTCGTCGAGGTGCCGCGCCTGATCGCTTCGGCGCTGACCACCGAGCCGCAGATCGAGAAGCTCGCCCGCGAGATCGCCAAGTCGAAGGACGTGCTGTATCTTGGCCGCGGCACCTCCTATCCGCTGGCGCTCGAAGGTGCGCTGAAGCTGAAGGAGATCTCCTACATTCACGCCGAGGGCTATGCGGCCGGCGAGCTCAAGCACGGCCCGATTGCGTTGATCGACGAGACCATGCCGGTCGTCGTCATCGCGCCCTATGATCGCGTGTTCGAGAAGACGGTGTCGAACATGCAGGAGGTCGCCGCCCGTGGCGGCAACATCATCCTGATGACCGACGCCAAGGGCGCCGAGGAGGCGACCGTGGAGTCGCTGGTGACGATCACCATGCCCGACATGGCCGCGACCTTCACCCCGATCGTCTACGCCGTTCCGGTGCAACTGCTCGCCTATCACACCGCCGTCGTCATGGGCACCGACGTCGACCAGCCGCGCAATCTGGCCAAGTCGGTCACGGTGGAGTAGGGGCGCGAACGCGGCACCGCAGGCGGTACTCTCGCATCACTTGCTAAGCGCGAGGGCGTGAGACGCGAGACCGTTTCCGCACAACCGCTGTCATCCCGGCGAACGCCGGGATCCATAACCACCGCGTCTCACGGCTGGCAACTCTGGCAGCTCCAGCCGGGCCCAAACCACCTTCCGGGAGTATGGGTCCCGGGTCGGCGCTGCGCCAACGCTGGCGCGTCGGCGCAGCTTGCCCGGGACGACGACTGAGTTTGGACGTCCTGCCCCGCAGCCCATACGCGATCGTCCGCTTGCCATCCGATCCGCAATCCGACATCAGCGTCGGACGACCACTCCTGCACCGATCGCTTGGTCCGCTTCATCACGGTAATCCCGATGGCTCTCAACACCTGGCTGCTATTCCTCGTCACCGCGGTGGGCATCTCGCTCACACCCGGGCCGAACGGCCTGCTGGCGCTGACGCACGGGGCGTTGCATGGCGGACGGAAGACGCTGTTCACCATCGCCGGCGGCCTGATCGGCTTCATCCTCATCATGGCGCTGTGCATGTTCGGGATCGGCGCGCTGGTGCAGTCCTCGATCACCTGGCTCATCGTGCTGAAGTGGATCGGCGGGCTCTACCTCGCCTGGCTCGGCATCAAGCTGTGGCGATCGCCGCCGGTGGCGGTCGATCTCGGCCATGCGAGCGCCAGGGCCAGCGGACATCAGATGTTTCGCCAGGGCTTCCTGACCGCGGCGACCAATCCCAAATGCCTGCTGTTCTTCAGCGCGCTGTTGCCGCAATTCGTCGATCCCGGTCGCAGCCTGCTCGGGCAGTTCGCGATCGTCGCCCTGACCTATACGGTGACCGAATTCCTGACCGAGGTCGCGATCGCCAGCGCCGCCGCCCGGGTTCGTCCCTGGCTCGCCCGGACCGGGCGCCGCTTCAACCAGGTCTGCGGCGGCATCTTCGTGGCCGTGGGATTGGCCCTGCCGCTGCGCAGCGCCTAGCAGGCTGATTTTTGACGCATTTTGCCCGCGGGCAGCGCGGACCGCCACACGCGGGCGGCAAAGCGCCCGGCTGTGTCGGAAAGAGGGCCTTGCTCTTTCAAAAATCTGCTAAGAGCCTAGCTGAGACCTGATCCGACCTGGAAGTTCGCATGAGTTCCCGCGACGACGTGCCGCCCGAGACCGATCCCTTGGCCGAAGCTCCGGCCGAGACGCCCCACCATGGGTTGATGTTTCGGTTTCGAAACTACTTTTTGACCGGGCTCGTGGTTGCCGGACCCGTCGCGATCACGCTCTATCTCACCTGGTGGTTCGTCACCTGGGTGGACGGCCTGGTGCGTCCGTTCGTGCCGCTGGCCTACCGCCCCGAAACCTATCTGCCGTTCGGGGTGCCCGGCTCCGGGCTGATCGTGGCCGTGATCGGTCTGACCCTGGTGGGCTTCCTCGCCGCCAACCTGATCGGGCGCACCCTGGTCGATCTCGGCGAGCGTCTGCTCGGCCGCATTCCCGCGGTGCGCGCGATCTATCGCGGTCTGAAGCAGGTGTTCGAGACGCTGTTTTCCGGAAAGGGCTCCAGCCTGCGCAGGGTCGGCCTGGTGGAGTTTCCCTCGCCTGGGATGTGGTCGATCGTGCTGATCTCGCAGCCGCCGAGCACGGAAATCGCCAACCGCCTGCCGGGCGACGACGAGCAGATTTCGGTGTTCCTGCCGTGCGCACCGAACCCGACGACCGGCTTCTTCTTCTATCTGCCGAGGAGCAAGATCATCGATATCGACATGAGTGCCGAGGATGCGGCAACCTTGATCATGTCCTGCGGCGTGGTGCAGCCCGGCTCCGATCAGCAGAAGAAGGCAGCGGCGCTCGCCAGCATGGCCAACGCCGCGCGCATCGCCAATGCCCAGCCGGCGCCGCAACTGGAGCCGGCCAAGGTCGACTGATCTAGCCGACTGAGTTCGCCGGCTGATCAGCCGGCGTCCTGCGGCACGAACACGCGCAGGCGATGCCCGTCGGGATCATGCGCAACGAAGGTCGTGCCGAAATCCATCCGCGTCGGCGCCTGAAGGATCGGCAGGCCGCGCGCCTTCCAGTCGTCGTGAATGCGTTCCACCTCACCGGCATCGGCGACCGTGAATGCAACCTCGCTTGAGCCTGCGGCGCCGGCCGCGGCGGGCTCGACCGTGTGCCGTGACCACAGCCCCAGCATGACGCCGTCGCGCAGCGGCAGCATCGCGAAGGTCGGCGACTGATCGATGATCGGACGTCCCAGCAGATCGGCATAGAAGGCCGCGCTGGCTGGCGGGTTGTCGACATAGAGAATCAGGAAGCTGAACTCGGGCATGGGTGTCTCCGTTGGCGGCGCCGGCAGCGGCGCTTGCCCGCGGGAATAGCCGAGCCCGCTGCCAGATTCTGTCAGCAGTGTTTCAGCCGTGCGCCGGGCGGGCGTGCGTGCGCTGAGTGGTGCTTCGCGCTGCATGATGATGCCCGGAAGGCACAGCAAGCGACGCCCTTGCACCTACAACCGACGGGCGGTGGTGTTTCAGTTCGCCACAATGGAAACATTGCGCAAACAAAGGGAAGGCGTGGCGGAGGAAGCGTATGAGAGTTGTGAGTAAGGCGTGCTTGTGGGGTGTGCTCGCGTTATCGGCCGCGTCGCTGCAACTAACGGGGCAGGCATCGGCCCAAACGACTTTTACGCGCATCCAGGCCTTCGGCGACAGCTACGCCGACACGGGCAATCTCAAGGCCCTTCTCACGGCGCTAGGAAAATGGACCGTCGTCACTCCGCCGGCCGTGGTGAGTCCGGCCACGCTGTATCCGACCGGCCGCTTCAGCGGCGGCACCAACTTCGTCGATACGACGTCGGCGCTGCTCGGCATTCCCCAGATCAACTACGCGATCGGCGGCGCCCAAGCTGGCACCACCAACGTTACCCCCGGCGCCCCCGGCTTTGCGCAGCAGTGGAGCGGCCTGACCGGCTTCCTCGGCATGACAGGCTTCTCCGGCCAGATCGCATCCACCGACCTGGTCGAGATCTCGATCGGCGGCAATGACGCGCGGGCTTACTACCTCACCGGCAACTCGCTCGCCGGCGCACCGGCAGCCGCAGCGGTGACGGCGGGGCAGGCGATGGCGGGCATCAACGCGATCGTCGGCGCCGGCGCACGCACCATCGTGTTCACGGTCGGCGACGTCAGCACGCTGCCGGAGGCGGCCACCCAGCCCAATGCTCCGGCCGGGTCGGCGTTCAGCCAAACCTACAACAGCCTCATGCAGGCCTCGCTCGCTGGCGTGGCTCGTTCCGGCGTGCGGGTCGAATATGTCGACACTGGACTGATTGGAGCGCAGATTCGGGCCAATCTGTCGCGTTATGGCTTCAGCAGCGTTCTCTGCACGAACGCATGTATCGGCAATCCAGCCCTCCAGTATCAGTCGCTATTCTACGTTGACCAGGTGCATCTCACCTCGCACGGCTTCGAGGTGCTCGGCCAGTACATCGTCAACCGTCTCAATGCGCCGCTGACCTTGGCGCCGCAGGGCGAGGTGGCGTCGATCAGCGCGATGGGCTTCGCCTCGACGCTGTTCGGCAAGCTCGACATGTTCCGCGAGACCGCAGGTTTTGCGCCGTCGACCATGAACTCCTTTGCCGCCATGACCAAGGCGCCTTACGCCAAGGCTCCGCCGCTGGCACCCGTGAGCCCGTGGTCGTTCTACATGCAGGGCAATGGCGGCCTCAGCAATCGCCAGGGCAACGTCGCGTCGAACGGCTTCAACCTCGACAGCATCGGCGGCACCATCGGCGTCGAGTACCGGCTGTCGGCGAACGCCATGATCGGCACCGCGTTCGACTACGCCAACCCGAAGGCGAAGCTGTTCAACAACACCGGCACGTCAGACGCGAACTCCTATCAGTTCGGTGTCTATGGCGCGTGGGCCAGCAGCAACCTGTTCGCCGAAGGTCTCGCCACGATCGGTCACCAGGACTATCGCAACACCCGTCCGGGCATCGTCGACACCATCACCTCGAACCCCGGCGGCACCACCTTCGTCGCGGCCGGCAAGGCCGGCTATCTGTTCGATGCCGGCGCCGCCAAGCTCGGGCCGATCGGCGGCCTGACCTATGCGCGCGCTCGCGTCGACGCCTTCACCGAGGCTGGCGATCCCGCGCTGACGCTCACGGTCGGCTCGCAGACCGCCGAGACCCTGATCGGCAGCGTCGGCGTGCAATTGCGCACGCCGTTCCAGCTGCAGGGCGCCACCATCAGTCCGTACCTGAACCTGACGCTCGATGACGACATCATCGGCAACGGCCGCCTGATCCAGTACAGCGCGACCTCGGCGCCGCTCATCGTCAACAACTGGACGGTTCCGAGCGCCACCTCGCACAACGCCTATGGCCGGGTCAGCGCCGGCGTGATGGCGCCGTTCTGGAGCAACGTGGCGCTGACGGCGACGGTCTCGCGCACCATCGGCCGGACCGGCGGCGACGATTTCTTCGGCAGCGGCGGGTTGAAGATCTCGTTCTGAGTTCGGCTGAAGCAGCAGGCGCTGGGGGGCGCGACTGCTGCTGTGGCCGTGGCGAGGGGCAGTCCGGAAGGGCTGCCCCTCCGTTTTCGTGTATTCCGTTGGTTCGCCGGATGCGCCTAGTCTCCGCGGCCATCGTGATCACTGGAGCCAGTCCTCATGTCCCCCAGCATTGCCATCATCGCGCCCGGTGCCATGGGCAGCGCCGTCGCCGCCCGTCTCGCCGAGCACGGCTGCAAGGTGCTGACATCGCTGCAAGGCCGCAGCGCGGCCACGCAGGCGAGGGCGGCCGCGTCCGGCATGACCGCTGCGAGCGACGCTGAGATCGCGCATGCCGACATCATCCTGTCGATCGTGCCGCCCGGCGAGGCCGTGGCGCTCGCCGAGCAGCTCGCGACACTCATCAACCGCAATTCCAAGAAGCCGATCATCGTCGACTGCAACGCCGTCAACGTCGAGACCATCCGGACGATCGAAGACATCGTGCTGTCCTCGGGCGCGCGCCTGGTCGACGCCGCCATCATCGGCGTGCCGCCGAAACCGGGCAGCAAGGGACCGACGTTCCATGTCAGCGGCGAGGCTGCGGCCGATGTCGCCGTGCTCGGTCAGCTCGGGCTCGATCTGCGCGTGATCCAGGGCCCGATCGGCGCGGCCTCGGCTCTGAAGATGTCCTATGCCGGAATCAACAAGGGCCTGACCGGGCTCGGCGCCGCGATGGTGCTGGCCGCGACGCGGGCCGGCGCTGCCGACGCGCTCCGCGACGAGCTGGCGGCGAGCGCGCCGAACATCCATGCGCGGCTCGGCACCGCGCTGCCGGACATGCTGCCGAAGGCCTATCGCTGGGTCGCCGAAATGCGCGAGATCGCGGGCTTTCTCGGCGACGATCATCCGGCGGCGCTCGTCTACGAGGGATTTGCCAGATTGTTCGAGCACATCGCCGCCGACCTGCAGGGCGCAGGCACCGAGGCGGCCCAGCTGGTGGCGTTCGCCGAGAGCTGCAGGAAGAAATAACTTCAGCTCGTCATCCCGGGCAAGCCGCGATGCGCGACAGCGCGTCGCGGCGCCGACCCGGGATCCATACTCCGCGGCCTTTGTGATTTGCGAGCAGGCCGACGCGTCTGCCTCGAACTGCTCCCTGGGGTTATGGGTCCCGGCTCAAGGCCGGGATGACGGTGGAGCTTGTTGATGCACCGACCTGATCACCCCGCCGTCAGCAGCGGGATCGCCTCGTCGCGTTCGTACAGATACAGCAGACAGCGCAACGCGTCGCTGCGCGGGCCCTTCAGCTTGGGATCCTCTTTCAAAATGCGCAGCGCCTCGTCGCGGGCCTGCGTGATGAGTTGCGCATGCACCTCGGGGCGGGCGATGCGATAGCCGGGCAGGCCGCTCTGGCGGATGCCGAGCACGTCGCCTTCGCCGCGCAGCTTGAGATCCTCCTCGGCGATGCGGAAGCCGTCGGTGGTTTCGCGGATGACCGCGAGCCGCGCCTTCGACATCGGTCCGAGCGGCTCGTGATAGAGCAGGATGCAGGTCGACGCCTCCGCGCCGCGGCCGATGCGGCCGCGCAGCTGGTGCAATTGCGCCAGCCCGAAGCGCTCGGCATTCTCGATCACCATGATGCTCGCGGCGGGCACGTCGACGCCGACCTCGACCACCGTCGTGGCCACCAGCAGACGCAGCTCATGCGCCGCAAAGCGGCCCATGACGTCGTCCTTCTCGCTGCCCTTCATCTTGCCGTGGACAAGGCCGACCTTGTCGCCGAAGCGCTCGCGCAGGCTCTCGAAGCGATCCGTCGCGTTGGTGAGATGATCGATGCCCTCGGCCTCGGATTCCTCGACCAGCGGGCATATCCAGTACACCAGCTTGCCGGCCTGGAGGGCGCGGCCGACGGCCTCCATGACCTCGCCGAGCCTGGTGTCGGCGACTGCACGCGTATCGATCGGCTGCCGGCCGGCCGGCTTCTCGCGCAACTCGGAGATGTCCATGTCGCCGAAATAGGTCAGCACCAGCGTGCGCGGGATCGGCGTGGCCGACAGTACGAGCACGTCAACGGCCTCGCCCTTCGAGGTCAATGCCAGTCGCTCGCGCACGCCGAAGCGGTGCTGCTCGTCGACGATGGCGAGCGCCAGCGACTTGAAGATGACGTCGTCCTGGATCAGCGCATGCGTGCCGATCAGGACGTCGATCTCGCCGGCCTCCAGGCGCGCGAGAATGTCGCGGCGCTCCTTGCCCTTCTCGCGCCCCGTGAGAATGGCGACATTCATCCCGGCGCGCTCGGCGAGCGGCGTGATCGTCTTGGCGTGCTGGCGTGCCAAAATCTCGGTCGGCGCCATCAGCGCGGCCTGCTTGCCGGCTTCCGCCACGGCGGCCGCCGCGAGCAGCGCCACCACCGTCTTGCCCGAGCCGACGTCGCCCTGCAGCAGCCTGAGCATGCGCACCGGCTTTTCGAGATCGGCCGCGATGGCTTCGATCGCCTGGGCTTGCGAGTTCGTCAGCGCATAGGGCAGGGCGTCGATGACCTTGCGGCGCAGATGGCCGTCGCCGGCATGGCGGTTGCCCGCGGGACGGCGCAATTGCGCCCGCACCAGCGCCAGCGCCAATTGGCCGGCGAGCAGCTCGTCGAAGGCGAGGCGAGACCAGAACGGGTTCTCGGGGAGGATATCCGTCAGTTCCTGCGGGACATGCACCCGCGTCAGCGCCTCTCTCAGCGGCGGGAAGTTGCAGCGGCTCAGCACCTCCGGGCTGATCCATTCCGGCAGCTCCGGCAGCTTGGTCAGCGCCGCCGCGATCGCTCGCCTGAGCGAGCCGAGCGCGAGGCCTTCGGTCAGCGGATAGACCGGATCGATTCCTGACAGTTTGGCGAAGCCGGCTTCATCGAGGATGCGATCGGGATGCACGATCTGCGGCACGCCGTCATACATCTGCACGGTGCCGGAGACGTAGCGCTTGGCGCCGACCGGCAGGATCTTCTCGATGTAGTCGCCCTTGGGCCGGAAGAAGGTCAGCACGACGTCGCCGGTGTCGTCACTGGCGTAAACGAGATAGGGCGCGCGGGCGTTACGCGACGGGCGATGGCGATCGACCGTCACTTCCAGCGTCACGACCGTGCCGGCCTCGACGTCGCGCACCTTGGGCCGGTTGCGGCGGTCGATCACGGAGGCGGGCAGGTGCAGCAGCAGGTCGACCAGCCGCGGCGTCTCGCTGCAGCTGAGCAGATAGCGCAGCAGCTTGTCCTGCTTCGGCCCGACCCCGGAGAGGGTGGTGACCGGCGCAAACAACGGATTGAGGATGGCAGGGCGCATGGATGGACACTTAAAGCGGTTTACGAGCCGGAATAGCCGCGAACGCCCCGGCATCCACCTCTTTTTTCGTCGTTTTCGCGGTCCCGCATGCCGGTTCTGCAGGCGCTGAGGGCTGACATAGGCACCGCGCATCGCTATATCGAGCCGCGCCCGGCACCGTCCGGGCTTTCGGCGTTGTACTGCAGGGATACCGCGATGACAGGGACCACCCGATCAAGCCAAGGCCTCGACGACCGTCGCAAGCGGCTCTTGTTCCGCTGCTGGCACCGCGGCACCCGCGAGATGGACCTGATCCTCGGCCGCTTCGCCGATGCCGAGATCGGCACGCTCACCGAGAGCGAGCTGGATCAGCTCGAGCAGCTGCTGGAAGTCCCTGACCCGGATTTCTACGCCGCGATCACAGGCGCCCGGCCGCTGCCGCCGGAGCAGACCCCGGCGCTGTTCGCGCGCATCCAGGCCTTCCGTGCGGTGGACGCCGATTGATGAAAAGTTCGGTCAAGTCGCCTGCCGAGCACCTCGCCCCGGGGCGCGCACTGACGCTCGCCAATGTCGCCGAGGGCGCCGAGGGCCTCGTCGTCTCCGATCTGGCGCGGGCGATCGCCGCCAGGCCGAAGCCGCCGGCGGTCAGCCTCGCCGTGGTCTGTCGCGACGGCGCGCGGATGCAGCAGCTGGCGCGGGCGCTCGACTTCTTCGCGCCGGATCTGCCGGTGATGCAGTTCCCAGCCTGGGACTGCCAGCCCTACGACCGCGTCTCGCCGCACGGCGGCATCCTGGCCCAGCGCGTCACGACCCTGGCGCGGCTGTCGCGCCTCGCCGGCAGCGACAAGCCGCTGATCGTGCTGACCACCGTGAACGCCATCGTGCAGCGCGTGCCGGCGCGCGCCACCATGGCGGGGCAGGCGCTGTCGGTGGCGCCCGGCCATGTCGTGCCGATGGACTCCGTCGTCGCCTGGCTGGAGCATAACGGCTACCACCGCTCCTCGACCGTGCGCGAGAGTGGCGAGTATGCCGTGCGCGGCGGCATCCTCGATCTCTTCCCCGCCGGCCTCGACCAGCCGGTGCGCTTCGACTATTTCGGCGACAGCCTGGAATCGATCCGCACCTTCGATGCCGAGACCCAGCGCACGCTGCTCGACATGCGCTCGCTCGATCTCGTGCCGGTCTCCGAATTCCAGCTGATCACCGATACCATCCGCCGCTTCCGCATGGGCTATGTCGCCGAGTTCGGCGCGCCCGAGCGCGACGACGCGCTGTATGAGGCCGTCAGCGAAGGCCGCCGCTATCCGGGCATGGAGCATTGGCTGCCGCTGTTCCACGACAAGATGGAGACCTTGTTCGACTATCTGCCGAACACGCCCATCGTGATCGAGCCGCAGGGCGAGGACGCCGCGCGCGAGCGCTTCAAGCAGATCATCGACTATTACGACGCACGCCGCGAGGCGATGGAGCATCCCGGCGGCGGAGCGATCTACAAGCCGCTGACGGTCAATCGCCTGTATCTGACGTCGTCCGAATGGGCTGAGCGGCTGGACACCGTGCCGCTGGCGCGGATGACGCCGTTTGCCGTGCCTGAGGGCACTGCTGTGGTCGACATCAACGCACGCCAAGGCCGCAACTTCGCACCCGAGCGCAACGATGCCGCCGTCAACGTGTTCGAGGCCGTGGTCGCCCACGTGCAGGCGCTGCAGTCGGTGCGCAAGAAGGTCGTGATCGCGCTGTGGAGCGAAGGCTCGCGCGACCGCATGGCCAGCATGTTGAAGGATCACAAGCTGATCCACGTCACCAGCGTCAACACCTGGCGCGTGGTGCAGGCGACGCCGCGCAACGAGACCATGCTGGCGGTGCTCGGCCTGGAAACCGGCTTCGAGACCGACCAGATCGCCGTCATCTCCGAACAGGACATCCTCGGCGACCGCCTGGTGCGGCCGCGCCGCGCCAGCCGCAAGCTCGACAATTTCATCTCCGAGGTGACGAGCCTCGCCATCGGCGACATCGTCGTTCACGTCGATCACGGCATCGGCCGCTTCGTCGGCCTGCAGACGCTGGAAGTCGCCGGCGCGCCGCACGACTGTCTTGAGCTGCGCTATGCCGGCGAGACCAAGCTGTATCTGCCGGTCGAGAACATCGAGCTGCTGTCGCGCTACGGCTCCGACCAGACCAGTGTCGAGCTCGACAAGCTCGGCGGCTCCGGCTGGCAGACGCGCAAGGCCAAGCTCAAGAACCGCATCCGCGAGATGGCCGGCGAGCTGATCAAGATCGCCGCCGAGCGCATGCTGCACGAGGCGCCGAAGCTGCCGGTGCAGGCCGGTCTCTACGACGAGTTCTGCGCCCGCTTCCCCTATGACGAGACCGAGGACCAGCTCGGCGCGATCCAGGCAACGCTCGCCGATCTCGAAGCAGGACGTCCGATGGACCGGCTGGTGTGCGGTGACGTCGGCTTCGGCAAGACCGAGGTGGCGCTGCGCGCCGCGTTTGCGGTCGCGCTCGAGGGCAAGCAGGTCGCCGTCGTCGTGCCGACCACGCTGCTCGCGCGCCAGCATGCGAAAACCTTCACCGAGCGCTTCAAGGGCTTTCCGGTCAACGTGGCGCAGGCCTCGCGGCTCGTCAGCACCAAGGAGCTCAACCAGGTCAAGAAGGGGCTCACCGACGGCTCGGTCGACATCGTCGTCGGTACCCACGCGCTGCTCGGCAAGTCGATCAAGTTCCGCGACCTCGGCCTCGTCATCGTCGACGAGGAGCAGCATTTCGGCGTCAGCCACAAGGAACGGCTGAAGCAGCTGCGCGCCGAGGTCCACGTGCTGACGCTGTCGGCGACGCCGATCCCGCGCACCTTGCAGCTGGCGCTGACCGGCGTGCGTGAGCTGTCGATCATCGCGTCTCCTCCGGTCGACCGTCTCGCCGTGCGTACCTTCGTCGCGCCGCATGATCCCGTGATGATCCGCGAGGCGCTGTTGCGCGAACGCTATCGCGGCGGCCAGGCGTTCTACGTCGTGCCACGCATCGACGATCTCGCGGAGGTGAAGGAGTTCCTCGACAAGACCGTGCCGGAGATGAAGGTCGCGGTCGCTCATGGCCAGATGGCCCCGACCGTCATCGAGGATATCATCGGGGCGTTTTACGACGGCAAGTTCGACATCCTGCTGTCGACCACGATCGTCGAATCCGGCCTCGACATTCCGCGCGCCAACACGCTGATCGTGCACCGCGCCGACATGTTCGGCCTCGCCCAGCTCTATCAGCTGCGCGGCCGCGTCGGCCGCTCCAAGCTGCGCGCCTATGCGCTGTTCACCTTGCCGTCGACCCACAAGGTCAGCGCGCAGGCTGAGAAGCGCCTCGGCGTGCTGCAATCGCTCGAAACTCTCGGCGCGGGCTTCCAGCTCGCCAGCCACGACCTCGACATCCGCGGCGCCGGCAATCTGCTCGGCGACGAGCAGTCCGGGCACATCAAGGAGGTCGGCTTCGAGCTCTATCAGTCGATGCTGGAGGAGGCGATCGAGAACCTCAAGGCGGGAATCACCGAGCCGACCGTCGACCGCTGGTCGCCGCAGATCACCATCGGCATGCCCGTGCTGATCCCGGAGGACTACGTCTCCGATCTCTCGGTGCGGCTGTCGCTGTATCGCCGCCTCGCCGATCTCGAGACCGACGAGGAGATCGAGAACTTCGCTGCCGAGCTGCGCGACCGCTTCGGCAAGCTGCCGGACGAGACGCGCTATCTGTTCAAGGTCGCCGCGATCAAGAACTACTGCCGGAGAGCCAATGTCGAGAAGGTCGACGCCGGCCCGAAGGGCGCCGTCATCGCCTTCCGCGACAACAGCTTCGCCTATCCGGATCGCCTCGTCGCCTTCATCAAGCGCCACGGCCAGGCCGCCAAGGTGCGCCCCGACATGAAGGTGGTGTTCCTGCAGATCTGGGAGACGCCGGAAAAGCGGCTGGCGGGCACCACGGATATTCTCAAGGAGCTGGCTGAGCTCGCGGAGAAGAAGGCGGCGTGACGCCCCGCCGGCTCGAGTCTCACCGAAGCTGCCAGCCGAAATGCAAGGCAAGGCTGGCGATCAGGAACACCGCGACGATGGCCACGACGCTGACCCAATCGGTCTCCTCGCGAGATTGCCGGTTGTGCATGACGCATTGCTCCGCTTCGTCAGATGCCCCCGAGTCGAGCTGGGATTGCACCATAGGAGTGGGGCAAATGCGCGATCTCAACATGCACGTGTTTGGATCAGATCGTGACGGTCTGTAGGGTGGGCAAAGCAGCCGCCGTCAGGCGGCAGCGTGCCCACCGTCGACCGGCATACTCAACAGTGAGATGGTGGGCACGGCGCCATCTGATAGTTCGCATGTGGTGAGACCGTGCCTGCGCCTTTGCCCACCCTACGGACCGGTGTTGGGGCTTTGAACGAGACGCGAGCTGATCGTTCACAGCGTCATTGCGAGCGCAGCGAAGCAATCCAGAGTTTCCACTGACGCCCTGGATTGCTTCGCTGCGCTCGCAATGACGTCAGGCGACGGGCGTAGTCCGGCGCACGTCCCGTAGGGTGGGCAAAGCGGCCGCCGACGGCGGCAGCGTGCCCACCGTCGGCCGGCATGCTCAGCGGTGAGATGGTGGGCACGGGGCGATCTGATTGCTCGCATGCAGCGAAGCCTTGCATGCGCCCTTGCCCTCCTACGCAGCACAACGGCTCGACAATTCGGATTAATTTTGTCTATCGTGAACCTGGGTGATCCCTGCACCGCTTGAGCAACGCAATGCTGTCTCTCGTCAAAGAACTCATGGCGTTCCTCGCGACCACGATCGAACAGCGTGGCCTTGCGGTGACAGGAACGGTCACGGAAGGCAGAACGACACGCCGCCTCATCATCGAACTTTGCCGTGGACCCGAGATCAGTCTCGAGGCGGAGTTTGGCTTCCACATCAAAAAGGGCGGCGAGCTGGTCGTGACATGGACGACGCGCTTTCGCTGGCCGAAGGCCGAGGAGATGCTTCGCGACCTCCGGCCGCCGTCGCCCTATGGCCTCGACGTGCCCGAGATCCGCAAGGCGCGAACCCAGCTTTATCCGATAGCTGCACTGGAGATGATCAACGGTCACAAGTCAGACTATGTCGGATTTGATCCTCCGCAAGCTGACGCCATCCGTTGTCATCTCGTAGACGTCGTCAACACCCTGCTGCAAAAGGTCGTTCCGGACTTTCACCCGTACTGCGACGTCGAGGTCTTCAGCAGAGCTGCGATGGAGCCCATGGCGAAGTCGCGGCTCGAGATGGGCGAGACGGCTGTCGCGGCCAGTCTGGTTGCGGCCGGGAAGCGCAGGGAGTTCGAATCCTGGCGAGAGGCGTGCAGAAATGGTTTCGTCGGTCGAGGTCGGCTCGCCGTCAATTATCGGGAGCAATACATGCAGGCTCTGGAGAGCCGGTTGCCCGATTGAGGAAGATCGTTCGCGCTTTGTTGTGAGCCCGTAGGTGGGCACAGCGGTCGCCGTCAGGCGGCGGCGTGCCCACCGTCGCGCTTTGCGCCGTGCCGTGAGGTGGTGGGCACGGCGCCATCTGGTAGCTCGTATGTTGCGAGACCTGGAATGCGCCTTTGCCCACCCTACGGTCCAGCGTCTTTGGGTAGACGCGAGCTGATAATTCTATGCGTCATTGCGAGCGCAGCGAAGCAATCCAGGGCTGCGGGCGGGACTCTGGATTGCTTCGCTGCGCTCGCAATGACCTGGGGCAAGGAGCGGCGCCTCAATCTTAAGAGGCCGCGCGCTGCGCCTCGCCGTACACGCGGGCCAGCAGCGTGCGCGCCGTGTCGTTGGGCTGCAGCGCGGCGACGGTGATCGAGGGCTCGCTGCGGGTCTCGCGCTTGCCGTGCGAGGTGTGGCGCATCACGCTGGAGAGGCGGCGGGCGATGACGTGGGCGGAGCGCAGGTCGGTTTCGGCGAACACCACGACCACCGAGCCGTTGTCCTCGTGGCTGCCGAAATCCATCCGCCGCATCAGGCGGCTGATGATGCGGGCGCCGTCATATTGCGCGCGCGGATTCACCGGATCGAACGCGAAGCGGGCGACCGCGAGGCTGCCGCCGCGCTTCTGGGTCTGGCTGACGGCGGTGGCGAAGTCGCGCGCGAAGGCGTTGCGGGTGAGCAGGCCGGTCTGCGGATCGAGCATGCCGCCGGCTTCGATCGCGCGCAGGGTGCGGTTGAGGCGGGCCTCGAAGGCGTGCTGCCGGATCATCGGCAGCGCATGCGCCGCGATGCGCGCCGGTTCGCCGGCGATGATCTCGAGATTGGCGAGCTCCTGCAGCGGCGCCGGCTGGTTGGCGGTAACGACGACCGCGAGATTGCGGAAGCGGGTGTCCTCGGCGAGGACGGCCAGGAAGGCGTCGACGACGCGCGGCGTAAAACCTTCGCCGAGCACGACGCCGTTGATGTCCCGGCTCGACAGATGCTTGGCGGCGGCCTCGATGCTCAGCGCGCCGACCACCGCCATGCGCTGGCCCAGCGCCACCGACAGACCCGGCATCGAGGCGCCGCGGCCGAGCAGCAGCACCGTCGCATCGTCGAGCGGGTCGGTCTCCGGCAGCGTCGCACCGTCCGTCTTCTTCTCGGCAAGGCGGCGCAGCACCGTGGCGTGGAGCGTGCGAACCCGCAGCGCGGCGCGCAGCCGCGCCAGCAGGCGGTCGGTGTTGTCGCTGCCGTGCAGGGGAATGGCGTTGTCGGGCAGTGTCGCATCGCCCGGCGCGATGGCGATCAGTGGAATGTAGGGTTTGCGCGCGTCCAGATGCCGCGAGATGGCATGGATGTCGTTCGTGTCAGCGCCGTCCATGACCGCGAGCACGGCCGCCGGCTGGACGCGCGAGACGATGGCCGTCGCGTCGTCCCAGCGGCTCTCGATCGAGGGAAGGATTTGCGCCGCGTCGAGGGCCGCGATCAGCGAAGCGCGTGCGGACCGGGAGACGACGAGAAGCGGGCCTTGTTGAGACATCCAGGAAACTCAGGATACGCTGATGATACTGCGCGATCCTAGAGTTCTCCTGTTAACGCGGCGTCAACACTGTTCCGACTGCAGCAAGGCTTTCTGCAACAAGGCTTCCGCACTGGACCAGCGCGGCAAGTTCTGCAGCGCGGTCAGCCCGTCGACGTGGCGCGGTCGCGAAACGCCTCGACCATCAGCGGGTTCAGTCCGAGTTCCGCCAGCGCTTCGCGGGCCCGCGCATTGTCCATCGCACGCCCGGCGAGCCGGTGGCCGCTGAGCCGGTCGGGCAGGGCGGTGAGCAGGGCGCCCTGGCCCAGCCGCCGCGACCATTCATGCAGATCCTGGGCGAGGAAGCGATAGCCGCCCACCGCCATAACGCCGGCCGGCGGCGCGGTGATCGAGATCGTGTCGTGGGCGCGGTCGAGCCGCACGGCATACTCGGTATCGACATAGTCGCGCGCGGGCGGCGGCATCAGCGAGTCACTGGGCGGCGCCGGCGGCGCGTAGGCGGCGATCACCACCATCGGTCCGCGCAGGCCGAGCGTGCCCTTCGGCGTGACCAGGATTTCGCCCGCGATCGACGAGCCCGGCTGCTCGCGCGGCGCGCCCTGGCGACCCGGCTTGACCGGTCCCGGATTGCCGTCGGCCGAGGTGCGGCGCACCGCGAACAGGCCGGCTTCGCCGAAGAGATAGACGTCGGTGAGCTCGATGTCGCGCGTCTTCCAGGCCGGGCTCGAGGCCACCTGCTCGGGCGCGCGCCACAGGCCGAGCACGTAGCGCAGATTGGGCAGGCGGCCGGCGAGCTCGCCGCCGTCGAGGCGCAGGACGAACTGCGCCGGCGCGATCAGCGTGTCGCAAGCGAGCTCGGCGAGCTGCTGCTCCAACCCATCGGCGTCGAACGGATGATGCAAAGCGAGGCTGCCACCGGACAGCAGCCAGGTGACCACGGAGGCGGCGAGGCCTGCGAACGAGGACGGCACGAACGCCGACATCATGTTCACGCCTTGCGGCAGATCGCTCTCGAGCGAGATGGCAAGCCCGCCGGCGATCAGGCTGAGATGGCTGCGCGGCACCGCACGGAAGCCGTCGGCCGTGACGTCGAACGAGACGATCGCGGCCTTGCGGCCGTCCGGCATCAGCCCGCGGGTCGAGCGCGACGGCTTGGCGATCGACTGGTCGAGCGAGAACATGCCCTCGGGCAGATCGTTGCCGAAGCCGCAGACGTGGCGGATCGAGAACGCTTCCGCCGCGGCATTCATGGCGAGGTCGGCATGGATGACGCCGTCGACCTTCGACATCGTGACGATCGCCCGCGCGCTGGTGCGGTTTAAGGCCGCCACGAGCTCGGACTGGCGCCACAGCAGCGGGAACACGGCGACGACCAGCCCGGCGCGGTGTGCCGCGAGAACCGTCAGCACGAACTCGATGGTGTTGGGCAACTGCACGGCGATGACCGAATGCGGCGGCAGCCCGGCGTCGATGAAATGCGCAGATAGCGCCGAGATCACCCGATCCGCTTCCGCATAGGTCAGACGCATCGGAGAGCGGCCGGTGATGCGCTGCTTGTTGATCGGATCGACCAACGCGACCGCATCCGGCTTGCGCGCCAGAATGCGTTGAAACAACGCGTCGAGCGTCGGCGACGTATTGGCCTGATTCACCTGTTGCCCCGTACTTTCACGGATCCGGCTAATACAAATTCCCTCAAGACCAACTGCCCCGGTTGGTCATTTGGGTGCCGGCTCCGGCCGCTGCCACCAGCTCTCCGGGAGCGCTCCCGTCAAAGCTGTCCTCTTGGGCCGTTCTATACGATTCCACCGAGCGATCCATTCCTCGGCGGCATTGAGCACTGGAATAGCGTAGAACCCCGCCATCAGGGTACGGTCCAATGCACGAACGGTCGAGATAAATTCTGTCCTGTCGCGGGCCCGCAACAGCGCGGCGATCATGGCGTCGATCGCCGGGTCCTTGGCGCCCATGTAGTTCCGTGTCCCGGTCCGGCCGGCGGCCTCGCTGCCCCAGTAGAACGCCTGCTCGTTGCCGGGCGACAGCGACTGGTCCCAGCGGTTCTGGATCATGTCGAACTCGAAGCTGAGCCGGCGCTGGTCGAACTGCACGGGATCGACCACCCTGATCGACGCATTGATGCCGGCGCGCTTCAGGCTTGCGGTATAGGCCAGCGCAATGCGCTCCTGATCGCGCGTCGTGACCAGGATCTCGAAGGCGAGCGGCTCCTTGGTCATCCGCTGCCGCAGCACCGTGCCGTCGAGCCCGTAGCCAGCGGCGTCGAGCAGATCGAGCGCCGCCTTCAAGGTGGTGCGGTCGCGGCCGGAGCCGTCGGTCACCGGCAGGCGGTAGCTGCCGTCCATGATGTCCTGCGGGATCTGCGCGGCGAAAGGCTTCAGCAGCTCGCGCTCGGCCGTATCAGCCGCGCGCCCATAGGCGGACAGCTCGGAGCCGGCGAAATAGCCGCCGCTGCGGCGGTACAGGCCGAAGAAATAGTTGCGGTTGATCCATTCGAAGTCGAACAGCAGCGTCAGCGCACGGCGCACCCTGACGTCGGCGAAGACCGCGCGCCGGGTGTTGAAAACCAGGAACTGCGACGGCTGCGGCATCTCCGAGGTGATGCTGTCGCGGACGACCTCGCCATTGCGCGCCGCCGGAAAATCATAGCCGTCGTGCCAGCGCAGCGGCTCGGTCTCGACGCGGAAGTCGTAGAGGCCGCGCTTGAAGGCTTCGAACTGGCCGTTGGCCTCGCGGTAGTAATCGAGCCGGACCTCGTCGAAGTTCCACAATCCGCGATTGATCGGCAGGTCGCGGCCCCAATAATCGGGATTTCGGCTCAGCGTAACGCTCGCTCCGGGGCGAACCGCCGTCACGCGGTATGGACCGGAGCCGAGCGGTGCCGTCATTGTGGTGTCCTCGAAGCCGGCCACGTCGGTAGCGTGCTTCGGCAGGATCGGCATCAGGCCCAGGATCAGCGGCAGCTCGCGATCCTCTTCGCCGCCGAAATCGAACCGGATCGTCAGGGGATCGAGCACGTCGACCTTGGCGACCTTGCCATAGTACTGCCGGTGGTTCGGCCGGCCGTGGTCACGCAGCAGGCTCCAGGAGAACGCCACGTCGTCAGCGAGCACCGGCTGCCCGTCGGAAAAGCGGGCGCGGGGATCGAGCCGGAAGGTGACGTAGGTCCGGTTGTCGTCGGTCTCGACGCTCCGCGCCAGCAGCCCGTACAGCGTGAACGGCTCATCATTGCCGCGGGCGAGCAGGCTTTCGACCACATAGGTGCGGATTTGCTGCACTGCGACGCCGCGGACGATGAACGGGTTGAGGCTGTCGAAGGTTCCAAGCAGCCCCCACACCAGGCGTCCCCCCTTGGGCGCGTCCGGATTGACGTAGGCCATGTGATCGAAGCCGGCGGGCAGGGCCGGGGCCCCATGCATGGCAATTGCCGCAGTTTCGGCGGCGGTCGCCGTTGCCGCGTTGAGGGCGGGCCACAGCGCCAGGACCACGGCGCAGCCGCGCAGCGCCCTGCCGAACACGCGCTGCAACGTCAGGACCAGAACGCAAGCATTTGATTCGAAACAGGCCACAACAGGCTTTTAACACAGGCCGGCAAGCGCTAGACCCCAGCCTTGCCATGGTCTCGCGGCATTGATCTTTCCGCGCACCACGTTATGAAAGCGGTCAATTGAGCCGGGCGGCAACGCCTGTCACTTAACCGCCTCATTTCCTGAGGAGACAGCCGCTTCAACGGCTTGGTGTGGCGCCTTTGGCGGTCTCGGGCGCTGCCGTTCAGAAAGGGTTTTCCGCAATGTATTTCCGTGACTTGGCCTCGTCGGTTGGGCCGCGTGGGCGGCGCATCGCCCTGCTGGCGGTCACCGCGCTGGCCGTTTCGTTCGCTTCGGAGGCGCAATCGCAGGCCCAGCCGCCTGCTGCGCCCAAGGCGAAGGCTCCGGCTGCCGCCCCCAAGGCCCCCGCGCCGGCCGCCCAGGCGCCTGCCGCGCCTCCCGCCGGCGGCCAGCCTCAGGCGCAGGCCGCCGACATGCCGCAGCTGATCTACGCCCCCTGGACCAAGTTCTGCCTCAAGGGCCAGGACGCCAACGCCAAGCAGGTCTGCTTCATCGGCAAGGACGGCCGCATCGAGTCCGGTCAGCCTGTGGTTGCGGCCGTGATCATCGAGCCCGAAGGCGAGCCGCGCAAGATCCTGCGCGTCACCCTGCCGCTCGGCATGCAGCTGCAGCCGGGAACGCGGATCGCGGTCGATACCGGAACTCCGATCGACGGCAAATTCGTGATCTGCTTCCAGAACGGCTGCATGTCGGACTACGAGGCCTCCGCGGATTTCGTGAACAGCCTCAAGAAGGGGCAGACCCTCTACGTCCAGGCGTTCAACTCGAACGGAACCGCGCTGACGCTGCCGCTGCCGCTGCAGGAGGGCAACAGCAGCTTCGCCAAGGCCTATGACGGTCCGCCGACCGATCCGAAGGAGTTCGAGAAGACCCAGCAGAAGCTGCAGGAAGAGCTGCAGAAGCGCGCTGAAGAGCAGCGCAAGAAGCTGGAGCAGCAGGCCCAGCCTCAGGCCAAGCAGTAAGACCGCATACAAGAAAAGGCGCTCAGGAGAGCGCCTTTTTTCTTGAGCTCGGTGCCGCGAATTCGGTGTCGTAGTGCGACCGGCGAAAGTTTCGAGCGGGCGGATCAGTTCAGCAGCGGATTGCGCGGGCGGTAGCCGCCGGACTTGTCCTTGATGAAGATCTCCGCAACCTGAGAGTGCCGGATCGGCTCGCCGGACTCGTCCGGAACCAGGTTCTGTTCCGACACATAGGCGACGTATTCGGATTCCGCGTTCTCCGCCAGCAGATGGTAGAACGGCTGATCCTTGTGCGGCCGGACCTCCTCGGGGATCGACAACCACCATTCCTCGGTGTTGTTGAACTCCGGATCGATGTCAAAGATCACGCCGCGGAACGAGAACACCCGGTGACGGACGATCTGACCGATCTGAAACTTGGCGGTTCGCGCTTTGATCATGCTTAGTCGAATAGACCAGGATTGAGGCCGATGCTAGTGCCCCTCCGGCGGATTTAATCTAGACAGTTCCCGAATCGCGCCGCGCCGCGACCTCCCGCATTCCGGGCCCGCAGAGGGCCGCCCGCCGAGATCCATGATCGACATTCTCAATCTCGCTTTGCCTTATTTCGGCGTCGTTTTCATCGGCTTCGCCTGCGGTAAATGGCGGAGGCTGCCCGAGGCCGGGCTGGCCTGGATGAACTTCTTCCTGCTCTACGTGTCGCTGCCGGCTCTGTTGTTCAACCTGATCGCGCGGACGCCGTTTACGGAGCTGAGCAACCCACCCTTCCTGGTTGCAACGACGCTCGCAACCATGCTCACCTTCACCTTGGCGCTGCTGCTCGGCAAGCTCATCGGCGGGCTATCGCTGCGCGAGGCGACCATGGCCGGTCTCGCTGGCGGCTATGGCAATATCGGTTACATGGGACCGGGGCTGGCGCTGTCCGTGCTCGGCGCCAAGGCGGCGGCGCCGACGGCGCTGATCTTCTGCTGCGACAGCATCTTCCTGTTCTCGATCGTGCCGCTGCTGGTCGAGCTCACCGAGCGCGATCACGCCTCGATCGCGCATGCGCTGCGCACCGTGCTGCGCCAGATCCTGCAGAACCCGCTGATCATGGCGACTGCCGCGGGCATCCTGGCCGCGGCGCTGCAGTTTCATCCGCCGGCTGTGCTCGACCGCACCCTGCAGTTTCTCCAGAACGCGGCGGCGCCGACGGCGCTGTTCGCGCTCGGCGTCACCGTGGCCTTGCGTCCATTCGAGCGGCTGCCCTGGGAGGTGCCGGTGCTGACGATCGTGAAGCTGGTGATCCACCCGCTGCTGTCGTTCGGGCTGATGCTGTTGTTCGGGCCGTTCGCACAGCCCTGGGCGGCCACCGCGGTGCTGATGGCGGCGCTGCCGCCGGCGCTCAACGTGTTCGTCATCGCGCGCCAGCACGACAGCTGGATCGAGCCGGCCTCGTCAGCCGTGCTGATCGGGACCTTCGCGTCCGTGGTCTCGCTCACCAGCGTGATGTGGCTGATCCAGAGCGGCCGGCTGGTGTTTCCTTAGAGCACGATCCGGAAAAGTGGAGTCCGGTTTTCCGAAAAGATCATGCTCAAACAGAGAGGTAAGATCAGCCCGCCCTGCGGCTCGTGCGCCAGGATGGCGCCAGCCCTTCGCGCATCGCCAATCGCCGCAGCGGACCGATGCCGCCGATCAGATGCATCCCCACCGCGCGCATCGACTGCACCGGCAGCAGGTCGCTGAGCAGGGAGCGGTTGGCGACGTCGATGACGAAGGTGCGGCTCAGAATGTCGGCGCGGCGCGCCGCGCCGTAGCGGGCAATCACCTGCGGTGCGCCGAGATCCTCGCCGGCGGCCCTGGCCTGGCGGACGACCTCGGCGATGTCGATGCCGTCGCGCAGGCCGAGGTTCAGTCCCTGGGCGCCGATCGGCGGCACGACATGCGCGGCTTCGCCGATCAGCGCAATGCGGTTCTGGGCGTAGCGCTGCGGCCGCTCGATGCCGAGCGGAAACATGTGCCGTCCCGGTTCGACATGGACGCGGCCGAAGATCGCGTGCGACTGCCGCTCGGCGGCCGCGGACAGCGCGTCGTCGTCGAGGCCATGCAGCCGCTCGGCTTCCTTCGGCGCGGCGACCCACACCACGCTCGAGCGGTCGCCCGGCAACGGCACGAACACGCACGGCCCGTGCGGCGTATGGAATTCGGTCGAGACGTTGTGGTGCGGCCGCGCATGGCTGATGTTGAAGGTCAGCGCGGTCTGCTGCAACGCGCGACGGCTGACGCCGATGCCGGCGGCTTCGCGGCACAGCGAGTGGCGGCCATCGGCGCCGACTGCGAGCTGCGCGCTGAGCGTGCGCCCGGACGAAGTGGTGATCGTGACCGACTGAGCGTCGCTGCGGACGCTCTCGGCGTCCTCGGCGATCCGCACCAGTCCCTCGATGGCGCGCGCGCGCTCCTCCAGCGCGTCGACCAGAACCGCGTTGGCGATGTTGTAGCCGAATAATTCGAGGCCGATTTCGTCGGCGACGAAGCGGACTTCGGGCGCGCGGATCAGCCGGCCGGTGTCGTCAACGAGCCGCATCGCCTTCAGCCCGGCCGCGCGATCGCGACAGGCCGACCACACGCCGATTTCGTCGAGGAAGTCGACGGAGCCGCCGAGCAGGGCGGTGGTGCGATTGTCGGCATAGGGGGCGTGGCGCGCCACCAGGGCGGTGCGGGCACCGGTCTGTGACAGGGCGATGGCGGCCGCGAGCCCGGCCGGCCCGCCACCGACAACCACGACATCGAAGCTGTTTTCCAGGTCGGTCATGGCGGAACAATTGACCTTCCCGCGCGCTTTTTCAAGGGCCGCGATCGCGCCTGCGCGGCGCATCGCCGCAAGCGACGATATGCAATTCGCTCCGATTCCTGATAGCACTGCAGCTGCATGGATCAGGTGAGACCAACGAGCGAGATATCGGCGACGTCCGCGCGACGCGCCGCGGCGTTTTCAGTGCACGTCTTCACGGCGCTCGGCGCGGGCGTCGCGCTGCTGGCCATGCTGCAGGCGGTCCGCGAGCATTGGACCGCGATGTTCTGGTGGCTCGGCGTCGCGCTGATCATCGACGGCATCGATGGACCGATGGCGCGCCGGCTCGATGTCATCAACCTGCAGCCGGACTGGTCGGGCGACGTGCTCGACCTCGTCGTTGACTTCACCACCTATGTGTTCGTGCCGGCCTATGCGATCACCGCGAGCGGCATGCTGCTGCCGCTGGCCGCGCCGGTGATCGGCGTCGGCATCGCGGTGACCGGCGCGCTGTATTTTGCCGACCGCCGCATGAAGAGCGACGACAATCATTTTCGCGGCTTTCCGGGACTGTGGAACATCGCCGCGTTCTACCTGTTCCTGCTGCATCCGCCGCCGCTGCTCGCCACCTTGGGACTCGCAGTCCTGATCGCGCTGACCTTCGCCCCGTTTCACGTCATCCACCCGGTGCGCGTCGCACGGCTGCGTTGGCTGACGCTGCCGCTGGTGGCGCTCTGGGGCATCCTCGTCATCGACGCGCTGGCCCAGGATTTCGTCGTCAGTCCCATTGTCACCGCGGTACTGTGCGCCATCGGCCTTTACATCGTCGCCAGCGACTCCGCGATCCGCCTGTTGAGATCTTTGAAAGCATGATCGACCTCCTGACCAGTCCCGAAGCATGGGCCGCGCTGCTGACGCTGACCGCGCTCGAAATCGTGCTCGGCATCGACAACGTCATCTTCCTGTCGGTGATCACCTCGCGCATCCCGCAGCCGCAGGCGACGCGGGCCCGCCAGATCGGCCTGGCGCTGGCGCTCATCTTCCGCATCATGCTGCTCAGCGTGCTGGTCTGGCTGATCGGACTCACCCAGCCGGTGTTCTCGATCCGCGGTCTCGGCTTTTCCTGGCGCGACATCATCCTGATCGCGGGTGGCCTGTTCCTGATCGCCAAGGCGACGCACGAGATCCACGGCGAGGTCGAGGCACGGGAGGAGAAGGGGCAGGAGGGCGGCGGCGCCAACAAGTTCTTCTGGGTCATCCTGCAGATCATCGTCATCGATCTCGTGTTCTCGCTGGACTCGATCATCACCGCGATCGGCATGGCGCAGGATCTCGAGATCATGATCGCGGCGGTCATCATCGCCATGATCATCATGTATGTCTCATCCGGACCGGTCGCGCGGTTCGTGGCCAACCATCCGACCACCAAGATGCTGGCGCTTGCCTTCCTGGTGCTGATCGGCGTGGCGCTGGTGGCTGACGGCTTCGAGTTCCACATCCCGCGCGGCTACATCTACTTCGCCATCGTCTTCGCCCTCGCGGTCGAGGCCTTCAACGTGATGGCTTCCCGCAACCGCCGGAAACGCAAGAGCTGAGTGACGGGCTGGGTTGAAGGGCTGAGTTGACAAGGCGCGCGTGATCGCCTTCGCTTTCGACCAAGGCATCGTCGAGGGGCGTCACGGTTCGCGCGCGCCGGGCCGAATGTCGGCTGAGAATCAGGTAATTGTCGGAAATTCTTGCGCCGGCGTCTCAGATGCTGCCGCAAGCGGGTCCGAAGGGGAGTTCGCGGAATGGCCAAGGCGGTGCGCGTGCACAAGGTGGGAGGCCCCGAGGCCCTCGTCTATGAGCCGATCGATCTTGCCGCGCCCGGTCCCGGCGAGGTCCGCATCCGCCAGCATGCGATCGGCCTGAACTTCATCGACGTGTATTATCGCACCGGCCTGTACAAGGCGCCCGGCCTGCCGTTCGTCGCCGGCAACGAGGCGGCGGGCGAGGTCATCGCCGTCGGTCAGGGCGTGACGAATTTCCATCCCGGCGACCGCGTCGCCTATTACGAGAATCTCGGCGGCTATGCCACGGAGCGCAACATCGGCTGGCAGCGCCTGGTGAAGCTGCCGGACCACATCACCTACGAGCAGGGTGCGGTGCTGATGCTCAAGGGCCTGACGGTCTGGTATCTGCTGCACAAGACCTTCAAGGTCGAGCCGCACCATCGCGTGCTGATCCATGCGGCTGCGGGCGGCATCGGCCTGCTCGCCTGCCAATGGGCGCGCGCGCTCGGGGCGCATGTCATCGGCACCGTCGGCTCCAAGGCCAAGGCCGATCTGGCGCTGGCCAATGGCTGCGATCATGTCATCCTCTACAACGAGGAGGACTTCGCCGGCCGGGTGAAGCAGATCAGCCGCGGCGAGCTGTGCGACGTGGTCTATGACGGCGTCGGCAAGTCGACCTTCCCGGGGTCGCTGTCCTGCTTGAAGCCCCGCGGCTTGTTCGTCAGTTTCGGCAACGCCTCGGGACCGGTGCCGCCGTTCTCGATCGCCGAACTGAACAGCCATGGCTCGCTGTTCGCGACCCGGCCGAAGCTCAACGACTATATCGGCAAGCGCTCGGAGCTGCTCGAAGGTGCGGATACGCTGTTCTCCGCGGTCATCAGCGGCAAGCTGCACGTCCCTATCAATCACGCCTATGCGTTGAAGGATGCCGCACGGGCGCATGCCGACCTGGAGAGCCGCGCCACCACGGGCGCCTCGATCCTGAAACCGTGAGCCGCCGACGCGACGCGCGCTAGGCGTCGTCCCTGACGGCGGCTTCGGGACCAGCGGCACGGCTCCACAACACCTGATCCGTCTGTGCCGCCGTGGCGGGCGCGATCCGCGCCGGGGCGAGGCTGTCTTCTCCCCGACGCCAGGCGTTCTCGCGCTCGACATCATCGAGCGCCAGGGCAAGGCCCTGATTCAGCTCATAGAGATCCGAGGCGAGCCCGGCGGCATTGAGCGCCGCGCGCAGCGAGTCCTGCACCAGGCTGCGCAGCGCCACGTGCGGAGCCGATACCGGCACCTCGACATCCCGTCCGGCCATCGCCTGGGCGCAGGCGCGCCGGTCGAACGAGGCGTGACCGCGGCAGGCGAGCGGGCGCACCGGGTGAACGATGCAGCCACCGCGGACCACGAACGGGCAGGGCTGGCGCAGCGCCATCCGCTCCGCCTCGCCCAGGCCGCGCGTAGAGCGGTTGGCGAGCTTGACACGCCGCGCCAGCGAGCCGAGCGCCGTCGCCGACATGCGCTCGTCGATCTGTCGGATGTAGCGTGCCAGCAGAAAGATCTCCGGGGCCGTTGCGGTGACCCGCAGCGCGCAGCACGACGGACAGCCCTTCGCGCAAGCGAGCGCCGGCAGTTGCGCCGTCTGCGCATCGATATTCGCCTCGAACAGATCGAAAGCGCGATCGGCCAGTACGTTCACCAGGTTCGGTGCGGCCGGGGTCGAGACGACGAGCGCACTGAAGATGCGCTGCAGTTCATGACAGGCCGCGTCGCTCATCCCCATCCTCCACCATGCGCGACGATGAAACGCCAGCGACCGCGGCGCACCCGGCGCACCGCGGTCGACAGGAATGAGGCAGAGAGGACGCTCACCGCCTCACTCGGAGAGAGCCCGATCAGGCCGCGACGTCCTTCAGGATCGCCTCGAAGCAGGGGCGGGGAATGCGGAAGAAACCGCGGCCGCCCGCGAAGGTCTGGTAATGCGGACGGGCCATGTCCAGGAGCCGCTCATACCACTCGTTGGCGGTGAGGCTGGCAGGCTTCTCGCCGATCGTGTTGATGTCGGAGTTTGGGAAGAAGCGGACGTGGATCAACACTTCTTCGGTGGCGGCAGCGGGGGCGATGTGGCTGCGCGTGTCCGCGGCGGGCAGCACCCGAGCCAGATTGTCTCTCGCCATACTTGCATCTCCTTCTTGCGTGCCGACGTCGTTGTCGGCGGGATGATCATCAGCTTGGTCCGGCAAGCCTCGTCCCTGACGAGCTGATCACATCCCGTACGACGCTATATCCCGAGAGATACAACGTCATGCATCGGATCGCAGGTGTTTGGCCCCGACAACATCGTCGTTGGCGAACCCGATCGTCCTTGATGGAAATCAAATGGGCGTTCATCTCAAAGGCGAACTTGTTAGCAGCTTGCCTCCCAAACGAGCAGCCGAGACGCAGGATGCGACTTGGCACCCTGCGCCTCGGCTACACACCCGGCTACGCCACGCAGCGTGCCGCGCCGGCCTTGTTCAGGAGGTCGTCCAACTGGTCGATCATCGCAGTGATCTCGTCCCGGGTGACGTTGAGCGCCGGCATGAAGCGCAGCGTATCCGGCCGCGGCGCATTCAGCAGCAGGCCCCGTTCGAAAGCGTGAGCCACGATCGATGGCGCGATCGGTCTGACGACGTCGAGCGCGAGCAGCAGGCCCCGACCACGGACCTCGCCGAGCCCATGCCGCGCGGAGATGCGCTGCAACTCGCTCTCGAGGTGGATGCCGTTGTCCACGACCGACTTGAGGAACTCCGGTTTCTCGATCACATCGAGCACGGCAAGCCCTGCGGCGCACATCAGCGGATTGCCGTTGAAGGTGCCGCCCTGATCGCCATGCTCGAAGCATGAGGCCTCGTTCGTCGCCAGCAGGGCCGCGAGCGGCACGCCGCCGCCGATGCCCTTGCCCAGGGTCATGATGTCCGGGACGACATCGGCGTGCTCGTAGCCGAACAGTTTTCCGGTGCGGCCCATGCCGGTCTGGATTTCGTCGACGATGAGCAGCAGCCCATGTTGGTTCGTCAAATTCCGCAGTTGTTGCAAGAACTCGGTCGTCGCTGGCCAGACGCCGGCCTCGCCCTGGATCGGCTCCAGCATGACGGCGACGGTGTTGTCGGAGATGAGGGCCTCGACCGAGGCGATGTCGTTCAGGCGCGCCTTTGGAAAGCCGGTCACCTTCGGCTCGAACAGTGGCTCGAACGCCTTCTTGCCAGACGCCGACATCGTCGCGAGCGTGCGTCCATGAAATCCGCCTTCGAAGGTGATGATCTCGTAGGCACCGTTCTTGCGCTTGGCGCCGTATTTGCGCGCAAGCTTGATGGCGCCCTCGTTGGCCTCCGCGCCCGAATTGGTGAAGAACACCTGATCGAAACAGGAGTGGTCGACCAGCGCCTTCGCCAGCTTCAGACTGGTATCGTTGAAGTAGGCCGGGCTCGGCGTGATCAGGCGCGTCGCCTGCTCGGCCAGCGCCTTGGCAAGCTCTGCCGGGGCGTGGCCGAGCGCGTTCACCGCCCAGCCCTGGATGAAGTCCAGGTAGCGCTTGCCGCCGTCGTCCCACAGCCACGAGCCCTTGCCCTGGACGAAGACGGTGCGCGGGCGCGCCGTGATCTCCATCAGGGCGTCATATGGATGGGGAGCGGTCAGCATGTTCAAGTCTCCTATGCGCTGGGGGAAAACGACGGGCCAAAAGCGAGAAGGCCGCTCCTTTGCGGGAGCGGCCTTCTCGAAAACTGGGAGCTGATGAGTTAGTCGATCAGCAACGTTTTCGGACATGGCGCGCCCCGGCATCGTCACGGCGGTGACGACGGCAAACGGCGGCGCGGCGGTTGGTCCGGTTGGAGATCATGCGGCGGCCCATACAGGTAAAGCGCGACCGCTGTCAAGCCGAGCATTCCGCCGGCCACCACCAAAGGATGCGAGGCATGTGGCCGCAAGGCCCGGCCGGTGTGCGCTAGCCGCCCGGCTAGGACGGGCCTCAGACTGCTTAGTTCTAATTTTACCAAACATTTAGCGACTTCGCTTACGGTGCCTCTTTGTTGCCATGCAACGCTCAGGACGAGCGATGTCGAAGCCCCATCTCACGATCGCCGACGAAGTGCAGGCGGCGATTGCCACCGGCTCAGCCGAACGCTGCTCCGGCGTCGCAGAGCGGGTCGCGTCGCTGTTCATCGCCTCGGCCGGTAGCCTCGACGTTGAGCAGCACGCGCTGTTTTCCGACGTCTTCGAACGTCTCGTGAATACCATCGAGCTACGGGCACTGGCCGACGTCGGGGCGCGGATCGCGCTGGCGGAGCTGAGCGCGCAGCTTGCGCCCGTGCCGCAGGCCCCGCTGGCCGTGATCCGGCGGCTCGCACATCACGACGACATCGCGGTGGCCGGACCGGTGCTGTCGGAATCGCCGCGGCTCACCCCCGAGGATCTGGTCGAGATTGCGAATACGAGGGGCGAGAAGCACCTGGTGGCCATCGCCGGCCGCTGGTGGCTGCAGGAGATCGTCACCGACGCGCTGCTGGTCCGGCGTTTTCCGAGTGTCAGCCGGAAGCTGATGAAGAATCCGGGGGCGCGAATTTCTGCAGCCGGCTTCGCGATCGTTCTGGCGCAGGCGGTTGTCGACCCCGAGCTCGCCATCGCGACCGGCATTCGCGCCGATCTGCCGTCGACGCTGCGCAGGACTTTGCTGCTGCAGGCCACCGAAGCCGTCAGGGCGCGGCTGCTCGCGTCCGCACCGCCGCATCTCTACGAGGAAATACGCAGTGCGATCTCAGCGGCGGCTGCCGTCGCCGAGCAGGACATGTCGCGCTGTCGCGATTTCGGCAGCGCCAAGCTGACGGTCGGGCAGTTGAAGCAGACCGGCAAGCTCGACGAAGCGATGCTGCAGGATTTCGCCCGGCAGCGCCGCTACACCGAAACGATCGCAGCCATCGCGGAGCTCGCGAAATGCAGCGTCGAGCTGGTGCGCCCGTTGATGCAGAGCCTGCGCAGCGACGGCATTCTCGTGCCCTGCAAGGCCGCGGGGCTGAGCTGGAACACGGTCGCGACGATCCTCGACAGCCGGTTCGTCTCCGGCCAGACGAAGCCCGATGAACTGACCAAGCTGAAGACGAAATACCTCGCGCTGACGCTGGACGAGGCGCAGCGCCTGCTCAAGCTGTGGAGCGTCAGGGCATCAGCGCCGGCCAAATCCCAATGAGCGGTCGGCGCCGACCGCTTCGACACGGGACAACTGCTTGGCCGGATCAGAACCCGGCAACGGTACCGTGCAAATCGTATTCGTCAGCCCGTTCGATCTTGGCTGTGACGATCTCGCCGACGCGGAGCGGCCGCCGGCTCGACAGATAGACGGCGCCGTCGATCTCGGGGGCGTCGGCCTTGGACCGGCCCTTGGCTACGGTCGGGCCGACCTCGTCGATGATGATTTGCTGGCGCGTTCCGACCTTCCGCTTCAGCCTGCGGGCGGAGATCTTCTGCTGCCGCGCCATCAATGCGTTCCAGCGCTCCTGCTTGATCTCGTCGGCGACCTGATCGGGCAGCGCATTCGACGTCGCACCCGCGACGGGCTCATACTTGAAGCAGCCGAGCCGATCGATTTCGGCCTCCTCCAGCCAATCCAGCAGATAGGCGAAATCCGCGTCAGTCTCGCCGGGAAAGCCGACGATGAAGGTCGAGCGCAGCGCGAGATCGGGGCAGGCGGCCCGCCAGCTCTTGATCCGGTCCAGCGTCCGGTCCTGCGCCGCAGGCCGCTTCATCGCCTTCAGGACGTTCGGGCTGGCGTGCTGGAAGGGGATGTCGAGATAGGGCAGCACCTTGCCCTCGGCCATGAGCCCGATGACCTCGTCGACATGCGGATAGGGATAGACGTAGTGCAGCCTGACCCAGGCCCCGAGATCGCCGAGCTCGCGGGCGAGATCGAGGAATCGGGCCCGGACGCTGCGATCCTTCCATTGGCTCTCGGCGTATTTCAGGTCGAGGCCATAGGCGGAGGTGTCCTGCGAAATCACCAGCAGTTCCTTGACGCCCGCCTCGACCAGGCGTTCGGCCTCGCGCAGGACGTCCGCCGCGGTTCGCGACACCAGATCGCCGCGCAGCTTCGGAATGATGCAGAACGTGCAGCGGTTGTTGCAGCCCTCGGAAATCTTCAGATAGGCGTAGTGGCGCGGCGTCAGCTTGACGCCCTGCGGAGGAACAAGGTCGAGATGCGGGTTGTGCACGGGCGGTAGCGCCCGGTGAACGGCGTCCAGCACGCTCTCGTATTGCTGCGGCCCGGTGATCGACAGCACGCCGGGATAGGCCTGTTCGATCTGCTCCGGCTCGGCGCCCATGCAGCCGGTGACGATGACCTTGCCGTTCTCGGCCATGGCCGAGCCGATGGCGGACAGCGATTCCTGCTTGGCGCTGTCGAGGAAGCCGCAGGTATTGACGATGACGATGTCGGCGCCGTCATGCTTGCGGGCGAGCTCGTAGCCCTCGGCGCGCAGCCGCGTGATGATGCGCTCGGAATCGACCAGCGCCTTCGGACAACCGAGGCTGGTAAAAGAAATGCGCGGCGCTCTGTCCATGTGCTCGCCCGGGACCTGTTGAATTGTTCGGATATGGCACCCCAACTAATTGATCTGATGAAGAAATTCAATAACGAAGGTGGGCGGTGCGATATTAAAGCAGGCTCCTGGATATGGTGAGGCGATCGGCCATATCCGGGAGGTATGGACGGACTGAGGGCTCTTGATGCCGGAGCTCGTTCCAATCGAGCGAGCGGAGGGGCCGATTTGCTCGAACCTGCGCGTTTTGGTGGTTATTCTGTTTCTTGCTTGATTCAACGGAGCTCAACAGCGATGCGCCGCTTTATCCTCGGCATGGCCTTCGTCATCGTTTCCTATGGCGCGACGTTTCCGGTGCGAGCTGAAGTCGACAAGATCATCCATGTCTGCGATGGCAAACCAGGCATGTGTGCGGAATTCAGGCCCCGCGTGGATGCCCCTGATGGGTGGGTGAGGAACGAGGCCGCGAGTCTCAGATACGGCGCCTCGATGTTCGTGCCTGTCGGAAAGAAATTCGGCAAAGCCGAGGCCATCATCTATGCCCGAGGAAGTTACAACAAGGATCGGATCGCATTGTCTCAATGGGTCGCAGGCAGCGATCGGAATTGGATGGCGACATCCGACGCGAATGCCAAGATCACCGCGCTTCCCTCGATCAACCCGAAGGTCATCATCAACCGCTACGACAATCCGTCTCTGAAGGACCAGCCGATCGAAGTCATCGCGCATTACGCTGATCTCGACAAGGACGGCAATTCCTACGTCGTGCAGCTGGTGATCTCCGGCCTCAACGAGACGGCAGTGCTGGCTGCAGTGCCACTTCTCGACAAGATGATCGCTCGCGCACTGATTCCGTGACCACCGGCTCCGGGCGGACATGCCGGGAGCCGCCCGGGTCGAAAGCATCCATTCGTTGTCTCAGCCGCAACCGCGCGAAACAAGGCTGATCTTGGACGTGGAACCCTGCTGCATCTTGGAACTGCCCGATGGGCTGGGCGTCAGCTAGTCCGAAATACTCAGAAAGACAAGGCTTCAAGGCGGCCGCGTCCATGCTATGGATGACCGCCCGGATCCCCCTGGTGATCGATGACCGCCGAGCAGTCGCCTAAAATCGTAATCGTTGACGAGAGCCCGATCCGCGCAGCCATTCTGGAAGAGGGTCTGCGGGAGGCGGGATTTACTGGCGTGGTGCATGTCAGCGAGATGCAGGGACTGCTGGCGCGCATCTATGCCCTGGACCCCGACGTCATCGTCATCGACCTGGAAAACCCCAGCCGCGACGTGCTCGAGCAGATGTTCCAGGTCAGCCGCGCGGTCCGCCGGCCGATCGCGATGTTCGTGGACCAGAGCGACGCCGCCTCGATCCAGGCTTCCGTCGAGGCCGGCGTCTCCGCCTACATCGTCGATGGTCTCAAGAAGGAGCGGATCAAGCCGATTCTCGACCTCTGCATCTCGCGCTTCAATGCGTTCTCGAAGCTGCAGGATGAACTCGAGCGCACCAAGTCGGCGCTGGAAGATCGCAAGGTCATCGACCGGGCCAAGGGCATTCTGATGAAGATGAAGGGCTTCACCGAAGAGGAGGCCTACGTTCTGCTGCGCTCTACGGCGATGCGCGAGAAGAAAAAGATCGGCGAGATCGCGCAATCGATCCTGACCGCCTCGGAGATGCTGAAATGACCGGGCCGCTTCGCATTGGCTTCATTCCGCTGGTCGATGCTGCGGCCCTCATTGTCGCCGTCGACAAGGGCTACACCTCGGCGGAAGGTCTCGATGTCACGCTGGTCCGCGAGGTCTCCTGGTCCAACGTGCGCGACAAGCTCAATATCGGACTGTTCGACGCGGCCCATCTGCTCGCTCCCGTCGCCATCGCCTCCAGCCTCGGCATCGGTCATGTCAAGGTTCCGATCGTGGCGCCGTTCGCCCTTGGCGTGAACGGCAACGCCATCACGGTGACCCCGTCGTTGCACGCAGCCATCATGGCGAATCTCGACGGCGACCGCTTCGACCCGATGGCCACGGCCCTCGCGCTGGCGCGCGTGGTTGCCGAGCGGCGCAAGGCGGGCGCCGAACCGCTCACCTTCGGCATGACGTTTCCGTTCTCGACCCACAACTATCAGCTTCGCTTCTGGATGGCGGCGGGCGGCGTCGATCCCGACGAGGACGTCCGGCTGGTGGTGCTGCCGCCGCCCTACATGGTCGACAGCATCGCCAATGGTCATGTCGATGCCTTCTGCGTCGGCGCCCCCTGGAACTCGATCGCAGTCGATCTTGGCATCGGGCACATCCTGCATTTCGTTTCGGATGTGCTGGTGCGGGCGGCCGAGAAGGTGCTCGCTGTCCGGCAGAGCTGGGCTGACAAGCATCCGGACGCATTGACGGCGTTGGTTCGCGCGTGCGCGCGCGCGGCTGACTTCATCGAGCAGAACCGCGAAGAGGCGGCGCGCATCCTGGCTCAGCCAGAGAGGATCGGGGTCGATGCGGAGGTGCTCCAGCGCACCCTGGACGGTCGGCTGAAGATCTCGCCGGACGGTACCATCCGGGAAAGCTCGCGCTACCTGCTGGTCGGCCGTGAGGGGGCGGTTCGGCCGGAGAAGATCCAGGCCGCCTGGCTGTATGCCCAGATGGTGCGTTGGGGGCAGACACCGCTCAGCGGCGAGGCGCTGGAGACGGCCATGGGCGTTTTCCGGCCGGATATGTACGACGCGGCGCTCGGAACGGCCGGGCCCGCGCAGGACAGCGCCATTGGCGCGTTTGCCGGTCCGCCATTCGCGGCCGATGACGTGCTGGGCCATCTCGAGGCCTTCAAGATCGGCCGCTGGAAGGCCTGATCCACCGCGACGATCAGAATTCGGGCATCCAGCTCTGCCGACCAATATTTGGGCGGCATGCCCGCTTTTCGGGGCTTCGGCCTGCATTGGCGCGCTCGGCGATTCGGGCAGAGCGCTGTTTTTTCCTCACATTTCCTGGGCTTTGTGTCTGGCACGCAACTTGAATGTTGCAGTGCAGTCGGCCGCCACAGATGCCGCTGACTGCAATCCTTGCCGGATTTCCGCAGCAACGAAGCTGATCGGACCGCTGATCTGAACACGCCCGAGCCGGGCGTTCGGACGAGGCGGTCCTCATCCCATCCTCAAAGCCGATCGCCGTGGCCGCTGGAGCTTCGTCCGCCATCATGAAAATCGAACCCGTGTCAGTCGACTTCAACGACGAGCAGAAGCGCTACCTCGAGGGCTTGGCCGTCGGTCTCAAGGTCAGCCTGGGCAGCCGTGCTCCGGCTGCGGCCACGACCGCCGCAGAGCCGACCGGGCCCGACGCCATCCACATCAAGGCTCAGGACAAGGTGATCGCATCCGGGCGCAAGCTCGCCGACCAGGAGAAGGTCAAACGCGAGCTGCATCCGTTCGATGCCTATGAGCGGCTGAAGGAGCAGGCCCGCAGCAACGCCGCGCCGTCGACGGCCGACAATTTCCGCTGGCGCTATTTCGGCCTGTTCCACGTCGCGCCGGCCCAGGATTCCTACATGAGCCGGCTGCGGATTCCGAACGGGATCATGAAGCATTGGCAGCTCGCGGGTCTCGCCGACCTCGCCGATCAGCTGTGCGGTCCCTATAGCCACGTGACGACGCGCGCCAATCTGCAGCTGCGCGAGATTCCTCCCAAGCATGCGGTCATGCTGCTGGAAGGGCTCTCCGATCTCGGCCTCACCGCGCGCGGCTCCGGCGCCGACAACATCCGCAACGTGACGGGAACGCCGACGGCCGGCATCGATCCGCAGGAGCTGCTCGATACGCGGTCCTATGCGCGCGAGTGGCACTTCCACATCCTCAACGAGCGCTCGCTGTACGGACTGCCGCGGAAGTTCAACGTCGCGTTCGACGGCGCCGGCCGCATCGCTGCGCTGGAAGACACAAACGACATCGCGTTCTCCGCGATCGAGGTGAAAGACGGCTTTGGCGCTGCGCCGGGCGTCTGGTTCAGGCTCGGCCTCGGCGGCATCACCGGCCACAAGGATTTTGCCAAGCCGACCGGCATCATGGTCGAGCCGGAGCGTGCGACCGAGGTCGCCGACGCGATCGTGCGGCTGTTCATCGAGACCGGTGACCGCACCAACCGCCTGAAGGCGCGGCTCAAATACGTCCTCGACAGCATGGGCCACGACAAGTTCATGGAGGCCGTCGAGGCGAAGCTCGGACGCAAGCTGACGCGCGTGCCGGACGAGGCGCTGAAGCCGCGTCCCGAGTCCGATCGCATGGCGCATATCGGCGTGCATCAGCAGAAGCAGCAGGGGCTGAACTGGATCGGCGTCGTGCTGCCGCTCGGCAAGCTGACGACCGACCAGATGCGCGCGCTGGCGAAGATCGCGGCCGATCTCGGCGACGGCGAGATCCGGCTGACGGTCTGGCAGAACCTGCTGCTGTCCGGTGTGAGCGACGACAACACCGCGTTGGCCTGTGCCGCGATCGAGAAGATCGGACTGTCGACGAAGGCGTCGCCCCTCCGCGCCGGATTGATCGCCTGCACCGGCAATGCCGGCTGCAAATTCGCGGCATCGAACACCAAGAAGCACGCCGCCGAGATCGCCGACTGGTGCGAGAGCAGGGTGGAAGTCGACACGCCGCTCAACATCCATCTCACCGGCTGTCATCACTCCTGCGCGCAGCACTACATCAGCGACATCGGCATGATCGGGGCCAAGGTGCCGGTCGGCGACGGCGACGACACTGTCGAGGGCTATCATCTGTTCGCCGGCGGCGGCTTCGGACCGCAGGCCGATATCGGCCGCGAGGTCTATCGCGACCTCAAGGCGGCGGATGCCCCGCGGACCGTCGAGAAGCTGCTCAAGGCCTATCTCGCCCATCGCGCCTCGCCCGAGGAGACCTTCCTCGCCTTCGCCCGTCGCCACGATGGCGAAGCGCTGCGCCAGCTTGCCGAAGCCCAGACCTCGTCCGAGGTGTCAGCATGAACCAGATCACACCCATGTCGAAGATCGAGATCATCCCGCCGACCGCGCCGTTCTCCGAGGCGCAGCGTTCCTGGCTCAACGGCTTCCTCGCCGGCGCCCTTGGCCTCGACGGGACGACGGCGTTGTCGCCGGCGCAGAACGGCGCCGTGCTCGCGCCCGCCGGCGATGGCGATGATGGCGAGGCGCCCTGGCACGACCAGACGATGCCGATCGCCGACCGCATGAAGCTCGCCGACGGGCGTCCGCTGCGCCGGCGCATGATGGCCGCGATGGCGCAGCAGGATTGCGGCCAGTGCGGCTACAATTGCAGCGACTATTCGGATGCGATCGCCGATCGCAGCGAAGCCCGGCTGAACCTGTGCGTCCCCGGCGGCAAGGAAACCGCGCGGATGCTGAAGGCACTGTACGAGGAGATCGACAAGGCGCCAGTGACGAAGCCCGCCGCGTCGGCAGCAGTGCCCGCGAAGGTGTCGGTCGTCGTCAACGAGGCGGGGCGCTCGCGTGACAATCCGGTCGAGGCGACGTTCCTGTCGCGGCGCCTGCTCAACAAGCAAGGTTCGGAGAAGGAGACCTGGCACATTGAGTTCGATCTCGGCGAGGCCGGGCTCGATTATGTGGTGGGCGATTCCTTCGGCATCTTCGCCAAGAACGACCTCGGTCTCGTCGACCAGATCATCGCGCTGCTCGGCGCCTCGCACATGACCGAGGTGAACGGCAAGCCGCTGCGGCAGTGCCTGCTGGAGGACGTCTCGCTGTCGCCGGCGCCGGACTCGCTGTTCGAGCTGATCTCCTTCGTCACCGGCGGCGCCACCCGCGAGAAGGCGCGGCGGCTGGCACAGGGTGAGGATCCCGATGGCGATGCGGCGACGCTCGACGTCATGGCCGTGCTGCAGAAGTTCTCCGGCGTGCGACCGCACCCGGAGGCCTTCGTCGAGGCGCTGGAGCCGCTGCAGCCGCGGCTGTACTCGATCTCCTCGTCGCACAACGCGACGCCGGGCAAACTCTCGCTGACCGTCGACTGCGTCCGCTACGTCATCGGCAAGCGCAAGCGGCTCGGCCTTGCATCGACCTTCCTGGCCGAGCGCATCAATCCCGGCGACAAGCTGCGCGTCTACGTGCAGAAGGCGCATGGCTTCGCGCTGCCGGCCGATCCGAAGACGCCGATCATCATGGTTGGCCCGGGAACCGGCATCGCGCCGTTCCGCGCCTTCCTGCTCGATCGCAAGGCGACCGGCGCGCCGGGCAAGAACTGGCTGTTCTTCGGCCACCAGCGCAGCGATTGCGATTTCTTCTACGCCGACGAGCTCAACGCGATGAAGACCGCCGGCCTGCTGACGCGGCTGTCGCTGGCGTGGTCGCGCGACGGCGACAAGAAGTTCTACGTCCAGGACCGCATGCGCGAGGTCGGCCGCGAGGTGTGGACCTGGCTTGCCGATGGCGCTCATCTCTACATCTGCGGCGATGCCAAGCGCATGGCCAAGGACGTCGAGCGCGCACTCGTCGACATCGTCGCGCAGTTCGGCGCCCGCTCGACCGACGAGGCCGTCAGCTTTGTCGCCGATCTCAAGAAAAAGGGCCGGTTCCAGCTCGACGTCTATTAACCAAGCGAATCGGGTTGGAACCCAGCGGATAAAATTCTCGGCCGGAACAGCGGCCGAGAATTTTATGGTTCCAAGCGGACCCCGGGCAGGGGGCTTGTCGTTATTTCGCCGGTTGCCTTGCGCCCGGCCCCGAGAACGCATTTCTGTCGGGGCTGGAACTTCAGGAGACCGCCGATGCAGACGATCACACAACTGCGCCCGATGCCTCAGGCTCGCGCCATGCGCGAGCGGAGCACCACTGCAGCGCTGGTCGCCTTCTACGGCGCCGTGGCGCTGATCGCAGCGATTACTCTCGGAATGCCCTTCACGCATCCGTTCTGATCAAATTCCTCTCGATCACGGCGCCGTCTTGAACGGCGCCACCTTGATACCCGCGGCCTCGAGCGCCTTGCGCACCTCGCGCGCGATCTCCACGGCGCCGGCAGTGTCGCCGTGAATGCAGACGGTGTCGGTGCGCATCTTCATGACCTTTCCCGTCACCGAGATCACCGCGCCATCCTGCACCATGCGCGCGACGCGATCGGCGATCACCTTGGGATCATGCAGCACCGCGCCGGGCTTGCTGCGCGACACCAGCAGGCCGTTGTCGTCATAAGCGCGATCGGCGAACACCTCGTGCGCCATCGACAGGTTCGCCTTCTCGCCGGCTGTCACCAGCTTCGAATTCGCCAGCACGACGAAGATCAGGCTGGGATCCACCGCCTTGATCGCCTTGGCGATCGCGTTGGCCGTCATGTCGTCTTCGCAGGCAACGTTGGACAGCGCACCATGGGCCTTCACATGCGTGACCTTGTGTCCCGCCGCCGTCGCGATCGCCTGCAGCGCGCCGATCTGGTAGGCGACGAGGTTCTCGATCTCGGACGATTTCAGCCCCGGCACCGGCCGCCGGCCGAAGCCGTGCAGGTCGCGATAGCCGGGATGCGCGCCGATGCTGACGCCCTTGGCCTTGGCCATCTCCACCGTCCGGCGCATGATGTCGGCATCTCCGGCGTGAAAGCCGCAGGCGACGTTCACGGACGTCGCCAGCTCGATCATCGCGGCGTCGTTGCCCATCTCCCACGGGCCAAAGCTTTCTCCGAGGTCGCAGTTCAGATCGACGGTGCTGGTCATGTGATGGGTCCGCTCGTTGATGAGATGCAATTGCTAGTCAGGCGTCACTCCGGGCCACGTCGCGACGTCGGTTGCGCTGACGGCATGGCCGGCGACATTGGCCGTGAACAGCGCGTCAGTGTTGAACTCACTGCTCGCGAGCTCGGTGACGCGGCCGGGCAGGCTGCGCAACAGCTCCTTGTAGCGGCGCAGTTCCGCCTGCGCCTCGGCCATGCCAACCGCCCTGAAGCGGAACGGCGTGCCGGCCGGCGTCTGCGCCAGACGACCATAATCGGCTGAGATTACGGTCGCGATCTTCGGATAGCCACCGCTGGTGCCGCGGTCCGACATCAGCACGATCGGTGAACCATTGCCGGGCACCTGGATGCTGCCCTCGACGGTGCCGTCGGAGACGATGTTGTGGCCGTGCAGATGACGGATGACGGGTCCTTCGAGGCGATAGCCCATGCGATCGCTGGTCGCGGACACCATCCAGTCGCTGCCGAGGAACACCGCCTTCATCTCGTCGCTGAACTCGTCGTCCTGCGGTCCCATCACGACGCGGATCGCGCCGCTGTCCTTCGGCAATTCGATCTGCATCTCCGGCATCTGGCCAGCAGGCGCGACATCGAAGATGTCGCCGGACTGCAGCGGCCGCGGGTAGGGGCTGCCAAGCCCCGCACGCGCGTTCACGGAGAGACTGCTGAACATCGGCTCGCCCGCGATCCCACCTTCAATGGCGAGATAGCTGAACGAGCCGCCACGCGCAAAGCCGAGTGTGAGCTTTTCGCCGTCGTTCAATGTCACCGATGTATTCATCTCGATCGAACGCTTAGCGACATCAGCAGGCCGCGGCGCACCCGACAGTGCCACGCGCACAGCGCCGCCCTTTGCGGCGAACGTCGCGCCAAACGGCCCGATCTCGATCGCAGCCGCCATCAGCTCATTGCCGACCAGGCTATTCGCTGCCGCCAGCGCCAGCTTGTCCATCGCGCCCGACGGCGTCAGCCCGTAGCGCTGCGCGCCGAAACGGCCGCCATCCTGAACCGAGCTGGCCGGGCCGATCTGCGTGACAACCAGCGTGCTCATGCCGCGATCCGTTCCGCGATCAGCTCGCCAGCCTCGGCGGCGCGCTCCTGCTCGGCAAAAGTCTTCACGTCGACCGCGGTGAAGCTGACCTCGTCGCCGGGCTCGAGCAGGAACGTCGGCTCGCGGTGCAGCTGGAACGTCCGCATCGCGGTCCGGCCCAAGAGGTGCCAGCCGCACGGGCCGGCAAGGCACTGGATGCCGGTCTGGATGCCGCCGATGGCGATGATGCCTGCCGGCGTCGCGAGCCGCGGGTTCTGCCGGCGCGACATCTGCAAGCGTGGATCGAGGCCCGACAGATAGGACCAGCCGGGCGTGAAGCCGATCATCGCGACGCGGTAGGTGCCAGCGACGTGGCGGGCCACCACCTCGTCCGGCGTCAGGCTCAGCGCCTTGGCGACGTCCTCGAGATCGATGCCGTTCTCGCCGCCATAGCAGACCGGAACCCGCCAGCGCCTGATGTCGGTCTCCGGCGCAAGCGAGCCGGCCGACAGCGCGAGCAAGCGGCTGCCGAGCGCCGCATGATCGATCACGCCGGGATCGTAGTGCACCAGCAGCGAGCGATAGGTCGGCACCGTCTCGGTGATCCCGTCGATCGCAGCCGCAGCCAGCGCGTGATCGAGGGCCAGGACGCGGCGGTTGGCGGTCTCGTCGATGGTCCGGCTGAACTCGACGGTGACGGCACTGTCGCCACTGGGCAGCAGGCGAGGGGGTGGGAAAAGGTCGGCCATGAGTCCGAAGAGTCCGCGTTGATGGTCCCTGATCTAGCTCGTTTCGATCGCGAGTGGAATTGGGTCAAAGGCAAAAAGTCTCGAAAATTCAATAAATTAATCGGATGTCTTGCGATAAGGAGACGTTATCGGGCCTCCCGCAACCCCGCATGCGCGGTGTGCACCTCGTGAGCCCTTGACGGCACGACCGCCGCTCGCAAGATGCGCCTGCTTTTTTCGCCAGCCTGTTTGGAGCGCCAGTCTCACAATGTCCCTCACGCCCGAAGCCATCGCGACCCTGTCCCAAGTCACCACCGCGACCATCACCACGGTCCTGCTGAAGAAGGGGTTGCGCAACGTCTGGCTGCGCGGCGCGAAGCCGCTGCGCCCGGGACAGAAGCGGCTGGTCGGTGCCGCCTTTACGCTCCGCTTCGTGCCGGCGCGCGAGGATCTGGCGACGCCTGAATCCTGGTCGTCGCCGATCTCGACGCGCACCGCGATCGAGGCGATGCCCGAGGGCTGCATCGCCGTCGTCGACGCCATGGGCGTCAAGGACGCCGGCATCTTCGGCGACATCCTGTGCGCGCGCATGGTCAAGCGCGGCGTCACCGCGCTGATCACCGATGGTGTGGTGCGCGACCTCGAAGGCGTGCTCGGCACCGGACTTCCGGTGTGGTGCGACGGCTATGCGGCGCCGCCTTCGGTCGCGGGCCTGACCTTCGTCGGCTGGGGCGAGGCGATCGGTTGCGGCGGCGTTGCCGTGTTCCCGAACGACGTGATCGTTGCCGACCAGGACGGTGCCGTGCTGATCCCGCAGGCGATGCTCGATCACGTGCTCGCCGAGGGCCCCGAGCAGGAACGCATGGAGGCCTGGATCGTCGACGAGGTCAACAAGGGCGCGGTGCTGCCGGGCCTGTATCCGATGAACGCCGAGACCAAGGCGCGCTACGCCGCGTCGAAGAAGTAGGTCGCGGCGTCGGTCGATCGACGGCAGAGTTTCAGGAAAGGCACGATCATGGTGGACGTTTATCTCGCGGGCTCCCGCCCCACGCGCCGCGCGGCGGCCGAAAGCTTCACGGGCACGGTGTGGCAGGACCCGATCATCACGCCGCAGGCGCCGGCCCGCGTCGCCTCCGCCCGCGTGGCGTTCGAGCCGGGCGCGCGCACCGCATGGCATACCCATCCGCTCGGACAGACGCTCTACGTCATCCAGGGCGTCGGCCGCGTGCAGGCCAAGGGCGGCCCGGTGCGCGAGATCAAGGCCGGCGACGTCGTCTGGATCCCGCCGGGCGAGAAGCACTGGCATGGCGCGGCGCCGACCACCGGCATGGTCCATGTCGCGATGCATGAATCGCTGAATGGCGAGCACGTCACCTGGATGGAGCACGTCACCGATGAGGAATACGCCACGCCGGTTGGCTAATTCCGCACGGACATCATGACGAGCGCGCGGTCGAAAGCCCGCGCGCTTTTCGTTTGCGGAAGCTGCCTTCAGTTCACCCGCGTCCAGGTCTGGCCGCCGCAGAACATGCCGCCGAACGCGCAGCCCTGCACCTTCAGACTGTCGGCTCCCTTGAGGGCGATGGTCGAGTCGTAGGTGCTGCCGCTGTTCGGATCGAAGATGCGGCCGCTCCACTTCTTCTCCTGGCCCTTCTCGCTCGGTCGCATGTTGATCAGGATCTGCTCGCCATTCTGGCTGGTCTTGGCGTCCACGGCGTAGCCGCACAGATTGGCGCCGCAGGGCTCGATGCGGATCTTGCCTTCCTTCTCCTCGGTCAGCCACAGGCCCACCGGCGAGTTCGGATCGCGCGCTGCGGCGGCAGCGGCCGGAGGCGGCGCAGCCGTGGCAACGGTCGCGGGCGTCTGGGCTGCACGCGGCGGCGGGGCCGCAGGGGCAGGGACTACCGGAACTGGAGCGACGGGAGCCGGCGCGGCGACCGTCGTCGTCGCCGCAGCCGGCGGTGACGCCGGCGCGGGGGAGACGGGCGCCGGCGGTGCAACTGCCTGGGCCGGCGCTGGTGCGACCGGCGTGGCGGGTGGAGTGGCGGGCGCGGCTGCAGTCGCGGGCGCCGCCGGAGCGGGGGCGGCTGGAACCTGGGTAGCCGGCGCTGGCGCCGCAGGAGCCGGCGTCACAGCGGCCTCGGCGGGCGCTGCGGCTGGCTGCTTGCGCTGGCCATCCTGGCCGCTGTTGGCCTTCTTGGCCTTCTTCTGCTCGGTGTTGTCGTAGACCCCGGGGATTTGCACCGTGCCGCGGTCCGGATCGATGCGGATGGTGTTGCCGCCATACTCGATGACGTATTGCGCCTGCGCGGCGCTGCTCGCCAGCACCACTGCCGCAACAGCCAACAGCCTCTTCATCAGTGTCTCCGCCATGCCGGTTGCTGATGTGAGCGAGCTCACGCGCTGGTAAGTCGCAGATGCGGCAACCCCGGTTCAATCCAAGGCCTGCTCAGAACCCGGCCTGCTCAGAAATCGAGCGGCGCATTGTCGACCACCTCCTTCATCACGAAGAACGTGCGCGTCTGTCGCACCCCCGGCAGCGAGATCAGCTGGTCGCCATGCATGCGGTTGAAGTCCTGCATGTCGCGGACACGGATCTTGAGGAAGAAGTCGAAATCGCCGGCGACGAGGTGGCAGTCGAGCACGAATTTCAGCTTGCGGATCGCCGCCTCGAAGGTGCGAAAGCTCTCCGGCGTCGAGCGGTCGAGCACCACGCCGACCAGCACCAGCGCACTGCGCTCGACCTTCTCGGGCGCGATCTGTGCGCGCACGCTTCTGATGTAGCCGTCGTCGAACAGGCGCTGGGTGCGGCGATGACAGGTGGCCGGGCTGACATGGACCGCCGCGGCAAGTTCGGCATTGCTCATGCGGCCGTCCTTCTGCAGCAGCTGCAGGATTCGGCGGTCGACGCGGTCGAGTTCGGTATCGGAAGGTTCTTTCATCGGATGGCCGTCAGGTGAGAGAAATCGTCGTAAAACTGGCTTTCGTCCGACGTAAGCACGGAAATGCAGGCCAATAAAGAGAGCACCTTTCTCGTCCATTCTCGTATGGTGCGGCCGACCCATTCCACCACCCACGGAGAGATCCCGTGCTTCGGCTCGACAAGTTCAAGAAGTATCCGCTCACCTTCGGCACCACCCCGATCGAGCATCTGCCGCGGCTGACCGCGGCGCTCGGCGGCAAGGTGCAGATCTATGCCAAGCGCGACGACTGCAACTCCGGCCTCGCGATGGGCGGCAACAAGCTGCGCAAGCTCGAATACATCGTGCCGGACGCGATCGAGTCGAATGCCGACACGCTGGTGTCGATCGGCGGCGTGCAGTCCAACCACACCCGCATGGTGGCGGCGACCGCGGCCAAGATCGGCATGAAGTGCGTCGTGGTGCAGGAGAGCTGGGTGCCGCACGAGGACGCCGTCTATGACCGCGTCGGCAACATCCTGATGACCCGCCTGATGGGCGCCGACAGCCGCATCGTCGAGGACGGCTTCGACATCGGCATCCGCAAGAGCTGGGAGAATGCGATCCAGTCGGTCAAGGATGCCGGCGGCAAGCCCTACGGCATTCCGGCCGGCGCCTCCGTGCACAAGTTCGGCGGCCTCGGCTATGTCGGCTTCGCCGAGGAGGTGAGGGCGCAGGAAGCCGAGATGGGCATCAAGTTCGACTACGTCATCGTCTGCGTCGTCACCGGCTCGACGCAAGCCGGCATGATCGTCGGCTTCGCCGCCGACGGCCGCGCCGACCGCGTCATCGGCATCGATGCCTCCGGCACGCCGGAGCAGACCCGTGCCCAGGTCCGCCAGATCGTCGACAACACCGCAGAGCTCGTCGAGCTCGGCCGCAAGGTGCGCGACGACGAGATCGTCATCCTCAACGACTACGCCTATCCGGCCTATGGCGTGCCGAGCGCCGAGACCAACGAGGCCATCCGTCTCGCCGCCCGCACCGAGGCGATGATTACCGACCCGGTCTACGAGGGCAAGTCGATGCAGGGCATGATCGACCTGGTCAAGAAGGGCTACTTCCCGGAAGGCTCGAAGGTCCTCTACGCCCATCTCGGCGGCGCCCCCGCGATCAACGGCTACAGCTACACGTATCGCAACGGCTGAGGCCATCGTAGGCTGCCCGCACCTCGTCGCGATGAGCCGAGGTGCCGCACCAACTACAACTGTCGTCCCGGCCTCCGAGCCGGGACCCATAACCACCGGCCGTGGTGTTGTCGTCCACTGCATCTCCGCGCCTGCCACAAACGACGGCCTGTGAGTCTGGGTCCCGGCTCGGAGGCCGGGACGACACTGAATGTGTCGCGCGGGCAATCCATGCATGACGCCGTCATTCCGGGGCGCGCAACGCGCGAGCCCGGAATCCATAACCACGAATGTCCATATCAGGCACGTCGGCCGCTCCATCCAACAAGCTCGTCACGGCGTATGGATTCCGGGCTCGCGCGTTGCGCGCCCCGGAATGACACCGAATTTGTTGCACGAGCGATCCACACATGACCTGGCCTTCTCGCGACGCATGACGTCCGAGTGATCCATCAGTCGGACCCTCTCAAATAGAGAGGGCGCAGGGAATGCCGGGTGAAGGCCTCACCCATGGCCCGCCTGCACAAGAATAAGCAGGCGGCAGTCACCACAGGTTCAGCCGATCACCGGCATTCCCTGCGCGACGGTTTAACGCTTATATCGTGCTCTCCCCGGTGTCCGGCTTGTTAGCCACCGTCGCCCAGGAGATCATCATCACCCCCGAGCTTGACGCCAGCGTCGCGGCGTCAGGACCACACGACTTCACGCCCGCATCATTGCCGCTCGTCGGCGTGCAAGCACGCCCGGCAACAACACGGCCATCGCCTCCCCACCTCGCGTGTCGTGACGATCGCGCGCAACGCCCCTCTCGATGAGGTGGGATGCAGGCAGTCAATCATAGATTTCTGAAAAACGAAAGAAGAAAATTTGTGCCGAGAGTACTGGACACACTGATTTGCATTGATATTGCACGCAAACTTCGTGTTTTGGCGCAGCCGTCGAGAAGACACTCGCCAGTCGGAGAGCCGCGAAAATCGCGATCGGCTTGGACCGGAGCGATGGTCGGGGTAGGATTTAATGCCGATCACGGCGCGAACCCTCGATCCGGAATTGCCGAGCGGGTTGTTGAATCATGGTGCGGATCTATCGAGATTTCGATCTGACCGATTTCTGGGTCGACTCTGATCATGCGAACACGGACTATTTCGACGAGCCGCCCGACCCGTCGACGATCGCGGCGGTGCAAAAGCAGCTGGGCTACACGCTTCCGGCCGCCTACCTTGAACTCTGTCGTCAGCACAATGGCGGCGTTCTGAAGAAGACCTGCATCCGCAGTCCCTCTCCGACATCGTGGGCTGAAGACCACGTGGCCATCACTGGGCTCTATTCCATCGGAAGCCGCGGGAGGTACTCGCTGTGCGGTGAACGCGGCAGTCGGTTTTGGGTGGACGCGTGGGGCTACCCGCCGATCGGAATCTATTTTGCCGATTGCCCGTCTGCTGGTCACGACATGATCTGTCTTGACTACCGGACGTGCGGTCCAGATGGCGAGCCGTCGGTTGTGCATGTCGATCAGGAGTGGCGTTATCGGATCACGCTTCTCGCGGACGACTTCGAGACGTTCATCCGCAGCCTCGACTTCGCATCTGCCTTCGATGTCTGAACCTCGGTGCGAAGCCACAGAGGTCGAAGTGTCCAGTCGCGCAAAGGCGCATGCCGCGCCGGAGCGACCTGTAACAGAGGCCGATGCTTCTGACGAAGCCCTGACGTCCTGATCTTGACTTTCAACCGTGATGTCCCTAGGGAACAGCGCCCCGCGGCAGACGCGGACAGACAGAGGCGTACCATGACGGACGATAGCCAGCACCGGGAGTCTCGCTAGCGCGTCCGCTGAGGCGTGCTTGCGCGCCTCCCCTCCGATGCCGGACGGCCGACGCCACCGGCACATTGCCCCACATCGAGTCTGAGACGTCGAAGCCTGGCGTGCGCACGCGCGCATCCCAGGCTCGCCGCTGCGCATCCTCTGGATCCGCGGCGCGACGCTGCGCGACTCGTATTTCAGTCCAGAGACTCCAGCGGAGTTTGAAGATGACCCGCATCTTGAGAAACATCGGCATCATGGCGCATGTGGATGCCGGCAAGACCACCTTGACCGAGCGCATCCTGCTCGACACCGGCCGGATCCATCAGGCCGGCGACGTTCACACGGGCAACACCGAGACCGACTCCCATGCGCTCGAAAAGAAGCATGGGATCACGATTTCGGCCGCCGCGATCTCGTGTGAATGGCGCGATGCGTTCGTCACGATCATCGACACACCGGGCCACGTCGATTTCCAGATCGAGGTCGAGCGTTCTCTGCGCGTGCTCGACGGCGCCGTCGCGGTGTTTTCGGCCGTCTCCGGCGTCGAGCCGCAGTCGGAAACGGTCTGGCGCCAGGCCGATCGGCTCGATGTGCCGCGCCTGTGTTTCGTCAACAAGATGGACCAGGTCGGCGCCAATCTGCAGCGCACCGTCGAGATGATCGCTGATCGTCTCGGGGCCGCGCCTCTCGTTCTGCAGCTTCCGATCGGAAGCGAGGGCGAGTTCGCCGGCGTGGTCGACCTCGTGTCGATGCAGGCCTTGCGCTGGGATGGGCGAAGCCCGTCGCCGAACGTCTGCGCCATTCCGGAGGAGCTACGCGGCACGGCGGAGACCGAGCGGCAGCGTCTGCTCGAGACGCTGGCGGATCAGGACGACGCGATCATGGCGTCCTATCTCGCCGGTGACGCGATCGGCGCGGCGCAGATCAAGGCGGCGATCCGCAAGGTCTGCATCGCGGGACGGCTGACGCCGGTGCTCTGCGGTTCGGCGTACCGGAACGTCGGCGTTCATCCGCTGCTCGATGCCATCATCGACTATGCACCGGGACCGGTCGACCGGCCGCCGGTGACGGGTGTCAACCCGCGCAACGGCGACGTCGAGCGCCGGCTGCCGCATCCGGACCAGCCGTTTGCGGCGCTGGTGTCCAAGGTGCAGGCGAGCCGGTTCGGCACGCTGGCGTTCACCAGGGTCTATGCCGGTCGCATTTCGGCGGGGACCTCGGTGACCAATGCGACAGCGGACCGGGCGGAGCGGATCGGCCGGCTGTTGCGCATGCAGGCCGATGCGCAGACCGAGATCGACGAAGCCTCGGCCGGCGACGTCGTCGCGGTCGTCGGCCTGAAATCCGTCGCCGCAGGTGACACCTTGAGCGATCCGGCGCGGCCTGTCGTGCTGGACGGCTTCGTCATCCCGGCGCCGGTGATCGAGGCGGTGGTCGAACCGCGCGTGGGCCAGGACCAGGAACGGTTGGGACAGGCCCTGGCGCTGATGGCGCGGAGCGATCCATCGCTGCGCGTCGTCGTCGATGCGGACAGCGGCCAGACGCTGTTGCGCGGCATGGGCGAGCTGCATCTGCAGATCGCCGTCGAACGATTGAAGGAGGACTATCATGTCGATGCTGTCATCGGCGCGCCGGAGGTCGCCTACCGGGCGGCCGCGTCACGGCGAAGCGAGGTCGATCACACGCTGCGCAAGCAGAGCGGCGGCCCCGGGCAGATGGCGCGCGTTCACCTCGCCTTCGAGCCATCGGAGGACGGCGAAACGGGACTCCTGTTCGTCGACAAGACCGTCGGCGGCGCCATTCCGCGCGAGTTCATCCCGTCGATCGAGAAGGCGCTCCGCCAATCGCTGCTCGACGGGGGGCCTGGCGGATATCCCGTGCTCGGCCTGAAGGTGACCCTGCTGGACGGCGCCTTCCACCAGAAGGATTCGTCCGGCCTGGCATTCGAACTGGCGACGAAGGAGGCGTTTCGGGTCGGCTTCGCAAGGGCTGCTCCGGTGCTGCTCGAGCCGGTGATGCGTGTCGTCGTGACGACTCCCGAGGACTATCTCGGCAGTATCATCGGCGACCTGCAGAGCCGGCGAGGTCGGATTCTGGCGATGGAGCCGATCGCACGCGGGCAGGGCGTCGCGGCCGAAGTTCCGCTGGCGGAGTTGTTCAACTACGTCAGTGCACTGAGGTCGCTGTCGCAAGGGCGCGCCGTCCACGCAATGGCGTTCTCACGCTACGCGCCGGCGCCGAAAGGCCTGGCTGACAAGGCGGCCCGGTCCGCGTGACGACAACAACGAGATGAGCGGCAGATTGCCGCTCATCTCTCTCCGCAAACCCGGCTACTTGAAATACGAGGGATAGGTCCAGTAGACGCCCCCAGTCGCGGTATGCATCCGCATGATCGCCTTGTCGCCGACGCGCTGATCATCGTCGACGATCACCACGGTGCCGATCGGAAGGGTTCTGCACTCGCCGGACGCCTTCTTTGCAAGCCAGAACTTCGCAAAACGCGCGGTGTCATCCATCAGCTCGGCAAGGGCCTTCAGCGTCTGCCACGACCGGCAGGAGACCGCGGCCCTGGATGCAGTCACGCGCTGACCCGGATCGTAGGCGTGAGCAGGACCGATGATGATGGCGGCAAGCAATACGGGAGCGATGCGTCTCAATACCCGTCTCCTCACAAGGGGCGCTTACTTCTTCACCACTTGCACCTGCCGCAATATCTTCAACAGGTCAGCGCGCGACTTCACCGACTTGCCTGGGTCGGTAACCCGGGTGGAGAGGTGCAGATCGATCCACGTATTCGCCTCGACGCGCTCGGCGCGCAGATTGGACTGGACGAGGCCCGGGATGGAGACGTCGTAGGCCACCACCTCCCACGCGCCCTCCCGCAGCTTCTCGACACGCGTCGGTGCCCTGGTTCCGGACAGTGCCGGCGATGTCAACTCGGCCGCCCAGAACGCCTCGAGGCCCTTGTACTGCTGCGCCGGCTCGAGCCAGCCGCTCAGGATCAGCAAGGGCTGCGCGCGGCTCAGCTTGAAGTAGCCTGGCCTTGCGCCATCAACGGGATCGGGCCGGAGCGCCGGCTCGGAGATTTTCAGAGCGACCTGGCTCTGCGGCATGGTGAATGTGAACGGGACTTCCGACTGCGCCGGGCTGCTCACGGCGGCCAGCGCAAACATCGTCACAACACCGCACAACAGTGCGGCGATCGGCCCGCGGCGAGATTGCATGATGCCCCCGAAAAGCTCACGCAACATTCATAGCGCATGGCCGCGCTCGCGCCTACGCCGCAGCCAGCGTGTGTCCAGCAAGGTTGAAACCATCAGTTGGCGGCCGGCCCGGTGCTCCCTGCGCATCGCACGCGCAAGGATCTGCAAAGCCGGCCGGCCCTTACTGGCGCTGCGCAGCCTCAATCAAACCAAGCCTTGTAAATCGCCTGATAGCTGCCGTTTTCATTCGAGATGTGCAGCCACTGATCCACGAACGCCTTCAGTGCGACGTCGCGCTGCAGCCAGTAGGCCTTCTCGGAGAAGTCGAACGGCTTCTCCGGGTGGACGGCGCACAGCACTCCGGGATGCAGCTTCTGCTGATAGCGGGTCTCCGAGGCGTCGGTCATCATCAGGTCGGCATCGCCCTTGGCGATCTCGTCGAAGATGGTGACGTTGTCGGGGTGGACGCGGATGTCGGCGGCCTTGATGTTGGCGCGGGCGAAGCGCTCGTTGGTGCCGCCGGGATTGACCACGACGCGGGTGCCCGGCTTGTCGATGTCGGCGAGCGTCTGGAACTTCGAGGTGTCGCTGCAGCGCGCGATCGGAGTCTTGCCCTCGCGCATGATCGCGGTCGAGAACAGGCCCTTCTTCTGGCGGTCGAGCGTGATCGACACGCCGCCCATGGCGACGTCGAATTTGTCGGTCTCGAAATCCTTCATCAGCTGCGGCCAGCTGGTCGGGACGAACTCGACCTTGACGCCGAGCGCCTTGCCGAGCGCCTCGGCCATGTCGACATCGAAGCCGGAAAACTTGCCGGTGGCCTTGTCGAGATAGGTGAACGGCTTGTAGTCGCCGGTCATGCCGACCCGAAGGCTGCCGCGCTGCACGATCTCGTCGAGCCGGGAGGCCTGGTCGGCGAGCGGCTCGGCCGCAACGCCGCAGAACAGCGCAAGTCCGGTCAGGGCGGCGACGGTCCGGTTGAAAAGTCCCATATTGAAATACCTCGCTTGGTTTGCCGCGCCAGTCTTAGCCGACTGCGGCATGTCCGACGAGGGGTGGGTGAGGGCGGTTTCTCTGGTCGCGAGGCCAGGGCCATGCCGCATGTCGATGGCTGCAGGTGCCGGCCGGAAGGTCCGTAGGCGCCGTTGGCGCTGCGGCGAGCCAGCCATGGCGTGCACGATCAGCGCATCATTCCGGATGTCCTGCCGCAGATGCAGCGCCCCCGACCGCGAAGCCCCGGTTCGGCTGGATCTCCCGATCAGGCGCGCATCATCGGTGCATTGTTCGCTCTGAACGTTCGCCGATGGAATGAGGACGATAGAATCAGCAGGCCGCGAACCAGCCGTCGGGGAAGGGAATCAACGGCCAGGCGCCGTGATTGTCGTTGGCCGCCTTGGGAAACGACAGAGTGGAAAACAGACGGCTCATGGGATCGATCTCGGGCTCGGGTGCGATTGCCGTTCTGACAACGTCCAGCATCATCTCGTACTCGGCTTCGCTCATCATGGCCCCCACACGAACTGCGGAAACCACCATGACAAAGCTCTACTCTGTCCAAATTGAGCGGATCACTTAAATTGTAACGATCGACGGCGAAAGACCCAATTGGTTACCGTTGTCTTTCGTTCCGTGCCTGTGGACGGTAGCCAAGTCTTGCTCCGATAGCTGTGAACGAGATCACAAACAGCCGTTTTTATCTGAACTGGCCGTCGCGCATCGTGAACGAAGCGCGCCCTCACGCCGTCATCGGCGCTGGCCTGCCACGGCCGGGAACGCGAATTCCTCGTCTTGCGTGAGAATGTCTCGCATCAGACGCGTCAGATCGCTTGGCTTGAACGGCTTTGCGAGCTGGTGCAGCCCTCTGACCTTCGCCAACGAATTCAGGAAGTCGGGCGTCCCGGCTTCCTGCTCCAGGATCATGCCGGACATCATGACGATCGGCATGTCCGGATGCGCCGCCCGTGCCGCCCTGATGACCTCGTTACCGTCGATGTCGGCGAGGTTGAGATCGATCAGGGCCGCCGCGAAATCGTCGCGGACGACAGCGTCCAGCGCGAGCCGGCCGTCAGTCATCGCGGTGACGGCGTAACCCTGGCGAACAAGAAGGTGCTGGATGACGCAGCACACACCGACTTCATCGTCGACCACAAGAATGTTCGTCATGACGCTCTCCTGACCGAATTTGATGCCGAGCGAGGCTGCCGGGCCTCGGTCAGCAATCGTTGGCGGACCTCGATGGCCTGATCGATCGCCTCGAGCAGATCGAGCAGGTCGAACGGCTTCTGCAGCGCAGCAGTCGCTCCGAGCTTGATCGCCATGCCGAGGAAATCGGGGGCGCCCTGCTTCTTGTCCGTGAACGCGTAACCGGAGATCGCGATGAACGGCACCGTCGGATCGATCTTGATCAGTTCACGGATCGTCGCGAGTCCATCCATACCGGGCATGAACATATCGATCACCACGGCGTCAAACGACACACTGCCGAGCAGCCGAATCCCGGTCGGCCCGTCGGGCGCCAGGAAGACGCAGAATTTTTTCTTCTTCAGCAACGTTTCCAGCGCAGCGCGCGTGGCAAAATCATCGTCAATAATGAGAACGGTAGGCATGGGCCACCTCAGTATGATTTGGACTGAAGGACGCGCACGCTACGAGGACAATGCTCCGAGACTCGAAACAACAAACTAAACCAGACTGAATTAGTTGCAGCTAATTTGCAACCAGCAGTTACGGTCGCGAGTGCTGCTGCTGTTCATTTTACCGTCGTGTGTACGATACGATGAAGATGGAACTGTGCTTGCGTGTGCTCAGCTCGCCTTGACGGCTGCGATCCAGACGAGCCCGACGGCCACCAGGGCGGCGTTGCACAAGCGCCGAATCGTCGCTCGTTCGCCGAGGAACAAGACTCCGATGAGGCTCGCAAACAGCACGCTGCATTCCCTGAATGCCACGACGTTCGCAATAGGGTTGCGGCTCAGCGCCCACAGAAACACCGCGAACGAGGTCAGGCCGAGCACGCCGGCGATGAGCACGGGAATGAAGCCTGCGCGAATGTCCGACAGGATCGCCGCGCCTTGGCGCGCCGTTGCGACGAGAAAGAAGACGAGACTGTCCAGCACCACGATCCAAGCCGTGAAGGAGGCCCATCCTTCGGCCTGCCGCGTCCCGGCGGCATCCACCACCGAGTAGCCGGCAACCATCGCCGCTGCGACGATGGCCGCACCAAGCGCGCGCCGATCGATGCGACCATGGATGCGGTCGCGCGCGAGGCCGAAAATGCCGAGACAGATGATGGCGATGCCGACGAGCTGACCGGCGTCGGGCTGCTGGTGAAGCACCACATAGGCAAACATCGCGGCGAACAGCGGCACGGAGCCGCGGGCGATCGGATAGGAGCGGCCGAACTCGGCCGACCCGTAGGTCACCGTGAGGCTCACCTTGTACGCCGCGTGCAGGACGAGGGACGCCAGGATGAGCGGCCACGTCAATGCCGAGGGGACCGCGACGAAGAACAGAAAAGGCAGGGTCACGATGCTGCTCACGAGCCCCATGCCGGCTAGGATGGCGAGACTGCTGCCGTTCTTGACGATGGCATGCCAGCTCGCATGGAGCAGGCCGGCGAGCAGCATGAGAAGCGCGGCGACTGGGTCCAACGGAAAGCTCGGCGAATCAGGCGCCGGGCTGCCAGAGCGCCGGCGCGAAGTAGGGGGCGTGATCGTGGGCGAGGGCCTGGCGCGAAATGATTCGGCTCGACGGTGACACATCGAGCCGCTCCCACTCCGATCTGTCGACGAAGCGCAAGGCAGCGATCTCCTGGCCGTCGGCCGCGAGCACCCCGCCGATGACGTCCGCCTCGAAGGCGATCACCGTATAATAGGTCAGATCGCCGTTCGGATAACGAATGAGGAACTCGGGGCCGCCGAACACGCCGAGCAGACGCCGCGGGCGCACGAGCAGGCCGGTCTCCTCGAAGCATTCTCGCCGCGCGGCATCCGCCGGATGCTCCGTCGGATCGACCGCGCCGCCGGGCAAGGTCCAGAGTCCGGTCTCCGCGTCATGCCCGAGCAGGATACGTCCGGCGTCGTCGAACACGGAGATTGAAACGGCCGTGGTCGCCAGCAGATCGTGGCCCACCTTGCTACGGACGGCTCGGAGATGATCGGAGATGGCCATTGCTGATCGCTGCCCGGAGAGTTCGACGGTCGCTTGCCCGACCGAACGGCGGCCGTCAAGGCAACGGGATTGCCGGAGTCCCATGCGCGAAGCCGCTCATGGGCCACCGGTCGCGTCCGTCCGCGTGAGCATTTGGCCGCAGAGGTCAGAGAGTATGGCTTGGATGGATTGAGTGCAGCCAATCGGCATGGGCCGAATTGGCTCCCCGGGCTGGATCACCTTTTGGTGATCCAGCCCTGTATCTCCAGTGTTTGCTGAGTTGGCCCGACGAGATTTTACAGATTAGGCCACCAATTAGGCCACCGATTCGGCCGTCTTCCGCTTCCGCTTCACCACGGGGCTCGGCAGGGGCGTCCAGGGCCTCAACCCGCTGTCGGTGATGAGGCTGTCGAGATCGATCAGCGTTCTCGTCCCGCGCCGATACGCCTTGACCTGACCGGCCCGCATCATTCTGTAAAGCGTCGGGGCCGACATCGCGCCTTCCTTGCATGCCTCGCGCACCGTGCCCAAGCGCATCTTCGGCGAGCCGTTAGAACTCATCGTCACTCTCCTCGAACGGCTTGTTGATATTGTCCAGCACGTCGTGTGCGGTCCGGATGTGGATTGGCTTGCCGCTTGCGGCCAGTCTCCGCGCCACTCCGCAGAGGTACTTGATGCCCTTCAGACGTCGCTCAAGCTCGCGCGGGTCTTGCTTTGACTCGTTCTGATCGGCCCATGCCCTAGCGGCAGCGACGACCGGATCGGGGTCACTCATGCTCCTGTCTCATGTTTGAAATCGTCCAACATTGGACGACGTAGTTATTAGTTGATCGCGCCGGCTCAGAACAGGCCGCGCCATAAAATCGGTGTCGATAGCTCGCGCAAAAAAAATCTTGCAATGAGAGTCCAAAGATTAAGAGCGCGACTCATCAACGGCTTGGAGCCGCGTTCTTAAAGTGATTTCTGAAGAGTTTGTTTAACTCGGCTGACGGATCACAACAATTGCCCAATGTCGTGGCATTGTGAGTCGTTCGGATCGGCCGTAAACGGATGGCCAGCCCCCAACATGAGGGCGGCCCACGCAGGGACCAGCTGCGCGAGCCGCGAGAAGGCATCCGGCCTCAACTCCGGACAATGATCAAATAGCCTTCAATCTCGGCGAAAGCAATTGCCCCCTGCGCGGAAGACCAGCAATCGGTCTTCAATGCGTGTCGACAATTGCCGCTCGGTGGTCCCGACAATTGTTAGCTCATCAGAAGTCCGATCGCTGAAAGGCGACAGGTCGAGCCCGGCCGTGTTCCTGTCGCCCGGCAGTCGAGCCAAGCCGTCGATGACGACCGCAGCGCGCTCGGCCGCATTATCCCGAGCAATGTCGCGGGCTCTTGCTCTGACGGAACGGACGATGAAGCCGCATGTCAGAGATTCCGGCCCCGCACGCAGCATCGCTATTGGCGTGCGATACACCGAGGCAACTCATCCCCCGTTCGCGCGGGTCCAAGCCCCGCGCGGAGGACCGCTTGGCCGCACGTGACGCGGCGCCCGGATAAAGCGACTGGAAATAGCGGTCCTATTCCGTCTTTCCCCTCTTGCACGGGAGGGGAGGACTGACGGAAGCGGAAGTGTGCCCGGACGCAGCGCGTGACAGAAGCGCAGCCCTCAGGCGAAGCGCATGTCACACGCGTATGATGGAGACGACGATGCCGAAACCGATGATCACACTGCCGACGTCGCAGATGCACGCGCTGCTGATCGACACCGCCAAGCGCCGCGCGCCGACGCAATCGCGGCTCGACATGCTCTTGCGCTTCGAACGGCAGTTGTACGTGTACGGCAATCTGACGCCTGCTATGATCTCGACTTGTCAGATGACGATCTCATCGAGCCGGTGATGCCCAAAGCCAAGTCGATAAACATCAACATGCGCATGAGCCCGCCATTGACGCTGGCGCAGTTCGCCGCCAAGTCGGGCCTGTCCATCGATGCCGCCGCGATCATCCTTGCGCAGTTCGCCGCGCGCGGGCTCGCCAAGGTCACCGACGCAGACCGAGGCCTCTACCGCATCGGCTACACCTTCCGCGCACCAGCGGGCTCCTAATCGAACCTATGAGGCCTTCCCGTGCCGCCTCTCCCATCAGTCAGGCAAGAACGCTTCGCCCAACTCGTCTGCCGAGGCATCCCGCCGTATCGCGCTTATGTTCAGGCTGGCTATGCCTTCAACGATGGCTCACCATATCGTCTGCAAGGTAATGCACGGGTGATGCAGCGCATGAACGAGATCAGGCAGGACATGGCGCGGGAAAACCGCGTGACGGTGCAGTCGATCACGCGCGAGCTGGACGAGGCTGCCGCGCTCGCCCGCCGGCTGGAGCAGCCCTCGGCGATGACGCAGGCCATCACGGTCAAGGCGCGGCTGCATGGTCTGATCGTCGACCGCAAGGAGAGCGGCGCGCCGGGCGACTTTGCCGCCGCGCAGACCGAGGCCGAGGTCGTCGAGGCGATCCGCGAGCAGCTTGGTGACGGTGCGGCCGATGCGCTGCTCGTCCTCATCGGCAAGCGCCCTGGTGGCCGACCTGGTGGCCTTGCCGAGCCGGCCGAGGTGACAACCAAGACGATCGAGGCGATGCCCGTTGATAACATTGAGGTTTCCGACTGACGTCTGGACGAGTTCGCCTCCACATCTAGGAGCGCGTTCTGTTTCCTTCGGGAAGCAGGACAGCCGAGCCCTCGGCGGGCAGGTCGGCGGGCGGGATCGGCGACATCGAGCGCCGCCGCCACCGCGGGCCACGGCAACCCCGGTGACGCCACTCCGCCCCCTAGGGCGGGGGAGGGAAGGTTCCGATGGGTGTAGGGCCGCCTATTTGCGCACCGCCTCTGAGAAAATGGGACCCGCATCTCCGTCACCACACGCGTCCAGATGGGACCCGTTCATGGAACTCGAAGATTCGCAACTACACATATTTGTGGGTGGAGAAAACTCGCTCCGGGTGGACCACAGTTGCTCTGCCCAGAGGGAATCATTGATGGTCCCTCTAGCTTCCCAGGAGATCCGAGGCGCGCTGATGAGTACGCTCAAGCTGATTTCAGCCTATGCAGCGATGATCAATCCGTTTCTCGCGGCGGTGCTGTCCGGGTTGCACGCGTATGGCGAACGAGGAAGGTTCTGGCGCTGCGCAGGCCAAATCCTGTGCGCTGTCGCGCTTGTTGGGTACGGGGTGTTTAGGGTCCTTTACTGAAGCCCTCGTACACGCCTGCGGCCAACCGACCCAAACGCCTGCGCCAGTCGCAGAACAAGTTGGCGATGCTCGCGCCCTCGGCTGACTGCCATGGGGACTCGTTCCGGGTGGTCGGTTTCCGACCGGCGGGTTTTCCCCCTTTTCCCCGGCTAATCTTCCGTAAACCGCGAAGGGGCTCGTTCCGGCCGGTTCTAATGATGCTTAGGTTGGGTTCAGCACAACCTGGAGACCCCGATGCGCGACCGCGAACAGCGACCCAAGATCGATATTCCCGCTGACGACAAGCCCAAGCCCAAGACCGAGCGCCTATGCGCCTTCTGCAAATGCAAGCTGAAGCCCGACGACACGGGCATGATGTGCAAGTACTGCGCTGAGAACCACCGCTAGCATGTCCGATCGTCTTTCCCGTGCCCGCCAGATCGCCGAGGGCAACCATGGCCGCGTTGTTGCCGAGGATGGCGACGCCGTGGTTGTCGAAGTGCCGGCGGATGTCGCGCCAGGCTTGGCGGGCATTTGGGGTCAGGGCGGATTCTCGGCGCAGTTCATCGGCCAGACGACGCGAGATGCGCCGAGACGGGTCACGAATTGGCAGACGGGCGCTGTGATCGTCTGCGAAGGCGATCTGGTGACGACGTCGTTCTACCGGTATCGGATCGGACTTAGACCCGCGCAGGAAGGCGTCCAGCAGCCTCGTCCAGCGGATTTGACGGCGCCGACGCCGCCATGGCCGGGTTGCGCCTGAAGCACCCTCCGCGCCTCCCATCGCGAGGCGACTACAACATGACCGTGAGCCATGCCACTGTTGTTGTCGGCTATCGACACCGATCTTGTCGCTATCGACACTCAATCACGCCCGCACGTCTTCACGGCCGCGCTGATGCGCGTAATCTCCGCTCGCCGATCGAGGGAGGTACACATGACGGCAGAGAAACAGGTACCAGTGACGATGCGGGCGCTGATCGCGCGCATCAACCGGAAGCTTGCACCTGATTGGAAGGCGCTGCGGCACTGTCGCAAGGACTCGCGGTGGTTGGATGCATACGGCGAGTATTTCGTTGTTGATTTGAGGCGCAACCAAGCTGATCGGGCGTTCATCGATCCGGTCGAGTACGGTGCCGAGCTGGGTGTGTTGCAGCCGTTCGAGGAGGTCAGGGTATGAGCGACGGGCATCCAATCGACATGGACCGTCTGGCCGCAGAGAACCCCGGCCTGTCACAGTTAAAACTCTGCGAGCTTGCTGTGCTGGGCGGGCTTGTGAAGGTGCACCCGGATGCCGCCGACAAACAACAATTGGCTGAGGAGGCACACCGTGTCGTCGAGGTCATCAAGACGATTGCGGAGTACACGGTCTGCGGCCTTGACCTTGTCCCGCGAGACATAGCCGACGCGGTCGTCGACAAGCACGTCGAGGCCCTTGGTGACATGTCGGAGGAGGACCGGAACTTTTTCCTCTACTACGCTCTCCGTGGAGTCGAGCTTGAGGCACGAGCGCTCATCGCCTGCCACGCCAAGGAGGAGGCAGCATGACCGAGGAGGAACACAAGCGCCGGATCGATGCCGCCGAGCGCTACATCAAGAACGCGACGAACCCGGAGGATCGCCGGCAGGCGATGGCAGCGTTGCTGCAGGCCATCAGGCAGATCGAACAGCTTGAGGCAGAGCGCGGCGGACCGTTGCCTCTCTAGAAACCACCGACACAACAATTATCGCGACTTCATCAGCGCGCTCCGGCACCCCGCACCAAGCCGCGCCCCACCGCAAGCCCCCTAGATAGGTGTGACATCAACCACTCTAGTTCGATATGACGCTGCGTGCCGTGCGCTTGCGGCGGCCAAGGCTATCGATGAAGTCAAGGACATCCGTGACGAGGCGATCGCCATGGCGGCCTACGCCCGACAGGCGAAGAACCGGGAGCTGGAGGCCAATGCTATCGAGATTAGGATGCGCGCCACGCGCAGACTTGATCAACTGCGCGTCGCTCAGAAGGAGACGGTTGGGTTGGCCCAAGGCAGACGGACTGACTTAGGTTTGGAAAAAACCCAAGTTAAGCCGACGTTGGCCGAGCAGGGCATCGACAAGAACCTCGCTCATCAGGCGCGGACACTCGGCGCGATGTCGGATGAGCAATTCGAGGAGAAGGTTGCAGAAGCCCGCGATGCAGTGAACCGCGCTGTGCGCACCGTCTTTGATAGGAAGAACATTCGTGGTACTCAAGGCACCAGCGACAACGAATGGTACACGCCGGCTGAGTACGTCGATCTGGCCCGCTGCGTGCTCGGCAACATCGATCTCGATCCGGCATCCAACGATCAGGCCCAGCGCACTATTCGAGCCAAGGCGTTCTTCAGCAGGGAAGATGACGGGCTCTGTCGAGACTGGAACGGCCATGTGTGGCTGAACCCGCCGTATGCTCAACCGCTCATCGAGCAGTTCGCCGACAAGATTCTGGCCGAGTTGTCGGCGGGCCACGTCAAGGCGGCGATCATGCTCACGCACAACTACACGGACACGGCGTGGTTTCAGAAGTTGGCCACCGTAGCCGCTGCAATCTGCTTCACGCGCGGCCGTATTCGGTTTGAAGCGCCAGATGGGTCTCTGGCGTCGCCAACCCAGGGGCAGGCGTTCTTTTACTTTGGCAAGGACGTCATCACCTTCCGGGAAGCATTCCGAGACGTTGGCTTCACTCGGTGAGCGACCAAGCTCAAAGATGTAAAGTAGGCCCGACGGCGACGGGGGCTGGGTGAACCGGATGCCCACGCTTGACCGGCAGGAGTTCGATCAAGTCCGCTTCGTTGCGGATCGCTGCCTGAAGTGCAACGCGAGCAAGCACGAAAACGTCGTTACACCATTCGTCGCGCATAGCGACGGCGGCGCGGCGGATCGTCTCGCCGGAGAAGCCGATCGGAGCGCCTTTGGCCTTCGACGGAGAGCGCGGCTTCTGAACGATGTTCCGTACCTTCTGCAACGGGCATCGCAAGCTCTTGCGCCAACCGCTGACGATGCCGTGCGGCGTCGTGTACCGGCGGCGCTTGAGTTCGGGCAGGGCGTCACGCCAAGCCGCAACAGCTTCGACATTGTCGGCCATCTGCATCGACCAGAACTGATCCATGCGGTCGATGTCGCCGAGACCGTGGTCGGCCAGCCAGCCGCTCATGCGGAGGCTGTACGCGGCGCCTTTGGGCGAGTTGACGCCGGCAAGGATCATCGCCTCGCGGCGACCGATGCGGCAGGCGCGGCCGACGGCGCACCAGTCCTGAAACGACATTCGCTCGCCTTGACGGATGCGAGCCAAGGCCTCGCGCCCATCGGCAATGATCGTGATCTCGTCCGTCATCAGCCGATCCCGGCTTGAACTGCCGTGACCGTCACGGCCCCGCCGGTGCTGTTGTTGGTCACGCGCCATGGCGCGATCGGACAGGTCGAAATCGCACCGATTTGGTTCTGAGACGACGTGATGGGCCCACCGATGGCACTGGCCGAGAAAACTGTCGGTCCCGCTGACGACGGGAACGTATTCGTCGGGTCGTCCAGCGTGACGTCGACTTGGTAAGTCGAGCTGAGTGAGGCGACGCGGATGCCGAACCCGATCTGCATCGGCGGCTGCCCCTGCATGTTCGTCAGCTGCCACGGACTAGAGCCTGAACTACTAATAGTGATGTATCGCGGCTGCACCTTTGTCTCCCGTGACATTCTACGGCGCATTGCATGCGACCGAGGCAAGGTATAAAATGCGCTTATGCCGTGGCACTATCAAGAAGGAAACGGTTATGAGCGACTTGGAACGCGCCGCTGCGGACATCAACGCAGCTGAAGCGGAAGTCCGCAACGCGACGGAGAAGTATCGGCGCGGCGGCTCGGCTGACAAATTGAACAAGGCAAACGATCGGCTCGCCGATGCGTGGAGCGAATACCGCAATTGCTCTGGCAGGATCGCGCCGCGGCACGGACGCGACGACGTACGGACGAGAGCGGTGTTCGCGCCAGATCATCGCATGCAATTAACAGGACGTCGACATGGCCAAGCCACCTCGCTTTCCGATCAAATTGGAGTTCTGGACGACGCCGGAGCAATACGACGCGCTGGTACTGCTCGCTGAGGCATCGTTGATGGACAGATCGGATCATTTGCGACAGGCGCTCCATGCCCATCTGACGCACCACGGCGCAATTGCAGCCGTGCTGCAACAGCAGGCCAACGGCGCCGCACATCGCGTGTCAACCAAATCAGTCTGATAGGAGTGAGCTGTGAGCTACAGTTACGAAGCGATCATGACCGCACAGTTCCAGCGCATCCAGGAGGAGAAGGCGCAGCAGGCAGCGGAGCTTGAGGCCGGGCGAATGGCCGAGGACCCTGACAGGGTCAACTATGCCGCCAATCGCATCCTCGAACTCGATGCGCAGGAAGCCGCTTTGGGCCAGCGCGCCAACACGTACTACAGCCAATCGCAGGCATCGGCTCGGCAGCAGAACCCGCACGGCCTGAGCGATGAAGAGGTCAAGATCGCGGAGAACTTCAGCCAAAATCCAAGCTTGTCGCGCGAGCAGAAGCTTGAGATGTATGCGCGGCAGAAATCGCGCTACCAGCATATGCGCCGAACCGGCGAATATCGCGACGATCAGGGAACGGTCCGGAGGTAGCCATGGTCCTGACCTTCAAGAGCACCGCAGTCGCTGAGGTCTACATTGTCGAGCGTGAGGCCAACGGCGACCAGCGCGTCGCCCGCGCGTTCCAGATGAACAACAATCCAAAGCAGTGGTCCGCGCAGATCGAGCACCCTGCGGGGACGCGCCCCTGCAGCAACATCTACGGCGGAAGAAGCGATGTCGCCGTTGCGCTCGCGGACTATTTACACCGCACGCGCGCCTCATATTTGCAGGAAGCGGCGCGCGGCCATCGGCCAGAGCGTCCCGGACGTGATGCCAATGTCCGCGTCGATGAACTCGGACAGCCGATGGAAGTCACGAGCTTCCGAACCCGCAACCAATAGGAGACGCCGATGTCGCTGCTGTCACGCCTTCGCGAGTACAAGCGCCAAGTTGGACCGAGCGGCGAGAGCCGCAATCAGAAGACCCTGGATTATTGGGCGAGCTACGCCAGCGAGAACTCGCTGCATCCGGGCAAGACGCCCCCCAAGGCCAAAGGTCCGGGCCGCACGGACAAGAACCACGTTGGCGAAGACGACTACATGCCGAACGTTCGACGCGTCGGCTGATCTTGAGCTTGATGGTGATCCGGTGGTGACACGTCGGAAGTATCGAAAGCCGATGGCATTCAAGGATGGCGGTGCCGTGCCGCTGGTGGACCATGTTGCGCCGCCAGGCGCGGCGCCTCAGCCACCGGCAGAAGCCGGCACCAGTGCCGAGTCGGCGGACCCGCTCAAGGAAGCGTTGCAGGCGCAGCGCCACGCCGAGGAAATGGCGAGGCAGCCGCCGCCGTCGATCACCGAGCAGATTGACCGCATCCCCGGCATCTCTGAGTTCAAGCGCGACACGCTGCGGCAATACCCCCGGCTCATGGACCCGACCATTGCCCCGCTTGCGTCAAGGCACTACGCCGCCGCCTTGGCCGACGGCGTCGAGGACGACACGGAGGCAATGAAGAGCCGCATTCTCGGCGGTGTCACGGCTGATCTGGATCTGATCGAGCGGACCCGCACCGCACCTCTCCGGACCGATCCGGCATCCTCTGCGACGGCCGCGCCAATCTCGGAGCCGCGTTCCCCCGTCCATTCGTCTCCGCAAGCTGCACCGCCGCAGCTGCGGCCGACGACGGCGACACGACGTTCCGTCCCGATCTCGGCTCCGGTATCGCGCGGAGTGCCTTCCGCGTCGGGACGACAGGAAAGCGGATTGATCACCTTGAGCGCCGAGGAGCGCCAGATCGCCCGGAACTCGTTTGGCGCGGTCAGTGGGCTGTATCTGTCCGATGACGAGAAGGAGCGCATGTATGCTGCCAACAAGCGTCGCTATCTCTCGATGCTCGCGTCTGGCCAATATGGGGGGCAGGGGTGACCTACAGCGACGATCCCGCCGTGCATGCCGCCGTTGATCTCTGGATGCATGACCGCATGCCGCATCCTTGGTGCCCATCCGGGGTGATAGCGCCGCGCCCGATGACCCGTTCTGACGTTGTCGCTGCGGTCCTGGACCGGTTCGGTCCCGATGCCGCCGGGTCGATCCGGGTCAGGGTGCACTGATGGCGATTCCGGTGCGCCGAGACTATGCACTGCGCGAAGTCGAAGACCTCGCCGCGAATGTTGTCGTCCGGCTCACGACCATGCGGTTCCTGCCCAAGAGCACCAAGCGCGACGTGGCGGGCCTCCGTGAGACCTTGCAGCAGTATGTCGACGCAGTGATGGCGATTGCGCATGAAACCGAAGGATGAGACCCGCTACATCCCGATGGGCGTGGCCGAGAAGAAGAGCCGGTTGGAGCGGTTCGCCGAACTTAATAGGTGGGTCACAGCGCGTGGCGGCTGGATAGTGTCGGTACCGGGAGCCAATCTAGTGGTCGTCGAGTGCCTGCCGGATTCGAGCCTGATCAACGAACTTAAGGACTGCGGTTACGAAGTTGCCGTGGTCGGAGGTGGCGAGCGCATCATTCCTGATAACACCGTCCAGACTTTCGGACTGACATCGGGAGGCGGTTTAGGGCAGCTTTTGCCGGGGTCGACACGAGCTGTTGGGTTGACGATCGTCCACGCGGGCATAGCTCGGACAGTACGGCTTCATTTTCAGTTTTAGGCCCATGGCTGCATCGATGTGCCTACGCGGTGTGTACGGCAGGAGACTGCCCTCCGTGCGTACAGGAGGCAATAGAGCCTTGGATCGCACAGACGATTATCGATGGGCGGCCGAGGTAGGTCGCATCTTCCGTCCCTCTGGAAGACTCTCTCTGAAAGGCGTATGTTTAGGATCGTCAATGGCCGAAAGCCAAGGACGAAGGACCGCCGAGGCGGCAACCGCGGCGGTCCTTGCTTTCTGGGTCGTCAAAGGAGGGCTTATACTGGAGCCATACCAACATTCCCGAATGTTGGGGGCGGCGCCCTGAGATTCCCCCCGAGAAGACTGAAGCCGATTGCCGGGCCGCTTGCGTTCCTTTCGACGGGTAGCGCTTGCGGCCCGTTCCTTTTTCATGGCCCTTTGGTGCTCGGCTGGCGCTCCGAAGGGCTCAGACTGTTGTCATGGCAAATCTCCTTAACCATGCTTCTGCCTGAGGCGTGACAGCTTGTCAATTACATCGTGACAGGCTATCAGTGCATAATTCGCAATTCACAGCGCGCAGCCTCGGGAGCTTGTCATGACTAATACTGAAGGCGCTGGCCAAGGGCCAGCGCAAAGAAAAGAGCGCAGCCCTTCGTTTCCGTACATCGGTCTAAGCAGGGCGGTGGAACGCGTGAGAGCGGTGTACGCAAACGCGCGACGACATGAAGCGCGCGTTGTCGACGTTGCTGCGGCCTGGGGTTGGGGAGCCAAGAGCAGCGGAACTCTTCAAACCATTGCGGCCTTACTCGCATATGGTCTGTTGGAAGATCAAGGGTCCGGGGATAATAGGAAACTGAAGGTTACTGATCTGGCCTTCAAAGCCCTTGAAGACGAGCGCCCCGGCGAGCGAGAAGCTGCCCTGGCCGAAGCCGCGTTGAAGCCCAAGCTCATTGCGGAATATGCAGAAAGATGGCGCGACGGCCGACCCGGTGACGGCATTTGCATAAGTGAGTTGCGCATTGATCGAGGGTTCACTGACGATGGAGCACGGCAGTTTCTGAAGGTTTTCGATGATAGCATCGAATTCACCAGGGCTCTAAAATCTGATAAGAAGGATGACAGTGATGCTGTTGAGTGGGGACAAACTGTGGATAATGGAACCGGTGCTCAGTTGAGAAGCCCGCTACTGCTTCCGGTCAAGCGGGAGAGGATTGTCCCCGCTGAAGGCGAGCGGGTGGTGTTCACCGAGGAAACCGATCCTCAAAATTATCTCAAGCTGATCGCAAGTGGGGCAATTGATGAATTGATGCTTGAGGCTCTGGAGGACTTCGTGAAACGTCAGAAGCGGCGGCTTTCACGGCCTCGCGTGATCGATAAGATCGATGCCGGAAACGCTGACGAGTCGGCCAATTGAGTCGATCCGGAGAGCGCGATGTCTTACGTCCTTCTGGTGACGTGGTTTGCGTACGGGCAGCCACCTAGCAGCTATCAAAGTATCTTTGATTCCGAGCGAGCTTGTGGGCTTGCCCGGTTTGCTGTTCTCGCGGAAGCGGAGCGTATGAAGAGTGAAGTCGGTGCTGCCGCAGAAGCCGCCGCAAAACGCGGAACTTATCTCCCTGCTTCTGCTTCGGCTCCCCGAGTTTCGGCCGTTTGCACGCCCAAAGGGTAACCTGACCAGGAGAGCGTCACGATTGTGCCCTTGTGCTCCGCAATGCAGGCCGACAGAAGCCGCTCCTATTGAATGGCCGGTATTGTTGGCGGTCTGTCATTTCGCGCTAGATCGGAACAAAGGGCATGTCTCCTTCCCATCCTTCACTCGGCTAACAGGTCTTCTTTTTCTTGGCCCCGAGCAACGATGCTCAACGCATAGTCCGACAACGGCCGCTGCAATGCCTTGGCTTCGTCCCACTGCGCGCGAAGCCATACCTTGTGCTCCTCGGCCGTGGTTAGGATGACGGGCATTGCCTTCGGGTGGATCGGTGCGACCACTGCGTTGGGTTCTGTCGTCAAGAACCCATAGACAAGATGCGGTCCCGGCACAGGCTTGGACTTGGTGCCGCGATCGCCCTTGAACTCGGTCCAGATGCCGGCGAAGCAGGCGAGAGGCCGATCGTCCGAGAGCGCGAACCAAACGACGTCCTTCTTCTTGGTCTCCGGGTTAGGCTCCGGCGCGTATTCGGCGAAGCTGTTGAACGGCACGAGACAGCGGTTCTCCGGCTTCAGCCAGCCGCGCCAATGCGGCGACGACGTGTTGCGGATGTTAGTGACAGGCGGTCCGCCCGTGCGTGGCGGCGGCGGCATCCCCCACCGCATCAACACCATCTCGCGGTCCTCGTCATTGCTGCGGATAACCGGCGCTGGATAGTCCGGGAACACGCCGGGCATGGGCGGCAGGTTGCCTTCGTATCGGCGGACGACCCGGAACAGGTCGGCGATCGCGGCTTGGTTAGTCGTGATCGAATACAAATTGCACATTTGTAATCAGCCCAGAAGCACGCTTGTACGCTGCTGCAACGCTGGACGAACCGCCCGTTCGACAATCTCGATCGCCTGCTCAATTCTTTCGCGATTTGGGTCGGGTTCGCCGGGTGCCGTTGCAGCCCATATATCACGTTCAAGCTCTTTCATCAGAGTGGGGTCATATGGACTGCCTTGCTTCACGTTATGTACAAGCATGTTAGAAGAAATCTGGATCGAGTGCAGCACTTCAGTCACCAGGGCGAAGGCGTGATCAATGTCATTCTGAAAAACAGCTTGAGCGCGATACTGTTTACTGATTAGCTCCGAAAGAAAATCTTTGTGCTTATTCATTCTCTCTATCGGTGCGTAGTAGTGATTTCTGGAACGCGCTTCCGCCACGGTTTCTTGGTCGCCTCTCTTGCGTGTGACGCCTTCGCCTTCGTATGAAAACGGGACTCTTATCTCGCGGATGGTATCCTGAAGTTTGTAGAACGAAGCCAATACGTCTTCGGCGAACTCAACGCGACGTCCATAGTCATGTAGCTCACGCTCATATCTAAATCGCTTTTCTGCCAGTTCTTTCTCGAAATCGAATTTGCGCTCCGCTAGATGAAGCTCTGATGCGATCTTGTCGGAGTTAATTGTGCGAGAAGATCGGTTCGAAAAGATATTGCCTATCAGCGATACAAGTCCTGAAACAACGGCGGCAATGACCGCTGGACCAATCAACTCGTTGAGGGTCATTTTTTGCTATCGCTCCTCCGGCGACGAGATGCCCGGCGGGTCGCCCACAGAAATCTTGGTCTCCCGCAGCGCGACGAGCGCGCTCCGCTTGTATGGATAGCCGCGCAGCTGCGAGCAGTCCCTGCAGCGCATGTATCGCTCGAGCTCATGTATTGGCGTGGTCTTCGGTCGCCGGATGATGTCGAGCGCCACGGTCTGGTTGGTGTTGCAACCGAGGCATCGAACCTCCAGATAGCCGAAGCCGACGTTTAAGGCATCGCCCAGGGTCGGGGACGGCTGCGCCGGACCACCGGCTTCAAGCATCCGCTTGTTCCAGGCGATGCATGCGAGGCGGTCGGCCTTCTTTCGCGCGCGAGCGGCTTGTTCCGCTGCAATGCGGATGGCGGCGCCATAAAGCCGTTCGCGCGATTTCGTGCTCATGGTGCATGATTCCCCTGAACCGGCGTTATGGAAAGCCGCTAGGCCTTGCGGTGGAAAACGGCCCAAGCCACAAGTGGTCAATCCCGCCCAGCTGCGCCGAGCGTCGCCGCTTCGATCGGCACTGGCGCTCTCCACGCGCGCGCGGCACTACCGCGCGCTGAGACCTTGTCTCCGGTTCTGGGAGGGGCGAGGATTTGCATTGACCTGCAGGTACCGCCTGAGGTCGATTTGGGTTGGCGCGGCTGTGATTCCCTGGGAAGTCAGATGCAGAACACTTCGCATGCGGTGATGGCGCAACGCAGCGAGGCCGCAGACAGCCCTGACGACTTTCCGACTCCACCGTGGGCGACGCGTGCCCTGTGCGAGCATCTTCTACCGAAGCTCGACCTAGCTACGCAGACATGCCTGGAGCCGGCTTGCGGGCGAGGACATATGGTGCGTCCGCTGAAGGAATACTTCAGTCGGGTCAATGCCGCCGACGCGTATCCCTATGGTTTTGCGCCCGTGCGCGATTTCCTGACCTACCCCTACGAAACAGATTCTCACGATTGGGTCATCACCAACCCGCCCTTCCGGCTTGCCGAGGAATTCGTTGTCAGAGCGCTGACGGTCGCAAAGACAGGAGTGGCGATCCTCGCGCGGACAGTGTTTCTAGAAAGCTTAGGGCGCTACGAAAGTATCTTCTCCCGAACACCGCCCTCCGTCTTCGCGCAGTTCGTCGAGAGAGTGCCCATGGTCAAGGGAAGGTTGGATCGCAAGGCGTCAACCGCGACCGGATATGCTTGGTTAATCTGGAACAAGCAGTACTTGGGTCACCCACAGCTGAAATGGGTGCCCCCTTGTCGAAAGACGCTTGAGCGCGACGACGACTATTCGGACTTGTTGTAACGATCCATTCCATCACGAAGGTTTTGAAGTGCCGCTGCACTGTCTCCCGCTTCTAATGCCTTGATCGCCTTCTCTACAAAGGCATGCAGCCGTCGTCCCTTGATGCCTGGAGGCCCCTTTGGCGGCAGTTCGGAAGTAGGGGCCGCTTCAGTCGTCCCGTACTTTCCCTGTGAAGCCTCCACGATTCTGGCCTGATTTTCACCGAACCAAGCCGCAACATCGTGCTGGTTGTCGCCGCGTGCCAGCATGCCGATCGCAATTTTCGCGTCATGGATTGTCATCGCCATACTCGCGCTCTCCCAAAATAAAATTGAAAGCACCCAAAGGTCGTACAGTAATCGTTCTGGTTGTGCAGATTGACTTGGAAAGTGCAGGCGTTCAAGAGCGGCTTTCACGATCTGTTGCCTCTAAGGGCCAACTTGGCAAGCGATTGCCTTGGCGTCGGCGGCAAGCGACGGCATGTTACGGGTAATCCCGAGAGACCGCCGGAGCGCCGATGACCAAGCACCTTGATCCCGATGTTGCCGACCTGGCACCCGATGACCAGACGCTGACCGGATACGACGAGCAGCACTTCGTCACGTATCTCCGGCTACTCGATGCAGCCGCGGAGGGGGCGGATTGGCGCGAGGTGTCCCGCATCGTGCTGCATCGTGATCCGGAAGCCGAGCCGGATCGGACGCGGTGGGCCTATGACAGTCACCTTGCGCGGGCCAGATGGCTGTCAGAGGTCGGCTATAAGGGCTTCTTGAGAGGGCCGGACTGAGGCGCGCTTGCTTGGCCCTGCGGCGGCTCCGGATCGTCGGAGCAGGCGGCGGGTCCGCCCGCGCGGAATAGGAGCACTGAGCGCCTCGCGCGCGTTACATCTGGGCACCGAATATTACGCAGCAACAACGCTGAGATCCGGCTTGGGCTTCGGCGGGTTGCGCAGGGTGTCGACCTTGTCGGCCCAATACTGCATGAGCCGGACGCGGTCCGGCCAATAGGTGCCGCGCGCGTAGAGGGCACGGACCGAGTCGTCCACGTGGTCGAGCTGCATCTCGATCAATGCGGGATCGAATCGAACGGCTCCGTCCTCGGTGCGCTCCTCATTGAGGATAGTAGACGCCGAGCTGCGGAAGCCGTGCGGGTCGTGACGATCGCCATAGCCGAGAACCTTGAGCGCGGCATTCATGCCTCCGTCGCTGAGAGGGCGGCCATTCTGCCTGCCGGGGAATAGGAGCAGCTGATCGCCCGTGAACTCCTTCAATTCGCGGAGCAATTCGACGGCTTGCCGGGACAGCGGGACGTCATGCGGCTTGCCGACGCGGAAGTTGGCCTTCTTGCGCTGCGTCCTTTGCTTGCCGGTGTCGAACGGCACCGACCATTTCGCATTGTCGAGGTCGAATTGCTCCCATCGGGCGTTGCGGACGTCGCCCGGCCGGACAAATGTCAGCGCCAGCAGCTTGAGCGCGGCACCGATCAGGTTGTCATTGCGGCCCTCATAGCCATCAATCGCGCGCATCAGCTCGCCGAATTTGGCAGCGCCGTCCGGCTCGTCGGTAACCGCCTTGCGCCGTTCGTGCGTCTCGGACGGGCTGATCCAGCCTTCCTCGGACACGTCGCGAATCGCCGCGAACGGGCTGGCCGTGATGTAGCCGCGAGCGACAGCGAACCCCATGATCTTGATGGCGTGTCCCTGCAGCCGCACCCGCGTCTCGTATTTGCCTTCGGCCTCGGCCTTCTTCAGGACCTCGGCGAGGTGCGAGACTTCGACCTTGGTAATCTCGGTGCTACCGAACGCCTTGGTCAGGTAGCGCACCATCCGCTCGGCGCGATCGGCGGTCTTGCCAGCCCGGCCGATCTTGTCCCGCATGGCGAGCCATTCCGCGGCCACCGATTGGAAGGTCAGGATGGGGGCTTTGCTGGTGGCCTCGGCCTGTTGCTTGGTGGCCTTTTCTGCCTGCTTCGCGGCAGCCGGGTCCTCGTTGTCTCTGACCAGCTTCCGGGCGGCGTTGTGCTTCTCGCGGGCCTCGTCCTCGGTGGTGAGGTCGTAATTGCCGATCGTCAGTTCCTTCTGGATCGCGCGGCGGTCGTCGCCGTCGCCCTTGTAAAGGCGGAACTTGTACTTCCAGGACTTTCCCCCGGCCGGGCTGACTTCCAGGAACAGGCCATTGCCTGCCCCGAGCCTGCGGGGTTTGCCGTCCGCTTTGGCCTCTTTCTCGGCCTTTGCGATGTCTCTGAGTGTGGGATTCGCCATTTTGGCCCCCTCGCTGAAACGCCCCCAACCGGGCGCATCAGCATTAGGCCACCAGCAATTGGTGGCCTCAAGTGGGGAAGGCCACCAGTCAGGCCACCAGCTTTAGGCCCCCAATGACCCGGCCCGACACGGCCCGATCCGGTCTGAAACCTTAAAAAACGAGCAAAGTCAGGACTTTGAGGCCTGATTGATCCGGTGCCTTATGGGGGTGATTTGGCTGGAAAAGAGCCATCTGGCTCCCCGGGCTGGATTCGAACCAGCGACCATTCGATTAACAGTCGAATGCTCTACCGCTGAGCTACCGAGGAACAGGCGAAACGATGTTCGCGAGCGGGGTGCGTATAACAAAGCCTTCCGGCCTTGCCTAGAACGTTTTCGCATCTTTGTGACGATTGTCACCGCGCGATCAAAGGCTCAGGAATCCAGAGGCTTATCCTTGTTTTGAACGCTCGGTGGGCAGCTGGCGCCCACAATTGGATGACAGGAAATTCACTAGAACGGGAGCAAATGGCCGGAGATAGTCGGCTGGAACTGTGCGGTGCGGGGGTCATGGAGCGCTTTCAGATGTCGAACACCCTTTTTCAGGTCGATCGAGGTGAAACGTCACCGTCGCTGATTCCCGACCAGGTCGAGCGACTCACCGACGATGAGTGCCTATCGCGGTTGGCCCAGGCGGTGACCGAGGGGGAATCGGAGCAGCTGGACGAACTCGCTCGGTTGCTCGGCCGGTTGGCCGTCGTGATCGAGTAGAATCGGCGCTCACCGCAAGTTCGCTTGCCCGCGGGATCAGTGCGGCCAAGACGGCTGCCGTCACCACTCAAACTGTTCGAAAATCAGAGGCTTGCTCTGCGAGCTTGACCGGCGCGACCGCGCCGGCAGCGGAGCCGGTGACGGGTGGTCGCAGCTCTCGTGCGCTGCCGATGCATGCTGGCACTTGCATCCCGCTGGCGCGCGGTGTGCCGCACCCGTTCGAACGCCGTGTTGCGTTTTCAAAAACCTTGTACCAAAAGACTGCGCAGATCGTTCGCGGTTCATCCGCCTTTCCAGCAGGTCTGCTCATGTCCTCCTTCGCGACGGCGCGTCTCAAAATGGTCGATGGCCAGGTGCGCACCAATGACGTCACCGATCATCGTGTGTTGGATGCCATGCTGACGGTGCCGCGCGAGACCTTCGTGCCGTCAGACCGGCAGGCGCTGGCCTATCTCGATCAGGATCTCAACGTCGCGGATGCAGGTTCTGCGAAACGGTTTCTGATCAACCCGATGCTGACTGGAAAGCTGCTGCAGGCCGCCGCGATCAAGCCGACGGACAGCGTGCTCGTGGTCGGCTGCGCGACCGGCTATCTCGCTGCGCTCGCCGCCAAGCTCGCCGCGAGCGTGGCCGCGACGGAGCCCGACCCGGCTCTCGAAGGACGGGCCAAGCAGTTGCTTGCCGGAGCGGAGGGGGGCCCGGTTTCGGTTCGGGTTGCACCTGCTTCGCAGGGGGACCCGGCTGATGGTCGCTTCGACGTGATTCTCCTGAACGGGGCCTCCGCCATCGCCGTCGATGGCCTGTGTGGCCAGCTGAAGGAGGGCGGTCGGCTCGTCGGCGTCTTCGCCAGGAACCGGCCAGCTCGCGCCATGATCTTTACGCGATCGCATGGTGAAGTCGGCAGCAGGGTCCTTTTCGATGCCGTGGCGCCGATTCTGCCGGGTCTCGAGCAGGTCCCAGAGTTCGTTTTCTAGATCGCTTGCCGTGTTCCGCCCCGATGGGCGGCAGGGCGGCGATCCAGGTAGCTTGAGGGGGAGAGCTTGCGTCGTATTTGCGGCCGCGGGCCGGCTGAATTCTGTTTCAATTCAGGAGTGTGGCCCGGATGCTGCACGTCGGGAGTTTCCGTACGGGTTCCAGCCTAGAGAGGTTCCGTTGCGCTTGCATGGGGAATAAGGTGTGAGGTGCGCGGGAGTCTCTATCAGGTTTACGGCCCGGCTTGGCGTTCGAGCCGGTAACAACGAGAATGGAACAGGGATGTTTGGGGTGAAGCTCGTCACCGCGGCGGCGGCTGCGGTTCTCGTGATGGCTTACGCGGGCCCAATGCCTGCGCTTGCCGACACGATCGAGGCTGCGCTGGTTCGCGCCTATCAGAACAACCCGCAGCTGAACGCGCAGCGGGCTCTGGTCCGTTCGACCGATGAAGGCGTGCCGCAGGCTCTTTCCGGATATCGGCCGAAGGTCAATCTTACAGCGTCGGCGGGCGTTCAGTATCAGGACTCTCAGATCAATGCTGGGGGTACGCCGACGGCGATCGTGCGCAGCGTGAGCCACGGCGAAAATGCGCCGCGCAGTGTCGGCATCAACGTGACGCAGACACTCTATAACGGTCAGCAGACGGCGAACGGCGTTCGCAAGGCCGAGGCTCAAGTGTCCGGACAGCGCGAGGCGCTCCGTGTTCTCGAGCAGACCGTGCTGTTCCAGGCCGCGCAGGTCTACATGGACTACCTGCGCGATTCGGCGATCGTCGAGGTTCAGCGCAGCAACACCCGCGTGCTCGAGCAGACGCTCAAACAGACCCGTGATCGCTTCAACGTCGGCGAAGTCACCCGCACCGACGTCGCGCAGTCCGAGGCGCAGCTCGCAGCCGGCCGCACCCAGCAGCTCACGGCCGAATCGAATCTGACGACGACGCGCTCGAACTTCCGCCGCATCATCGGCAGCGATCCGGAAAATCTTGCGCCGGGCTCGCCGGTCGACCGTTTCCTGCCGTCGACGCTGCAGCAGGCCGTGCAGCTTGCGCTGACCGAGAATCCGAACGTCACGGCGGCGATCTACGGCATCGACGTGCAGTACCTGCAGGTGAAGATCCAGGAAGGCGCGCTGCTGCCGACGGTGACCCTGCAAGCCTCGGCCCAGCAGGCGTACGAGCAGACGCTGACCACGTTCCGCAGCTTCGGCGCTTCGGCGGTCGCGCAAGTCAGTGTTCCGATCTACCAGGGCGGCGGCGAATACGCGCTGATCCGGGCTTCTAAGGAAACCCTGGCGCAGCAGCGTCTCAACCTGGAAACGACTCGCGATCAGGCCCGCTCCGATCTGGTATCGGCGTGGGGCAATCTGCTCGCCGGCAAGGCTCAGGTGCAATCGGCGCAGGCTCAGGTGTCTGCCTCCGAAATCGCGCTCAATGGTGTCCGCGAGGAAGCGAAGGCGGGTCAGCGTACGACCCTTGACGTGCTCAACGCCCAGCAGGCGCTGGTCAACGCGCGGGTGTCGCTGGTTACCGCCCAGCATGATCGCGTGGTGGCTTCCTACAACGTGCTGCAGCGCATCGGCCGGCTGTCGCCGCAGGTCCTGAACCTGCCGACGACGGTGTACGATCCGACCGTCCACTATCAGCAGGTCCGCGACAGCTGGGCCGGTGTTCGTACGCCCGACGGCCGTTAGTCTAATCTTAACGCCGATCCCTATTCCGATCCCTCGGCCGCTGGCCGGGGGATTTTTGTTTGTAGTAGGTGTTCCCGGTTGTGGTGGATGAGAGACGCTTCTCCGTCGAATTCCGTGCTTGTCCGGTTGGCGACCGCCCTTGCTTGCAATCATTTGTTGCCATGACATAGCCTCAAAATGGCCGCGGAACGATTCGCAGTGCGTCGGATGTTGTTCTAAGAATAGTCTCCGATCTGGTCAGTATCGTCCTGTTGTTCTGCATCGATCAGGCCTCGTCTGGAGACAAGTCGGCATGTCCGAAGAGAAGTCCAAGCCACTTGGCTCCAGCGCCCCATGTTTTTGCGCTGAGACGACGCGTGCAGCAGCGTCGCTGATTTGGAGTCGGAAATGACGCAGCCTGCGAAGGTCCAAGAACCCTCGATGGAGGAGATTCTGGCGTCGATCCGGCGGATCATTGCCGACGACGAGGCTAAGCCGCCTGCGGCCGAGAAGGCACCGGAGCCCAAGGCCGAAAAGCCCGCCGCCGCTGCGCCGGCGCCCAAACCGGTCATGAACGACATCCCGCCGTCGAAGATCGCTGCCGCGGCACCGGCGAAGCCTGCGCCGCCGCCACCTCCGCCGCCGCCCGCTGCGGCCGCGAGCAACAGCCAGGACGACATTGACGCATTGCTGGCGGGTTTGGATGAAACGACTGCGCCGGCACAGGCTGAACCCGAGCCTGAGCCGGAGCCTGAAGTACTCGAGTTGACGGACGACATGGCAGTGGCACCACCGACCCCGGCTCCCGCCCCAGCAGCGGCCTCCTTCCGCAAGGTGGATCCGCAGGACGACATCGAGTTCATCGAATCCGGACGTCTGGCGCACAAGGCGCCGCCGCCTGCATCGTCATTCGAAACGTCGTTCGAGCCGCTGGCGCCGAAGCAGCCGATTCTGGCGCAGACGACGGTGAACGCCGTGGAGTCGGCGTTCAACGCGCTGGCGAACACCGTTCTCAGCAACAACGCCCGGACGCTCGAGGATCTGGTCAAGGAAATGCTGCGGCCGATGCTCAAGTCCTGGCTGGACGACAATCTGCCCGCTCTGGTCGAGCGGATCGTCAAGGCCGAGATCGAGCGCGTCTCGCGTGGCGGCCGCTGAGGCGCGATCGCGCCTCGCGGTGCGACGCCCGCACCCCGCCGCCGGCGTCCGGCAGCTCAGCATTGTTCGCCGCCGCTGTTGACTTGGCGGCCTGCGGCGGCTTTCTAGCCCATTCAAGCTGATCCCGGCCGGGCGGTTCGGAGAGTGCTCTGCGCGAGCGCTGCTCCGGCCGGACATCAGTCCGAAAAGAGCCAAGGCATCAACAATTTGCGTGAGCTTGTTCAGGTCGAGAGCAAGGACCGGGACAGGTTCCGCGATATCCGGAATTGGACGGCCGGCCTTGGCGCCTGCTGAGAATGTCATGATCGAAAAGAATTATCAGCCCGCCGACCTCGAAGGCCGCATGTCCCTGGTCTGGGAGGACGCGCGCGCGTTCTCCGCCGGCCGGCCGGACCGCCGCGACGCCGATCCCTTCACCATCGTGATCCCGCCGCCGAACGTGACCGGCTCGCTGCACATGGGGCACGCGCTCAACAACACGCTGCAGGACATCCTGTGCCGGTTCGAGCGCATGCGCGGCCGCGACGTGCTGTGGCAGCCGGGCACCGACCACGCCGGCATCGCCACCCAGATGGTCGTCGAGCGCCAGCTGATGGAGCGCCAGCAGCCCGGCCGCCGCGAGATGGGCCGCGAGAAGTTTCTCGAGCGCGTCTGGCAGTGGAAGGATGAGAGCGGCGGCACCATCATCAACCAGTTGAAGCGCCTGGGCGCCTCCTGCGACTGGGGCCGCGAGCGCTTCACTATGGACGAGGGCCTGTCTAAGGCCGTCGTGAAGGTGTTCGTCGAGCTGCACCGCGCCGGGCTGATCTACAAGGACAAGCGGCTGGTCAACTGGGACCCGAAGCTGCTCACCGCGATCTCCGACCTCGAGGTCCAGCAGATCGAGGTCAAGGGCAACCTCTGGTACCTGCGCTACCCGATCGAGGGCAAGACGTTCAGCCCGGAGGATCCGACCAGCTTCATCGTCGTCGCCACGACGCGTCCCGAGACCATGCTCGGCGACAGTGCGGTGGCCGTGCATCCGGACGACGAGCGATATCAGCACCTCGTCGGCAAGCGCGTGATCCTGCCGCTGGTTGGGCGCGAGATCCCGATCGTGGCCGACACCTATTCCGATCCGGAGAAGGGTACCGGCGCGGTGAAGATCACGCCGGCGCACGACTTCAACGACTTCGAAGTCGGCCGCCGCCACGGCCTGCCGCAGATCAGCATCCTCGATCGCGAAGGCTGCATCGCGCTGGCCGACAACGAGGACTATCTGCGCGGGCTCCCCGAGGGCTCCGAGGAGTTCGCCAAGGAATTCCACGGCGTCGAGCGCTTCGCCGCGCGCAAGAAGATCCTGGAGCGGCTGGAGGCGTTCGGCTTCCTCGAGCGTATCGAGCCCAACACCCACATGGTGCCGCATGGCGACCGCTCCGGCGTCGTCATCGAGCCGTTCCTGACCGACCAGTGGTATGTCGACGCCAAGACCCTGGCGCAGCCGGCGATCGCGGCCGTGCGCTCGGGCGCGACGACTTTCGTGCCGCGCAATTGGGAGAAGACCTATTTCGACTGGATGGAGAACATCCAGCCCTGGTGCATCTCGCGCCAGTTGTGGTGGGGCCATCAGATCCCAGCCTGGTACGGTCCCGACGGCAAGGTGTTCGTCGCCGAGACCGAGGAGGAGGCCGTCGGCCACGCCATCGGCTACTACGTCGAGCAGGAGGTCATCACGGCGGAGCAGGGCCGCGAGATGGCGCTCGACCGCAACAAGCGCGACGGCTTCATCACGCGCGACGAGGACGTGCTCGACACCTGGTTCTCCTCGGCGCTGTGGCCGTTCTCGACGCTCGGCTGGCCCGACGATACGCCGGAGGTGAAGCGCTACTACCCGACCAACGTGCTGGTCACCGGCTTCGACATCATCTTCTTCTGGGTCGCCCGAATGATGATGATGGGTATCCATTTCATGAAGGAGGTGCCGTTCTCGACGGTCTACATCCATGCGCTCGTCCGCGACGAGAAGGGCGCCAAGATGTCGAAGTCGAAGGGCAACGTCATCGATCCGCTGGCCCTGATCGACGAGCACGGTGCCGACGCGCTGCGCTTCACGCTCGCCGCGATGGCAGCCCAGGGCCGCGACATCAAGCTGTCGACCCAGCGTGTCGACGGCTATCGCAAGTTCGCCAACAAGCTCTGGAACGCCAGCCGCTTCGCCGAGATGAACGGCTGCGCGGTGACCGAAGGCTTCGATCCGGCCTCGGCCAAGGAGCCTCTCAACCGGTGGATCGCCCATGAGGCGGCCGCGGCGACGCGCGAGGTGACCGAGGCGCTGGAGGCCTATCGTTTCAACGACGCGGCCAACGCGATCTACCGCTTCGTCTGGGACGTCTATTGCGACTGGTATGTCGAGCTCTCCAAGCCGACCTTGCTTGGCGAGGACGGTCCGGCCAAGGCCGAGACGCGGGCGATGGTGGCGTGGGCGCGCGACGAGATCCTCAAGCTCTTGCATCCCTTCATGCCCTTCATCACCGAGGCGCTGTGGGAGTCGACCGCCAAGCGCGACGGGCTGCTGACCCTGTCGCCGTGGCCGCACCGCTTGGACACGCCGACCGTCGCCGAGATCGCGGCGCTGTCGGCCGCCAGCTTCGGCGATCCCCTGGTGCCGCCGGTGCTGGTCTCGTTCGACGCCGCCAGCTTCAAGGACGAGGCCGCCGAGGCCGAGATCGGCTGGGTGGTCGATCTGATGACCTCGATCCGATCGGTCCGCGCCGAGATGAACATCCCGCCCGGCACCCAGATCCCGTTGGTCCTGGTCGGCGCCTCGGCCGAGACGAAGGCGCGCGCGCCGCGCTGGACCGACGCGATCAAGCGCATCGTCAAGATCTCCGAGTTGTCCTTCGCCGATACGGCCCCTGAAGGCTCCGCCCAGCTCGTCGTCCGCGGCGAGGTCGCCGCGCTGCCGCTCAAGGGCGTCATCGATCTCGCCGCCGAGCGCACCCGCCTTGGAAAAGAGATCGCCAAGGCCGAGGCCGACATCGAGCGCGTCGACAAGAAGCTCGGCAACGAGAAGTTCGTCGCCAACGCGCCCGAGGAGCTCGTCGAGGAGGAGAAGGAGAAGCGCGAGGCGGCGCTGGCCCGCAAGGCCAAGTTCCAGGACGCGCTGTCGCGGCTGCAGGGCGTGTAGCTCGGCCGCGTTACCCCCGCTGCGGCGCCATCCTCCGCTGTCGTGCCGGCGAAAGCCGGGACCGCCTGATGCTTCCGCCGGGCAGGCTTGACGTCGTCTCACTTCTCCCTGTGGTTATGGGTCCCGGGTCGCGCTGCGCTTGCCCGGGACGACAGCTGGGCTTGCGAATGGCTTGCTCAGGAACCGCGAGCCCTTCAGGCCGAAGCGCCAGGGGAGCTCGACGGCCTTGGTGATGCCGATGCGGATGCCGGTGACGACCTCGACGTCGCCTGTTCGCGCAAACAGCTCGATCGGCTGAGCATCCAGCGCCAGGCCGTTATGCGCGATGCTCACCCCCATCGCCTCCGTCAGCTTGCCCGGCCCCGAGCACAGCGCCCGCACATCCTCCAGCCCACGCCGCCGCCGCATCTCGTCCACGCCCATCGTCGGCTCGATCGCCCGGATCAGCACGGCGCTGGCCGAGCCCTCCGGCTCGCAGACGAAGTTCACGCACCAATGGATGCCGTAGGAGCGGTAGACATAGGCAAAGCCGGGCGGGCCGAACATCACCTGGTTGCGCGGGGTAGGCCCCCGGAACGAATGCGCCGCCGGGTCGGTGTGGTGATAGGCCTCGACCTCGACGATGATCCCGCCGACGCCATCGACCAGGAACGTCGCCCCGATCAGGTCCGGCGCCACCTGGAGCACGTCGCGGGCGAAGAACGCCCGCGTCAGCCGCTTGCCTGCGCCTGCGCCCCGAGGCCGTGAAACTCCGGGAGTTTTTGCCGGTTTTTGCGCCATTCTCGAGAAAATCTGCCGGGATGAGCGCCCGCGGGCGCTGCCCATATCTGCCATGCCCTGGTATCCTCGGCCAGCCGGTTGCGGCGCGCCGCGGCACGGAATAGCTAGGGCGCAACAGAGATTTGCTGGGCATCCATGGTCACCATCGTCGACACGCTTTCGAACACGCCGCTGCGCCCCCGTCACCCCGAGAAGGTGAACCGGCCGGACTCGGTCTCGCCGGCCAAGCCGGCCTGGATCCGCGTCAAGGCGCCGACCACCCGCGGCTATGCCGACACCCGCAACATCGTGCGCGAGAACGGCCTGGTCACCGTGTGCGAGGAGGCCGGGTGCCCGAACATCGGCGAGTGCTGGGACAAGAAGCACGCCACCTTCATGATCATGGGCGACACCTGCACGCGGGCCTGCGCCTTCTGCAACGTCAAGACCGGCCTGCCTCAAGCGCTCGACGGCAACGAGCCGGACTACGTCGCCGAGGCCACCTTCAAGCTCGGCCTCACCCATGTCGTCGTCACCTCGGTCGATCGTGATGATCTCGCAGACGGCGGCGCCGCCCATATCGCGGCGACCATCCGTGCGATCCGCGCGAAGTGCCCGACCACGACCATCGAGGTGCTGACGCCCGACTTCCTGCGCAAGGACGGCGCGCTGGAGCAGGTCGTCGCCGCCAAGCCCGATGTCTTCAACCACAACCTCGAGACCGTGCCGTCGCGCTATCTCTCGGTCCGTCCGGGCGCGCGCTACTTCCACTCGATCCGGCTGCTGCAGCGGGTCAAGGAAATCGATCCCACCATCTTCACCAAGTCCGGCATCATGGTCGGCCTCGGCGAGCAGCGCCACGAGGTACTGCAGGTGATGGACGATTTGCGCTCGGCCGAGGTCGATTTCCTCACCATCGGGCAGTACCTGCAGCCGACCAAGAAGCACCACGCCGTGATGAACTACGTCACGCCGGAGGAGTTCTCCAACTACGAGACCGTCGCCTACACCAAGGGCTTCCTGATGGTGTCGGCGAGCCCGCTCACGCGCTCCTCGCACCATGCCGGCGAGGACTTTGCCAAGCTGAAGGCCGCGCGCGAAGCCATCGCACGCTGACGACACGAGATGCCGAGATTCTCCAACAAGCGGCGCGTGCCGCACACGGCCGAGCAGATGTTCGACCTCGTCGCCGATGTCGAGCGCTATCCCGAGTTCGTGCCGCTGTGCGAGCGGCTGGTGGTGCGCCAGCGCAACCCGAAGCCCGACGGCACCGAGGTCATCGTCGCCGACATGACGGTGTCGTTCAAGCTGGTCAAGGAGACCTTCACCAGCCGCGTCACGCTCGACCGGGCAGGGCGCAAGATCCTGGTCGAGTATGTCAGCGGGCCCTTTTCCAATCTTGAAAACCGCTGGAGCTTCGACCCGCGTGGCGAGGGCGCCTGCGAGGTGACGTTCTTCATCGCCTATGAGTTCAAGAGCCGCATGCTGGCGATGCTGATGGGCTCGATGTTCGACACGGTGTTCGCACGCATGTCGGCGGCGTTCGAAAAGCGGGCGGACGCGATCTACGGGCGGAAACCGGCGGTATCGTCGACGTAGGCCGATAGCTTCTGCCGATGATGTACTGAGGTCGACGTCCCACCCTCAGTCGTCATCCCCGCGAAAGCGGGGATCCATAACCACAGGGTGCCGTGTGGCGGTACGCCCGTAACTCCGATCTCGTCTCACCACATCCGCCGCGGCGTATGGGTCCCGGGTCGGCGCCTCCGCAGCGCTTTGCGCCGCTGCGGCTTGCCCGGGACGACGGCGGAGGGTGAGGCGGGCGGTCAGCCAACTCATAGCAAGGCGACGCCAAAGGTGGCGCTGCTCAAATATCCTATCCACGTCTCAAACAGCTGCTCCGCGACGATGCCGCGGAGCCGGTCCGATCGCGGACGGTTCGCCTGCGATTGAAACCCTACGCCGCCTGCACGGCGGTCAAAAAGTCTCTCACCTTGCCGCGCAGCTCGTCGGCATGCCTGGCGAGCTGTCCGGCCGCGCCCAGCATCTGCCGGGCGGCGCCGCCGGCCGACTCCACCGTCTGGCTGACCGAGCCGATATTGGTGGCGACCTCGCGGGTGCCGCTGGCGGCCTGGCTGACCGAGCGGGCGATCTCCTGCGTCGCGTGGCCCTGCTGGTCGACGGCGGTGGCGATCGTCTTGGCGATCTCGCTGATCTGGCCGATGGTGCCGCCGATGCCCTGGATCGCGGCGACGGTGTCGCTGGTGGCGCGCTGCATGGCGCTGATGTGGGCCGAGATCTCGTCGGTCGCCTTGGCGGTCTGGCTCGACAGGCTCTTCACCTCCGAGGCGACGACGGCAAAACCGCGGCCGGCATCGCCGGCACGGGCCGCCTCGATCGTCGCGTTCAGCGCCAGCAGGTTGGTCTGGCTCGCGATCGCGTTGATCATGTCGGTGACGGCGCCGATCTTGGCGGCGGCGTCTGCCAGGCTGTTGACGAGATCGTTGGTGCGCGAGGACGCCTCGACGGCTTCGGCCGCGATCGTCGAGGAGGTCGCAACCTGGCGGTTGATCTCGCTGACCGAGCTCGACAGCTCCTCGGTCGCTCCCGCCACCGACTGCACGTTGGACGAGGCCGAGCTTGACGCCGAGGCGACCAGCGCGACGCGCTGCGCCGCCTGGTCCGCGGTGGTCGTCAGCGAGGCCGCGGTGGTCTCGACATCGCGCGAGGCGCCGGAGATCGCGTTGGCAATGGCGCCGACGGAGGTCTCGAAATCCTTGGCGATCTTGTCGAGCGCGCGCTTCTTCTCCTCGCGGGCGGCAATGAGGTCGGCGAGATCGCGGCGGAAGCTGATGACGTAGGTCTGGCCTTCGACCTGGGTCGGGACCAGGGTGATCTGCACCAGCGCCGGGCTGCCGTCGGCGCGCTTGGTGGTCCACTCGAAGCTGGCGTGCCCCTCGCGCCTGGCCTTGGCGTCCATCTCCTTGACCATGTCGGCGGAGCGCTTGCCGTTGGGCTGGATCTCGGGCGCCATCGTTGCCGGCGAGCGCGACAGCAGGTCCTGCTTGCTGCGGAAGCCGCCGAACCGGACCGCGGTCTCGTTGCAGGCGATGATCTTGCCTTCGGACATCACCAGGATGGCGTCGCGATGGCGTTCGAACAGCTCGGCCATCAGGAGGTTGTGCGTGCGATCAGCCGACTTGCCGGAGAAAAAGGCCATGGGGTCCCGAATCCACTGTCAGAGAGGAATGCACCAGAGCTAGCAGGACAAAATTAACCAAAACCTTTCGGGGAGAGCGGCGCGGACGATAATCGTCGGGGAGCGATCCGGACGGGTGACGGCAGGCGTGCAGCCGCGGCTTCCGCGACGCAATCGCGTCCGGGCTATGCCTATCGTTCGACCCTCTGACGTCACGAGGGCGCAGGGAATGCCGGGTGCTGGCCGCAACCCATGGCCCGCCTGCAAACAAAAAGCAGGCGGCAGTCACCACAGGTTCAGCCGACAACCGGCATTCCCTGCGCGATGGTCTTCACGCTTATACGCAGTCTCCCCGGGGACCGGCTGTCTTGCCCCCGTGACCGGTGGATCATCATCACCACCGGCGTGACACCAGCTTCGGGGTGTCAGGACGCTGCGACTTCACGTCCGCCAAGAGCCGTCCGTCCGCACGTCCAAGACGCGCTGCGGCCCCTCGGCGGCCATCGCCTCCCACCTCGCGTCTCGTGACGATCGCGATACGCCCCTCGTGTCGAGGCGGGATGAGGGGAGGGAAACATGGATTTCGGAAAAATCAAAGAAGGATATTTTTGCGGGGCGGACTGGACAGTGAGTCGGGCGTTGAAGGCGCTGACGAATATCGCGTTTTGGCGCACCCGTATTGGAGGTGGTTGCAACGATGGCGATGCGCGCGGATTGTCGTGCTGGAACGTCCACGGCACCGGTGATTTGCCCGACGAGCGTGCTGACATGCGCCCGTCATCTGCGCCTGGCGCAGGATCCCAAGGCGCGGCGGCTCGTCATGTCGCCGCCAATTCGGTCGCGTGAAAGGCTGTGCTGACCGGCCAGAAGCGCCAGTCCCACCCACCGCCGTCGTCCCGGGCAAACCGGAGTGGCGCAAAGCGCGGCGCAGGCGTCGACCCGGGATCCATACTCCGCGGCGGACGTGGTGAGACGAGACCGGAGCCGCCGGCGTGCCGCCACACGGCGACCTGGGGCTATGGATACCCTCTTTCGCGGGGATGACGGCGGAGGGTGGGGCGACGGCGTCGCTAAGCAAAGAACAATAAATTGCCCGCCATCGATGTGCTTTCCCGCAACGCGCGCGCCTCCGTGCCGATGTTTTCCGCCGCTTTCCGCTCGGCGCACGAAGGTCTATAGTGTCACCATGACGACTTTGCTCGACCAGGCTTTCGACGTCGCACGCCGGCTTCCAGCCGAAGAGCAGGACGAACTGGCGCGCGTGCTGTTGCGGCTGGCCGGACACGACGAGGCTCGCGTCGAGTTGACTCCGGCAGACCTGTCTTCGTTCGAAGGATCGCTTCGCGAGGCGGATCAACGCCAGTTTGCGACCGACGACGAGATCAAGGCCATATGGGCCAAGCACGGTCTCTGAAACTCCGCTTCACGACTCGCGCGGCCCGCGAGCTTGAGGGCATTCTGGCTTATATTGCCGCTCATTCGCCAAGCGGCGCGAGGCGTGTGCAGACCCGAATCAAATCGGCTCTGGAAATGTTGGCGGATCATCCCAGAGCGGGCGCTCCATCGAGCCATCCACGCCTGCGGAGGCTGGTCGTCAACCCGTATCCTTACCTCATCTACTATGAAGTCACTGCTGATGAGGTGATCGTTCATGGCGTGCGTCACGCGGCGCGCGATCCGGACGAGTCGGCATGACTTGAGGTCGAGAACCATTTTTTCCTCATTGCGAGTCCACCCACCGCCGTCGTCCCGGGCAAGCCGGAGCGGCGCAGAGCGCCGCGCAGGCGCCGACCCGGGACCCATACTCCGCGGCGGACGTGGCGAGACGAGATCGGAGCCACCGGCGTGGCGCCACACCACGCCCTGGGGTTATGGATCCCCGCTTTCGCGGGGATGACGGCGGAGGGTGGGGCGACGACGTCGCTTTGTTGAACTCGCCAAAGAACTGTATCGCGTCGCTGCGTTCGCGATCACGGCGTGGCGAGAGCAGGGCGCAGCGTTCGCAACTACGTCCTTGGCCGCCGTGGCGGCCGTTTCACCGGATGCAACCGCGGCGCCCGTGCCACCCGCGGGCGCAGCCGCGTCGCCGCGGCGCGTTTCGGCTTGGCCGGCACCTGCGGCCGGGCCAGCTCCATCAGCATGCGCAGCGCCTCGATCACCGAGCGGGTGCGAACCGTGCTGCGGCCGATGGCGCCGAAGCGGTGTTCGCGGTGGGTGATGCGGCCGTCACGGGCGGCGACGGCGAAATGCACCAGGCCGACCGGCTTGCCGGGGGTGGCGCCGCCGGGGCCGGCGATGCCGGTGATGGCCACGGCGAGATCGACGTCGGCGCGTTCGAGCGCGCCGACCGCCATCTGGATCGCGGTCTCCTTGGAGACGGCGCCGAAGGTCTGCAAGGTCGAGGCCTCGACGCCGAGCATCGCGCGCTTGGCTTCGTTGGAATAGGTCACGAAGCCGCGGTCGATGACATCCGAGGAGCCGGGGATCTCGGTGAGCGCGGCGGCGACGAGACCGCCGGTGCAGGATTCGGCGGTCGCGATCATCAGCTTGCGCGACCGGCACAGGTCGAGCAGCGAGCGGGCCAGCGCGCTGGTGGAGCCGATCTGTCGTTCGCTCGCCATGTGTCCCGCTCGTCCCTCGACGCGATAGCTACCCCAACATGACCTTGCCGAGGATGGATGGCCTCGATGGAGTCGAGACGCTTCCACGGCCTCGGTTTCACCTCGCCACGCCAGGGCGAAGCGAAGCTTCGCTAGGGCGGGGAGAGGTCGGATTGCATCGATGGATGCAATCCGGGTGAGGGGGAAAGGTCTGTCCGCACGCACTTCTCGTGCGTCTGCCCCTCACCCCAACCCTCTCCCCGTCCTAGCGAAGCTTCGCTTCGCCCTGACGGGGCGAGGGGGCGCACCGCGATCGCGGTGAAGAACTCGACTTTCAACTCACACTCGGCGGCCAGAGCCTGGGGCCAAGTCACCGAGCTCTGTTAGTTCGACGCAAACGGATGACATCCCCGTCGAAAAGATGGAGCTCCACTACGCCCCCCACGGCAGCCGGATCGTCGCGCTGGCGGTCGCGGCGATGCCTTCTTCGCGGCCGGTGAAGCCGAGGCGCTCGCTGGTGGTCGCTTTCACGGCGATGCGCGAGATGTCGACGCCGGAGATTTCGGCGATGCGGGCGCGCATCTGGTCGCGCAAGGGACCGATCTTCGGGCGCTCGCAGATCATCGTGACCTCGAGATTGGCGACGCGGCCGCCGCGCGCGGCGACGCGTTCGATGGCGTATTTCAGGAACTGGTCGGAGGAGGCGCCCTTCCACTTTATGTCGGACGGCGGGAAGTGCGAACCGATGTCGCCGTCAGCGAGGGCGCCTAAAATTGCGTCAACCAGAGCGTGCAGGCCGACGTCGCCATCGGAGTGGGCCAGGAAGCCCTTGCTATGCGGCACGCGCAGGCCGCACAGCCAGACATGGTCGCCTTCGCCGAAGGCGTGCACGTCGTAGCCGGTGCCCGTCCTGATGTCGCCGAGCTGAGCGGCCAGGCGCGCTTCCTCGCGCACGAAATCTTCCGGTGTGGTGAGCTTCATGTTGGCAACATCGCCCTCAAAGGTCGCAACCGTCAATCCCGCCCATTCGGCGATCGCCGCATCGTCGGTGAACTCGGTGAGGCCGTCGCGCGCCGCGCGGCGATGCGCCTCGAGGATGGTGTCGAACTTGAAGGTCTGCGGCGTCTGCGCGATGCGCAGGCGCGCGCGCTCCGGCGTAGCAGTGATGTCGCCGCCGGCGCCGACTTCCTTGATGGTGTCGGTGACGGGCACCACGGGAATCGCGGCGCCGGTCTTGTTGGCCGCGACAATCGCGCGCGAGATCACCGCCGGCGTCACGAAGGCGCGCGCCGCATCGTGGATCAGCACGATGTCCGGCTTGTGCGGCACCAATGCTTCGAGGCCCGCAAGCACCGAGGCCTGACGCGTCGCGCCGCCATGGGCCGGTGCTTCGTGGCGCAGGCCTGCGACCGCGGCCTTGAAGACGTCGATGTCATCCGGGTTCACGACCGGCTGCACCACGGTCACCTCGGGATGCTCGGCGAATGCCGCGAGCGCGCGGTGGATGACGGTGCGGCCGCCAATGCTGCGATATTGCTTCGGACCGCCGGCGCCGGCGCGCAGTCCGCGTCCGGCCGCGACGAGAATGGCTGCAGTCCGCTGAGAAGTCGTCATGGGAACAGGGTATCGATGCTGATGGGAGGATGAGGAGGTTTGCCGGCTTCTTACATCTGCAGATCATGTTAAGCGAGCAGGATCACACATCGCATGAGCTGCCCTGCGACCCCGACGCATGTGCAAGCAGCCGCTAGGGAAAGCCTTGAAGCACCGTCGGGTCGACCTTCATGCGCGCCCGAGGAGCCATGCAAAATCAAGGCAGCTCAAGGGTTTACCATGACTGCCGAACAAGCATATTTTGCTGCACTGCACTTGAAATGCTGATTGTCTTGGCTAAAGTGTAGGCATGACGCTTGACTGCCCAAGAATTGTGCTTGAGAGTGCTGCGCGGACGCAATGATGCGTCGCATGAGCTTGAAGAGTCGTTTGTGACCGGCCCGGCCAATACACCCCCCAATGCCTTGAAGATAGGCGACGTTTCGCTCGCCAACCGGGCCATCCTCGCGCCGATGTCGGGCATCACCGACGCGCCGTTTCGCCGACTCGCGGCCGAGCTCGGCGCGGGTCTGGTGGTGTCCGAGATGACCGCGAGCGACGATCTGGTCAGAGGTCGCTGGATATCCCGGCTGCGTTGCGAGGCCAGCGGCATCGGCCCGCATGTCGTCCAGCTGGCCGGCTGCGAGGCGCACTGGATGGCCGAGGGCGCCAAGGTCGCCGAGGACGGCGGCGCTGACATCATCGACATCAACATGGGTTGCCCGGCGCGCCACGTCACCGGCGGGCAGTCCGGCTCGGCCTTGATGCGCGATCTCGATCATGCGCTGACCTTGATCGAGGCGACGGTCGAGGCCGTCGACGTGCCGGTGACCCTGAAGATGCGGCTCGGCTGGGACGAGCGCAGCCTGAATGCACCGGAGCTGGCGCGCCGCGCCGAAGCGGCCGGCGTGCAGCTGATCACCGTGCATGGCCGGACGCGGCAGCAGTTCTACAAGGGCGAGGCCGACTGGAGCGCGGTGCGCGCCGTCAAGCAGGCCGTCGACCTGCCCGTCGTCGTCAACGGCGACATCACGAGCTACGCGGAGGCGCGCGAGGCGCTCGATGCGTCCGGCGCCGATGCCGTCATGATCGGCCGCGGCGCGCAGGGGCAGCCCTGGCTGCCCGGCCAGATCGGACGTCGTCTCGATGGCGCGGCGGAGGAGGCCGCGCCGGAGCTGGCGCAGCAGCTCCTGTATCTCGCCGCGCTCTACGACGAGATCTGCCGCCACTATGGCGCGCGGTTCGGGCTGCGCCACGCCCGCAAGCATCTCAGCTGGGGGCTCGACGTCGCCGCCGAGCACGCGAATGCGCCGGCCGAAAAACTGAAGGCGTGGCGCGAGCGTATCCTGACATCCGAGCAGCCGTCCCTGGTGCATCGGGCGCTGCGTGACGCCTTCGACGATTTTGCCTGGAGTGCAGCCGCATGAGCTCAGCCGCAGAACAGCGCAAGCGACTTCCCTCGGATGGCGATGCCATCCTCAACGCCCTGCCGAATCCGGTCCTGGTGATCGGCCCGGACGGCATGATCATGGACGCCAACATGGCGGCGGAATCGTTCTTCGATTCCTCGACGCAGTTTTTGCAGCGACAGTCGCTGAAGAAGCTGGTGCCGTTCGGCTCACCGCTGCTGGCGCTGATCGATCAGGTGCGCACCACCAGCGCGCCGGTCAACGAGTACAAGGTCGATCTGGGCACGCCGCGCACCGGCGCCGACCGGCTGGTCGACCTGCACGTCGCGCCGCTGCCGGAGCGGCCCGGCCATATCGTGGTGATGCTGCAGGAGCGCACCATCGCCGACAAGATGGACCGCCAGCTCACCCATCGCAGCGCCGCGCGCTCGGTGATCGCGCTGGCCGCGATGCTGGCGCACGAGATCAAGAACCCGCTGTCGGGCATCCGCGGCGCCGCGCAGCTCCTGGAGCAGCAGGCCTCCTCGGAGGACCGCATGCTGACCCGGCTGATCTGCGACGAAGCCGACCGCATCGTCACCCTGGTCGACCGCATGGAGGTGTTCGGCGACGACCGTCCGGTGGCGCGCGGCCCGGTCAACATCCACTCTGTGCTCGACCACGTGAAGCGGCTGGCGCAATCGGGCTTCGCGCGCAACATCCGCTTCATCGAGGATTACGATCCGTCGCTGCCGCCGGTGCTCGCCAACCAGGACCAGCTGATCCAGGTGTTCCTGAACCTGGTCAAGAATGCCGCGGAAGCCGTCGTCGACCTCGGCGCCGATGCCGAGATCCAGCTCACCACTGCCTTCCGCCCGGGCGTGCGGCTGTCGGTGCCGGGCAAGAAGTCGCGGGTGTCGCTGCCGCTGGAGTTCTGCGTCAAGGACAACGGCCCCGGCGTGCCGGAAGACCTGATGCCGAACCTGTTCGATCCGTTCGTGACCACCAAGCCGACCGGAAGCGGCCTCGGTCTTGCATTGGTCGCGAAGATCATCGGCGACCATGGCGGGATCATCGAGTGCGAGTCGCAGCCGCGCAAGACGACCTTCCGGGTGCTGATGCCGATGTACAGCGCCAGCAAACAACACGACCAGGGCCATCGCGATGACGTTTCGGGGACGTCGCTGCATGCCTCTCAGGGATCAAATTGAGGACCACCTATGCCTGCAGGTAGCATTCTCGTTGCCGACGACGATACGGCCATCCGCACGGTCCTGAACCAGGCGCTGTCACGCGCCGGCTACGAGGTGCGGCTGACCGGCAACGCCGCCACCTTGTGGCGATGGGTGAGCCAGGGGGAGGGCGATCTCGTCATCACCGATGTGGTGATGCCCGACGAGAACGCGTTCGACCTGCTGCCGCGGATCAAGAAGATGCGGCCGAACCTGCCGGTCATCGTGATGAGCGCGCAGAATACCTTCATGACCGCGATCAAGGCCTCCGAGCGCGGCGCCTACGAGTACCTGCCAAAACCGTTCGACCTGAAGGAGCTGATCGCGATCGTCGGCCGCGCCTTGGCCGAGCCGAAGGAGCGGGCGGCGAGCCAGCCCGACGACGGCGAGTTCGAATCGATCCCGCTGGTCGGCCGCTCGCCGGCGATGCAGGACATCTATCGCGTGCTGGCGCGGCTGATGCAGACCGATCTCACCGTGATGATCTCCGGCGAGAGCGGCACCGGCAAGGAGCTGGTGGCGCGCGCGCTGCACGACTACGGCAAGCGCCGCAACGGCCCGTTCGTCGCCGTCAACATGGCGGCGATCCCGCGCGACCTGATCGAATCGGAATTGTTCGGCCATGAGCGCGGCGCCTTCACCGGCGCCAACACCCGCGCCTCCGGCCGCTTCGAGCAGGCCGAGGGTGGCACCTTGTTCCTCGACGAGATCGGCGACATGCCGATGGAGGCGCAGACGCGCTTGCTGCGCGTGCTGCAGCAGGGCGAGTACACCACCGTCGGCGGCCGCACCCCGATCAAGACCGACGTCCGCATCGTCGCGGCGTCGAACAAGGACCTGCGCATCCTGATCCAGCAGGGGCTGTTCCGCGAGGACCTGTTCTTCCGCCTCAACGTCGTGCCGCTGCGGCTGCCGCCGCTGCGCGAGCGCATCGAGGACCTGCCCGATCTCATCCGTCACTTCTTCGCGCTGGCCGAGAAGGACGGGCTGCCGCCGAAGAAGCTCGATGTTGCAGCACTCGAGCGGCTCAAGCAGCACCGCTGGCCGGGCAATGTCCGCGAGCTGGAAAACCTCGCCCGCCGCCTCGCCGCGCTGTATCCGCAGGACGTCATCACGGCCTCAGTGATCGACGGCGAGCTGGCGCCGCCAGCGGTGACCACCGGCTCCAACGCGCCGAGCTCGATCGACAATCTCGGCGGCGCCGTGGAAGCGTACCTGTCCTCGCACTTCCAGGGCTTCCCGAACGGCGTGCCGCCGCCGGGCCTGTATCACCGCATCCTCAAGGAGATCGAGATCCCGCTGCTGACCGCTGCATTGGCTGCGACGCGCGGCAATCAGATCCGCGCGGCCGATCTGCTCGGGCTCAACCGCAATACGCTGCGCAAGAAGATCCGCGACCTGGACATCCAGGTCTACCGCAGCGGCGGCTAGCTGTTCCGATCGTTCCCCCGGCGCAGGCCGGGGGAGTCTGGTCTCAAACCGTTACAGTCTAGCGGCGGATCGCGCGATATCAGGCCTCCTTCGCGACGGCGGGTATCGCCGTCTCGGCGCTGCGCGAGCGGCTGATGAACAGCACCAGCCCGGCGCCGATCATGGTCACGATTGCGATCGGCAGCAGCGCCAGGCCGTAATTGCCGGTGGCATCCAGCACGCTGCCATAGATGTTCACCATCAGGCCGCCGCCGATCAGGTTGGATATGGCGCCGATCATCGCGAGACCGGCTGCCGCCGATCCAGTGTCGAGCCAGCCCGACGTCAGCGCCCAGAACGGCCCTTTGAACGCATAGGCGCCGACGAGCACGAGGCTGAGCAGAAAGACCGTCCCGACCAACGAATGAATGACGAAGACCCCGAGAAGCCCAAGCGCAATCAAGAGCAGGGTCACCGCGGTGTGCCAGCGCCTTTCTCCAGATTTGTCGGAGTGACGGCCCCACAGCACCATCAGGATGCAGGCGAGACCATAGGGGATCGAGTTGATCAGTCCGGTCTCAAGGTTCGTGAGCCCGAAGGATTTCAGGAATTGGGGTTGCCAAACGCTCAGCACGGACCCGGCTGCCGACGCGCCGGAACAGGCGAGCGCCATCGCCCAGACATGGGGATTTCGCAGCAGTTGCACGAAGGAGCCCCACCCGGTTTGTTGAACCGTCGCCGGGCGGCTCGCCGTCTCGCGTTGGAGCTCAGCGCATAGCCACGCCCGTTCCTCATCGCGCAACCAGCGCGCCTGGTCCGGCCTGTCGGTCAGCACCGACAGGCAGATCAGGCCGAGCAGCACGGTCGGGAGGCCTTCGACGATGAACAGCCATTGCCAGCCTCGCAGACCAAGCAGGCCGTCGAGACCCAGCAGCAACCCGCCAAGCGGAGAGCCGATGAAGGTGGCTGCCGGGATGGAGATGGCGAACAATGCGATCAGGCGCCCTCGATAGTTCGCAGGCAGCCAATACGTCAGGTAGAGCAACACGCCTGGAAAGAAACCGGCCTCGGCCGCGCCCAGGATGAATCGCATCGCATAGAACGAGGTCTGGCCCTGCACGAACGCCATGCCGGCCGAGATGATGCCCCAGGTGATCATGATCCGGGCGATCCAGCGCCGCGCGCCGAAACGCTGCATGGCCAGGTTGCTCGGCACTTCCATCAGGAAGTAGGAGAAGAAGAACAGGCTGGCGCCGAAGCCGAACATTGACTTCGACATCCCGAGATCCTGCACCATCTGCAGCGATGCCATGCCGACATTGCTGCGATCCAGGATGGCGAACAGATAGCAGATCATCACGAACGGCATGATGCGCCAAGAAACCCGGCGCATGGTCGACCGTTCGAGCGCGTTCGGCGCCGTCGCGGCTATAACCATCGTATCCTCCCAAGTTGTTATGTGCGTCGCTCAGGCGACGTCGAGCTGCTTCTTGTTGACCATCGCACGCCGGTCGAGCGTCTTGCCTTCCAGAACGTCCATGATGTGGTTGACCGCAAGGACGCCCATCGCGTCACGCGCGGCCTGCGTGCTGGCTCCCGCGTGAGGCGTGACCACGACGTTGGGCAGAGCGAGCAGCGGCAGGTCTGGCCTCGCCGGCTCCTCGGCAAACGAGTCGAGGCCGGCCCCCGCGATGACCCCGTCGCGCAACGCATCGAACAGGGCCGTCTCGTCGATGAGCCCGCCGCGCGCGGTGTTGATCAGGATCGCATTGCGGCGCATGCGGGCGAACTGGTCGCGGCCGATCATGTTGCGGGTCTGCGGCGTCAGCGGGCAGTGCAGGCTGATGAAATCGCTCGCCGTCAGGATCTCGTCGAGGCTGCCGACGCGCGCGGCGCCGGCGATCTCGGAATTCTCAGGCATATAGGGATCGAAGACGCGCACCTTCATCTGCAGCGGCTGGACAAGACCGACCAGGATGCGACCGATCTCGCCGAAACCGACGACACCCAGACTGCGGCCGAACAGCTGCGCGCCCCTGGTCGTGGCCTTGTCCCAGTGTCCGGCCTTGATGCGCGCGTCGAGGTGCGGGATCTCCCGCGCCACCGCGAACATCAGGGCGAAGGCGAGCTCGGCGACCGATTGCGAATTGGCGCCGCGCGCGACGAACACGGGAATGCCGCGCCGGTCTGCGGCGTCGACGTCGATGTTGTCGGTGCCGACCCCGTGCTTGGCGATCACCTTGAGCTTCGCCGAGGCGCCGATCACCTGATCGTCGATCTTGCCTTGCCGCACGATGAGGCCGTCGGGCTGCTCGCGGGCCGCGATCTCGGCCAGTTCCTGCGGGCTCGCATAATGCGGATTGTCGATCAGTGCCGCGCCGCGCCGGGCCGCGATGGCGGCTGCTTCCGCCGTGAGAGCCGGTCCGGTGATGAGTAGCTTGTAGCGCATGTCGCAGCCTTCTTGCCGGCGGCAACGCCCGTGACGTGCGCCGCATGGCGCACGGTTGATCCTGCGGCATTGGCTCCGCCCGACCCGTTCCCCGACGAGACGCTGACCGTTTCCCCTGTCGCCATTCCAAAATTGAAACAGCGTTGCATTTTCTGTAGGTATCGCCGCGACGGCTCGTTTTGTCAACTGCCGATCGGCAGAGCCGCAGGGACGATCGCACCAGGAGCACACCATGACCGCAGGTTTCCGCATTTATCCGAATCCGAAGCAAAAGGTCGCCAAAGACCTCGTCCAGCGATATCGGGTGCTACCGGTCGCCAATGTCAGCGACAGCATGTCGCGAATGAACGCGGCAGGTCCGCGCCTGCGCCCGATGCACGGCGGCGGCGTGCTGGCGGGGCCCGCGATCACCGTGAAATCGCGCCCGGGCGACAATCTCATGCTGCACAAGGCGCTCGACATGGCCGAGCCAGGAGACATCGTCGTGGTGGATGCCGGCAGGGATCTGTCCAACGCCCTGATCGGGGAGATGATGATCGCGCATGCGGAGCGCCGTGGCCTCGGCGGCATCGTGATCAACGGCTCCGTGCGTGACGCCGCGGCGATCCGCGCGGGCCGGTTTCCGATCTTCGCCGCCGGCGTCACCCATCGCGGCCCCTACAAGGACGGCCCCGGCGAGATCAACGTCGCGATCGCGATCGACGGCATGGTGATCCAGCCCGGCGATCTCGTGCTCGGGGACGAGGACGGGCTCGTCTGCGTCCCGTTCGCCGATGCCGAAGCCGTCTTCGCCGCGGCGAAGAAGAAGCATGATGCCGAGACGGCGCAGCTCGAGGCCATCGCGGCCGGGCGCAACGACCGTTCGTGGGTCGACGAGGAGCTGAGGAAGCGCGGCGTCGAATATATCGGCTGAGCTTCGCCTCGGCCGGCGTGAACTTCGCTGCGGGGCTGTGTATACCCGTGCTGACAGCGGCCGCCCGATCTGCGGCCGGTTCGGGAAGCAGGACGTGGCGAAGACATCGAGCAGACCCAAGAAGACCGTGAAGCCCGCCGCGTCGTCGGGCCTGAAAGGCGTCTCCGCCGTCGACCGCGCGCTGAGCGTCCTGACGGCCTTTCGACGCGGCGACGGAGAGGTGAGCCTTGCCGAACTGACCAGGCGGACCGGGCTGATCAAGACGACCGTGATGCGCGTCGCGCTGTCCTTGGAAAGCTACGGCCTGATCCGCCGGGTCGATGGCGGCGGCTACCGGCTCGATGCCGAGGTGATGCGGCTGGCGGCCTGCTACCAGCATGCTTTCGGTCTCGCCGATCATGTCACGCCGGTGCTGGAAAAGCTGGCGCGTTCGACCGGTGAAACCGCGTCCTTCTACACGCGCCGGGGCGAGCAGCGCCTTTGCCTGTTTCGCGTCGAAAGCGCCAATCAGATCCGGATGCATGTCCAGCCCGGTGACCTGCGTCCGATGGACAAGTCGGCTATCGCCCAGGTGCTGCGGCACTTCGATCGGGGGCGCGCCACGGCGGCGATCGATACGCCGCTCTTCACCAGCGGCGTCACGGACCCTCATTCTGCGGCGCTGGCCACGCCGGTGTTCGGGCCAGGTGGTGCGCTGCTCGGCGCTCTCGCTCTGTCCGGTCCGGTCACCCGATTGACCCCGGCGCGCGCCGAGGAAATCCGTCTGGAACTGAGGGCGGCTGGCGTGGACCTGACCACGGCGTGCGGTGGATAGACACCGCCGGGCACGCGCGGCATCGCTGGGTTGAGCCCGAAAGACCGGATTCGCAGCCCAGAATGCCGTTTTTCGGCAGCAAACCGCTGCCCCAGATGAGAATTATTGTAGACAAATCAGTGACGCGCTTCTGCGCCGTTGAATTGTCGCAATTCGGCAACAGCGTGGTAGGAATGCATCAGTCCGATTCTTCCGGACGTGCCGCGTTCATCATCACAGCTTGCCGGAATGACCAGCGCAGAGACCACCTCGGCCACCCCTTTGGATGCCCCGCCCCCTGACCGGCGGCGCTGGACTTGGCGTACCTGGCTTGCGCCGGTGGCGGTGGCCGTCGCGCTGTCGTCGGGCTTCCTGACCTTCATCGTGCTGGTCGGCCTGAGCCCGATCGAGCCGACCACCGAGGTCGTCAAGACCTTCTACCTGATCGACGCCGGCACGATCCTGATCCTGGTCGGCATCATCATCCGCGAGGTCTGGCAGGTCGTGCAGGCCCGGCGCCGCGGCCGGGCGGCGGCGCGGCTGCACGTGCAGATCGTCAGCCTGTTCTCGGTGATCGCGGTGCTGCCGGCGGTGCTGGTCGCGGTGGTCGCCAACGTCACCATCGACCGCGGCCTCGACCGGCTGTTCTCGGGGCCCGCCAAGGTCGCGATACAGAATTCGCTGACCATCGCGCGCGCCTACATGCAGGAGCATGCGCAGTTCATCCGCGGCGACATTCTCGGCATGGCCAACGACATCGCGCGGACCCGGCCGCTGTTCGATCAGGATCGCGCCAGCTTCCGCGAACTGCTGACCGCCAGCGCCGCCTCGCGCAACCTGCCGGGCGCGATGATCATCGACAAGAACACCAATCCGATCGTGTGGGCCGAGACCGGCGGCGTCCAGCTGGCCTATTCGCCGCCGGCGCCGGATTTCCTCAACAATGTCGGCGAGCAGGAGCCGGAGATCGCGGTCCTGCCGGAGTCGAACTACGTTGCCGCCGTGATCCGGCTACGCGCCTTCAACGACACCTTCCTCTACGTCGCGCGTCCGCTCGATCCGCAGGTCGTCGACCAGCTCAAGCAGACCGAGCTGTCGGTCGCCGAATATGCCCAGGTCGAGGCGCGGCGCTTCGGCATCCAGGTCGCCTTCGCGCTGATGTTCGCGGTGATCGCGCTGACCATCCTGATGGCGTCGGTGCTGATCGGGTTGAACTTCGCCAACTGGCTGGTGGCTCCGATCCGCCAGCTCATGAACGCCGCCAACGTGATCTCGACCGGCGACCTCAACGTCCAGGTTCCCGTGCACCGCTCGGAAGGCGATCTCGCCCAGCTCGGCCAGACCTTCAACAAGATGACGCAGGAGCTGCGCACCCAGCGCGACGAGCTGGTCAGCGCCAGCGATCTGATCGACAGCCGGCGGCGCTTCATCGAGGCGGTGCTGTCGTCGGCCTCCGCCGGCATCATCGGCGTCGATGCCTCGGGCAGCGTCGGCATCCTCAACCGTTCGGCAGAGAAGCTGATCGGACATTCGGAGCAGGAGGTGCTCGATCATCCGCTGACCGATGTGCTGCCCGAGCTCGACGACATGATGAAGACGGCGCGCGAAGGCAAGCAGCGGCTGGTGCAAGGGCAGATCACCATCCAGCGCGACGGTCACGAGCGCAATCTCTCTGTGCGCGTCACCGCCGAGCAGACCAATCAGGCACGCGACAGCTACATCATCACGCTCGACGACATCACCGAGCTGGTATCAGCGCAGCGCACCTCGGCGTGGGGCGACGTTGCGCGCCGCATCGCACATGAGATCAAGAATCCGCTGACACCAATTCAGCTGTCCGCTGAGCGAATTCGCCGCAAATTCGGCAAGGTCATCACCGAGGACAAGGCTGTATTTGAGCAGTGTACCGACACGATCGTGCGGCAGGTTGACGACATCAGGCGAATGGTCGACGAGTTCTCGCGTTTCGCGCGGATGCCGAAGCCCGTGATGGAAGGCGAGGATGTTGCCGACGCGGTGCGCCAGGCCGTGTTCCTGATGAAGGTCGCGCATCCCGAGATCGACATCGAGACCGACATCAAGCAGGACCCTTTGCGGGCGCAGTTCGACCGCCGGCTGATCTCGCAGGCACTGACCAACATCATCAAGAACGCGACCGAGGCGATCGAGGTGGTGCCGGAGGAGGAGCTCGGCAAGGGCCGCATCGATGTTGTCGCTTCGCGTGAGGGTGACGACGTGCTGATTGACGTGATCGATAACGGCATCGGCCTGCCCAAGGTCGCACGGCAGCGGCTGCTCGAGCCCTACGTCACGACGCGCGCGAAGGGCACCGGGCTCGGCCTCGCGATCGTCGGCCGCGTGCTCGAGGATCATGGCGGCAAGCTGGAGCTGAAGGACGCATCCGACTTCCGCGCCGGCCAGCGCGGCGCCTGGATGCGGCTGCGCTTCGCCGTGTCGGGACAGGCCGCCAAGAGCAAGGACCAGCCACAGCCGGGCGCCAACGCGTCCGCTGCAACAAATGAGTCCGCGGGGGAAACCGCGGGCCCGGTTGAAACGACCAATGACGAACCAAAAATTCAAGCCGCAACAGGCAGCTGACGAGACAGGCGTGACCCATGGCGAGTGATATTCTGATTGTCGACGATGAAGCCGATATCCGGGAGCTGGTAGCCGGCATCCTGGATGACGAGGGCTTCACGACGCGAACCGCTCGCGACAGCGATTCGGCGCTTGCGGAGATTACGAATCGCCGCCCCAACCTCGTGTTCCTCGACATCTGGCTGCAGGGTTCCAAGCTCGACGGCCTGCAGCTGCTGGAGCAGATCAAGAAGGATCATCCGGACCTGCCGGTCGTGATGATCTCCGGCCACGGCAACATCGAAACCGCCGTCGCCGCGATCAAGCGCGGCGCCTACGACTTCATCGAGAAGCCGTTCAAGTCCGACCGCCTCATCCTGGTGGCGACGCGCGCGCTGGAGAATTCGCGCCTCAAGCGCGAGGTGCGCGAGCTGAAGCAGCTGGCGCCGACCGCTAGCAACATGACCGGCCGATCGCCGTCGATGAACCAGTTGCGCCAGACCATCGAGCGCGCCGCCAAGGCCAACAGCCGCATCCTGATCGTCGGACCTCCGGGCTCGGGCAAGGAGCTCGCGGCGCGGACGCTGCACACCCAGTCGCCGCGCGCCGAGGGACCGTTCGTCGTCATCAACGCCGCGGCGATCACGCCGGAGCGGATGGAAGAGGAGCTGTTCGGCATCGAGCAGTCCAATGGCGAGCAGTCGCGCAAGACCGGCGCGCTCGAAGAAGCCCATGGCGGCACGCTGTTCGTCGACGAGATCGCCGACATGCCGCGCGAAACGCAGAACAAGATCCTGCGCGTTCTGGTCGACCAGACGTTCCAGCGCTCGGGTGGCACCACCAAGGTGCACGTCGACGTGCGCATCATCTCGTCGACCGCGCGAAACCTCGAGGAGGAGATTGCCGCGGGCCGCTTCCGCGAGGATCTCTATCACCGCCTGTCGGTGGTTCCGATTCGGGTTCCGCCGCTGTCGGAACGGCGCGAGGACATTCCCGAGCTGATCGACTATTTCATGGATCAGATTTCGATCACCACCGGCCTGCCGAAGCGGCAGATCGGCCAGGACGCGATGGCGGTGTTGCAGTCGCATGTCTGGCCCGGCAACGTCCGCCAGCTGCGCAACAACGTCGAGCGCGTGATGATTCTCGCGGCCGGCGGCCCGGAGGTGATCATCACCGCCGATATGCTGCCGCCGGACGTCGGATCGATGGTGCCGGCGATGCCGACGAGCAACAATGGCGAGCACATCATGGGCCTGCCGCTGCGCGAGGCACGCGAGGTGTTCGAGCGTGACTACCTGATCGCCCAGATCAGCCGCTTTTCCGGCAACATCTCGCGCACGGCCGAGTTCGTGGGCATGGAACGGTCGGCCCTGCATCGCAAGCTGAAGGCGCTCGGGGTCGGCTGAGCGCCACAACTCGGCCAACTTTGCCGACCTGGACGAATTTACATTGGAAAATTCGTCTCGCCCCGAAGTTTTACGGACGAATCCGGCTGTTTTGGAACCGGCTTCCCCGTAATCGGCTTGCCTAATATGCTCGCCTGTCTTCTAATCCGGCGTCCCATGATCCCTCGAGGGGGATCTCAATGGATCATGGGCCACCGCGGCGGTTCCGAGAGCTGGAATCGGATGGCCGTGGGTCCAATAAGAAAAAGCACAAGACTGCGAGATAACAACGATGGCGGCAGACCGCGCACAAAACCTCCAAGACACCTTTCTCAACCACGTTCGCAAAACCAAGACGCCGCTCACGATTTTTCTGGTCAATGGCGTGAAGCTGCAGGGGATTGTCACCTGGTTCGACAATTTCTGCCTGCTGCTCCGGCGCGACGGTCACTCGCAGCTCGTCTACAAGCATGCGATCTCCACCATCATGCCGGGCGCCCCGATCCAGCTGTTCGAGGGCGGCGAGGACGCGTCTGCGTGAGAGTGACCTGACGAGAGAGTGACCTGATTGGAACCCCGCAATCGCGAAGGGGCATCCGGCCTTCCGAGGCCGGATGACGTCAAGACAACGGGCCTGGTCATCGTGATCGGCCCGTATCTGCGGGCGCGCCGCGGTGACGACGCGCAGCCCGGCCAATCCGACATGCGTGATTTCGAGGCGCGGATCGACGAGGCCGCCGGCCTCGCGCGCGCCATCGATCTCACCGTGACGGATGCGATTCTTGCGCCGATCGCGCAGATCCGTCCCGCGACCTATCTCGGCAAGGGCAAGGTCGACGAGATCGCGGGCGTGATCGCCGCACAAGGCGCCGAGCTCGTGGTGATGGATTGTGCGCTGTCGCCGATCCAGCAGCGCAACCTGGAGAAGGCGTGGAGCACAAAGGTGCTCGACCGCACCGGGCTGATCCTGGAGATCTTCGGCCGGCGCGCCAAGACCAAGGAAGGCGCGCTGCAGGTCGAGCTCGCCCATCTCAACTATCAACGCAGCCGCCTGGTACGGTCCTGGACGCATCTGGAGCGCCAGCGCGGCGGCTTCGGCTTCATGGGCGGCCCCGGCGAGACCCAGATCGAGGCTGACCGCCGGCTGATCGGCGACCGCATCACCCGGCTCGAGACTGAACTGAAGAAGGTCCAGGCGACGCGGCGGCTGCATCGCGCCGGGCGCCAGCGCGTGCCGTACCGCGTGGTGGCGCTGGTCGGCTACACCAATGCCGGCAAGTCGACGCTGTTCAATCGGCTGACCCGCGCCGACGTCCAGGCGGCCGACATGCTGTTTGCGACGCTCGATCCGACGTTGCGGGCGATCAGCCTGCCGCATGGCGGCAAGGCGATGCTGTCGGACACCGTGGGCTTCATCTCCAACCTGCCGACGCAACTTGTCGCGGCGTTCCGCGCCACGCTCGAGGAGGTGCTGGAAGCCGACGTGATCCTGCACGTCCGCGACATGTCGCACGAGGACGCCGAGGCGCAACAGCACGACGTCGAGCTGGTGCTCAGCCAGCTCGGCATCGATCCCGAAGCCACCGACAGCATCATCGAGATCTGGAACAAGATCGATCGGCTGGACGAAGCGGCGCGCGAAAACCTCGTCAACATCGCAGCGCGTCGGCCGCCGGAGCGGCCTTGCCTGCTGGTCTCCGCCGAGACCGGCGAGGGGATCGAAGCGCTGCTGCAGGCGATCGAGGACCGGCTCGCCGCCGCGCGCACGACGCTCGACCTCACCATTGATGCCGCCGACGGCGCCGGCATCTCCTGGCTGCACCGCAACGCCGAGGTGCTCAGCAAGGAGCTGCATGAGGGCCATTACGACATGACGGTGCGCGTCGATGCGACGAAGCGCGACATCGTGGTCGAGCGCTATCACGGCGTTCCAAGGGTGGCGTAAGCGTCGCATCCCTGGCCATCGATCAGCGACGTTTCCACTGATGCAAAGCGCTACAGCGGCGTAATGTCGACGTGCAGCACGGCCGACCGGCCGGCATCGACCGTCGCGAGGCAGCGTTCGATCGCCGCATCGAGCGCGTCGGGATCGTCGACCCGCTCGCCATGGGCGCCGAACGCGCAGGCGATGTCGGCGAGGCGGCGCTGCTCGCCTTGACGGCCGGTGCGGAGCCTGGACAGGAACGCGTCCGAGCGCTGCGCAGCTCCGTCCGGATAGACGCGCTGCACCGAGGCCTTCACCGCCTGCCAGCCGTGATTGTCGAGGATCACGGTGAAGATCGGTAGTCGATACTGCTGCGCCACCGCGTAGACGGAATCCGGGGCCGCGAAATGGTAGGCGCCGTCGCCGACAATCTGCACCACGCGATGCGAGGGCTTGGCCAGCTTGAGCCCGAGCGCCATGCCGCCGCTGAAGCCGAGGCCGCCGCCGGCCAGGCCCACATAGGTCCCCGGCCGGGTCCGGCGCAGCTGCTGTTGCAGGACCGGCGCATTGCGGACGGCTTCGTTGAGCACGATGTCGTCCTCCGACAACTGCGCCTGCAGCCGTGCGAACAGGAACGCCGGGTTGATCGCGCCGATGCCGCCCTTGTGTGCGGCCGCAGCCGCCCGCTTCGCCGCCGCAGCCTCGCGCGCGGGCTGCCAGCCCGCGATCCGGCCAAGCACCTTTCTTTGGTAGGACACATCGGCCCGGGCAACGACGACCTCCAGCACCTGGCGAAGAATGACGGCTGAATCGCCCTGGATGCGCAGGTCGGTCGCGAATCCCCACATCGGGATGTCGGCTTTCAGCGCATCGACGTCGATCTGGATCCAGCGCAGCCGATCGGCGTCTTTCAGCATCTGTGGAATGAAGGGAACGTCGATGTCGACCAGCAGTCCGAGGTCGGCATTCGCGATGACTGCCGCCGGATCTGACCCGGCGAAACAGGGCGAGTCGTGGCAGATGTTCATCGTGACGGGATTGAACTCGGCGACACGGATGCCGCAGACGACCGCCAATCGTTCCAGCAGCGACACCGCTTCGGGGTTGCGTCCGAGATAGGCCGTCAGTGCGATAGGATTGTCCGCTGCCATCAGCGCATCTGCCACCGCCTGCGCTCGCTGCGGGTCGATGCCGCCTGCTTTCACGCTGCCATAGTGCGCGGGCAGGTAGGCCGGCATCGCGGTCTCGTCCCAGGTCTCGGCGAGGGTTTCGCGCGGCAGCATCATGTAGACGGGACCGGGCGGATCGCTGTGCATGAACGCGGCCGCGCGGGCCAGCGCTTCCTTGACGACCACGCCCGACGGCAGCGTGTAGTCCCATTTCACGTAGGGGCGCACCACGCTGGCCTGATCGAAGCTGTCCTGCACGAAGTGCACGTAGGTGTCGCGTCCGCCCGGCAGTTCGCCATGCAGCGCGAACGGAGCCCGGCCCGCGATCAGCAGCACCGGCAGCCGGTAGCGGAACGCGTTCTGAATGGCCATCGCCGCGTTCGCCGTGCCGGCATCGACATGGACGAGTACGGCCTGGCCACGGCCGGTCGCGCTGGCATAGCCAGCGGCCATGTGCACGGCCACCACCTCGTGAGGGCACAGGATCACCTCGGGGTGTGCGCGGCCCTCGCTGTCCCAGCGCGCAATCTCCTCGATCAGCGACACATGATCCGTGCCCAGATTGGCGAAGATATATTCGACATCGAGGTCGACAAGCGCCTCGAGAAAGTAGTGCGCGGTGCTGTGGCTGGCCATGGGCGGCAACGCGATCAGGCGACGACGGAGGCGGCGCGGCGCACGGCCTCCGAGTGCATGGCCATGCCACGCAGCCGCTCGAACAGTTTGCCCGGGTCGCGCGGTGCAACCATGCCGCGCCATGCGATGTGCGTGTCGGGCCGCACCACGAGCAGGTTTTCCGCAAAGCCATAGCCGGCCGTCCCCGGTTCGACGTCCACCAGCGTCAAGGGAACGCCCTGCCGGGCGGCGGTCTCAATCAGGGGCGCGACGTGGACGGCCGGATCGAACCGGAGCAGCGTATAGGCCGGGCCGAGCGCGTCCAGCAGCGAGCGTCCGTCGGACAGCCAGACATGCGGCGCCCGGGCGCCGGGCACGGTCGACGCGGTGAAATGGCCCATGCCGTAGGGCGGCGGCGTCTCGCCATCGTAGGAGATCACCGGGGACTTGTCGTAGTAGTAGCCGAAGTTCAGGCCGGCGCAGCAATATTGTTGCACGTTGAGGTCATAGGCGGCCTGGCCGACCCTGCTGCGAGCCGCATCGCCTTCGGGACCATCGATCTCCACCTCGGCAGGTACGGAGCGCCGCTGGCTCATCACGGCGAGCGCGTGGTTCATCGCGAAGTGCGAGACCTGCTCGGTGATCGGCTGTCGCTCGGCCTCGTAGGCGTCGAGCAGGGCAGGGGCGGCCCATCCCGCGATGACACCCGCCAGCATCCAGCACAGGTCGACCGCATCGGCGATCCCGGCGTTCATGCCGTAGCCCGCATAGGGGATCCACAGATGCGCGGCGTCGCCGCAGATGAAGGCGCGGCGATCCCGGAAGCGATCGGCCACCAGCCGGCGGCCGATCCAATCCTCCTTGCTGAGGATCTCGTAGGTGAAGCGATCGTCGACGCCGAGGATGGTGCGCAGCGCCCAATCGCGATCGACGCTGTCGAACTCGACCTCGGCAGCGGCGAGATGATTGTGGATCAGCCAATTGTCGCGGCCATCGATCGCGACTGTCGTGCCGCAGCGGCGCGGATTGAGCGACATCGTCATCCATGCCGGCTTCTGCTGGATCAGGTCCTTTAGCGCAGGCGCGTGGATGTAGGTGGACTGCACCCGCTGCACCACGTCGGTTCCGCTGAGCCGCGATCCGATCAGCCGCCGCACGGTGGAACGGCCGCCATCGCAGCCGATCAGATAGTCGGTTGCGATGGTGATCTCCTGATCGGCGTCGAGGTCGCGCGCCCGCGCGATCACGCCGTTGTCGTCCTGCTCGAACGCCTCGACCTGGATGCGGTTGAGGATCGTCACGCGCTGCTGTGACTCGGCGCAGTCGAACAGGATCGGCTCCAGATAGATCTGGTTGATGCGATGCGGCGGCTCCGGCGTCGGCCAATCGGTGTCCGGACCTCCAGTGGCCGTGTAGCGGTCGCGGCGGGATGGGATCGGAATGCGCGTCAACTCGCGGCCGACAACCGTGGTCCGGTAGGCGCAGTCGTTGGGAAAATCCGCGGGCAGGCCGCCCTCACGCACGTCGCCGACGATGCCGAGGCGGCGAAACACCTCCATGGAGCGCGCCGAGACGTGGTTGCATTTCACGTTGGGCGGCTCGCCAGCGCGCCGGATCTCGGCGACGACGACGTCGATGCCGCGCGAGGCGAGATCCATGGCGGCCGTCAATCCGACCGGGCCGGCGCCGACGATCAGCACCTGCGTTTGAATCGTCTTCATGTCAGTTCTCTTGTCGATCGAAGGTTATGCGCGCTCAGGCGCTGAGAGGGCAGTTGTGCGCTGATCGTCCGAGGTCGGAAGGTTGCCGCGCATGGCGAGCAAAGCGAGGCCCAGGATCACCAGGGCGGAAAACAGCTGCGGCACCGCGCTCGCCTGGAACAGCGAGGCGACGTTCCATTGCGCCGCGAGCATCAAGCCGCCGAGCGTGACGCCGAGGATCGAGCCGAAACGGCCGATGCCGAGCGCCCAGCCGATGCCGGTGCCGCGGATGTAGGTCGGATAGATCCGCGCCGCATAGGCGTTGCATCCGATCTGGCCGCCGATCACGGCAACGCCCGCGATGAACACCGCCGGCACCAGGATCGGCAGCGATGCGCCGGCCATGCCGATGGTGATGATCGAGAGGAAGCCGGCGACGTAGGTCGTGAACAGGACGCGATCGAAGCCGAACCGTTCGATCAGCAGGCCGAGCCCGATCGTGCCGAGCATGCCGCCGATCTGGAACGCGATGCCGACCGCGATCGCCGCCTGGACGTCGAGGCCGACTCCGTGGGTGAGCGTCGGCAGCCAGCTGTTGAGGAAGTAGATGTCCATCATGTTCATGAAGAACATCACCCACAGCAGCAAGGTCGGCAGCAGGCGCCGGTTGGTGAACAGCTGCGGCAGCAGGAAGCCCTTGCCGCTCTCCTCGACGACCGTGAAGCGCGCATCGGCGGCGAGCTGGGCCGAAGGATCGATCCGCGTCAGCAGCGCGCGAACGCGGTCGCTCTTGCGCGGATCGAGCGCCAGCAGCGAAAGCGATTCCGGCAGCCAGATGACGAGGACCGGACACAGGATGAGCGGCAGAACGCCGCCGATCAGGAAGATGACCTGCCAGCCATAGGCGGTGATGAGCTTGGCCGCGACCGCTCCGCCGATCGCGGAGCCAAGCGACACGGTCATGAACATCAGCATGATGAGCAGCGTCCGGCGACGCTGCGGCGCGTATTCGCCGGTGAGGGCGATAGTGTTGGGCAGCACGCCGCCGAGGCCGAGACCAGTCGCGAAGCGGATGATGACGAGGTCGGAGACGCTGGTGGCCTGGGTGGTCACCAGCGATCCCAGTGCAAACACCAGCACGCCGGCAACCACCAGCCATTTGCGGCCGAGATAGTCGGCCAGCGCCCCGAACACCAGCGATCCGATCATCACCCCGAACAGGGAGGCGCCGAACACTGGCCCGAGCGCGCCCGGCGCGAGGTGCAGATCCTTGCTGAGCGCGGGGGCAACGAAGCCGAGCGCCTGGGCATCGAAGCCGTCCAGGCCGACCACCAGCGCACACAGGCAGATGACCCGGATCTGAAATGCCGACAGCGGTCGCTCGTCGACGTAACTGCCGAGATTGATCCTTTGCGTCAAATGTCCCTCCCCGGTGCTTGTCGTTGCAAGGCCGGTCGGTCCGCGCCCCCGGCTACTTGCAAATATGTTGCATGATCAAACTCTTTCGATTAGCCACAAAATTCTCATTCATTCATGAGGAAAGCTTATGTCTCCGACCTTGCGGCAATTGGAGGCGCTGGTGCTGGTGTATCGGCTCGGCAGCATCACCAAGGCGGCCGCCGAGCTGCGCGTCACGCAGTCGGCGATCAGCCTGCTGATCCGGCAGATCGAGGAGAACTTTCAGCTCAGGCTGTTCGATCGGACGACGCGCGCGCTGCACCCGACGGCCGCATGCCGGGAGGCGATCGCGGCTGCCGAACGCATCCTCGCCGGCGCGCAAGGGCTGTCGCAGCGGATGCGCGACCTCGCCGAGATCAAGGCCGGCCGGATTTCCATCGCCGTCTCAGCCGGCTTTGCGTCGGCACTGTTGCCACGCGTGTTCGCGGCGTTCCGATCGCAACATCCCGACGTGCGCATCGATCTGCGCGACGTCGCACCCGACGAGCTTCTCGAGGTCGTGATGACCGGGGAGGCGGAGTTCGGCCTCGGCAGCGTGGAGAATGACGGCATCCCGGAGTTCAAGATCGAGACGCTGATGCAGAGTCCGCTCTCGGCCATCGGCATCAAGGATGGCCGGTTCGACAAGCAGCGCCGTCTCACCTGGGACGGCATCATGAGATCGAACCTGATCACGATGCGCCATGGCACCCGCATTCGGCGTCAGATCGACGAGGCACTGGCGCAGTCGGGGCGCACGTTGAATCCCGCCATCGAGGTGAATTTGATCACGACCGCGCTGTCGCTCACCGCCGAAGGGGCCGGCCTCAGCATCCTGCCCGGACACATGCTGCCGAAGGCGCAATTCCCGACGCTTGCCGCCGTCCCGCTGTCGCAGCCGACGATCTACCGGCACGTGTCGCTGCTGAGCCGCGCCGACTTCGGCCTCTCGCCGGCCGCGCAGCGCTTCGTGGAGATCGCGAAGGCGGTCTTGTCGCCTGGACGGCGCTGAGTCAGGGCTGGCATGGAGCAGCGGAGAACCAAGGGCGGCCCGTAGCCGCCGCAAGTTGAGACTTGCGGATCACGGCTTGTTCTGGACGCGATACCTGGAAGCGAGGGCACTTCGTCCCGCGTGTTCAGCCGCATCCTCGCTTTCAAAGATGCCTTCGCCATAGCGATGATGCCAACCTTCGGCGATCACCTCGCCCTCGTATTCCGATTTGTAAGCGTACTCCAACGCGAAGGAAAAATAGCCGTCGTCGCGCTGGAGTATGGCAACGCGTCTCTGCTGCGACGCCCCCGCTTCAAGTGTAGCGACTTCAACCGCCTCCAAGGTGCGAACCAGCTTCATCCTTGGTCCTTTGGAGTTTCAAGCCCCTTCGCCTCGTTCCACAGCTCGTCCATCTCGTCGAGCGAGGCTTCCTCCAGCGTACGGCCCTTCGCGGTGAGGGCACGTTCGATATAGGCGAACCGGCGTTCGAACTTGGCGTTGGTGCCGCGCAGGGCGGTCTCGGGATCGACCTCCGCGTGGCGGGCGAGGTTGACCAGGGCGAACAGCAGGTCGCCGGTCTCGGCGCTGAGCTCGGTCGCATCCTTCTTGTCGAGCGCCGCTTCGATCTCGTCGGCCTCCTCGCGGATCTTCTGCAGCACGGCGCGCGGATCGTTCCAGTCGAAGCCGACGGTCGCCGCCTTCTTCTGCAGCTCCATGGCGCGCACCAGGGCCGGCTGTCCGGCCTTGATCCCCGACAGCAGCGACGGCTGGCTGGCGTGCTCCTCGGGCGGCCGTCGCGCGGCGCGCTCGGCCTTCTCCTCGGCCTTGATGCGATCCCAGGTGCCTTTGGTGGGTTTGGTGACGTTGCCGTCCTTGTCCGGAAAGACGTGCGGATGACGGCGGATCATCTTCCTGGTGATGCCTTCGACCACGTCAGCGAACGCGAAGGCACCTTGCTCCTCGGCGATGCGGGCGTGATAGACCACCTGCAGCAGGAGATCACCGAGCTCCTCGCGCAGATCGTCGAGATCCTCGCGCATGATCGCGTCCGCAACCTCATAGGCTTCCTCGATGGTGTAGGGCGCGATGGTCTGAAACGTCTGCTCGACGTCCCACGGACAGCCGGTCACCGGCGTGCGCAACGCCGCCATGATCTCGATCAGGCGTGAGATGTCGCGAGAAGGGGTCATTGCAGGTCCTGAGGCAGCTTGATTTCGGCTCCTGTATGCCTCAAGCGGCCGGCGGCTCCCAGCGAAAACGGAATGCCGCGACGCCGCCGGTTGGCCATGTGGAACGATGGTGCTAAGCGGATGGCATGACCGACACGCAGGATATGACCGCTCTCGTGCTGTTCTCCGGCGGGCAGGACTCGACGACCTGCCTGGCCTGGGCGCTCGACCGCTTCCAGCGCGTCGAGACGCTCGGCTTTGCCTACGGCCAGCGCCACGCGGTGGAGCTCGACTGCCGCGCGCGTTTGCTCGACGGCATCACCCAGCTGCGCCCGGACTGGGCCGGCAAGCTCGGCGATGGCCATACGCTCGAGATCCCGACGCTGGCTGCCATCTCCGAGACCGCGCTGACGCGCGACGTCGCCATCGAGATGGGGGCCGACGGCCTGCCCAACACCTTCGTGCCTGGCCGCAACCTGGTGTTCCTGACCTTCGCGGCGGCGCTTGCCTATCGCCGCGGCATCCGCCACATCGTCGGCGGAATGTGCGAGACCGATTATTCCGGCTACCCGGATTGTCGCGACGAGACCATCAGGGCGCTGCAGACGGCGCTCAGCCTCGGCATGGCGCGCGGCTTCGAGCTGCACACGCCGCTGATGTGGCTGTCGAAGGCGGCGACCTGGCAACTGGCCTATGATCTCGGCGGCCGGGGCCTGGTCGATCTCATCCGTGACCAGTCGCATACATGCTATCTGGGTGAGCGCGGTGCCCGCCACGACTGGGGGCATGGCTGCGGTCAGTGTCCCGCCTGTGAGTTGCGTGCCAAGGGGTGGCACGAATACATCGCGGTCGGTGGACAGCCCTGAATCGAAACGGGGCCCCGAGGGCCCCGCCAGATGGCATGCTGTCTGTCGCGTGCTCGCTCGAAGCTCAGGCGGCCTCGTGATCCGACGGCTCGCGCTGGCTGACGACCACGAGATCGTGGTCCGCAGTGTCGTGCCCCTCGTCGGTGTCGTCGATCGCAGCGGAGGCTGCCTTTGCGGCGAGACGGGCGGTGATGTCGTGGCTGGCGTCGGCGCCGCTCTTGTCCCAGGCCGGCGCGTTGAGCACCACGATGTCGTCATCGTGCGCCGCATCGGCGTCGTGACCGGCGGGGACGATCGACGGCGATTGTGCCGGCGCTTCGACGATGCGCAGCGTCGGCGCCTCGGCTTGCGCCGGCTCGTCCGTCTCCTCGGCGACCTCGGGCTCTGCGGGCTCGTCGTCGCTCTCGGGTTCGGCCGGCTCCGCGGCGGTCTCTGTGGAAGCCGTTTCTGCCGCCGCTTCCGGTTCAGCATCATCGGCCGCGACCGGCTCGGATGCCTCATGATGCGCGACCGTGGCGGTCTGCGGAGTGGCATCGTCCTTCGCGAGACCGAGATGCTGCGAGATCTCCTTGATCACCTTGTCGATCGCGGTGAGCACGCGATACTCCGGGATCGAGGCCATGTGCTGCTCGAACCGGGTGCGCGCATATTGCAGCGAGTCGATCACGTCGGCGGCGATCGACGACGAGCTGGCTTCGGTGCCGTGCAGGGCTCCAGCCGCCTTCTCGGTCGAGCTCTCGATCAGCAGGTAGGCCTCGTATTGCGGAATCGACTTCAGCTTCTCGTGATAGTCGCGACGCGCGGCGGCGAGCGTGTCGAGGATCGAAGCAAAAGATTCAAGCCCGGGCATTTCGACGTCCCTTCAACTTCATCTCGGAAGATGCGGGACGCTACGGACACACTGATGAATGTTCAATTTCGAACAAACACGGCTCTTCGCATCATGCATACCTCACCGTTAAGGCGGGCGCGTCAAATGCGCTGCAAGCCGGTCACCGGCGCTTAACGATACGGCGGGGCACTCAGCCGACGAAATCGTCGGGGCACAGCTCGATCGGCTTGCCGTGCGGGGTGCGGTCGGCGGCATGATCCCAGGCGTCGCGGTAGCGGGCGAGGGTGGCGGACGTGGTCACGCCCTTCTCGGCCACCAGCCGCTCCAGCGTGGCGAGCCAGTGCCGATAGTAGGTGTCGCCGCAATCCGCATCGCCCGCCGCCTGTGCGCGTAAAATCTCCTCGGCGAGCGCGGCCGCCCATTCGGGCCAGGTGAAGAGCCCGCGGGCGTGCAGCGTCACTGCCATGGCGAAGGCGTGAGCCTCCCACGGCTCGCGAAACACCGGTCCATCCGCATCGACGGGAATGCCGGGGAGGGCGCGCGTCGCCGCCAGCGCGGCATGGCGATCGACGGTGGTCATGCGCGCTCCAGATACGGCTCGAAGGCGTCGACCGTGACCTCCAGCAGCGGATCCGGCGCATCGGCCCACAGCTCGGCGCCGTTGAACGACACCGTGTAGAGCCATTGCGGGTCCTCGCCCTTGCCATGGGCGTTGCTATCCGGAAACACATGCGCGCCCCTGATAGCCTCGATGCGGCCGACATGGCCGCGCACGTAGCGCGGCAGCCGCGTATGCGTCAGAGGATGCATCGCCTTGGCGCGAACGCGATCGCCGACGGCGAACAGTGCCGGCGCGCTTGCCGCGCGTTCGGTGGGGCCGCCCCGGCGCAGCACGGCCGCGACCTCGTCGGCTGTCAGGATCTTCGCGACGGGCTGCGGCGGATGCAGTGTCTTGCCGGCGGCGAGCTCATCGGCTTCGACCAGGTGGCGGTCCTGCATCAGCCGTTCGAGACCGGCCATCCAGATCTGATAGTAGCTCATGCCGAGATAGTCGGCCGGCGGACGGTTCTCGCGCGCAAAGCGCGACATGTCGATGTTCCAGCCGCCCGGCAGAGCCATGGCCAGAGTGAGCGCCAGCGCGCGGCGCTCCCACGCCGCGTGGAACACCGGCTCGTCGGTTTCGGGGCGCACCGGGCCGAAGCCGGGCGCGCCACCCATGTCATGCGCGCCATCCATCAGCGTTGCGCCTTCGTGTCTTGGAGTTCGCCCGGGCGCTTCGGCAGGCCGGTGCCGATCATGCTGTCGCGCGTCACCAGCTCGGCGAGCTGCTCCTCGCTCCAGCCCTCGGTGCCCTCGGGCCGCATCGGCAGCACGAAATAGCGGATCTCCGCAGTCGAATCCCAGACCCGGATCTTGGTCGTGTCAGCAAGTGCGAAGCCGAAATCCTGCAGCACGCCGCGCGGGTCCTTCACCGCCTTGGCGCGATAGGGCGCCGACTTGTACCAAACCGGCGGCAGGCCGAGCACGGGCCACGGATAACAGGAGCACAGCGTGCACACGACCATGTTGTGCAGCTCCGGGGTATTCTCGACCGCGACGATGTGCTCGCCCTGGCGGCCGACATAGCCGAGCTCGCCGATCGCCGGCGTCGCATTGGCCAACAGCCGCGCCCGGAAGGCCGGATCGGTCCAGGCCCGCGCCACGACACGGGCGCCGTTGCGAGGCCCGACCTTGGTCTCATAGGTTTCGATCAGCACATCGAGCGCCGCGGGATCGATATACCCCTTTTCGGTGAGGATGCTTTCCAGCGCGCGGACGCGCAGCTCGGTCTCGGACAATTCCGAGTGATCGTGATGATGGTCGTGCGGGTGATCATTCATAGCTCAACCATAGGCGTAATCCGCCACCGCTGTCGAGCGGTGGCAGCGCAGCAATGGCTCCCGTTTGAATGTCTCGTTTTCCGGCGGTTCAAATTGACGCCCGGATGTGGTTCCTAGTCGGGCTGCCTGCCGGGCCGGGGCAAAACAATCAGACCTTGAGGTTCATCAATGCCGACCGACGTCTCCCGCCGTGATCTTGCGAAGCTGGCTGGACTGGCTGCCCTGGGGGCCGCCAACGCGCCTGCGCAAGCGGAGGAGGCCGCAGTGAGGGATGATGTCGGGCGCCGTTTCCCCGCCGATTTCGTCTGGGGCACGGCCACCTCGTCGTACCAGATCGAGGGCGCGGCAACGGCAGACGGCCGTGGCCCGTCGATCTGGGATGTGTTCACGCGTCTGAAGGGCAGCATCGAAGACGGCAGCACCGGCGATGTCGCCTGCGATCACTACCACCGCTACAAGGAGGACGTGCGGCTGATCAAGGAGCTCGGCTGCCGCGCCTACCGCTTTTCGATCGCCTGGCCGCGGCTGTTTCCCGACGGCGGGCTGACGCCAAATCCGAAGGGGCTCGACTTCTACAATCGTCTCGTCGACGAGCTTCTAGCGCAAGGCATCGAGCCCTATGCCACGCTCTATCATTGGGACCTGCCGCAGGCCTTGCAGGACCGCGTCGGCGGTTGGCGCTCGGCAGAGACGGCGAGAGCGTTTGCGCATTATGCCGGCTACGTCGCCCAGCACCTGAGCGACCGGGTGAAGACCATCTTCACCATCAACGAATGCGGCCGCTTCATCCCGTTCGGCTATGGGCTCGGCATCGATGCGCCCGGACTGAAGCTGCCGCCGCAGGAGGTCAACCAGGCGCGCCATCACGTGGCGCTCGCGCATGGTCTTGCGGTGCAGGCGATCCGCGCCAATGGACGCGCAGGCACCCGCGTCGGCATGGCCGAGAACATCACCGCCTGCCTGCCGGCGATCGACACCGCGGAAAACATCCGCGCCGCGGAGATCGCGATGCGCGAGCTGAATGCGGGCTTCCTCAATGTCATCCTCGAGGGCCGCTACACCGACGGCTTCCTGGCCTGGTCCGGCAAGGATGCGCCGACATTCACGGCCGACGAGTTGAAGACGATCTCGGCGCCGGTCGATTTCGTTGGCCTCAACATCTACGCGCCACAGGCCTACGTCGTGGCGTCGGAGCGACCGTCCGGATTCGACGTGCTGCCGATGCCGGCGTCGTTTCCGCACATGAGCTCGCCATGGCTGCTGGTCGGACCGGAGACCGCCTATTGGGTGCCGAAGCTCGCAGCCAAGATCTGGAACCTGAAGACCATCTACATCACCGAGAACGGCACATCAGCGGAAGACAAGGTCACCGCCGACGGCAAGGTGCACGACGTCGATCGCGTGATGTATCTGCGCAACTATCTCGCGCAGCTGCAGCGTGCGACCTCCGAGGGCGTGCCGGTCAAGGGCTACTTCCTGTGGAGCCTGCTGGACAATTTCGAGTGGGTGTTCGGCTACAAGCAGCGCTTCGGCGTGTATCACGTCGACTTCGACACCCAGCTGCGCACGCCGAAGCTGAGCGCGTCCTACTATCGCGACGTCATCACGCGGAACGCGGCCAGCGCGTGAATTGCCGGCCGCGTCGATTGTTCAAGCGCGGGCTCTCACGCGGCGATTGCAAAATCACGATGGAGAAAGCACATCGCGTGCGACTTTTTTGCCCGCAGACAGTTTTGATGGAGCAAGCCGGCGGGATATGACGTAGACCCGTTTTCAGGCTTCCTCCATCGAGACCTCCCGCATGCCCATGTCCATTGCTCGTCCGCCCGTCGCCGCGCTGTGCGCCGGCATGCTGTTCTGCGCCCTCGCGAGCGCTGGCGCCTTGGCGCAGAGCGCCGCGAGCGATCCGGCCAAGCCCGCCTCCGAGCAGTCCGCCACGGACACCAAGCCGGCCGAGCCTGCCGCTGACAGCGCCAACAAGCCCGCAGCCGAGCCGGAGAAGGCCTCGGCCGACAAGCCGGCCGAACCCACGGCTCTCCCGACCGCTGCAGCGGAGCAGGCCAAGCCCGTCGACGCCGAAGCCAAGCCGCAGGCTCCGGAGACGCCGGCAGCCGCAGGGAAGGCGGCGGAAGCCGCAGCAGACAGCAAACCGGCCGAACCGAAGGAAGAGCCGAAAGCGGAAGCCAAGAGCGAGGCCGCGGCTGAGACCAAGCCTGAAACCAAGGCTGATGAGACCAAGCCCGAAACCAAGCCTGCTGCAGCGCCCGCAGCGCAGGCGGCCGAGACACCTACGGCAACCGAGACCAAGCCGGCCGAGCCGGCCGTTGCTGCGCCCGTTGCTGCAAAGGACGCGGTGGCACCGGAGAAGATCGAAGAGAAGCCTGTCGACGCCAAGCCCGCCGCCGCTCCTGCTGACAAGCCAGCCGCTGCGGAGATCAAGCCGACGACGGCTCCCGCCGAGATCAAGTCACCTGTGCAGCCGGCTGCGATCGCCAAGCCTGTCGCCGTGCCCGGCACGCCGGCAGTCAAGCAGGACGCGGCGCGCGCTTCCGGCAAATCCGCCCATCAAGGCCAGGCGCATCCGGCTCATGCTCATGACGACGACAGGACCGCCAAGCGCAAGCCGCGCGTTACGCGTCGGAGCGCGACCAAGCCTGCGGCAGGCAACATCTGCAAAAGCTTCCGCACCTACGACGCCGGGAAGGGCACCTATCGCGGCTATGACGGGCGCGTTCACACCTGCTCATAAGCAAAACGCGCCGGGCGGCGAGCCCGGCGCGTCAAATCCTTCCGTTGCTGATCGGTGGGGATCAGCGCGGCATCGGCGACTGGATGCCTGATGTGTTGCGGGTCAGGAAGGTCCCGATGCTCGATCCCTGCTGCTGCGGCGGCTGATTGCGGGCCAGCCCTGTGGTGGTTCGCGGCTGCGGCGTGACCAGCAACTGCTGCGGCGGAGGCGGCACAGCCGTGCCACGGGCCTGCGCGGCCTGGTTCGACATCCGCGACACCAGCCGCATCAGCTGGTCCTGACCGGCCTGCAACTGCTCGATGGCGCGGGTCTGATCCCGGGTCGCCTGGTCCTGCGTCGACTTGATCTGCTCGATGCCCTGTTGCAGCTCGGCGATCTCGCGCGCCATCCGCTGCATCAGCGTGCCCGGAGCTCCCGTGCCGTCTTCGGTGCCTCTCAAGGAGGCATTGGACATCATGGCATCCTCATTGCCCTGGGCCGAGGCCTCGTCCTGCGTCCCCTCGGTCGACGAGGGCATCCAACGGTCCATCAGCGAGCTGCCGGCCTCGCGCTGCGACCAGGCGACCGAGCCGCCGACCAGGACGACCAGCAAGGCAAGTCCCACCGCGTTGCGTCCGCGCAGCTTGCCGAGCGGCGCCTTGACGCGCGCCCAGCGGCCGCCGGCGCCCGCTGCCATGTCGCTCGTGCTCGCGGCCGCGGCCGCATCTGCCGCCACGGAAGGCTTTTCCATGGCCGACAATCGGGTATCAATCCGGGTCAACACTTCGCGCAGCACCCTGCGATACAGCTGGTCATAGCTCGCCTTCTCCGGCTTTTCCGGAGCGAGACCGACTTCGCTCGGATCGATCTGATGCACATTGTGTGTGGCCTGCATTGGTGATCCCCAAACCCTTGCGCCCCGCGCCGACGCTGCTTTCCGTTCTCAAATTTCTCAAACCTGACTCGACCCGCCGCTTTGGCCAAAAGCAAGACAGCGTCGTGACGAGGAGGCGGTCTTTTCGGACAAACGCCCCTTGACTGCTGCATCTGCAGCTCATTCGCAGGGAGCTCGCGACGCCGGGTTCCTTGCGCGGCTCGGAGCATTCGAGGTACCATCAGACCAATCAGTCTGGGGGGGCAGGGGCAATGCGGAGCTTGATCGTCGTTGCGCGCGCAGCATTTTGCGCAGCATTGTTCGCACTGGCGGCCCCGATGCCATCAGAGGTCCGGGCCCAAGCCGCCGATCAGGCTGCCCTCAAGGCGGAATTGGCGGCGGCCTGGCAGGCCGCGAGCAATGCCGGCACCGACGGACCGAGCGAGATCGCGCTGATCGACCAGGGCACGTTGAAGCTTCCGGCGGACTTCTTCTACATCCCGAAAAGCGAAGGCATGCGGGTCCTGCGTGCGCTGGGCAACGTCGTCAACGACGCGACCTTCGTCGGGCTCGTCGTCGGCAAGCGCCAGAACGACGACTGGATGGTGGTGATCAAGCACATCAAGGACGGCTACATCAAGGACGACGACGCCAAGAACTGGAATGCGGACGAACTGCTCGGCAATCTGCGCGCCGGTGCGGAGGAGGCGAACCGCGACCGCGCGGCGCGCGGATTTCCGGAGATGGTCGTGATCGGATGGATCGAGCCGCCGGCCTATGATGCCGCGACCCATCGTCTGGTCTGGTCGCTGCTCGCCAAGGACAAGAACCAGTCCGACGATGCGCCGAAGAACGTGAACTACAACACCTTCGCGCTCGGACGCGACGGCTATTTCAGCCTCAACCTGCTGTCCGGCTCCGAGCGCATCGCCGGTGACAAGGCCGTCGCGCACGAGCTGCTGTCCGATCTCTCCTATCGCTCCGGCAAGCGCTACGAGGATTTCAGCGCGGGCACGGATCGGATCGCCGAATATGGCTTGCTGGCGCTGGTCGGCGGCGTCGCTGCAAAGAAGCTCGGGCTGCTGGCGCTGGCCGGCGCGTTCGTACTGAAGTTCGCCAAGATCATCATCATCGCAGTGCTCGGGTTCGGAGCTGCCGTCGCGAAGTTCTTCCGCCGCAAGCCGCGTACCGACAACGCAGGCGGGCCTGCGTGAAGGCGCTGCTGCTCATTCTCTTCTCCGGCCTGAAATGGGGCAAGCTCGCCATGAGCGGCGGCACGATGCTGCTGTCGCTGATCGTCTATGCCGGCATCTGGGGATGGCGCTATGCAGCCGGCTTCATCGCGCTGCTGTTCGCGCACGAGATGGGGCACTACATCGCGGCACGGCAGCGCGGCCTCAACGTCGGCGCGCCCGCCTTCATCCCGTTCGTAGGTGCGTGGATCGCGCTGAAGGAGCAGCCGGTCGACGTCGAGACGGAAGCCTATGTGGCGCTCGCAGGTCCCCTGGTCGGCACCGCAGCTTCCCTCGCGGTCTATCTGTTGGCGCGGTCGGAGGGCAGCAACCTGCTGCTCGCGATCGCCTATTCAGGCCTGTTTCTCAATCTGTTCAACCTGCTGCCGATTTCGCCGCTCGACGGCGGCCGGGTGACGAGCGTGCTCAGTCCGCGGATCTGGCTGCTCGGCGTGCCCATGCTGCTGGCATTGATGCTGTACCGGCCGAGTCCGATGCTCATCATGATTGCCATCCTGGCTGCGCCGCAACTGATGAAGGCGTGGCGCTATGATCCCACGGCGCCCGAGAACGTCGCCTATTACTGCACGACGCTGCAGACCAAAGTCGAATATGCCGGCACTTACCTGGCGCTCGCGGCGCTGCTCGCCGTGATGACCTTCGACGTCCACGAGATGCTGGGTCAGTAGCGCTCGTCTTATTGAGTACGCGTCCGCGGTGGCCGAACAGCGCTCTGTCCGCCCGACGGAAATCGGTTCCGCACGCTCGCAAGCGTCTTGCTGCGCCGCGACGAAGTCTTGCGCGGATGAACGCGCTGAGCTGCGCCTTCTCGAGCCATGAGCCGAGCGCCTGATCACAATGCACTGAACGCAGAGGAGGAAGCAACGTGTGCACTTGCCTCGCTGGCATGTGGCAGACCAAAGTCTCGCTGCCCGTTAGAGGCATAAGGAATCGGGAGGTCCTATGATTTCGTTCAAATCATTCTTGCTCGCGAGTTGCGCCACTGCGCTGATGTGCTCGGCCGCGTCGGCGGCGGACCCGATCAAGATCGGTGTCATCGCAGAAGCGCAAGCGGTGGCAGGATCGTCGATCGCACCGGCCGCGCAACTTGCCGCCGAGGAGATCAACGCCAAGGGCGGCATCGACGGCCGCAAGATCGAGATCGTGGTCTACGACAATCACTCCTCCTCGGCTGAGTCCGTGCGGGCGTTCCAACGCGCGGTCAGTGAGGACAAGGTCAACGCGGTCATTGCGAGCTACATCTCCGAGGTCGTGCTCGCGCTGGAGCCGTGGGCAGGGCGCCTCAAAACCCTGATGATCACCCCCGGCGCCGCCTCCGACGTCATCACCCAGAACATCGCCAAGAACTATGATCAGCTGAAATACACCTTCCACGGCTATCTGACCTCGACCTCGCTCGCCGGCCTCGTCTGCGACGCCGCCAAGGACCTGCTCGTCGAGCCCTACAAGATGAAGACAGCCGTGATCATGAGCGAGGACGCCGCCTGGACGACGCCGCTCGACGCGGGCTACGAGAAGTGCCTGCCGGAGATCGGGCTGAAGGTCGTCGATCACATCCGCATGTCGCCGGATACGACCGACTTCACGCCGATCTTCAACAAGATCGAGGGTCTGAAGCCCGATGTGATGATCACCGGAATCTCCCATGTCGGCACCCAGCCGACGGTGCAGTGGAAGAGCCAGCAGGTGCCGATCCCGATGTTCGGCATCTCCTCGCAGGCGACCAACTCGACGTTCTGGAAAGACACCAATGGGGCGGTCGAAGGCGTGTTCTACAACGCCGTGTCCGGACCGGGCGTCGCCGTCACGCCGAAGACGCTGCCCTTTGTCGAGGCCTATCAGAAGAAGTTCGGTAACTTCCCGTCCTATGCCGGCTACACCTCCTATGACGACGTCTACATGATCGCCGACGCCATTCATCGCGCCGGCGGCACTGATCCGGACAAGATGGTCGAGGCGATGGAAGCGACCGACTATGTCGGAACGATCGGCCGCATCGCCTTCAAGCCGAAGGGCGATTCGAACCCGCACGCGCTGCGCACCGGCAAGGGCTACATCACCGGGCTGATGCTGCAGTGGCAGAGCGGCAAGCAGGTCAATGTCTGGCCCAAGGATCTCGCCGCCGGCACCATCACCTGGCCGTCCTTCATCAAGCTCAAGGCGGCCAGCAACTGACGCATCATCGGGCCGCTCCCTTATGAGAGCGGCCCATTTTCTTGGTGCCGTCAGTCCGATGCTCAGGTCAATTCTCAAATGCTTTTCTGGCAGATCTTGATCGATGGCTTCGCCATCAGCGCGCTGTATGCTCTCGGCGCGACCGGCTTCACGCTCATCTTCGGCGTCTCGGGCGTGCTCAACCTCTCCCACGGTGCCATCATGGTCGGTGCCGCGGTCGCGGCCTGGGCCGCAGCCAGCGAGCTCGGCGTCGGGCCCTACGTGGGCGCGCTGATCGGCATCCTCGCCGGCTTCATCCTGGCGTTCGCCACCTACTTCATCGCGGTCAGGCCGGTTCAGCGATCGAAGGTCATTGCCGAATCCGAGAAGGAGATCTTCATCCTGACCGCGACGCTGCTGTGGGGCATCATCATCCAGGAGGCAATCGCCTATTTCTTCACCAACAACGCCAAGACCGTGCTGCCGATCGTCGAGGGCGTCACCACGGTGTTCGGCGTGCGCACGCCGCGAAATGAATATTTCACCGCGGTGATCTGCTGGGTGGCGATCGGGCTGCTGTGGTTCCTGGTCAACCGCACGCGGCGCGGCAAGGCAGTCATGGCGGCGTCGATGAATCCGCGCGGCGTCACACTGCTCGGTATCGAATTGTCGTCGATCTATCTCACCGTCTGGGCCATCTACGGCCTGCTGGCCGGCGTCGCCGGCATCCTGCTCGGCATGTTCCTGGGCGTCAGCTCCTACAGCGTCGGGCCGCTGACGGCGAGCGCGTTCTCGATCGTCGTGCTCGGCGGCCTCGGCAGCGTCTCCGGCTCGCTGATCGCGGCCTATGTCGTCGGCTATCTGGAGACGGGGACGGCCTATCTGATCTCGCCGGCCTACCGGACAATCCCGGCGCTGCTGCTGCTCGTCGTCGTCATGTATCTGCGCCCGCAAGGGCTGTTCGGACGGAGGTGAGCATGTCCTCATTCGTCTCGTCCCGCCTGTTCTGGATCGGCGTCCTCACCGTGATCGTCGCGCTGGTGCTGCCGACCTATGTCTCCGGCTACGTCCTGGGCCTGCTGACGGTCGCGTACTACACGGCCGTGTTCGCGATGTCCTGGGACCTGCTGTTCGGCTTCGCCGGCGAGGTCAATTTCGGCCCGACCTTCCTGATCGGTGTCGGCGCCTACACCGCCGGCATTCTCGATGCGCATTTCTCGCCGGGCCTGTCGATCTGGCTGTGCATCGCCGCGGGCGCGCTGGCCGCTGTCGTCGGCGGCGTGGTGCTGGCGCTGCCGGCGCTCCGCGTCAGCGGGCCGTATTTCGGCCTGACGACCCTGGTCGCCGTGCTGATGCTGCAGAACTTCATCGTCGTCGCTGCGGGGCTGACCGGCGGCGAGATCGGCCTGGCCGTGCCGGACGTCATCTCGATCGACGCCAAGACCAACTACTGGATCGCGCTCGGCTTCATGCTGGTCTCGGGCGCCATCCTGTTCGGCCTGTCGCGCAGTGCCATCGGCCTGATCCTGCAGGCGAGCGGCCAGGACAAGATCCAGGCCGGCGCGCTCGGCTTCAACGTCACCAAGCACAAGCTCGCCGCCTTCATCGTCAGCGCGTTCTTCTCCGGCCTCGCGGGCGCGCTGATGGTGTTCTACATGGGCACGGCGTCGGTCTCGACCTTCGTCGATGTCGGCGTCGGCGTGCAGATCATCATTGCCGCCGTGCTCGGCGGCCGCCGCACCGTGATCGGTGCTGCCATTGGCGCGATCTTCCTGATCGGCATGGGCGAGCTGCTGCGGCCGCTCGGCGAACTCGCAACGCTGATCGTCTCGGTGATCGCGCTGGTGGTGATCCTGTTCTTCCCCGACGGCTTCCTCGGCATCATCAGGGGAGGGGCCAAGGCATGACTCAAGCGCCCATGCTGGAGGTCAGCGGCCTCACCAAGCGGTTTGGCGGCCTGGTCGCGGTCAAGAACCTCAGCTTCTCGATCCGCCCGGGCGAAATTCTCGGTCTGATCGGCCCGAACGGATCCGGCAAGTCGACCGCGATGAAGAGCGTGATGGGCGTCGAACGGCCGACCGCCGGCTCGGTCAAGCTCGACGGCGTCGAACTGTCGGGCCTGCCGTCGCATCGCATCGCGCGGATGGGCGTGGGGCTGGTATTTCAGCACTCGCGGCCCTTGGCGCGCCAGACGGTGCTCGAGAACATCAAGGTCGCGCTGCTTCCGGACAAGCTGACGCGGCTGTTCGCCGACAAGGATGTGGATCGGCGCGCGCGCGACATCGCCGAGCGCGTCGGCCTCGGCGGCGTCATCGACCGGCGGCCGCCGACGCTGGCTTTCGCCGATCTGCGAAGGCTGGAGCTCGCAAAGGCCGTGGCGCGCAGCCCAAAGCTGGTGCTGGTCGACGAGCCGTTCGCGGGTCTCACGGCCTCCGAGGTCGGCGATTTTTCCAACCTGATCCGCGAATTCCGCGACGATGGCCGCGCCGTGCTGCTGGTCGATCACAACGTCAAGAGCGTCTCAGCGCTGGTCGACCGCGTGCTTGCGATGTATCTCGGCGAGCAGATCGCCGAGGGCAAAGCTAGCGAGGTGATGCAGGACGAGACCGTGCGTCGCGTCTATCTCGGCGGCGCGCTGGTCTCGACCGCACGCCCCGAGGCGAGCTTCAAGGACGTCACGCCGGCGCTGCAGGTCGACAAGGTCGGCGTGCTCTATGGCAAGGCGCAGGCGCTGCAGGACGTCTCTCTGCATGTCCACGAGGGCGAGTTCGTCTCGGTCGTCGGCCTCAACGGCGCCGGCAAGACGACGCTGTTCAACGCCATCTCGGGCCTGGTGCCATATTCGGGCGAGGTGAAGTGGGCAGGGCGCAACCTCGCGGGCGGCACCGCGGCGCAGATCGCGCGCGACGGCATCGTGCAGTGCCCCGAGACGCGCGAATTGTTCGGCGACATGAGCGTACGTGAAAATCTCGAGCTCGGCGGCAATGCGCTGTCCGATACCGAGCGTACCGAGCGGCTCGAATGGCTGTTCGGGCTGTTTCCCATCCTGCAATCGCGGCAGCCGCAGCTGGCGCGCACGCTCTCGGGCGGCGAGCAGCAGATGCTGGCGATCGCGCGGGCGCTGATGATGAAGCCGAAGCTCTTGATCCTCGACGAGCCGACGCTCGGCCTCGCACCGGTCATTCTGGAAACGCTGTCGAAGGCGCTCGACCGGCTGCGCGAGACCACCAAGATCACCGTGCTGCTCGGCGAGCAGAACGTCACCTTCGCGCTTCCGCACGCCGACCGCGTCTACGTGCTGGATCATGCCAAGATCGTCTGGGAAGGCCCGCCGGACCGGTTCGAGGCCGAGGCGGCAGCGAACTATCTGTGAGGGCTACGCGGGGAGCTTGGAGAAGGGGAGCCAAGTGAAGGAGGGGGACGACGAGTCAGCGGCTGATGTCGCGGCCTTTCGCGCCGTCGAGTTGATCTATCACGCCTACCTCACCGGCCTCATCCTGATGTTGTCGTCGCGGACAGGGCCGCAGCGCGCTGCCGAGATCGTGTTCCGGACGTTTCGGCGGCAGCAATTGGCCCGCTTGCTGCCGGGGCTGAATAAGCTCGGTCTGGACGGTCTGCCACACGCGGTGGCGTGCGCGCAGTACCATTATTTGTCCAACCAGGTCGGGGGCGTAAAGGTCGAATACGTCTACGAGAACGATCGCAAGGCGTGGGTGCGGTATCCGCCGCCGCGCTGGATCTGGTCGGGTACAGCGATCTGCGGCATTCCGTCAGAGGTGTCACGCGCGATGCTGCGCGGATGGCACGCCAACAACGGTGTCGTGCTCGGCAATCCCAGGCTCGGTTTCGTCTGCACCGGCCAGACCGTCGACGGCCAGCCTGGCCTGGAAGGCTACTACAAGGAATGGGACCACGATCTCGCGCCGGACGAACGTCTTCGCTTCTCGCCGGGCGAGCGCTGTCCGACTTTCGATCCAGCCCGCGCTCCCAAGCTCCCAGACAATGCGTGGCCGGAAGCACGGCTCCGGAAGGTGCTACGCAACTATGCGATGGAGTACATCACCTCGATCCTGCCGGAGACGGTGGCGGTGCTCGGCCCAGAGGAGGGTGGCCATCTGGCCGACGCCGCGGCGAGATTGATCGGCATGCAGATCTTTGACGACGTCGCGGCGGTTCTCGGCGGCGTCGAGCCTGGCGCCACAGGGTTCGCCAAGGCGTTCGTCCGGCTGGCCCGCGGTCAAGGCGATGACGCAGAGCTGCGGACGGATGGCGATTCGATCCTTGTGCACCAAACATCCTGGCGACTGATGTCGGAGCGTGACGATCTCCCGCCAGCCGTATTCGACGCCTGGAACGAACTCTGGGTCGGCGCGGCGCTCGCGCACGACCGCTTCATGCGGCTCGAAATGGTCGAGCGGCGCGACCAAGGCGACGCACACTGGGCTTGGCGAGTTCGCTGATGGCCCAGACCTGGTCAGGCCATCAGAAGCCTGGAAACCGCGGGCGCGGCGGTGGTTGGGCCGGCCTGGGCGCAGCGCGCGGCGCTGCACCGACAGTGGTGGCCTCGGTCTTGGCTGAGCGGACTGTGCGCGCGAGCTGGTCCTGGCCGGCCTGCAGTTGCTCGATCGCCTTGGCATGATCGCGGCCGGCCTGTTCCTGGCTGGCCTTGAGATCCTGCAGCCCGGTCTGCAGCTCGGCAATGTCATGAGCGATCTTTTCGAGCAGCGGTGCGATGTCGCGATCCGGAGCGGGCGGCATGTCGTGCTCCGGCCTGGCCTCCGCCATTGCTGACGTCGGATCGCTCGAGCGCCCGACCGTCGTCGTGTCCGGTGACGGCATCGCGTCCGGCAGTGACGGCATCGAACGTGGCGGTGAGTCGGCCTCCGCACGATCGCTGCTGTTCGATCCACCCATCGCATTGTCCGGCGCGCCGGTCCAAGCCGTCTTGGGCAGGCTTTCCCGCACCGACTGAATGGCCGCATCGATACGATCGGTGACCGGCGTGATCGATTCGGTATGGTCGCGCGCCAAGCTGACGACGGCGCCGACCAGCCCAGCCGTCGCCATCAAGGTGACGGCGGCGCGCAGCAGCGGCCGGCGACGAGCGCGAGCGGGCGGATCCGCGGACTCAACGACAGCCGATTCGCCAGCGACGACGGCATCGGCGGCAGCCTGAGCCTCGATCGCCGCAATCCGCTGATCGATGCGCGCGCGCACCTCGGCCAGAACGCGCTGATAAATGTCCTCGCAGATATCCTTCTCGGGCGACAGCGCGACATCGCCCGGATCAACTTCCTTCGGCGTCGACTGATCTGGCATGTCCTCGGGTCCTGTACGCAAAATGTGCCCGTGCCCAATCCCGTCAGCGATTTGGCCAAGGGCTTTGACCAAACGAAGACTGTGAGGTGACCAGTGAGGGGCGATTTCAAACAGTACCGATGTGCGGCTTGCGACCGCCGAAATTTCCCGGAGCGGGCCCGGATCCGCCTATAGCCAATTCGCATAAGGTATATTATGGAATATTTATATGTTCAGGGAATTCAAGGCGTTGCCTCCAAAAGCTCGGATACCACGCCAGCCGCGCAGCCTTTGGCGACCTCGTGGCATTGTTGCTTCAGCGCACCGCCATGCGGTTCTGCCGGCGCCCCGTCGTGCCTGCAGCGAACGCCGATATTGCTGCTGCGGTCCATCGCTGCAATAAGCGCTGATGACGCCGACGATGTTGCGGGATTCGGACCGCGCGATCATCATGCGGCTGAGCAATGCAACAAGAAGAAGCATCTCCAGGGAGAATGAGAATGAGCCTGTCACGACGCGCGCTGTTGAAGGCCTCTGCAGCGTCAGCCGTACTGGGTGGACTGGCAGCGCCGCATGTGGCGCGCGCGCAGAGCGCCGAATTTACCTACAAATATGCCAACAACCTGCCGGACACGCATCCGCTGAACGTCCGCGCCAAGGAGATGGCGGCGGCGATCAAGGCCGAGACGAACGGCAAGTTCGAGCTGCAGATCTTCCCGAACAACCAGCTCGGCTCGGACACGGACATGCTGAGCCAGATCCGCTCGGGCGGCGTCGAGTTCTTCACGCTGTCGGGCCTGATCCTCGCAACCCTGGTTCCGGCGGCGTCGATCAATGGCATCGGCTTCGCGTTCCCGGACTACGACACGGTCTGGAAGGCAATGGACGGCGATCTCGGCGCCTATGTGCGCGGCCAGATCACGAAGTCCGGCCTGATGGTCATGGACAAGATCTGGGACAACGGCTTCCGCCAGACGACGTCGTCGACCAAGCCGATCAACTCGCCTGACGACCTCAAGGGCTTCAAGATCCGCGTGCCGGTGTCGCCGCTGTGGACCTCGATGTTCAAGGCATTCGAAGCGGCGCCCGCCTCGATCAATTTCAGCGAGGTCTATTCGGCGCTGCAGACCAAGGTCGTCGAGGGCCAGGAAAATCCGCTGGCGATCATCTCGACGGCCAAGCTCTACGAGGTTCAGAAGTACTGCTCGCTCACCAACCACATGTGGGACGGCTTCTGGTTCCTGGCCAACCGTCGTGCCTGGGAGGCCGTGCCGGCGGACATGCGTGCCATCGTCGCCAAGCACATCAACGCGGCGGCGGTGAAGGAGCGGGAGGACGTTGCCAAGCTGAACGCAGGCCTGCAGGCGGATCTCGCGACCAAGGGACTGACCTTCAATCAGCCCAACGTCGCGCCGTTCCGCGACAAGCTGCGCAGCGCCGGCTTCTACGCCGAGTGGAAGGGCAAGTATGGCGACGAGGCCTGGGCGCTGCTCGAGAAGGCCGTCGGCAAGCTGTCGTAAGGTGTAGGGGCATCGTGGGCGCGTTCGGGTGACGTCATGGCGCATGCCGAGTTCACGGAAATTACGATCAGCGAGGTGGTCGTCGAGACCCCTCGCCGGCGGTCCTGGCTGGATGGTCTGGAGGCCCTGCTCGGCCTCCTGGTCGAGATCCCGGCCGCGCTGCTCGTCGTGGCCGAGATCGTCATCCTGTTCGCGGGCGTCGTCGCGCGCTATGGCCTACACCGGCCGCTGATCTGGTCGGACGAGCTCGCCTCGATCCTGTTCCTGTGGCTCGCGATGCTCGGCGCGGCGGTGGCGTTCCGCCGCGGCGAGCACATGCGGATGACGGCGATGGTGGCGCGGGCAAGCCCTGGCCTGCGCGCCTATCTCGACCTGGTGGCGACCGCGGCGGCGCTGGCGTTCCTGGTGATGATCGCCTGGCCGTCCTGGGAATATGCCTACGAGGAAAGCTTCATCACGACCCCGGCGCTGCAGATCGAAAACATCTGGCGCGCCGCAGCGCTGCCGGTCGGCATCGGCCTGATGGCGCTGTTCGCGCTGATCCGCCTCGCCCGCGCGGCCGACGTCAGGACGATGCTGCTGGCCGTGGTTTCCATCGCGGCCTTCGTCGTGCTGTTCTGGCTGGCGCAGCCGGTGCTGAAGCCGCTCGGCAATCTGAACCTCGTGATCTTCTTCGTCGGCGTCGTCGGCTTCTGCGTCTTCGCCGGCGTGCCGATCGCGTTTGCCTTTGGGCTCGCGATCTTTGGTTATCTGGCGCTGACGACACGCACGCCGCTGATGGTGCTGGTCGGGCGCATGGACGAGGGCATGAGCCACCTCATCCTGCTGTCGGTGCCGCTGTTCGTCTTTCTCGGCCTGCTGATCGAGATGACCGGCATGGCGCGGGCGATGGTCGCATTCCTCGCGAGCCTGCTGGGCCATGTCCGCGGCGGGCTGCACTACGTGCTGGTCGGCGCGATGTATCTGGTCTCGGGCATCTCCGGCGCCAAGGCGGCGGACATGGCGGCGGTCGCGCCGGTGCTGTTTCCGGAAATGAAGGCGCGCGGCGCCAAGCCCGGCGATCTCGTCGCCCTGCTCGCCGCGACCGGCGCGCAGACCGAGACCATTCCGCCGAGCCTGGTGCTGATCACGATCGGCTCGGTCACGGGCGTCTCGATCGCGGCGCTGTTCACCGGCGGCCTGCTGCCGGGCGTCGTGCTCGCCTTCACGCTGTGCACGCTGGTGTGGTGGCGCTATCGGGGCGAGGACATGAGCGGCGTCCGCCGCGCAACCGGCGCCGAGATCGGCAAGGCGTTCATCGTCTCGGTCCCTGCCCTGGCCCTGCCCTTCGTGATCCGCGCTGCCGTCGTCGAGGGCGTCGCGACGGCGACCGAGGTCTCGACCATCGGCATCGTCTATGGCGTGCTGGCCGGCATTCTGGTCTACCGCAAGTTCGACTGGCGCCGCCTGATGCCGATGCTGATCGAGACAGCGGCGCTGTCCGGCGCCATCCTGCTGATCATCGGCACCGCGACCGGCATGGCCTGGGGCCTGACGCAGTCGGGCTTTTCGCGGTCGCTGGCGGCCGCCATGACCGGGCTGCCGGGCGGGCCGGCGACCTTCATCGCCGTCTCGATCGTGGCCTTCACGATCCTCGGCAGCGTGCTGGAGGGCATCCCGGCGATCGTGCTGTTCGGGCCGCTGCTGTTTCCGATCGCGCGGGCCGTCGGCGTGCACGAGGTGCACTATGCCATGGTCGTCATCCTGTCGATGGGCATTGGCCTGTTCGCGCCGCCATTCGGAGTTGGATACTACGCCGCCTGCGCGATCGGCCGGGTCGATCCCGCCGAAGGCATCCGGCCGATCTGGGGCTACATGCTGGCGCTTCTCATCGGCCTGATCATCGTCGCGATTTTTCCGTGGATTTCGATCGGGTTCCTGTAAACTCTTCAGACAACGAGGGAGGGTGGTGATGAGCACGAACCAGTATCAGATCGGCCTGGACAAGACGCCGGCCAACTATGTGCCTCTGACCCCGCTCAGCTTCCTGGCGCGCAGCGCCGCGGTCTATCCCGACCATGTCAGCACGGTCTATGAAGGCCGCAGCTTCACCTGGCGCCAGACCGCAGAGCGCTGCCGCCGCTTCGCGTCGTATCTCGCCGGCCGCGGCATCGGCGAGGGCGACACGGTCGCAGCGATGCTGCCGAACATCCCGGCGATGAACGAGGCGCATTTCGCCGTACCGATGAGCGGCGCCGTCCTCAACACGCTCAACATCCGTCTCGATGCCTCGTCGATCGCGTTCCAGCTCGATCACGGCCAGGCCAAGATCATCCTGGTCGACCCGGAATTCTCCGGCGTGATCAGCGAGGCACTGAAGCTGATGAGCGGTCCCAAGCCGTTCGTGATCGACGTCGATGATGCTTCCTATACCGGCGGCAGCCGCATCGGCGAGATCGAGTACGAAGCCGCCGTCGCCGCAGGCGATCCGAGCTTCGAGCCGCGCCGTCCCGCCGACGAGTGGGACGCGATCGCGATGAGCTACACGTCGGGCACCACGGGCAATCCCAAGGGCGTCGTCACCCATCACCGCGGCGCCTATCTCAACGCCGTCAGCAACATTCTCGCGGGCGGACTCGGTCAGCATCCGGTCTACCTCTGGACGCTGCCGATGTTCCACTGCAACGGCTGGTGCTTCCCCTGGACCATGGCGGCGGCGGCCGGCGTCAATGTCTGCCTGCGCAAGGTTGAGCCGAGCAGGATCTTCGAGCTGATCAAGACCCACGGCGTCACCCACATGTGCGGCGCGCCGATCGTCTACAACGTGCTGATCAACGCCCCCGACGCGCCCAAAGGCAAGCGAGAGAAGCCGGTCGTCGGCCTGATCGCCGGCGCGGCGCCGCCAGTCGCCGTGCTCGAAGGCGCCGAAAGCATCGGCATCAAGCTGACCCATGTCTACGGCCTCACCGAGGTCTATGGCCCCGCCTCCGTCTGCGCCGAGCAGCCCGGCTGGGACGACCTGCCCGCGCCCGAGCGCGCGCGGCTGAAGCGCCGTCAGGGCGTGCCGTACCCGCTGCAGGAAGCCGTCACCGTGCTCGATCCGGAGACGATGCAGGAGGTGCCGCGCGACGGCGAGACCATCGGCGAGGTCATGTTCCGCGGCAACATCGTCATGAAGGGCTATCTCAAGAACGAGAAGGCGACGAGCGAGGCGTTCGCCGGCGGCTGGTTTCACACCGGCGATCTCGGCGTGCTCGACGAGCACGGCTACGTCATCATCAAGGACCGCTCCAAGGACATCATCATCTCCGGCGGCGAGAACATCTCCTCCGTCGAGGTCGAGGACATCCTCTACAAGCACCCCGCCGTGCTGTTCGCGGCCGTCGTCGCCAAGCCCGATCCGAAATGGGGCGAGGTGCCCTGCGCCTTTGTCGAACTCAAGGACGGCGCGCAGGCGACGGAAGCCGAGATCATCGCCTATTGCCGCAGCCACATGTCCGGCTTCAAGACGCCCAAAGTCGTGGTGTTCGGCCCGATCCCGAAGACATCGACGGGGAAGATCCAGAAGTTTTTGCTGCGTAACGAAGTGAATTCGGCGAAGGCGATCTCGGCGTAAACTGCATCGGCATGGGCGGTGCACCCTCTCCCCTTGTGGGAGAGGGTGGTTTCGATGCAAAGCATCGAAACCGGGTGAGGGGTTGCCACGAGCTCGGAGCGGAATGTGAGGCACGAACCCCTCACCCAAGTGAGTACGTAGCAACCACTTTTGGGCCCTCTCCCACAAGGGGCGAGGGCGCAGTCATGAGCACCGCGTTGGCCCACCCTTCAGCCTGGACTGCCAAAGGCTCGTAACCTTTGGAATCAATCTCCTGCCGCGTCGCCCCTGCTCTTCTCCGCATAATACTGCGGCGCTTCGCGGCGGTCGTACATGCCGTAGTCTCTGCTGACCTCGACGATGCGGATGTTGTCGGCGCCGGGTTCGGCGAGGAGCTGCGTGCTCAACACCACGCCTGCCGCTTCGTCCGGCAATTGGATCAGATGCGCGAAGCGGCCCTCGCGATAGACGCTGGAGAAGCTCGCCACCGGCAGGTCGGTCGCGACGCTCAGCTGTGGCGCCGCGCTTTCGAGCGCCAGGACGTATGTCGGCGCACGCCGCTTCGGATCATTGTAGGTGCTGCGCTGCTCTGGTTGCCATGCCGCCTGCCCCGGTCTCACCTCGTGGACCAGCTCGGCCACGCGCAGGCGATAGTCCGAGAACACCTTGTCGCGGCCGAGGGTCTGGATGTCGTGGTGATGGGCGTGGACGCGCCAGGCGGTCATGGCGCCCTCGTCCTGCCAGATCTGGTAGGACAGGATCAGGTTGTCGCGCGACAAGCTCTTGAAGCGATCGAGGAACAGACAGCCGCCGACCGCGTCGAGCTCGGGCCGCAGCGCGGCGGCGAGCTGCAGATACTGGTCGAGCCGGCCCGGCTTGACCTCGACTTCGAAGAACAGCGACAGCATGGCAAGCCGCTCCTTGTTAGTTCGCGCAGATGACTATTACTGCGTAGGGTGGGCAAAGCAGCCGCCGAAGGCGGCAGCGTGCCCACCGTCGGGCGGCGTACTCATCGGCAAGATGGTGGGCACGGCGCCACTGCGATCTCGCGCATTGCGAGAGCACGACCGCGCCTTTGCCCACCCTACGCAGTCAATTCCAGCCGCATGCCGTCATAGGCCGGCACCACGCCGGCCGGCAGGCTCTGGCGCAGCACCTCGTAGTCGAGATCGGCGGTCATGTTGGTGATCACGGCGCGCCTCGGCTTGAAGCGCTCGATCCAGGCGAGTGCGTCGTTGACCGAGAAATGGCTCGGATGCGAGGCGGGGCGCAAGCCGTCGACGATCCAGAGGTCCAGGTCCTCCAGCGCGCCCCAGCTCTCCTCGGGAATGTCGTTGAGGTCCGGCGTGTAGGCGGCGTTCCCGATGCGGTAGCCGAGGGCGGGGATGTTGCCGTGCTGGACCAGGAAGGCGGTCATCTTCAGCTCGCCGCCCTTGCCCTCCACCGCCTGGGTCTCGCCGGCTTCGATGGAATGCTGCGTCAGAATCGGCGGATAGTCGCTGCCCGGTGGCGAGATGAAGCAGTACGAGAACCGGTGCATAATGTCCTTGGCGGTGGACTGGTTCAGGTAGACCGGAATTCGCCGGCGCTGGTGCATCACCACCGAGCGGAGGTCGTCGATGCCGTGGGTCTGGTCGGCATGCTCATGCGTGAGAAAAACCGCGTCGATGTGGTCGACCTGGGTGTCGATCAGCTGCTCGCGCAGATCGGGCGAGGTGTCGATCACAACGCGCGTGACGCCGTGGACGCCGCGGCGCTCGACGAGCAGCGAGCAGCGGCGGCGGCGATTCCTCGGGTTGTTCGGATCGCAGGCGCCCCACCCCAGCGCCGGACGCGGCACGCCGGCCGAGGAGCCACAGCCGAGGATGGTGAGCGTCAGGGTCATGCCAGCACCTCGGGTCGCGGCACCTTCGAGAACAGCTTGAAGAAGGTCGCGGTGGTCTGGCGCGAGAATTCCTCGAACGAGACGCCGCGTGTCTCCGCCAGCACCTTCGCGGTCTCGACCACATAGGCCGGCTCGTTGCGCTTGCCGCGGAACTTGCCGGGCGCCAGATACGGCGCGTCGGTCTCGACCATGATGCGGTCGGCCGGCACCTCGGCAGCGAGCGCGCGCAAGCTCTCCGACTTCTTGAACGTCACGATGCCCGTGAACGAGATGTGCAGTCCGAGATCGATTGCCTTCATCGCCAGCTCGCGTCCGCCGGTGTAGCAATGCAGCACCGCCTTGAAAGGTCCGCGCGCCATCTCCTCCTCGAGGATGCGGCCGCACTGCGCGTCGGCCTCGCGGGTGTGGATCACCAGCGGCAGGCCGGTCTCGCGGGCGGCCGCGATATGCGCACGGAACCCGCGCTCCTGGGCGTCCTTGGAGCCGTGGTCGTAGAAGTTGTCGAGCCCGGCCTCGCCGAGCGCGACCACCTTGGGATGCTTCGTCAGCGCGATCAGCTCCTCGGCCGGGATGCCATCCTCCTCGTCCGCATTGTGAGGATGGGTGCCGACCGAGCAGTAGACGTTGTCGAACCGCTCGGCGATCGCGAGCAGCTCGGGCAGCCTGCGCACCCGCGTCGAGATCGTCACCATGCGGCCGACGCCGGCCGCGGCGGCGCGTGCGACGATGCCATCCAGATCCTCAGTAAAATCCGGAAAATCCAGATGGCAGTGACTGTCGACCAGCATCACGCCGCCGTCGGCTCGATGTAGCGCGGGAACACCGCCTGCGGCGGCGGCAGCTGCGTCCCGGCCGCGATGCGCACCTCGCCGCCGAGCCGCGCAAACGTCCGCTCGTCCTCGGGGATCCCCAAGCTGTCGAGCAGCTTCGCGGATGCCGCGGGCATCACCGGCTGGGTCAGGATCGCAACCTGCCGGATCACCTCGGCGGTGACGTAGAGCACGGTATGCTGGCGCTTCGGATCGGTCTTGGCCAGCGCCCATGGCGCCTCACCGGCGAAGTAGCGATTGGCCTCGGCCACGACCGACCAGACGGCATTGAGCCATTGGTGGATCTGCTGCGTCGCCATCGCCTTGCGCGCCGCGCCGATCATCGCGTCGGCCTCGGCCAGGATCGCCTGGTCGTTGGCCGAGAACTCGCCGGGCTCCGGCAGCACGCCGCCCAATTGTTTCGCGATCATCGACAGCGAGCGCTGCGCGAGATTGCCGAGGTCGTTGGCGAGGTCGGCGTTGATGCGCGCGACGATCGCCTCGTGATTGTAGTTGCCGTCCTGGCCGAACGGCACCTCGCGCAGGAAGAAATAGCGCAGCTGGTCGACGCCGTACTGATCGGCGAGATTGAACGGATCGACGACGTTGCCGACCGACTTCGACATCTTCTCGCCCCTGTTGAACAGGAAGCCGTGCGCGTAGACCCGCTTGGGCACGGGCACGCCGGCCGACATCAGGAACGCCGGCCAGTACACCGCGTGGAAGCGGATGATGTCCTTGCCGATGATGTGCACGTCGGCAGGCCAATACTTCCAGTTTGGATCGCGCTCGTCGGGGAAGCCGACGCCGGTGATGTAGTTGGTCAGCGCGTCGACCCAGACATACATCACGTGCTCGTCGTCGTGCGGCACGCGAACGCCCCAGTCGAACGTCGTGCGCGAGATCGAGAGGTCCTTCAGTCCACCCCTGACGAAGCTCGTGATCTCGTTGCGCCGCGCATCCGGCCCGATGAAGTCGGGCTGGCTCTCGTACAGCGCCAGCAGCCGGTCCTGATAGGCCGACAGCCGGAAGAAGTAGCTCTTCTCCTCGACCCACTCGACCGGCGTGCCCTGCGGCCCACGGCGGACGTTGTCGTCGCCGACGACGGTCTCGTCCTCGGCGTAATAGGCTTCGTCGCGAACCGAGTACCAGCCGGCATAGGTGTCAGCGTAGATGTCGTCATTGGCGAGCATGCGCGTCCACACCGCCTGCACCGACTTGTGGTGCGCGGGCTCGGTGGTGCGGATGAAGCGGTCGAACGACACGTTCAGCCGCTCGTCCATCTCGCGGAAACGGCCGGCGTTGCGGGTCGCAAGTTCCGACGGCGTCAGGCCCTCGTTCTGGGCGGTCTGCACCATCTTCAAGCCGTGCTCGTCGGTGCCGGTGAGAAAGAACACGTCCTTGCCGTCGAGCCGCGCGAAACGGGCGATGGCATCGGTCGCGATCGCCTCATAGGCGTGGCCGATATGCGGGTTGCCGTTGGGATAGGCGATCGCGGTCGTCACGTAGAAGGTGTTGGTATCGGCCGGCACGGCCGCGACGGGCGCTGCGGCTTCCGCGCTCTCGATCACCTCGTCGTCTGTCACTTCGACTTCGACAATCTCGATCTCGACAATGTCGACCTCCGCAATGTCGACCTCGGCAATCTCGACCTCTGGAGCTGCGGCCGCCTCGACCTTCGGCTTGCGCGCCGTCCTGGGCTTCGCGGCACGCGGCGGCTTCGCCGGTTCGACAACAACAGGTGCGGCGGATTTTTTCGGCGCAGCCGACGGCTTCGCGGCTGCGGGTTTCTTCGTCGCGGCGGGCTTGCTGGCCGCCTTCTTGGCCGGCGGCGCCGCAGGCTTGGCTGCTACCTTCTTCGCGGGCGCCTTCGCGGCCTTCTTCGGGGCGCTCTTGTTCTGAGCGCTTTTGGCCGCCTTGGACTTCGGAGCCTTGCTCTTCGCCTTCGCAGCCGATGCTTTTGCAGAAGAAGCCCCGGCAGCCTTCGCCTTGGCCTTCTTCGCAGCGTCGTCCTTTGCAGTCTTTGCCTTCTTGGCGGCCTTGCCCTTGGCCGGTGCCTTGGCGGCAGCCTTCTTCGCGGCGCTCTTGGCCACGGGCTTGCCCTTCTTCGCGGTTGTCTTGCTGGCCTTGGCCACGGCAGATTCCTCTTTGACGACGTCGGTCGACGGATTGATCCTGATGATCCCCGGGATGATGGTCGGCGCGTTACCGTGTGGCTTCGGCGAGCATCCCGAACACCGAGAAAACCAGCGGTTTTCGCTCCAGATTATAGGATTCGGTGTCGCGCGCGGCGCGGACGATCTTTTCCCATACCTCCGCCAGCCGTGCAAGGCGCGGCAGTTCCGCGTTCGGATCGGCGGCCCGCAGCCGCTCCGCCACCCAGCGCTCGATGCTGTCGAGAAAGCTCGCCAGTGCGACGCGGTCGCTGGTGCCGAGCGCGTCGCCCAGAGCATGCAACTCGCCCGGGTCGATCTTCGGCAGACCCGCGAGCAGCGCCGCGGTCCGGGTCTGCAACTGCAGCCCGTCGCCGCCCATCAGCATCAGGGTGCGCGCGACGCTGCCCTCGGACGCCCTGGCGGCCTCCCGGAGCGCCGGTTCGCCGGCCTCGATGCCGGTGGCTTCGGCCGCGGCGCTGATGACGTCCTCGGTCGAGAGCGCCCGCAGCGAAAGCCTTCGGCAGCGCGACTTGATGGTCGCGAGCACGCGGGCCGGCGCGTGGCTGACCAGCAGGAACAGCGATTGCTGCGGCGGCTCCTCGAGGATCTTCAACAGCGCGTTCGCCGCGTTCGGATTGAGCTCGTCCACGGTGTCGACGATGCAAACGCGCCAGCCCTCGACGGCCGCCGTCGAGCCGAAGAACGAGATCGTCTCGCGGGTCTCGTCAACGGTGATGACGGTGCGCAGCACGCCCTTGTCGTTGGCCGAGCGCTCCAGCGTCAGCAGCCCGCCATGGGCCTCCGAGGCAATCAGGCGCGCGACGTGGTCGTCCGCATCGACATGGAGCGATTCGGCTGCACGCACCTCGGGCGCCAGGGGATCGCGATGGGTCAGCACGAAGCGCGCCATGCGATAGGCCAGCGTCGCCTTGCCGATGCCCTGCGGCCCGCCGATCAGCCAGGCGTGCGCCATCCGGCCGCTGCGGTAGGCCGACAGCAGCGCCGCCTCCGCCTCGCGATGACCGAACAGCGCGGAGGTCTCGCGCGGATGACGGACCGCGATCTCCGGCTCGACCTTGCGCGCACTCATGAGACGGCCGCGACAGTTGCGGCAAGCAGCCGCTCGCGCACGGTGTCCCACACGACGTGCGAGACATGGTCGGCGCTTGCGGTCGCGTCGATCAGGACGCAGCGCTTGGGATCATCGGCCGCGATCTTGCGGAACGCCTCGCGCAGGCCCTGGTGGAACTTGACATCCTCGCCCTCGAAGCGGTCCGGAGCGCCGCTGCCACGGCGCTCGGCGGCACGCTTGATCCCGACCTCCGCCGGCACGTCCAGGATCACGGTGAGGTCCGGCCTGAGGTCGCCGATCGTCACCCGCTGCATCGCATTGAGCACGTCGGGCGCGACCTTGCCCTGGCTGCCCTGATAGGCCCGGGTCGAATCGAAGAAGCGGTCGCACAGCACCCAGCTGCCCTGGTTCAGCGCCGGAAGAATCACGTTGCGCACATGGTCGTCGCGCGCGGCGGCGAACAGCAGCGTCTCGGCCTCAGGGCCGAGCAGCTTGCCCATGCCCGATAGCACGAGGTGGCGCATGATCTCCGCGCCCGGCGAGCCGCCGGGCTCCCGGGTCAGGACGACGCGCACACCCTCTTTCTCCAGATGGTCTGCCAACATCTTGATCTGCGTGGATTTTCCGGCGCCCTCGCCGCCCTCGAAGGTGACGAATCGGCCGCGGCCCGGACCACGTTTCAAAGCTGCATCCGCCATGTCTCTAGAGCTTCTCGGCCCCGGCGCGGAACATCCCGATCACCAGCTCGCTGGCCCCGTCGATCGCGCGCCGCATCGTGGACCCCCTTCCCACCGCCTCCGCAGCATAGACGGGAGCCTCCATGGCGATATTGGGGCCGCGCCAGACCCTGACAACCCCAACCTTCTGGCCCGGCTCGATCGGAGCCCTGACCGGTCCGCTATAGACGATGCGCGCGATCAGCTTCTCGCCGCCGTTCTTCTGCACCATCACCTTGACCGGGACCGGGCTCGACAGCTTCACCGAACGGCTCTCGCCGCCGAATACTTTGGCGTAGCCAAGCGTCTGGTCGGCGGCGAACAGGGTGCGAGTCTCGAAATTGCGAAAACCCCATTCCAGCATCTTCTTGGCTTCGGTGGCGCGGTCCTCGGGATCCTCCAGGCCGTTGACGACGACGATCAGCCGCGTGCCGTTCTGCACAGCCGAGCCGACCATGCCGTAGCCGCCCTCCTTGGTGAAGCCGGTCTTGAGCCCGTCGGCGCCTTCCATCGCGTTGAGCAGCGGATTACGGTTCTGCTGGCGGATCTTGTTCCAGGTGAATTCCTTCTCGCCGAAGATCTTATAGAACTCCGGGAAGTCGAGGATGATGTGCCGGGCGAGCATCGACAACTCGCGCACCGTCATCTTGTTGCCGGGGTCCGGCAGGCCGTTGGAATTGCCGAAGGTCGACTTGTTGAGGCCGAGCTCGCGCGCCCGCTTGGTCATGTAGTCGGCGGCAAAGATCTTCTCGTTGCCGGCCATGCCTTCGGCCAACGCGATGCAGGCGTCGTTGCCGCTCTGGATGATCGCGCCGTGCAGAAGGTCGTTGACCGAGACCTTGCTGTTGAGTGCCGCGAACATCGTCGAGCCGCCCGAGGGCGCCCCGCCCCGTCGCCAGGCGTTCTCGCTGATGCGGTATTCGTCGGTGAGCTTGATCGTGCCTTCTTTGACAGCATTGAAGACGACCTCGGCCGTCATCAGCTTCATCATGCTCGAGGGTGCGCGCAACTCGTCGGCATTCTTTTCGAACAGCACACTGCCGCTGCTTGCTTCGACCAGGATGGCCGTCGGCGCATCGCCGTCGAAGCCGCCGTCCTCCTTCTTCGCGCCCTGAACGCTCTGGTTGGCAGCATAGAGCACCCCGCTCCAGCCGATCGCCACGACCGCCGTCAATGCAAGGAGCGCGCGCGTCGTCCGTCCGGTGATGAAACCGGAGCGACGGAACAGTGAAGTCATGAAATCCATCGGCCAAGCCCTGGAGCGCGCAATCGTTTTACCAGCTGGCTGCAGCGCAAACAACTCGACAGTGGTGCGGTGGTGGCGCTGTCCCGTGGTTTGCGCTGCTCCGCGCGTGGTGCGATACCGTTGGACCAAGAACGAAAATCGACGGAGGAGGGCGCGGTGTCATCGACGCGGATCGTGAAAGCCAACGGGATCGAGCTGTTTCTGCGTGAACAGGGCGAAGGCCCGCTCGTGCTGCTGTGCCATGGCTGGCCCGAGCTGTCCTATTCGTGGCGGCACCAGATCCCTGCCCTGGCCGCCGCGGGCTATCACGTCGTGGCGCCTGACATGCGCGGCTTTGGCCGCTCGCAGGCGCCAGCCGACATCGGCGCCTACACGATCTTTGATACGGTTGGCGACATGGTGGGACTGGTAAACGCACTCGGCGCGGATAAGGCCGTGATCATCGGCCATGATTGGGGCGCGCCGGTGGCCTGGCACGCTGCGATGTTCCGGCCCGACATGTTCACCGCCGTCGCGGGCTTGAGTGTCCCGCCGCCGTTCCGCGGCCGCGGGCGGCCGCTCGACACGCTCCGCGCCGGCGGCATCGCGAATTTCTATTGGCAGTATTTCCAGACGCCGGGAGTCGCTGAAGCGGAGCTCGAGCGCGACGTCGCGCTGACCATGCGCACGATGCTGGCGCGTGGCTTCTCCGATCCGGCCTCGCTGTTCGTCACGATGGGCCGTGGCTTTCTTGGGGATGCCGCGCCCGACCGCTCGCTGCCCGACTGGCTGAGTGAGGCCGACCTCGCCGAGTTCGTCACGGCCTACCGCGCTTCGGGTTTCCGCGGCGGCCTCAACTGGTACCGCAACATCGATCGCAACTGGGAGCTCACCGCGCCGTGGCAGGATGCGCAGATCCGCCAGCCGTCGCTGTTCATCGCCGGCAGTGACGACGCCGTCATCAAGGGTATCATCGGCGCCAAGCGCGTCCAGGACATGGAGCGCGTGCTGCCGGATCTCCGGCGCAAGCTCATCATCGACGGTGCCGGCCACTGGATCCAGCAGGAATGCGCCGACGAGGTGAACGCGGCGCTGATCGCGTTCCTGCGCGAAGTCGCCCCAGATCGTTAGCGCGCGAGCAGAAGCTCCATCCTGCGATGCGACGCCGTCGCCGCATCGGCAACGTCGTGGAAGCCGAGCCGGGCATAGAAGCGCATCGCGTCCTCATTCGTCGTGGCAACTGCAAGCGAGAGCATCTCGGCCCCCTGCTCCCGTGCTGCGCCGGCGACGGCCTGCATGATCTCGCGTCCGACACCCGCGTTGCGCGCGCCTAGCAGCAGCGCGAGATCGACCACGTGCCACCGCGAGGCCGCGCGGTCGAGCAGCAGTCGCCCCACGGGCCCGCCATCCCGCAGAATGATTAGCGACTGCGCCTCCGGGCACTGCACCGCATAGCCCGCGACCTGCGCGCGATATTGCTGCGCAAGCACGAGGTCGAGCATCGCGGGCGGCAGGCCGGCCAGACCGAGCTGCGCACCTTTGATGGATTTGAACAGGTCGCTCAGGAACGGCTCGTCCGCGCTCTCGGACGGCCGCAGCCGCAAGCGTACGTCACGTGAGACGATCTCCGTCTCGATCGTCGTCACTGCCGCCGCATCCCGTTTCAGGAATTGTTGAACGATGGGAACACGCCCGCATAGCAGATGCACCAGATCAGCGCCTGGGTCGGCTGCATGTTGTCATGCGGAAGACTCTGGCCGTTCGGCGTCACGGCATTGACGGCGAGCGTGACGTTGGCCGGCGGCGCCACGAAACCGTTGAAGATCGGGTCGACCGCCACGATGCCGACTCCCGTGCCCGGCCCGGGCGTGGCATTCGTGGCCGCCTTGCTACCAAGCTGCAGCGTGTGGGTATGCGCAGGCATCTCGGCGGACGTGAGAAAGGCCGTGCTGGTGCCCATCGCCTCGCCGATGATCCGGGGCTGCAGGCCAGGTCCGTTGCCCTGCCCGTTGGTGATCGCCCCGCTCAGATTGGGCAGCGCGAAATTGGTCGTGCCATTGCCGCCGAAATAGGTCCCGATCAGCGCGAACAGCGGCGAATATCGCTGAATCGAAAGCAATTGGCCGAAGCACGGCAGCCAGGAATTGTTGAAGCCGTCCGCCGCGAACGTGAAGGGAAAAGCCTGGATCTCACCAACGAAGGGGTTTGACAAATCGTCTCTCCTCGAGAATGCGCGATGATGCCGATCGAGCCACGAAGCTTCAGCCCGGCGAGGGGAAGATTCCGGCGACGCAGATGCAGTAGTTGCCGACCACGGTCGGCATGATGTTGTTGTGCGGCACGCTCTGCCCCGCCGTCATGAGGCAGGGCGCCATCACCTCGTAGGTTCCGGCGTCGACGCTCGGCGCGTACAGATTGCCGGTCGTGGCGGTCCCGAGGAGAGCGGACGGACCCGGCGTCGGCGTATTGGCAACGGTGGTCGACGCCAGCAGGGCATGGCTGTGCGTGGGCATCTCGGTCGAGATCAGGGTGTGCTCGTCCTCGCCGGCGAGCTGACCGAGCACATAGCTCGCGCCGCCGGGCGGCGTGCCCTGCCCGACCGGAACGCGGCCGCGCAGATCGGGCAGATTGAAGGTCTGCACGCCATCGCCGCCGAAGGTCGTTCCGATGACCGCGTAGAGCGCGTCATTGTTGGAGATCGACAGCGCGCTTCCGTCGCAGGCCAGCCAGCCGTCAGGGATGCGCGGGAAGCCAAATAGTCTGATCTCGCCGAGAAAAGGGTCTGACATCCCGACATCCTTTCAGGTGCAATGGGGCGCCGCGACAGCAGGCGCGACGCAGAAAATTCCAGTTATGGTGGGGCAGCGAGAGCGCCGGGCTCGCCGGGCGGTGTCAGTTGCGCGAGGGGTACACCCCATTGAGTGCGATCAGGTAATTGATCACGAGATAGGGCTGCATGTTGTTGTGCGGCTGCCCGCCGCCGGTGTCGACGATGTTGGTGCTGAGCGACAGCGGCACCTGATTCGTCCCCGCGGTCGTGAAGATCTGCGTCGGATTGTCCGGCGGCAGCGTATTGGTCGCGAACAGATTGTTGGTCGCCGATGCACCGCGTCCCGCCCCGTTGTTGCTGGACGCCTGGATCTGGTGATTGTGCGTCGGCATCTGCGCCGTCGTGAGCGTGACGGAGGTCTCGCCGCTGACCATCCCCGCCGGATACTGGCCGCTGCCCCCGGTCGAGCCGAGAATCGCACGTCCGCGGAGATCCGGAAGCGCGAAGGTCGTGACACCGTTGCCGCCGTAATAGGTGCCGAGCAGGGAGAACAACGCCTGGTTCGTCTGGATCGCCAGCAGCGCACCATTGCAGAATGCCCACCCCCTCGGTGGTTGGCTGCCAGCAAATGGCATGATCTGCCCGATAACAGGCGTTAACGGCATGCGTTGCCTCCAAATGACTTTGAGCAATGCGAAATAACAAAGATTCTCACGACGCGCGACCAACAACCGGACGTTTGGTGCCCATCGTATGCAATTCGAAAGTGTCATGCATCCAACGGGAACAGTCAAGCATGAACGCGCGGAGGATGTGGGGACCGACTCTTCAAAATCGCGGCTCCCTGCGACACAGATGCGCGGAACAGCCGGAGGTGTTGCGGTGTTGCAACTCGCTTCGAGAAAGGTCCTGCGATGCAACGGTTCCATGCATCCCTTGCTTGCGGGACGCGATAAACAGAGCTTAATCAACCATAAGTTTTCGAAGAATCTTTATTGCGATCAAGGTCATTTGGAGTGGCGGTCCGATTGGCCGTGATCTCAGGGAAGCGCAGGGGCACGGTGCAGCTTTTCTCGGTCATCATTTGCGCGTTGATTGCGGCACTACGTCAAGTGCCGATGCGCACCTCGATGCGTGTTCGCAATTGGAGGGTGTTGGCTGCCGCGACCTTCGTGGCAGTTGGCGCCATGGCCGCGTCGATCTCGTCGGCGCAGGCGGCCTGCGATCAGCTTACCAGTTCCACCAATGGCACCACGATCACCATCACGTCCGCGGCGCTGCCCCAAACCTTTACCCTCTGTCTGAACGTCTCCGGCAGCACTGGGGGAAACGATGCAGTCATCTACGGCCTTTACGGCACGTTCGGCACGGATGCGTTGACGTTCTTTCCCATCGCGGGCTCCAGCACGCTCGGATTCAGCAACTATAGTCCGACGACCTCCAAGGCCAGCTACACACTGGTTCCGAGCAGCGCTAACGGTACCCAGAACGCAAATGCGGGCAACGCGCAGATCACCATCACGCTGAACAGCTTGACGGGCAGTGGTCAGGATACGATCAATTTATACTACGCGGCCAACTGTAGCGACGCGACTTTGTCATGCACGTCCAATCCGGCGCCGGCCAACGCGTCATGGCCCATTACGGTCAACCTGCCTGGCCCGACCGCGACGCAGTCCGTCGCGTCGAAAGCGCTCACCGTCAACACGGCGGCGACCTCGTTCACGCCGGTCACCGGATCCGGCGGCACGGGGACGCTCAGCTATGGCATTGCACCGTCGCTTCCGACCGGCCTCTCCTTCAACACCTCGACCGGCGCGATCACCGGCACCCCGACGGTGACGGGCGGCCCGACGACCTATACTGTCACGGTCACCGACACCAATAGCGCGACCGCAAGCAACACCTTCAGTCTCACGATCAACGGCGCCGTGACGGCGACGCAGTCCGTCGCCTCGAAGACGCTGACGCAGAACCAGCCGTCCGCGAACTTCACGCCGGTCACCGGCGGCGGCGGCACGCCCTCCTATACTTATGGCGTATCGCCCTCCCTGCCCGCCGGTCTCTCGCTCAATACCTCGACCGGCGCGATCACCGGCACGCCGACCGGCACCATCGGATCGACGACCTATACGGTGACCGTGACGGACGCCAACAGCGCGACCGCCTCGAACACGTTCAGCCTCGCCATCAACGCGGCCGTGACCGCGACCCAGGCGGTGGCCTCGAAGACGCTGACGCAGAATGTGGCGGCGACGTCGTTCACGCCGGTCACCGGAGCGAACGGCACCCCGACGCTGAGCTATAGCGTCGCGCCGGCGCTGCCGGCCGGCCTCTCGCTCAGCTCGAGCACCGGAGCCATCACGGGCACGCCGACCGCGAGCATCGGCGCGACCACCTACACGATCACCGTGACCGACGCCAACCTTGCCACTGCAAGCAACACGTTCAGCCTGACCGTGAACACCGCGGTCACGGCCACGCAGTCCATTCCCTCGGCGACGACGACCGTGAATACAGCCATCACGCCGTTTATCCCGGTGACGGGCGGTGGCGGCACGACGCCGCGCACCTATGCGATCTCGCCATCCTTGCCGACCGGCCTCAGCTTCAACACCTCCAGCGGCCAGGTCAGCGGCACGCCGACGGTGTCCGGCAGCACCACGACCTACACGGTGACGGTGACGGATGCCAACAACGGCACGGCCAGCAATACGTTCCAGCTGACTGTCAACGGCCCCTTGAACGCCACGCAGGCGATCGCCTCCAAGGCGCTGACGCAGAATGCGGCGGCGACGTCGTTCACGCCGGTCACCCCGGCAGGCGGCACGCCCTCCTACACCTACGCCATTGCACCGGCGCTGCCGGCCGGTCTGTCGCTCAACACCAGCTCCGGCGCGATCACGGGCACGCCCACGGCGACCAGCGGCGCGACCACCTACACGGTCACGATCACCGATGCCAACAGCGCCACCGCCAACAACACGTTCAGCCTGACGGTGAACGGCGCGGTGACCGCGACGCAGGCGATCGCGTCGAATGTTGTCACGGCGAACCAGGCGGTCACCGCGTTCACGCCGGTGACCGGCGGCGGCGGCACGACGCCGTACACCTACAGCGTATCCCCGGCGCTACCGGCGGGTCTTTCGATCAATACCTCGACCGGCAGCATCACCGGTACGCCGACCTCCGCGAGCGGCGCCGCCACCTACACCGTCACCGTGACCGATGCCGCCAACGGGACCGCCACGAACACATTCAGCCTGACGGTCAGCGGTGCGGTCGCAGCGACGACGGCCGTGCCATCCACCACGCTGCCGTACAACCAGGCGGTCACGCCGTTCACGCCAGTGACCGGATCGGGCGGCACCGGCGCGCTGACCTACGCGGTTTCGCCGACGCTGCCGGCGGCCCTGAGCTTCAACACCACCAACGGCCAGATCACCGGCACGCCGCCGACGGTGCCCACCGCGGCGACGACGTTCACCGTCACCGTCACCGACATAAACAGCGCGTCTGCGACGGCGACCTTCAGCTTGACCATCAACGGTCCGGTCGCGGCGACGACGGCCGTGCCGTCCAGCACGCTGCCGATCAACCAGGCGGTGACGCCGTTCACTCCGGTGACCGGCTCCGGCGGCACCGGCGCGCTGACCTATGCAGTGTCTCCGAGCCTGCCGACTGGGCTCAGCTTCAACACGTCGAACGGCCAGGTCAGCGGCACGCCGACCGTCACGACGGCGGCGGCGACCTACACGGTGACGGTGACCGACACCGTCAGCGCGGCCGCCAGCGCCACCTTCAGCCTCGCTGTCGGCCAGCTCAGCACCACGGTGACGCTGACCTCGTCACAGAATCCGAGCCAGTTCGGCCAGCCCGTGACCTTCACGGCGACCGTGGCCAGCGCCAGCGGCACGCCGACCGGCACGGTCACGTTCAACGACAACGGCTCGCCGATCGGCACCGCAACGCTGGCGGCCGGCGTGGCGACGTTGGCGACCTCGACGCTCGCGGTCGGCAGCCACACCATCACGGCGAGTTACGGCGGCAGCGCCCTCTATACGGCCAGCACGTCGCCCGCTCTCGCCCAGACCGTCAACGTGCCCGTCGACAGCGTGCGGCTGCGCTCGCTGCAGCAGACCGTCAGCAAGCTGGTGGCGCAGAACTCGGGCCAGGCCATCTCGGGCGCGATCGATGACGCGATCGCTGACGGCTTCAGCGATGGCGGCACGTTCCTCACCCCCAGCAATGGGCGCATGCGCTTCAACTTCTCGGCCGATCCGCGCGATCAGGACGAGCAATCGCCGGCCAGCGACCGTGCCGGTGCCAATGGCACCAATGCCTATTCCTCCGTGCTGCCGGGTCGTGAGCCGCCGCGCGGCCGTGGCCGCGGGCGGGTCGACGATGCCTTCGCGGCGATCGACCGCGGCGACAAGAAGCAGGCTGCACCGAGATGGCACGAGCAGAAGGAGTGGTTGCTGTGGGCCGACGTGCGCGGCACTGGCGTCGATCGCTGGGGCACGACCACGGCGGGGGGGATCACGCAGGGGAACCAAGCTTCGCTCTATGGCCAGCAACTGAACGCCACCATGGGCCTGACCTACCGGGCGACGCCGAGCTTCCTGGTCGGCGTGCTCGGAGGCTACGAGACGTTCAGCTATACCCAGCAGGACATCAACGGCAGGCTGAAGGGTGACGGCTGGACCACCGGCGCCTATCTCGGCTGGAAGATCGTGCCGACGCTGCGTTTCGATGCCGCCGTCGCCTATTCCGGCATCGGCTATGACGGCAGCGCAGGCACCGCACAGGGCAGCTTCAACGGCCAACGCTGGATGCTGTCGTCCGGCCTCACCGGCACCTATAAGACGGCTGGCTTTATCATCGAGCCCTCGGCCAAGGTCTATGCGTTGTGGGAGCACCAGAACGCGTACACGGATTCGCTGGGCACGCGGCAGGGCTCCTATGACTTCGCCAGCGGCCGCGCGTCAGGCGGTATACGGGCCGCCTACCCCGTCGCCTGGCTGGATAGCGGCCTGCTACTGACGCCGTTCCTGGGCCTGTACGGCGACTACTATTTCAACAAGGAGGATGCCAACGCGCTCGCCGCCAATGCGCTGGCCTCGACACCGCTGCTACAGGGCTGGTCGGCCCGCGCCACCGGCGGCCTCGGCATTCAGACCCAGAGCGGTGTCGGCGTCGGACTGGGGGCCGAGTACGGTGGTCTCGGCAGCAACACCCATGTCTGGACTTTCTCGGCCAAGGCACGGGTGCCGTTCACCGCGCAGTAGCCGTAACGCCGCTGGAATCGAAAACCGCCCCTCCAGGGGGCGGTTGATTGTGCCGAAGGCCGTTGCGGCGCGTCAGTACAGTCCGCGACCGCCCATGATGTCTCGGGCCTCATCGGCGCCGTCGGATGCGGAAGCCGGCGAGCGCACGTTTTGGTCGTACGACACAGCGCGCGGATTTTCGAGGCTGCGTCCCTTGCTGCGGCTGGACGCCGACATCTCCGAGGTCGCACCGATCGAGGCCAGGTCGGCGGAGGTGTTGCCCAACGTGTAGGGCCGTCCCTCCGGCATCGGAATCTCGCCGCGCATCGGACGTCCGGCGCCGACCTCGGGCACGAAGGGCTTGGCCGAGGCGACGCGCACCAGGGACGGTGCCGGCGCCGGGATGCCGGTGCGCAAGGTCGCCATCAACTGGGTGTCATCGGAGCCTTCGAGCGGCGCCCGGCCGACATATTCGACCCGCACCCGCGCAACGCCACTGCTCTTGAACTCGAGCAGGTCCGCCGCCTTGTTGGAGACGTCGATCAGGCGATTGGCATGGTACGGACCACGGTCGTTGATCCGGACGATCAGCGACTTGCCGTTGGAGAGATTGGTGACGCGAGCGTAGCTCGGCATCGGCAGCGTCGGATGCGCCGCCGTCAGCGAGGTCATGTCGAACACCTCGCCATTGGCGGTCTGACGGCCATGGAAATCGTCGCCATACCAGGACGCCATGCCTTCGGCGCGATAATTGGTATCCTCTTCCGGAACGTATGTCTTTCCGGCAACAGTATAGGGCTTGCCGATGCGGTAGACGCCGCCGCCCTTGGGCACCGGCTCGCCCATGCCGACGACGCGCGGGCTCGACGACACGCCGTATTTCGGATCGACCTTGCTGGCGAACTTGTTCGACGAGGCGCAATTCGCGACCGTCAGGCAGGCGAGGACGACAACAGCGCCGCGCACCGCTCTATCGACCGGATTTGTCAGACCAATCCCCATCGACCCCAAATACCACCCTGCTCGTCACCGTGGGCCCCGCATTGCAGGTGCCACAGGTCCGGCTCGTCCCCGTGAGTCGCATCCCCGCAACCCAATGCACAAGGATAACGCAACCCGAACGCGGCGGAAATGGGGTGGGCCGCGCCGTGGTTAACCGGAGCTTTCCGCCTGCCACCATCGGGGAAAGCGTCGTTCGGTCGCTACTCTGCCTTGGCGATCTTGTTTCGAGTGCACCATTTCAGACACATATGTTGCTCGAAAACATCATCTAGAGCGGATCTCGATTTCCGCGATCTGAATCGTTTTGACTGTGCAGGGCTGCACGTCGTTTCCTTCACACGGGGCGCAACAAGGGTGTGTTCGCGATGATCGAAGCAATGACAGCGGTGATGGGCTTGGTTGGCGCCGGTATCTTCCTCGCTCATGCGTTTGAAGGTGTCCGTTCGCGGGCCTGATACGGAACGGTCGGACAGCCGGCATCACGGCCGGCTTTCGTCCGCTCATCGACAACGACACTTCAGGACTGGCCTGAAGCCGATATTTCCACGATCCGCGTTCTAGCAAGATTTTTCGAGCCCTCTGATCGAGTTCGGACCGGCATTTCAGCCGACTCCGGTGGGCTGTCCATCCATTCGACCTCTACGACACTGCACGTTCGCTGATGGGCTGAAGGGGCAATCGATGGCCCTGAAGCGATCGGCACAGCAGCCCGAGCACCGATGATTCGTGCGCGCGCACGGCGAGATTCCGTCGCTGCGCCCGCGCAAGCCGTGACGCAGCTGAACCAGGGGCTCGACCGGGCTTCCTGGCGGGTGCACGGCTGAGGCATCGGCACGAGCTGCCACGTCCGCCTGCGGTTGTACGACATCAGACCTGGGGTGATTCCCGTGGCCGGCATCGGCCCGACGCGCAGGCTCCGAACTGCTGTGGCTGGCCGAGCGACGGGGCGACCGTGCGACCGGAGGTACATCCTGGCGGAAGGGGTGGGATTCGAACCCACGGTACCCTTGCGGGCACGCCGGTTTTCAAGACCGGTGCCTTAAACCACTCGGCCACCCTTCCATCTCAGGAGTTTGAATCGCTTAGCGAATGGGGGGATTGAACGCAAGGCGAACGATGCTGCCCCTCTGCGGATCTCGCGACGATTGCGGCCGCTCCCATCGCTCGGCTAGCCGCAGCCTGCGCGTGCGACCTGCGGGCGACAGGAATCGTCCGCGGCCCGTGCCATGCATTTCGGGCCTCGCGCGGCCACGAGGTGCGGTGTCGTGTTCGCGCGTCTCCCGCTATGCAGGCTTTGGCCCCCGATGTTAATGTGGAAACATTCAGTAACAGAGTTGCTTCAATGCGAAACGAAAAAGCCGGCATGTGGCCGCTGCTCGCCGGACTGCGCTTCGTGTTCGCGCTGTGGGTGCTTTGCGCGCATACCGTCAGTTTCGCTGAGGCCCCCCTGCCAGCTCCAAGCTTGAGCGGGGCGATGCCGGTCTGTGCTTCTTCGCGATCTCCGGCTTCAGCATCCATCACTCGATCGCGACCGAGCCCAGCGGATATTTTCGGCGGCGCTTCTGGCGCGTCTATCTGACCAACTTCGCCACCGTATCGATCGCGCTGGTCGCCTATCTCATCCTCGGTCCCGACCTGAAGTCGGCCGTCGGCCACGCCGGCGGCGAGACCATTCCAGCCTTCACCTGGATCGGATCGTATCTGCTGCTGCAGACGATCCTTCCGATCATGGTGCCGCTGATGTTCCCGGCCTGGTCGCTGTCGATCGAGGTCGCCTACTACATGCTGGCGCCGCTGCTCCGACGGGCAAGTCTCGGTCTGCTTCTCTCCGTGTCCGCGCTGTCTCTGCTCGCGTTCCTGGGACTTCATCTGCTGAAAGGGACCGTTCTGGAGACCCTGGTGTTTCAGAAGACCGTATTCGTCCATGCGATCGCGATCTTCTGGGCGTTTGCCTGCGGCTGGATTGCCTACACGAACGCTCGCCGGATCTGGCTGATGGTGATCTTCGCGGCATCGGCACCGCTCGCGGTCGTGTCCTATCCGCCGTTCTTCAACATCGACGACTGGTTTACGATCCTGGCCACGCTCGTTCCCTGGTTCGCGGTGGTCGCGATCCTGTTCATGCCACCCAACCTCGCTTTGCGGCGCTCCACGGCACGCTTGCTCACCTACCTCGGGGATCTCGGATACCCGCTGTATCTGTCGCATTATCCGGTGATGTTCATCGTGGCGAGCACGGTGATGCACGACAGCCATGTGTGGTTTGACGGTATCGTCTATGGACTTTTCGCCATGACCGTCGCAATGGCGATCTACCACATCATCGACCGTCCGCTCCGCAGGTTCGGCAGAACACCGGCGCTCGCTTGGCGACACCAGCTGCAAGGCGCTGACGTTCGGCCCGCGCGACGGCTGTCAGACGACGGCCTACCGGCCTCGGCGCCCGCGGCATCGCCATGACGGCGCATTGGATTGCAACGAGATAGCGACCCAACAGGGAACTCCAAAACCACCGGGGACGGGAAACGGGGGCAATGTCCAGGCCGTATCGCAGCCACCGAGCACGCCGCCGGCCGGACCGCCGCGCTCGCTGGCGCTCCGAGTGACGCCCTTGAGCAGGCCCTGCGCGTCAACCTGACGCGGTGGGATCGCGGCTGTCGGGAGCGAGCAGGACAGCTACCGCGCTGCACAGACGACGCTCCGTCCTCACCTCGCCGTCAGTGATCGTCATCGGTTTCCGTTTCTCTCGCCGCATCAACGTCCCGTCTCGAATTCGATCGTTGCCACAACGCGCAAGTCCAACTGCCGCGCCGCCCCCATATCGATCACAGCCGCATCACCGCCCTATGGATCCATGCTTCGCGCTGCAGCACTCGTCGCTGTGCAGCAAAAAAGCGGCTCGCCTGCGACCATTGTGCACGCCATTAGTTCTAAGTTCCGCGTAACCTGCTTTCTCGACAGCCGCGCCCAATTCTGCTCTGATCGCGCCTGAGCGAGATCCAAGCGCGCATGACGCGACGCAACAACTAACAACTGGATTCGCCCCGAACAATGCTTGGCTCACCAGGGAGGGAACGCCATGTCACGGAGGAAGCTGAACCGCCGACAATTCGTTGCTGCAACTGCTGCCACTTCGGCGGTCATGATTGCCGCACCCTATGTGCGCGGCGCCTATGCTGCCGGAAAGCTCTCGATCGGATTCTGGGACCATTGGGTGCCGGACGCCAACAAAGCCTCTACGGAACTCTGCAAGGAATGGGCGGACAAAGAGAAGGTCGACCTCCAGGTCGACTACATCACCAGCCAGGGCAATAAGAACCTCATCACGATCGCCGCGGAGGCGCAGGCCAAGTCGGGCCATGACATTTTCCAGATGCCGACCTGGTGGTGCCACTCCAACTCCGATCTGCTCGAGCCCGTGAACGACATTATGGAGCCGATCATCCAGGAGAACGGCACCGTCAACGATACCGTCAAGTATCTCGGCGTTCTCGACGGCAAGTGGATGGGCGTGCCGGCCTGTGTCGGAAGTCAGATCAAGGGCCCCTGCTCGCGCATCGACTTGATGAAGAAGCACGCTGGCATCGATGTCCAGGAGCTGTATCCGGCCGGCGGACCGCCGAAGGCGGAGAACTGGACCACGGACACCTTCCTCAAGGCTGCGGAGGCCTGCCACAAGGCCGGCGTTCCATTTGGAATCGGGCTGGGCGAGACATCCGACAATGTCGATACCGCCGGCGCCTTCTTCAGGGCGTTCGGCGCCGAACTCGTCGACGCAAAGGGCAATCTCACCGTCAAGACCGATGCGGTCCGCCAGGTGCTCGAGTTCTACAAGAAGCTGATCGCCTTCCTGCCGCCGGACGCCGGCGCCTGGGACGATGCCTCGAACAACAAATGGCTGATTGCCGGCAAGGGCGCGCTGATCATGAACCCGCCGAGCGCCTGGGCGGTGGCCAAGCGCGACGCCCCGCAGGTGGCGGAGCAGTGCTGGACCCACGGCTTCCCGGCCGGTCCGAAGGGCCGTTTCGCCCCGTTCCTCCCCTTCTTCTGGTCGATCTGGAGCTTCTCCAAGAACAAGCCGGCCGCCAAGAGCCTGCTCGCGCATCTCTCCAAGCCGTCGTCGATCGAGAAGATGGTCGAAGCCAGCGGCGGCTACGATCTGCCAGCTTTCAGCAAGCTCACCAAGCTGAAGGTCTGGGCTGAGCAAGGACCGCCGAAGGGGACGCTCTTCCACTATCCCGATCCCTATCAGCAGCAGGTGCTGTCCATCGCGGCCTCGCCTGCGCCGCCCAAGGTCGCGCAGCAGATCTATTTCCAGGCCACGCAGACAAAGATGGCCCTGCGCTATGCCCAAGGCGAAAGCATGGAGAAGACGCTCGCCTGGGCCGAAGGCGAGTGCGAAGGATTCCTACGCAGCTGAGCCGACCGCAGGTCTCACGATGGCGGCTATTCCAGTCGCCATCGTGGGCCGCCGCCCGCCTCCCCCGCCCCGTGAACGCCGGCGTCGGCCGGCCAAGCCAAGGAGCTTGTCGTCATGGTCGATGCTGCATTCGGCGAAAACGCGGTGGCGCGTCCCCGCCCCGCGGTCGGCCGCAGCGGTCTACGCAAGACCCTTAAGCGGAAATCAACCGTCGCCTTTCTGATGACGCTCCCGCTGATCCTGCTGATCGCGCTGCTCGTCGTCTATCCGGCGTTCTATTCGGTACACTTGGCGACGCTGAACAAGTCGATGCAGCGCTTCGTCGGCTTCGGCAATTTCGAGTTCCTGTTCAAGCGCGATACGTTCTGGCTGGTCGTCAAACAGTCCTGCATCTTCGCGATCTCGGCCGTGCTGTTCAAGGCGCTGATCGGCTTCATCGTCGCGCATTTCGTCCACAACATTCCCGCCAAGGGGCAGCGCAAATGGCGCGGCATGCTGCTGGTGCCCTGGGTGATCCCGCCGGCGATGAGCACGCTGGCCTGGCTGTGGCTGTTCGACCCGTCCTACAGCGCCTTCAACTATGCGCTGTCGTTCTTCGGCATCGGCCCGATCCCGTGGACCGGCGACGCCGCCTGGGCGCGGTTCTCGGTGATCCTCGTCAACGTCTGGTACGGCGCGCCGTTCTTCATGATCATGTATCTGGCGTCGCTGAAATCGGTGCCAGACCAGCTCTACGAGGCCGCCGCGATCGACGGCGCCAATTGGTGGCAGCGCATCTGGTACGTGACCCTGCCGATGATGCGCAACATCATCGCGATCACCACGCTGTTCTCGCTGATCGTGACCTTCGCCAATTTCGACATCGTTCGCATCCTCACCGCCGGCGGCCCGCTCGACAAGACGCACATCTTCGCGACCTGGGCGTTCCGCGTCGGCATCGAGGGCAGCGACATTCCGCTCGGCGCCAGCGTCTCTCTGTTCATGGTACCGATCCTGGCGGTCGCCGCGATCTTCATCCTGCGCGACGTCAACAAGCGGGGGAACGAGTCCTGATGAGCACCCTGACCGTCGACAAGGCCGGCCCGACCCGCAACGTCAAATACGGCTCGATGAGCCGCGACCGTGCGTGGGCGCTGCGCTGGTCGTATTTCTTCCTGACGCTGTTCGCGATCTTCTCGCTGGTGCCGCCGCTCTACATGCTGATCACGTCGCTGAAGGGCAGCGCCGAAATATCGGCCGCGACCAATCCGTGGTGGGTGTTCCATCCCACCCTGGAGAACTACATCGGGCTGCTGACCTCGAACCAGTTCCTGCGCTTCTTCTTCAACTCCGCCATGGTCTCGATCATCGTCGTGATCATCACCATGCTGATCAGCATTCCCGCCGCCTTCGCGCTGTCGCGGATGAAGTTCTGGGGCTCGGCGACGCTCGCGACCGGCGTGTTCCTGACCTATCTGATCCCGGACAGCCTGCTGTTCCTGCCGCTGTTCAAGATGTTCGCGCTGATCGGCGACGTCACCGGCATCCAACTCGTCAACCGCTGGTACGTGCTGCTCTTCATCTATCCGACACTGACGGTGCCGTTCTGCACCTGGATCATGATCGGCTACTTCGCCTCGATCCCCAAGGAGCTCGACGAGGCCGCCATCATCGATGGCGCGTCCTGGCTGCAGACCCTGACGCGGATCTTCATTCCGGTTGCTCTCCCCGGCCTGATCGCGGCGACGATCTTCGCCTTCACCGTCTCCTGGGCACAGTTCCTGTATCCCCTGGTGTTCACGACCTCGACCGACCAATTGGTGCTGCCGGTCGGCATCGTCACCACCCTGATCAAGGGCGACGTCTTCAACTGGGGACAGATCATGACCGGCGCGCTGCTCGGAGCGGCGCCGCCACTGATCATCTACGCGTTCCTGATGGATTATTACATCGCCGGCCTGACCGCCGGCGCGACCAAGGGCTGATGACGGGGGTTGATCCGATATGGCTGAAGTGAGCTTGCGCAAGGTCGTGAAACGCTACGACGATGTCGAGGCCGTCCGCGGCATCGACCTGGACATCGCCGACCACGAGTTCGTGGTGCTGGTCGGCCCCTCCGGCTGCGGCAAGTCGACGACCTTGCGGATGATCGCGGGGCTCGAGGACATCTCCGACGGAGACATCACGATCGGCGGCGACGTCGTCAACGACGTGCCGCCGAAGGACCGCGACATCGCGATGGTGTTCCAGAACTACGCGCTCTATCCGCACATGACGGTCGCGGAGAACATGTCGTTCGGCCTGCGCCTGAAGCATTACCCGAAGGCCGAGATCAAGAGCCGCGTGACCGAGGCGGCGCGCATGCTCGACATCACCGATCTCATCGACCGCAAGCCGAAGCAGCTGTCCGGCGGCCAGCGCCAGCGCGTCGCGATGGGGCGCGCCATCGTGCGCAATCCGAAAGTCTTTCTGTTCGACGAGCCGCTGTCGAACCTCGACGCCAAGCTGCGCGTGCAGATGCGCATCGAGATCAAGAAGGTGCACCAAAAGGTTCGCACCACGACGGTCTACGTCACCCACGACCAGGTCGAGGCCATGACGCTCGCCGACCGCGTCGTCGTCATGAACAAGGGCCGCATCGAGCAGATCGGGACACCGACCGAGCTGTACCATCATCCGGCGACGCGCTTCGTCGCCGGCTTCATCGGCTCGCCCGCGATGAACTTCGTGCCGTGCCGGCTCGAGGAAACCGACGGCCGGCTGCATCTTCGCCTGACCGACCGGATCGCCTTCCCGCTGCCGCCGGCGCGCGCCGCGCGTTATCAATCCGTGTCACGGAATGAGCCGCTGCTGCTCGGCATCAGGCCGGAGCACATCACCGAGACCAGGCCGCATGCGGAGCCCGGCATCGAGCCGTTCGAAGCAATGCTCGACGTCACCGAACCGATGGGCATGGAGACGCTGGTCTACTTCGCGCTCAACGAAACACCGGTGTGCGGGCGGGTCAACCCCAATGCCGGCGCGCGGGATGGCAGCCCCCTGCGCATGGCAATGGACCTCAACAACATGCACCTGCTAAATGAAGCGACCGGGCTCGTGATCTGACGAGCACAAGAAGCTTCAAGGGCAGGATATGACCACCAGGACGGCAACCAACAAGAACAAGATCCTCGTCACGGAATCGTTCTCGGCCAAGGGGCGCGCACTGCTCGCGGCGCGCGACGACGTCGAGATGATCGAATTCCCCAACATGATCTCGGCAGCCGATTTTTCGGCGCTGCTGTCATCGCTCGCGCCGGTGCATGGCGTTGCGCTCGGCGCCACCCGCTTCGGCGAGCCCGAGCTCATTGCCGCCGGCGACATGAAGGTCGTCACCCGGATCGGCGTCGGCTTCGACGCGGTCGACGTGCCGGCGCTCTCGAAGCACAAGGTACCGCTGATGGTGGCGGGCACCGCGAATTCGCCCTCGGTCGCCGAGCAGGCGCTGTTCATGATGCTGACGCTCGCCAAGCGCGCCAACGAGATGCATGCGATGGTCAGGGACGGCACCTGGGCGACGCGGCTCGGCGTGCTGCCGTTCGATCTCTACGGCAAGACCGTGCTGATCATCGGCTTCGGCCGCATCGGCAGCCGCACCGCCAAGCGCTGCCTGGCGATGGAAATGCAGGTGCTGGTCTACGACCCCTACAAGCCCGCGGCCGACATCACCGCCGCCGGCTGCGAGGCAATCGCCGATCTCGATGCCGCGCTGCCGCGCGCCGACTTCGTTAGCATCCACTGCCCGAAGACGCCTGAGACCATCGGCCTGTTCAACGCCGCGCGTCTCAGGCTGATGAAGCCCACGGCGTACCTGATCAACACCGCGCGCGGCGGCCTGATCGATGAGGCCGCGCTGTACGACGCGCTGTCGTCGGGCCGTCTCGCCGGCGCCGGCCTCGACGTGTTCGAGCAGGAGCCGCCGCCGGTCGGCCATGCGCTGCATGCGCTGCCAAACGTGATCATGGCGCCGCACGTCGCCGGCGTCACCCGCGAGGCGGTTGACCGCATGAGCGAGCAGACCGCGCGCAACATCCTCAGCGTCCTCGATGGCGAGCCGATCCGGCAGAACGTGATCAATCAGGACGTGCTGTAAGCCGCGCCGAGCCGGTGGCGGGATCGTCCCGCCGCCGGCAAGGTCGCGACCTCCACTCGCCCGCCTCCTGCGTCGAGCACAGCGGGGATCGGCTCCCGTCCACCGCTTTGTTGCCCAATTTTGAACGCATTGTTGCATCCAGCCCGAATCTCGCTACAACTGTGATGATTGGCGCCAGAATCTACGCGCGCCGGGACGGGACAGGCGGCGATGAGTGTTGCGACGGAGCATGCGCTCGCAACAATAGCGAGCATTCTGGATCAGCCGGAAGCTGCCAAGGAAACCACCAAGGCGGCTGACAAAACGGCTGCGCCGAAGAAGGCTGCCGGCACGGTCGTCGCCTTCGATCAAGCTGATGGCTATGCCAAAGTCGGTCCTGGTCCGATTTCCGCGATTCGTTTCCGCTGGGCAGCCCGCCGGGGTGAGGATGGCTATTACGTTGACGAGACGGTTGGGCCGACCTCGATTGCCGTGAGCAGCGGTCCGATGAGCGCCGAGGCCGCCATCAAGCTGGTCGACGCCCGCGCCCGCGAGGCGATCGAGCGCTTCGAGGCTCTGAAGAACGAGATGACCGGCAAAGGCTCGTCAGCCTCGACGGGACCGGGCGCGCGATAGCCGCGCGTCTCCGGGCATCGCTACTTTCCCATCAAAGCCGCCGCGAGCGCCGGCCTTCCTGCGTATGATCGAGCGGATCTTGGCCTAGCACCAGCGATGGCTAGACTTGATGGCAAAACGTGGCAGCGGCACGTTACCGCCGCCACGCTGATCTCTGCGCCTACTTCTTGACGGCGAACACCCAGACCACGCCGCCTTGCGGGACGTTGTCCTCGAGTCCGATGTTGCCCTTGGACAGTGCATCCTGGATGCGCTGCGCATCGACGCCCCAGCCCGACTGCACCGCGATGTACTGCGTGCCGTCGACCTCATAGGCCACGGGCATGCCCATGATTCCCGAGTTGGTCTTCTGCTCCCACAGCAGCTCGCCCGTCTTGGCGTGGAACGCCCGGAACATGCGGTCGTTGGTGCCGCCGACGAGAACGAGATCGCCTGCGGTCGCGGTCACCGAGCCGAACAGCTGCGACTTCGGGAAGTTGTGTGCCCAGACCTTTTTGCCGGTGGCCGGATCCCAGGCCTGCAGCTCGCCGAAATGGTCGGCGCCGGGCCGGACCGTCAAGCCGATATCCTCAGGCTTGGTGCCGAGCCAGAGCTGTCCGGGAACCAGCGGCACCTTTTCGCCGGTGAAGCCGCCGCAGAAGTTCTCGTTCGCCGGCACGTAGACGAAGCGGGTCTTCTGGCTGTAGGCGGCTGACGGCCAGTCCTTGCCGCCCCACAGGGACGGACAGAAGTCGACGCGCTTGCCGAGCGTCGGCTTGTGCGCGGGATCGACGATCGGCCGTCCCGTCTCCGGCTCGATGCCCTTCCAGACGTCGGTGTGAACGAAGTTCCAGCCGCTGACGTAGTTGATGCGCTCCGGCGTGCGCTCGAGCACCCAGAAGATAGCGTCGCGTCCGGGATGGATCAGGCTCTTGAAGCTACGGCCCTCGCGCTGCAGATCGACCAGCATCGGCGCGTCGACCTCGTCCCAGTCCCAGGAATCGTTCTGGTGATACTGGAAGTGCGTCTTGATCTTGCCGGTCGCAGGATCCAGCGCGATCACCGAGCTGGTGTAGAGATTGTCGCCGGGATGCAGTCCGCCCGGCCATGGCGCGGCGTTGCCGACGCCCCAATACACCGTCTTGGTATCCTTGTCGTAGGTGCCGGTCATCCAGGCCGAGCCGCCGCCGGACTTCCAATCGTCGCCGCTCCACGTGTCATGCCCGGGCTCGCCCTCGCCGGGAATCGTGAACGTGCGCCACAGCTCCTTGCCGTCCTCGGCATCGTACGCCACGACGTAACCGCGCACGCCGAACTCGCCACCGGAGCCGCCGACCAACACCTTGCCGTCGACGATGAGCGGCATCAGCGTGAGATACTGGCCCTTCTTGTAGTCCTGCACCTTCTTGTCCCACAGCACCTTGCCGGTTTTGGCGTCGAGCGCGACGAGGTGATCGTCCGTGGTGGCGAGGTAGAGCTTGTCCTGCCACAGGCCGACGCCGCGATTGGTCGGATGCAGCTGGAACAGATCGTCGGGGAGCTCGCGCTTGTAGCGCCAGTACTGATCGCCGGTCTTGGCATTCAGCGCGATCACCTGCCCCATCGGCGTGGTGATGAACATGACGCCATTGTTGACCAGCGGCGGCGACTCGTGGCCCTCGATCACGCCGGTCGCAAAGGTCCAGACCGGCACCATGCTCTTCACGTTTGTGGTGTTGATCTGGTCGAGCGGGCTGTAGCCTTGGCCATCATAGGTGCGGCGATAGAGCATCCAGTTGCCGGGCTCTGGATTTTCGAGCCGCGCGGGCGTGACCGCACTATAATTCTCGATCGGGCCGGCGATGGCCGCTGGCGCTGCGAGACAGGTGAACGCGACGGTGCTCGAGAGCAACCATTGCTTGATGATCTTCGACGTGATGGTCATGGACAAACCTCCCCTGCTTCGTTTTTCGCTTGGATTGTTGTTGTGACGCGTGTCGAGACGATGCGACTTCCGATAGGCACACGAGATCTCATCAGCCCTGCTGGCCACCTACCTTTCCGATGAAGGGTGCGGCGATCACCAGCGCGCCATCCTTGATGACGAGCGGCAGCGCCGCGAGCCGCCGCGGCGCCGGACCGAATACGACCTGTGCCCCTCGCCTCGGGTCGTACTCCGAGTTGTGGCACATGCATTTGAAGACGTCGTCGTTGCCCTCGCTCGCCTTGATCCAGGCCGTGACCGGGCAGCCCGCATGCGAGCAAATGGCCGAATAGGCCACGACCCCCTCTGCCGCGCGCGGCCGCGTATCATCATCGAGCTCGTTCGGATCCAGCCTGACGATGAGCACCTCGTTCAACCGCGATCCGTCGCGCACAATGGCGTTCGCCGGATCCTTCGGCCATGCGTGAAGCGGCGGATCGCCGACCTTCATATCGTCGAGCGTGATCGTCTGTCCTTCGCGGTCGCCTTCCGAGAAGACGAGGAGATCGCCTTTTTGCGGCCGCTTCTCCTTGCGAGGATCATCATCGTCAGCCGCCGCGCTCGTGACCGAAGCGCAAGCAGCGAGCGTGCCGAGAACCACCGAGCGACGTGTCGGATGATCGTTCATCGTTGCTCTTTGCGTGTGATGTGACGTGCAAATCTGGGTTTGCTGCTACTCAGCCCCGCGCTCCCGCAACGCACCCTGACATAGAACAATTAGAACAACACAACCTGACGAAATCAAGGCGCGCAGCGCGATTTCGCCGCGATCTTTTTCAAAATACGTCGCTGCTGCGCGTCATTGCGGGTGCAACAGACGGGACAATCGGTGCAAAACCAAACGACAGATCGCCTCCGCGCAATCGGCGCGTCCTGACGCAGGAGGCGGAACCACAATGCACTCCCTGGTGGTGCCCGCAGCACTGCTCCACGTCACAATCCAAATAGCCAATGACGACAATAAGGAGCGGCTGCACGCGGCGCTCCCAGACGTCGTCTGCGTTTGACTTGAGAGGGCGCTCCACGACTGTTACCGAGTTGCTCCACTTTGTTGCCAGGCGGCGGATGGGGAGTGCGGATGATGACCGATGCGAACGGGCTGTCCCGCCGCCGCTTCGTACAGGGCGCGGCGCTGATGGGCGCCATGGGCGCCGGATGGCCGCGAGCCGTTGCGGACACCGCGCCGTCCGGTTACGCCATGACGCAGGACACCGGCGTGATGGTTGGAATGCGCGACGGCGTGCATCTGGCCACGGACATCTATTTCCCGGCGTTCGATGGCAAGCGCCTGGACGGGCGCCTGCCCGTCATCATGAACCGCACCCCCTATGGCCGCAGCAAGACGGCCGCTCGCGAGATGACCGCCGACGGTCGCCGCCGCACGCGCGCCGAGGTCGCCGAGTACTACGTGCGGCGCGGTTATGTGTTCATCTATCAGGACACGCGCGGCCGAGGCGGCAGCGAGGGCCAGTTCGTCAAATATCTCGACGATGGCCATGATGGTTACGACATGTGCCAGTGGATCGCCGCCCAGCCCTGGAGCGACGGACGCATCGGCATGCTCGGGACGTCTTACGACGCTCATACCCAGGCCGCGGCCGCCTGCGCCGGAGCGCCGGGCCTGAAGGCCGTCTTCCTCGACTTCGGTGGCTTCTCCAACGCCTATCAGAGCGGCATACGGCAGGGCGGCGCGTTCGAGCTGAAGCAGGTCACCTGGGCCTACAATCTCGGACTGGACAGTCCGGATCTGGCGCGCGATCCGCAACGCCTCGCGGCCCTCAAGGCTGTCGATCTCAAGGCCTGGTTTGCGTCGATGCCTTGGAAGCGCGGCCATACGCCGATCAGCCTGATCCCGGACTACGAGGATTACGTCTTCGACCAGTGGCAGCACGGCAAGTTCGACGCCTACTGGAAGCGGCTGGGCATCTACGCCGCCGGCTTCTATCCGCAGCTGGCGCAGAGCGCCACCGTGCATCTCTCCGGCTGGTACGATCCCTATTCGCGCACGGCGACCGACAATTTCGTCGGCACGCGGCAACAGCGATCGCAGCCGGCGCGGCTCATCATGGGTCCGTGGACCCACGGCGCCCGATCGACCACATTCGCAGGCGACGTCGATTTCGGGCCCGATGCGACCTTCGAGCACGCCACCGGCCAGGACTATTTCGCCTATCGCCTCGCTTATTTCGACCGGCATCTGCGCGGCATCGCCGGCGCTGACGACGCGCAGCCACCGGTGCGCGTGTTCGTGATGGGCGGCGGCAGCGGCCGGCGCAATGCCGAGGGACGGCTCGATCATGGTGGCCGCTGGCGCAGCGAGACGGACTGGCCGATCCCGCGGACGCAATGGACGCGCTACTACTGCCACGGGTCGGGCGCGCTGTCCGAAGTCCTGCCAGCCGCCGACGCCGATGCGCCGAGCTATGATTTCGATCCACGCGATCCCGTGCCCACGATCGGCGGCGCCGTCACATCGGGCGAGCCGCTGATGCGCGGCGGAGCGTTCGACCAGCGCGAGACCGCTTCCGTCTACGGCGCCAAGCCGCCGTTTCTGCCATTGTCAGCGCGGCCCGACGTGCTGGTGTTCGAAACGCCGCCGCTCGACCGTGACATCGAGGTCACCGGTCCGATCGAGGCGTTGCTGTGGATCGCTTCCAACTGTCCGGATACGGATTTCACGATCAAGCTGATCGACGTTCACCCGCCGAGCCCGGACTATCCGGAAGGGTTCGAGATGAACCTGACGTCCGGCATCCTGCGCTGCCGCTATCGCGACAGCTGGGAGGAGCCCAGCCTGATGATTCCAGGCCAGACCTATCCGATCAAGGTCACAGCCTTGCCCACCTCCAACCTGTTCAAGGCGGGCCACCGCATTCGCCTGGACATCTCGTCGAGCAACTTCCCGCATTTCGACGTGAACCCGAACACCGGCGCGCCGGAAGGACGGGGGCTATCGACGCGCATCGCCACCAACACTCTGTTCGTGGATTCGTCCCGTCCGTCTCACATCCTTCTCCCGGTCATTCCTTGACGTGCGCACACGCTGGACGTCGGGATCATCAAGCGGGGATCGAACTCGGCAGACGCGTCCGGTGTTGGCAGGTCCGATATTCGGCCGCGCGACTCGCGCCAGCCGGCGCAGTTGATCGGCGGATCGACAGGCAATCGGGCGAGAGGCCGATCCCGTGACGAGAGTGGTTGCCTCAGCGACGGAATGGCTATATTGCTCCGCGCACAGGGGCCACGTGGCGGAGTGGTTACGCAGCGGTCTGCAAAACCGTTTACACCAGTTCAATTCTGGTCGTGGCCTCCACTCAATCAAATCAAGCGGTTGGACCAACCACTGGACCTGCTTCGTCCGATCTAGATCGGCAGATCGTCGATCCCGCCGGGATAGACGGCTTGGCTACGCGGCCAAGCCAGGATAGCACCGCGTTCCGCCGCGGGACCGCCCGACGGCTCGGCGCCAGGGCGACTCACGCTCCGGCGGGCATAATCACGAAACTGCACCACGTTCGACTTCTCCGCGTCCTGCATCGCCTGGCTCCTCTCGCCATGCTGCAATGCAAGAACCGTACCCCCGGTTCCTAAGACCGGGGTTTTCGTCGGCGCCAGTCCTGCTTGGCCCGCGGCTTCGGCCGCGGCGTGAGCTCGGGGTGCACTTTTTCCACCTCTCGATACCGCGCGAGCATCCGTTCGAAGCTGGCATCGAGGGTGGCGGCGATCTCCGGGCGGCGCTCCAGGGCTGCCAGCAGCATGCCGGCAGCTTCAATCGTCGACAGCCCGTCCCGGCGCGGCTCCCGACGCAACTGGCCGTAGCGCGAGGGACGGCGCGGTCCGAGGATCACGCGCTGGCACTTCAGCATCCACGGATTGCGCCACCATAGCGCCTTGGCCTGGCTCCAGGTGCCGTCGAGCAGGATCACGCCCTCGATCGACTTGAGGATGGCGCGCTGATTGTCGGCCACCTCGCCCTTGCGGGTCAGCGCCACGACCTCGCTCTCGGGATCGAGATCGGCGGCCTTGGCCGAGCCGAGATAGAGGATCGCCCAGCGCGCGGGATCATCGACCGGCCGTCCCAGCGCCTTGGCGAGGCTCGGCCAGGACAGCCCGACCTTCACCACCGCGTCCTGGAAATGCTGGGCGGCGAGCCGTGCCGTGCCGAGCGCGCGATCCTGCTCCTGCGGGTGCTGCAGGATCAGCAGTCCCAGGCGGCTCTGCAGCGGCGTAATGCTGTCGCAGATGCACAGCGGCAACGGCTTCTGACACTGCGGGCAGTCGGGCGGCGCTTCCGCGAGCGGCGGGTGGTCGTGGGGTTGATCGGACATGGCGCGCCTATACGCGTGGCGGAGCCGCGCCACAACGCCTCATTCTGCCGGAGCGGCGAGCGGCTCCGGCGCCGGGCGGCGGCGCAGCCGGTCGATCAGGAGATAGATCACCGGCGTCGTGTAGAGGGTGAGGACCTGCGAGACCAGAAGGCCGCCGATGATGGTGATGCCGAGCGGGCGGCGCAGCTCGGTGCCGGGCCCGGTCGCCAGCACCAGCGGCAGGCCGGCGAACAACGCCGCCAGCGTCGTCATCAGGATCGGGCGGAAACGCACCCGGCAGGCTTCGAAGATGGCGTCGGCCGAGGACATGCCACGCTGGCGCTCGGCCTCGAGCGCGAAGTCGACCAGCATGATGCCGTTCTTCTTGACGATGCCGATCAGCAGGATGATGCCGACGAAGGCGATCACGGTCAGCGGCGTATTGGTGACCTGCAGCGCCAGCAGCGCGCCGAGTCCGGCCGACGGCAAGGTCGAGATGATCGTCAGCGGATGCGCCAGGCTCTCATAGAGCACGCCGAGCACGATATACATCGCGAGGAGCGCCGACAGGATCAGCAGCGGTTGCCGGCCGCTACCCTTGTTGAAGTCGCCGGCATTGCCGTCGAAGCCGCCGCGGATGCCCTCGGGCATGTGCAGCTCGTCGACCGCGCGCTGGATGTTCGTGGTCGCCACTTGCAGCGGCACGTCGGGCAGCAGGTTGAACGACACCGTCGTCGATGGGAACGACTGCGAGTGATAGACCGCGAGCGGTGACAGGCCGCGCTCGGCCTTCACCAGCACCGACAGCGGAATCTGCGCGTCCCCTGCCCCGGCGACATAGATGCGATCGAGATTGGACGGATCGGTCTGGAACTTGGGATCGATCTCCAGCACGACCATGTACTGGTTGCGCTGGCTGTAGACCATCGAGATCTGGCGCTGGGCGAACGCATTGTTGAGCGCGTTGTCGATGTCCTGGACGCGGACGCCGAGGCTCGCGGCCTTCTGCCGGTCGATCTTGAGCGAAAGCTGCAGCCCGCCGGGATCGCGATCGCTGGAGATGTCGGTGATGCCCTCGACGCTCTCCATCCGCTTGGCGACGATCGGCGCCCATTTCTGCAAGAGATCGAGATCGGGGCTGCTCAGCGTGTACTGATAGTCGGAATCGCTCTGCCGGCCGCCGGCGCGCACGTCCTGCGCGGCAAACATGAAGAGACGGATGCCGGGCACCATGGCGAGGTTCCGCCTGAGCCGGTTGATCACGATCTCGGTCGTGACACCCTCGCGCTCCTCCGGCGGCTTCAGATTGATGAACATCGTGCCGCGGTTCGAGGTCGCACCGCCCGGCCCACCGCCGCCTCCGATGGTCGAACCGATGCCCGCCACCGCCGGATCGGCCATCACGATGTCGGCGAGCCGCTGCTGCAGGTTCAGCATCGCCTGGAACGAGATGTCCGCCGAGGCGCGCGTGGCCCCGATGACGAAGCCGGAATCGTCGGTCGGGAAATAGCCCTTCGGCACCTTGATGTAGAGCGTCACCGTGAGCGCGATCGTGGCGAAGAACACCAGCAAAGTGAGGAAGGGATAGAGCAGCACGCCGCGCAGCGTCCAGGTGTAGAAGCGCACCATGCCCGACAGCGTGCCTTCGACCACGCGGTCGAACCAGGTGGCGCGGTCGGACGGCGTTTCCCTGATGTAGTGCGCGCAGATCATCGGCGTGACCGTCAGCGACACCAGGGTCGACACCACGATCGCAAACGTCAGCGTCAGCGAGAATTCGCGCAGCAGGCGGCCGACGATTCCGTCCATGAAGATCAGCGGCACGAAGGCCGCGACCAGCGACAGGCTGATCGACAGCACGGTGAAGCCGATCTGGCGCGCGCCGTCGAGCGCGGCGCGTAGCGGCGACAGGCCATGTTCGAGATTGCGGTACATGTTCTCGATCATGACGATCGCATCGTCGACGACGAAGCCAACCGAGATCGTGAGCGCCATCAGCGACAGATTGTCGATCGAGTAGCCCGCCAGCCACATCGCGGCGCAGGTGCCCGCCAGTGCCAGTGGCACGGACACGCCCGCCGCCACCGTCGGCACGAGGCGCCGCAGGAACAGGAAGACGACGAGCATGACGAGCACCGCCGTCGCCAGCAGCGTCAATTGCATGTCCTCGACCGAGGCGCGGATCGTGCCGGTGCGGTCGACCAGTGTCGAGATCTCGATGCCTGAGGGAATCCACTGCTTCAGCTCGGGGATCAGCGCCTTCACGCGGTCGACGGTCTCGATCACGTTGGCGTCGCCCTGCTTGGCGATCTGGATCAGCACCGCAGGCTGCTTGTTGAACCATGCGATCGAGCGCACGTTGCGGACGGAATCCTCGACGTCTGCCACATCCGACAGCCTGACGAAGCTGCCATTGCTGCTCTTGACCAGGATGTCGCGAAACTCGGCCGCGGTCCGCATCTGCCGGTTGACGGCGATGGTCTCGCTCTGCTGTCCGCCCTCGAAGAGACCGACCGGACCGATCGGATTCGCGTTGACGATCGCCGTGCGCACGTCATCGGTCGAAATCCCCGCATTGGCCAGCGACACCGGGTTGAGCGCAATCCGCACCGCTGGCTGGTCGGCGCCGCTGACGATGACATTGCCGACGCCCGGCACCTGGAACAGGCGCTGCGCCAGCACGGTATCGGCGACATCGTACATCGCGCTCGGCGTCAGCGTCTTCGACGTCAGCGCCAGCACGAACACCGGAGCTGCCGCCGTGTTGGCCTTGCGGAAACGTGGCAGCGTCGGCAGGTCGCTCGGCAGATCGGACAGCGCGGCGTTGATGGCGGCCTGCACGTCGCGCGCGGCCTTGTCGATGTCGCGGCCGATCGAGAACTGGATCTGGATGATGGTGTTGCCGAGCGAGCTCGTCGAGGTGATCTGGTCGACGCCGGCGATCTCGCCGAGCCGCCGCTCCAGGGGCGCAGCAACCGTCGCCGCCATGACCGAGGGATCGGCACCGGGGCGCGCAGCCGACACGAAGATCGACGGGAAGTCGACGTTGGGGACCGGCGCCACCGGCAGGTCGATGTAGGCGACGATCCCGAGCAGGAACAGGCCGATCGAGAGCAGCGTGGTGCCGACCGGTCTGCGGATGAACGGCTCGGAGATCGAGGCCATCAGCGCTGGCCTTTCTCGACAAGCGCGATCCGCGCGCTGTCGCAGGACAGACTTCCCGCGAGGCCCGACAAAACAACATCGGTCGCGGCCTTCACGTCCTGCCGGGCGCGCTCGATGTCATCCCCAGCTACGAACTCGAGACCGATATGACTTTCGCCGAGCGACGTCGCCGAACTCATTTGGGCGACGCCTCTGATGTCGGACAGCCGCTGCTCCAGAGGTAGCGTGAACGCCTTGTGCATCGCGTCTGCATCGACCCCGGGACAGCCGACGCCAATCTCGATCACCAGCAGTATGGCCTGAGAGATCGAGGCCATCACTGGATGCCTTCGGTGGCACCCGCGATCGGCGGCGACGGCAGATCGGGCGCTGGCGGCAGCGCGCGCTCGAAGCGGCGGTTGATGCGGTCGAGCGCGAGATAGATCACCGGCGTGGTGTAAAGCGTCAGCAACTGGCTGAGCAGCAGGCCGCCGATGATCGAGATGCCGAGCGGGAAGCGCAGCTCCGAACCGGTGCCGCTCTCGATCGCCAGCGGCAGCGCGCCGAACAGCGCGGCGAGCGTCGTCATCATGATCGGACGGAAACGCAGGAGGCACGCCTGCACGATCGCGTCGTACGGCGTGCGGCTCTCGTGCCGCTCGGCCTCCAGCGCGAAGTCGATCATCATGATCGCGTTCTTCTTGACGATGCCCATCAGCAGGATGATGCCGATCAGCCCGATCACCGAGAGATCCTGGCCGAACAGAATCAGTGCGAGGATCGCGCCGACGCCGGCCGAGGGCAGCGTCGAGAGGATCGTGATCGGGTGGATATAGCTCTCATAGAGCACGCCGAGCACGATGTAGATGGTGATGACGGCCGCGAGCAGCAGCCAGGGCTGGCCCGCCAGCGACTTGGCGAACTCGGCGGCATCGCCCGAATAGACACCGGTGATGCTCTTGGGCATGCCGATGCGGCTCTCGGCGGCGTGCAGCGCGTCGACGGCCTCGCCCAGCGCGGCGCCGGGCGCGAGGTTGAAGCTCAGCGAGACCGCCGGGAATTGCGCCTGGTGCGAGATCGCCAGCGGCGCCGTCGTGCGCTTCAGGCTCGCGACTGCCGACAGCGGCACCTGGCCGCCGGCGCCGGGCAGATACAGCTTGGACAGAATCGAGGGATCGCGCTGATACATCGGCAGCGCCTCAAGCACCACGCGGTACTGGTTGGCCTGGCCGTAGATGGTCGAGATCTGGCGCTGAGCAAAGGCGTCGTTGAGGGTGTCGGTGACGCCCTGCAGGCTGACGCCGAGCTGACCGGCGCGCTGGCGGTCGATCGAAAGCTCGGCGCGCAGGCCTCCCTCTTGCGCTTCGGACGAGACGTCGCGGAACAGCGGATCGCGCCGCATCTCGGCAACCAGCTGTGTCGCCCATTTCGACACCTCGCCGGCATCGGCACCCGTCAGCGTGTACTGATATTGCGAGCGGCTCGCCTGGGTCGAGATCTGCACGTCCTGGACCGGCTGAAAATACACGGTCATCCCCGGCACGCTCGCGGTCTTCTGCTTCAGCCGGTCGATGACCTCAGCGACGCCGTTCTTGCGCTCGCCGAGCGGCTTCAAGGTCATGACGAGGCGCCCGACATTGGTCGTCGGATTGACCGATCCGGCGCCGATCACCGAGACGACGCCGGTCACGTCGGGATCGGCCTGGATCGCAGCCGCAACCTCGGCCTGACGGCGCGTCATTTCCGCGAACGACACGTCGGGGCCGGCCTCGGTCACCGCCGTGATCGAGCCGGTGTCCTGCAGCGGCAGAAAGCCCTTCGGCGCGACGATGTAGAGCGCCAGTGTCGCGGCGAGGGTGGCGAAGGTGACGACCAGCGTCTCGGTCTGGCGGTCCAGCACCCAGAGCAGGCTGCGGTGATAGACGGCGACGGTGCGGTCGATGAAACGGCTGATCGCATTCAGCCCCGGCAGCACCCATTCCTCGCTGGTATGCTTCAGGAGCCGCGAGCACATCATCGGCGTCAAGGTCAGCGACACCACGGCCGATGTCACGACAGCGATCGTCAAGGTCAGCGCGAATTCGCGGAACATGCGGCCGACGAGGCCCGACATGAACAATAGCGGGATGAACACCGCGATCAGCGACACCGTCAGCGAAATCACCGTGAATCCGATCTCGCGCGCGCCGCGCAGCGAGGCGTTCATCGCACTTTCGCCATCCTCCATGTGGCGCACGATGTTCTCGATCATCACGATGGCGTCGTCGACGACGAAGCCGGTGCCGATCGTCAGCGCCATCAGCGACAGATTGTCGAGGCTGAAGCCGGCGAAATACATCACGCCGAAGCTCGTGATCAACGACAGCGGCAGCGCCACGCCGGCAATGATCGTGGCGCGCAGCGAGCGCAGGAACAGCAGCACCACGAGCGTCACCAGCACGACGCTGAGCACCAAAGTGAACTGCACGTCGTGCACCGAGGCGCGGATCGTCACGGTGCGGTCGCTGACGATGGCAAGCTTCACGCCGGCGGGGATCGTGCGCTGCAGCTTGGGGATTTCATCCCGGATCTGCCGGACGACGTCGATGACGTTGGCGCCGGGCTGGCGCTGGATGTCGAGGATCACGGCCGGGACGCCCTGGTACCAGCCGCCGGTGCGCTCGTTCTCCAGCCCGTCCACGATCGTGGCGACGTCGCCGATCGTCACCGGGGAGCCGTTGCGATAGGCGATGATGATCGGCTTGTAGGCGTCGGCGGCGGCAATCTGGTCGTTGGCCGTGATCAGATAAGCTTGGTGGGCGCCGTCGAGCGAGCCCTTGGGTCCGGAGACGTTGGCGCCGGCAATGGCCGCGCGCAGATCCTCCATCGAGATGCCGTAGGCGGCGAGTCGCGCCAGATCGGCCTGCACGCGCACGGCGGGCTTCAATCCACCGAGCACCGAGACACGGCCGACGCCGGACACCTGGCTCAGCCGCTGCGCCAGGATGGTGTCGGCCATGTCGCTCATCGCGCGCAGCGAGACCGTGTCCGAGGTCAGCGCGAGCGTCATGACCGGCGCATCGGCCGGATTGACCTTGGCGTAGGTCGGCGGATAGGGCAGCGATCTCGGCAACACGCCGGCCGCGGCGTTGATCGCAGCCTGCACGTCCTGGGTGGCGCCGTCGATGTCCCGGCCGAGGTCGAACTGCAGCGAGATCTGACTGACGCCGAACGAGCTCGTCGAGTTCATCGCCGACAGCGAGGGAATCTGGCCGAGCTGCCGCTCCAGCGGCGCCGTGATCAGCGAGGCGATCACGTCGGGGCTGGCGCCCGGCAGTTGGGTCGTCACCTGAACGGTCGGGAAATCGACCTGCGGCAGCGCCGAGACGGGCAGCGCGAGATAGCCGAGCAACCCGCCGATCAGCAGCGCCACGCCGAGCAGCGACGTTGCGATGGGCCGGCGGATGAAGGGGTCTGAGACGCTCATCGCGGGCTCGTCACTCTCTCGGGCGCATCATGGCTGCGGCCTCGCCGCGCGCCCCGACTCTCCGCTTCCCTGCGCCGGCGTGCCGCCCGAATCCGTCTGGCCGTCGGCCTGCGGCCGGCGCCGCCGCTCGCCATCCTTCGGCGCGCCCTCGGTCGACGCAGCGCCCTCCTTCGCCGGGTCCTTAGCTTGATCCTTTGCCTGGTCCTTGGCTTGATCCTTACCTTGCGGATTGCGGCCGCGCTTGCGCGGCGCGAGATCGACCTGCGGGGCCTGATCAGCGCGCCCCACCACCACTTTCGCGCCATCGGCGAGATTGGTGAAGCCGGTCGTCACCACGCGGTCGGAGGGGCTCAGCCCGCTCGCGACCACGGCCTCGTTCTCGTTCTGCTGCACCACACTCACCGGGCGCGCCGCGACGATGTCGCCCTCGCCGATCACGTAGCTGAACGTGCCGGCCGGCCCGCGCTGCACCGCTGACGTCGGCACCGTGATGGCCTGCGACAACGTCTCGACCTTGAGGCGGACGTTGACGAACTGGCCGGGCCACAGCTGGAATTTGCCGTTGGGAAATTCCGCCTTCAGCTTCAGCGTGCCGGTGGTCTGATCGACCTGGTTGTCGATGCCGCGCAGCGTGCCGGTGTCGATCACCGTCACACCGTCATTGCCGAACACGTCGACGGGGAGCGCGCCCTTGGCCGCCGCGGCATTGACGCGCATGATCTGCTGCTGTGGCAGGCTGAACTGCACGGCGATCGGCTGCAATTGCGTGATCACGACGAGACCGGTCGTATCCGACGCGCGGATGATGTTGCCCTTGTCGACCTGACGCAGTCCGGCACGCCCCGACAGCGGGGCCACGATCTTGGTGTAGCTCAACGTCGCCGCGGCATTGTCGATCGCCGCCTGATCGGCCTTGATCAGCGCCTGCTGCTGCGCCACGACGGCGCGCTGCGTGTCGGCCTGCTGCTTCGAGCCCGCACTGCTGGCCGCGAGTTGCTCGTAGCGCGCCAGGTCGAGCTTCTGATTGGCAAGCTGCGCCTCGTCCTGCGCCTTCTTGGCCACGGCCTGGTCGTATTGGGCCTGATAGATCGCCGGATCGATCTCGGCGAGCACGTCGCCCTGCTTGACGTCCTGGCCCTCGACGAAATTGACCGAGATCAGCTTGCCGTCGACCTGCGAGCGCACCGTCACCGTGTTCAGCGCGCGGACCGCGCCGACACCGTCGAGATAGACCGGCACGTCCTTGACGACGGGAGATGCCGCCAACACCGGGACCGGAAGGTCGGGCCGCGCGAAGCGGTTGTTGGCCTGCTGCTTCTGCTGCATAGCCGACCAGCCGATATAGCCAAGACCGCCCAGGATCAGCAGCGTGATGGTGATCGAAACCAGCCGCCGGGCCACGCTCGACCGCGCCCGTTTCACGGCCCCTGCTCCCTTCTCGTCAGGTTTAAAGAGCATCGGCCGACTTCTCCATGCGCGGCTCCCAGCCGCCGCCGAGCGCCTGATACAGGCTCACGAACGCCTGCAGGCGGGCCAGCTGCGCCTGCCATAGCGCGTCCTCGGCCTGAAACAGCGTCAACTGCGTGTTCAAGACGGTCACGATGTCGGCAGTTCCTGCGCGCAGCTGCTGCTCCGACAATTCGAAAGCCCGCCGGGAGGCCGCGACGACCTGGCGCTGCAGCTGCAGCCTGATCGTGGTCTGCTTGATCGAGAACAGCGCGTTGTTGACGTCGGTGAAGGACTGGATGACGGTCTTGCGATAGGTCTGCAGCAACTCGTCCTGGCGCGCTTTGGCATTTTCGAAATTGCCCAGGATCCTTCCGCCGTCGAAGATCGGCTGGGTCAGGCTGCCGGCCAGGCTGAAGAACGCCGCATGCGGCTGAAACAGCGACACCAGCGCCGCGCTCTGGTAGCCGCCATTCCCGGTCAATTGGATGCTCGGAAAGAACTGCGCCCGCGCACTGCCGACATTGGCCGTGGCCGAGGCCAGCTGCGCCTCCTGCCGGCGGATGTCCGGCCGCTGCGTCAGGAGCTCGGACGGCAGTCCCGGCGCCACCCGCGGCGTCCTGATCTGGTCGAGCGAGCCGCCAGCGATGCGGATGCCTTCCGGCGAACGCGCCACCAGCACAGCCAGCGCATTGACGTTCTGGTCGAGCGTCTGGCGCAGCGGCGGCACCGCCGCCTTCTGGTTGGCCAGCACGCTCTCCTGCTGGGCGACGTCGAGATCGTTGCCGGTGCCCGCCTTCTGGCGTTCACGGATGGCATCGAGCACGCGCGTCGCGCTGGCGATGTTGCGCTCGGCGGTGCGGATCCGGTCCTGCGCCGCCAGTACCTGGAAATAGGCATTGGCGACGGTAGCCAGCGTCGTCAGCTGGGTAACGTCGCGGTCGAAACGGTTGGCGACCGCCGTCTCCTCGGCAGCCTGAAGCGCGTCACGGTTCTGGCCGAAGAAGTCGAGCTGGTAGCTCGCGGAGAGCGAGGCTTGATAATTGACGACCTCGCGGCCGCCGTTGGTCAGTCCGCTGGAGCTCGAGCCTGAGGTGCGCGAATAGGTCTCCTGCCCCGTGGTCGACAGGCTCGGCAGCAGCGCCGCGCCGGCCTGGCGTGCCAGCGCGTCGGCCTGCCTGAACCGCGCCACCGCCGCGGCGATATCGAGGTTGACGCTCTGCGCCTCCTCCATCAGCTGGGTCAGCTCGCGCGAGCCGAAGCCGCGCCACCAGTCCAAGGGCGGCGGGGCCGCCAGATCGGCACCGGAGGCGGACTTGTAGCGCCGGGGCATGTCGAGCGCCGGATCTGGAATGTCCTGGGTCAGCAGGCAGCCTGCCGAGCCCGCCGCCAATCCGATCGCGGCAACCCAGCGGACGAAATGTCGCAGGCCAATAAAGGCGCGACGCTTCCGCCGTTCGACGGCGGCCCGCGTGTCAGCGGACGCGCGGCAAGGCTCGTCGACGGCGATTCCCACTGGTGACACTGGCGTGATGCTTCCCTGTCGTATTGGGAATCATTCTACCCGCCCCCCATCGCCGCGGACAGCCCTGCAGCTCCGCTGTCCCGTTGCGGCGAGCCGCCATCATCACTCCCCGGAATCCACGAATCTCCCGTAATTCAGCGGGTTTTGGTGCCAGAAGGGCCACAGGTCTCCCGGAATAGCCTTACCAACATTTCATCTGTCGACGGCCATTTTAGGCGGGGTGTGACGCGCGGAACGCGCGCTCTGAAACCGTTTGGCGGCGGCTCCGTAACTTGCGCGTGAACTTTGGGGGACAATCGATGAGAATTGCGGTGATCGGGACGGGAATCGCGGGCAATGCCGCGGCCTGGTCCCTGGCGAAGCGTTACCCGATCACCGTCTATGAGCGCGATATCCGACCCGGTGGCCACAGCCACACCGTCACCATCGACTATGATGGCGCCGCGGTTGCGGTCGACATCGGCTTCATCGTCTACAACGTGCTGAATTACCCGGAATTGACGGCGCTGTTCGATCATCTCGGGGTCGAGACGGTCGAGAGCAGCATGAGCTTCGCCGTCACCGCAGACGCCGGCCGCTTCGAATGGAAGGGCGGCGGCAACAATTGGCTCGACACCGCCAAGGGGCTGTTCGCCCAACCGAGCAACCTGCTGTCGACATCCTATCTCTGGATGCTGAGGGACATTCTCACCTTCAACGAGCAGAGCACCGCCGATTTCAAGGCCGGCCGCCTCGAGGGACTCACGCTTGGCGACTATTTTCGCCGCAACCATTTCGCCCCGCGGCTGCTGACCGACTACCTCGCGCCGATGGGCGCCGCGATCTGGTCGGCCCCGGCATCGGAGATGCTGGACTTTCCGGCCGAGAACTTCGTCGCGTTCTTCAGCAATCACCGGTTGTTGCAATATGACCGTCCGGTCTGGCGCACCGTCAAGGGCGGCAGCCAACGCTATGTCGAGAAGCTGACGGCGAGCTTTCGCGACCAGGTCCGGCTCGGCAGCGCCGTCACCGGCATCCAGCGCACGGCGCACGGGGTCGTCGTCGAGGACAGTGGCGGTCATCGCGACACCTACGATCACGTCGTGATCGCCGCCCATAGCGACCAGGCGCTGGCCATGCTCACCGATGCCGACGAGAATGAGCGCAGCGTGCTCGGCGCGATCAAGTACTCGCCCAACACGATCTATCTGCACCGCGACAGCCGGTTGATGCCGAAGCGGCGACGCGCCTGGGCGTCGTGGAATTTCCTGCGCTGGCAGCGTGAGGGCGTTCCGATGAACGACGTCGCTGTGACCTATTGGATGAACAACCTGCAGGGCATCGATCACGACAAGCCGGTGTTCGTCAGCCTCAACCCGCCTTTCGCTCCGGCTCCCGAACTGACCTTCGGCAAGTATGTCTGTGAACATCCGCAATACACGGCTGCCGCCTTTGCGGCGCAGAAGCGTCTGGCGACGATTCAGGGGCAACGCCACACCTGGTTCTGCGGGGCCTGGACGGGGTATGGTTTCCATGAGGACGGCTTGCGCTCGGGTCTCGCCGTCGCAGAAGCGCTCGGCGCCAGCGTTCCATGGCGTGCGCTTCCGACCGAACTCGCCGAAGCGGCGGAATAGGCACGAGATGGACACGAAACTTCACCAGCGGAGCGAGGACGGCCGGGACGCCGCAGCGGCGCTCTATGTGGGCGAGGTCATGCACGCCCGCATGAGGCCGGCCACGCACCGCTTCCAGTATCGGGTGATGAGCCTGCTGGTGGATGTCGGTCGGCTGGAGGAAGCCGACCGGCAGTCGGCATTCTTCGGAATCAACCGGCGCGCGCTCTACAGCTTTCACGAGCGCGATCACGGCCGGCGCGACGGCTCGTCCCTGCTCGCCTACGCAAAGGACCGTGCGGCCGAGCATGGCATCGACCTCGACGGTGGTCGCGTGCTCCTGCTGTGCTATCCGCGCCTGCTGGGCTACGTGTTCAATCCGCTCTCGGTGTATTTCTGCTACCGTAGCGACGGCGCCCTGGCGTTGATGATCTACGAGGTCCGCAACACGTTTGGCGAGATCAATCCCTACGTGCTGCCGGTCAAGCCGAACGAGTTGTCCGCGGCCGGGTTGCGCCAGTCCCAGGACAAGACCTTCTATGTGTCGCCCTTCATCGACATGGCGATGCGTTATCATTTCCGGGTGACGCCCCCGGGCGACAATGTGAAGTTGCGGATTCTCGAAACGTCGGCCGACGGTCCGCTGCTCGCTGCCACGTTCTTCGGCTGCCGGCGGTCGCTGACGTCGCGGTCACTGCTTGCCGCCTTCCTCTCCCTCCCGCTCGTGACCCTGAAGATCTTCGCTGCCATCCACTGGGAGGCGCTGCGGTTGTGGGCCAAGGGAGTCCGCCTCGTCCCGCGCGGCGAAATCGCCGCAAGTGCTGGAACCGGCTTGGCGAGAAACGACAGTCACGCTTATATATCTCGGCGCTGACCCACAAACGGGCAGCGCGCTCTGCTCCACCTCCGACCTGGACAGGCGCCTCAGCGGCTGCTGCAAAGGGAGAGGTGGACGCGGCGCAGTTGCGTAAATGGACCTGCCATGCCGGACGTCATCACCATCACCCCCGACAACATCGACAAGGTGCTTGCCGATCTGCCTCGCCTGCCCCGCCTCGCGCTGGGATTCGGCTCGCGCCTGAGGAAGGGCACGCTCGACGTCACCCTGCCCGACGGCCGCGTTGTCCGTCTCGGCGGCGTCGAGCCCGGACCCGCGGCGGCGATGATCCTGGCCAATTACGGCTTCGCTGCCGGCATCATCAACGGCGGCGATATCGGCATTGCCGAAGCCTATCTCAACGGCGACTGGGATACGCCCGACCTCACGCAGTTTCTCTACCTGTTCTGCGTCAACCAGCATCTGCTGCAATCGATGCTGGAGGACAAGCCGCTGATCCGGTTTGCCCAGCTGGTGCGGCACTGGTTCAACCGCAACACCAAGCGGCAGGCGAAGCGCAACATCTACGCCCATTACGACATCGGCAACGCGTTCTACTCGCGATGGCTCGATCCTAGCATGACCTATTCCTCGGCGCTGTTCGAGGAGCACACCACCGACCTCACCGCGGCGCAGACCAACAAGTACAAGCGGCTCGCCGAGGCGATCGACCTGAAGCCCGGCCAGACGCTGCTCGAGATCGGCTGCGGCTGGGGCGGATTTGCCGAATATGCCGCCAAGACGTTCGGCACCAAGGTCGTGGGCCTGACGATCAGCGAGCAGCAGCGCGAGTTCGCGCAGCGCCGCATCCATGAGGCCGGGCTTGCCGAGAAGGTGGAGATCCGGCTGCAGGATTACCGCGACGAACGCGATCGCTACGATCGCATCGCCTCGATCGAGATGATCGAGGCGGTCGGCGAGCAGTTCTGGCCAAGATATTTTTCGCAGCTGCGAGACCGACTGCGGCCCGGCGGGCTGGCGGGCGTCCAGGCGATTACCATCCAGGACAGCCTGTTCCAGCACTATCGCCGCGAGGTCGATTTCATCCAGCGCTACGTTTTTCCGGGTGGAATGCTGCCGACGCCGCAGATCCTGAAGTCGTTCGGCGAGCGCTTTGGCATGCCCGTCATTCGCGAGCGCATCTTCGGGCAAGATTATGCCAAGACGCTCGCGATCTGGCGAAGCAATTTCCGCAGCGCCTGGCCGGACCTGACGCCTGCGGGATTCGACGAGCGCTTCCGCCGGCTGTGGGAATACTACCTGTCGTACTGCGAGGCCGGTTTCCTGTCGGGGAACATCGACGTCAGGCAGGTCGTTTTCGCCAAGTCAGGCGCCTGACACCGGCCGCTTACGCCACACTGGAGACTAGGCTAGGGTCTTCCTAGATCTGGTCTCAGGAAAGCTGCCCAAGGTATTTGCGACATGTCCATAAGAAACGACGTCATCGAGGCGATCGGCAACACGCCCCTGATCAAGCTGAAGCGCGCCTCGGAAGCGACGGGCTGCACAATTCTCGGCAAGGCCGAATTCATGAATCCCGGCCAGTCGGTCAAGGACCGCGCCGGCAAGTGGATGATCCTCGAGGCCGAGAAGCGCGGCGAACTCCGGCCGGGCGGACTCGTGGTGGAATCGACCGCCGGCAACACCGGCATCGGGCTGGCCGTCGTCGCGAATGCACGCGGCTATCGCACCTTGATCGTGATCCCGGAAACGCAGAGCCAGGAAAAGAAGGACATGCTGCGGCTGTGCGGCGCCGACCTGGTGGAAGTCCCCGCGCTGCCGTTCAACAACCCGAACAACTACCAGCATGTCGGCCGCCGGCTCGCGGACGAACTGCGCAAGACCGAGCCGAATGGCGTGCTGTTCGCCGACCAGTGGAACAACCTCGACAATGCCAAGGCGCATTATGAGTCGACTGGGCCCGAGATCTGGGAGCAGACCGGCGGCAAGGTCGACGGCTTCATCTGCGCCGTGGGCACCGGCGGCACGCTCTCCGGCACCAGCCGCTATCTGAAGGAAAAGAACCCGGGCATCGTCACCGCCTGCGCCGACCCGCACGGCTTTGCGATGTACAACTGGTTCAAGAACGGCGAGGTCAAATCCACGCCCGGCGATTCCATCACAGAGGGCATCGGCATCGGCCGTGTCACCCCGGTGATCGAGACCGCAAAGGTCGACACGGCGTTCCTGGTGTCGGACGAAGACGCCGTCAACACCATCTATGACCTGCTGCAGCACGAGGGCCTCTGCCTTGGCGGCTCGACCGGCGTCAACGTCGCGGGCGCGATGCAACTCGCGAAGCAGCTGGGTCCAGGCCACACCATCGTGACCATCCTGTGCGACTCCGGCAACCGCTATCAGTCGAAGCTGTACAACCCCGACTTCATGCGCTCGAAGAATCTGCCGGTGCCGGAATGGCTGGAGCGCCGCAGCGGCATCAAGCCGCCGTTCGTGTGAGTAGCGAGTAGCGAGTAGCGAGTAGCGAGTAGCGAGTAGCGACGGGACTACCGCCCTATTCGCTATTCGCAAATCCCTATTCGCCCCTCTTCAATGCCGCAGGATCTGGCTCAAGAAGAGCTTGCTGCGCGCATGCTGCGGGTTGGCGAAGAACTCGTCCGGCGTGTTGGACTCGATGATCTGACCGGCGTCCATAAACACGACGCGGTTGGCGACTTCGCGGGCGAAACCCATCTCGTGGGTGACGACCAGCATGGTCATGCCTTCCTTGGCGAGGTCAACCATGGTGTCGAGCACCTCCTTGACCATTTCCGGGTCGAGCGCCGAGGTCGGCTCGTCGAACAGCATGACCTTGGGATTCATCGTCAACGCGCGGGCGATCGCCACGCGCTGCTGCTGACCGCCAGACATCTGCCCGGGATATTTGTGCGCCTGGTGCGGGATCTTGACCCGCTCCAGGTACTTCATCGCGGCCGCCTCAGCTTCCTTCTGTGGAATGTTGCGCACCCAGATCGGCGCCAGCGTGCAGTTCTCCAGCACGGTCAGATGCGGAAACAGGTTGAAGCTCTGGAACACCATTCCGACCTCGCGGCGCACCTCGTCGACGCGCTTGAGATTCGGACCGAGGTCGATGCCGTCGACATTGATCTCGCCTTCCTGAAACTCCTCCAGCGCGTTGATGCAGCGGATCAGGGTGGATTTGCCGGAGCCCGAGGGCCCGCAGATCACGATGCGCTCGCCCTTGGCGACGGACAGGTTGACGTCGCGCAGGACGTGGAATTCGCCGTACCATTTGTTCAGCGCGGCAATGCTAACGATCGAATTTGCGGTCATGGATCTCTCGATGATCTCTGGCTCAATTGCGCCGGTGCGCGTTCAGGCGGCGCTCGACCAGCAGGGAGTAGCGTGACATGCCGAAGCAGAAGGCGAAGTAGATCAGCCCGGTGAAGGCAAAGCCGGTGAAGGCGGTGGTCGGCGTCGCCCAGACCGGGTCGGCGAACGAGGCCTTGAGGCTGCCGAGCAGATCGAACAGCGCCACGATCGACACCAGCGAGGTGTCCTTGAAAAGCGAGATGAAGCTGTTGACGATGCCGGGAATGACGTGGCGCAGCGCCTGCGGCAGCACGATGAAGCTCGTGGTCTTCCACCAGGACAGGCCGAGCGCGCTCGCCGCCTCCGCCTGGCCGCGCGGGATGGCCTGCAGGCCGCCGCGGATCACCTCGGCCATATAGGCACCGGAGAACAGCGCGACGCCAATCAGCGCCCGCACCAGGCCGTCGACGCGGACGTTGCCGGGAAGGAACAGCGGCAGCATGTAGGTCGCGAAGAACAGCACCGTGATCAGCGGCACGCCGCGCACCAGCTCGATGAAGGCGATCGAGAAGATGCGGATCAGCGGAATGGTCGAGCGGCGGCCGAGTGCCAGCGCGATGCCGATCGGCATCGAGGCGACGATGCCGATCACCGACACGACCAGGGTGACCAGCAGGCCGCCCCACAGTCGGGTATCCACGATCGGAAGGCCGTTGCGGTCTAGTCCCATGATCGCAATGACGATGGCGATGCCGACGAAGGTGGCAGCCGTCGCGATCACGCTGCGCAGCGCCCTGCTCCCGCCGCCGATCACGAACACCAGCGCGGTCACGACGATCGCCGTGACAGCGAGATCGTTCCACACCGGCTGATGGGACTGCTGCAGCTCGTTGCGGATCCAGACCAGCGGCCAGATGATCAGCGACGCCAGCGTTCCGATCAGCACGACCAGCTTGCCGAGCAGCCACAACAGCAGGCCGATCACCGGAACACTGTCGCCGGCGCGGACCAGCGCGTTGCCCGCCGTATCGACGCTCTCCACGAACAGCTGCAAGGCGCCCGTCGTCCAGCTCACGCCGAAGCCGGACAGGCCGCCGCCATACAGCAGGAAGAATGCGACCACCGGCAGCGCGAAAAAGAAAAGGCCGGCGTTCAGGCCCTTGGCCGGTACACGCTGGATCAGCAGCGGCACCAGCAGCACGACCGCCAGCACATAGGTCAGGTTGACCCGCCAACGATCGGCCTCCGGGTAGAAGCCGTACATGAACTGACTGAACTTCGCGGTGATGTAAGGCCAGCACGCCCCGACCGCATGACCGGCATTCTGCGCCAGGCACGCTTCGCGATCCTTGCCGACCCAGACGGCGTCGACCAGCAGGAACTGCAAGGCCGGGATCACCGTGAACCAGATCAACAAGGCGCTCACCAAGGTGAGCAGGATGTTGGTCGGCGAATTCAAGAGCCGGGTGCGGACGAAACCGACGAAGCCCGTGGTCTTGATCGGCGCCGGGCGCTCCCCGGCCATGTCCTGGCGAATGAAGCTCGAAGCGGTGATGTCGGTCATGCGCCCAATCTCTTGCCAAGTCGCCAGCTGTAGAAGCTCATCACAGCGCTCGTGATCAGCGACATCGCGAGATAGACGCCCATGGTGATGCCGATGATCTCGATCGCCTGGCCGGTCTGGCTCATCGTGGTGCCGGCAAACACCGACACCAGGTCGGGATAGCCGATCGCAACCGCCAGCGACGAGTTCTTGGTCAGGTTCAGATACTGGTTGGTCAGCGGCGGCATGATCACGCGCAGCGCCTGCGGCACGACGATCAGGCGCAGCACGGTGCCGCGGCTCAGTCCGAGCGACAGGCCCGCCTCCATCTGGCCCTTGTGGACCGACAGAATGCCCGCGCGGACGACCTCGGCGATGAACGAGGCCGTATACATCGTCAGCGCCAAGGTCAGCGCGACGAACTCGGGGATGATGCGGGAGCCGCCGGCGAAGTTGAAGCCCTTCAGCACGGGGATTTCGAACGCAACGGGCACGCCGAACACGAGGGTCGCAATCAGCGGCAATCCGATCAGCATGCCCAGCACGTACGGCCAGATCCGCATCGCGTGACCGCGCACGAACAGCTCACGGCGCGCGTAGGAGCGCAGACCGAGCGAGGCGACGATCGCGACGCCGAGCGCGGCCAGGAATGGCATCAGTCCAGGCTCTTCGACCGGGCTGGGAACGATGAAGCCGCGGTTGTTGAGGAAGAACATCGAGAACAGCGAGATGCTCTGGCGCGGTCCAGGCAGCGCCGCGAGCACCGCGAGGTACCAGAACAGGATCTGGAACAACAGCGGCAGGTTGCGGATCAGCTCGACATAGGCGCCGGAGACGCGCGAGAGCAAGGCGTTCGGCGACAGCCGGCCGAGCGCGACCAGGAAACCCAGAATCGTCGCCAGAAAGATGCCGATCACCGACACCAGTAGCGTATTCAGGATGCCGACCAGCAGCACGCGGCTGTAGCTGTCGGAGCCGCTATAGCTGATCAGCGTCTGGTTGACGTCGAAAGCGGCCGTATTGTTCAGAAACCCGAAGCCCGTCGTGATGCGCTGGGCGGCGAGGTTGGTGCGGGCGTTGGCTACGATCTCGTAGCCAACCCAGACCAGGACTGCGACGAACAGGATCTGCAGGATGATGCCATTCCATCCTGCCTTGCCCCCGAGCATGCGCTTCAGACGAAGCCCATATTGCGGAGGCGGTAACCTCGCTTCGATGCTCATTCGCCGCAGCCCCGATATCGTACAGCGATCAGCGGATCGGCGGTGCGTACTGCAGGCCGCCCTTGTTCCAGAGCTGATTCAGACCGCGGGCGATCTGCAGCTTGGAGCCGGCGCCGACGTTACGGTCGTACATCTCGCCGTAATTGCCGACCGCCTTGACGATCCGCGAGAACCAGTCCTTGGTCAGACCGAGCTGCTCGCCGAGATTGCCGTCGGTGCCGAAGGCGCGCTTGAAATCCGGCTTGTCAGACTTGGCCATCTCGTCGACGTTCGCCTGGGTGACGCCCATTTCCTCGGCCGTGACCAGCCCGAACAGCGTCCACTTCACGACGTCGAACCACTGGTCGTCGCCGTGGCGCACCATCGGGCCGAGCGGCTCCTTCGAGATCACCTCGGGGAGCACGACGTGATCGGCCGGATTGGCGAGCTTGAGGCGCTCGGCATAAAGGCCCGAGACGTCGGTGGTGAACACGTCGCAACGGCCGGACTCATAGGCCTTGATGGTCTCGTCAGCGCCGGCGAACGCGATCACCTCGTACTTCATCTTGTTGGCCTTGAAGTAGTCGGCGAGGTTCTGCTCGGTCGTGGTGCCGGTCTGCACGCAGACCGAGGCGCTGTTCAGCTCGAGCGCGGAATTGACCTTCAGAGCCTTCTTCACCATGAAGCCCTGACCGTCATAATAGGTGATGCCGGCGAAGTTGGCGCCGAGCGAGGTGTCGCGCGACAGGGTCCAGGTCGTGTTGCGGGACAGCACGTCGATTTCACCGGATTGCAGCGCGGTGAAGCGGTCCTTGGCGGACAGCGGGACGTACTTGACCTTGGTCGGATCGTTGAAGATCGCGGCGGCAATGGCGCGGCAGACGTCGACGTCGAGCCCGGTCCAGTTGCCCTTGTCGTCCGGGTTCGAGAAACCGGGCAGACCCTGACTGACGCCGCAGGCGACCATGCCGCGATCCTTGACGGTCTTGAGCGTTTCGGCGTGGGCGCCGACGCTCGCCATGACCGGGGCGAGAGCAAGAGTGAGAGCCAGAGTGACGCGTTTCATAAATACAGCCTTTCGCAGTCGTCCTTGGGGAGCGATGAAATCTCAGCGCGTCGATGGGCCCGACCTGAATCCGCCACTGCAAACGCCATACCAACAATATGGCGCTCCCATGCACGGCCAAGCCATGCAGGACTGATGGAGCGGAAATCGCGGCAAGCCCCTCAACGTGCAGCGATCGAATTGCGCCAGCATCACAGAACGACTGGCGGTCCGGGTCAAGGGGTTGACGGCCCTGTTCTGCATTCTGTTATTAACGATCGCCCCTGCCCGAATTTCGCGATTCCGGCAGCCTCACACGAAAGCAGACACGCGAATGGCCTCGAACAACGACCCCGCTGCGGCGGTGCGACAAAATGTCGGAACACGGCTGATCACGGCGGGCAGGGACACGAAGGCGCAGCACGGATTCGTGAATCCCCCTGTCGTTCACGGTTCGACCGTTCTCTACCCGACGGCCGACGATCTGCACGCGCACCGCGGCGAATTCCAATATGGCCGCCATGGGACGCCCACGACAAAGGCATTGCAGCAGGCGCTGATGGCGCTCGAAGGGCCGCAATGCGCTGGCGTCGGCATTGCCCCGTCCGGTCTCGGGGCGATCTCCACGACCCTGCTGTCGGTGCTCAAGGGCGGGGATCACGTGCTGGTCTGCGACAGCATCTATCGTCCGACCCGCAATTTCTGCAACGGCATGCTGGCGCGCTACGGCGTCGAAACGACCTATTTCGACCCGCTGATCGGCACAGGAATTGAGCAACTGCTCAAGCCGAATACACGCGCGGTGGTTGTCGAGGCGCCCGGCTCGCAGTCGTTCGAGATGCCCGACATTCCGGCCATTGCCGCCGTGGCGCACGCCCATGGCGTGCTGGTCATCGACGACAACACCTGGGCCACGCCGCTGTACCACCGTTCGCTCGAACAGGGCGTCGACATCAGCATGCAGGCGGCGACCAAATATATCGGCGGCCATTCCGACATCATGTTCGGCACGATTTCGGCGAACGAGAAAGCCTGGCCGTTGATTGCCGAGGGCATCCGCCTGCTCGGCGTCTGCGCCGGCCCGGACGACGTGTTCCTGGCCTTGCGCGGCGTGCGCACGCTCGGGGTGCGGCTGGCGCAGCACCACCGCTCAGGCCTGGAGATGGCGCGCTGGCTCGCCGCGCGTCCCGAAGTGATCGAGGTGCTGCATCCCGCCCTGGAGAGCCACCCGGGGCACGCGATCTGGAAACGCGACTTCACCGGCGCCTCGGGCCTGTTCAGCATCGTGCTGCAGCCGAAGCCGCAGGCCGCTGTCGACGCCATGCTCGATACGCTGACGCTGTTCGGCATGGGCTATTCCTGGGGCGGCTTCGAAAGCCTCGCGATCCCGTTCGACTGCACCAGCTACCGCAGCGCCACAACCTGGGCGCCCGGCGGCCCGACGCTGCGCCTGCACATCGGCCTTGAGGATGTCGAGGATCTCAAGGCGGATCTCGACCGCGGCTTCGCCGCCTTCAACGCGGCCTGATCACGCCCGATCACACTGGCCGACGACAACGGAACGCCCCGCGATCAGGCAGGCGGGGCTGACAAAATGGCGTTGATCCGCTGCCGATTGGGCGTAGCCTCGGCATTGACGGAAGCGGATACGAACGGAAATCCATGGTTCTTCTCGATCTGATGGGCGGTGTGGCGTTGCTGCTGTGGGGCCTCCACATGGTCCACAGCGGCATTCTGCGCGCCTTCGGTCCGGATCTCCGCCTGCTGCTGTCGCGTGCGCTGCGCAATCGCTTCAGCGCGCTGGCCGCGGGCCTTGGTCTCACCGCTTTGCTGCAGAGCAGCACCGCGACCGCCCTCATCACCACCTCCTTCGCGGCCGAAGGTCTGGTCGGGCTGATTCCGGCGCTCGCGATCATGCTCGGCGCCAATATCGGCACGACGCTGATCGTCCAGGTGCTCTCGTTCAACGTCGCCGCGGTGGCGCCGGTGCTGTTCATCCTGGGGCTGGTTGCGTTCCGCAGCGGGCCGCGCTCGCGCATCAAGGACATCGGCCGGGTGTCGATCGGCCTCGGCCTGATGCTGCTGTCGCTGCACATCCTGATCGACACGCTCGCGCCCGCCGAGCAGGCGCCGGCGATGCGCGTGTTCATGCAGGCGATCACCGCCGACGTCACGCTGTGCATCATCTTCGGCGCCGCCGTCACCTGGATCGTGCATTCCAGCGTCGCCAGCGTGCTGCTGGTGATGTCGCTCGCCTATGCGCATTTCATCACGCCTGATGCGGCGCTGGCGCTCGTGCTCGGGGCCAATCTCGGCAGCGCGGTCAATCCGGTGTTCGAGGGCGCCCGCCGCGACAATCCGGCGAGCTATCGCCTGCCGGTCGGCAATCTCCTCAACCGCATCATCGGCGTCGGACTGATCGCGCCGTTCCTGCATCCGCTCGCGGAGCAGCTGCAACTGTGGCAGCCCGATTTGTCGAAGCTGACCGCGCAGTTCCACATGGCCTTCAATCTTGGCACGGCGGTGATCTTCATCGGCCTGCTCGGCGGCATGGAAAAGCTGCTGGTCAGGCTGTTCCCGGACCGTCCGGCCGAGGTCGATCCGGCCAAGCCGCGCTATCTCGACGAGACGGCGCTCGAGACGCCCTCGCTTGCGCTCGCCGACGCCGCGCGCGAGGCGCTGCGCATGGGCGATCTGGTCGAGACCATGCTGCGCAACGTCATGACGGCGATGATGACCAACGACCGCGGCCTGGTCGACCAGGTCTCGCGCACCGACAACATCGTCGACCGGCTCGACGAAGCGATCAAGCTCTACATCACCAAGCTGACGCGCGGCAGCCTCGACGAACGCGAGGGCAAGCGCGCGATGGAGATCATCTCCTTCGCGATCAACCTCGAGCATATCGGCGACATCATCGACAAGAACCTGAGCGAGCTCGCGACCAAGAAGATCAAGCGCCGCTTCCAGTTCTCGATCGAAGGCGCCGACGAGCTGCAGGCGTTCCACCGCCAGATCATGGAATCGCTGCGCATCGCCTTCGGCATCTTCATGTCGGGCAACGCGCAGCAGGCGCATCAGCTGCTGGACCAGAAGAGCGAACTCCGCAACGCCGAGCTCGCCGCCACCGAGCGCCATCTCGAGCGCCTGCGCGAGGGCCGCTCGGAGACGCTCGAAACCACCTCACTGCACCTCGACGTTCTGCGCGATCTCCGGCGCATCCACTCACACATCTGCTCGGTGGCGTATCCGGTGCTGGATGCGGCGGGCGAGGTGGCTAGTCGCCGGAGCGAAGTGGCGGACAGCCCCGCGCCGGTCGCCCTGCCCTCGTCCCGAGCTCAGCCGCTGCCACGCTGAGCGCACTGGCGCGCTGCAAATTATTCTGCTCCGTCATGGCCGGGCTTGTCCCGGCCATCCACGTCTAGCAACGAGGAAGAACGTGGATGCCCGGGACAAGCCCGGGCATGACGGCTTGGGACGAGTTGCGCCCAAATCGATGTCAGAGGCGGATGCTGATTCCCACTGCACCAGCTCAGATCCGGCAAGTCAGCACCGCCGCTCAATTGCTCAGCGTCTGCGATTCTCGCTGGCGGTTCTTGAAGATCAGCATGACGTTGCGGACGTAGATGATGTTCGAGAGCAGCTGGCCGAAGATGATGACCGGCTCGCGCTTCACCAGGCCATAGACCAGCGTCATCAGCCCGCCGCCGATCGAGAAGAACCAGAACGCGAGCGGCACGACGCTCTTGCCGGCGCGTTCGCTCGCGATCCACTGCACCAGGAAGCGCGCGGCGAAAGCGAGCTGGGCGGCGAGGCCGAACACCAGCCAGAAATCGAACTTGGCGATGAAGATGTCGTAGAGATAGTTGCTGAACGCCTGCCCGAATTGAATCAGCATCACTTCACCTCGATCGCGACCGGCGTCGGCTTCTTGCGGCGGATCAGCCACCACACGCCGGCGAGATCCATGATTCCGATCCACAGCCGGTCAAAGAAGCCGTAGTTCGATACGCCCGAGTGCCGAGGACGATCGATCACATCGATATAGGCGATGTCGTAGCCCTCGCGCCGCACCAGCGCCGGCAGGAAGCGGTGCAGACCATCGAAATACGGCATCATCAGGAACACGTCGCGGCGGACGGCCTTGAGGCCGCAGCCGGTGTCACGGGTGCCGTCATGCAGGACGGCGTTGCGGATCTTGTTGGCGATCCGCGACTGCAGCTTCTTGAAGCCGGTGTCCTTGCGGCCGACACGCTGGCCGGCGACGAGGCCGACACCAGCGCCGCCCTTGTCGAGCGCGGCAATGAGGTCGGGAAGAAAGGCTGGATTGTTCTGCCCGTCGCCGTCGAGCGTTGCGACCATGGCGCCGTGGGCGGCGCGGATGCCGCTGCGCACGGCCGCGGATTGACCGGTCGATTTCTCGTGGCGCAGGACGCGCAGGTTCGGCCGGCGCGCCATCTCCTCCGCGAGCCGCTGCGCGGTGTCGTCGGTCGAGCCGTCATTGACGTAGATGATCTCGTAGGGCCAGCGACCATCGAGCGCGGCCGCGATCTCGGTGATCAGCGGCGTGATGTTGCCGGACTCGTTGCGCACGGGAACGACGATGGAGACGGCAACGGGGGTTTCGGTCGACAAGATGGGGACTCGTGATGACGTGATCGGACCGGTTCCTGCCCCGGGCGCTGCGGCGGAGGCTTATTATGGGGCTTGGGCCCCGCTCGCAACCCCCTAGCGCGGTACGATTCGACCGTCCTTCGACAGTCGAAAGCCGAGCCGCCGTGCTGCGAACCAGTAGCGGGCCAGCATGGCGCAGGCGAGGCCGAGGACGGCGCCAGCGACCACATCGCTCGGATGGTGAGCCAGCAGCACCAGCCGGCTGAGCGCGATGATAGCGGCATAGATGAACATCGGAATCCGCAGCCGCGGCCAGACCGCTGAAATCGCGAAGGCCAGTGCGAACGCGGTCACGGCGTGCGCCGAGGGCATGCTGAAATAGGCCGGCGTGCCGTTGAAGGGATCGAAGTGAAAGGCGTTCGCCTCGCCGCCGACGAAGGGCCGGCCGCGGCCGATGACGTATTTCAGCACCTGAGCGGCAAGCAATGAGGTCAGCAACGCGAAGAACAGGTACTGGACATGGGTGGCGAAGTTGAGCAGGCGGCTGCGCGTCGCCTCGGGCCACAGCGGCACGATCAGGATCGTCGCGACGACGCCGACCGCCAGCAGACCCAGCACATATTCATCCTTACCGAAATCGGTGATCATGCGCCAAGGCCACAGGCTCGGCGTGCCGCGCGCGGGCATCAAGCCGATCTCATAGGCGTCGAAGGCGACCATCAGCACCAGAATCGTGCCGATGCCGATGCCGCCGAGCAGCAGCAACTGACGCGACAGGCGCTGCCAAGCCGCCGCGTCAGGCGCCGTCTGCGGCCGGCGCACCAGGCGGCCGAGCGAGAATTTGCCGACCAGGGCGAGCTGCGCGACATACGACGATGACGAGGGTGTTTCCGCCGCCATCTACTCGGTGCCTTCCGAACGGTAGATCGCAATCGAGACCGCGCGGCCCTGCGAGATGTTGTAGCCGTCGATCCGAGTGGCGACGTTGTAGCGCAGCCCGATCGCCTCGGCGCGCTGCACGAAGGCGCGCTCGGTGCGCTGCTCGATCAGGGCGAAGCGGCATGTGCCCTGGCTGAGGAAGTCGGCCGCGCCGGAGCCGTCGGTCAATTGCGTCGAGGTGCCCGTCATGAACACGAGGCTCGGCTCGTGGAAGCCGGCGGCGGCCGCCTTGGGCCCGACGCACACCACGTTTCGCAGGGCGCGTGCGATCTCGGCGCTCGGGAACAGCGGCGTCAGCGCCGGCAGCACCGCGCCGTAGACCACGAACGCAAGGAACATCGCCGCCACGCCGGCATTCAGCAGCGAGCGCTCGGCGCGGCTGTCGTCATACAGCCACCATGCGAACAGGCCGAAGATCAGCGAGGCCGCGACGAACGGCCAAGCCAGGAACACCGGCTGGTGCGCGACGATGATGGCACCGATCACGGCCACCACCGATGTAATCGCCGGGATCGCGAACCACCAGGCCGCGCCCCGGCGCAGCCAGGAGCGCGACAATACGCGCCGCTCGAGCGCGCCGACGGTCAGGATCGCGATCGCCGGATACAGCGGCAGCACGTAATGCGGCAGCTTGGTCAGCGCGGCCTCGAACACGATCCAGGACGGCACCAGCCACGCCAGCAGGAACTGCGCGCCAGGCTCGCGGCGCGCGCGCCACACGGCGGGAGCGGCCATGATCGCCAGCGGCGCCCCGGGCCAGAAGGTGATGAAGAACAGCAGCAGATAGAGGCCGGGCGGAGCGCCATGCGACTCCTGGGCCGAGATCTTGGCGAGCATGTCGCCACCCACGGAGTCCGCGAAGAAGGCGTCGCCGGAGCGCAGGAAGATCAGCACGAACCAGGGCAGCACCAGCACCAGCATCCACATCAGGCCCCACAGGGGGCGCAGACGCCACAGCCAGTTCGCGCCGCGGTCCATGATCGCGAGCGAAATGATCGCCAGCCCGACCGGCATCAGGATCAGCGGGCCCTTGACCAGGATGCTCACGGCGATCGCAGTCCAGAAGATCGCCGGCGGTCCCCACGGCGGACGCTCCGGATCGTCACCGCGCTGCCAGGACAGATAGACGCGCGCCAGCGCGCCCATCGCGGCGACGACCGTGAACAGCAGCATCGCATCGGTCTTGGCGAGCCGCGCCTCGACGCCGAGCAGCACCGAGCAGCACATCAACAGTGCCGCGAACACTGCGCCACGCCGCGTCACGAAAGCGAGCGCCGTCCAATAGGTCAGGAGCACCGCACCGATCGCGCCGATCAGCGAGGGAATTCGATAGACCCAGATGCGCAGCTGCGCCCGCGGCAGGCCGATCGCCGAGGCGGTCTCGACCGCAGCCGATTGCAACCAGTAGATGCCGGCCGGTTTCTTGTAGCGCACGTCGTCCTGGAAGCGGATGTCGACGTAATCGCCGCTCTCGACCATCTGCTTGGTGGCTTGCGCAAAGCGCGCCTCGTCGCGGTCGATGGGCGGGATCGTGAAGAAGCCGGGCAGAAACAAAAGCAGGCCGCAGACGAGCAGGAACGCGATCGCCCTGGTGTGGCTCACGGTGACGGCATCGATCATCCGCACCAGCCGACTGCCCGGATTCACCAGGTTTTTCGGCTCGCGCGGCTCTCCAAAACGGGGGCGGGCATAGGTCTCGACCATGGGGTTCCGAATACGCTGAAACCGCCATGCCGACAACCGCTTAGCGAACGGTCACTGGATTCTGACCACAACTGTGTCCGCAGCGCCCGTGGCGTCGATCACGGTCAGGCGTGCAAAGCCCGGCCCGGGCGGATCGATCAGGCGCTGGCGCCGGCTGTCGATCTCGCCGACCGGCAGGCCGTTGACCAGCATCGTCAGCGGCAGCACGCCGCCGGACACTTTCACCGGCATCACCGAGGCCTCCTGTCCGGCGGAGCGGTCGACATCGATCCGCGAGCCATTCAGCGGGAACTGGATATGCGGCGCCTGCTCCGCGCCGGTGCGCACGAGCTCGCCGATCGGGCGGAACCGGCGCAGCGGCAACGGCAACTTTGAATTGCCGGCGACCAGCGCCCCCTTGGGCGGCTTGGGCAAGGCGGCCGGCAGCTTGCCGCTGCGGGCAAAGGCGTCGAACAGGATCGGCGCCGCTGAGACGCGGCCGATCAGGCCGGGCACCGGCGCCCCATCGGGGCGTCCGACCCAGACGCCGATCGTGATCCGGCCGTCGAAGCCGACCGACCAGGCGTCGCGATAGCCGTAGCTGGTGCCGGTCTTGAACGCGATCCGGTTCCGCGCCGCGTTTTCCGGCGGCGGCGTTCCCAGGAGCACGTTGCCGACCTGCCAGGCGGCCGCAGGGTCCATCAGCCGCATCGGCTCGCGCGGGTCGGTCTCATCGGCCGTGATGATCTCGCGCAGCGGCTTGGTGGTGCCGAGACGGGGGAACCCGGCATAGAGCTGGGCGAGGTCCTGCAGGGTCACGCCGACGCCGCCGAGGCCCATGGCGAGGCCCGGCGCTTCGTCCTTCGGCAGCACCAGATTGCCGCCCGCCTGCTTCAGCCGCGACGACAGCCGGCTGGCGCCGACGCGATCGAGCAGCACGATCGCCGGCACGTTCAGCGACAGCTGCAGCGCCTTGCGCACGGGCACCGTACCCTGGAACGTCATATCGAAATTCTCCGGCGCGTAGGAGCCGAAGCGCACCGGGCGGTCCTCGATCAGGCTCTCCGGATGCACGAAGCCATCCTCGAAGGCGAGGCCATAGATGAAGGGCTTGAGCGTCGAGCCGGGCGAGCGCACCGCACGGGTCATGTCGACCTGCCCTGCCCGCCTCTGGTCGAAATAATCCGCCGAGCCGACATGGGCGAGCACGTCGCCGCTGTCGTTGTCGACCACGATGATGCCGACCGAGACGTTCGGTCCCAGCGCAACGGCGCGGTCGCGCGCCAAGGGCTCAAGGACCTTCTGCAGCGAGGCATCCAGCGTCAGCCGAATGATCGGCTGGTCCTTCACGATAGCCGTCGCCTGGTCGGCCGCATGCGGCGCCAGGATCGGCATCGGGTTGCGGAACGCCGGCACGGCTTGCGCCTTCGCCTGCGCGGCGTCCTCGGCGGAGATTACGTTTTCCGAGACCATGCGGTCGAGCACGCGATCGCGGCCGCGCCGCGCAGCCTCCGGATGGCGGTCGAGCCTTCGCGTCTCCGGCGACTGCGGCAGCGCCACCAGCAGCGCGGCTTCCGCCAGCGACAGCCGCTTCGGCTCCTTGCCGAAATAAGCGATCGAGGCGGCGCGGATGCCTTCGAGATTGCCGCCGTAAGGCGCGAGCGTGAGATAGAGATCGAGGATCTCGTCCTTGCTCATCTCATGGTCGAGTTCGAGCGCGCGGACGATCTGCCTGAGCTTGGCGTGCAGCGAGCGCTGCCGCCTGGGTTCGAGCAGCCGCGCCAGCTGCATCGTGATGGTCGAGCCGCCGGAAACGATGTGGCCATGAGATCCCAGCTGGATCGCCGCGCGCGCCAGCGCGCGCGGATCGACGCCGTGATGCTCGAAGAAGCGCTGGTCCTCATAGGCCAGCAGCAGCTTGAGATAGGTCGGATCGACATCCTTCTTCGCACTGACCGGCAGCCGCCACCGTCCGTCGGCCATCGCATAGGCGCGCAACAGCTTGCCGTGGCGGTCGACCACCGTGGTGGAGACGGCTTTCGCTTCGCGCAGCGGAAGTGGGCCGAGGGAGATGGTGTAGGTGGTGAGGGCCGTCGCTACGACCACGAATAGCAGGAGCGCAAGTACCGCTATACGTTTTGCGACGCGCCCCCTCCTCTCGTCATGCCCGGGCTTGACCCGGGCATCCACGCCGTCCTCGCGCGCGGCCGTGGATGGCCGGGTCAAGCCCGGCCATGACGACGGAGACTGAGGCTCCGTCCTGCGTCCACCACCACTCGTTCCACCGTCACTCATTTCGCCGCGCGGACCTCCACGGAGCCGGTCCCGGTCCGACCATAGCGCGAGGGATTGTACATGTCCTCGACATAGGCCTGCGGCAGCACGTATTTGCCGGGCGACACCACGCGCACGACGTAGGCGACGGTGAACACCGCCTTGGAGTCGGCGGCGCGGTCGAGCGCGGCGGTGAAGCGGTCGTCGCGGAACTCGGTATTGACCGGTTCCTGGCCGTCCTCGATCCAGTCCAGCGTTCCGCTGTCACCCGACGACACCAGGCGCGGATTGTCGATCTCGAGCCCGGCCGGCAGATAGTCCGACACCATGATGTGTCCATACTCCGGCTTGGCTTCGGTGACCTTCAGCACCACCGCGAAGCGATCGTTCTGCTTCACCGTCTTGATGTCGGCCGGCTTGCCGTCGAGCGTGTAGTAGCCGCGCTCGATCTTGAAGCCGTTCGACGCCGCCGGCTCCGGCGTCAGCGGCGAGCCGGACACCGAGACCACCGCCTGCACCGGCGCATCACCGGTGTTGGTGATCTTCAGCGGCTGGCCGCTGAGCTCCGCGGCCTTGTAGCTGCGATACAACGCCTGCTTCACGGCCTGGCCGTTGACATCGAGCACCAGGGTCTCCTTGGCGAGCGCCCGCGCCGCCAGCACCATCCACGCATTCTCCTGGGTCGAGGTGTACGGCGTCAGGCCACGTGCGGCCTCGACGCGGGCCACGGCCTGGGTCAGCGTCGCGCGCGGCGCGTTGCCCTCGCCAGCCAGTGACACCAGCGCGGCGGCATCGCGCAGGTCCGAGCCGTAGTCGGTGCGGCCGAACACCAGCACCGGCTTTGGCGCGAGGCTGTCGGCTGCCGCGCCATAGACCCGCTCGGCGCGGGCGCGGTCGCCAACCAACGCCAGCGCGGCGGCGAGCTGTGCCTTGGCGATCGGCGTGGCGAGATTGCCGAGCTTGGTGTCGGCGAGATAGCGCAGATCGCCGATCGGCGCCGCGCCATTGCGCGCAAGCACGTAGAGGCCATAAGCGAGATCACGGCCTCCGGTCTTCTCAGGCTCCTCGGCATTGACCACCGAGTTCCTGACGCGGTCGAGCGCGTTCTTGAACAGCACGTCCGGCACCGCAAATCCCTTTTCGCGGGCGCGGGTCAGGAAGTCGGTCACGTAGGCGTCGAGCCAGGGATCGTCACCGCCGGCCGACCAAAGCCCGAACGAGCCGTTCGAACCCTGCCGCGCCAGCAAGCGATCGATCGAGTCGCGGATGCGCTGGTCGACCTCGGTATCCATCGCCAGATGTGCGCCGGCGGCGAGCTCGTTGACATAGAGCAGCGGCATCGCGCGGCTAGTGATCTGCTCCGAGCAGCCATGCGGATAGCGGTCGAGCGCCTTGAGGATGGTCGCCGCATCGAGCGCGGTCGACAGCCCCGCCGACAGCGACACCGTGCCGGTGCCCGCCACGAGGTCGCTGAACATGTCCGAGGTCAGCGTCAGGCTCTCGCCCTTCGCCAAGGTCCTGATCGAGCGCCGCGCCAGCACCTGCGTCGCCGGCTTGACGTCGAGCTGATAGTGCCGCGCGAGGCTCAGCCCGTTCGGTCCCTTGATGTCGACATCGAGCTGCGCCGTGCCGGTGCCCGATGCATCAAGCGGCAGGGTCGACGACGCCCGCTGCTTGGCCGCGAGCTTCAGCGTCACATTGGCGTTGCCGGAGACCTTGACCGGCCCGCTTGCCTTGACGCTGACGACGTAGTCGCCCGCCATGCCCTCGACATTGTCGACGTCGAACGACAGCGTGCCGCGATCGCCTGACAACAGGAAGCGCGGCAGGGTCGCGGTCAGCACCACGGGATCGCGCACGGTCACGTCGACATTGGCACGGCCGACCTTGGTCGCGCTCCACGCCACGGCCATGACGCGCGCGGTGCCTGCGAACTCCGGAATGTCGAAGCTAACCTCGGCGGTGCCGTCGGGCCCGACGGTGACGATGCCCGAATACAGCGCCAGCGGCTTCTGCGTCGGCGGCGAGCCCTGCAGCTCGGCCCCACCGGAGTCACCGCCAGAGCGGATCTGGCCGCGCGTGCCCTGCATGCCGTCGATCAGCTGGCCATAGAGATCGCGGATCTCGGCCGAGAGCTGGCGCTGGCCGAGATAATAATCGTCCGGCGCCGGCGGCTTGTAGTTGGTGAGGTTGAGGATGCCGACATCGACCGCCGCGATTACGATCTTGGCGTCCTCGCCGGGATTGAGCCCGCCGACCTTGACCGGGATCTTCAACGCCGCGCCCGGCCGCACCAGTGCCGGCGGCGTCAGCGCGACGTTGAGCGTCCGCACGGACTTGTCGATGCCGAACCAGGCCAGCCCAAGCGCGCGGCCCGGCATGCGCTGCGCGGCCGCATCAAGCGGGCGGCGGAGCGTCGTCACGACATAGGCGCCCGTGCCCCAGTCCTTGCCGACCGCGAGCTTGACCTGGTTGGTCCCTTCCTTGACCTCGGTGGTCTGCGTCGTCAGCAGCCGGTCGCCGAGCACGTTGACCGTGAGCTTGCCGGCGGTGCGCGCATTCACCGTGACGACCATGGTGTCGCCCGACTGGTATTGCGGCTTGTCGAGCGAGGTCTCCAAGAGATCGGGCGTGTCGGCGCTGCCATCGGTGTACCAGCCGACGTCGAACTGCAGCGACGTCACCGGGCCATCCGCATCCGCCGACTTGACGTCGAGCCGGTAGCGGCCGGCCTCCGGCTGGAAGCTCAGCCGCGCCGGCTTGCTGGCTGATATCGTGACATCGCCGTCACCGACGCGCTTGGTCGACTTGACCGGCTCGTACTCCCAATAGGAGTTCTGCCGGTACCACTGATAGCGCGACTCGATCTTCAAGAGCTCATAGCGCAGCCCGTTGCGCGCCAGCGTCTTGCCCTCGGGCGAGACGAACACGACGTCGAACTCGGCCTTGTCGCCTTCGCCGACGCTCTTGCCGGTGAACGACGGCTTGATGCCGATCTGCGCCGCCTTCGGCGCGACCGGCAGCACCAGCTTGCGCTCGACGGCGCGGCCGCCGGTCTCGGCCAGGCGCACAAAGATCTGTGCCTCCTGCGGCCGGCTGGAGGACGGCGGCTTCGCAAGGCTCACGGGGAACGTCGCGGCGCCCTTGGCGTCGGTCTCCGGCATGCCCTCGATCGGCGTGCGCTCGTTGGAGGCGCTCTCCTCGTCGGCGACGCCGAACTGATAGCCGGGAAAACCCGGCCGCTCGGCGGCGGTGGTCACCAGCAGGTCGCCCTCGAGCTGCAGGCCGGAGGCCGGCGCGCCATACAGGAAATGGCCGTCGACCTTCACTTCCACTGGAGCCTCAGCCTTGATCTGCTTGTCCTTGGACGACAAGTCGAATTCCAGCCGCTCGGGGATGTAGTCCTCGACCATGAAGGTGGTCTCGCCGACCGCCGCGCCCTTCGGATCGGTGAAGGCGCGCACGCGGTAGGTGCCGGTCGGCACCGCCGAGTTCAGCGCCACGCTGAACGAGCGCCCGCCGGCGCCCTGGTCGGGCAGCACGGCGCGCCGGAACTCGACGCCATCGGGACGCTCGACGACCAGCGTCAGCGGCGTGCCGGTCATGGCATTGCCCTTGCCGTCGCGCAGCAGCGCGGTGAGGTAGACCGTCTCGCTGGAGCGGTAGACGCCGCGCTCGGAATAGACGAAGGCATCCGGCCCGGCCGGGGCCTCGCGCCCGGCGACGCCGCGATCCGACAGGTCGAACGCCGACGTCTTCAGGCTGAGGAAAGCATAGTCGGCCTTGTCGCCTGACACCGTCAGCATCGCCGGCGACAGCCCGCCCTCGCCGCGGGCCAGCCCCGCCTCGAACAGCACATGGCCGGCCTCGTCGGTCTTGCGCGTCGCCAGGATCTCGTTGTTGCGGGCGACCAGCCGCACTTCGGCGCGCGCCACCGGATCGGTCGAGGCGAGCGAGTTGACAAATACGTGGATGCCGTCATTGCCGGAGAACGCGGCGACGCCGAGATCGGAGACGATGAACCATTGCGTGGCGAGCTGGCCGCCGCTGTCCTCGTCATTGCCGCTCGCCTGGCCCTTCGGCGCCGCCGTCATCACATAGACGCCCGGCTGCATGTCGCTGAGCGCCTGGTCGACCGGAAACGCCGTCGTGACGTCCTGGTTCAGCGTCATCTGAGTGGAGAGCTCGCCGCTCCACACCTTCATGCCGCGCTCGTTGCCGAGATCGCTGAGCTGGTAGCTCGACAGCGGCCGCTGGAAATCGCTGTCGATGACGGTGTTGATCAGGTTGCGGTCGCCGATCCGGAACACCTTGATGTTGACCGCGGGCGTGTTGACGCTGACCAGCGGAATGCCCTTCTGCCCGGTGCGCGGCAGCACATAGGCCTTGCCGGTGAAGCGCACGAACGGCTTGCGGTCGCGGACATAGATGTTGAACTCGGCTGATTTCGGCAGGCTCTCCTTGACGCCCGACGGCAACCCGGCGCGGAGATTGATGTTGTAGCGCTCGCCGTGCTTGAGGCCCTCGACGCAGAGCTGCTTGTCCTCCGAGGTCAGCGCCGGCTTGTCATTGCCGGCCTGCGCCACGAACGGCGAGAAGTCGGTGCGCTTGGCGAGATCCTCGGAGAACTGGAAGCAGGCGCGCGGGCTCGCCGAGTCGGAATCCACAGTGTAGTCGAGCAGCTTGAAGCCGTGCTCGTCGCGCATCCGCTCATACTGTCCGCGGACATCGGCGACCTCGCGCAGCTCAAGCGACATCCTGAGCGTATCGAGCGCCGGCCGCCACAGCTTGCGCTCGGCCATGGTCTTGCCGAGCAGAGCCAGCGCATCCGCCTCCTCGCCGGCATTGCCGGCGCGCTGATAGGCGATGTAGGCGGCGGTCGAGGCGCGCTCCAACAGGAAGGTCTGCTCCGAGGTGTTGAACGGCCGAATCTGGGTGAGCACGGTACGCGCCAGCCGCAGCCAGTTGCCGGAATCCTCCGGCGCCGCGGTCGCGATCTGCCCGAGGATCTGCAGCCCAGTACGCAGATCGTTGCGCCGGAGCGCCGCGTCGGCATCCGTGCGCAAGGTCGCCAGCGGCTTGTTGACCGCCCCCGCCTCGCTCTTGATCTGCGCCTCCAGCTTGATCGCGGCATCCGCCAGATCGTCGCGCTTGAACGCCTTGTCGGCGGCGAGAGCTGCAGACCCGGCGGAGACGAGGCCGAGCGCCATGATGGCGCAGACGGCGACGGCGCGAACCAGACCGATCATGGGACAACTCCTTGGACGGCGATGGGGACGGCTCGTCGGGACAGCCCGAACGATGCCCGTGTTTGGCCGATTCGTGGCGAGAATGGACGCGAAATGGTGACGGGCTGATGGCAGAGGTTGCAGGGGCCATGGCGCCCGTTCGCCGCCGCCGTGATCGTCGAGCGTGCAGCACCGGAAAATCTGTTCATCAACGGCAATTCACAGCACATGGCATACCGGCAAAGGCCGCGGCACCCCCGTCAGGGGCCGGTGGCCACGCGGACGAGGCGACCAGAACCGCCCTCCGCCTCCGCTTGGTCGCCGCCACCCCGTTCCCGGTTCGCTCACTCTTGGCGAAACCAGAGATTTTTCATATGACCCGTGCTATGGAAGCCGCGTCGCCGGGCTCCGCCCGCCGGCGCGTATCGCGTGAACCGCCCTCGCGGCCGTTCATCTTGCGACGACGGTCCCATAGCTCAACTGGATAGAGTAGCGGATTTCTACTCCGCGGGTTGCAGGTTCGAGTCCTGCTGGGATCGCCAACGATTTCAACAACTTAAACCCATTGAGCTAATCAAATTCATGTCGCGCGTGCTGCGCAAAATTCCCCAATACTTCCAACGATTCCCGGAGGCTCCCGGCTACTCGGTGCGACATAAGCGCGACATGGCAAAGCGTGAGCTTCCACAGGATGCATGCAATCTGAGCCTATCGATCAACCGCAACCTACAATAGCATCCGATCCTGGATAAGACCGAGCCTTTCGATGAAAGCCGATCGCAAATCGCTTCGAGATCAATTCTTTAAGCTACACCCACTTTGTTGCTTTTGCGGCGGAAGCAGGCCGGCGACAACGGAGGATCACCAGCCTGCTAGGTCAATCTTCGATGAACGAAATTGGCCCGAAGGGTATAGCTTCCCAGCTTGCTCGGAATGCAACGCCACCTCGCGCAGCCACGAAAATGTTTTCGCGATACTCACTAGGCTCGGCCCATCGGGGCCTAGAACAGAGTCTCAGAGGAAGGAGCTCCACAAATACCTCGATGCAGCTAAGAACAATTTTCCTGGGCTTCTTCATCCGATGTCGACTCGAGAGAAGCGTGCGTTTTACAAGGCTGAAGGACTTAAGCTGCCGCAGGGCGCGCTCTTTTCCGAGTTGGATATGTGCGCCCTCGATGCACGCCTCACCGAAGACTCTACGCTAATCATTTTACGAAAACTACTGTGTGCGCTGCATTACAAGCACACTAACGACATCCTGCCACCCAGCGGTAAAATGTTTATTCGCTGGATGACGAACGCGTACACTCATCGCGGAGAACTATTCGCGGATTTCCTCTCTTTGCTTTCCGGCCGCCCTCAACTCGTTAGAAATCGGGTGACCCTGAATGATCAATTTGACTATACATTTGTAGTTGATCCAAACGGATCGTCTTTCTCCGCGTATTTCTGTATGTTTCGCGACTCGATCGCAGGATATGGAATAGTTATGGATTCTTCAAAGATCGATACTACCGAATTTGATGCGGTTGAACTTTACAGCCCGCTTGCCTAATCACACCCTCAGTTCTTGGATGCTGGTCGTCGGTCCCTGCGTCGCCAGCCACAGCGTGATTGCGACCGACAACACCAAGTCGTCATGCGCGCCAACACGCGCGGCATAGGTCGTCCGGCCGGCTTCCGAGATCTTGCGCTTGAAGTCCTTCAGCTCATCCTTGAGCGCGGCGGCGTCGTTGGCAACGGCAGCAATGCGCAGTTCGCCGCTGTGTGCGTGTGCTTCGAGGTTCGAAATCAGCAGCCCTTTTGGCACATGCCACGTTTTGGCGCCGTGCTGTGTCGCTTCGAGGCCGGCGGTGATCGTGATCCGCGCGGGATAGAGCCCGGCCGCATCGAACATATCGCCGACCGGCCGCCCGACTCCCGTCTCGTCAATGACGAGTTGCGGATTGAGTAAGCTCAGCGGCGGACGTACGAGCAGATTGGCGACGTGCTGAATCTGCTGCGGATAGGACATTCCGAGCTTGAGCCGTTCGAGGTGGCGAACGTCAAAATGCACCGCTCGTTTCTGTCGACGGATCCGTGCCTTTTCGTTCAATTCCCACCCGTCGAGCGGAACGACGCGATGGTTCATGACGGTGATTGCGGTCGGGTCGGTGCTCTGGCCAAGGTCGACGCCAACCAACCAGCGATCGACCGGACGCGCGTAGCTGGATCGCCAACCGTCCAGCGTCGGGTTGAGAATCACATCCATAGCGGCCGCACCTCGTTGGTGAACATCGCGTCGATGATGTCGCCCGCGAACGCTGACTCGTCGCTGTCGAGAAACTCGCAGAGATATTCCTGGCGATATTTCGTCTCACCGAGATTCTTGCGCTCGCGGGCGAGGAATTCAGGCGTGATGCGGGAGCACGACCCGAGTTCGACGCGGATCTTGTGCCAGTCCGGATCGTCGGTGACCCACGTTTCGTAGAAATTCCCACGCTTGCCGGCGGGCGTGCTCAAATAGACGAGTTGGGCGCGCGGGTTGGTGGCCAGCATGGGGCGGATGGCAGTGATCAGATCGTCGGAGCAGCGGGACGCCTCGTCAATGATGGCCAAGCGCACGTTTGCTAGGCCGCGCAGGGTGTCGCCGTCGTTGTCGCCGGGCAGCGCCAGGATGCGGGAGCCGTTTGCGAATTCCATACGGCGCGCGGCGTCCCCGACCAGCTCAGGGACATTTTCCAACTTGCCGTAAGTCTTGCGGGACCGGCGCACGAACTCGTCAGAGAGGCGCTGTGCGGGGCTGGCGATCAGAATGAGGCTGTCGGGTTCGGTGGTGCCGACGGATAGCGCCTTGATGGTCGCGGCTTCGGTCTTGCCGTGCTGGCGGGGAATGAGCATGGCAGTCTGAGGCGCGTCGGAGCGCACGAACTCCGCCTGCCACGGGTCCAGGACGATATCCGCATCGGAGGCCAGCAAGGCCGGATCCAGCGCGCGCGCTATGTCTCGGGCCATCAACATGGCGGCGGCACGGGGCAAGGCGGCGCTGCGGGCGTTACGTCGATCACCTTCGGCGCCGGCCTGGTGGCCTGCGTGATCGCCGCGGCGGCGTCCGTCTCAAGGCGGTGCAGCGCCGCGCCCACGGCCCGGGCCGCGTCGGGGAACGGCCGCAGCGTCTCCACGAGCACCTGACGGATGGCGAGATAATCGGCGCTTACCAGGAGATTGGTAGACCGCACGTCGTGGCGCTGCACGATCATGCCGAGCAGCTTGCCGACCAGCGCCAGGTTGGCCGTGATCTTGCCTTCTGCGTTTATCGCCGCGCCGACGTCGCCGTAATCGCCAGCCATGGCGGCGAGCTGCTGCAGCCGCGCCCGCTGGTGCACGAGTTGCGACAGCAAGCCTTCCTGCTCCGTCGCCTGCAGCTCGGCGAGGTCGATCTTGCTGGGCGCCTGCGCGGTCAGGATCGCCGCGCGCATCGCCGGGGTAACGTGGTTCTTCGCGTGACGGCCGATCGCGTCGTGGCTGACGTTGAACCGCCTGGCCAGCGCCTCGTGTGAGATGCCGTGCGCGAGCCCGATCTCGATCTGATGCCGGGACTTGTGGGAGCAGATTGAACACTTCGGGCCGGATTTGCCCATTACTCAACACACCTGCGAATTGACCACGCGAAACCGAAAAAAGCGCCCACAGCCGGAGTCACCGGCCAAGGGCGCCACATGAGCGCAACATAGCGCTTTAAGCGATTGGATTTGCGTAGGAATAATGAGGACTAGAAGATTAAAAATCCGCTAATCGTTGCGCCTTTCGACGAAGCGCCACATTGGACCGTCCAATATGGCGCGATTTCGGGTACGCTTACGATGTCCTATCGGGCAAAACCTCTACCTCAAACCTGTGCGAGATCCCACGCCAACGACCAGGATTGATCATCGCTAGGCAATGTCCCGAACCGAACTGTTCCCCTTCTGGAGTCAAGTATACGTATGCCGGGCGCCTTACGCTTTGGTCGACGACAACGCCACTCGCAAGAAATGCTCCCGACTCATTTTGCTGATATAACTCACCGGCCGTTGACGTTCGTCCAACAATAAATGGCGCTGGTTCAACAGCCACAAAACGCACGAGCTTCGTTATGATAAGTGCTGCCGGGTTCCCGATCAGATCAAGTGAAAGAAGATGGCCGTGATCTGGACCTCCGATTATAAAAACCGCCTCTTTGCCTCCCATCGGATCGTCGAAGAATGTGCGAATACCAATGTGAGTTTCCTGAAGGTGGGAAAATTGCACTATCTCACCATGTTTGACCAATGAACAGCGTTCAGACGTTTCGATGTCGCTAAAAGCAATTTTTTCAAGTAGTTGCATAATATCCTCCGTTATATCTATCGAGCGCTGCTCGTTTTGTGCAGCACAGTTGGAATCTAATCACTGCATGAAGGAACATCAGAAGAAGTTCCTGATGAATTCACCCTAATGCTTGCGATTCTCGAACGCCCCTCCTTGGGCGATAGGTGG